>JANQEE010000050.1 GCA_028278525.1 Minwuiaceae bacterium | reverse complement strand
TGGCGACGTCGCTGAACAACCTGGCGAACCGCTTGAGCGACCTCGGGCGCCGGGAGGAGGCGCTTGCGGCCGCCGAGGAGGCAATGACAATCCGCCGCGCGCTCGCTGCGTTGCGCCCGGCCGCGTTCCGTCCCGACTTGGCGACGTCGCTGAACAACCTGGCGAACCGCTTGAGCGACCTCGGGCGCCGGGAGGAGGCGCTTGCGGCCGCCGAGGAGGCAATGACGATCCGCCGCGCGCTCGCTGCGTCGCACCCGGACGCGTTCCGTCCCGACCTGGCGATGTCGTTGAGCAACCTGGCGAACCGCTTGAGCGGCCTCGGGCGCCGGGAGGAGGCGCTTGCGGCCGCCGAAGAGGCGGTGACGATCTACCGTGCGCTTGCTGCGTCGCGCCCGGACGCGTACCGTCCCGACTTGGCGACGTCGCTGAACAACCTGGCGGGCTTCCTAAGCGGCCTCGGGCGTCGGGAGGAGGCGCTTGCGGCGGCCGAGGAGGCGGTGACGATCTACCGCGATCTCGCTGCGTCTCACCCGAACGCGTTCCGGCCTGACTTGGCGACCTCTCTAGGCACACTAGGGTCTGTTCTAGTAGGCCTTGAGAGAATCGTCGAAGCTACGGGGGTCTTCGAAGAAGGGATTGGGGTCCTGAGGCCGGCTTTCATTGCATTGCCGGCCGCTCACATGCAGGTAGTGGGTGCGCTTTGTCGTGACTACCTTGAGGCTTGCGAAACATTGAGCGAAGAACCGAATTTCGAACTTCTTGGGCCGATCGCTGAGATTATTCAGGGTTTGGGCGACACTACATCACGCTAAGCGGAGGGGCTTACCTTGGTGCCGGGTCCGGATCACCGCGCGTGTGGGGGCTCTCAGTGGCCAGCATCTCCAACAGCATGGCGTTGACGGTATCGGCGGCTTCATAAGGCACCCAGTGGCCGGCGCCGTCGATCAGGCGGATGTTGATGTCCGGCCGTAAGTCGCTGAGCATCTTTGCGACAGTCGGGGTGTGCGGGCCGGCGAAGGCGTCGCGGGTGCCCCAGATGCCGGAGAGGTGGGCGGTGACGTCGGGGAGGACGCGCCAGAGGGCGTCGGTTTCGGGGATCGAACCGCAGCGGGCGCGGGCCTGGCGGATGTTTTCGTGTTGGATGTGGATGGCGAGGTCGTTGACCTGGGCCGGGTCGCCCATCATCAGGGCGGCGAGGTTGGCGCGGTGGGTTTCGGCGATGTCGGCCGGTGTTGGGTTTTTCGGTGGGCGGCGGATTGCGGGCAATTGGTCGGCGCGGTGGATGCCGAAGCCGCCGGGGCCGATCAAGGCCAGGTGGGTGACGCGGTCGCCGTCGCGGGCCGCCAAGTGGCCGGCGACGATGCCGCCGAAGGAGAAGCCGGCGAGGCGGTAGGTTTGCGACGGCGGGACGATTTCGGCAAGGCCGGATGAGAGGATGGCCGCCACCCGTTCGGTCGTATAGTCGCCGTCGGGCATGTCCGACTGGCCGTAGCCCGGCATGTCCGCCGCGATCACGCGGTATCGGTCGGCTAGCTGGTCGATGTTGCGGAACCAGTGGGTCCAGGAGCCGAAGTCGCCGTGCAGCAGGACCAGCGGCTCGCCCGTGCCCCAGGATCGCCACGTCATTTCGCCGCCGTCCCAGGCGGTGCGGTGATGTTCCGCTGCGCTGTCGAGCGCGGCGAGGGTTCGGTCAGGCATGCTCATCGGCGGGGACGATAGCACGGCGGCGGATCATGACCACCGCGGCGGCCGCGACCTGTAGGACGACGCAGAAGATCAGGGCCGGGGCGTAGGAACCCTGCCAGTCGCGGAGCCAGCCCATGACGCCGGGGCCGAAGGCGAAGGTGAACTGGCTGATCGCGATGATAAGGCTGACGATGCGGCTGAACTGGGCGGGAGGGAACTCGACCTGCACGATCAGACCCTGCAGGGTGATCAGGTTGCCGACGCCGAGGCCGAAGGCGGTGCAGTAGACGAACAAAGCCGTCTCGCCGGGTGCCACGACCATCAGGGCAACGGCGGCGGCCTGCAGCAGCAAGGTGGCGCAGGCAGCGGCGCGGCGGTCGACGCGGTCGATCACCAGGCCGGTCCCGACCCGACCGACGATGGCGGCGGCGGTGGTCAGCGCCACCGCCAGCGCGACGCCGTCGGCATCCAGGACCGGTTTCAGGAAGGCGACCTGGTGGGTGAGGAAGCCGACCTGCGCCATCAGGCCGAACGCGAAGGGCAGGGCGATGGTCCAGAAGTTGAGATGGCCGAAGATTTCGGCGCGACGCCAGGGACGGTCCGGCGCGGCGGGGCGATCCGTTTGCGGAGCCGATGGGGCGCCGTCGGGGTTGAGCCCGATATCCGCCGGGCGGTGATGCAGCAGGGCGGCGACGATCGGCAACAGCATGACCAGCATCGCGGCGGCGCCGATGCGCAAGCCGGTTGCGAAACCGAAGGCGTCGATCAGCAGGATCAACAGGGGCGCGATCACCACGCCGCCGGCGCTGGCGCCGTTCAGCGCGATGCTGATGGCGAGGCCGCGTTTCGCCTCGAACCACGGCGCGACGATGCAGTTGATCGCCGCGCCGCTCATGGTCGAGACGCCGACCGACATGATCAGGAAAGCGCCGTACAGTTCGATGGGGCGGGTCACCCAGGTGAGCGCGGCGACGCCCAATGCCATGGCGATTGTGCCGACGGTGACGACGATCCGTGGGCCGAAGCGGTCGAAGGCGTCGCCGACATGGATCGTGATGATCCCGCTGGCGATGTAGTAGCCGGTGATCGCGGTCGCGACGGTAGATGCCGTCCAACCGTAGAGGTCGCCGAGCGCGGCCAGGTAAATGCCCGGGCCGTAGAAGCCGAGGCCCCAGCCGAACAGGGCGATCAGGAAGGCGCAGGCGACGATCTTCCAGCCGTAGAACATTTTTTGATGTTTGGGCACGGGCGGGGACTCTACTTGCAGCGGCGACGAGACGGCAATCTGCCCGGAACGGGCCCGAGCCGCTCGCCGGTTTCGGACGCCGTCTGACCAAGACTTTAGTTCAGGCGAAAGGATTTATGCTCTAGAACACGGGTCATCTTACCGCCGATTCGGATGGCTCGATGCCCCGTTGGCTAACCGCCCTCGCCGTCTACCGCGAGCCGCGCATCATCGCGGTGATGCTGCTCGGGTTTTCCTCCGGTATGCCGCTGGTCCTGACGGGCACCACGTTGGCCGCGTGGCTGACCGAGGAGGGGCTGTCGCTCGGCACCATCGGTTTGTTCGCCTCGGTCGGCACGCCCTATGCGCTGAAGTTCCTGTGGTCGCCGATGATGGACCGGATGCCGCTTGGGCCAATCACCAGGGCGTTCGGCCGGCGGCGCGGCTGGCTGTTGACGACGCAGGTCATCCTGATCGCCGCGATCCTGGCGCTGGCGGTCAGCGATCCGGTCAACAATATCGGCGTGACGGCGTTGCTGGCGGTGACGGTCGCGTTCATGTCGGCCAGCCAGGATATCGTGATCGACGCCTACCGGATCGAAATCCTGGAGGAGCGCCAACTTGCCGCCGGCGCCGCGGTCTATGTCTACGGCTACCGCATCGCCATGGTCGTGTCCGGCGCCGGCGCGCTCTACCTCGCGACATACGTAAGCTGGTCGACGACCTACATGCTGATGACGCTGGGCATCGCGCTCGGCATGGCGGTGGTGCTGCTGAACCCGGAGCCGAAGACGACCGTCACCGACGACTTGGCCGAGCGCCAAGCGCAGGTCGACGCCTGGGTCGCCCGGCATCCGACACTGCCGAAGCCGGCGGCCACCACGGCGGGATTTCTCTATACCGGCGTGGTCGCGCCGTTCGCCGAGTTCATGCTGCGTCCCGGCTGGCTGGTGATCCTGCTGTTCGTCATGTTCTACAAGTTCGGCGACAGCCTGGCCGGCGTGATGACGACGCCGTTCCTGCTGAAGATCGGCTTCACCAAGATCGATATCGCCAACGTCGTCAAACTGTTCGGTACGGCAGCGACCTTCGCCGGCCTGTTCCTCGGCGGCTGGATGATGAACGCGCTGGGCCTGTACCGCTCGCTCTGGATCTGCGGCGTGCTGCAGCTTGTGTCGAACTTCATGTTCGCGGTGCAGGCGATGGTCGGCGCCGACATGGCGGTGCTGGCCGTGACCATCGGCCTGGAAAACCTGGCCGGCGGCATGGGCACCGCCGTGTTCGTCGCCTACCTTTCGTCGCTCTGCAACCTCTCCTACACGGCGACGCAGTACGCGCTGCTCACCTCGTTCATGGCAACGGCCAGGACCTGGTTCAGCTCCTCCGGCGGGTATCTGGCCGACTGGCTCGGCTGGGTCGATTTCTTCCTGTTGACCGCCGCCGCGGCATTGCCTGGCCTTATACTGCTCTGGTGGCTGACACGGCGCGGTTCGGAGACGCGCCCGGCCTTGCAGGGAGAAGCGGGCGATGGATGAGCGCGTGCAAGTGGTCGAGGGCGACATCACCCGGCTGGCGGTCGACGCCATCGTCAACGCGGCGAATACCAGCCTGCTCGGCGGCGGCGGGGTCGACGGGGCGATCCACCGCGCGGCCGGGCCCGAACTGCTGAATGAGTGCCGGACGCTCGGCGGCTGCGATACCGGCGACGCCAAGGCGACGGCCGGCTACAGGCTGCCGGCGACACACGTCATTCACACCGTCGGGCCGGTCTGGCAGGGCGGCGGTTCCGGCGAGCCGGACTTGCTGGCCAGTTGTTACCGCCGGTCGCTGGAGATCGCGGCCGGGCTGAACGTCGAAACGGTTGCTTTTCCGGCAATCAGCACTGGGGTCTACGGCTATCCGCTGGAGCCGGCGACGCGGATCGCCGTCGGGGCCGTGAATGACCATCTCGATAGCGGCGCGGCCCCGCAGGGCGTTGTGTTCTGCTGTTTCGGCGCGGATGTCGCGGCGATTTATCGGGATGTTGTGGCCGAATTGCTAGGGTAACCTGCTGTCATTGCGAGCGGAGCGACGCAATCTCGGGAAGCCGTGCTCTATGTTTTCCAGATCGCCGCGGCCCTTTGGGCCTCGCGATGACGGAATCATTTCGCCTTCCGAGGCTTCGGCAGGGTCCGCGCGTAGCGGATGCTTTCGATGATCCATTTGGCGAGCGCCTTTCGGTTTTCGGCGATGTCCGGCGGCACCACGACGTAGTCTTGTTTGACCGGCGCGTTGGGAAAGTAGCGGAGCGGTTCGCCGCCCATGCCGAGTAATTTGGTGCGCGACAGTTTCGGCAGTTTCAGCGCCAGGCCTGTAGGCGTGAGCGTCATGAAGATACGGCCGTCCACATAGGCCGCCGCGCCGCTGAAGAAATGTCTGCAGTCGATGTCGGCGTCCATCGACGCGTCGCGTAACAACGTTCGCAGGGCCTGCAGGTACGATTCCACCATCGCGATTGCACGTTCTCTGTACTCGACTTCGTTTGACCGCCCTAGGGCACCACGTTAGACTCATCGAGTCGATAGTGGATAGGAGCCTGGTAATGAAGAAGCTTGCTGTCCCCGTGGCGGTGTTGGTGTCGCTGGCCTTTGCGACGCCGGTACTCGCCGGCAGCGGATGCGGCTATGGCCATTCCGCCCAATCCGAACAGAAGACCGTTTTGCAGACCCCGGCGCCGAGCAAGCCGGCGGTTCCGCAGGAAGTGAAGAAGCCCAGCTAAGGCTGGCGGCAGGGGTTCTGCCGAGAAGATATCCGACAACGCCGTGCCTTGGCCTGCCGGAGAAGCCCGGCAACAAGAGGCATGGCGTTGTTTTCATGACCGGTTCGCGCCTGGGGGGTTAGGGGGAAGGCCGGTCGCATTGCACAGTCCTGTAACAATCCCCAACTAGCAATGGGGATTCATGGCCGGGTTCGCCCGGCCGATTCGGGGCGAAAGCCAAGTGAAGCGCTGCGGCGGGAGGCTTGGAATGCGAAGCGAACTGTCTACCGATACGGAGGCCGACCGAGGCGACCTGGCGGTCGTTGCCGGCACCCTTGAGGTGCGGCTCGCCCGCGACGAGCGGGATGTCTATGCCGCGCAGAAGCTGCGCTACCGCGTGTTCTACGAGGAAATGAGCGCCCGGCCGACCGCGGCGATGGCCGCCGCCGGCCGCGATTTCGACCAGTTCGACCCGCTCTGCGACCATATGCTGGTGATCGACCATGCCCGGCCGCCGGACGACGCCGTGGTCGGCACCTACCGGGTGCATCGCCAGGAAGTCGCCGAACAGAACGGCGGCTTCTACTCGGCCGGCGAATACGACCTCTCGGCATTGCTGACGCGCGGCGAGACGCTTGGCGGCCTGCTGGAACTCGGCCGGTCCTGCGTGCATCCGGACTACCGGACCAACGCGACGATCCATCTGCTGTGGCGGTGCATCGCCAACTTCGTGCGCGAGCACAAGATCACCACCATGTTCGGCTGCGCCAGCCTGCCCGGCCGCGACCCCGCCGAACTGGCGCTGCCGCTTTCCTACCTCTATCACAACCATCTGGCGCCGCCGGCGCTGATGGCCCGGGCGCTGCTGGATCTGCGTTCGGAAATGAACCTGATGCCGGCGGAGCAGATACCGTTACGCAAAGCGTTGCACGCACTGCCGCCGCTGATCAAGGCTTACCTGAGGCTCGGCGGTTTCGTCGGCGACGGCGCGGTGGTCGATCATCAGTTCGGCACGACGGACGTGTTCATGGTGGTGCCGCTGGAGAACGTGAAGTCGCGCTATTTCTCGCACTACGACCGCGACGGCGAGATTGCCGCGCAACGCGACGCGATGGTGTCCTAGGGGTCAGGCCGACTCTTTATTCCACTGCGACATGGTGTCGGCGTTGTCGGCCGGCTCGGCTTTGGGCGCCGGGCCGGTGGGGATGCTGTCGTCCTGGTTCCAGCGCGCCATGATCTGGTGATGGTCCTCGCGCTCCGGCGACAGGGCGGAGCGCACAGCCTTGGCCAGGTCTTCGCTGGACGGCGCGGGTTCCGGCGCTTCCTCGGGAGTAGGAGCGGGCGGTGCGGCCGGTGCGGGTTCCGGGGCCTGGGGGGCTGCGGGTACAGAGGGTTCGGCGATGGCGGTTGCCACGGGCACGCCGGCGGCGGTCAGCCGGTCGAGCATGTATTGCGCGTTCTTGGAGATCTCGTCGCCGTATTCGCGGTAGCGTGAATCCGCGTGTTCGCCGTACAGCTCGCTTTGAATGATATCCGCATAGCCGATGATCGCATTGATCGGCGCGCCGAGGTCGTTGCTCAACGCCGACATCGCTTCCCCATCGCCGGCCCCGTTCGTCGGCAGGCCGACAGCGGCTTCCTTCTGGCGCTTCAGTTCGGCGACGGCCGCCGCCTTGTCCCGCATCGATTGCTCGACGGCCTGATGCGCTTCCTCGAACTGCGCCTTCAGGTCGACGATGGTTTGTTCCCGCGCCTTCAGTTCGGCTTCCAGGTCGCCGACCCGGCCGGACTCGTCGGCCGCGGGCGGCGCGGGCGCCGGTGCCGGGGTTGCCGCCGGCGCGGCCCCGTCCGCGGCGGATTCTTCATAGACCGTGACGACACCGCCGTCCTTGCCGGCATAGCTGGATAACCGGTAGGACCGCTCGCCGATTGTGCAGGCATCGGCGGACGGCAGGTTTTTGCGGGCCTCCAGATGCGCGGCCAGCCATTCGTCCACCGCGTTGTCGGCAACCTCTATGCTGCCGTTGCGAAGCTGCGCGCTGATCATCGTTTCGTACGCCGCGCCGGCGCTCAAGCCCGCGCCGCCGAGCAGGTCGGCATAGGCCTGGTTGCAGTAGACCAGCTTGTCTTCCGAATCGAACATCACCACCGGCTGCGGCATCGCCTCGAGCGCGATGTCGGCGGGGCTCTCGGCCGGCGCGGCCGTTTCCGCCAGACTTTTGGCTCGGGAGCCGGTTTCCTCGAAATCTTCGTCTTCGTCGTCCGGCTTGTCGCCGGCGCCGAGCATCTGGATCAACTGGGCGAGGACAACCGCGGTAACGGCGCCGCTGCCGATGCCGGCGGCGACCCATTGCAGAAGCGCGGCGCCGCTCATCCAGGTGATCAGCATGGCGAAACCGGCGACGGCGGCAACGCCGAGCGCACCGGTCCCGTAGACCAGCCAGCTACGTCCGATTTTAAAGGACCCGAACCTGCCCAATGGCATCCCGCCGCATCTCCCGCGCGCCATTTCCTGGCGCAGAATGCGGCGAAAATCTTTGCAAACCCTTAACTACACGCGTACAGCGGCCGGGTCCGGGATCGCAAAGGTTGAGCCGAAAGCGGCTCACACCATCGCGTCGTGGGCGGCCAGCGCCGCCATGTTGACCAGATCGGAGACGGTGGCCCCCATCGGCACCACCTGGGCCGGGCGCGACAGGCCGACCAGCAGCGGGCCGATGACCGAGCCGTCGCCCAGGGATTGCATCAATTTCGACGAAATATTGGCCGAATGCAGCGCCGGCATGATCAGCACGTTGGCCGGGCCGGACAGACGGCAGAACGGGTAGAGCGCCATCACCTCCGGGTTCAGCGCGACGTCGGCCGACATTTCGCCGTCGTATTCGAAATCCAGATCCTTGCTGTCCAGTAGCGAAACGGCGTTGCGGATGCGCTCGGTCACGTCGGACATCGGGTTGCCGAAGGTGGAGAACGACAACAAGGCCACGCGCGGTATGTGGCCCAGGCTGCGGGCGACCGCCGCGCTCTGCTCCGCGATATCGGCCAGTTCCACCGGGGTCGGCAGTTCGTGCACGGTGCTGTCGGCGACGAACACGGTCCGCCCGCGTGCGACCACGATCGACAGGCCGAACACGCGCTTGCCCTGCTGCGGGTCCAGCACGCGGCGGATATCCTCGTAGGCGACGCCGAACCGGCGGGTGACGCCGGTGACCATGGCGTCGGCGTCGTTCAGCGCCACCATGCAGGCGGCGAACACGTTGCGGTCCTGGTTGACCAGGCGCACGCAGTCGCGGAACAGCGAGCCCTTGCGCTGCAGCCGGGCATAGAGGAAGTCGTAATAGCGTTCGCGGTTGGTGCTCTCCCGGGCGTTGTGGATCTCCAGCCCCTCGGCCCCGGACAGGCCCATCTCGGCCATTTTGTTGCGGATCCGATCCTCGCGGCCGATCAGCACCGGCGTGCCGTAGCCTTCGGCGCGGAACGAGAGCGCCGCACGGATCACCTTCTCCTCCTCGCCCTCGGCGAACACCACCCGTTTCGGATGGGCGCGCACGTTGTCCAGGATCAGCTGCAACTGGTCGACGGTCGGGTCGAGCCGGGCGCGCAGTTCGTTGACGTAGGCCGCCTCGTCGATGATCGGGCGGCGGGCCACGCCGGTCGCCATCGCCGCCCGCGCCACCGCCGGCGGCACGAACGAGATCAGCCGCGGATCGAACGGCGCCGGGATGATGTAATTCGGGCCGTACTGTAAGCGCTCGCCGCGATAGGCGGCGCTGACCTCGTCCGGCACGTCCTGGCGAGCCAGTTCGGCCAGCGCTTCCGCCGCCGCGATCTTCATTTCGTCGTTGATCGTGGTGGCGCGCACGTCCAGGGCGCCGCGGAAGATATACGGGAAGCCCAGCACGTTGTTGACCTGGTTCGGATAGTCGGACCGGCCGGTCGCCATGATCGCGTCGCCGCGGATCGCGGCGACCTCTTCCGGCGTGATCTCCGGGTCGGGATTGGCCATGGCGAACACGACCGGCTGCGCCGCCATGCTGGCGACCATGTCCTGGGTGACCGCGCCTTTGACGGACAGGCCGAAGAACACGTCCGCGCCCTGCATCGCCTCTGCCAGGTCGCGGGCGTCGGTCTCGGCGGCGTGGGCCGACTTCCACTGGTTCATGCCTTCTTCCCGGCCCTTGTAGACCACGCCCTTGGAGTCGCAGAGGATGGCGTTATCGTGCGGCAGGCCCATCGCCTTGATCAGTTCGACGCAGGCGATCGCCGCCGCGCCGGCGCCGTTGATCACGATCTTGGAGTCCTTCAGGTTGCGGCCGGTCAGGTCGAGCGCGTTGATCAGCCCGGCGGCGGCGATGATCGCGGTGCCGTGCTGGTCGTCGTGGAACACCGGGATGTCCAGCAGCTCGCGCAGGCGCTGCTCGATGATGAAGCATTCCGGCGCCTTGATGTCCTCCAGGTTGATGCCGCCGAAGCTCGGTTCCAGGAAGCGGGCGCAATTGACGAACTCGTCCACGTCTTCGGTGCCGATCTCCAGGTCGATGCCGTCGACGTCGGCGAAGCGTTTGAACAGCACCGCCTTGCCTTCCATCACCGGCTTGCCGGCCAGCGCGCCGAGGTTGCCGAGGCCGAGCACGGCGGTGCCGTTGGACAACACGGCGACGATGTTGCCCTTGGCGGTGTAATCGTAGGCGAGGTTCGGGTCCTTCTGGATCGCGAGGCAGGGCGCGGCGACGCCGGGCGAATAGGCGAGCGACAGGTCGCGCTGGGTCGCGACGGACTTGGTCGGCACCACTTCGATCTTGCCGGGCCGCCCGCGCACGTGGAATTGCAATGCCTCTTTATAGAGGTCGTCTTCCCGGTCGTTACTCATGGATTTGCCTTCCCGTAAACCCTGCTTGCCTGTCGGACGCCGGCGTCCGACCGCCCATTTGTCAAAAGGCGCCCAGGCCACGCGAGCGGCCGGACGCCAACGGATAAAGATTATGTGGGGCACAGCCGCAGAATGAAAGGGTTTGGACTATCACCGTATCGGGATTGGGTGCGGCACGCCTTCCCCTGACGCCGCCTTATGATAGTGTCCGGCCATGTCGTCGAACCCGTCCACCCTGTCCAAACCTTCTTCGAAAGCCGCCACGCCGTCGCCGATGATGGCGCAGTACATGGCAATCAAGGCCGATGCCGGCGACAGCCTGCTGTTCTATCGCATGGGCGACTTCTACGAACTGTTCTTCGACGACGCGGTGAAGGCGGCCGCGGCGCTGGACATCACGCTGACGCGGCGCGGCCGGCATCAGGGCGACGATATCCCGATGTGCGGCGTGCCGGTGCACGCGGCGGACGCCTATCTGGCGCGGCTGATCCGCAAGGGTTTCAAGGTTTCGGTCTGCGAACAGACGGAAGACCCGGCGGAGGCAAAGAAACGCGGATCAAAATCGGTGGTGCGGCGCGAGGTGGTGCGCGTCGTGACGCCGGGCACCCTGACCGAGGAGACGCTGCTGGATGCGCGCCGGCACAATTATCTGGCCGCGCTGGCACGGGCCGGCGGCGACCTGGCGCTGGCCTGGCTGGACATCTCGACCGGCGATTTCACGGTGGCGCCGACGGGTCCAAGCGATCTGGCGGCGGACCTGTCGAGGCTGGACCCCGGCGAACTGCTGGTCTCCGACGGTCTGTTCGGACGAGACGACCTGAAGGACGCGCTGGAAGACTTCGCCGGCGCGACAACGCCGCTGCCCGCGGCGCGGTTCGACAGTACCGGCGGCGAGCGGCGGTTGAAGGCGTTGTTGGGCGTCGCGGCTTTGGACGGGTTCGGCCAGTTCGGACGGGCGGAACTGGCGGCGTCCGGCGCGCTGGTCGATTACGTGGAACTGACACAGAAGGGGCGCCTGCCGCTGATCAAGCCGCCGCGCCGGCAGGCCGCCGGCGCCGCTCTGCTGATCGACGCGGCGACCCGGCGCAACCTGGAGCTTACCCGCACGCTGGCCGGCGAGCGCCAGGGCAGCCTGCTCTCGGTGATCGACCGCACGGTTACCGGCGCCGGCGCGCGACTGCTCGCCGCACACCTGGCGAGCCCGTTGACCGACCCCGACGCGATCAACGCGCGCCTGGACATGGTGCAATTTTTTGTCGATGACGCGTCAATGCGCGAACGGGTGCGGGAAATCCTGCGCCGTTGTCCGGACATCGAACGCGCGCTGTCGCGGCTTTCGCTCG
The DNA here is from genome assembly GCA_028278525.1 of Minwuiaceae bacterium. GTDB lineage: Bacteria > Pseudomonadota > Alphaproteobacteria > Minwuiales > Minwuiaceae > JANQEE01. The sequence goes on along the minus strand of JANQEE010000050.1, from coordinate 98,217 downwards.
GCCGCGGGGGGCCGCGCGACCTGGCGGCGATCCGCGACGGGCTGGCCGAAGCGGCGATGCTGCGCGAGACGCTCGTCGATATTGGGCCGGACGGCATCCGCCAGGCGGCGGTCGACCTCGGCCACCACGAGGTTCTGGTCGACCGGCTGGAACGGGCGCTGGCCGACGACCTGCCGAACATCACCCGCGACGGCGGTTTCATCGCGGCGCACTACGACGAGGCGTTGGACGAACTGCGAGTCTTGCGCGACGAAAGCCGCCGCCATGTTGCGGCTCTACAGCAGAAATATGCCGACCAAACCGGCGTCGCGTCGCTCAAGGTCCGGCACAACAACGTGCTCGGCTATTACATCGAAGTGACGCCGAAGCACGCGCCGTCGATGACCGAGGATTTCATCCACCGCCAGACCATGGCCAACGCCATGCGCTATACGACCACCGAACTGGCCGCGCTGGACGAGAAGATCCGCGGCGCTGCCGACAAGGCGCTGGCGCTGGAACTGGCCCTGTTCGAGGACCTGGCCGGCGAAGTGACGGCACGCGGCCCGGCGGTCGCGGCGGCGGCGCAGGCGCTGGCGGCGTTGGACGTAGCGTCGGCGCTGGCGGAACTCGCCATCGAACAACAGCATTGCCGTCCGTTGGTCGACGACAGCCTCGCCTTCCGGATCGATGGCGGCCGCCATCCGGTGGTGGAGGCGGCCCTGGCGGCGGCCGACGCCGCCCGCTTCGTGCCGAACGACTGCGATCTTGGAACCGAGGCAAGCCGGCTCTGGCTGGTGACCGGGCCGAACATGGCGGGTAAGTCGACCTTCCTGCGTCAGAACGCGCTGATCGCCATCCTGGCGCAGATCGGTGCCTACGTGCCGGCGGCCGCCGCCCATATCGGCGTGGTCGACCGGCTGTTCAGCCGGGTCGGCGCGGCCGACGACCTGGCGCGGGGCCGGTCGACCTTCATGGTGGAGATGGTTGAAACGGCGGCGATCCTGAACCAGTCCGGCCCGCGCGCGCTGGTGATTCTGGACGAGATCGGCCGCGGCACCGCCACCTTCGATGGCCTCTCCATCGCCTGGGCGACGGTGGAGCACCTGCACGACGTCAATCGCTGCCGCGCCCTGTTCGCGACCCACTATCACGAACTGACCGCCCTGGCGGCCAAGCTGGACCAGCTTGCCAACCACACCATGCGGATCAAGGAATGGCAGGGCGACGTGGTGTTCCTGCACGAGGTCGCGCCGGGCGCGGCGGACCGGTCCTACGGCATTCAGGTGGCGAAGCTGGCCGGGCTGCCGCAGCCGGTCGTCTCGCGCGCCGAACGGGTGCTGGCGGAACTGGAACAGGGCGAACAGTCGGGCACGGCCGCCCGCCTCGCCGACGACCTGCCGCTGTTTTCGGCGACCGTGCAGCAGGCGGCGCCGGCGCCGCGCCAATCGGCGGCCGAAGCGGCGCTGGCGGAGATCCGCCCCGACGACCTGACGCCGCGGGCGGCGCTGGACCTGCTGTATCAGCTAAAGGCGCTGTACGACGAAGACGATTGAGGCGGGTCAATGCCGAAGGGGGGTCAGGTCTTTACTTTGCACCCGATCGAATTTCGGTCGGCCTGCTTTGACGGGTGCAAAGTAAAGACCTGACCCCAGCGTCACCCAGCAGGAAAGGGTGAACCATGCATGCAATGGCGATGCGCGCAGCAGCGGAAGGCCGCCTCCACCAGATGGACCTGCCGATGCCGGCGCCGGAACCGGGCCAGATCCTGATCCGGGTCAGGGCCTGCGGGGTCTGCCGCACCGATTTGCATGTGGTCGACGGCGATCTGACGGAACCGAAACTGCCGATCGTGCCGGGCCACGAGATCGTCGGCATCGTCGAGGCGCTGGGCGACGGCGTCGACGGCTTCACGGTCGGCGACCGGGTCGGCGTGCCGTGGCTCGGCTGGTCCTGCGGCGAATGCGCCTACTGCCGGTCGGACCGGGAGAACCTCTGCGACCGGGCGCGCTATACCGGCTATCAGATCGACGGCGGCTATGCCGACTATGCCGTCGCCGACGCACGATATTGCTTTCCGTTGCCGGCGGCCTACGGCGATGCGGAGGCCGCGCCGCTGCTCTGCGCCGGGCTGATCGGCTACCGCGCGCTCCGCATGGCCGGCGACGGCAGGCGGCTCGGTATCTATGGCTTCGGCGCGGCGGCGCATATCATCTGCCAGGTCGCGGTATGGCAGGGCCGCTCGGTCTATGCGTTCACGCGGGCCGGCGACACGGATGCGCAAGCGTTCGCTCGCGATCTCGGCGCGGTCTGGGCCGGGTCGTCGGAGGACGCGCCACCGGAAGAGCTGGACGCGGCGATCATCTTCGCGCCAGTCGGCGCGCTGCTGCCGGCGGCGCTTCGGGCGACGGCGCGGGGCGGCATCGTCGTCTGCGCCGGCATCCATATGAGCGACATTCCCTCCTTCCCCTACCGCATCCTGTGGGAGGAGCGGACGGTGCGCTCGGTCGCCAACCTGACCCGCCGCGACGCGGTCGAGTTCCTGGAACTGGCCCCGAGAGTGCCGGTCAGGACCCATGTCGCGTCGTATCCGCTGGACCAGGCGAACCGGGCGTTGGCGGATTTGCGCGAAGGCCGGTTGCAGGGCGCGGCGGTGCTGCTGCCGGAGGTCGACAGTGCGGGGGCGCAGGGCTAAGGTCGCCGGCAATTGGGCATCGACATCAGGGAGGGAAGGCATGTTCGATCTGACCGGCAAGGTCGCGGTGATCACCGGATCCAGCAAAGGCATCGGCAAGGCGATCGCGGAGGCCATGGCGAAACAGGGCGCGCGGGTGGTGGTCTCGAGCCGTAAGGCCGACGTCTGCGAACAGGTGGCCGCCGAGATCAATGCGGCCTGCGCCGACGGGCCGGGCGAAGCCATCGTCATTCCCTGCAACGTCAGCCACAAGGAACAGCTTGAGAACCTGGTCGCCGAGACCCACAAGCAACTGGGCCCGATCAACGTTCTGGTCTGCAACGCCGCGGTCAATCCCTACTTCGGCTCCAGCGCCGACATCCCCGACGACGCCTTCGACAAGATCATGGACGTCAATATCAAGTCGAACCACTGGCTCTGCAATCTGGCGATCCCGGACATGATCGAGGCCGGCGGCGGTTCGATCGTCATCGTCTCGTCGATCGGGGGCCTGCGCGGCAGTCCGGTGCTCGGCGCCTATGCGATTTCCAAGGCGGCGGATATGCAGATGGTGCGCAACCTGGCGGTCGAATACGGCAAGAGGGGCATTCGCGCCAACGCCATCGCGCCCGGCCTGATCCGCACCGATTTCGCCCGGGCGCTCTGGGAAAACCCGGAAATCCTCGGCCGTTACGAAGCGACCTGTCCGGCCGGCCGGATCGGCGAGCCGGTGGAAATCGCCGGTACGGCGGTGTTCCTGGCCTCGGACGTCAGCGCCTTCATGACCGGGCAGACGCTGACGGTCGACGGCGGCGTGACCATCGGGCAATAGGGGATTCCTGTTTCCGGCTTTACCGTCCCACTCCCCCACCCGGCCACCCATCAAGCATACTGGTGTGGGTGGCCGGGTGGGGGAGTGGGACGGTAAAGCCTCCCGCCAGAGAATCGTGGTTGGGACGGGGGCGCGGGCCGGCATGGCCGAGCTTAAAAAAGCACCCCACCGCGCTAGTTAAGGCAGGTACAGGACCAACCTGCTAGGATCTTCCGATGGAGCCCGTCAGGAACCAGCGCGACATCATCGACCGCAAGGCGCTCACCGCGCAGTTTGCGATGTTGGAGGACGATTATGCGCCGGATTCGTCGGAGCTTCGCAATGCGGTCCTCGACCTGTTGAAGCAGGCCTTGGTCGACGGCCGCGCCGAGATCCGCCGCCGTCTGGTCGACCAGGGCGAAAGCGGCGACGTGGCGGCGCGGGCGATGTCGTTCCTGGTCGATCAGGTGATCCGGCTGTTGCACGACCACACGGTCGGCTGCGTCTATCCGGTGACGAACCCGACTGCCGGCGAGCGACTGTCGGTGGTCGCGGTCGGCGGCTACGGCCGCGGCGAGATGGCGCCCTATTCCGACGTCGATCTGCTGTTCCTGCATCCCTACAAGCAGACCCCCTGGAGCGAGAGCGTGGTCGAGCACATGCTCTACCTGTTGTGGGATACCGGCCTTAAAGTCGGCCACGCGACCCGTTCGGTCGACGACTGCATGCGCCTCGCCAAGGCCGACATCACCATCCGAACGGCGCTGTTGGAAGCCCGCTATATCTGGGGCGACCAGGAGCTGTTCCAGGACCTGAAGGCGCGCTACCGCAAGGAGGTGGTGGCCAAGGGTGGGCCGGCGTTTCTGGAACAGAAGCTCGCCGAACGCGACGAGCGGCATCAGCGCTACGGCGATTCCCGCTATGTGGTCGAACCGAACCTGAAGGAAGGCAAAGGGGGTCTGCGCGACATGCACACCCTCTACTGGATCGCCAAGTTCCTCTATCAGGTCGAGGACGTGTCGGAACTGGTCGAACGCGGCGTGCTGACGGCGGAAGAACGCAAACGTTTCGTCAAGGCGCATCGTTTTCTGTGGACGGTGCGCTGCCATCTGCACGACCTGACAGGCCGGCCGGAGGAGCGGCTGACCTTCGACGTGCAGCCGGAACTGGCGCTTCGCCTGAATTACACCGACCGGGCCGGCGCGCGCGGCATCGAACGCTTCATGAAGCACTATTTCCTGACCGCCAAGGATGTCGGCGACCTGACCCGGATCATCTGCACCGCGCTGGAGGAACAGCATCGCCGCAAGCCGCGCCTCCGGCTGCCCCGGATCGGCCTGCGCGGGCGGGAGGTCGAGGGCTTCAGCGCCGAAGGCGGCAGGCTGAATGTTTTGCGCGACGACGCCTTCGCGGCCGATCCCGTCAAGATGCTCAGGCTGTTTCATGTCGCGCAAAAACGGGACCTGGACGTTCACCCCAACGCGTTGCGCCTGATCCGGCCGAGCCTCGGGCTGATCAACCGGAAGCTAAGGGCCGACCCGGAGGCCAACCGGCTGTTCCTGGATATCCTTACATCGAAGAAGAATCCGGAAACGACGCTTCGCCGCATGAACGAGGCCGGCGTGCTCGGCCGCTTCATCACGGATTTCGGCCGTGTCGTCGCCCAGACCCAGCACGACATGTACCACCACTATACGGTGGACGAACACACCATCCGCGCCATCGGCATTCTGTGGCGGATCGAACAGGGCTTGCTGGCCGAGGACCATCCGCTGTCGAACGAGATCATTCACAAGGTGCTGTCGCGCCGGGTGCTGTACCTGGCGGTGTTTCTGCACGACATCGCCAAGGGCCGCGGCGGCGACCATTCGGAACTGGGCGCGGCGGTGGCGGAGAAGCTCGGGCCGCGGCTGGGCCTGGAGCCGGCCGAAACGGAGACCGTCGCCTGGCTGGTGCTCTATCACCTGGCGATGAGCTCGACCGCGTTCAAACGCGATCTCGGCGATCCCAAGACCATCGAGGACTTCGTTGCCTTGGTGCAGAGCCCGGAACGGCTCCGCCTGCTGATCGTGCTGACCGTGGTGGATATCCGCGCGGTCGGGCCCGGCGTCTGGAACGGCTGGAAGGGCCAGCTGTTGCGTGAGCTCTATTACCGGGCGGAAGAAGCGATGTCCGGCGGCCTGATTACCGAGGGCCGGGAAGCACGCGCGGCGGAAGCGAAGCGGCAGCTTCGCGAAGCGCTCTCCGACTGGACGGAGAAGGAGGTCGACGCGCATTTGATGCGCGGTTACGACGCCTATTGGCTGTCCGCCGATACCGAGACCCACGTCCGCCACGCCCGGATCATGCGCGAGGCCGACCGTAACGAGCGGCCGCTGACCATCGAGACCCGGGTCGACCGGTTCCAGTCGGTGACCGAAGTCACCGTCTATACCGCCGACCATCCGGGCCTGTTCGGCCGCATCGCCGGCGCCATGGCGGTTTCCGGCGCCAGCATCGTCAACGCCAAGATTTTCACCACCACCGACGGCATGGCGCTGGACACCTTTTTCATCCAGGACGTCGAGGGCAATGCCTTCGCGCAATCGGGCAAGCTGGCCAAGCTCTCCTCGGCCATCGAGCAGACCCTGTCCGGCAGCCTGAGGCCGCAGCAACGGTTGTCCGACCAGACGACGTCATACCCGCTCAGGACGCGCATCTTTACGGTCGAGCCGGTGGTGCTGATCGACAACAACGCGTCGAACAGCTGGACGGTAATCGAGGTGAACGGCCGCGACCGGCCCGGCCTGTTGCACGACCTGACCTGGACCTTGTTCCGGCTGTCGCTCTCCATCGGCTCGTCGCGGATCGCGACCTACGGCGAGCGCGCGGTCGACGTGTTCTACGTACGCGACATGTTCGGCCTGAAAGTGACCCACGCCGGCAAGCTTAGGAAAATCGAGCGCGAACTGCGCGACGCGCTGATGACGCCGGAACAGCGCGCGGCAGCGAAGAAGAAAGCCGATGCCGCCAAGAAGAAGGCGGAGGCCGATAAAACGGACGGCAAACCCGCCGCGGCGGGCCGCAAGCGCAAGCCGAAACCGAAAGCCAAGGCACCGACCGCCTGAAGACCCTGCATCATTGGCCGGCAGCCAGTTTCTCGCCGATCTCGAGCAGCAGCCGGTTGGGCGTCCGGCTGTCTACGATCGACAATACCCAGACCATCGCGATTGCCAATGCGGCGATCAGCCATGCCTGCAGGATCCCGCCGCTCGGTCGCGGCCGGGATGGCTCTTGGTCATCCTTCATGGCGCGCTCCTTTGTTTGCGCCAATGCAATCTGACCAAACCCTCGCGGGGCCGATGGCGGTGTGTGCTACCCTGTTTTGGAAATTTGTCCGGCCGTTCTTATTCTCGAAACGGCAACCGGGAAGATAATGTCAGGCGGACGGGTCCGCCGACGTGGCAAAGCGCACATCTGCCGACATTCAGACTTCGACGAAATCCGAGCAGTAGGGATTGGACCGGCGTTCGTTGCCGAAGGTCGACAGGTCGCCGTGGCCGGGCACGAAGGTGACGTCGTCGCCGAGCGGCCAGAGCTGGCTGCGGATCGAGTTGATCAGCGTCGCATGGTCGCCGCGCGGCAGGTCGGTGCGGCCGACCGAGCCGCGGAACAGCACGTCGCCGACGATGGCGACCTTCGAGGGACGGTGGAAGAACACGATGTGGCCGGGCGTGTGGCCGGGGCAATGGCGGACTTCCAGGGTGACCTTGCCGAAGCCGGCGGTGTCGCCGCCGTCCAGCCAGCGGGTCGGTTCGAACGGGCGGGCGCCGACAAAGCCGAAACGGGCGCCGTGATCGGCGATGGCGTCGATCAGGAACTGGTCGTCGCGATGCGGCCCCTCGATCGGCAGATCCAGGCGCTCCGACAATTCGGCCGTGGCGCCGGCATGGTCGATATGGGCGTGGGTCAGCAGGATCTTCTCGATCTCGACCTCATGTTCCTTGGCCGCCGCCAGCACCTGGTCCAGGTCGCCGCCCGGATCGACCACCGCGCCCTTCATGGTCTCGGGGCACCAGAGAACCGAGCAATTCTGGCGGAACGGGGTGACGGGAACGATGACGGCTTTCATGACAATGTCCACGCTGTTAGCGGCCTGGTAGGCGTAATATCGCGTTTCGTACACGCTTGCAAAGCCGGCCGCCGGCCCAGCAACCGCCTTTCTTCCGCCGCGAATCTCGACTAAGACCCGCGCCATGCGGTTCCTGAAGGCTATCCTCACCGTCGGCGGGCTCACCATGGTGAGCCGGGTCTTGGGCTTCGCGCGCGACATCCTGATCGCCGCCCTGCTCGGCGCCGGCGACGTGGCCGATGCCTTTTTCGTCGCCTTCAAACTGCCCAACTTCTTCCGCCGGCTGTTCGCGGAAGGCGCGTTCAACGCCGCCTTCGTGCCGATGTTCTCCGGTTTGCTGACGACACAGGGCCGCGCCGCGGCCCGCCGCTTCGCCGAACAGACGCTGGCCGTGCTGCTGGTCGTGCTGTTCCTGCTGGTGCTGCTGTTCCAGATCGGCATGCCGGCGATCATGAGCGGGCTGGCCTACGGCTTCCTCGGCAATCCGGAGAAGTTCGACCTGACGGTGCAATTCGCCCGGCTGACCTTCTCCTACCTGTTGTTCATCAGCCTGGTCTCGTTGATGGGCGGGCTTCTCAATTCGCTCGGCAAGTTCGCGGCCGCGGCGGCGGCGCCGATCCTGCTCAATGTCTGCCTGATCGGCGCGCTGCTGTTCTTGTCGTCCCGGTTGCCGACCGCCGGCCATGCGCTGGCCTGGGGCGTTGCGGCGGCGGGCATCGTTCAGTTCCTCTGGATCGTGGTTGCCTGTCAGCGCGCGGGCATGGCGCTCCGCCTGCCCTGGCCGACGCTGTCGCCGGAGATCAAGCGGCTGCTGGTCCTGTTGCTGCCGCTGGCGATGGCGGCGGGCGTCACCCAGGTCAACCTGCTGGTCGACGTGTTCCTGGCCTCGCTGTTGCCGTCGGGCTCCGTCTCCTACCTCTATTACGCCGACCGGCTGAACCAATTGCCGATCGGCGTGGTCGGGGTCGCCGTCGGCACCGCGCTGTTGCCGCTCTTATCGCGCCAGGTGGCGGCGAACGAGGCCGGCAACGCCCTGAACAGTCAGAACCGGGCGATCGAGTTCGCCCTGCTGCTGACCGTACCCGCCGCCGTGGCGCTGGCCGTGGTGCCGCTGCCGCTGATCTCCGTCCTGTTCCAGCGCGGCGCGTTCGGTCCGGCCGAAAGCGCCGCCACCGCGCTCGCCCTGCAGGCCTATGCGGTCGGCCTGCCGGCCTATGTGCTGATCAAGGTGCTGGGGCCCGGCTTCTTCGCCCGGCAGGACACGCGGACGCCGTTCAAGATCGCGGTCGTCGCGGTGATCGCCAACGTGATCCTCAACGTTATCCTGATGATCCCGTTGAAACATGCGGGCCTGGCGCTGGCCACTGCGCTCTCCGCCTGGCTGAATTGCGGCCTGCTTGGCTATGTGCTGTGGCGGCGGGGTCAGCTTGTCGCCGATACCCGGCTGAAATCGCGCCTGCCCCGCACCCTGGCGGCGGCGGCGGTGATGGCGATTGGCCTCTATGGGACCGCCTATCTTTTGGCCGGGCCGCTTGCCGGCAATGCGGTTGAACGCAGCCTGGCGCTGGCCGGGCTGGTCGCGGTCGGCCTGGCGCTGTTCGGCCTTGCGGCGCAGGTTACCGGGGCTGCCAGGCTCGGCGACCTGAAGGGCCTGATGCGGGGCCGCGCGGCATAGCGGTTGACCGCGGGCCCAGCGCGCGCGATAACGTCGCTGCCCGGTTCGCGGCGTCGGATCGGGCAACTGGAAGCAGCATATTGAGATTGGTTGCGAAACGATGGACGTCCTAAGCGCGTTCCAAGACGGATCGACCGCCTGCCTCGGCTGGGCCAAGCCGCGGCATCGGCTCTGGCGCGTCTGGCGCCACTTCTCTTAATCTTCCGGCGCTTCGCGCCGACGTCACCCGCTTTCAGTTAAATCCATACAGGGCTCAGCACCATGAACCGTATCTTTTCCGGCGTGCAGCCGTCCGGCGCCATGCAGCTTGGCAACTATCTCGGCGCGATCCGCAACTTCGTCCGCCTGCAGGACGACTACGACTGCATCTACTGCGTCGTCGACCTGCACGCGATCACCTTGTGGCAGGACCCGAAACTGCTGGCCGAGCAGACCCGCCACGTTACTGCCAGCTACCTCGCCGCCGGGGTCGATCCGAAACAGTCGATCATCTTCAATCAGAGCGCCGTGGCCGGGCATGCGCAGCTTGCCTGGATCTTCAATTGCGTCGCCCGCATCGGCTGGCTGAACCGGATGACCCAGTTCAAGGAAAAGGCCGGCAAGCATCGGGAGAACGCGTCCGTCGGGCTCTATGTCTATCCCGATCTGATGGCGGCGGACATCCTGCTGTACAAGGCGACGCACGTGCCGGTCGGCGAGGACCAGAAGCAGCATCTGGAATTGACCCGCGACATCGCGCAGAAGTTCAATCACGACTACGGGGTCGAGTACTTCCCGATCACCGAGCCGCTGATCTTCGGCGAGGCGACCCGGGTGATGAGCCTTCGCGACGGCACCAAGAAGATGTCGAAATCGGACCCGTCCGATTATTCGCGCATCAACCTGACCGACGACGCGGACGCCATCGCGCTTAAGATCCGCAAGGCCCGCACCGATCCGCATCCCCTGCCCGAGACCATCGAGGACTTGGAGAAGCGGCCGGAGGCGAACAACCTGGTCGGCATCTACGCGGCGCTGGCCGATATCTCCCGGCCGGAGGCGCTGGCCAAAGTGGCGGGCACCCAGTTCGCCGGCTTCAAGCAGGAACTTGCGGATCTGGCGGTAGAGAAGGTCGGGCCGATCGGCGCGGAGATGCAACGCCTGACCGCCGATCCCGGCCATGTCGACGCCATCCTGAAGGAGGGCGCGGAACGGGCCGCGGCCATCGCCGAGCCGATTTTGAAGGATGTGATGGAGATCGTCGGTTTCTTAAGGCCCTAACCCGCGCCCTCTTGCGGCGCCGGTGCTTGCGCCGGCAGCCGCGCCAACCCATCTGACTCAAGAGAGTTGCGAGAGGAAGCGATGAGCTGGTCGATGCGCCTGGCCGAATTCGGCAGCGACGTGAGGGAACGCCTGACGTTCCGCGGCAGGGTCAGCGAGTCCGTCGGCCGCCGCAGCATCGGCATTGCCGCCGCGGTGATCGCCGCCATCCTGGTGCTGTACTACCCGATCGGCATGGTCTGGATCCACAAGATCAGCGATCAGACCGATTTCATCGCGGAACCGGCCGCGCCGGAAGGCGGCTCGCACGCCGTCGCCATGGCCGCGGCCCTGGTCGACCGGGAGATCAACCAGAATCGCTGGACGGCGAACGACCCGTTTTTCGTGCCGAGCGCCGCGCTGGACAATATGCCGAACTACCAGCAGGGCATCGTCGGCGCCGTCGCCCGCTTCGCCTTCGAACTGACCGATCAGCTCGGCCGCACCCGGGGCTCGTCGCAGACCGATACCGATCTGCAGGAAGCGGCGGGTCTGTTGCAGTATTCCGGCACTAAATGGGTCTGGGATCCGAGCATCTCGCTGATGCCCACGGCGGCGTCGGAGCAACAGTATCAGAAGGCGATCGAGTCGCTTCGGCGCTATAACCAGCGCCTTGCCGGCGGCTCGGCGGTTTTCGAGCGGCGCGGCGACAACCTGATGGCGACGCTCGACCGCATCGCGCTCGATATCGGCTCGTCTTCGGCCGTGCTGGACCAGCATGTGTCCGCCGAGGCCGGCTCGTTCATCGATCTGCGCGCCGACGATCTGTTCTACGGCATCAAGGGCCAGACCTACGCCTATTACATGCTGCTGCGCGAGCTCGGCCGCGATTTCGAGAACGTGATCCGGGAACGCGAACTGAACACCGCCTGGTCGCAAATGCTGGACAGCATGCGCAAGGCCGCATCGCTCGACCCGGGGGTGGTGGTCAACGGCAGCCCCGACGGCCAGTTCATGCCGAGCCATCTTGTGGCCCAGGGTTTCTACCTGCTGCGGGCGCGTACGCAGCTTCGGGAAATCACCAACATTCTGCTTAAGTAGCGGATAGAAACGCACTCGTAAGGGTTGTGTTTAAAACGCTCTGTCTTGCACTTCGACGTGAGTCGGGGCAGGATTGCCGCTGCATCTGGGGGCCAAACCATGAGCGAATCCGGGCCGGTCGCACCCGACCGCTCCAACAAGTTCCTGGTCGTCGTCGACGACACGCCGGAAAGCAAGGTCGCGCTGCGTTTCGCATCGCGCCGGGCGAGCCGCGTGGGCGGTGGCGTTGCGCTGTTGCATGTGGTCGAGCCGCCGGATTTCCAGCATTGGATGGGCGTCGGCGAGATGATGCGCGAGGAAGCGCGCGAGGAGGCCGAGCGTCTGCTGCAGGGCCTGGCCGGACAGGCCTACCACGATACGGAGATCCGGCCGGAACTGATCATTCGCGAAGGCCAGAAGAACGAAGAACTGCTGAAGCTGATCGAAGAGGACCCGGGCATCCGGATCCTCGTGCTCGGCGCCTCGCCTGACAAGGGCGGGCCGGGACCTCTGGTGACGTCGCTTGCCGGCGAGATGTCCGGTTCGTTCCGCATCCCGATCACGGTGGTGCCCGGCACCCTGACCGACGAGCAGATCGATCAGCTCACCTGAAACGCCGCCCCGAACGCTTTAGCTTTCGACCACCAGGCGCTTGCGCGGCAGGCCGAACAGTTCGCGCGGACGGCGCACGCCCCGCAAGACATGGAAGCCGAGCGACTCGAGCTCGAAACCGCAATCGTGCGCGGCGAACTCGGCGCTGGTCACCAGCGGCCTGTCCAGCAGATGGCTGAGCGCATCCATCCGGCTCACCTCGTTGACCGCGGGGCCGATCACGGTGAAGTCCAGACGGTCGGCGCTGCCGATATTGCCGAACACGACCTCACCCGCATGCAGGGCGACGCCGACCTTCAACGGCGCTTTCCCGGCTTCCGCCCGGCTGCGGTTCAGCCGGTTGAGGTTTTCGAACCCCTCGACCGCGGCGGATATCGCCCGGCAGGCGGCCTGGTCCACGTCGCCGCGGCGTATCTGGAAAATCGCCAGCATGCCGTCGCCGATAAACTTCAGCACGTCGCCGCCGCGCCGCTTCACCGGCTCGATCATGCAGTCGAAGTAGTCGTCCAGGGTTTCGATCACCTGTTCCGGTTCGGCGGTGTCCGCCATGGCGGTGAAGTTGCGGAGGTCGGTGTAGAAGATCGCCGCATCCAGCCGCTCGCCCTCGGCGCGCTTGACCGTGCCGGCCAATACCCGTCGGGCCACGGACGGCCCGAGGTAGGTGTTGAGCAGGTTGTTGGTGACGTCGTAGGCGCCGTCCAGTTCCAGGCGCAGCGACATCAGCGGCAACAGGTCGTGCAGCAGCGACAGGTCGGCGGTCGAGAAGCCGCCGGGCCGGTCGGTCATCCAGGAGATGAAGTTCTTCTGGCCGGTCGAGAACGGCAGCGCCATGACGACGTAGTCGGTCGCGCCCTCGGCCTTCAGGTCATGCAGGATCGGAAAATCGAGCTGCGGTTTGGCCACGTCCAGACGGCGGCGCAGACTGTCGGCGCCCTGGTGGATGACGTAGACCGGACTGGCGCGATAGGTCTCGCTGTTCTCGGTGCCCCACGGCCGGTCGATCACCTCGATCGAACCGTCGCGGCGCCAGACATAGGTGCGGGCGAACACCTGGGGATGCATCGCAAGCCGGCCGAACTGGGCGCGGCTGAGCGGGATGCCCTCCGCCCTCAGGCGCTCGCATAGCGCCCGGAAGAAGTCCTCCGTCTCGTTCGGCGCGTGCTCGGGCCGGGCAAGCCAGGTGGCGACCGGATGATTCGACCAGCCCGGCTCCGGCCCGGCGGACCGGGCGCCATCCTGCGGCAGTGGCAAATCCATCCTATTGAAATCCCTCGCTTAATTGACCTGGAGCCCGATTTTGCCCGTGGCGGTGGCCGGCCCACCCGAGCGCCAGCTTGATATTGGGTCGCCATTGACCCATTTTAACCCGGAAGCAGCGGCGCGTCCGCGAGGAGTTTACGATGTTCATTCAAACCGAACCGACCCCGAATCCGGCCAGCTTGAAGTTCCTGCCCGGCGTCCAGGTGATGCCGTCGGGGACCGCCAATTTCACCGATCCGGAAGCCGCCGCGGTCCAGTCGCCGCTGGCGCGGCGCCTGTTCGAAGTGGACGGCGTGATGGGGGTCTATCTGGGCCAGGACTTCGTCACCATCCTGAAGGGCGAAGGCACGGAATGGCATCACCTGAAGCCGGCCGTCCTCGGCGTGATCATGGAGCACTTCACGGCGGGCCTGCCGGTGATCAACGCCGAAGCCGCGACCAACGAATCGGCGGCCGGCGGCATCGACACCAGCGGCGAGGACGGCGCTGTGATTTCGCAGATCGTGGAATTGCTGGATACCCGCGTCAGGCCGGCAGTGGCCATGGACGGCGGCGATATCGTGTTCCACGGTTTCGAACGTGGCGTGGTCTATCTGCACATGCAGGGCTCCTGCCAGGGCTGCCCCAGTTCGACCATTACGCTGAAGCACGGCATTGAGAACATGCTGCGCCACTACATTCCCGAAGTGACGGAAGTCCGCGCGGTTTGAATCGATTCGCCTCGCGATGCGAATCGTGAGATAACACCACCGCTGGCCGCGGACGCAGGTCCGAAGAAGCCAGTAAGAGCAGTGCACAGGGCCGAGTACAGGGGGCAACCTCATGCGTTTCGCGTGGCGTAACGTGGTGTTTGGTGTGTCTGCGCCAATTGTCGGCGCGGTTTTGTGGGCACCGTTGATTTCGACCGAATGGCTAACTGACGCGTTGACCGAGACGGAACCGTCCGGCGCCGTCGTTCGCGCGTCTGCAATCACCGACGGGCGGTTAGCACTTGATTTTCAAGGGCCTCGTGCGCCGTGGGACACGGCCGGGACGGCCATAGGCCGCGCCATGGACCCACTGCGGCGGGGCCGCGCGGCGGAACGCCGGCCGGCCGACGATCCCGTTGCCGCCCACCCTCTCCGCGCCGCGCAAATTGCCGCCTTCGGCGATCTGGCGCGGTCGGCGGCCGAGAAATTCGAACAGCCGCCGTTGCCCCGGCCGAGACGGGTGACCCTCGCCCAATATGCCGATGCGGTTCGCCTGGAGGACCTGGTCTACCGTGTCGGCGGCTGGCCACATGTACCGTCATTCGACCTGAGCAAAGTCAGGACCGGCCGGGCGGATGTACCGCGCGTTTTTTTGGCGGCCCTGCCCGGCGACCTTTCGACCATGAACGAGACGGAAGCGCGCAAGGACCTGTTCGTCAAAACACTGCTGCCGTTGGTATTGGACGAAAACGAGCGGATCGCGGCGGCACGAGCGCGTCTTATCGACGTTGCCTATCACCTGGACGCCGGCGTCGAACTCGCCACGCAGGACATGGAATGGCTGGCTGAAATCGCCGCCGACTACGGGGTCGAGCTTGCCATGGCGGATGCCGTTGGCGAATTGCTCCGCCGGGTCGACCGGGTGCCGCCGTCGCTGGCGCTGGCACAGGCGGCGGAGGAATCGGGCTGGGGAACCTCCCGCTTCGCCAGGAAGGGCAATGCCGTGTTCGGCCAGCGGACGTGGTCGAAAGGGGCCGGCATCGTGCCCCGGGACCGCGCGGCCGGAGAGCGCCACGAGGTCAGGACGTTCAACACCCTGGGCCTGTCGATTGCCTCGTACATGCGCAATCTGAATACCCATCCGGCCTATGCGGCACTGCGCCGGGTGCGCGCGTCGATGCACCGTAACGACCGGCCGCTGAGCGGTTATGAGCTGGCCGTGACGCTGCGGCGTTATTCGGAGCGCGGCGTGGAATACACCAGGACAATCCGCCGGATTATCCGGGTCAACCGGTTTGGGGATTTTGACGATGCCCGCCTCCGGGGCCAGCGGGTCGCCGCGCTTGCGTCCGACACGTTCTGACAACGGACATTCAAGCAGGATCCAGCCCGCTCTGTCTTCCTCCGACGACTTTCGCGCCGCGCCGGCGTCATGGCTGGCGGCCGCCGCCGGGCTGGCGGCTGTTGCCGTACTGTATGCTGTCGCCCTGATCGGCTTGTTGCCGGACGACGACTTCCTTCGGCCGGAAGGGCGCAACGCTGCGGAGATCACCGCGCCGCGCCTGGCCAACCTGGTTACAACCTTCCGTGCCGCCCGCTACGATCTGGATGGTCCCGGCGACGAGCCGATGGAGGTCCCGCGTCTGCTGTTGCGCTCGCTTCCGCAGGACTGGGCGACGCTGGACGACATCGACCTGCGCAAGGCGTTGTTCGTGCGGACCGTGCTGCCGTTGGTGCTGGAAGCCAATCGCGCCATCTGGCGCGACCGGCGCCGTTTGCGCCAGATCCGCAACCGCCGCTCGCTGTCCAAGGAAGAACAGGCCTGGCTGGCCGACGCCGCCGACCGGTACGGCACGGCGGCCGACGACCTGGATGGCCTGCTGATCAGGATCGACGAAGTGCCGCCGTCGCTGGCCCTGGCCCAGGCGGCGCTGGAATCCGGCTGGGGCACGTCGCGGTTCGCGCGGCAGGGCAACGCTCTGTTCGGGCAATGGTCGTGGGCGCCCGGCAGCGGTCTGGTCCCCGCCGAGCGCGAGGAAGGTGCGACCCACGAGATCAAGACCTTCGACCGGCTTTCCGATTCCGTACGGTCCTACATGCACACCCTGAATACCCACGCGGCCTACGAGCAGTTCCGGACCGAACGCGCCCGCTTTCGGGCGACGATGCCGGTCGTGCGTGGCGCCGTCCTGGCGCCGACCATGCTGAAGTATTCGCAGGAACGCGAGATCTACGTCCGTAAGATACTGACCGTGATCCGCGCCAACCGTTTGGAACGGTTCGATCTGGTTCGGTTTCGGCAGGGACGCTGGGTGCTGGAGCCGGACGGGTCGACTTAAGCTTCGGATCGATCAGCCGCGCGGAATATAGAATTGTGTGCCGAACCAGCGCCAGCGGCGGTCCGGTCCTGGCATGGTGCAGTTGATCCGGCCCCGCCCCGGCTTGAACGGCGCGTCCAGGCGGACTTCCACGCGGTTCGGGCCGAGCCTTTCCATCCGCGCCGCTTCCGGCTGGTTCGACGCGAAACAGTTCAGGGCGCCCAGGTTGGGCAGGTCCTCCGCCACGGTGAAGCCGAAAGCGGGTGGATTGTGGTCTTTCAGGAACACGTCGTTCGGCGTCACTTCCGCCACCCGAAGCGGCAGCGCGTTGGCCGCCAGGCGGAACCGGGCGATGTCGCCGTAGTTCTCGTTCATGGCGAAGCGCGGCAGGCCGAACATGTCGGCGCCGGCATAGCCGACCCCCGAATGCTGGCCGAAAGCCGCGACGAAGCCGGCGTCGGCGACCACCTGGCGGACACCGCTGCCGTATTCGCCGTAGGGATAGGCGAACAGCGTCGGCACCCTGCCCAACTCGGTCTTGAACCGGGCGTTCGACTTCTCCAGTTCCGCGCGGTTGCGCTCGGCGCTTAAGGTCGGCATATGGGGATGCGACGCGGTCTGGCTGCCGATGGTGACTCCGGCATTGGATAGCTGGCGGATCTGGTCCCAGGACATATAGGCCGGCAAGCCCCGGTCGATCGCGTCCGTCGCGATGAACAGGGTGAACGGGAACCCGGCTTCTTTCAGCCTGGGCCAGGCTTCGGTATAGACCGACAGGAAAGCGTCATCGATGGTGATCGCGACGGTGCGGTCGGGCAGTTTCAGGCCGTGGCGCAGCGCATCGACGATTTCCGGCAGCGGCAGAACGGTATAGTCGCCGCTTTGAAGCTCGGCCAGATGGGCGTCGAACTGTTCCAGATGGATGTTGGTGGAGGGGTGCACATCCTCGCCGAAGCGATGGTACATGACCACGTTGGCCCAATCGGCGGCGAACGACGGCGCGGTCGCGACGACACTACAGGCGGCGAGAAGGCCCATGGCCAGGCGCCTGGCGCCGCACAAGCGGGTCGACGCTTCGCTTGCCATCGATGTAAACCCGTTCAACATTATAAGACCGGTGCTTCGGGGTATTACGGCGACAGTATAATCGGATTGGTTAACGGATCGTTGAGCATGTTCGACCGCCGGATCCACCGGAAAATCTTACTGAAAAGGAGCGTTCCGTGTCGAAGATTTTAAGTGACGAGAGCCTCGACCTGATCTTTCGCGATGCGCGCACGCAAAACGCCTGGCGCGACGGCGAGGTCAGCGATGTGACCCTGGCGGCGTTGTACGATCTGATGCGCTGGGGGCCGACCAGCGCCAATTGCTCGCCGGCGCGGATCCTGTTCCTGCGCTCCACCGAGGCCAAGGAAAGGCTGAAGCCGTTCCTGCTGCCCGGCAATGTCGAAAAGACGATGAAGGCCCCGGTCTGCGCCATCATCGGCTACGACACCCGCTTCTACGAATTGCTGCCGAGATTGTTTCCCCACTCGCCCGACGCCAAGTCGTGGTTCGATTCCGACGAACAGGTGGCGGAGACGACCGCGTTCCGAAACGGCACGCTGCAGGGCGCCTATTTCATGATCGCGGCGCGCTCGCTCGGCCTGGATTGCGGGCCGATGTCGGGCTTCGACAATGCCAAGGTCGACGCCGAGTTCTTCCCGGGCGGCCGGATCAAATCGAATTTCCTGTGCAGTATCGGGCACGGCGACCCGGCCGGACTTTTCCCCCGCAGCCCGCGCCTGGAATTCGACGAGGTCTGCGAAGTCCTATGACCGCGCGATTGCGCTGACATGCGGGTGCTTGGCCTGGATACGACGCTTGGCGCCTGTTCCGTCGGGATCATCGACGGCGACAGGCTGCTGGCGCGGCGTTTCGAACCGATGGCGCGCGGCCACGCCGAGGCGCTGATGCCGATGGTCCAGGCGGCGCGGCGCGAGGCCGGGCTGGATTTCGGCGATCTCGACCTGCTCGCCGCCACCGTCGGGCCGGGCACCTTCACCGGCGTTCGGGTCGGGCTGGCGGCGGCGCGCGGCCTGGCGCTGGCAAGCGGCGTGCCGCTGGCGGGCGTGACGACGCTGGAGGCCATCGCGGCGAGCGTGGCGGAGCCGCCGCCGGAGGTCGCGTCGGTTCTGGTGGCGATCGACGCGCGTCGGGCCGAGCTCTACTGCCAGGCCTTCGCGCCGGACAAGACGCCGTTGACGGAGCCGCGGGTCGTGGCGGCCGAGCGGGCGGCGGAAGGTCTGCCCGACGGCAGCACGCTGGCTGTCGGCTCCGGCGCCCGTCTGGTGGAGGCGGCTGTCGGCGCCCGCGTCGTGCTTGCCGCCGGCAGCGACGCGGTGGAGCCCGATGCGGCTGTCGTCGCCCGAATTGCCGCCGGCCGCGGCTTGCCGCCGCCGGACGGGCCACCCGTCGAGCCGCTTTACCTGCGTGCGCCGGATGCGGTGCCGATGGCGGACCGCACGGGCCAATGAACGATCCGGTGGCGGCCCGGGTGATCGAGCCGGCAGGCGTCGCGGCGCTCGATCTGCTGGTCAATCTGCACGGACGGTGTTTCGCGGATGGCTGGGACCGGTCGGCGTTCGCAAAGCTGCTGGCCTCGCCCGGCGTTTTCGCCTTGATCGCCGCCGAACACGGCGATCCGCCGGAGCCGCTCGGCTTTATTCTGTGTCGCCTTGCTGCCGGTGAAGGGGAGATTCTGACCTTCGGCGTGGTTGGTGACCGGCGTGGCCGCGGTCATGGCCGGGCGCTGCTGGCTGCCGCCCTGGAGCGGGCCGAAGCCGCCGGCGCTCGAGAGATGTTCCTGGAAGTGGAGAGCGGCAACGATCCGGCGATCGGCCTTTATCGGGCAGCAGGTTTCGATCAGGTCGGCGTCAGGACCGGCTATTATGCGCAGGCCGACGGTCGGCAAGATGCCGTCGTAATGCGTCGGCGCGGTGCTGAAAATGCTGAACCATCGGTATAGTGTCGCTATAATGCCGAACGGGAGATAGTTGGAGGCATTCAGCGCTGTCCAGAGCGAACCATGGTTGAAAAACATGGCGTGCGGGGCAGCTGTCGACATTTGACCGCCGGCGCCAACCGCGCCAAGTGATGTCGATGGATCGCGTTTTCAACATCTGCCGGAGAGGTTTTGCCGCGAAAAGCGGGACGGGGTGCAATGCCTAATCGACTGGAAGACCTGTGTGTGGAAAAAGGGATGCGTATGACCGAGCAGCGCCGCGTGATTGCGCGCGTGCTGTCGGAAGCGCAGGATCATCCCGATGTGGAGCAGCTTTACATCCGAGCCTCGAAGATCGATCCGCGCATCAGCATCGCCACCGTGTACCGTACCGTTCGCATGTTCGAAGAAGCCGGCATTCTGGCCCGGCACGATTTCGGCGACGGACGGGCCCGGTACGAGGAAGCCAGCGACGATCACCACGATCACCTGATCGATGTGCAGTCCGGCAAAGTCATCGAATTCCAGAACGATGAAATCGAGGAACTGCAAAGGCGCGTGGCTGAAAAGCTGGGCTATCAATTGGTCGATCACCGCCTGGAGCTTTACGCGGTACCGGCAGGTTCCGGCAAGACCAAGAGCGCCGGCACGAAGCGGAAGTGACGGCGACTGCTCAGCGCCGCATTTGACCGTTTGAATCCCAGGGCGGTCATGTCGTCAATTCGAGCCATCGTCGTCTTCGGTCTGGTCGTGCTGATGACGCTTGTGCTGATGCCGATCCAGATCGTCGCCACCCTTAGCCGCTCCCGTCTGGCCGAACGTCTGCCGCTGCTCTGGCACGCCATCGCCAGCCGCCTGATGCGCATCCGCGTGGTCGTGCGCGGCGACATGGCCACGGAACGGCCGGTTCTGTTCGTCTGCAACCACATCTCATGGCTGGACATCATCGTCATGGGCAAGGCCCTGCCCGCCTGTTTCGTGGCCAAGTCGGAAGTCGCGTCCTGGCCGTTCTTCGGCCGCTTGGCGAAGCTGCAGCGCTCGGTCTTCATAGAGCGCCGCCGCCACGCGACCGCCGATCACCGCGACGCGCTGCAGCGCCGGCTGGAAGCCGGCGACAACCTGATCCTGTTTGCCGAGGGCAGCTCCGGCGACGGGATCCACATCCTGCCGTTCAAAAGCGGGCTGCTGGCCGTGGCCGAACGGCGCATCGGCGGCCGGGCGCTGACGGTGCAGCCGGTCACCATTGCCTATACCCGGGTGGACGGGGTGCCGGCGCTCCGCAGCCAGATGCCCGGGCTCGCCTGGTATGGCGACATGGACCTGCTGCCGCACCTCTGGGGCATATTGACCGGCGGGCCGATCGTGGCGGAACTGTTGATGCACGCGCCGGTCACGCTGGACCAGTTCGGGTCGCGCAAGGCGCTGTCGTCCCACTGCCGCGAGAGGATTGTCGAGGGCATGAGCGAAAGCCTGTCAGGCCGGCCGCGGCCCACCGGCGGCCGGGCGGCCGAAGCCGGGGTCTCGGCACCGCCCGAATCCGCCGTTCCGGCGGCGCTCGCCGATTCTTGACTCCCATGGTTGCGGTGATACTGTCATTAAATGTTAAGGAAGAACGGTCAATACTTTCGAACCGATTGGACCTTCCGCCGTGGATCGGTGCGGCCAAGTTGGGGGCGCGGTCGCGTTGGCGCTGGAGAGACGGCCAAAGCACGCATGGCATTTTGAGGCACCGCGCAAGGAACCTCCCAGGGAACCTCATTGTCCAAAAAACTGTTCATTAAAACCTACGGTTGCCAGATGAACGTCTACGACTCCGCCCGCATGGCGGATGTCTTGGCGCCGCTTGGCTACACGCAAGCGCCCGCGCCGGACGGCGCAGACATGGTGATCCTCAATACCTGCCATATCCGCGAAAAAGCGGCCGAGAAGGTTTATTCCGAGCTTGGCCGGATCCGTGCGCTGAAGCAGGAAAAGCAGGCCGGCGGCGGCGATATGGTGATTGCCGTGGCCGGCTGCGTCGCCCAGGCGGAAGGTGCGGAGATCATGCGCCGCGCGCCATACGTCGACGTTGTGTTCGGGCCGCAGGCCTATCACCGCCTGCCGGAGATGGTCGCGCGGGCGACCCGCCACCAGGGCGACGTTCTGGATACCGAGTTTCCGGTCGAATCGAAATTCGACCATCTGCCGGAGGAAATGGGCGCCCGCGGGGTCAGCGCGTTTCTGACCGTCCAGGAAGGCTGCGACAAGTTCTGCACCTTCTGCGTGGTGCCCTATACCCGCGGCGCGGAATTCTCGCGCCCGGCGGCCGATATCGTCGCCGAGGCGCGCCGGCTGGTCGATGCGGGCAGTCGCGAAATCATCCTGCTTGGCCAGAACGTCAACGCCTATCACGGCGATGGGCCCGATGGCGGTACCTGGTCGCTGGGGCGTCTGATCCGGGAACTGGCGGAGATCGACGGGCTGGAGCGGTTGCGCTACACGACGTCACATCCGCTGGAAATGACCGACGATCTGATCGCCGCGCACGGCGACGTGCCGGCCCTGATGCCGTTCCTGCATCTGCCGGTGCAGTCGGGTTCCGACCGGGTGCTGGAGGCAATGAACCGGCGGCATCGCCGCGACGATTACTTCCGGGTGATCGACAAGCTGCGCGCCGCGCGGCCGGATATCGCCTTGTCCGGCGACTTTATTGTCGGCTTCCCCGACGAGTCGGACGCGGATTTCGAACGGACGCTGGATCTGGTTCGCCGGGTCGGTTACGCGCAAGCCTATTCGTTCAAGTACAGCCCGCGGCCGGGGACGCCGGCGGCGGCCTTGCAATACGGCCAGATTGCCGAGCCCGTGAAGGCGGAGCGTCTGCTGGCGTTGCAGGTGCTGCTGAACGAGCAGCAACTGGCCTTCAATCAGGCCTGCATCGGCCGTGACTTGGCCGTCCTGTTCGACCGGGACGGCCGGGAAGCCGGCCAGGCGATCGGCCGCAGTCCTTATATGCAGTCGGTCCACGTCAACGACTGCGATACGATGATTGGCGTGCTTGCGGATGTGCGGATAGAGCGAGCGCTTGCCAACAGCCTTGCCGGCCGCCTGATGGACGGTGCGGAAGCATCGGCCCATGCGGCTTGAGAAAGGAGCGAATTGAGCACGGTAGATAATGCCGGTTCACAGCGGCGCATGGCGGATCCGCTGGTCCTAGACTTCGACGATAATCGACTGCTGACGGCGTTGTTCGGCGAGTACGACCGAAACCTGTCCCGTATCGAGCAGAAATTGGGCGTTTCGCTGACGTCCCGCGGCAACCGGGTGGCGATTTCCGGCAGCCAGGGCTCGCGCGATACCGCCGGACAGGTTCTCAACGAGCTTTACGCCCGGCTGCAAAAAGGGCTTGAGGTCACCGACGGCGAAATCGACGGAGCGATCAGAATGGCGGAAGCGATCGTGGGTGGAGAGATGCCGGCAAGCTCGGGCTCCGCCGACAACAGCGCGATCAAGACGGGCAAGGGCAAACGCAGAATCCTGCCCCGTTCGCCGAACCAGGCGCGCTATATCCAGGCGCTGAATGAAGCGGAGCTGGTGTTCGGCCTCGGCCCGGCCGGTACCGGCAAGACCTATCTGGCCGTGGCGGTCGCCGTTTCTCACCTGCTGACGCAACAGGTGGACCGGATCATTCTCTCCCGTCCCGCGGTGGAGGCCGGCGAACGGCTCGGCTTCCTGCCGGGCGACATGAAAGAGAAGGTCGACCCGTACCTTCGACCCCTGTACGACGCCTTGTACGACATGTTGCCGGCGGCCCAGGTGGTCAAACGGATCGAAGCGGCGGAGATCGAGATCGCGCCGCTTGCCTTCATGCGCGGCCGCACCCTGGCCAATTCGTTCGTCATCCTGGACGAGGCGCAGAACACCACGCCGGTGCAGATGAAGATGCTGCTGACGCGGCTTGGCGAGAACTCGCGCATGGCGGTGACCGGCGATCCCAGCCAGATCGATCTGCCGACCGGCGCGCGCTCCGGCCTGCATGACGCCGTCAGCGTGCTGAAGGGCGTGGAAGGTGTGTCTTTCGTGCATTTCGAACATGTCGACGTGGTCCGCCATCCGCTCGTGACGCGGGTGCTCAAGGCCTATGCGGCCAAGGAGCCGGAACTGTTCGACCTGGGTAACGGAAGAAACCGGTGAGCCGGCCGGCGCTGAATTTGACTGCCGACCCAAACGGACCCGAGATCGCGGTCGCCGTCGAGGGCGGCGACTGGCGAGGTGGGTTGCCCGATCCGGAAGCGGTCTGCCGACTGGCCGCACAGGCGGCGCTGCGCCATCTGAAGCGCGATACCGACCCCGGGTTGGAAATCAGCATCGTTTTGACCGACGATGCCGCCGTACATATCCTCAACCGTGATTACCGCGGATTGGACCGGCCGACCAACGTATTGTCGTTTCCGTCCGGCGACCCCATGTCGGAAGAAGCGAGCAGTGCGGTGCCGGTTTTAATCGGCGATGTTGTGCTAGCGTATGAAACGGTTTTTGCCGAAGCCGATCGGCAACGCAAGGCAGTCGCGGCGCATCTGTCGCACCTTGTGGTGCATGGGGTGCTGCATCTGTTCGGCTATGACCATGAGGCGGAGGACGAGGCGCAGCGTATGGAGAGAACGGAGACCGAGATCTTAAACGGCCTCGGCTTGCCGGATCCCTACAGTGACTGCGCCCGTAATGACGTGATCGGAGATGACCGACCCATCCTCAAGTAGACCGCCCCGTTCCAACGGGGCCGCAAACGATTCCACTATCGGCGAGACGATCCTCGACTGGCTGCGGGTCTTCGGACGCGGACGCAACGGCGACGCGTCGCTGCGCGAAAGCCTTGAAGAGGTAATCGAAGAACATCAGCAGACCGAGACCTCGATCAATCCCGAGGAACGGCTGATGCTGATGAACATCCTCAGCTTTGGCGAAAAGCGCGTCGACGACGTGATGGTGCCGCGCGCTGACATCGTCGCGACCGGGGTCGACACGCCGCTGGAGATGGTGGTCGAGCTGTTCCGAACGGCGGCGCATTCGCGTGTCCCGGTCTATCGGGAGACGTTGGACGACATCGTCGGCGTGGTGCACATCAAGGACATCGTACGCTACTGGGGTCGCCGCGGCGCCGCGCCGCTGTCCGGTATCGCGCGCAAACCGCTGTTCGTGCCGCCCTCGATGCCGGTTTTGGATCTGCTGTTGCAGATGCGCGCATCGCGCAAGCATATGGCGATCGTGATCGACGAATATGGCGGTACCGACGGCCTGGTCACCATCGAGGACCTGGTCGAGGAGATCGTCGGCGACATCCAGGACGAATACGATGTCATCGAAGGCCCGATGATGGTCGACCGGCCGGACGGCAGCATCGATGCCGATGCCCGCACGGAGATCGAGGATTTCGAGAAACGCGTCGGCTACGACCTGCTGCCGGAAGAGGATGACGAGGAGATCGACACCCTCGGCGGCCTGGTGTTCAGCCTGCTTGGCCGGGTGCCGCAGCGCGGCGAGATTTTGCGTCATCCCTGCGGGCTGGAATTCGAAGTGATCGACGTCGACCCGCGCCGCATCAAACGGCTGCGCGTGCGCCGGCCGGACTTGCTGGAAGACGTGGGCGCGTGACGGCGGCGGCCACCGGCCTGCCGGCGCGAATGGCCGGCGGTCTGGCGGGCCTGACGGGGTGGCGGCGGGCCGCCGTCGCGTTTCTGCTGGGCGCGTTCACCACGGCGGCGATGGCGCCCCTGCATCTGGTGCCGCTGGCGGTCGTTTCCTTTACCGGACTGGTCTGGCTGCTGGACGGAGCCGCATCGCGGCGCGCGGCGTTCTGGATCGGCTGGTGGTTCGGCTACGGCACGTTCGTCACCGGCCTGTACTGGATCGCGTCGGCGTTCTTCGTCGAACCGGACCGTTTCGCCCTGCTCGCCCCGCTGCCGGTCTTGGGGCTGCCCGCGATCGTGGCGGTCTTTCCCGCCTTGGCGATGCTGATCGCCCGTTGGCGCCCGTTGACCGGGATTGCCCGGGTGCTGGCCCTGGCGCTGGCCTGGCTGGCGCTGGAATTTCTGC
Source organism: Minwuiaceae bacterium (assembly GCA_028278525.1). Taxonomy (GTDB): domain Bacteria; phylum Pseudomonadota; class Alphaproteobacteria; order Minwuiales; family Minwuiaceae; genus JANQEE01. The sequence continues at coordinate 72,717 of JANQEE010000050.1, read as the reverse complement.
GCAGCCATATCTTTACCGGGTTTCCCTGGAACCTGATGGGCTACGTCTGGGCCTTCTCGCCGGAGATTCTCCAACTCACCGCCCTATTCGGCATCCACGGACTCAGCCTGATAACCGTGGTGGCCTTTGCGATGCCGGCGATACTCGCAGACGGATCCGACGCGGGAACGCCGCAGGCCGGCCGTGCTATCGCGGTCGCCTTCGGCATTCTGGCCCTGGTCTGGGCCGGTGGCGCGGTGCGGCTTGCCATGGCCGACGACGAAACGGTTCCCGACGTGCGGATCAGGATCGTTCAGGCCAACATCCCGCAGGCCGACAAATGGCGCCCGGAACGGCGGGCCGTTCACCTGGCCCGACACCTGGACCTCACCCGCGGTCCGGGCGCGGCGGCGATTACCCATGTCGTCTGGCCGGAGACGGCGGTTCCGTTCTATCTGAACGTGGACCATGGCGTGCGTGAATTGATTGCCGAAGCGTTGACCGGCGATGCGCCGGATCGGGTGCTGATCACCGGTTCGATCCGGCGCTCGGACCCGGCCGAGGCGACGTTCCGCGCCTGGAACAGCGTGCTGGGAATTGGCGCCGGCGGGTCGATCCTGGGGGGCTACGACAAGGCCCACCTGGTTCCGTTCGGCGAATACCTGCCGTTTCGCGATCTACTGAGCCGGGTTGGATTGGACAAACTGGCGCATGGCGCCGTCGATTTCACCGCCGCGTCCGAACCGCGGCTGGTGGATCTGCCCGGCCTGCCGCCGGCGCGCATGCTGGTCTGCTACGAGGCGATATTCCCGGACGAGATCGTACCGTTCGGGGCCGCCCGCCCCGGAGTGCTGGTGAATGTCACCAACGACGCCTGGTTCGGCCGTCAGGCCGGTCCCTATCAGCATTTCGCCATGGCGCGTACGCGCGCCGTCGAACAGGGCCTGCCGCTGCTGCGCGCCGCCAACACCGGCATTTCCGGCATCGTCGACGGCTATGGCCGCGTCCAGGGCCAGCTCGGTCTGGGAATGCGTGGCGTTCTGGATGGGGATTTGCCCGTTGCCCTGGCGCCGACACCCTATGCGCGCGTCGGCGACTTCGCGCCCTTGAGCCTCTGGGTGGCTATGCTCGTGCTGCTTGTGAAATATTGCCGCCAGCGTTGAAAATAGTCCGCACGAGTAATCCATAGCGGGTAGCGACAGTTAGTAGACAAGCAGAATTTCGCAATTTGCGAATAGTATGCGCACGTCATCACTTGTCCTGTCGTGAGACGATTATTTACTCCGCAAAATCTAGAATGCCGTCAAACACTTAGAACTTCATACTAATACCCCGGATTTTTTATTGTATTGCTGAATTAGGACAGAACAACATATATCGCTGCGTGAAAAACTGCTAAATTGTCTAAACATTGAGGTGCGGGGCAGTAGCGTCGAAGCTTAAGGGAGGTGCGGGGACGTGGCGGATAAACCCCATCCGGTGGATATCCATGTCGGCAGCAGGGTGCGACTCCGGCGGACATTGCGCGGTATGAGTCAGCAGCGTCTCGCCGGGGAACTGGGGCTGACTTTTCAACAGGTTCAGAAGTACGAAAGAGGGGCCAACCGCATTGGCGCCAGCCGCCTGTATGAGCTGAGCGAGGTACTCGACGTGCCGCCGGCGTTCTTTTTCGAAGGCATCACGGGCGTCGGCCGGCGAAGCGCGGCGTCGGGACAGCAAGAAGACATACCGCCGGATACGGCCGAATCCGAGCAGTTTGCCAAACGGGAAATTCTAGAACTGGTGCGGGCCTACGACCGGATCGATAATCGTGAAGTACGCGACCGCTTGTTCGCCTTGGTCAAAGCGGTTTCAGCATCCATCGACGGCGCCTCCGAAACCGACTAGCGAATGTCCTGGCCTGCCATGGCCGGATCGCTTCCCAAACGGCGTCGGCAATTCTCTTGACCGTCACTCTAAAGCTTGTCACAAAACACGGTAGCGTCAGCCGTGGCCGCGGGCCAGCGCCGTTGTGGCTGTAGACGCAGCATATTCCTGCCTGCCCGTCGCCGAACTGTCGGGCGACTGACCCATTGCCTCAAGGAGCGTTGTCCGGTGCCCAGAAAGGACTACCTGTTTACCTCTGAATCCGTGTCGGAGGGACATCCCGATAAAATCTGCGATCGCATTTCCGACAGCGTTGTCGACAAATACCTGGCAGCCGACCCGAATTCCCGCGTTGCCTGCGAAACCCTCACGACGACGAACATGATCGTGCTGGCCGGCGAGGTGCGCGGCCCGCATTTCGAAACGGGCGAAATCGAACAACTGGCGCGCGATGTCGTGAAAGACATCGGCTACGAACAGGACGGCTTCCATTGGGAAAAAGCCGACGTGCACATTCATCTGCACGAACAGTCGGTGGATATCGCACAAGGCGTCGACGCGTCCGGCAACAAGGATCTGGGGGCCGGCGACCAGGGCATCATGTTCGGCTACGCTGTGCGCGAAACCGAAGAGCTCATGCCGGCGCCGATCCATCTGTCGCACGGAATCTTACGGGAGCTGCGCGAGGCGCGGCGCAACGGCGCTGCCGGCAAGCTCGGCCCGGACGCCAAAAGCCAGGTGACCCTCGCCTACCGCGACGGCAAACCGGTCGGCGCCACGTCGGTGGTGGTGTCGACGCAGCATGCCGATGGATTGGACCAGGACGACGTGCGGGAGCTTGTGCGCCCGTCGGTGTTGAAGGTACTGCCCGATGGCTGGATGTGCCCGGAGGACGAATTCTACGTCAACCCGACCGGCAAGTTCGTGATCGGCGGCCCGGACGGCGACGCCGGCCTGACCGGGCGCAAGATCATCGTCGATACCTATGGCGGCGCCGCGCCCCACGGCGGCGGCGCCTTCTCCGGCAAGGATCCGACCAAGGTCGACCGGTCGGCGGCCTATGCGGCGCGCTACCTGGCGAAGAACGTGGTTGCCGCGGGCCTGGCGGACCGTTGCGCGATCCAGCTGGCTTATGCGATCGGCGTGTCCAAGCCGCTGTCGATCTATGTCGATCTCTACGAGACCGGCAATGTCGACGAGACCAAGCTGGAGCGAGTGCTGGGCGAGGTCATGGACCTGAGCCCGCGCGGTATTCACGAGCAACTGTCGCTCGGCCGTCCCATCTATGGCCGCACCGCCGCTTACGGCCATTTCGGCCGGCCGGCCGAAGCCGACGGCGGCTTCTCCTGGGAGCGGCTGGATCTGGTGGACGACCTCAAGGCGGCGTTCTAGAGCATGACGAACCTAGGCCGGGCCGCCGCGGCAAAGCGAAAGCGGCGGCCGCAAGACGATATTCAGCCGGCGTCACGGCAAACCGTTGCGGCCTGGCCGCCGCAAACTGCTGGAAGAGCGCCTTCCGGGCCTTTTGTTGCATCCTCGCCGATCTGGCTTCAATGCGGTCGCCGCGTTTTCCGGCTCCGTTAAGGAAATGTGGCTGGAAATCGGCTTCGGCGGCGGCGAGCATCTGGCCTGGCAGGCGGAGCACAACCCGGATGTCGCGCTGATCGGTGCGGAACCCTTCATCAATGGCGTTGCCAGCCTGCTGGGGCTGATCGACCGGCAGGGGCTTAATAACATCAGGATCTATCAGGACGACGCGGCCGATCTGATGGACGCGCTGCCGGAGGCATCGATCGCGCGCTGTTTCCTGCTGTTCCCGGACCCCTGGCCGAAACGACGCCACCACAAGCGACGCTTCGTGCGTCCGGAGAACCTGGATCGCCTGGCCCGAATCCTCGCCGACGGGGCTGAATTCCGCGCCGCGACGGACCATATGGAGTATGGCCGCTGGATGCTCTGGCATCTGCTTGCCCATCCGGCCTTCGACTGGCCGGCCGAGGCGGCGGCGGACTGGCGGTTTCGGCCCGCCGACTGGCCGCAAACCCGCTATGAGGCCAAGGCCGCCAAGGATGGCCGCTCAAGCCTCTATTTCAGCTTTCGCCGGCGGAATCGAGCCCAGTAATCGCGGCAGAAAAGCCTTGAAGAAGGGGCGCCGATACTTATTATTAGACGAAACGAACTGTTCGTTCGTCAAAGTATGGACGATTAAGGGCAGTGGGCCGAGCGCCCACTTTTTTTGTGTTTCTGGACCAGATGGTAGAGCCGGCTGGGCCGCTGGAAGTAGCGGGTAATTGCCTTTGGGAACTGTTGCGCCGATAGACCGTGTCGCCAACCTGATCGAGCCGTCGCTGACGGCGTTGGGTTACGAACTGGTGCGTGTGCGTTTCACCGGCGGCGACAAGGCTGTTTTGCAGGTGATGGCGGAGCGGACGGACGAGGCGCAGATGGACGTCGAGGACTGCGCACAGATCAGCCGCGTCCTATCGGCGCTGCTGGATGTCGAAGATCCGATCCCCGGCGCCTACAACCTGGAAGTGTCGTCGCCGGGCATAGACCGGCCGCTGGTCAAGCGCCGCGATTTCGAGCGGTTCGCCGGTTTCGAAGCCAAAGTCGAATTGACCGCCGCGCGGGACGGCCAGCGCCGTTTCCGGGGCGAACTGCTGGGCGTCGACGACGACCGGGTTCGGCTGCGTCTGAAAGGCGCGGAAGAAACGGTGGCGGCTTTGCCGCTGACGGATATCGCGGAGGCGAAGCTTGTCCTGACGGACGAGCTGATCGAAGCAAGTTTGAAAAACTCAAAAGACATGACGGGAGCCCAATAAGCCATGGCGACCACAGCAAACCGTTTGGAACTGCTGCAAGTGGCGGACGCCGTCGCGCGCGAGAAGAACATCGAGCAGGACATCGTTATCGAAGCGATGGAAGAGGCGATCCAAAAGGCCGCCCGCTCGAAGTACGGCATAGAGAACGAAATTCGTGCCGAGATCGATCGCGGGACCGGTGAAATTCGCATTGCCCGCCTGCTGGAAGTCGTCGACGAGATCGAAAGCGACGCCACCCAGATCAAGGTGAAGGAGGCGCGTGGCCGCAACCCGGACGCCCAGGTCGGCGATTTCATTTCCGAACCGCTGCCGCCGATCGATTTCGGGCGCATCGCCGCCCAGACCGCCAAACAGGTGATCGTGCAGAAGGTGCGCGACGCAGAGCGCGAACGTCAGTACGAGGAATACAAGGACCGTATCGGCGAGATCGTCAACGGCCTGGTCAAGCGCGTGGAGCACGGCAACGTCACGGTCGATCTCGGCCGCGGCGAAGCGGTCCTTCGCCGCGACGAGCTGTTGCCGAGGGAGAGCTTCCGTCAGGGCGACCGGATCCGGTCTTACATTTACGATGTGCGTCGGGAACTGCGCGGCCCGCAGATCTTCATGTCGCGCACCCATCCGGCCTTCATGGCCAAACTGTTCGAACAGGAAGTGCCGGAGATCTACGATAATATCATCGAGATTAAATCGGTGGCGCGCGACCCGGGCAGCCGGGCCAAGATCGCCGTGATTTCCCACGATCAGTCGATCGATCCGGTCGGCGCCTGCGTCGGCATGCGCGGCAGCCGGGTTCAGGCCGTGGTCAACGAATTGCAGGGTGAGAAGATCGACATCATCTCCTGGTCGCCCGATCCGGCGACCTTCATCGTCAACGGTTTGGCGCCGGCGGAGGTGGCCAAGGTCGTCCTCGACGAGGATGCGCGCCGGATCGAGGTCGTGGTGCCGGACGACCAGCTCAGCCTGGCGATCGGCCGACGCGGCCAGAACGTCCGCCTGGCCTCGCAACTGACCGGCTGGGATATCGACATCCTGACCGAGGAAGAGGAATCGGAGCGCCGCCAGCAGGAGTTCCACGAACGCAGCCAGGCGTTCATTGACGCGTTGCAGGTCGACGAAATGATCGCGCAATTGCTGGTCGCCGAAGGTTTCACGTCGGTCGAGGAGGTCGGCTATGTGCCGATCGAGGAATTGCTGGCGATCGACGGTTTCGACGAGGATCTGGCCGGCGAACTGGGAACCCGGGCGCGGGAATATCTCGACCGCGTCAATTCGGAATTGGCCCAGAAGCGGTCGGATCTGGGCGTCGAGGACGCGCTGGCTGACCTGTCCGGCCTCACGCCGGCGATGCTGGTCGCGCTTGGCGAGGCCGGGATCAAGACGCTGGACGATCTGGGCGACTTGGCGAGCGACGAACTGATCGATCGCGAAGAAGGCATTCTGCGCGCTTTCCAGCTTGGCGAGGAAGAAGCCAACGCCATCATCATGGCGGCGCGCGCGCACTGGTTCGACGACGAGGATGAGGTTCCGCAGGAAGCCGCCGAGACGGCCGAGGCGGAAGCCGAATCCGCCGCCGGCTGACGACGGTTCGGGGGGATGTATGACCGACCGACTACGAAAATGCGTTGCCACGGGCGAGGTCAAGGACCCGGCCGCGATGGTGCGTTTCGTGGTCGACCCGGACGGTTGGATGGTGCCGGATCTCGCCGGCAAACTGCCGGGCCGCGGTGTTTGGCTTAGCGCCACGCGGGAAGCCTGCGATCGCGCGCTGAAGAAACGCCTGTTCGAACGGGCGGCCCGTTGCCGGGTTAATGTCGCGCCAGACCTGGCCGACCGTTTGGCGGAACAGTTGAAACGGCGGTGCCTGGACCTGCTTGGGCTGGCACGCGGCGCGGGCCTGCTCACCGTCGGGTTCGAGAAAGTCAAGGCGGCGCTCGGCACCGGTAAGATCGTTGCTTTGGTTCAGGCGGCGGACGCCGCCGCTGATGGACGCGACAAGTTGCGGCGGCTTGCCGGCGACGCCGTTTTGATCGAAGCGTTCGACTGCGAAGAATTGAGTTTGGCCCTAGGCCGTGAAAATGTGGTACATGCTGCGCTCGCGCCGGGCCGGCTGACGGATCGCTTTCTCGCTGAATGCAATCGCTTGGGTGGCGTATGCTCACCCGCCCGGCGCCAGTTCGAGACACCTTCGGAGTAGGTATGAGCGACACAAAAAATACCGACGAACCAAAGTCGTTGAGCCTGTCCAGACCGCGTCGGCTCGAGCTGAAGAAGACTGTCGAAACCGGTCAGGTTCGGCAGAGCTTCAGTCATGGGCGGACGAAAACCGTTCAGGTGGAGGTCCGCAAGAAACGGACGTTCACCCGCGACGGCGACAAGCTGGTCAAGGCGGACCCGCTTAAAGCCCCGCCCGCCGAGAAGGTGAAGGAAGCGCCGGTGGCCGAGCCGGCCCCCGCCGAGCCGAAGAAGGCGGAAGAAGCGGAAGGGTCGCCGAAGGCGCGCGTTGTCCTGCGCCAGCTTACCGACGACGAGAAGGCCGCGCGGGCGCGCGCGCTGAAGGGCGCCAAACAGGCGGCCGACGAAGCGCGCAAGATCGCCGAAGTCGAGGCCAAGGCCCGCGCCGAGGAAGACGAACAGCGGCGCATCGAGGAGGCGGCCGCGGCCAAACGGGCCGAGGAAGAAGCCGCCCGCAAACAGGCCGAAGAGGAAGCGCGCCAGAAGGCCGAGGAAGATATGGCGCGCCGGGCTCTGGCGGACGCGGCGAAGCAGGAAGCGGCGCCGGCCCAACCGGCGGCGGTCGTGGAAGAAGAGGAAGCGCCGCGCGCCAAACGTCCGGGCAAGGGCGCGCCGGCGAAACCCGGTGCGACCCGCCGTCAGCCCAGCGACCGGCGGCGCGGCGGCAAACTGACGATTTCCCGCGCCCTGGAGGGCGAAGACGGCGAGCGCCAACATTCTCTCGCGGCCCTTCGCCGCCGGCAGGAGCGCGAGAAGCGCGCACAACAGCAACGCCTTGCATCGGAGCCACCGAAACGCGTGATCAGAGATGTCGTAATTCCTGAAAGCATCACGGTGGGCGAGCTTGCCAACCGCATGGCCGAGCGGGCCAGCGATGTGGTCAAGTCACTGATGAAGATGGGCGTCATGGCCAACACGACGCAGGTCATCGATGCCGATACCGCCGAACTGGTGGTGAGCGAGTTCGGCCACCGCCTGCGGCGGGTTTCGGAAGCCGATGTCGAAATCGGCCTGATCGCGACCGACGAGCCGGGCGACGAGGTGATGGTGCCGCGTGCGCCAGTGGTCACCGTCATGGGCCATGTCGATCACGGTAAGACGTCTCTCTTGGACGCCTTGCGCAAGACCGATGTGGCCGGGCGCGAGGCCGGCGGCATCACGCAGCATATCGGCGCCTATCAGGTTCAGGTGGAAACGGGCCAGAAGATCACCTTCATCGATACCCCGGGCCACGAAGCCTTTACCGAGATGCGCGCCCGCGGCGCCACGGTCACCGACATTGTGGTGCTGGTTGTCGCTGCCGACGATTCCGTCATGCCGCAGACGATCGAGGCGATCCGGCATGCCAAGGCGGCCGAAGTGCCGATCATCGTGGCGATCAACAAATGCGACAGGCCGGACGCCAATCCGGATCGCGTCCGCCAGGATCTGCTGCAGCATGAAGTGATCGACGAGAGCGTGGGTGGCGATGTTCTGTCGGTCGAGGTATCGGCGGTCGAGGGCACCAACCTGGACAAGCTGACCGAAACCATTCTGCTGCAGTCGGAATTGCTGGAACTCAAAGCCAACCCGGACCGCGCCGCCAACGGTACGGTGGTGGAGGCGAAGCTGGAACAGGGCCGCGGCACCGTCGCGACCGTTCTGGTTCAGGCCGGCACTTTGCGGGTCGGCGACATTTTCGTTGCCGGCGCCGAATGGGGTCGGGTCCGCGCGCTGATCGACGACCGTGGTCAGAATGTCAAGGAAGCCGGGCCGTCGATCCCGGTCGAAGTGCTGGGTCTGCAGGGCACGCCGAACGCGGGCGAAGAGTTCGCGGTGGTCGATTCGGAAGCGCGCGCCCGCGAGGTCGCCGAGTTCCGTACCCGGCGTAACCGCGATGCGCGCACCTCGGTGGCGGCGCGCGGCACCTTGGAGCAGATGCTGTCGGCGATCCAGGAAGGCAAGGCGGACGAACTGCCGGTCGTGATCAAGGCCGACGTGCAGGGTTCGCTGGAAGCCATCATCGGGTCGGTCAACAAGATGGCGACCGACGAGGTCAAGGCCAGGGTGCTGCACAGCGCGGTCGGCGGCATCGCCGAATCCGACGTATCGCTGGCCAAGGCCTCCAACGCGATCATTTTCGGCTTCAACGTTCGGGCCAACAAACAGGCCCGCGACTTGGCCCAGCAGGAAGGCGTGGATATTCGGTACTACACCGTCATCTACGACCTGACCGAGGACTTCAAGAAATTGCTGTCCGGCATGCTGGCGCCGGAGGTCAAGGAGAACACCCTCGGGGCGCTGGAGATCCGCGAAGTCTTCAACATCACCAAGGTCGGCAAGGTCGCCGGTTGCATGGTGACGGAAGGCATGGTCCGCCGCGGCGCCAGATTCCGCCTGCTGCGCGACAATGTCATTGTCCACGAAGGCAAGCTGGCCACGCTCCGGCGGTTCAAGGACGATGTCCGCGAGGTCAAGGAAGGCAACGAGTGCGGTATCGCGCTGGAGAACTACCAGGATATCCAGGTCGGCGACGTGCTTGAGACCTTCGAGCTTGAGGAGATCGCCCGCACGCTTTGACGCCGGCTGCGGGTGGGAGGATTTCATGAGCGATCGACGGCGTGAAGGCCGGGCGGCCAGCAAGCGCCAGTTGCGCGTCGGCGAGGCGCTGCGCCATGCTCTGGCCGAAATCCTCGGCCGCGGGGCGGTGCACGACCCGGCGCTGGACGGCGTGTCCGTCACGGTCACCGAAGTCGAGATCAGCCCGGACCTGCGCAAGGCCACCGCGTTCGTCACCCCGCTTGGCGGCGGCGATCAGGAAGCGGTCATCGCCGGCCTCAACCGCTCGGCCAAATGGCTGCGCGGCCAGGTTGCCAAGGCGATCCGCTTAAAATACGCGCCGATCATCGGCTTTCGGCTCGATCAGTCATTCGATCATGCGAGCCATATCGACAGCCTGCTTCGCGCGCCGACGGTGGCCCACGACCTGGCGCAGCAGGCCGACGGGCCCGACACCGACCGGACCAACGAAGATGGGGCGTAAGCGCCGCGGCCGGCCGATAAACGGCTGGCTGATCATCGATAAATCTCCCGATATGACCTCCAACGATGTTGTCACGCGGGTGCGCCGTATAACCGGCGCGGCCAAGGCCGGCCATGCCGGAACGCTGGACCCGATCGCCACCGGGGTGCTGCCGCTGGCGCTGGGCGAGGCGACCAAATGCATGAATTTCGTGGTCGATACGTCGAAATCCTACCGTTTCACGGTGCGCTGGGGTGCGGAAACCGATACCGACGACCGCGCCGGCGCTGTGATCGAAACCGCGCCGGGCCGTCCGACCGAGGCCGCGATTACCGAGGCTTTGGCCGATTTCGTCGGCGATATCGACCAACTGCCGCCCAGCTATTCCGCCATCAAGGTGGATGGGCAGCGGGCCTACGATCTGGCGCGGGCGGGCGAAACCCCGGACCTGCCGGTGCGAACGGTCCATGTCGACCGGTTCGCGCTGGTCGAGGTCATCGATGCCGATCTGGCGGTGTTCGAGGTCGATTGCGGCAAAGGCACCTATATGCGCAGCCTGGCCCGCGACCTGGGCCGGGCGTTGGGCTGCCTCGGCCATATCGAGGAACTGCGTCGAACCCGGGTCGGGCCGTTCCCGGAGGCCGCCGCAATTTCGCTGGATAAACTGGCGGAGGTGTGCAATACAACGGCCCCAATTGAGCCTCTCCTACCGGTCGAGGCCGCGCTGGCCGACATCCCGGCTCTGACCGTGACCGGAGTTCAAGCCCATCGACTTCGATGTGGCCAGGCAGTGAGAGTGCTCGACGCCGGAGACGGACTGGTCTGCGCCATGAGCGGGAATGTTCCCGTCGCCCTCGCAAGGGTGTGTGGCGAGGACGTTCAGCCGGTACGTGTGTTCAATCTCTGATACTAGGATGTAGAGATGTCGATAACTGCTGAGCGGAAGGCCGAACTTATCGGCGAATTCGCCAAGACCAAAGGCGATACGGGTTCCCCGGAAGTGCAGGTGGCGATCCTGACCGAACGGATCACCAATCTGACCGAGCATTTTCAAACCCACAAGAAGGACAATCACTCGCGCCGCGGCTTGCTGAAGATGGTCAGCCAGCGGCGTCGTTTGTTGGATTATCTCAAAACCAACGACAGCGGGCGCTACGAAGCGCTCATCAAGCGGTTGGGCCTGCGCAGGTAAAGCAGATGGCTGAAGCCGGCCGAGGTTGCGCGCCCGGGCCCTGGTTGTGGGTCCGGCACGACGGTGAGTCGTGCCCGCGCTGCCGCGAACGGCAAAGGCCGGTAGGAAGGCGCGCCAAAACGGTGCGCGGCAGGCCCGTAAGGATGTGAAAGGCGACTATATGTTTAAGATTCATCGGAAGGAAATAGAGTGGGGCGGCCGTACGCTCACTCTCGAGACCGGAAAAGTGGCCCGTCAGGCCAACGGCTCCGTGATTGCGAAGTACGGCGACACGACGGTGTTATGCACGGCGGTTGCCGAGAAAAATGCACGGGAAGGCGTCGATTTCTTCCCACTGACCGTCAACTATCAGGAAAAGACCTTCGCCGCCGGGAAAATCCCAGGCGGCTTTTTCAAGCGCGAAGGCCGGCCAAGCGACAAGGAAACGCTGACCTCGCGCCTGATCGACCGGCCGATCCGGCCGCTGTTCGCGAAGAACTTCCGCAACGAAACCCAGGTTATCTGCACCGTGCTGGCGCATGACATGGAAAACGATCCGGATATCGTTTCCATGGTCGGCGCGTCGGCGGCGCTGACCATTTCCGGCCTGCCCTTCCTGGGGCCGATCGGCGGTTGCCGAGTCGGGTACGTGGACGGCGAATACGTTCTCAACCCGCGCATGGACGAACTGCCGAACAGCAAGCTGGACCTGGTGGTTGCCGGTACGGCCGATGCCGTGCTGATGGTGGAATCCGAGGCCGAAGAGCTCAGCGAAGACGTGATGCTCGGCGCCGTGATGTTCGGCCACCGGGAAATGCAGAAGGTGATCGACGCGATCATCGAACTGGCCGAGGAAGCCGCCAAGGACCCGTGGGAGCTGCCGGAAGATGCGGTGGACGAGGCGCTGCAGGGGCGCGTCGCCGCCCTGGCGGAAAGCGGCCTGCGCGAGGCCTACAAGGAACAGGTCAAGCAGGAGCGGCAGAACAAGGTCAATGCCGTCAAGGACCAGGCCCTGGCGACCATCGCCGAGGAGGAGCTGGATTCCGGCGCCGCCGCGGGGCTGCTCAAGTCGCTCGAGAAAGACATCGTCCGGTCCGCGATCCTGGATACCGGCATGCGGATCGACGGCCGCGATACCAAGACGGTTCGTCAGATCGAATGCGAAGTCGGCGCACTGCCGCTCGCCCACGGCGCGGCCCTGTTCACCCGCGGTGAGACCCAGGCCATGGTGGTGACCACGCTCGGCACCGGCTCCGACGAACAGATCATCGACGCGCTGGAAGGCGAGTACCGCGAGCACTTTCTGCTGCACTATAACTTCCCGCCCTATTCGGTCGGCGAGACCAGCTTCCGGCTTGGCCCGGGACGGCGCGAAATCGGCCATGGCAAGCTCGCCTGGCGGGCGATCCATCCGCTGATGCCGTCGAAAGAGGAATTCCCGTACACGATCCGCATCGTCTCGGAGATCACCGAGTCGAACGGCTCGTCCTCGATGGCGACGGTCTGCGGTTCGTCGCTCTCGCTGATGGACGCCGGCGTGCCTCTGGCGCGGCCGGTGGCGGGCATTGCCATGGGCCTGATCAAGGAAGGCGACCGCTTCGCGGTACTATCCGATATCCTGGGTGACGAGGATCATCTGGGCGACATGGACTTCAAGGTCGCCGGCAGCGACCAGGGCATCACGTCGTTGCAGATGGACATCAAGATCACCGGGATCACCGAGGAGATCATGCAGGTCGCGCTCACCCAGGCGCGTGACGGCCGCATGCATATCCTGGGCGAAATGGCCAAGGCGCTCGACCACAGCCGCGAGGATGTGAAGGATACCGCGCCGCGGATCGTCACGCTGACGATACCGAAGGACAAGATCCGCGACATCATCGGCACCGGCGGCAAGGTCATCCGGGAAATCTGCGAGGAGACCGGCACCAAGATCGATATCGAGGACGACGGCACCGTCAAGGTGGCCGCGACCTCGACCGAAGCCTCGGACGCCGCGGTCAACTGGATCAAGTCGATCGTCGCCGAACCGGAGGTCGGCGAGATCTACAAGGGCAAGGTCGTGAAAGTGGTCGACTTCGGCGCTTTCGTGAACTTCTTCGGCGCCCGTGACGGTCTGGTCCATATCTCGGAACTGGCGGCGCAGCGCACCAAGCAGGTGAGCGATGTCGTCAACGAGGGCGATCAGGTCTCGGTCAAGGTTCTGGGCATCGACGACCGCGGCAAGGTCCGCCTGTCGATGCGCGCCGTGAACCAGGAGACGGGCGAGGAGATCGTCCGCGACGAAGCCAGCGCCTGACGACGGAGCCGGTTCTAAAATCAAGGCGGCCCTTCGGGGCCGCCTTTTTTATGCGCTGATGCTTAAGTCCGTGCGGCGATCAGGCGTCGCTGTCCTTGCCTACGGCGTTGGGATTGATCATGCCGATCACGTTGTAGCCGCTGTCGACGTGGTGCACCTCGCCGGTGACCCCGCGCGACAGGTCGCTCAACAGATACAGGCTGGCGCCACCAACATCGTCCTGGGTGATGTTGCGCTGTAGCGGCGAATGATCCCGGGTGTAGTTATAGACGTAGCGGCCGTCGCCGATGGCCGCGCCGGCGAGTGTCCGCATCGGTCCGGCCGACAGCGCGTTCACCCGGATGCCGTCGCCGCCCAGGTCGACCGCAAGGTACCGGACGCTCGCCTCCAACGCCGCCTTGGCGACACCCATGACGTTATAGCTCGGCATCACCCGGCTGGAGCCCGAGAACGTCAGCGTCAGCAGGCTGCCGCCCCGGTCCATCAACGGCGCGGCGCGGCGCGCCACTTCAGTGAAGGAGAAACAGGAGATGCGCATGGTGCGCTGGAAATTATCCTTGGTGGTGTCGACATAGCGGCCCTTCAGTTCCGCTTTGTCGGAATAGGCGATGGCGTGGACCACGAAGTCGAGCCGGCCCCAGTCTTTGGCGATCGTGTCGAAGACCTGTTGCACGCTGGCCGGGTCCTCCACCTCGCAGGACAGCACCATGTCGGAGCCGACCTGTTCGGCCAGCGGACGGACCCGTTTTCCGAATGCCTCGCCCTGATAGGTGAACGCCATGTCGGCGCCGTGCTGATGCAGGGTTTTGGCGATACCCCAGGCAATCGAGTGGTCATTGGCGATGCCCATGACCAAACCTTTCTTGCCGGCCATAAGGCCTTGATTTGACGTCATATTTTTTGTTCTCTCGCCGCTTTGACCGGTGGCGGTCGAAGTCCCTGGAGTGACATGTCGCGACCCGCCGCCGAAGCGGTTAAGGCTGGTGTTTCTTGAAGATCAGGCTGGCGTTGGTGCCGCCGAACCCGAACGAGTTGGACATCACGCAATTAAGACCGGCATTGTCGATACGCTCGCGCACCAAAGGCATGCCCTCCGCGCCCGGGTCAAGATCCTCAATGTTGACCGATTCGCAGAGGAAGTCGTTTTCCAGCATCAACAGGGAATAGATGCACTCGTGCACGCCGGCCGCGCCCTGGCTGTGGCCGGTCAGCGACTTGGTGGAGTTTACCCATGGCATGTCGTTGCCGAATACTTCCTGCACCGATTCCAGTTCGATGATGTCGCCGACCGGGGTCGAGGTGCCGTGCGCATTGACGTAATCGACCCTGGTGTCGCCGATGCTTTGCCGTGCCATCTTCATGCAGCGGACGCCGCCTTCGCCCGACGGCGCGACCATGTCGGCGCCGTCCGATGTCGCGCCGTAGCCGATCAGTTCCGCGTAGATCGTGGCGCCCCGGGCTTTGGCGTGCTCCATTTCTTCCAGAACGACAACCCCGCCGCCGCCGGCAATGACGAAACCGTCACGGTTGGCGTCGTAGGCGCGCGACGCGCGTTCCGGCGTATCGTTGTACTTGCTGGACAGCGCGCCCATGGCGTCGAACAGCATGGTCAGAGTCCAGTGCAGCTCTTCGCCGCCGCCGGCGAAGACAATGTCCTGCTTGCCGAGCTGAATCAGTTCGCCGCCGTTGCCGATGCAATGCGCGCTGGTCGAACAGGCCGAACTGATGGAATAGCTGAGGCCCTTGATCTTGAACGCGGTCGACAGGTTGGCGGAGTTGGTGCTCGACATGCAGCGCGGCACCATGTACGGCCCGATCCGCTTGACGCCCTTCTCCCGCGCGATATCGGCGGCTTCGATCTGGTTGGATGTCGACGGACCGCCGGACCCCATGACCAGACCGGTCCTTTCGTTCGAGATGTCGCTTTCTTCCAGGCCGGCATGCTCGATAGCCTCGGACATGGCGACGTAGTTGTAGGCCGCGCCGTCGCCCATGAAGCGACGCAGCTTGCGGTCGATCTGCTCGTTCAGGTCGATATTGATCGATCCGTGAATATGGCTGCGGAATCCGCGGTCGCGATATTCCTCGCAGAGTTCGATGCCGGACCGGCCGGCCCGCAGCGAGTCGACCACTTCCGCTTTGTTGTTGCCGATCGGGGAGACGATCCCCATACCGGTGACGGCGACCCGTTTCATAGCGGTCTTGTCACGCAGAACTGGACGGCACGAACAGGCCGGCCCGGAGGTCTTTCACCTCGTAAACCTGTTCGCCGTCGACTTTCATAATTCCGTCGGCGATGCCGAGAATCAGCTTGCGCGCGATGGTCCGCTTGACGCTGAGGTGGAAGCTGGCCTTTTTCGCCACCGTCAGCACCTCGCCCGACAGTTTGACCTCGCCGACGCTGATCGCCCTGCCCTTGCCCGGCAGGCCCAGCCAGCCGAGGAAAAACCCGAGCAACTGCCACATCGCGTCCAGGCCCAGGCAACCGGGCATCACGGGGTCGGACTCGAAATGGCACTTGAAGAACCAAAGGTCGGGCTTGATGTCGAACTCGGCCTCGACCTCGCCTTTGTCGTACGCGCCGCCGGTTTTGGAGATTTTCACGATCCGGTCCAGCATCAGCATCGGCGGCAGCGGCAGCCGTGCGTTGCCGGGACCGAAAAGCTCACCTCGGGCGCATTTCAACAGGTCTTCATAACTGTAACTGGATTTCTGTTCGACCACGTCTTGTTACCCTTTCCCGCCCGAAATACGCCGCCGTCTGTCCCTGTTGGGAGGTTTGATTACTGGTGGCCGCATGGCGTCCATTTGGCGCTCACTATAATCAAATTGCATGAATCCCTGAAACATTTCTTAACCAATTTCGATGGTTACAACGAAATTTCATTGCTTTTGAATGATTCAAAAAAACTTTGTAGAAGATGGCCGCAGGGGTTAAATTCGGGATACTGACGTTCTATATTGGTATGGCATGAGTACTGTTAGACCCTACACTGGAACCATTCAACGGCTTCGCGCGGTCGGGCTGCGGCCCACCCGTCAGCGGTTGGCGCTTGGCCGGCTGTTGTTCGACGGCGGCGACCGTCACGTCACGGCCGAGAAGCTGCATGGCGAGGCTGTCGAGGCCGGCGTCAGGGTTTCGCTGGCGACGGTCTACAACGCCCTGCATCAGTTTACCGAGGCCGGCCTGCTGCGGGAAGTCGTGGTCGATCCCGGCAAGTCGTACTTCGATACCAATACCAACGATCACCACCACTTTTTCCACGAAGACTCCGGCGTGCTGGACGATATTCCCGGCGATGCCGTGGCGATGGCGAAGATGCCGGAGACGCCGGAGGGCAGCGCGATCAGCCGGGTTGACGTGGTTATCAGGCTGAAATCGACCTGATCCGACGGAGCCGTCTCGGCTGCCGTATTTTTCTTCATACAATCCGATAGGTTAAAAATCACCCTGGAAGGATTCTAATCCGTTGACGAATGCGACGGGCGGCGTATATTGACGGTTATGCGGCGTTCGCCGCTGGAGGACCTATACCGTCATTCTGACAAAGCGCTGACATTGAGGAGGACGCGATGCCGGCTTTGAAAGGCACCAACACCGAACAGAATTTAAAGGACGCGTTTGCTGGCGAATCCCAGGCGAACCGCCGCTATCTCTACTTCGCCCAGAAGGCGGATGTGGAAGGTTTCAACGACGTGAGCTCGGTTTTCCGTTCCACAGCGGAAGGCGAAACGGGCCACGCGCACGGCCATCTGAAGTTCCTGGAAGAGACCGGCGATCCGGCGACCGGGGAACCGATCGGCACCACCGACCTGAACCTGAAGGCCGCGATCGCGGGCGAGACCCACGAATACACCGACATGTATCCCGGCATGGCGCGGACCGCCCGGGAAGAGGGCTTCGACGAGATCGCCGACTGGTTCGAAACCCTGGCCAAAGCCGAAAAAAGCCACGCCGGCCGTTTTCAAAAGGCGCTCGAAACGCTCGGCTGACCGGTTTTCGCCGGCACAGGCAGTCGTTGGTCGTGGGCCGGGTTCGCCCGGCCCACGCGCTGGTTTATCGCGACAATTTGCAACACTTGCGCGCGTTTTGTGCGTGACCACGTTGAGGGGTTGAGTAATGCGCGAAGGGGGCCTTGCCGCGCCGGTGCGGCATGCATTGAATTGGAACGATCCGGATTTCTACGATCCGGAAAAGATCGACGAAGAGCTCAGGCGCGTCTTCGACGTCTGTCACGGCTGCCGGCTGTGCTTCAATCTCTGCGACTCGTTTCCGCGCCTGTTCGACCTGATCGACGAATCCGAAACCGGCGAACTGGATTCGGTCGACAGCGCCGGTTTCAAACCGGTCGTGGATGCCTGCACCCTCTGCGACATGTGCTTCATGGCGACCTGCCCCTACACGCCGCCGCACGAGTTTATGGTCGACTTTCCACACCTGATGCTGCGCCATCGCGCGGCGGAAGCGAAGCGCGACGGCACCAGGTTCTTCGACCGGCAGATTGCGGAGACGGACCGTAACGGCAAACTGGCCGGTGCGGTTTCGGGCTTGGCGAACTGGGCCACGAAAACCGGCAACGGCCTCACCCGTCCGGCGATGGAAAAGGTATGCGGGATCCACCATGAAGCCGCATTGCCGGAATTCCATAGCAGGACGTTCGAGAAGCAGGCCGAAACGGACGGCGTCACGGCCAATCAGGCGGCGCCGGGCCATGGCCGCAAAGCGGTGCTCTACGCCACCTGCTTCGTCAACTACAACAATCCCCAGATCGGCGATGCCTCGCGCCGGGTCCTCGCCCATCTCGGCGTCGAGACGGAAGTCACCTATCCGACCTGTTGCGGGATGCCGCAGCTGGAGCAGGGCGATTTGGAAGACGTCGCCGGCCGGGCCCGCAAGGTTGCGGCCGACATGCAAAGCTGGATCGACCGGGGCTACGACGTCGTCGCCCTGACGCCGTCCTGCGCGCTGATGCTGAAGTTCGAATGGCCTTTGCTGCTGCCGGACGACGCGGTGGTCAAGCGGCTGGCCGAAGCGACCTACGACGTTACAGAATATGTCGTCGAGATCGGCCAGAAGCATGGACTGCCGGACGGCGTCGGCGCCCTTTCCGGCGGTGTCAGCCTGCACCTCGCCTGCCACGCACGGGCCCAGAATGTCGGCCAGAAGGCGGCGGAAATGCTGCGCCTGATCCCCGATACCGACTTGGACGTGATCGAGCGTTGTTCCGGCCATGGCGGGTCCTGGGGCGTGAAGAAAGAGTTCTTCGAGGTGGCCATCAAAGTCGGCCGCCCGCCGGCGCGCAAAGCGATGGAAGCGGGCAACGCCTATGTCGCTTCCGAATGCCCACTGGCCGGGATGCACATTCTGCAGGGCATGGAGCGGTTGGCCGGCGAGGACGCGAAGGTGCCCGACCGCGCCTATCATCCGATCGAGCTGTTCGCCAAGGCCTGCGGCCTGGCATAGCGGTCCGACTAAGACGAGGAAATGGAACGATGTCCGTAGCAAAGCGTGAGATCAGCCCCGACGACATCATGCCGATGGCGGAATTCGAATCCGTCCGTGCGGCGAAATCCGTCGAAATCCGCGCGGTGAAAAGCAACCGCCGCGTATCGGTCGGGCCGTTCACCACGTTTTACTTCGAGAACTACGAGACGATGTGGTGGCAGGTACACGAGATGCTGCGGGCCGAGGGCGGCGGCGATGCGCAGGTTGCCGACGAGCTGGAGGCCTACAATCCGCTGGTCCCGAAGGGCCGCGAATTGGTGGCGACCTTCATGATCGAGATTCCGGACGAGGTGCGCCGCCACCGCGAACTGGCCAGGCTCGGCCATATCGAGGACAAGATCTCGATCACGGTGGCGGGCGACTCCATCGCGGCCGTGCCTGAACAGGACGTGGAGCGGACCACCGCCGACGGCAAAACGTCCAGCGTGCACTTCCTGCACTTCCCGATGACCGACGCGCAGGCGGCGGCGTTCAAGACGGCGGGTGCGGACGTCCAGCTAAGGGTCGACCATCCGGAGTACCGACATATCGCGATTCTGCCGGAGGAAGTGCGGGCTGCGTTGGCAGAAGATCTGGATTGAGGGGATTCCGTATGGCCGCCAGGCCGGCCCGCTCCCCCGTCCCAACCACCCGTACAGGGTACCCTCATGGGTGGTTGGGACGGGGGAGCGGGCCGGCTTCGCCTTGGCCTGATATCTCTAAAAAACCTCGTCCTTCAGCACGCCGAAGAAGTGGTCGCGCTGCATCCAGCCGCGCCGGTCGTCGATCTCGATCTCGCACCAATTGGGCTCGCAGCGTAACAGCCGGCCCTGCACGTTTTCCTCGGCCAGCAGAAGGGCGCTGGAGGCCGGGTTGGGTTCGCGAAACAAAGGCCTGGTCGCGCCGCTGACCAGGGCCGTGCGGCGCCCGGACAGCAGCGCCTTGTGCACCCATCCGACGGCGCCGTCGGAATCGACGACCCGCCGCCAGTGCTCGAACTCGTCGACCACCATGACCGGCAGGCCTTTGCGGACGAACGTCCAGCTCACGGGATAGCGCTTGCCAGGACCGGTTCTGACATTGACCTCTCCGGAGCCGAGCGACACGAAGCGGGGGATCGGCAGGCCGGATTTCTTGGCCTGCGCCACCGCCGGCCCGGCGGCCGCCGCAATGGCAAGGGCCAGGGTCGTCCCTATCAATCCGCGCCAGATCAAGGTTGGAGAACCTGCTTTAAACGCCTGCGAGAGCATTGCCGCGCCGGCGACCGGGCCGGCTCAACCGTTCGGTTATGCCAAGCCGCGGCCGGGCGGGTCAAGGCTGCTCGCATGCGTCAAAGCCGCTATTTGTCTCGCCAAACGCGATCTGCTAGACATGCCGTGAACGGCCTTAAACAGCCGAAATCCATAACCGTCCGGTGCAGGGTCCAAGCAGAATGCCGCAGAAAAAGCCGCTCGTTATCGTCACGCGCAAGCTGCCGGACGTCATAGAGACCCGGATGATGGAGCTGTTCGACACCCGCCTGAATGTCGACGATAAACCGATGACGAAGGCGGAGCTGATCGAGGCCGTGAAGGTCGCCGACGTGCTTGTGCCGACGGTGACGGACCGAATCGATGCGGGAATTCTGTCCCACGCCAATCCGAATCTGCGTCTGATCGCCAGTTTCGGCACCGGTGTCGACCATATCGACCTTGCGGCGGCGCGGCAGCGCGGCATCACCGCGACCAACACGCCGGGCGTACTGACCGAGGACACCGCCGATATGACCATGGCGCTGATCCTGGCGGTGCCGCGGCGGCTGACCGAAGGCGAGCATCTGTTGCGCAGCGGCGAATGGAAGGGCTGGTCGCCGACCCACATGCTGGGTCACAGAATCTGGGGCAAGCGGCTCGGCATCATCGGCATGGGCCGCATCGGCAGCGCGGTGGCCAGCCGGGCCCGGGCGTTCGGCCTGTCGATCCATTACCACAACCGCCGCCGCGTCGCCCAGGCGCTGGAGGACGAGTTGGAGGCGACCTATTGGGAAAGCCTCGACCAGATGCTGGCGCGGATGGACATCATTTCGGTCAACTGCCCGCATACGCCGGCGACCTACCACCTGCTCTCGGCGCGGCGGCTGAAGCTGCTGCAGCCGCATTCCTACATCGTCAACACGTCGCGCGGCGAGGTGATCGACGAGAACGCGCTGACCCGCATGATCGCGAACGGCGAACTCGCCGGCTGCGGCCTGGACGTATTCGAGCACGAGCCGGCGGTAAACCCGAAGCTGATGGAACAGCAGAACGTCGTGTTGCTGCCGCATATGGGCTCGTCGACCATCGAAGGCCGGATCGACATGGGCGAAAAGGTGCTGATCAACATCAAGACCTTCGTCGACGGCCACACCCCGCCGGACCGCATTCTGCCGGATTCTTTTTAAGCGGTTTCGGTTTCGCCTCCGCGAAACCGGCCCGGCCGGCCCGGCTGCAGATTAAGGAATCCCGCGCTAACGCGGGTGTCCGGACAGGTCTTTGATCGTCGCCTGCGGGCCGCAGAGGGGGCAGCCGGGATCGCGGCGGACGCGGACCTTGCGGAAGGTCGCGTCCAGCGCATCGTAGATCAGCAGTTTGCCGGACATGGATTCGCCGATGTCCATCAACTCCTTCAGCACCTCGACCGCCTGCATCGATCCCATGGTGCCGGCCAGCGCGCCGAGCACGCCGTCCTGGGAACAGGTGCCGCCGACCTCTTCCGGCGGCGGTTTGCCGAACAGGCAGCGATAGCAGGGATTGTCGCCGGGCAGATGCGCCTTGTAGGTCGCAAGCTGGCCGTCGAAACGCAGAATCGCGCCGGACACCAAGGTCGTGCCCGACAGGTAGCAGGCGTCGTTGACCAGGAAGCGGGTTGCGAAATTGTCGCTGCCGTCGGCGACAAGGTCGTAGCCCGCGATTAATTCCATCGCGTTGTCGGCATCAAGCCGGACCGGATGGGCGATCACCTGCACGTCCGGGTTTAGCGCGGCTACGGTCGCGGCGGCGCTCTCCGTCTTGTGCTGGCCGACCCGCTCGCTGACATGGGCGATCTGACGCTGCAGGTTGGAAAGCGACACCACGTCGTCGTCGACGACGCCGATGGTGCCCACGCCGGCGGCGGCCAGATACATCAACATCGGCGAGCCCAGGCCGCCGGCGCCGATCACCAGAACCTTGGATTTCAACAGCCGCTGTTGGCCGGCGCCACCGACTTCTTTCAGGACGATGTGGCGGGCGTAGCGGTCGATCTGCTCGTCCGTGAGTTCCATGATCGGGACTTAACGCTCAAAGACCTTCGAACAAGGCGGTGGTCAGGTACCGCTCGGCGAAGGACGGCACGATGACCACGATCCGCTTGCCTTTCATGGCCGGTCGGTCGGCGACTTCCAGGGCCGCGGCCACCGCGGCGCCGGAGGATATGCCGACCGGGAAGCCGTCGGTCTTGGCGACCTGCCGCGCCGTTTCGAAGGCGGTCTCGTTGCCGATCGTCAGCACTTCGTCGATCACCTCCCGGTCCAGGATACCGGGCACGAACCCCGCGCCGATCCCCTGGATCTTATGCGGCCCCGGCGTACCGCCGGACAGCACGGGACTGTCTTCCGGTTCGACGGCGATGATCTTGATTTCCGCGTTGCGCGCCTTCAGCACCTGACCCAGCCCGGTTATAGTGCCGCCGGTGCCGACGCCAGAGATGACGGCGTCCACCCGGCCGTCGGTGTCGGCCCAGATCTCCTCCGCCGTCGTGACGCGGTGAATGGCGGGATTGGCCGGATTCTCGAACTGTTGCGGCATGACCGCGCCGGGCACTTCGCTTAACAGCTGATCAGCCCGCGCCAGCGCGCCTTTCATGCCTTTATCGGCCGGGGTGAGGACCAGTTCGGCGCCCAACAGTTTCAGCATCTTGCGGCGTTCGATCGACATGCTTTCCGGCATCACCAGGATCAGCCGGTAGCCCTTGGCGGCGCAGACGAACGCCAGCGCGATGCCGGTATTGCCGGATGTCGGCTCCACGATCACGCTGTCCGGGCCGACCGCGCCGTTCTCCTCCATCGCCTCGATCATCGCGACGCCGATCCGGTCTTTCACGCTCGCAAGCGGGTTGAAGAATTCCAGTTTCGCCAGGATCTCCGCCTCGACGCCGTGTTCGGCCGCGATCCGTTTCAGCCGCACCAGCGGGGTGCCGCCGATGGTATCGACGATCGAGTCGTAAATGCGGCCGCGCGGCTCCGCCCGATGGGCCGGATCCGCGGCGGCTGAAGAGGATACGCTTGCTGTCATGGCGTCCGGCTCACTCTTGGTTACTGCTAGATGTTGAAGTCGGTTCTGTTGTCCGCATTGTTGTCGGCGCCCTGCCGATTGGCGCGTCGGCAGAGTTCTTCCAGCGTTACCGCGTCAAGCTCGGCCATGGCCGCCGCCTGGGCATCCTGCCAAAGCGGCTGTACCACGTTGCGGCCGAGATAGGATCCCCGCGCATCGTCGTCGTCGTGCTCGTCTATTGCCGCGATGATGCGGATCACCTCGCCCGCGCTGATCCGCCGCCGCTCCCGCGCCAGGGTGTAGCCGCCGCGCGGGCCGCGCACGCCTTTCAGGATGCCGGCCCGCACCAGGTGCTGCATCACCTGTTCCAGATAGCGCGGCGGGATGCCCTGCCGCTCGCTGATTTCCTTGGATTGCACCGGGTCGGGCCGGGCGTTGAAGGCGATATCGACGACCGCCTCAAGCGCGAACAGCATTTTCCGCGGCAGTTGCAGCACGGCTCAGGCCCGCGTCTCGCGGCTGTCGGCGTTCAGCCCGGTCGACCCGAACCCGCCGTCGCCACGCACCGTCTTCGGCAGCTCGGCAACCTCGTTCAACTGGGCCTGGGAGACGGGCGCGATAACCATCTGCGCGATGCGAAGGCCGCGCGTGACGGTGAAGTCGTTCTGGCCCAGATTGATCATGATCACGCCGACTTCGCCGCGATAATCAGCGTCGATGGTGCCGGGCGTGTTCAGCAGCGTGACGCCCTGCTTCAGCGCCAGGCCGGACCGCGGGCGTATTTGCGCCTCGTAGCCGCTCGGCAGGGCGATGGCGAAGCCGGAGGGGATCAGCACCCGCTCGCCCGGCTTGACCACCACGTCTTCCGATACTGCGGCCGGAATATCCATGCCGGCGCTCAGTGGCGTCTCGTAGGACGGCAGCGGTAAACCTTCGCCATGGGCTAAACGCTTGATCTCGACTGTCACCATGCCTCTTGTTGCACTCCCTATTCGGCGGCGTCGGCGAAATGGCCGGCGATCCGGTTCGCCAACCGGTCCGCGACCTCGTTTTTGCTCATTTTCGGCCAGTCTTCGACCGTGTCGCCGGTCACCAGGTGGACCCGGTTGTTGTCGCCGCCGAACGTGCCGGTATCCGGCGACACATCGTTGGCCACGATCCAGTCGCAGCCCTTGCGGTCGCGTTTGGCGCGGGCGTTCTCGATCAGGTCCTCGGTCTCCGCCGCGAAGCCGACCACCAGCTTCGGGCGGTCTTTGCGCAGGCGCGACATGGTTTTCAGGATGTCCGGGTTCTCCGCGAAGCTCAGCGCCGGCGGCGCGCCGTTCCGCTTTTTGATCTTCTGGCCGGCCGCGCCGTCGACCCGCCAGTCGGCGACCGCCGCCGCGCAAACCGCGATATCCGCCGGCAGGGCGGCGCGGCAGGCGGCGAGCATGTCCCGGGCGCTCTCCACCCGCACCAGGCGCACCCCGGTGGGGTCCGGTTCGCTGCTTGGCCCGGATACCAGAACGGTTTCGGCGCCCAGATCGGCCAGGGCGGCGGCAATGGCGTGGCCCTGTTTGCCGGACGACCGGTTGGCGATGTAGCGGACCGGGTCGATCGCCTCATGCGTCGGGCCGGAGGTGACCAGGGCGGTCAGCCCGTCCAGCGGGCGCGTGGCGGCATGGCCGTCGAAGTGCTTCTCGATGGCGCTCAGAATCTCGTCCGGTTCCGCCATCCGTCCGAAGCCGAACTCGTTGCAGGCCATGTTGCCCTCGTTCGGCCCCACCTGAAGCACGCCGTCGGCCAGCAACTGCCCCAGATTGCGTTGCGTCGCCGGGTGCTCCCACATGCGGACGTTCATGGCCGGCGCGATCATCACCGGCTTGTCCGTCGCCAGCAGCGTGGTGCTGGCCAAATCGTTGGCCTGCCCGCCGGCCATCCTGGCCATCAGGTCGGCGGTTGCCGGCGCCACGACCAGCAGGTCGGCGTCGCGCGACAGCTGAATGTGGCCCATTTCGGCTTCGGCGGTCAGGTCGAACAGGTCCTGGTAGACCTTGTCCTCGCTCAGCGCCGACAGCGACAGCGGCGTCACGAACTCGGCGCCGGCCTTGGTCAGGATGCAACGCACCGCCGCGCCCCGCTCGCGCAGGCGTCGGATAAGCTCCAGGCATTTGTAGGCGGCGATACCGCCGCCAACGATTAGCAAAATACGCTTTCCGGCCAACGACATGGCGATGTCCCGCGGCTCCGTGGTAAGGAGCTGTATTCACTCCTCAATAGTGTGAATATAGCATTATTCCCAGCCGAACAAGGCGGGGTCCCGCATGGCTGGTTTCCAAAAATCGGGCCTCAGTCGCTGAACAACAGGACAACAATCAGCAAACTAATCGCAAGGCCGAACGCCACCTGCCAGCCGCGCACCGACCGGCTCCGGTCGTTTTCCAGCAGGCGGGTGGATTCCGGGCTCAGCTTGACGCCGTCCTCGACGATGGCCCGCGCGGCGCTCTCGGCCCGGGCCACCAGGCCCGGCAGGCGCCTGACAAGTCCCGACGCCTCGCCCGCCGCGTCGCGCAACCGGGCCTCGGGACCGAGGTTGTCCTTCATCCAGGCTTCGATGGTGGGTCTGGCCACGGACCAGAAATTGATCTCCGGGTCCAGGCCGCGGGCCACGCCCTCCGCCGTCACCATGGTCTTCTGTAACAGCAGCAATTGCGGTTGGGTCTGCATGGCGAAGGTCTCGGTCACCTGGAATAGCTGGGCCAGCAGGCGGCCGATGGAGATTTCGCTGACCGGCCTGTCCAGGATCGGCTCGCCGATCGACCGGCAGGCCTGGGCGAAGGCGTCGACCGATTTGTCGGCCGGCACGTAGCCGGCCTCGAAATGGACTTCGGCCGCGCGCTTGTAGTCGCCGGTCAGGAACGCCATCAGCATTTCGGCCAGGAACAGCCGCGTCTGCTGGTCGAGCCGCCCCATGATGCCGAAATCGACCGCGATCAGTTTGCCGTCCTCGCCGATGAACAGGTTGCCCTGATGCATGTCGGCATGGAAAAAGCCGTCCCGCAGCGCCTGCTTCAGGAAGGTCTCGATGACGCTGGCGCCGACGACTTTCGGATCGTGCCCGGCCTCTATCAATGCGTCTTTGTCGCCGATCGGGATGCCGGACACCCGCTCCAGGGTCAGCACCCGCTTGGCGGTCCGCGTCCAATCCACTGCCGGCACATGGAAGCTCTCGTCCTCGGCGAAATGCTCGGCCAGTTCGGAGGCGGCCGCCGCCTCCAGCCGCAGATCCATCTCGACCGAAACGGACTCCTGCAAGGTCGCCACCACGTCGACCGGGCGCAGCCGGCGCAGCTTCGGCTCAGCCCGTTCGGCCAAGCGCGCCAGCCAGAAAAAAAGATCCAGGTCCCGCTGGAATGCCGCTTCGATGCCGGGCCGCAGGACTTTGACGGCGACGGTCTCGCCCGGCTCTTCGTCGCCCGCGGTCACGGCGAAATGCACCTGTGCGATGGATGCCGCCGCGACCGGGTTGTCCTCGAAACTGTCGAACAGCGCGTCCATCGATTTGCCAAGCTCGGCGGCAATGGTCGACCGCGCCGCCGCGCCGGGAAAAGCCGGCAGCTTGTCGCGCAATTCGCCCAGGTCGTTGGCCATCTCGTCGCCGACCAGGTCGGCGCGTACGGAAAGCGCCTGGCCAAGCTTGATGAAGCTGGGCCCGAGTTCGTGCAAGGCTGCGGCCAGGCGTTGGCCCGGGCGCTTGCCCGGCTGCGGCTGAACCCGCCCGGCGAACAGTTTGACCAGCACGATCACGGGCGACGGCGCTTCCAGCATCGCCAACGGGAACAGCGCGTCGTGCCGCGCCAGCGTGCGGGCGATGCCGATCAGGCGGCGGATATGTCGGACGGCCCGCAGCACGGAACGGGCGGCTCAGATGCGCCAGGCGGAATGCAATGCCGCGACGCCGCCGGACAGGTCGCGCACCTTGACCTGGCCGAGTCCGGCATCGGCGATCATGCCGGCAAAGGTCTGCTGGTCCGGGAACCGGCGAATGCTCTCGGCAAGGTATTCGTAGGCCGCGCGGTCGCCGGCCACCCGCGCGCCGATCTCCGGCAGCACCTTGAAGGAATAGGCGTCGTACAGGTCCGCCAGGCCGGGAAGCGCAATATGGCTGAATTCCAGGCAGAGGAACCGCCCGCCCGGTTTCAGCACGCGCCGCGCCTCCCGCAAAGCGACCGCGATGTCCGTTACATTGCGAATCCCGAAAGCGATGGTGTAGGCATCCATCGTCATGTCGCCGACCGGCAGCTTTTCGGCGTCGCCGGCCAGCCATTCCACGCCGGTCAGGACGCCGCGGTCGATCAGCCGGCCGCGTCCGACCTCCAGCATCGATTGGTTGATATCGCAGACGGTAACGCGCGCCGCCCTGTCGGTCCGTTCGACGATGCGCATTGCGATGTCGCCGGTGCCGCCCGCCACGTCCAGGATATTCTGGCCGGCGCGCGGTCTCAGCCAGTCGACCATCGCCGCCTTCCACAGGCGGTGGACGCCCAGCGACATCAGGTCGTTCATCAGGTCGTAACGGCTGGCCACGCTGTCGAAAATGCCGCGCACCAGCGGCGCTTTTTCGTGCGTTGGAACCTCCCTAAAACCGAAATCCACGGTGTCTTCGGGGGTGTCGCCGGGCGGCTTTTCGATCATGGCGGGACCATAGCCTAAGCCCCCAAACCACGCTACAGTGCGCTGCCCGGACGGACCAGTAACCCATGCCCGAACTCCCCGAAGTCGAAACCGTTTGCCGCGGCCTCGCCGCCAAGCTCGAAGGCCGCGTGCTCAGCCGGGTCGATCAGCGTCGGCCGGACCTCAGGTTTCCGTTTCCGCCGAATTTCGCGGAGCGTCTGTCGGGCCGCCGCGTCGACCGTCTGCACCGCCGCGCCAAATACATGCTGTTCGATCTGGACGACGGCAACGTCCTGCTCGGCCATCTCGGCATGTCCGGCCGGATGTTCGTGCAAACGGCGCCGGCGCCGGAACCCGGTCCGCACGACCACGTGATTTTCGAAACCGACGACGGCACGGTAGTGACGTTCTGCGACCCGCGCCGCTTCGGTTTCATGGATCTGATCGAACCCGGTGGCCTTGACGGCCACCCGCGCCTCAAAGACCTGGGCCCGGAACCGCTTGGCAACCAGTTCAACGGTCCGATGCTGTCGAAAATGCTGGCCGGCAAGGCAACGCCGATCAAAGCAGCCTTGCTGGATCAGCGTCTGGTCGCCGGGCTCGGCAACATCTACGTCTGCGAGGCGTTGTGGCGGGCGCATATCTCGCCCCGGCGTCTGGCGCGCAGCGTCGCCGGCAAACGCGCCGAGCGTCTGGCGCCGGCGATCCGCGACGTCCTGACCGAGGCGATCGAGTCCGGCGGGTCCAGCCTGCGCGACTATGTTCAGGCGGATGGCGAACTCGGCTATTTCCAGCACCGCTTCGCTGTTTACGACCGCGAGGGGGAGCCCTGCCTGACCGATGGCTGCGGCGGCACGGTGCGCCGCCTTGTGCAGTCCGGCCGGTCCACCTTCTATTGCCCGGCCTGTCAGCGGTGACGGCTGCCTGTTGTTTCCGGCCGGTTGTTTTGGATTAAGCGTTCGCGTAAACAGTCGGGCCGCCGGTTGAGCCCATCGCCCTTTACAGGAGAGATCTATGGCCTACGAATGCATCATCGTGGAAACCCGCGGCGGCGTTGGGTTGATTACGCTCAATCGGCCGGACGCGCTGAACGCCCTGAATTCGACCCTGGTCGACGAACTGTCCCATGCCCTGGACACCTTTGAAGCCGATCCGGCGATCGGCGCCATGGTCATTACCGGCAGCAACAAGGCGTTCGCCGCCGGCGCCGACATCAAGGAGATGCAGTCCAAATCCTTCATCGACGTCTATATGGAGGATTTCATCACCCGCAACTGGGAGCGGGTGACCACCTGCCGCAAGCCGGTGATCGCGGCGGTGGCCGGCTATGCCCTCGGCGGGGGCTGCGAACTGGCGATGATGTGCGATTTCATCCTGGCCGGCGACAACGCCAAATTCGGCCAGCCGGAGATCAATCTGGGCGTCATGCCGGGGGCCGGCGGCACCCAGCGCCTGACCCGGTTCGTCGGCAAGTCGAAGGCGATGGAAATGGTCCTGACCGCGCGGATGATGGATGCGGAGGAAGCCGAACGGTCGGGTCTGGTCAGCCGTGTCGTGCCGGCCGATGAGCTGGTCGACGAGGCGGTTAAGGTTGCCGACCGTATCGCCGAGCTGTCGCGTCCGTCGGTAATGATGGCCAAAGAGGCCGTCAACAAGGCCTACGAGACCACGCTCCGTGAGGGCGTGATGTTTGAGCGGCGCATTTTCCATGCCAATTTCGCCACCGAGGACAAGCAGGAAGGCATGGCCGCCTTCGTTGAGAAGCGGAAGCCGCAATTCGGCAACCGGTAATGGCGGATTAAGGGCGTCCGCCAAGCTTGACGGGGCGGAGGCGCCCCGTTATAAGCCCGCGGTTGCTTGTATTTAGGCAGATCGGCTAACCACTATGGCACACTCGAAATCGGCACAGAAGCGGATCCGGCAGACCGAAGTCCGGACGGAGCTGAACAAGGCCCGGCGCAGCCGCATTCGGACCTTTATCAAGAAAATCGACGAGGCGGTTGCCGGCGGCGATGCCACCGCAGCGCGTGCTGCCTTGCGGGACGCGCAGGCCGAAATCGACCGGGGCGTCGTCAAGGGCGTGATCAAGCGCAATACCGCGTCGCGGACCGTCTCGCGGTTGAATGCGCGCGTCAAGGCGGTTGCCGCCCCGTCGGCCTGATTTAAGTTTTTTTGGGACTTTTCCAGTGTTCGCGCGTCTGTGTTTCGGCGCCGCACTGAGTGCATATTGATACGCTGGACGTACCAACGACAGCGTTCGGGCGCTTGCAAAATTCCGCGTCACAGAGCCGAAATCGAAAATATTTAAGTGTTCTTCATTCGATCCTATTGTCATGAACCTGCCGTGACGGTAGTCTTACATCTCGCGTGACCGGCGGGGCTTCATTTAAGTCCTCATACAGCAATCCAGACGAGTTCAGGGGCGATTTATATAAAATCGCGTGGGGAAGTCTTTGCCTGCTTGCGGATTGGTTGGAAGCGACGCTGTAGCGTGGGTTGAATACTGACTGTTTTACTTAAAAGAGTCGGGAAAACGTTGCCCTGACTCTTTGGTTGCCGACTAAAAGCAGAATCAAGCTGGGGGCTTGTTGAAATGCAGGATTTCGAAGCCGACGCGGCAGACGTCGGTTTCCGGCCAGATTATTTTGGCTCGAACCAAAAAGAATTGATCGTCGTACGTGGGGTTGAGGGCGCGGACGGATCGCAGGACATTTCAGTCGAAGGGGCGCCTCCGGCGGCCCGGAGGAGGCGCGGCGGATGAGCATCGGCGCGCAGCCTGAGCAGGCTGAATTCATGGATAACTGGAGCCGTGTCAGGGGGCGTCTGCGGGCCGAATTCGGCGACGCGACGTTCAACTCCTGGCTCAAGCCGCTCAACCTGGCATCGGTAAGTGGCGAGCGCACGCTGATCACCGTGCCGACGCGCTTCATGCGCGACTGGGTGGTCAACCACTACTACGACCGTATTCGCGAGCTCTGGCTGGCCGAATGCCCGAAGGCGCGCCGTGTCGATATCGTGGTGCGCGCGACCGACCGGCCACTCGCCGGCATGCGGCCCGGAGCCGACGCCGGCCGTCGTGAGCCGCCGGCCGAGGACGCCAAGGCGAAACCGGCCGAGCCGAAAGACCGACGTCAGGAGGACGACGAGCCGCTGCTCGATATCTCCGCGCCGCTCGACTCCCGCTTCACGTTCGACGACTTCGTTGTCGGCAAGCCGAACGAACTGGCCTACGCCGCGGCCCGCCGGGTGGCGGAATCCGACCGGGTGTCGTTCAACCCGCTGTTCCTCTACGGCGGAGTCGGACTCGGTAAAACGCACCTGATGCACGCCATCGCCTGGCACCTGCGCGGCCGCAACCCGGACCGCAAGGTCGTCTACATGTCGGCCGAGAAATTTATGTATCAGTTCGTCCGCGCGGTCCGCTTCAAGGACACCATGGCGTTCAAGCAGCGCTTCCGCTCGGTCGACGTGCTGTTGATCGACGACGTTCAGTTCATTGCCGGAAAAGACTCCACGCAGGAGGAATTTTTCCACACCTTCAACGCCCTGGTCGATCAGAACCGCCAGATCGTGATCTCCGCCGATCGGTCACCGTCCGACCTCGATGGCATAGAAGAGCGGATTCGTTCGCGACTCGGCTGGGGCCTGGTCGCTGACCTGCACCCGACCGATTACGAACTGCGCCTCGGCATTTTGCAGACCAAGGCGGAAACCTCGGGCGCGGACCGGGTGCCACGGCGGGTGCTCGAATTCCTGGCGCACCGCATCACGTCCAACGTGCGGGAGCTGGAAGGCGCGCTCAATCGGGTGCTGGCCTACCACAACCTGGTCGGCCGCCCGATCACGCTGGAGACCACGCAGGAGGTCTTGCAGGATCTCTTGCGCGCCAACGACCGGCGCGTGACCATCGAAGAGATCCAGAAGCGGGTGGCGGCGCACTACAACATTCGCCTGTCGGACATGCACTCGGCGCGCCGCGCCCGGGCCGTTGCCCGGCCCCGCCAGGTGGCGATGTATCTGGCCAAGCAGCTCACCTCGCGCAGCCTGCCGGAGATCGGCCGCAAGTTCGGTGGCCGCGACCACACCACCGTCATGCACGCGGTCAAGCGGGTCGAGGAGTTGCGCGAAACAGACTCCGGCTTCGCCGAAGACATCGATCTGCTGCGGCGTCTGCTGGAAAGCTGACGCCCCTCCGGCAGGCGGGAATCGGCCCTGGAGAGGTCCCGGCCGGCCAGGCTGGCCGGGGCCCTCGGCGGTTCCGCGCGGAAGCCGGAAAAACTCGTAGATTCAAACAATTCGTGCTATAAGAAACGCCCTTTTACGCACGTTTCGGGGCTTGGCTTCGAACCCGGCGCGGGAAGGGCGGATCGAACGGTCGTGTGCCGCAACATCGGGTGCTTCACGGTACCTCGCACGCTCGCAAATCGGCCCGTGTAAACTCTGATGATTTTGCCATTGCGACCAGAATGCACCAATGAAATTTACCATTGAAAGAGCCGCCCTTTTGGCGTCGTTGAATCACGTCCAAAGCGTGGTGGAGCGGCGAAATACGATTCCGATTCTGTCGAACGTACAAATCGATGCGTCGGCCACCGGCGTCGCCCTGACGGCGACGGACCTGGACATTGCCATCGTCGAAGGGATCGGCGCGGATGTGGCGACCCCCGGGGCCACCACGGCGCCGGCGCACACCCTCTACGATATCGTTCGCAAGTTGCCCGACGGTGCCCAGGTGGAGTTGACCTTCACCGGCGAAGACAGCCGTCTCACCTTGCGCGCCGGCCGGTCCGAATTCGCCTTGTCCTGCCTGCCCAGGGAAGATTTCCCGGTGATGGCGGAAGGCGACCTGCCGCACCGGTTCGAACTTTCGGCGGCGGACCTCTGCCGCCTGATCGACAAGACCCGGTTTGCGATTTCGACCGAAGAGACCCGCTATTACCTGAACGGCATCTACCTGCATGCCGCGGAGACCGACAACGCGCCAAAGCTGCGCGGCGTGGCGACCGACGGCCACCGTCTGGCCCGGGTGGAAATGGCGCTGCCTGACGGCGCCGCCGGCATGCCCGGTATCATCGTGCCGCGCAAGGCGGTGGCGGAGTTGAGGAAGCTGATCGAGGATCTGGACGGCAACGTGACGGTCGCGCTGAGCGATACAAAGATCCGCTTTTCGTTCGGCGAAACGGTGCTGACGTCGAAGCTAATCGACGGCACATTCCCCGATTACGAGCGCGTGGTACCGGTTGGCAACGACAAGCAACTGGAAGTCGATGCCAAGGTGTTCTCCGATGCGGTCGACCGCGTTTCGACAATCTCCACCGAAAAATCCCGCGCCGTGAAACTGTCGCTCGACAAGGACCGCGCGGTCCTGTCGGCGAACAGCCCGGAAAACGGCACCGCCACCGAAGAGCTGAGCGTTACCTACGACTCGGAGAAGATGGAAATCGGCTTCAACTCCCGTTACCTGCTGGACATCACCCAGCAGGTTGCCGGCGACAACGCTCTGTTCGTGCTGGCCGACGCCGCGTCGCCGACGCTGGTGCGCGACGGCAGCGACGACGGCGCGCTCTACGTTCTGATGCCGATGCGGGTGTAAGGAGAACCGTTCTGAATTCCTGCGCGCAGGCAGCCGTCAGCGCCAGCACTCTTCGCCGGACGATGGCGGTTACGCGGCTGATGCTGACCGAGTTCCGCAGCTATCCGCGCCTCAGGCTCGATGTCGACGGCGGACCCGTCGTACTGACCGGGCCGAACGGCGCCGGCAAGACCAACCTGCTGGAAGCGGTGTCCTTCCTAAGCCCCGGGCGCGGTTTACGCCAGGCCCGTTTGGGCGAGGCGACGCGGCAGGGTGGGAACGCCCCGTGGGCCGTCGCGGCGCGGATCTGCAATCCGGCAGGCGAGGTGGAGGTCGGGACGGGGCTGACGCTATCGGCCGGCACCGGACCGGCGGACGCCGTGTCGGAGCGGCGCGTCGTCCGGGTCGATGGGCGGACCGCGGCGGGCCCCGCCGCGCTGGCCGGCCTCTTGACCATGACCTGGCTGACGCCGCAGATGGACCGGCTGTTCATGGAAGGCGCGTCCGGCCGGCGACGGTTTCTCGACCGCATCGTGTTCGGGTTCGAGCCGGAACATGCGCGCCGCGTCTCGGCCTACGAAAAGGCCATGCGGGAGCGTAATCGCCTACTCAAGGAAGGCCGCCGGGACCCAAGCTGGCTCGGTGCCCTGGAGGACGAATTGGCGGGCCACGGCGTCGCCCTGGCGGCGGCGCGGCGGCACTGGGTCGGCCGCCTAAGCAGCGCGGTCGGCCAATCCTTCGGTCCCTTCCCGGTGCCTGCCGTCGCGATCGACGGCGCCGTCGAGGCCTGGTTGGACGACATGCCGGCGCTCGCCGCCGAAGACCGCTTTCGCGAAGCGTTGGAAGCGGGGCGCGGCCGGGATGCGGAAGCCGGCGGCACGGGCGTCGGGCCGCACCGGTCGGACCTTAAGGTCCGTCATCGCGACAAGGACGTGCCGGCGGCGCAGTGCTCGACGGGCGAGCAGAAGGCGCTGCTGATCGCCCTGGTGCTGGCGACGGCCCGCTTGGGCGCGGCGGAACGCGGCGCCGCCCCGCTTTTGCTGCTGGACGAAGTATCCGCCCATCTGGATGCGGAACGCCGGGCAGCCCTGTACGACGAGATCTGCGCTCTCGGCGCCCAGGCCTGGCTGACCGGCACCGACCGGATGCTGTTCGACGGCCTGGATGGGCGGGCGCAGTTTTTTGCGGTCAAGGACGGCACGTTGTCCGCCGCGTAACGGAAACCGAGTGGAAAGCCTAGTATGACGGATCGTAATCAGGACGACGACGCAACGGCGACGGACGCCGAAGAGTATGGCGCCGATTCCATCAAGGTTCTGCGCGGGCTGGAAGCGGTGCGCAAACGGCCGGGCATGTATATCGGCGACACCGACGACGGCTCCGGTCTGCACCACATGGTCTACGAAGTCGTCGACAACGCGATCGACGAGTCGCTCGCCGGCTATTGCGACTCGATTCACGTCTTCCTCAATCCGGACGGCTCGGTCACCGTGCGCGACAACGGCCGCGGCATCCCGACCGATATCCACGAGGAGGAAGGCGTTTCCGCGGCACAGGTGATCATGACCCAGCTCCACGCCGGCGGTAAGTTCGACCAGAATTCCTACAAGGTTTCCGGCGGTTTGCACGGGGTCGGTGTGTCGGTGGTCAACGCGCTTTCGGACACTCTCGACCTCAGGATCTGGCGCGTTGGCAAGGAACATCAGATGCGCTTCCACGACGGCGAACCGGAAGCGGACCTTGCCGTCGTTGGCGATGCCGACGGCGTCACGGGGACCGAGCTGACGTTCCACCCGTCGGCCGAGGTGTTCACCAAGACCGACTTCGACTTCGCCACCCTGGAGCACCGCCTGCGCGAGCTCGCGTTCCTGAATTCCGGCGTGCACATCATGTTGGAGGACCGGCGCGGCGTGGAGACCAACCGGGTCGAACTCTCTTACGAAGGCGGCATCCAGGCATTCGTGGAATATCTGGACCGCAACAAGTCTTCGGTGATCAAGACGCCGATCACGATCTCGGGCGAGCGCGAAGGCATCGTCCTGGAATCCAGCCTGCAGTGGAACGACAGCTACCACGAGAACGTGCTCTGCTTCACCAACAACATCCCGCAGAAGGATGGCGGCACCCATCTGGCCGGGTTCCGGGCGGCGCTGACCCGCTGCATCAACAACTACGCCAACGCCACCGGCATCGCCAAACGGGAAAAGGTAGCGCTGACCGGCGACGACGCGCGCGAAGGTCTTACCTGCGTGCTCTCGGTCAAGGTGCCGGATCCGAAATTCTCCTCGCAGACCAAGGAGAAGCTGGTGTCCAGCGAGGTCAGGCCGGTCGTAGAAGGCCTGTTCGGCGATCAGCTCAATCAGTGGTTCGAAGAGCATCCGGCCGAGGCGCGCTCGATCGTCTCCAAGGTTGTCGAGGCCGCGGCGGCCCGCGAAGCGGCGCGCAAGGCCCGCGAACTGACCCGGCGCAAAGGCGCGCTGGATGTCTCCAACCTGCCCGGTAAGCTGGCCGACTGCCAGTCGCGCGACCCGTCCCAGTCCGAACTGTTCCTGGTGGAGGGCGATTCCGCCGGCGGTTCCGCCAAGCAGGCCCGCGACCGTGCGTTCCAGGCGGTGCTGCCGCTGCGCGGCAAGATCCTCAATGTGGAGCGGGCGCGTTTCGACAAGATGCTTGGCTCGAACGAGATCGGGACCCTGATCACGGCGCTCGGCACCGGCATCGGGCGCGACGATTTCGACCTGTCGAAGCTCCGCTACCACAAGATCGTCATCATGACGGACGCGGACGTCGACGGCGCGCATATCCGCACGCTGCTGTTGACGTTCTTCTACCGCCACATGATCGAGCTGATCGAGGCGGGGCACCTCTATATCGCGCAGCCGCCGCTCTACAAGGTCAGCCGGGGCCGGTCGGAACGCTACCTGAAGAACGAGCCCGAGTTGGAAGACCATCTGATCGACAACGGCCTCGAGGATATGGTGCTGACCGACTACACCGGCACCCAGCGGGCCGGCGACGATCTCCGCGCGCTGACCGATCACGCCCGCGTCTGCCACCGCCTGCTGCAATCGATCGGCAAGAAGTACGACCAGTGGATCGTCGAACAGGTGGCGATCGCCGGCGCGCTGAATGCCAACGTCCTCGGCGATGCCGAACAGGCACAGGTGGCCGCCGACTATGTCGCGACCCGCTTGAACGCCCTCTCCGCAGAGGTGGAACGGGGCTGGCAGGGCGAACCGGCGGCGGACGGCGGCCTGCTGTTCACCCGCGAGCTGCGCGGCGTCAAGGAAGCACACGTGATCGATTCCCGGCTGATCGAATCGGCCGAAGCGCGGCAGTTGGACGCCATGGCCGGCGAGTTGCAGGCGGTCTACGCCAATCCGGCGGAGCTCAGGCAGAAAGACACCGTCATGCCGATCCGGTCGCCGACGGAGCTGCTGGATACGGTGCTGAACGCCGGCAAGCGTGGCCTTTCGCTGCAACGCTACAAAGGTCTCGGCGAAATGAATCCGCAGCAGCTTTGGGAAACGACGCTGGATCCGTCCGTCCGTACCCTGTTGCAGGTCCGCATCGACCATTCTGAGGAGGCGGACGAAGTCTTTTCCCGCCTGATGGGCGATGTGGTCGAACCACGCCGTGTGTTCATCCAGGAAAACGCGTTGAACGTCGCCAACCTCGACATCTAGGCGGACAGCACCATGGCTGCGGGCAAAGCCAAGCGAGGTAAGAAGCCGGGCAAGCCGCGGCGCGGACGCAAGGCGGCGAAGCCGGCACGCCGCCGGTCGTTCTACGGGACCCTGGTGAACTGGGGCGGCACGCTGCTGATCTGGGGCGGCATCGGACTGGCCGTCGTCATCGGCTATTACGCCTACGATCTGCCGGATGTCTCCAGCGTCGGTCAGGTCGACCGTGCGCCGTCGGTCACCCTGATGTCCACCGACGGCGCCGTGATCGCCAATTTCGGCGACCTCTACGGTCAGGCCGTGCAACTCAACGATTTGCCGGACCACCTGATCGATGCCGTACTGGCCACCGAGGACCGGCGCTTCTACAGCCATTTCGGGATCGATGTGCTCGGGCTGGTGCGGGCGATGTGGGCTAACTACCGTTCGGGCCGGATCGTCCAGGGCGGCAGCACGATTACCCAGCAGTTGGCGAAAAACCTGTTCCTGACGCCGGAGCGGACGATCAAGCGCAAGGTGCAGGAACTGCTGCTCGCGCTCTACCTCGAATCCCGTTTCACCAAGGACCAGATCCTCTCGCTCTACCTCAACCGGGTCTATCTGGGCGCCGGCGCCTACGGGGTGGAGGCAGCGGCGCTCCGCTACTTCAACCGGCCGGCGGCGGACGTCACCTTACAGCAGGCGGCGCTGCTCGCGGGCCTCTTGAAGGCGCCGTCGCGTTACGCGCCCACCAACGATCTGGCTGCCGCTCAGCGCCGCGCCACCCAGGTCCTGGCCAACATGGCCGATGCCGGGCTGCTCAGCGCCACGAAGGCGGCGGCGGCGCAAAACGATCCGGCCGCCCTCGCCCGAACGGCGCCAAAGGCCCGCTCGGTCCGCTATTTCGCCGATTGGGCGCTGGAGGAAGTGACCGCGTTCCTCGGCCACATCAACCGCGACGTCATCGTCGTCACGACGCTCGATCCGGGACTGCAGCGGCTGGGCGAACGTGTCCTGTCGACAGCGCTGGCGACGGACGGCAAGACGGTGCGCGCCACCCAGGGCGCGCTGATCGCGCTGTCGCCGGAAGGCGCGGTCAAGGCCATGGTCGGCGGCCGCGACTACCGGCAATCGCAGTTCAACCGGGCGACCCAGGCGCGCCGCCAGCCGGGCTCGGCGTTCAAGCCGTTCGTCTACCTGGCCGGTCTCGAAGCCGGGCTCCGGCCCGAAGACATGATGGTCGACCGCCCGGTCGATATCGCCGGCTGGCGGCCGCGCAACTATTCGAAGCGCCATGTCGGCCCGGTCAGCCTGCAGGACGCGCTGGCGCGGTCGATCAACACGGTCGCGGTCCAGGTATCGGAACGGGCCGGCCGCGGCCGGGTCATCGACACGGCGCACCGCCTCGGCATCGTGTCGCAACTGCGCAGCCACCCCTCCATCGCGCTCGGCACGTCGGAAGTCTCGTTGATCGAACTGACGGCGGCCTATGCCCATTTCGCCAATGGCGGGCGCGGCGTGTTTCCTTATGCGGTGGTCGAGATCCGCGACCGCACCGGCGACGTTCTGTACAAGCGCTCGGGCTCCGGCCTCGGCCGGGTGATCGAGCCTGTCTCGGTGCGCGAGATGAACCGCATGTTGACCGCCGTCATGGATAGCGGCACCGGCAAGACCGCCCGGCTGGACCGTCCGGCGGCGGGCAAGACCGGCACGTCGCAGGATTTCCGCGACGCCTGGTTCGTCGGCTACACGCCGGACCTGGTGACCGGCGTCTGGGTCGGCAACGACGACGGCAGCCCGATGAAGCGGGTCACCGGCGGCGGCCTGCCGGCGCAGGTGTGGCGTGGCTTCATGCTGGACGCATTGAAAGGCCGTCCCGCCAAGCCGCTCGTCCAGGGACCCGCCATCGCCAGCGGCCTGTCGGAGGCGTGGCAACGTATCGTCGACCGGTTCGGCGCCGCCAACCAGAACAAGGTTACCCCGGCGACCCGCAGGCGGGAGCAGGAGTCGCTATTCGAGGAAGAAGAAGCCGGGAATTAAGCGATAGACTGTAATCTGTTGCCGTGCTCCCGAAGCCAGGCTTCGGCGCGATGCCGGTTCGGATAGAGCTGGTCGACCATGCGCCAGAACCGGGTATTGTGGCTCATTTCCTTCAGGTGCGAGACCTCGTGGGCGGCGACGTAATCCAGGATCCAGTTGGGCGCCATCACCAACCGCCAGGAAAAGGACAACCGCCCGGAACTGGAGCAACTGCCCCACCGGGACCGGGTGTCGCGAATGGTGACGCCGCCGACCCTGACGTCCAATTGCGCCGCGTAGTCGTTGGCACGGGCGCGGAGATCGTGGCGCGCCTCAGCCTTCAGCCAGTCGGTCAGCCGGCGCGGCAGATGCTCCGGCGCGCCCGCGACATGGATCTCGCCGCCCTCGATCCAGACGGTGCCACGCCGGTCCGGCCGGTGTCGGACGCGGTGGGTCACGCCGCGCAGCGGCAGGACGGCGCCGTCCGCCAATTGGATGACCGGCGGCATTTCCGACAGCCGGGCGGCGATCCATTCCCGCTGTTCGCGGACGAAGGCCATGCCGCTTTTCATGCTGGCGCGTTTCGGCAGCACCAGTTCGACGCCGCCGATCCGAACGTCGACCTTCAACGATACCCGCCGCGCACGTCCGCTCCGCCGCACCGCCATCGCGACGTCGCGGCCGTCGACCTCGATTACCGTTCTGTCGCGGTCTTTCCCTTGTCGAGTTGCGTTGCCCATCGCCACCCTTTTGCGTTTCTGCGGTTTTTGTCGGAACCGCCCGATGCCGGTTGAGGGCCGGTTCGGGCGAAGCCCCATGATACCAGATTTTACCGCTGGCTACCCGGCGTAGCCGATAATTTTGCCGACAGCGAGATCGCGCGATGATTTTGTAACTCGGCGTATCTTTCTACCGATACTCTTTGCCGGCCACAATATCTCGCTATCAGGGTGCTAATTAGCACAAAATAAAGCATTGGGAAATGCGCCGGCGGCGCGACGGTTTTGGCCGGGAATGGCGCTGCTTCAGAGATCGTCCCAGTTCACCAGATGGCCTTCCATGTCGCCGGCTTTTCGCTCGCTGATCGAGCGGCCGCGCACCGATATGCCGGCCTCGTGCACGGTGTCGGGATCGCCGGAGATCAGCGGGTGCCACCAGGCCAAGTCCTTGCCTTCCCAGACCAGGCGGTAGGCGCAGGTCGCCGGCAGCCAGCTCAGATCGCCGACCAGTTCCGGCGACAGGACGACGCAGTCCGGCACTTTTCGCTTTCTGTTCGGGTAGTCGCTACAGCGGCACGAACCCAGGTCGAGCAGCCGGCAGGCGATGTTGGTGTAGTGGATTTCGCCGGTATCGATGTCTTCCAGCTTGTGCAGACAGCACTTGCCGCACCCGTCGCAGAGCGATTCCCACTCCGCGCGGCTCATCTCGGAGAGTGTTTTATTTTGCCAGAACGGTTTTCCGGCCATTTTTGGCCTTCGCCCCGGCGCGCCGTTTTTTCGGCGTCGCAACGCCCGGTGCCGGGGTCTGCTCGCGAATGAAGTCGCGCACCCGCGGCGCGATCTTGTCGCGCCAGCGGCGGCCGTTGAACACGCCGTAATGGCCGACACCGTCCTGCTCGTAATGGGCGCGCATGCTGTCGGGCAGGTTGATGCAGAGGTCGTGCGCGGCCTTGGTCTGTCCGACGCCGGAGATATCGTCCAGCGACCCTTCCACCGTCATCAACGCGGTATGTTCGACCGTGCCGAGGTCGACCTGGACACCCCGGTGCCACATGTTGCCTTTCGGCAGCGCGTGGTCCTGGAACACCGTCTTGACCGTCTGCAGGTAGTATTCGGCCGGCAGGTCCATGACGGACCGGTATTCGTCGTAGAACTTCTCGTGCGCCTGGGTGCTGTCGCCGTCGCCCTTGATCAGGTTGAAGAAGTGGTCGATATGGGCGCCGACATGGCGGTCCAGATTCATCGACATGAACCCGGTCAGTTGCATGAAGCCCGGATAGACCTTGCGCATGAAGCCGGGATAGAGCACCGGCACCCGTGCGATCACCGACGTCTCGAACCATTCGATGCTGCGCTCGGTCGCCAGCTTGTTCGGCACCGTCGGGTTGCGCCTGGTGTCGATCGGCCCGCCCATCAGGGTCATGGTCGCCGGCGAATAGGGATCGCCCATCGCGTTCATTAAAGCCACCGCCGCCAGCACCGGCACCGAGGGCTGGCAGACCGCCATGACATGGGCGTTGGGACCCAGGTGGTGCAGGAACTCGATCACGTAGTCGATGTAATCGTCCAGGTCGAAGCTGCCCTGGTACATCGGCACCATACGGGCGTCGCGCCAGTCGGTGATGTAGACGTCGTGGTGCGGCAGCATGGCTTCCACCGTGCCGCGCAGCAGCGTCGCGTAGTGGCCGGACAGCGGCGCCACGATCAGCAGCTTGGGGTCTTCCATCGTGACGTCGCGGACGAACCGCTTCAATTGACAGAACGGCTTGCGGTGCACGATCTGCTCGGTGACCGCGACCTTGCGGCCGTCGATCTTGGTGCTCTTGAAGCCGAAAGCCGGCTTGCCGTAGTCCCGCGTGGTCTGCTCGAACACATCGAACGCCGCCGCGACGGTGCGGCCGGCATGGGTATAGGACAGCGGGTTGAACGGGCTTCGCAGCCAGTGCTGGTTGGCTTCCGCGGCCAGACGAACGGGCGTCAGGGCGGCGCGGTGTAGTTCGTGCAGCTGGTACAGCATGGGCTTGCGATCTCCGTTACGCTTAACTTCCTGGTCGCTTGCCCCGCCTGTGGGGCCCACCTCCCGAGTCTACGGCCGGCCGATTGACAAAGATTAACCGCTGGCCGATTCGGACCCTTTGCCGCTTGAACCGCGGCATTAGGGCCTGAATCCGCCGATTCTTACATTACCGGCCGATACATGCAACTGCATGGATGACCGCGGTTCGTTATGGTTAATGGGCACTTAACCCGCCGCGCCGGCCGCAATCAGGGCTTTCTTCAGGCCGTCGGCGTCGGGTTTCACCACCGACCAGTCGAACAGCACGTCTTTCGCGCTGACCGGTCGGCCGTAATAGTTCTCGTTGTAATCCTTGCGGCTCTCGATCACGGCTCCCTCCACCGCGACGCCGGCGAACAATCCCTTGGATCGGCCGAAGGCATAGATATCGGCGCCAAGGCCGGTGGTCGTCGCGGCTTCGGCGCCGGCGCCGACCGGGCCGACGGCGATGCTCGCCTCGCCGCCCAGGGTGACCTTGTGGCGCAGCACGGCATCCATGCCTTTGTCGGTCATGATCAGCAGCACCAGCTGCTGCGCTTCAGCACCGAACTGCATGCCGATGCTGCCGGACCCCATGGTGATGAAGGACGGCGAACTCCAGGCGTTGCGGTCCCGGTCCCGGGCCATCAGCACACCGCTGCCGCCGGATCCGCCGACGATAAAGCCGCCTTTCAACAACTGCGGCACCACGATCACGCCCCGCGCGTCGCGCAGCAGGGCACGCATGTTCACCATTTCCTTGTCGGTGGTGAACGCCTCGACGGTGATCCGCGATTTGTCGACCAGGGCTTGTTCCTCGGCGGCGCTCGCTTGCGCCGCGGCGCCCAGGCCGAATACGGCCGCCATTGCCAGTGTTGCTGCGGTTTTCCTCAATCCAATCATTGGCTTAATGCTCCTGTCGGTCCTTTTTGGCGACGCTTGTCGCGCCGCGCTGATGGTGGCCGCCCGACCCTGCACGGCTCTCTAGATAGGCATTGTCCTGCGATGCCGCAATCGACGGTTCCGTGACTGCGGTCAAGTCGGGCGCAGGTTTACGAAGGCGACACGCCACGATTCCGCGCCGTCGGCGCGGGCAAAATGATCGACCCGGGTGGTCGACAGATTGTCGATGGAAATCCCGAACCCCTTGTTCGGATGCAGGTCC
The DNA here is from genome assembly GCA_028278525.1 of Minwuiaceae bacterium. GTDB lineage: Bacteria > Pseudomonadota > Alphaproteobacteria > Minwuiales > Minwuiaceae > JANQEE01. The sequence continues at coordinate 29,769 of JANQEE010000050.1, read as the reverse complement.
AGCACGTGGCACAGCATGGCGCGGATGGAGCCGCCATGCGCGACTGCGACGATGTCCTTGCCCCGGTGCGCCTCGGTCAGCGCGCTGAACGCGTCGCTTACCCGACCGATCAGGTCGCCGAAGCTCTCGCCGGCAGGCGGCCGCACGTCCCCGGGCGCCTCCCAGAACTGCTCGCGCAGGCCGCTGCCGGTCTCGCCCGACTGGGCCATCAACTGGTCGTAGCTCTGGCCTGCCCAGTCGCCGAAAGACTGTTCGGCGAAAGCCGGTTCCGCGATGTGGGAGGCAGGCGCCAGGCCAGCGGCGCGGACCGCGGCGGCGGTCTGTTCGGCGCGCCTGATCCCGCTGGTTATCCAAACGGCATCCCTGGGCAACCGATCCGCTAACGACTGGAAGGCGGCCCGGTTCGAGACGTCGGCGTCGACCTCTTCATGCGGATAGAGCCGTCCTTCGTAACCCGGGACCGGGGCGTGCCGCACCAGCCACCAACGCGTCACCGTAAACATCCGGCCTGTATAGCGGCCCGGACGGCGCCGACAAAGGGGTTTCGCGCCGTCTCCGCAATTGCGCGGCGGCGGGGCGAAGAATATGGTCGCCGCATGAGCAGTTCCGCGGAAACCGGACCGTTCCGAACCGATACTTTTGCAGGCGTCGCGGCGGCGTCGCCGGGCGAAGGCCGGGTCAGGCTCAGGACCCTGGTGCTGATCCGCTGGGTCGCAATCGCCGGGCAGGCGATGGCCCTGTTGCTCGTCCGGTTCGGCCTGGAATTCGAGTTTCCGTTCGTGCCGGCGGCCGTCGCGGTGGCGTTTTCGGCCCTGTTGAACATCGTCGCCTCGCTCCGCCATCCCACCTCGACGCGGCTCGGCGATGTCGGCGCGACGGCGTATCTCGGCTACGACATCGCCCAACTGGCGGTTCTGCTGTATCTGACCGGTGGGCTGACCAACCCGTTCTGCGTTTTGTTCCTGGTGCCCGTCACCATCTCCGCGACCATCCTGTCGCTCACCAGCACCGTCATGCTGGGGGCGCTGGCGGCGGTGTGCATCAGCCTGCTGGCCCTGTTCCACCAGCCCCTGCCCTGGAGCAGCGGCGGACTGGTTCTGCCGATGACCTATATCTTCGGCATTTGGGCGGCTTTGTTGCTCGGCATGGGCTTCACCTGCGCCTACGCTTGGCGCGTGGCGGAGGAGAACCGCCGCATGTCGGAAGCGCTGGGCGCCGCGCAGGCGGCTCTGTCGCGGGAACAACGCCTGTCCGCGCTGGACGGTCTGGCCGCCGCCGCGGCGCACGAACTGGGCACGCCGCTCGGCACCATTACGCTGGTGGTCAAGGAGCTGGCGCGCGAATTGCCGCAGGGCAGCCCGCTTGCCGAGGATGTGGCGCTGCTGACCAGCCAGACCGAGCGTTGCCGCGAGATTCTGGCGCGCATCAGCCGCGATCCGCAGGAGGACGATTCGGCGTTCGCCGCCACAACGCTTTCCGGGATTGTCGAGGCGGCCGCACAGCCCTATTTGATTGATGACATAAATTTGACCATCGATGTGGCGGACGCGGCGCTGCGGGGTGCGCAGCCGCGCGTGGCCCGCAGTCCGGAGATCATGCAGGGACTAAGCAATCTGATCGAGAACGCCGCGGATTTCGCCCAGTCCGAGATCCAGGTAAAGCTCGATTGGGACCAGAGGCAGGTCCGCGTCGAAGTGGCCGACGACGGGCCGGGCATTCCGTCCGACATCCTCGGCGCTCTGGGCGACCCTTATGTCACAACCCGGCCGCGCAGCGGCGGCATGGGCCTTGGCGTATTCATCGCCAAAACCCTGCTGGAGCGGACCGGCGCGCTGGTTCGGTTCGAGAATCGGCTCGGCCGTGGCGGCCGGATCGAAGGCGCGACGGTTGCGGTGATCTGGCAGCGTGACGTATTAGAGGCGAAAGTTGGCTGAAATGGGAATTGCAAGCATGAGCGCCATGCGCGAGGACATCGCCGCTCTACAGGATCGGTCCCTGTTGCTGTTGGACGACGACGGCCCGTTTCTGAATCGCCTGGCGCGTGCCATGGAAAACCGCGGTTTCGAGGTCGCAACGGCGGCCAGCGTGGAGGCGGGCATCGCATCGGTGCAGGCGATGCCGCCGTCGTTCGCCGTGGTCGACCTGCGGCTGGAGGACGGCAGCGGCCTGGACGTGGTCGACACCCTGCTCAAGGCCCGGCCGGATTGCCGCATCGTGGTCTTGACCGGCTACGGCAACATCGCCACCGCGGTCGCGGCGGTCAAGGCGGGGGCGATCGACTACCTTGCCAAACCGGCCGACGCCGACGCGGTGGTGGATGCCCTGATGGCCACGGCCGATGCCAAGCCGCCGCCGCCGGAGAATCCCATGTCGGCGGACCGTGTCCGGTGGGAGCATATTCAGCGGGTCTACGAACTCTGCGGCCGCAACGTGTCGGAGACGGCGCGCCGGCTCAACATGCACCGCCGAACCCTGCAGCGGATTCTGGCCAAGCGGTCGCCGCGATGAGCGACGAAGCCTCGCCGCCGGCGGCGACGCTGATCTGCGGCGATGCGATCGAACGGATGGCCGGCCTGGCCGACGGCTCCGTCGACCTGATCGTCGCCGACCCGCCTTACAATCTCGGCAAGAATTACGGCAACAACCGCGACCTTCGGGCCTGGTCCGACTACGAAGCCTTCACCCGTGACTGGCTTGGCCACGCCGTGCGCCTGCTGCGGCCCGGCGGTTCGATTTACATGTTCATGGGGGTGCGCTTTATCTCCCGCCTGTTCGTCATGGCCGAGGAAGATATCGGCCTGACCTTTCAGGGCTGGATCACCTGGCATTACACCCAGGGCATGGGCCGGACGCGCGGGTTCTCGCCGCGGCACGAGGATATCCTGTTCTTTTCCAACGGGTCGGACATCACGTTCAATCTCGACGACGTGCGGGTTCCGCAGAAGTACTACCGCAAACGCAACAACATGGCCGGCGCCAATCCCGGCGATGTCTGGCAGTTCTCCCATGTGCATTATTGCAGCGCCGAACGGGTCGACCATCCGACGCAGAAGCCGGAAGGCCTGATCGAACGGGTGGTCCGGGCGAGCTCCGATCCCGGCGATCTGGTGCTCGATCCCTTCGTCGGCAGCGGCACGACGGCGCGGGTCGCAACGGTGCTCGGCCGGCGTGCGGTCGGCATCGACATCAATCCGGACTACATCGCCATGGCGGAGCGGCGGCTGGCGGAACCGTTCGACGGCTTCGACAGCGCTGATCCGCGGGTCGGCCGGGCGCCCAGGGACCTGCCGGGGGGCGGCAACGGCCAGGCGGAATTGGATATCTGAGTTCGACGCCGCCGATTAAAGCACGATGTGTTTCGGCAGCCCGGCCTGAAACCATCATGCTTTAGTGGGTCGTCGGGGTCCCGCCGTTGATCGGCTGCCCGATCATGTTGTCGATATGCCAGCCCTGGAACAGCGTGATGCCGATGGATTGGCCGAATTCCAGGGCGTTCTGGCTATCGCAATGGGCCATGATCACCCGTGCGGTGCCCGCCGCTTTAACGGTCGTCGCCAGGGCGTCCCGGCGCCTTTCGTTGAAATCGCCGTCCGGCGACCAGAGCACTTTCTCGAAATCGAAACCGAATTGGCGCCTGTCGACCAGCGGGAAGGTCAGGTGGTTCAGGGAGTCCATGCAGACCCGATAGCCGCGGTTGCGAACGAAATCGCGCGCGAACATATAGGCGCCCATGTCGCCGAAGACGTCGATCGGCTGCAGCTCCAGCACGAAGGTCTTCTCGGTAATCGCCCGCAGTTTGCGGTCGAACTGCAAAAATGCCGGCGACAGCAGGGTGCTGATATTGACGTTTATGCTGGTCGCGATCGACAGCTCGATGTCCATTTCCGGCAGCACCCGCATCAGGCGCTGATCCAGCACTTTCGTCAGGCGTTGAAACAGCCATCGGTCGGACGCCAGGTCGACCGTCGGCAGCATGGTCCGGCGCAGTTCGTTGATCGAAACGAACAGCTCGCGGAACACCGGTGTCGGCGATCCGTCCTTCGATATCGCGCAGACCGATTGCCGTCGGATCAATGGGCTCAGGTCGGCCGACTGTATATGGGCTTCCAGGCGGCTCAGGCGCTCGGGCGTCAGCGGCTCGTTGGCTTCCGCGCGGTGCCCCTGTCTCGGCAGATCGCCCGGCAAGCCGTCGGGCCGCGCATTTGCGTGTTTGCGCAGGTCGCTCGCCAGCCGGCTGAACGCGCCGTGCTGCCAGGACAGGTCGTACCAGGTGCAGAATCCGGTGTCGCCTTCGCCGTCGGCTTCGTTTGCCAGCGGATCGTCGCTGAACAGGTACCGCAGTTTTACGACGACCTCGTCGACCTCGCTAACCGTGACGTCCCTGAAGGCGGCGACGATGTCTTTGTTGCTCAGGACGAACAGGGCGCCGTCGGTCCGGTCGACCAGCGGCTCCAGGCTGTTGGCCGCAATCCGAATATGATGATCCCGGCGGTTTTGCGCCTTCAGCCGGGATAGCGGCAGATGCACCGCGTGATAGCCTTCGGGGTTCTTACAAACCTGCCCGGCGAATTCCGCCAGAAGCGCTTCTTGGTCTACCGGCCCGGTCTGCTGCATCGATCGAAAGGATTTAGTCGGCAAGTACCGACACGCCTTTAATTCAGGGTCACCTTGATGAACCTAAATAGAATGTCCCGGGTATATACTTTGTTAATTTCGGCTGGCGTTTTGATCGTTCTCTTCGGATGTATCTTTAGGGCGCGATGATGATTGTAGGCCAAGCCGGCCCGCTCCCCCGTCCCAGCCGTCCGCACCGGATGTGGCTGGGGGGGGGGAGCGGGCCGGCTTGGCGGTGCCATAGAGAACCAATCATGCGTCTAGGCGGCGGATGTCTCCGCAATGGTCGGCGATTGCGTGACCATGTTATCGATATGCCAGCCCTGGAACAGGGTGATCCCGATCGACTGGCCGAATTCGACGGCGCGGGGGCTGTCGCAATGGGCCAGGATTACCCGCGTGGCGCCGGCGGCTTGCACCGCCTCCGCCAGCTTGCTGCGGCGTTCGTCGTTGAAATCGCTGTCGATGTCGGGCGACCAGAACACCTTCTCGAAATCGAAGCCGAAATGGCGCCGGTCGACCAGCGGGAAGGTAAGGTGGCTTAGCGAATCCATGCACACCCGGTATCCGCGATTGCGAACGAAATCGCGGGCGAACAGATAGGTGCCCATATCGCCGAAGATATCGATCGGCTGCAATTCCAGCACGAAGGTCTTCTTGGTCATCGACCGCAGCTTCCGGTCGAACTGCAGAAAGGCGGGCGACAGAAGCGTGCCGACATTGATGTTGATGCTTGTCGCCATTGACGATTCGCACGCGATTTCAGGCAAAACGCGCAGCAGGCGCCTGTCCAGCATCTCCGTCAGGTGCTGAAACAGCCAGCGGCTGGCGCCGAGGTCGACCGTCGGCATCAGCATCCGGCGCAGCTCATTGATCGACACGAACAGCTCGCAGAACACGGGCGTCGGTGCCGATGCCTGGGGCAGCGCGCAGACCGGCTGGCGGCGGATCAGCGGGGCCAGGTCGGCGGATCTAAGCTGGGTCTCAAGGCGGCATAGATGTTCGACCGTCAGCGGCTCGGTAATCTCGTTGGCGGCGCCGCGCGTCGGCGTTTCGCTCGGCATGGCGCCATCGGCAATCGACGCCCGGTGCAGCAGCTCCTGCGACAGGCGCACGAAGGCGCCGTGTTGCCAGGCCAAGTCGTACCATGTGCAGAAGCCCGCGTGGCCGTCGCGGGGTTTTCCTTTGGCCAGCGGATCGTCACCGAACAGGAACCTCAATTTGACGACCGTCTCGTCGATCTCACTGACGGAGACGTCTCTGAAAGTGGCGACGATGTCGTTGTTGCGAAGCACGAAGAGCGCCCCGCCGGACCGCTGAACCAGCCCCTCGAGGCTGTTGGCCGCTATGCGAATGTGATGCGCGCGGCGGTTATGGGAACACAGCTGCGATAGGTGCAGGTGCACGGCCCGGCATCCGGCCGGCTGCTTTTTTATGCGCTCCGCATATTCGGCGAGAAGCGCTTCCTGATTACTCGATTGTGGTCGCTTTCGCTGCATCGGTCGAACAATATCCCTCGGCCTGGGGCGCTTATATAAACAATAAGAATGACGCGATTGTGATTATGCCACAAATAGATCATACATCGTTTACAGTCAATTAAGTTTTCATGTTTTCGGTCAATAAGTCATTAAGAATAAATGAACAAAGCAAACTAAGTCGAATACATTTATTTATTGAAATAATTTGATCTAAATATTCTATTTTTCCTAGAAAGATGTGGCGCCATACCATACGGTTGGCTGCAAGCCGTCATCTTGCGGTATTCCAGGATACGAATGGCTAGAGCCGTTGGTCGGTCGCTCGCACCAGGCGCTCGGCGGCGGCGCGGGCGAACCGCAGGGTCACGTTGCGCCGGCGCGTCGCGTTCATTGCCGTCTCCGGTGCCGGCCGCAGGATAACCGCGTCGAACCGGTCGGCGACCATCAGGCCCGGTTCCTCCGGCAGAATTTCCTGGGGGAAGCCCTCCGGCACGGCGAAATAGAAGAAGTCGCAATAGGGCAGATATTCAGGCCATTTCCGGTCGGTGCGGAAATCGTTCTCGCAGCTCTTGATCTCGATCACCGTGACGCGGCCGTCGCGGCCGATACCCATGACGTCGACGCGCCGACCGTTGTTGAGCGGCATCTCGGTGATCGCGCTGATGCCCATATCGCCCAGCAGACGGATTACGCCGCGTGCGACGGCAGCGGCGACGTCCGGGGTTTCGGGTAACCCGGCGGTTTCTGCGGCGAAATCGGCCACTCGATATTCCCTGTTTGTTCTTATTTATCGTAACCCGGCCTCGGCGCTTATTCCAAGCCCGCTCTTGGCAAATGCCTTGGATTGGCGATCCGAAGTTTGTCTTCGGCTGTCTTTAGCAGATGGTCCAGCGTGGCGTCCGCGCGGTCGTCCATTTCCCCGACCCGAATCCGCTCCGCCAGTCGACGGTTCAGCGTTTCCAGGTCGCCCTCCTCGCCCAGCAGGTTGCGCAGGCGGTCCCGGGCCGCCGCGTCGGTCGCGGGCCCGTCCCGCAATTCGCGCATCGCCAGCGTCAGGGCGTTGGCCGCGACCCGCGCGTGAAACGCTTTCTGCCCGCTCAGCTCGGGCGCCACATCCTTTTCGATGAACTCGCGTACGGCATCGATCAGTTCGGCCGCAGTCGGCCTGTCCTGGCTCATGGCTTGTTCCCGTTGTCCTCTATCAGCCGCAGAAAGTCGTATTCGGTTTCGGCCGAACGTCGGCCGATGGCGGCCATCTCCACTGACCGGTGCGCGCCGTCCAGATGCCCGAAACCCATCATCATGCACATCACGCCCCAGCGCAGCGTGCCGAACACTTCCCAGTAATGCACGATCGACGGGTCGACCGGCGCGCCGCCGGCTTCTTCATAGGCGGCGAACAGATCCTCGCGCGTGCCGAAGCCGCCGACCGGTTGGTCCGCCCCGTACCGCCAGGACCTGACGCAGATCCAGCCGAGGTCGGACATCGGGTCGCCGAGATGCGCCAATTCCCAGTCCAGCACCGCGCGTAGGCCGTCCGGGCCGACGATGATGTTGCCGTTGCGGAAGTCGCCGTGCACCACCGTCTCCGGCCGGTCTTCGGGAGCGTGCCGTTGCAGCCAGCGCAGTCCGAATTCGAATCCCGGCTGTGGCGGCTCGAAGCGGTCCAACAGCCGGCGGTAGATGGCAAGCTCGGCGTCGGCGTCCAGCCGTCTCAGCCCGGGCAACGTTGCGGGATCGATGGCGTGGATCCGGGCGGCCGCCGCGCCGCATTGCCGGGCCAGCAGGGGGCGGGCTTCCGCGAACTCGGGCTCGCGCAGGATCTTTCGGGCGATCGTCTCGCCTTCGATCGCCTCCATCACGAAACCGTCGCCCAGCCCGTCGGCCGGCTCGGCCAGGAACAACGTACGCGGCACCGGCACCCCGGCGCCGCCGGCCGCCCGGAAGGCGGCGTGTTCGGTCTTGCGGTCGACACCCAGCGACGCGTCGACGCCGCCCGCCGGACCGGTCGCGTCGGGCGGGTCGCGTTTCAGGATCACCGCCTGGCGGGCGCCGGCCGCGTCGCTGGCTACCGCCCGCCAGGTCTCGCGGGACGCACCGCCGGACAGCCGCGTCAGGTCCTCGATCCGATGGCCGGGTCCTAATCGGCGGTCCAGCGCCGCGGACAACGCCGCCGCCAATTGTTCGTTCATGCCTTCCTCGCCAGCCTGCTTCGCAGTGCTGGATTATTGCTCTTGTCCGGGGCGTCTTCAATTGCCCGTGCAAAAGGAACGAACGGGCTTCGCGGCGGCGGGATAACCTGCTATCCAGCGCGCGAGGTAAATGTCTGGATGTCCGACGACCTGATTATCCCTTCGCCCTGCATCGCCGTCTGCCGGCTGGATCCGGATACCGGTTTTTGTCAGGGATGCATGCGGACCGCCGCCGAAATCGGTACCTGGCCAATGGCGGATACCGAGACGCGGCTGCGTATTCTCCGGGACCTGAAGGCGCGCCGCCGGGCCGCCGGCCGAACCAGTGCGGCGGACAGCCGGCCGCGCCGCCGTTCCAAATCCTAAAGGGTACGGGTTCTCAGGCGGATCTTGCCAGGCTGCCGAACGCGTCGGCCTGGTCCGACCAGGCGCCGATATAGGCGCCGGAGCCGTAGGTAAGGCCGCGCGCCCGCAGCGCATGCAGGATGGCGCTGTCGTCGATGCCGTCGGCAATAGCGGTAACGCCGATGCGGGTCCAGGCATCCAGCAGATTGCCGATCAATTGCTCGGTTTCCGTGCTGCTGGAATTGGCGACCAGGGCGCTGGAGTAACGGCGGCCCAGGCGCACGAATTCGATCTTCATGCTGCGGATCTGGTCCAGTGAGATCAGTGCCGCGCTGAAGTCGTCCAGGCAGAGGGGATGCCCATGGGCCTGGAACTGTTTCAGCGCCCGCTGAAGCTCTTCCTGTTTCGACACGTCCGGAAAGTCGTCCAGCAGCAGGACCAGTTGTTTGCGGGCATCCTCGTGGCCCGGCCAAAGCTGCGCCAGACTGTCCATGAACCCCGGCGCGGTCAGTGAGTAGCCGGAGATCGGCAGGCCCAGGCGGTAGAACGTGCCGCGCGCGTTGGCCTCGGCCACGAACCGCAGCGTCTGTCGAAACAGCGCCAGGTCGATTTCGCTGCGCCTGAGCCGGTCGCTCGGCAGATCGACCAGTGTGGCCGGGTCGACCGGCTTGCCGTCGACCAGCAGCATTGCCTTCGCTTCAAGAACATGCGGCTGCAGGTCTGCCAGTTTCACGATGGGCCGGAAATGCAGCCGGATGCCGTCCGATGCCAAGGCGCTCTGGAATTGCGCCAGGCGGTTGGCGACGTCTTCCAGCGCCGCATGGTGGGCCCCTGCCAGACTGTCGAACGTCAGCCCGCCTGCGCCTTGTTCGATGAATTGGTTGAGCGCGTGTTCCAGCGCGTCGCTGATCTGGTCGGCAGCCAGCCCATTGTCGTCCATGTTCAGCGTCGTCGCGTCCAGCGCCAGGCCGTGGTCAGCCATGCCGGCGTCCTCGACCAGATGTTCGATCTGGGCCGTGATCGTTTCGTCGGCGTTGGTCGGGCGGTGCAGCACGCCGTATCTGTCGGTATCCAGCAGGGCCGGCCTGCCGTCGACCGCATAGGCCCGCAGCGAACCCTCGATCTTCTTGCGCAGCTCGTGCACCGCATTCGGTCCGGCCGCGTGCGCCAACGTTTCGCTGCCGAGGCCGCGCATCTCCAGCAAGGTCAGGTCCAGGTTGTCGTGCGTGCCCGCCGTCATCGTGTCGCTGACATAGTCCAGGAACGGGCCCTGCGCGGCGATCATGTACTGCATGGATCCGGTCGGCACGCCGGCTTTGTCGCGCTCGCTTGCCGGCGGGCGGCGAAGCTCCAGCACATATCGCCCGGTGTGATCGGCGGGCCGGCAATTCAACAGCGCCGTTTCCGGCTCGCCGGTTTTGGCGGTCAGGGCAATGGCCTGCCGGTTCGCGTACCCGTCGGCGCGCATGATCCTGATCAACTGGTGCAACATCGGGCGGTCGGCGTCGCCGACGAAATCGCTGAACACCTGTCCCACCAGGGCGTCGGCGTCGAGACCCATCAAGCTGGCGCAGTCACCCTCCGCGCAAACGATCGTACCGGCGTCGTCTATTTCCAGGGTCGAGCTGTCGGGCGCGGGACCGAACAGGGGTTCGAAGGAATTGGACATGGAGGGAGCGGCCTTTCCGGCACTCGGCTCAATTGCTTAATACGGTCTTTAGAGTGACAAAAAAGCTTTATCACTTGCTTAACGATTACGCCGCGCGGCCTATCCGCGAAGAACCGCCGTTAGCCGGGTATTAACAACGCTCGGGTTCAATAGACGGTCGATTTCGAAAGTCGATCGGATAGCTGGGTGGCGATGCGGTACCCTTGGATTTTCGCTGTTCTTTCAATGGCTTTGGGCGTAGCTGCCGGCACGCCGATCGATGTTCTGCATGCTCAATCAAAGGCTCTGGATTACGACAGCAGCGGGCGGGTGATCGGTATCCACGGGTCGGACCTGGATAGCAAGGCCCGTGGCCAGTCCGAAGTCCGGGCCCGCCCGCCGTCCAGGGGCGTCAAAGGTGGCGCGCCGGGCGGCCTGTATCGCCGGGGCGAGGTGATCGTACTGGACCCGCCGCGCGGCTTTGTCCCGGCGCTGCGCCGCCTGGGATTTTCGGTCATCGAACATGCGCCACTGCGGGCGCTGCAGCTCGATCTCTATTTGCTCCGAATTCCCAGCGGGATGGCTGAATACCAGGCCATATCCCGCCTTCGGCAGCGTTTCCCAGGCATCGTCGCCGACGTCAATCAGCTGTTCGAGCCGTCCGCCGGATCGGCCGGACGGACGCGCTCGACCGGTCGGTCGGCGGTCGACCGTGCGGCATGCGGCGCCGGGATGACGCTCGGCATGATCGATGCGGCCGTAGATACCAGTCATCCGGCGCTGCGCGGTCAGCGCGTCGACTACCGGTCGTTCCACGATCGGGGGCGGCAGCCGGGACCGGCCAACCACGGCACGGCGATCGCCGCGATGCTGGTCGGCCGCACCTCGGAAGGATGGGGCGGGCTGGTGCCAGGCGCCCGACTCAAGGCGGCGAACATCTTCCAACTGGAAGAAAGCGGCACCACCGTCGGCAGCGCCAACGCGCTTTTCAAGGCGATAGACTGGATGGTTGCCGGCGGTGTCTCGGTGCTCAATCTATCGATCGCCGGGTCCGACAACCGAGTAACGCGGCTGGTGTTCCGGCGCGGCCACGCCAAGGGGATCGTGATGGTCGCGGCGGCCGGCAATTGGGGCGCAGAGGCGCAACCCGCCTATCCCGCTGCTTACTCGGAAGTCGTTGCCGTCACGGCGGTCGGCGCCGGGCGTTCGGTCTATCGCCACGCCAATCAGGGCAGCTACATCGATTTCGCGGCCCCGGGGGTCGGGGTCTGGACGGCGGTGCCGGGCGGCGGCCGCTACCAAAGTGGCACATCTTTCGCGGCGCCTTTCGTCTCGGCGTTGATGACTTTGGAAGTGGCGCGGGGAACGATGCTCAGCTCCGCGGCGCTGCGCGCCAATCTGCGCCGGGTCGCGGTCGATCTGGGCGATCCCGGCCGCGACGAGATCTACGGCTGGGGATATGTGGAGATGCCACGGTCCTGCCGGAATTAGGGTGAAGGCCTAGCCGGCCCGCTCCCGTCTCTTATACGGCAGGGTCCAGGCCGGCCCGCTCCCCCGTCCCAACCACCCATAGGGTACCCTGTATGGGTGGTTGGGACGGGGGAGCGGGCCGGCTTGGTTGCAACAGAGGAATCCCTCCTAACCCCGGAAGCTCTCCAGGCGGCTTATCAGGCTGTCGATCTGGCCGCCGCTGGATTGGATGATGCTGTTGAACTCCTGGCGCCGTGCCATCGCCATGCTGACGCCCTCGACCGCCAGGTCGACGACCAGGAACCGGTCGCCCTGGGGCCGTAATTTCCAGACGATACCGAACGGCTTGCCTTGGCGCACCGTGCGGGATTTGACCAGAATGGTTTTCTTCCTGCCCGGTTTTGCGTCGACGACCTCGAACCGGTCGAATGTCACCAGACTCAGTTGGCGCGCCGAAATACGGACGATGAAGCGCTCGAAAGCGGCCATATAGGCATCGCGCTGGGCCGCGCTTGCGCGTCGCCAGTGCTTGCCGATGACGAACCGGCCGATCGTTCGGGCATCCAGGTTTTCCGCCATCAACTCGCGAAAGAACGCTTCCCGCCTCGAACTGTCGACGCCGGGGTCGGCCATGACGGCCATTGCCTTTTTACCCAGCAGGTCGATTCTCTGCGCTGCCGGATGGGCGAATTCGATGTCGCGGGACGCGGGTGTGGTGTCGAGGCCGATTTGCGACGCGGCCAGCAGGTCGTCCTCGGTCAGGCCCGCGTTGCTCGCGCCGGTCAGGCCGCCGAACAGAGCGATCGGCTGATTGCCGGCCGAGACCGCGAACCCATCGCCAGTGCCGGCACATCCCGCCGCCACGCAGCAGCATGCGAGAACCGCAATCTTGGTTGGGAATCGGTGGAAGCCCGCCATCTCCGCCTCTCCTGTTGTTAGAACGAAAGGATATCGGGCGCGCCTTAAGGCTTGCTTAAGCCGCGCGCTCACGGGGTCAATCCCCCCCGGAAACTGCGGGGTTTTGGGCACCGGCCCGGTTTCGGCCGGGCCGGCGACTCCATAGTCCGAATCGCTTAGCCGGTGCGGCGTCAGGCGGGTCGGACGGGGCTGTAGCGCCATCGTCCCACGCGGTCTCGGGCACTGTCGGGTCGCTCGCAGCCATTGGCGCGGCCGTCGCGTCGGCGCCGGCCGTCAGAAACGCGGGCAGCGCCGGTTCGTCGGCGGGCTCCTCTGGCGTTGCGGCGGGCGCTCTGTCCGGGTCGGGGGGATGCGCCGCGAATCCGGCTAGGCTTTCTGCCAGGATCATGTCGGTCGCCGCTTGGTCCCGATGGGTCTGGAGGTCTCGGGCACCGCCGGTTTCCGTCCTCGCCGGCGCCTTGCCGTCGGACGTGGCCGTCAGGCCCTTGATCGTGTCTTGCGCGGCCCGATGCATCGCCTGTTCGGATTCCCGCAAAACCAGCTCACGCTCCTGCAACTCGCGCAGCCACTTGATTTCGCCGATCAGGAAGTCGATGCGTTGATTGAGACGATTGTTGTCGCGCAGCAGGCGGGCCAGCTCCAGCGCCTGCAACTCGACGATTGGGTCCAGCGATTCCGAGGCTTCTTCGGGCATTGAAACTCACGCGACCGGCCGCCCGCGGGATCGCAGGCGGCCTCGATCAGGCTGCCCAAGTAACCTTTACAACCGATTAACCGGGATGGTCGGCGTCCGCGCTGTCGATGATTCTTACAGACCGGTGTGGCATTTACCGCCGCGTCCGCCGCAAGCCTTTGGAATCCTTATTATCCGTCCGGTTTGCTCGATTCTTGCAGGCCGTGGTTCCAGTCGCTTCAGAAGGAGGAGAGTGTCATGACCTACCGTTTCTCCGCGTTAGCCAACGATCCGTCGGTGCCCGGCCTGTTCCCTGCCGCCCGCACATGGCCGGTAAACGAGGTTCTCCTTCACGCCTTGGTAATGGTCGGCAAATCCGATGCCCAGATCGCCCGGATCTATCGGGTCAGCCCAAATCAAGTCGCAGAGCTCCGTCAGTCTTACGATCTCTAGCCGGTGTGTCCGGCCCAACGGTGCGCGGCCTGCCGGCGGGCTGGTCTCTGCTGGCGGTCGTCTGGGTGCTGGCGTTGGTCGGGATAGTGTTGCGGTTCTGCAACGCAAGGCTGTTCGCGCGGGTTTCCATGCTGCTCTATCTGGCCGCGGGCTGGGTCGGACTCTTCTGGGCCGTTCCGGTGGCGGACGGGTTGGCGCGGGCGGCGCCGGCCTGCTTCTCGCAGGCGGCGTCGCCTACACCCTGGGCGTTGTATTCTTCTACTGGCAGGCCGCCGCTACAACCACGCCGTCTGGCATCTGTTCGTGATGGCGGGCAGCGTGTGCCACTTCGACGCGATCGCAATCTATCTGCTGCCGGGCGCCGTATAGCGTCCGGCCAGGATCTGGCGTCGGTTGGTTAGGGAGCTGTGTTACGCTAAGAAGCTGGCCAGCAGGACGAGTCCGGCGATTGTCGCCGCCATAACGCCCGTCCACTGCAACATCATCCGAGCTTGGTCTACCATGTCGACCCCCTCAGGCGCTTGTTGATTGGGTAGCGTTTATACCCGCTATTGTAGGGCGGTCTTATTAACGGAGTGTGGCAATGCAGTGGCAAGGGAAATGGCGGAAATCCGCTGTTTTCCCCGATTCTGTTTCGGTTGAGGGTGGGGGTGCGGCCAAAATATTACGGCCGGCGGCAGGTTTTCGCGCCCCGCCGCCGGCCGTAGTCGAATATCGCTCTAGCGGTAAATCCCGCTAAAGTTGCTTAGTCGGACTTCTTCGGCTTGCAAGGATTACAGGCCTTGGCCGCCGCGCAGGGGTTGCAGGCCTTCGCGGCCGCGCACGGGTTCTTCGCGGCGCAGGGGTTGCAGGCTTTCTTCGCCGCGCACGGGTTGCACGCCTTGCAGGCGGCTTTGGCGGGCTGACACGCGGCGACGGCCGGGGTCAGGGCAGCGGTAGCGGACATCGTGGCGATGGCTGCTGCTGTAACCGCTTCTTTCAGCATTCCAGAGTCTCCTCAGAGGTTTTGTTTGTTGGCGAAAGATCTTGTTGCAAGGGCGAGCGTGCGGGACTCGTCTCCCATAGTCAATCAACTCACACGGGGCAAAACTGTGTCACGGGGCGGTCTCCCGCGATTGTGATCTTTGGTGATCGGGATTGGTTGGTTGCATCTACGATGTTTGACCCAACCCCGCATTGCCAATATTAAATCCAGGCCTGAATAACTATTTGTAGCCCGTTGACAGAAAACAATTTTCTGTTGACGAACCCTCGGAGTGATCGTAAATTGGTTAACAAGTGATTCGTTCCGTAGAAGGTTTCCGATGTCTGTTTGGAACAATCCTCTGGCAACAAGGCTCCCGCGGCGCACCAGCGCGCCGTTGCGTGCTCGCCAGAGTAGCGTGTTCCAGCGGCAACAGTCGTCGGACGTTGGACCGACGGCCGGGCCGTCGACCCGGGATGAAATGGCTGTTTTCGAGGTCATTCGCGCGTCAGCGGCAGACAGCGCGCCGGTAGGCAGGACGGAGATCGCGTCCCGGTCCGGACTTACCGAAGATCGTGTCGATGTGTGCTTGGCCCGCTTGATTGAAAGCGGGTCGGTGAAGGCATGGCGGAATTCCGCCGGCCGTCTGGGTTTTCTCTCGGTCGGCTAGACGGCTCCGCCGTCACGACCGGAGTTGCTGGTTGTAGTGTTGCCTCCCTGTTGACTCGGCCCGCACAGGTGCGGGCCTTTTTTTGTCCGGGCGGCGGACTGTCGGCATCAGCGGCTTTCAGCGGGCATTGACGGTCAGCAGGCGTATCGGCTCGGTCCGCAGGTCCATGGTCAGGAATATGTCCCAGCGGTCGATCGCCGCGGTCGGGCCGCTTGGCGCGACGCTGGTCAGCATGCCGGTCGACAGGTTCAGGTACACCGGCCGATCGTGCTCGCGGTCCTCAAGCTGCAGGAAGTTGGCTTCCCGGACCAGCAGCAGGCTGCCGGTCGTGGCCGTCGTTTCGGCCGCCCCGAAGCTGACATGCTCGGGCGCCATATCGGGTTCGCAGCCCCAGGCCTTGCCGTAATTCAAGACGGGGCCGGCCTCCGCCGGCTTCCAAAGCCAGGGATTGCCGTCGCCGTTTTCAAACGGCCCCAGAATGGCGGCGGACCCGATGTTGTCGGGTTCGTCGGCTGATTGTGTGCGGACGCAGAAGCGGATCTGGTTGTCGACCTCGCCTTCGAACAAAGATCCTGCTTCCAGCGACGTTAGGGTTGCAACACTCGGTCGCGGAACGATTTCCATGATGCCTCCGGTTGAGCGTGTCGGTTGGTCCCCTCCGTTTCGCCGCCCGCGTGGCGGGCCCTGTGCCGCGTTGATCGCGTCGCTCTCGCGTCAACGCCGTATCCCCCTCGTCCGAATGCCGGGTCGGCCGTGTACCGCGATGCATTGGTCTCCTGCGCCGCGTCCGTCGTCGGACGGTCGCCGCACCGGAATGACATCGCCGGCCGGATCCGACGCTGGCGCAATCGCGGCGTCTGTCTGCGACGTCTTTACGGTGAAGGTGTCGAAACCGACGGGCTCTATCGGCACATCCCGCGCCGTCTGCTTGCCGCATCGCACCGGTATCGTCCGGCCGCCGGTCGCCGGGCGAACGGGCAGCATATGCAGGGTTCCCCTGTTGTCGGTTTCCGCCGGCAAGACGCTGTCCGGGCGCGCGCCGTTCTGGCCGAATGCGACCGTCCAAGCCGGGTCTGCCTCCGGGATTGTAACGTCGTAGGTTCTCGCCTGCGGCGGTGCGGCGTTACCGGGCGCGTCATCGTCCTCCGCGGTCGAGAACATCGCATCGTCGTCCAGCAGGCCATGGGTCCCATCGGCGACGGACGGCGCGTCCGGTGTCGTTTGAACGGCGGCCGCCGGCGCGGACGGGGCTTTGGCGGCGTTCTCGAAGCGAACGGGAATTTCTTCGTCGCCTAAAACCAGGACGATGTCCTCGAACACGCTGACGGTGATACCCAGCGTCTCGAACGTAAATCTGTCTCCGGCGTCTGCGCCCGGCTTGCCGTGCGACTGGACAAACTCGGTAAATGCCAGGATTTCGGCCCTCACGTCGGAGTCCGCAAGCTGCGCCGGTGTCGGCTGGACCCTGCGGACCCCGCCGTGTCGACCGTCTGCAGCGCCCCGTTCGGCCGGGCCTTCCGGCTTTCCGGGCGCCGCTTTGCCCGTCGCCGGCGTTTCTGCCAACAGCCCGCTGCCGGTCAGGCCGTCCAGGGCGTAGCTGCTGCCGTCGGACGCGATGCCGCCGAACGCCGCATGGTCGCCGGCCGCGTCGCCGCCCGCGGTACCGTACTTCGTCGCGCGCCAGACGATACCGTCGTCGTAACCCGACGCGGCGTCGACCGGCTGACCTTGCCATTTCGCCCAGGTTTCGGACGCACGGCGTCCTTCGGTATCGGGCCTTTCGGCGATCGCGTCTCCTTGCGAATCCCTTGCCTTGCGCGCTTCGCTCCGCCACCTCGTTTTGATCTCGTTCGGTTTACGCCTGCGCTGTTTACGCAGACGGTACGCCTCGGGAAACGGCCGGTCGGTTTCGGTTTTCCACCGGGCTCGCACCACCGCCGGCGCCTGCTCCGGGCCCCTCCGGATCTGATAGTCGACGGGCACGGGTGCGTCGGTTTCGTCGTGCCACCGGGTACGCATCACGCCGAGGCGTTCCACTTCCAACTGCTGCTGTTCGGCGTGACGGGCTGCTCTCCGCTCTCGCGCGGCGGCGCGCGCCGCCGCCTGCGCGGCCGCCGTCTTGGCGGCCGCATTGGCTTTGCGCTGGACCGCGGCGGCGGCGATTTGCCGGTGTTCGGCCGCTTGCCGCTTGGCTGCCGCCGCCGCCAGCCTTTGTTCCTGGGCGGCCTGCCGTGTCGCCAGCATCGTCGATACGCGGCGTTCCTCTTCGGCCTTCCAGTTTGCCGCCGCGACTTCCATTCGGCGGTCCTGCATCTTCTGGCGCCGCGCCACGGTCGCGGCCAGCTTCTCTTGCTCTTCGGCCTGCTTGGCGGTTTCGGACGCGGCCAGGCGCTGTCCTTCGGCGTCCTGCCAACTGGCGCCGGCCGCCGCCAGGTGTTTTTCCGCCTCCGCCTTGCGCTGAGCGGCCTCGGCCGCCATGCGCGTCTGCTGCTTCGCCTTCCAGTCTTCCTGGGCCTGGGCGAAGCGTTCCTGTTCCTTGGCCTGCCATTCCGCTGCGGCCTCGGCGTACCGGCGGTGCTCCTCCGCCACCCAGTCCGCTTCGGCTTCGGCCAGCCGTTTCTCCTCTTCGGCGCGGCGTTTGGCGGCGGCTTCGGCCAGCCGTGTCTCGGCAGCGGCGCGGCGCTCCGCCGCCAGTGCGGCCAGCCGGCCTTCCTCCGACCGGCGCCAATCGGCTTCCACTTCGGCCAGCCGCTGCGTTTCCTGCTTTTTCCAGCGCGCGGCGGCGTTCTTCAGCCGCTCGACCTCCTCGGCCTGGCGCTTCTGCTGCGCGGCAGCCAAGCGTTTCTCTTCATCGGCCCGCCAGGCCGCTTCGGCTTCGGCCAGTCGCTGCTGCTCGGCAGTCGATTGGTTTTGGTCGACGGTGGCCAGCTTCTTTTCCAGGGCCGCCTGGCGTTTGGCCGCCGCGGTGGCAAGGCGTTCTTCCTCTGCCTTTTTCCAGCGGGCTTCCGCCTCCGCGAAGCGCTTGGCCTCTTCCGCTTTCCATTTTTCCGCGAAGTCGGCTAACCGTTTGCTCTCCTCCGCCTGCCGCTCTGCCTCGATCTGCGCCAACCGTTGCTGTTCTTCGGCGGCCAGCGCGGCCTCGGCCTTTGCCAGCCGCTTTTCCTCTTCCGCGCGAAGCCGTGCCTCCGCCTCGGCAATACGCTTTTGCGCCTCGGCGCGCCTGGCGCCCGCGGCTTCGGCCAGGCGCTTCTCTTCCCGGGCTTTCCAATCGCTGCGCGCCTTGGCGAACCGCTCTTCCTGTTCGGCTTTCCACGCCGCCTCGGCGTCGGCCAGGCGCTTGGCTTCCTCGGCCTGCCATTCGGCGGCCGCTTCGGCCATCAGGCGCGCTTCCTCGGCTTTCCATTTCGCCGCCGCCGCTTCCAGCCGCTGCTGTTGCTGTTCAAGCCGCTTGTTCGCTGCCGTGGCCAGACGCTGGGTCGTGTCGCGCCGCCAGGCCGTCTCGGCGTCGGCCAGTTGGGCCTCGATATCGGGACTGTTGGTTTCCGGACCGGCGGTTTCCGGCTTGCCGGCCTGTTCCTGTTCGTGTGCATGCGCCCGCCGCGCCGCGCATTCCCGGCGGAGCAGGGCGGCGGTTTCGGGGTCGGGCACGGCCCGGCCGGTTACATCGAACATGGCCGCCACCGAGGCGCCTTCGTAGCCGTCGCGGTCCTCGATCAGCACCCGCACCGTCAGCATGGTGTCTTCGCGCTGCGCCACGGGCGGCACGAATTTCATGGCGGGAAGGTCGTTCCGATCCAGCGACCAGGTCCGGTCGCCGTTGTTGCGGCCGGCGGTCAGCCGGGCGCCGTCCGGCACGCCCTCGATCACAAGGACCAGGCTGTCGCCGGTATCCATGGTTTGCAAGACAGCCGCGATATCCAGCGCTAATACGCCGCCGTCGTCCAGCGGTCCGCTGTTGTCCTGCTGGCTGGCGCCGTTGTTGGGCGGATCGGCCTGGTCGAAAGGCACGTCTTCGCTTTCCGGCATTGCGCTTACGGCGGCGTGCTCTCTGGCCACCCCGGTATCTCCTAGGGCCTTATTCTGCGCTGCGCTTGTTGCCGGCGGGCCCGGAGCCGGCGGACATAGAGGAGGTCCGGATTGCGTCGATTGACCCTCGCGTCGAACGTCTCGCTCCTGTCCCCAGGAGTTTGGCGTTTTCGCATGAACAAACCGTTGCGGGGATTGGCTAATATGGCGGTTACCAAACCG
Source organism: Minwuiaceae bacterium (assembly GCA_028278525.1). GTDB lineage: Bacteria > Pseudomonadota > Alphaproteobacteria > Minwuiales > Minwuiaceae > JANQEE01. Next base: position 10,093 of record JANQEE010000050.1, on the reverse strand, counting down.
GGATAATCCAACAATTGCCCGGGGATAGCGGTGCCATCCGCCGGGCCGGCCGAACCGGCCGGGTCCGCCGGCCCCTTAACCGAAATTAAATGCCCGAGGCATAAAACCGGCGGGTCAACCGCTGCGGGGCGCCAGCGTGCGACTGGTCGATATCTGCGAAGCAAGAATTAGTGGCGGGGTGTAGGCGATGTCCCTTCTTGAGGACAACGTTGCCGGCGACCTACCGGTCGTCGACCAGCGTCAGGAAAACCGGGTCGAGGTCGTAAAGCGGATCGTTGCCGCATGGGAACGCGCGGGCGTCTCGATCAATTGCGAGCTGTGTGCCCATCCCGATTGGTCCCTGGTTTCGTCGGAAGATTGCGACGGCCTTGGCTTTCCGCTCAGGCGGTCCGAATTGGTGGATATGTCCCGGTTCTTTCTCGCCTATGCGGTCGAATGCAAGAAGTGCGGCAACCTGCGCATGATGACCAAGGCGCGTGTCGAGGAGCTTGCGGCCGATGACTGATATCCAGGAGAACCAGACCGGCAGCATCGAAGCGAAAGCCACGTCGTCGGCCTCCCTGTCGACCGCGGAGCCCGTCGCCTTTCACGCGGTCGCCGACGAGGAACTGAAGCATTTCCGGCGCTTCCAGCGGCCGGTCCCACTGGCCGTGTCCGCGGTTTTCGCCGGCGTTTTCTTCGGCACGCTTTACCCGGCCTGGGACACCGTGCAATACGCCCTTACCGGGTTCGGCGAATTCGGCCTGCACCAGTTGGGCTTCTTCACCGTCTCGGCGGTATCCTTCGGCATCTCAGTCACCGCCGGCATCGTCGCCGCGCGCGGCCGGACGGAGGTCTCGAAAGCGCTCGACGCCATCCACAACCGCGCTCAGATCCTGCTGCCTCCGGGCCATCCCGCGGGACCGCCCAGCGCCTGAGTCGGTTGGACGTCAGCCAGCCTTCAACAGTTTGTCGAAATAGGCGATCGTCGGCTTCAGCCCCCGTTCTAGGGTTGCCGTCGGCTTCCAGTCCAGCAGGTCTGTCGCCCGGGTGATGTCCGGGCAGCGGCGGACCGGGTCGTCCTGCGGCAGCGGATGCTCTTCGACCGTCGACCGCGATCCGGTCAGCTCGATAATCGCCTCGGCCAGGTTCCGAATGGTGATTTCGGTCGGGTTGCCCAGGTTGACGGGGCCGGACAGGTCGTCGGGCGCCCGCATCAGTCTGACCAGGCCGTCGATCATATCCTCGACATAACAAAACGATCTGGTTTGATCGCCGCTTCCATAGACCGATAGCGGCTCGTTGCGCAGCGCCTGTACCACGAAGTTCGACACCACCCGGCCGTCGTTCATGGCCATCCGCGGGCCGTAAGTGTTGAACAGGCGCGCAACGCGAATGTTCACGCCATGCTGGCGGTGATAGTCGTAGAACAGCGTCTCGGCGCATCTTTTGCCTTCGTCGTAGCAGGCGCGCGGCCCATTCGGGTTCACATTGCCCCAGTAGTCTTCGGTCTGTGGGTGGTGGGCGGGATCGCCGTACACCTCGCTGGTGGACGCCTGCAGGATCTTGGCTTTGGTCCGTTTCGCCAGTCCCAGCATGTTGATCGCGCCGTGAACGTTGACCTTGACGGTCTGTACCGGGTCGAACTGATAGTGAACGGGCGATGCCGGGCAGGCGAGATTGAAGATCTCGTCGACTTCCATGTATAGCGGGAAGGTTATGTCGTGACGATAGAGCTCGAACCGCGGATTGTTCATCAAGTGAATGATGTTGTCTTTCGATGTCGAAAAGAAGTTGTCGACGCAGATGACCTCGTAGCCGTCGCCGATCAGTCTGTCGCAGAGATGGGAGCCGAGGAAACCTGCGCCGCCGGTCACCATGACCTGTTTCGTGATGGACACTCGGCTCATATGGTCATGCTCCAATGACTGGCTGGTTGGGCGGCGGCCTGGCCGTGATCGGGCAGGTGGCGCAATGGCTTAACGAACATTCAACTATGGTGTCTTTCGCGATACTGTGGTGAAAGTCTCATCGGTGCGGCTGCGCCCCGACTAGCCTGGGCCGGTTAAAGTTATCATTAACCTCGTGAATGATATTGGCCACGCTGTTCCGGTATTCGGTGCGGGATCAACGTGGATTGTAGAGCGTGAGTCAGGTAGGTCTCGATGTCGTCTGATGGGCATTTCGTATCGGTCGTGGTTCCGACACTCGGCCGGGGTACCCTGGATCAATGCCGGCAGGCGCTAGAACGACAAACGCGCCCTGCCGATGAGATTGTTCTTGTCGTCGACGAAGAACGGCGCGGCGCCAGCTGGGCCCGCAACGAGGGGTTTCGGCGTTCGCGCGGCGATCTGGTCGTTTTTACCGACGACGACTGCGTGCCGCCGCCCGAATGGCTGGGCTCGCTGGTCGAAGCGATCGACAGCCACGATGCGGTCGCCGCCGGGGGATCGCAAATCGAAATCGACCCCTTGTTGGCCGAAATTCGAAATCGTCAGCCGCCGCCGGACAGAACCCAGATCGATCCGGGCGGGCTGGTCGGTAACACAGCCAATGTCGTTTACCGTCGGGACTGGTTGTCGCGGGCTGTCGAGGGCGACGGATACCTGTTTCATCGGTCTTTTCCGACCAGCGGCGAGGATTGGGAACTGGCCGGCCGGCTTCGCCAAATGGGGGCGACGATGGTCTATGTGCCGGTCCATGTGGAGCATTTGCGGCGGGCGAGTCCGTGGAACCATTGCAAACACCAGTTCGTTCGCGGCATCGGCATTGCTTATCTCGCCAGGGCCGCCCGTCGCCGTGGACCCGGCTTCGCGGTGCAGAAGAGCAGACTCTGGGGCAATGACAAAAGCCCGCCCGGGGTCAAATGGTTGCACCTAATATGGCATAAGGCGATTGGACCTTTTGATATCGGTTCCTTCAGCTCGCCGTCGCGTTTCGGTTGGTTCTGGTTAGGCGAGAAGTTCCAGGGCGCGGGTTACTTTTGGGCCCAGATCAAATTTGCGAGCGGCTTGGCGTCGACCGACGCTTTGGTTGGCAAATCTTGAATAGATCGCTGATTTCCTGGCTGTTCAAACTTGCTGTATCCGCAACGCTTCTGGCGCTCGTCTTCAACGCGCTGCCCCTCTCGGATCTGATTGGGGCGCTCGGCCGCGCGGACCCGTTTCTTGTACTCGTTGCCTACCTGACGATGCCGCCGGTCCTTTATTTGGGTGCCGTCCAGTTCTGGGTGCTCACCAGGGCACAGGGCATGTCGCAAAGCGTTCGGCAGATCCTCACGGTCAACCTGGCGACCCAGTTCTACGGACTTTTCTTGCCCGGTTCCTTAGCCGGCGGCGCGATCCGTTGGTACAAGTTGGCGCGACCGGAAGGTAAGCGCGCCGAGTCCCTGGCCGTCATTCTGTTCAATCGCCTGGTCGAGGTTGCGGTAGCCGTTGGTCTGGGCCTGGCTTTCTGGCTGGCCGACCCCTTGGCAAGGGGCGAGGACTGGGTGCTCGTGCTGTTCGGCGTCCTGTCACTCGCCCTGATCGTCGGTTACGTCATGCTCTTCGGCACAAGCAAGATCTCTCTGCGGGTCGCCACGCGGTTCAAGCCCCGCGGCATACTGGCGACGCCCTGGGACAAGCTGATCAAGGCGCTACAATCGGCCAGTCGTTTCGGCGGTATTGGGGTCGCCCGCGTTACGGCGGTCGTCGGACTGACGTTGGCATCCCATCTTCTTAGCGTTCTCTCGATGGTGCTGTTGGCCCGAGCGCTCTCCCTCGACCTGTCGGTCGCCACCCTTGGATGGATACGGTCCGTCTCAACGTTGTTGATGATGCTGCCGATCTCCTGGCTCGGTCTCGGGGTTCGCGAAGGCAGCTTTCTATTGCTGCTGGCGCCATTTGGCGTGTCGGCCGGACCGGCCGTCGCTTTGTCGCTGCTGATGTTTGTGCGTGGCATTTTGGGTGGTGTGACCGGTGGCCTGATGGAGGCCTGGACGTTTTTGTCCATGCAGGGCCGCAATACCGTTTAGCGCTATGCGCATTTGCCGAACCTCGAGATGGCCGGTTTCGTCGACCAGTTCGCTTCGACACGGCATGCGGATGTGCTCGGCGAAAGCTGGGTGATGGTCAACACCGCCAGCCGCGAAGGCCTGCCCAATGCGTTTCTGGAGGTGGCCGCGCACCGGTGCGCTGTGCTCAGCCACGTGGACACCGACGGTTTCGCCTCCGCGTTCCGTTATCACGCTTCCGAGGACGATTTCGCCGCCGGCCTGGAGACCTTGCTGCGCGACGACACCTGGCGCCCGCGCGGCGAGAACGGACACGCCCATGTCGTCGGTACCTTCGCAATCGACCGTGCGATCGGCATGCACGCCGCCGCTTACCGCGACGCTCTCTCGCAGACTGCCGTTCCGGGAGCACCGGTTTGACCCGGGCGGGGAAACGTGCACACAATTACTTTAGACTTAAAATAATTGCTCTGGTCGCAAAACCGCCCGGAAATCCAACCCGATGCCGAACAAAGATGGTCCCGAGAGTAGAGCCGGTGAAGCTCCGGCGGTGTGGCGCGGCCTCACACAGGCTGAACTGGACGCCCAGTACGACCAGACGACGCTCGTCCCGAACCTCCCTGAGTACGCGGCCCGCTGGGCCGAAGTGAGTGCCGAGACGCGCGCGGATCTTCAGCCGGCCGCTTTGCGGTATGGGGAAGGCTCCGAAGAGACGCTTTATCTCTATGCCGGCCGGCCGGGCGCGCCGGTTCACATGCATGTGCATGGCGGTGCGTGGCGTGCGATGACGCGGGACGATGTCGGTTTCGTCGTACGCGGCCTGGGCGCCGAAGGCGCGACGGTGGCCGTCCTCAATTTTTCACTCGTGCCCGATGTAACGCTTCATACGGTCGTCGACCAGGTGCGCCGTGCCGCGCTGTTCGTTCGCCGCCATGTCGAAGGCGCGGAGCGCCTCTTCGTATCCGGACACTCTTCGGGCGCGCATCTTTCCACCTGCCTTCTGGACGATGCATGGCGGACAGCTGCCGGCCTTCCGCGCGATGCGTTCGCCGGATTTGTGCTGGTCAGCGGGCCGTACGATCTGGAACCCGTTCGCCTTAGCGCCCGCAACAGCTATCTGAACCTCTCGCCGCAGGATGCCGATTTGCTGAGCCCCATCCGCCGCCTCGCCGCGCCATACCCGCCCATCGACGTGTATTGGGGCGGGAACGAGTTGGAGGAATTCAAGCGTCAGTCGCGGGCGCTTGCACAGGCGGTTGCGGGTGCCGGCAGTGCGGTTGAGCTGCCGAACATGAACCATTTCGACATGTATGACGCTTTCGGGGATCCCGAATCCGCAATCGTCCGCGCCGCGCTGATGCAAATGCGCGTTGAACCTGATTCCAGCCTATGAAGGGACTATCGATGAAACATCTGTACGCCAGTCTGGCGTTTGCGTTTGGCCTCACCGCCGCCACTGCCTCCCAGGCGGAGCCCGTCGCCATCGGCACGCTGCCGCAAGGGTCGCTCGGCTTTTCCATCGCCAGCGGTGTGGCCCAGGTCGTGTCGAACACCGCCGGTGTCAACGCGCGGGCGGTCGGGCAGGGTGGCTCGTCGGTTTTCATTCCGGCGCTCAACAAAGGCGCGATCGCGTTTTCCACGTCGAATGCGACCGAGGCCGTCTTCGCGGTTTCGGGGACCGGCAATTTCGAAGGGCGTCCCAATCCCAATGTCCGCGTCGCGGCGTTATTGCAGCCCTTTGCGGTCGGCATCATGGTCGCCGCGGACGGCGATATCAAAACGGTGGAGGATCTGAAGGGGCGGCCGTTCCCGGTCGGCTATGCACGCCAGAAGCTGGTGGGTGTGATCCAGGACGCCATCTTCGCGGCGGCGGGAATGTCAAAGGCGGACGTGGAAGGCGTGCCCGTGGCCAACTTCGTAGAGGGCGCGGGGCTGTTGGCCCAGGGGTCGGTGGAGGGCGTGCTGCTCGCACCCGGCTCCGGCGTCGTGAAGAAGACCAACGCGCAGCGCGCCGTCCGCTTCATATCCGTACCCACGGGTGATGCCGCGGCCGCGACCATCGCGAAACTGCTGCCCGGCAGCTATATCCGTCGCGTGGAACCTTCCAAGCGCCTGCCGGAAATCGCGGAGGCCGTGGACCTGGTCGGCTATCAATACGCCCTTCTTACCCATGTCGGCGCCGACGAAAACCTCGTCTATTCGGTGGTGAAAGCGCTGCACGAAAACAAGGCGGCGCTGATCGAGACCCACGGCTCCTTTCGTGGCTTCAACCCCGACAACATGGCGACCAAGACCGACGGCGCCTCGTTCCACCCGGGTGCGATCAGGTTCTACAAAGAGGTCGGCATCTGGGAGTAAGCCTTGACCCCGCCTCCGGTCGGCGACAAAGCCGAGGGGACCGCCGGCGCCGTTGCGGGCGCCATCGCGATAGCGCTCATCGCGCTTGCCATCGGCTGGGCGTTGGGTGTGCACCGCATGCTACGCATCGCGCTGTATACCGAACAGTTCCTCGCCGTGGCGCTGGCGCTCGCCTTGGCGCTGACGTTTCTCACGAACCGCGTTCGCGTATTCCCGATTCTTGATTGGGTACTGGTCGTGCTCGCTCTTGTCGGCGGGCTGTGGCTTGCCGTCGCCTACCCTTCCTTGTCGATCGAAGCCGCGATCGACCCGGCCGTCGGCCTTCCCGCCGCGGTGCCGCTTCTTGTTGCCCTGATCGAAGCGCTCAGGCGCACCGCCGGTTGGCCGCTTACGGCGATTATTCTCCTGTTCATCGCCTACGGTCTGTTCGGCAACCTGATGCCGGGAAACTTTCAGGCCCTGTCGGTCGCGCCGGAACGGCTCGCGGTTCAGCTTGCGCTGGACACCAACGGCGTGCTCGGCACCCCGCTCATGATCGCGGCGACCGTGGTCGTGGTGTTCGTTGCCTTCGGGCGGCTTCTGGAACATCTCGGCGGCGCCGCCTTCTTTACGGATGCGGCGGCATTGGCCATGGGGCGTTTTCGCGGTGGCGCCGCGAAGATCGCCATTCTGGCGTCGTCGCTGTTCGGTTCCATCTCGGGCAGCGCCGTCTCCAATGTTGCGACGACCGGTGTCGTGACAATTCCGTTGATGCGCCGTGCCGGGTTCAAACCGCAGACGTCCGCCGGCATAGAGGCCGTTGCCTCCACAGGCGGGCAACTGATGCCGCCGGTCATGGGTGCGTCCGCCTTCCTGATGGCCGAATTCCTGGAGATCCCTTACGCGGAAGTCGTCGTTGCGGCTCTCGTGCCCGCGCTTCTTTATTACCTCGCGCTGTTCCTCCTCGCCGATTTGACGGCCGCGCGTGACGCAATCGGCGGGGTCTCGGCGACAGTCGGCTCTGACCCGATACCGCTGCGGCGCGGTTGGCCATTTCTTTTGCCGTTCGTGGCACTCGTCGCGGCTTTGTTTGTTCTGAACTATCAGCCGGCGACGGCGGGTCTGGTTGCGGGCGGAGTCTTGCTGGTGGTCGCGCCGCTGCTGCCGAACGGTCTCGTGTACCTCAGGCCCGCGTTGCTCTGGCACGCGCTGTCGAAAGCCGGCGGGGCGCTGGCGCAAATCCTGGTGGTGACGGCTGCGGCCGGCATCGTCATCGGCGTGCTCAACGAGACGGGCTTAAGCTTCGGCTTGACGATCTCGCTGACGAGTCTCGCCGGGGAGAGCACGCTCGCCCTGCTGGTTCTGGCGGCGGGTGTGTCGATCGTGCTCGGCATGGGTATGCCGACCGTTGCCGTCTACGTGCTGCTTGCCGCACTCGTGGCTCCCGCACTTGTCCGTCTCGGCATAGAACCGATCGCCGCACATTTGTTCGTGCTCTATTTCGGCATGATGAGCATGATTACGCCGCCGGTCGCGATCGCCGCCTTTGCCGCGGCAAGCGTTGGCGGCGCCGATCCCATGCGCACCGGGTTCGAAGCGATGAAGTTCGGCTGGCCCGCCTACGTTCTGCCCTTCGCCTTCGCACTTAATCCGGCATTGATCCTCCAGGGTGGCGGGGCGACGGCATCGTTGTTGGGGGTCTCGACCGCCGCGGCGGGCGTGCTCGCCGTATCGGTCGCCATCATCGGCTATGCCGGCAGGCCGCTCGGCGCCTCCGCGCGTTTCCTGGCGCTCACCCTCGGGCTCGCGCTGATCGGCTGGCCGCTTCTGGCCTGAGGATTCGGTCAGACCGCCTCATGGCGCGGTGAGCGGTTCGGCTTGATAGGCCCGGTGCAGCAGTTCTAGGAAGGACGGCGCTTCAGGCAGGGTCGCGGAGCCGATCCGGTGGACCGCCACGCCCGGCGTCAAGGAATTCATGACCACGCACCCGGCGAACGCCGCCACGTCATCGGGCGTCACCGTTTGGGCGCGTTGCGGAACACCCAAGTTGTCCAGTTGGCGGCGGACAATGCCCATCGTGATGCCGCCCAGCATCTCGGCCTCGGGCCACACCACCGCGTCGCTGTCCCAAAAAGCCAGGTTCCAGATAGACCCCTCGCTCAGCCGGCCTCGGCGGTCGACGAACGCCGCGTCGTCGAAGCCTTGTTTGACCGCCTGACGGAGGCAGTAGGTCTTAGCCACCTCGCCGGCATGCTTCACGGCCGGAAGGAAGCGCTCGTATTCGACCGTCGCCAGTTTCAGCGGGCCGGGCGGGCCGGACGCGGCAGGTCCGGTACGGACCAGAACCGCGGGCTCGATATCGGCGCCGGCCACGGTGAATTCGCCGGCCGGTGAGTACACCGTGGCGATCAGCGAGAGATCGGCCGGACCGTCCCTCAGCGCCTCGCGCAGATAGCACCGCATTCGATCGTCAGGGATTGCCTGACCGAACAGCTCCAGCGAGGCGGACCGCAGCCGCGCCAGATGGAGGTCGAGACCCCGAACCTGCCGCCCACGAACCTGCATGGCCGTGAAATGGGCATAGCCCGCAAAGGCCAGCGGTGCCAACTCTTCGGCGGTCGCGTCTCGACCGTTGCGTTGAACGACAAAGGTGTCAGTCGACATTCATTCACTCCAAATATCCGGGTCGGGGCACGGCAATTGTCGTGCCCCGACCCGCAAGGTTGACGATGCGTGCGACTATCCGCCTTTGACCGGTGGGTGGGAAACGAGTAGTTCTCGACGGATCATTAAGTAGGATTTGAAGATCGATGGGACGCATGCTGCCGGGAACGCGCGCGCTCAGGACGTTCGAAGCCGCCGGCCGGCATTTGAACTTCACGCGTGCGGCCGACGAAGTGGGGCTGACGCCGGCCGCGGTCAGCTACCAGATCAAGGATATCGAGGATCGATTGGGCGTCGCGCTGTTCACGCGCACCAGCCGCCGGGTCCGGCTCACGCCGGCGGGCCTCGTGTTGTACCGGGCGACCGCCGACGCGCTGGACAATTTACAGCGCGCCGCGAACCGCGCCCGCAAAGCGGCGCGGGGATCTCGGCAATTGCGCCTATCACTGGGCGCAAGATTTGCGACTTACTGGCTGCTCCCCAGACTTCCGCAGTTCAGGGCCGCGAACCCGGAACTGGAATTGGCCTTCGATATTACCGATCAGGTTCGTGATTTCGACACGGACGATATCGATATCGCGATTCGGTTTGGCGCCGGGACCTACGAACGCACGCGGTCGGAGCGATTGTTCGACACGGTCGTCGTTCCAGTCTGCAGTCCGAAACTGATCGAAACCGGTCCCGGACTGAAAAATCCGCAAGACCTGTTCCGCCACACGCTTTGCTATGTGGACTGCGAAATCGACGGCATGGTCTGGCCGAACTGGCGCATGTGGATGGCCGCGGCCGGTATTGACGATTTCGACGACAGCCGATGTGTCGCGTTCTCCGATTCGACCCATGTCGTGCAGTCGGTCATCGAAGGCGGCGCGGTTGGTCTCGCGGAACTGGCTCTGGTCGCCGATGATCTTGCCCGCGGCAGGCTCGTGCGGCCATTCGACATCGGCGTCAGCGTCGGGCGTGAATTCGCCTATCACCTGGTCTACCCGGAAAGCAGCCGCCGGGATCCACGCGTGCGCGCGTTCTGCGATTGGATTCGCAACGAGACGATCGGCCGTTCAGGAAAAGATTGGCGCACCCGACAGGATTCGAACCTGTGACCTCTGCCTTCGGAGGGCA
>JANQEE010000020.1 GCA_028278525.1 Minwuiaceae bacterium | reverse complement strand
CCCTGTACGGGTGGTTGGGACGGGGGAGCGGGCCGGCCAGGCACTCGAAAATGCGTCGCGCGACGCATTTTCGGGACAGACACTAAGGAGAGATCATGGGACGAGTAGCATATGTAAACGGCCGCTACCTGCCGCATCGGCACGCGACGGTCCATATCGAAGACCGCGGCTATCAGTTCGCCGACGGTATCTACGAAGTCGTCACCGTATCCGGCGGCCGTTTCGTCGACGAGATCGGCCACCTCGAACGGCTGGACCGGTCGCTTAGGGAATTGGAGATGGACGCGCCGATGTCGCGCGCCGCGATGCGCGTCATCATGCGCGAGGTCGTCCGCCGCAACAAAGTGCGCGACGGCATCGTCTATTTGCAGATCACCCGCGGCGTCGCCCCGCGCGACCACGCGTTTCCGGCAACGCCGACGCGCCCGGCGCTGGTGATGACGGCGAAGTCAATGTCCATGGCCGGCGGCGCGGCGCGGGCGGCGGACGGCATCAAGGCCATCACGGCGCCGGACATTCGCTGGGACCGCTGCGACATCAAGTCGGTCGCCCTGCTGCCCAACTGTCTCGCCAAGCAGGCCGCGCGCGAAGCCGGCGCCTACGAGGCGCTGCTGGTCGATGCGGACGGCATGATCACCGAGGGCAGTTCGACGAATGCCTGGATGGTCGACGAGGACGGCAACCTGGTGACGCGCCAGGCCGATAACAACATCCTGAACGGCATCACCCGTCTGGCATTGAACGCGCTAGCCGAGCGAGACGGGGTGCGCATCGTCGAACGCGGCTTCTCGGTCGACGAGGCGAAGCGCGCCCGCGAGCTGTTCATCACGTCTTCCAGTTCATTCGTCATGCCGGTCGTGCAACTGGACGATTCGGTCATCGGCAACGGCAAGCCGGGCTCGGTTGCCAGCCGCCTGCGCGAAATTTACAGTGCCTACATGACCGGCGAAAACCGTGAAGCGGCAGCGGGCGTAGGGGTTTAGCCGGTTCTTCGACCGGCCGGCCGGCCGTCGCAGGCTGCGCGTTACGGTGTCTTTGCCAGCAGGGTTTAGTTGTGTCATCTTGTGCCCGTGCGTCTCGTACCCATCTTGTAGGGGAACGAAGGAAAGCATTCGCGTCGGCGTCCGGTCGGGTTTCAATACATACTAATCGCTGACGGCTGATCTGCTTCTCAACTGACTGGAAAAGCAAAGAAAAGGGTTACATTGGATGGCCGGAGAGAAACCACAGAACGTGCAGGACGTGTTCCTCAATCACGTGCGCAAAAACAAGACCCCGGTAACGGTGTTTCTGGTCAATGGCGTCAAGCTACAGGGCGTGATCAGCTGGTTCGACAATTTCTGTGTGTTGTTGCGTCGCGATCATCATGTGCAGCTCGTCTACAAACACGCGATCTCTACGGTGATGCCGGCCGGTCCGATACAGTTGTTCGACCCGTCGCAGCAGCGGGAGCCGGCTGCCGAGGGCGCCGAGACCGCGGAGTAACTGGGCTGAGCGTTCGGAGCATGCTCCCGGCTTGACCGGCACGAATTCCAGCACCGATAACGGAGGAGCGGCCGGCCGCGCGCTGGTGCTTCATCCGTATTCGAAAGCGCGTGGCGGCACCGCCAAGGCGGAACCGTTGCGCGCGCCTCAGTCCTGCCTCGAGGAGGCCGTCGGCCTGGCGGCTGCGATCGACCTCGCGGTCGTGCATTCGGAGGTCGTCGCCGTCGGCGCACTACGCCCGGCAACCCTGTTCGGGCCCGGCAAGGTGGACGAACTCGGGCATTTCATTCATGCGCAGGAGATCGGGCTTGTCGTCGTCGACGCCACTGTCAGCCCGGTCCAACAGCGCAATCTGGAGCGGGCGTGGAAGACCAAGGTCATCGACCGCACCGGCCTGATCCTGGAGATCTTCGGCGAGCGCGCCCGCACCCGGGAAGGCCGGCTGCAGGTCGAACTCGCGCATCTGACCTATCAGCGCAGCCGCCTGGTCCGGTCCTGGACCCACCTGGAGCGGCAGCGCGGCGGCGCCGGTTTCCTGGGCGGCCCCGGCGAGTCGCAGATCGAGTTGGACCGCCGTCTGATCGATGAACGTATCACCAAGCTGAAACGCGAGCTTGAGACCGTTACGCGAACCCGGAAACTGCATCGCGCCAAACGCAAGAAGGTCCCGTATCCGGTGGTCGCGCTGGTCGGCTATACCAACGCCGGAAAGTCCACATTGTTCAACCGCGTGACCGACGCGACGGTATTTGCGGAGGATCTGCTGTTCGCCACCCTGGATCCGACCATGCGCGGGTTGGTCCTGCCGGGCGGCCGCCGCGTCATTCTGTCGGACACCGTCGGTTTCGTTTCCGACCTGCCGACCCATTTGGTAGCCGCTTTTCGCGCGACGCTGGAAGAGGTGTTGGAGGCGGATCTGATCCTCCATGTCCGCGACGTGGCGCACGAGGATTCCGATGCTCAGGCGAATGACGTCCGCGCTGTCTTGCGGCAGCTCGGCATCTCCGAAGCCGACGACGAGCGTGTGATCGAGGTCTACAACAAGATCGATCTGCTCGACGGGGAGACGCGGTGCCGTGTCGGGAACCTGGCCGCGCGCAACGGTCCCGTGGCGATGGTGTCCGCCGTGACCGGGGAGGGCGCGGATGCGCTGCTGACGTTGATCGAGGACCGCGTCAACGCCAACCGGCAAGTCGTTGATTTGACGGTCGACCTGACCGACGGCGCCGCGCTTGCCTGGCTGTATCGGCACGGCGATGTCTTGAGCCGGGAAGACTGCGGGGCGGCGGCTCGCCTGAAAGTCGGTCTGGACCCGGAAGATGTCGGCCGGTTTCGCAAACTGTCGGCCAAGAAGCCGGTCGGGCAGGGGTCGTAACGGTTTAGTGCAGCCTGAATTCCTGTGAAAAATGCCGGAATTCGGCCGGTTTGATGGCCCGGTTGCCCATCACCCGGACGGAGTGCAGGCTGGCGTCCAGGTTGGCTTCCCAATAATCCAGAAACCGGCTCAGCCGGGGGTAGCGGGGGGCGATATCCATCACCTGCCAGACAAAGGTTTGCAGCACCGCCGGGTGATCCGGGATGCGATAAATGATTTCGGCGGTGGTCAGTTGATATCCTTGAAGCTGCCGGTAGAGTGTCGACGCCATGAAACAAACTCCAAGGTCACTGGATCCCATGGAAACAGTGTCGCCATCGAATCATTCTTGCGCAAGAAAAATTCAATAAATTCAAGGTGTTGGCAGCAGTATATCGAGTCTGCTGCCAAATTTGGGAAATCCCCGCCGCCAGATCCCCGATCCTGCTTGACACTGCCTCCCGGTCAGCTTAAATCAACGTCAAATCGCTGTTAGCACTCGCCTTTAATGAGTGCTAACAGAAGGCGATTTCAGCATCGCGCCGATGCTCCGGCATTGGCCTGCTGAGGATCAATTTTCGCAAAGGAGGTTCCCGCATGACCAAGTTTCGTCCACTGCACGACCGTGTGCTGGTGCGGCGTGTCGGCTCCGAGGAGAAGACCGCCGGTGGCATCATCATCCCCGATTCCGCCCAGGAGAAGCCCTCCGAGGGTGAAGTCGTCGCGGCCGGTCCGGGCGCGCGCAACGACCGTGGTGAGATCGCCGCGCTCGACGTCAAGGTCGGCGACCGCATTCTGTTCGGCAAGTGGTCGGGCACCGAGGTCAAGATCGACGGCGAGGAGCTGTTGATCATGAAAGAGTCCGACATCATGGGAATCATCGAAGGCGCCGCCAAAAAGACCCGCAAGAAGGCCGCCTGAGCTCATTTTCGATTTCGAGGAGTAGTAAAATATGCCTGCTAAGGACGTAAAATTCGATACCGATGCCCGTGAGCGCATGCTCCGCGGCGTCGACACGCTTGCCAACGCGGTCAAAGTGACGCTTGGGCCCAAGGGCCGCAACGTCGTGCTCGACAAGGCTTTCGGCGCGCCGCGCATCACCAAGGACGGCGTCACCGTCGCCAAGGAGATCGAGCTTTCCGACAAGTTCGAGAACATGGGCGCCCAGATGGTCCGCGAAGTCGCTTCGAAGACCAATGACGAAGCCGGCGACGGCACCACCACGGCGACCGTGCTGGCCCAGGCGATCGTTCGCGAAGGCTGCAAGTCCGTGGCCGCCGGCATGAACCCGATGGACCTGAAGCGCGGCATCGACCTGGCGGTTGAGACCATCGTCGCCGACCTTCAGAAGCGCTCCAAGTCGGTCACCTCGTCCGACCAGATCGCCCAGGTCGGCACCATCTCCGCCAACGGCGAAGCCGAGATCGGCGCGTTCATTGCCGAGGCGATGCAGAAAGTCGGCAAGGAAGGCGTCATCACCGTCGAGGAAGCCAAGGGCTTGGCGACCGAGCTGGACGTGGTCGAGGGCATGCAGTTCGACCGCGGTTATCTCTCGCCGTACTTCGTGACCAACGCGGAGAAGATGAACGTCGAGCTGGAGAACCCCTACATCCTGCTGCACGAGAAGAAGCTCTCCAACCTGCAGGCGATGCTGCCGATCCTCGAGTCGGTCGTGCAGTCGTCGCGGCCGCTTCTGATCATCGCGGAAGACGTCGAAGGCGAGGCCCTGGCCACCCTGGTAGTCAACAAGCTGCGCGGCGGCCTGAAGGTCGCGGCCGTCAAGGCGCCTGGCTTCGGCGACCGTCGTAAGGCCATGCTGGAAGACATCGCCATCCTGACCGGCGGTCAGGTGATCTCGGAGGATCTCGGCATCAAGCTGGAGAGCGTCACGCTCGACATGCTCGGCAGCGCCAAGAAGGTCTCGATCAGCAAGGAAGAGACCACCGTCGTCGACGGCTCCGGCAAGAAGAAAGAGATTGCCGGCCGCTGCGACCAGATCCGCCAGCAGGTCGAAGAGACCACGTCGGACTATGACCGTGAGAAGCTGCAGGAGCGGCTGGCCAAGCTGGCCGGCGGCGTTGCGGTGGTCAAGGTCGGCGGCGCCACCGAGGTCGAGGTGAAAGAGAAGAAGGACCGTGTCGAAGACGCGCTCCACTCGACCCGTGCGGCCGTGGAAGAGGGCATCGTCGCCGGCGGCGGCACCGCTCTGCTCTACGCGACCAAGGCGCTCAACAAGCTGTCGCCTGAGAACCACGACCAGCAGGTCGGCATCGACATCGTCCGCCGCTCCTTGCAGTGGCCGGTCCGTCAGATCGCCGAGAACGCCGGCATGGACGGCGCGGTTGTCTCCGGCAAGCTGCTCGAGCAGAAGGACAACAACTACGGCTTCGATGCGCAGAAAGAGCGTTACACCGACCTGGTCAAGGCCGGCATCATCGACCCGACCAAGGTTGTCCGTACCGCGTTGCAGGACGCCGCGTCGGTCGCGGGCCTCTTGATCACCACGGAAGCGATGGTCGCCGAGAAGCCTGAGAAGAAGGAAGCCGCTCCGGCCATGCCGGACATGGGCGGTATGGGTGGCATGGGCGGCATGATGTAATCTGCCCACGCTATGCCGTTAAGGCACCAGGGGCCGCGCTTCGGCGCGGCCCTTTTTTTATGCTCGGAGGGGAAATCATGACGCCGGCTATCGATACCGTTACCGCCCTGATCCGAGAAGTCGCGGCCGGGGAAATCATGCCGCGCTTCCGAAACCTTGCCGCGCACGACGTGTCGGAGAAACGCGTCGGCGACCCGGTAACGGCCGCCGATATCGGTGCCGAACGTGCCTTGACGGAACGGCTCACCGGTCTGCTGCCCGGCTCCCAGGTCGTGGGCGAAGAAGGTGTGGCCGGCGATCCCACGCTGCTGAATCGGCTGGAAGGGACAGGGCCGGTCTGGGTGGTCGACCCTCTCGACGGCACGATCAACTTCGCCGGCGGCCTGCCGATCTTCGCTGTCATGGTCGCGCTGGTCGAAAACGGCCGAACGACAGCGGCCTGGATTCACGACCCCGTGCACGACATGACGGCGACGGCTGCCGCGGGGCAGGGGGCGTGGCTTGGGGCAACGCGCGCCAGGCTGAACCCGCCGGGCGACCTTGCCCGGATGAGCGGTGCGCTTCACACCCGTTTCGGCGACCGCGACACGGCTGCGCACCTGGCGAAACAGTCCAGTGCGCTGGCGTCCGCCCTGGATCTGCATTGCGCCGGCATGGAGTACCTCGCCATGCTGCACGGCCGTCTTCACTTCGCCGTCTATCCCCGGGCCTATCCGTGGGATCATCTCGCCGGCTCGCTGCTGATCGCGGAAGCCGGCGGCCACGTGGCCAGAATCGACGGTGCGCCGTACGAGCCGGCGACTGCAACCGGCGCCGCACCGTTGCTGGTTGCGGCAAACGAACCCTGCTGGCGGACGGTGCAGCGCGAATTCTTTTAAGAGCATTTTGCCCCTCACCCCGCTCCGGCTAAGGCTCGGCTCAAAGCCTCGCCAAGCCTACGCACCCTCTCCCGACGGGAGAGGGAGGGGCCCAACGCAACGCGTTGGGAGGGTGAGGGGACTCAGAGTTTTGACCTAAAAAGGCGTCCGCTTCACCTCTTCGTCACGGCGCGCTCTTCCGCCTTCGCCTGATCCCAGAGCCGGTCCATATCCTCGAGCGTCGCGTCCTCCGGCCGCGTGCCGGCCTCGGTCAGCAATTGCTCGACCCGGCGGAATCGCCGCTCGAATTTCTGGTTGGTGCCGCGAAGCGACCCTTCCGGGTCGACCTTCAGATGTCGCGCCAGGTTGGCCAGCACGAACAGCACGTCGCCGAACTCGTCCGCCACCCGCTCCGGCGCCGCGCCGTTGTCGAGTTCGTGCCGAAGTTCGGCCAGTTCTTCGTCCAGTTTGTCGAGCACGGGCCGAACGTCCGGCCAGTCGAAGCCGACGCGCGCGGCGCGGTTCTGCAATTTGATGGCGCGGGTGAGGGCGGGCAGGGCGGCGGCCACCCCGTCCAGCGCCGAAAGCGTTTCGCCGTTTTGCGAGGCCTTGGCCGCGCGCTCGGTCGCCTTCTGGCTCTCCCAGTTCAGCGTCTGCCGGTCGGCGCTGTCGATCCCGGTCTGGTCGCCGAACACATGCGGATGCCGGCGCACCATCTTGTCGGCGATCGCCGCGGCCACGTCGTCGAAGGCGAAGTGGCCGGCCTCGTCCGCCATCTGCGCGTGAAAGACCACCTGCAACAGCAGGTCGCCCAACTCGTCCTTCAGCGCCGCCATGTCGTCCTGCTCGATCGCGTCGGCCACCTCGTAGGCCTCCTCGATCGTATAGGGCGCGATGGTGGCGAAGGTCTGTTCCACGTCCCACGGGCAGCCGCCGTCGGGATCGCGCAGGCGGGCCATGATGCGGAGGAGGCGGGCAATGGCGGGAGAGGGGGGTAGGTCGTCCGTCATGGCGCATTCATAAAACCGTCCGCGCGGCGGCGCAACGGCCGCGCCGCTCTCCCCTGTCGGCCGGCCTCAAGGCGTCGCGGCCGAACGGGACGCTACGGCGCGGTCACGCCGCTTCGTTCGCCGTCTGGTCGATGCATACGGTCGTGCGGTCCCCCGGGGAGCCGGAACGTCCGTTCAACGAAAGAAACGATATTATGTCGCTCCTTCCGCGCCGCGCCGGCAGGGGGCTCTCGGCCCCCTCGATGCGCCGGCAGGGGGCTCTCGGCCCCCTCGATCTCCCCCACTCACCCGAGATTCGATTCGTTAAAATCGTATAATGTATATTATGGAAAATATCAGATGGTAATAAATGGACTATACGGCGGCCGCGTTAACCTTTGTGGCAATTCGTTAACGTTTGCCTCCCCCATCGCCCTTCGAGCCTTGATCGCGGCCTCGATCGACCGTACTTACGTTTTATCTCGCCGCCCAATCCCGTATGGACCCGTCAGCGTCATGTCGTTCGAAATCTGGCTGCTTTTCCTCGCCGTCGCCATCGTTCCGGCCGTCAGTCCCGGACCCGCCATATTGCTGGCGATCAGCAATACGCTGCGCTTCGGCCGGCGCGCCACGCTCTGGTCCGCCGCCGGCAACGCGCTCGGCCTCGTGGTGATGGGCTTCATGGTGGCGTACGGCTTCGGCGCCGTCATGGCGGTCTCCGCGACGGCGTTCACCGTGCTCAAGCTGATCGGCGCCGCCTATCTGGTCTATCTCGGCGTCAAAGTCTGGCGCGATCCGGCCGGCATGAACGCGATGCCGGTGGCCGTTGTGCCGCGCGACCGGTCCTGGCGGCTCTGCCGGCAGGCGTTTCTGGTCGCTGTGACCAACCCGAAAGCGATGCTCATCCTGGCCGCCTTGCTGCCGCAGTTCCTGACGGCTGGCGCGCCGGTCCTGCCGCAGGTGCTGATCCTGTCCGTCACCTATGCCTTGATGTGTTACGCGAACCATCTGGTCCTGGCGTTCTTCGCCGCGCCGCTTAGGCGCGCGCTGCAAAGCCGCCGCACCGCCGACCTGGTGCGCCGCCTGACGGGCGGCCTGTTCATCGGCTTCGGCGCCGCCCTGGCCGCGTCGTCCCGCTGAAGAAACGTCGTTTGTGGCGGGAATGCTTCGAGACGCCTGCTGCGCAGGCTCCTCAGCATGAGGACTAACTCATTGAAAACACGATAACCTCATCCTTAGGAGCAGCCCGAAGGGGTGCGTCTCGAAGGATGGGCAAACGCTCGATTGCCTAATTAGGCTTCCTTCCAGCCTCAAGCCTCCAAAACCATGCCGTCGTAGCCCGGCTTCACGCCGGCCGGCAATTCGCGCAGCAGCGTCCGGTAATCCAGGTCGACATGCATGTTGGTCAGCACGGCCCGTTCCGGCTTCAGGCGTTCGATCCAGCCTAGCGTCATCTCCAGATGCGCGTGGGTGCCGTGCGGCTTGTAGCGGAGCGCGTCGACGATCCAGATCTTCACCCCGTCCAGCGCCTCGAATGCCGCGTCCGACAGACCGACGACGTCGTTCGAATAACCGATCGGCCCGAACCGGAAGCCGAGCGATGGCATCGATCCGTGGTCCTGCTCGATCGGCAGGATGTCGACGTCGCCGATGGCGAACGGCCCGGTGATCTCGTGCGCCTCCAGGATCGGCGGATACCAGCTCCCTTCCGGCTGTACGAAGCAGTAGCCGAACTTGGATGTCAGCGAATCCAGCGTCCGCCTGTCACCCCAGGTCGACACCCGCTTGCGATGGCGGATCGCCAGCACGCGCAGTTCGTCGATACCGTGCGTCTGGTCGGCATGATCGTGCGTCCAGACCACCCCGTCTAGATGGTCGACGTTGGCATCCAGCAGTTGCTCGCGAATATCCGGCGATGTGTCGATCAAAACGCTGGTCGACTTTTCCTCCACCAGGATCGAGCAGCGCCGGCGCCGGTTTTTCGGCTCCGCGGGGTCGCAGTCCCCCCAGTCGTTGCCGATCCTCGGCACGCCGCCCGACGAGCCGCACCCCAGGATGGTGACACGCATCAGGCGGCTTTCGGCACTTTGCGGAACAGGTCGAAGAAGTTCTGGGTGGTGGCCGCCGCCACCGCGTCCGGCGTCAGCCCCTTGATCTCGCCGAGCTTGGCCGCGGTATGCACCA
This sequence comes from Minwuiaceae bacterium, assembly GCA_028278525.1. Lineage (GTDB taxonomy): Bacteria > Pseudomonadota > Alphaproteobacteria > Minwuiales > Minwuiaceae > JANQEE01. The sequence goes on along the minus strand of JANQEE010000020.1, from coordinate 258,716 downwards.
CGAACGCCGGCTCGTTCGGCTTGCCCCGCTTCGGCGCCGGCGCCAGATACGGGCTGTCGGTCTCCACCAGCAGCCGCTCCATCGGCAGCGCCGCCGCGGTATCGCGCAACTCCTGGGCCTTGTTGAAGGTCAGAATGCCGGACAGCGAGATATAAAGGCCTAAACCGACCGAGGTTTCCGCCAGTTCTCGCGACGTGCTGAAACAGTGGATCAGCCCTTCGAACCGCCCCTGCCCCATTTCCTCGGTCAATATGGCGGCCGTATCGTCGTCGGCGTCGCGGGTATGCACGATCAGCGGCAGCCCGGTCTCCCGCGCCGCCGCGATGTGCTCGCGAAACAGCCGCCGCTGCGCGTCGCGTGGGCTGTGCTCGTAGAAGTAATCCAGCCCGGTTTCGCCGATGCCGACCACCTTCGGGTGCTTGGCCAACTCGACCAGCCGGCCTCGGTCGACGCCGGCTTCCGGCTCGGCCTCGTGCGGATGGACGCCGACCGTGCAATAGACGTCGTCGTAGCGCTCGGCGATGCCCAGCACCTTGTCGAACTCGCTGACCTTTGTGCCGATGGTGACCATCAGGCCGACGCCGGCGGTGCGGGCGCGGTTGACCGCATCCTCCAGCCGGCCCTCAGCCTCCAGATAGTCCAGGTGGCAATGGCTGTCGACCAGCACGGCTTAGGACTCCTCGGCTTCTTCCACGAAGCGGGGAAACACCCCCTCAGGCTTCGGCAGCGCCGTGCCGGGGGTCAGCGCCGCGTCGGGTCCCAGGCTGTCGAAGGCCCGCGCGTCCGCCGGGATGACAAGCTGGTCCAGAATCTTGGCCCCCGCCTCCGGCATCGTTGGCTGCACCAATATGCCGGCATGCCGGATGGTTTCCGCCAGTACGTACAGCACGGTATTCATCCGCTCCGGGTCGGTCTTGCGCAAAGCCCAAGGCGCCATGGCGTCGACATAGCGGTTGGCGTCGGCGATCACCCGCCACAGCGCCTCCAGCCCGCGGTGGATCGCCTGGGTTTCCATCGCCTCGCGGATTTGGTCCAGTACCCCGTGCGCCGCGTCCAGCAGCGTCCGGTCGGCGTCCTCCAGCGGGCCGGGTGTTGGCACCGCCGCGCCGCAGTTCTTGTTGATCATCGAGAGCACGCGCTGCGCCAGGTTCCCTAAGTCGTTGGCCAGGTCGCCGTTGATCCGGTGGATCATCGCCTCGCGGGAGAACGAACCGTCGTTGCCGTACGGCACCTCGCGCATCAGGAAATAGCGCACCTGGTCCAGCCCGAAATCGTCGATCAGCGCTTCCGGCGACATCACGTTACCGACCGACTTGGACATTTTCTGGCCTTCGACGGTCAGGAAGCCGTGTCCGAATACCCGCTTCGGCAATTCGATCCCCGCCGACATCAGGAAGGCCGGCCAGTAGATCGCGTGGAAGCGCAGGATATCCTTGCCGATCACGTGCAGGTCGGCCGGCCAGTACTTCTTGAAGCTCTCGGACTCCTTGTCCGGATGGCCGACGGCGGTGATGTAGTTGGTCAGCGCATCCAGCCAGACATACATCACGTGGTCCGGGTCGCCTGGCACCGGCACGCCCCAGTCGAAGCTGGTGCGGGAGACGGCCAGGTCGCGCAGACCCTGCTTGACGAAGTTCACCACCTCGTTCCGCCGGTAGGGCGGCAGGATGAAGTCCGGATTGGCCTCGTAATGGGCCAGCAGCTTGTCGCCGTATTCCGACAGCTTGAAGAAGTAGCTCGGCTCCTCGACCCACTCGACCTCGGCGCCCGAGGGCGCCAGCAGTTTGCCGTCCTCGCCCTTGGTCAGCTCGTCCTCGCCGAAATAGGCCTCGTCGCGGACCGAGTACCAGCCGGCATAGGTGCCGAGATAGATGTCGCCCGCATCCACCAACGCCTGCCAGATCGCCTGGCTGGAGGCGATGTGCCTCGGCTCCGTGGTGCGGATGAAGTCGTCGTTGGAGATGTTGAGCTGCCCGGTCATGGCCCGGAACAGCCCGGCGATCTCGTCGCAATAGGCGCGCGGCTCCTTGCCTTCCGCCGCGGCTGTCTTGGCCACCTTCTCGCCGTGCTCGTCTGTCCCGGTCAGGAACATCACGTCGTAGCCGTCCAGCCGCTTGAAGCGCGCGATCACGTCGGTCGATATCGCCTCATAGGCGTGACCGAGATGCGGCGGGCCGTTCACGTAGGAAATGGCCGTAGTGATGTAGTAGGACTTGCGTCCCGGCATAAATCGTTCTCCTGTCGGAACCGGTGCCTGCCGAGACGGGAGATCGATCTCAGCCGCGGGCCGCCTGCTCGAGCGTGGTGAACAGATTCAGCGTCACCGTCTTACGGTCCAGGTTCACCGCATCCGCCCGCTCGACGAGGCGGCCCACCTTTTCCCATACCTCGATCCATTGATCAAGGCTGCCCGCCTCGGCCAACCGGGCGATCACGGCGCCCTCCCCGGCCACGATCTCCGCCGGTACCGCGCCCGCCGCGCGGCCTCGGATCAGCCGCATCAGCCACCAGTTCAGCAGGTCGGTCAGCGCCCGGTAGCGCGCCTCGTTGGCCTTGCGCGCCAGCCGGTCGCCCAGGCCGTGCAGCTTGGCGGCGTCCAGCTTCGGCATGCCTGCCAGCAGGTCGATCATCTCCCGATAGACCTCCAGGCCGCCCTGCGCCGCCAGGGCGAGCGCCCGGCCCGGGCTCGCCTCGCCCAGGCTGGCCAATGCCCTGAGTTCGTCCTCGGCCATATCCGGGCAGAGCGGCGCGGCCACCTGCATGACCTGGTCGTCGGTCAATGGGCTTAGCGACAGCCGGCGGCAGCGTGACCGGATGGTCGGCAGCAGCCGGCCCGGTGCGTGGCTTACCAGCAGGAACACGGTCTCCGCCGGCGGCTCCTCCAGCATTTTCAGCAGCGCGTTCTGGGCGTTGGCGTTCATGTCGTCGGTCGCGTCGACGATCACCGCACGCCAACCCGGCTGATGCGCGGTCTGCGCCAGGAACGGCGCCAGGGCGCGAACCTCGTCGACCCGGATTACCGTATAGAACGATGCCGGCCGCGCCTTCTCGTTCATCCGGCGCGTCAGCACGAACAGGTTGCCATGACCCTCGGCCGCGATCTGGCCGAATGTCGGGTCGGCCGGGTCGACGGCCAGGCTGTCCGGCGGGCCGAACAGCCCGCCGCCGCCGGCGCCCTGGGCCAGCAGGAAGCGGGCGAACCGGTAGGCCAGCGTCGCCTTGCCGATACCGTGCGGCCCGGTGATCAGCCAGCCGTGATGCAGCCGGCCGCTGGCATAGGCGGACAGCAACGCGTCTTCGGCGTCGGCGTGGCCGATCAGCCGGTCCTGTTCGCGGGGATGCGGAAAACCGTCGACCTGGTCGGGCCGTGACGCGGCGTCGCTCACTCTTCGACCGCTGCGCGCGCCCCGCCCCACAGCAGATGGCCGGCCGCGGCGCCCAGGCGGCCCAGGAAGCCCAGCCGCTCCACATCGGCGGCGGCGACCAGCGGGATCTCGATGCTCTCGCTTTCCGGCGCCGAAACCACCAGCCTGGCAAGCGGCGTTCCCTTGACGATCGGCGCCGGGATCGGACCGTCGTAGACCACCGCGACCTTCATCGCGCGCCGCGCGGTATGGCGCAGCGTGACCGTAACCTTTTCTTCCGTCGTCAGCGGCACGGTCTGGTCCTGGCCCAGCCAGACGTCGGCGTCCGACACCACCTCGCCCGGCTCGAACAGCTTGAACGTGCCGAACTCGCGGAAGCCCCATTCCAGCAGCCGCTCGCTCTCGCTTGAGCGCTCGCGCACGCTGCCCAGGCCGTTGACCACCAGGATCAGCCGCCGGTCGCCGCGCGTGGCGGAGGCGGTCAGTCCGTAGCCGGACGCTTCCGTATGCCCGGTCTTCAGCCCGTCGGCGCCCATGTTCTTGTACAGCAGCGGATTGCGGTTGCCCTGCTTAATGCCCGAAAAGGTGAAGGTCTTCTCGCTGTACAGGCTGTAATACTGCGGATAGTCCCGAATGATCCGGTCGGCCAGAATGGCCAGCTCCCGCGCCGTCATCAGATGCTCGGGGTCCGGCCAGCCGGTGGCGTTCTTGAACACGCTTCGTTCCATGCCCAGTTCCCGCGCGCGTTTGGTCATTTCCGCGGCGAACGCTTCTTCGGTTCCGGCCAGACCTTCCGCGACCACGATGCAGGCGTCGTTGCCCGACTGGATGATAATGCCGCGCAGCAGGTCCTCGACCGACGCCCGTTCGCCGACCTTGACGAACATTTTCGACCCGCCCTTGCGCCAGGCCTTTTCGCTGATCGGCAGGGTGTCTTCCATCTTCAGGCTGCCGGCGGCCAGCCGGTCGAACACCATATAGGCCGTCATCAGCTTGCTCATCGACGCCGGCGGCATGGAACTGTCCGCGTCCTTTTCGAACAGCACGGTCCCGGTTTCGAAATCCACCATGAACGCCTGTTTCGCCTTCGTTTCGATCGCCTGCGCGGTGGAGCTTAGGACGGTCAACGCGAGGGCGGCCAGGGTGACATGGCCCAATGCGCGATGGAGAAGCGATTTCTGTGAGGTCATCTTTCCTTCATGCGTTCCGTGATTGACGCCGGCTGGCCGGCATGCGCTGCATTAAGTATCCGCAGGGATTAAGCCGAAACTAAGACGAGGAAACCCGGAGGTCAAAACGCACCGGCGATGCGAACCCCGGCCGGGCGGCGCTCATTCCACGATCACCCGGGCCTCCGGGTGGCCCAGTGCGATAATCCTTGCCAGCATCCGGTCCGCTTCCTCGACCGACGTGACCGGCCCGAGGCGGACCCGGAAGTAATCCCGTTCCTTGACCATCAGGTGGCTGATGTCCGCGTTGCCGATCAGCGACAGCTTGACGCGCAGCCGATGCGCGTTCTGGAAGACCGTGAAAGCGCCGGCCTGGATATAGATATCCGTCGGCCGCACGGGCACCACGACGAGGGAAGAGCCGTCCGGCGCGGTGGCCGTCGGCACCGCGTAAGCCGGCGCGTCCATCATCACCGGTTTCGGCAACGGGTTCTCCACCCGTTCCGGCGCCGCCGTCACGCCGCTTGGCGGCGGCAGGGATGCGACCTGGACTTCGTCGATCGGCGCGGCGACGACGGCCGCTTTTTCCTCAGGCGATGTATCCGGCCGCGACGCGACAAAGGTCCGGCTCGCCTCGTCCCGCTCGTCGCCGATCAACTGCACCCGCACCTTGGCCGTGCCGTTGTTGATCACGTCCAGCAACTGCGCGCTCTTGCGCGACAGGTCGATGATCCGGCCGGGCACGAACGGGCCCCGGTCGTTGACCCGCACGATAAGCGACCGGCCGTTTTCCAGGTTGGTGACGCGCACCTTGCTCGGCAGCGGCAGCGTCCGGTGCGCCGCCGTGATCTCGTTCATGTCGTAGGTTTCGCCGTTCGCGGTCGACCGGCCATGGAACGGATGCCCGTACCACGAGGCGATGCCGGTCTCGTCGTAATCCGGCTGCGGCCGCGGGTAATACCAGACGCCGTTGATGCGATACGGCTTGCCGATCTTGTACGGACTTTTCCTGGTAACGAATTGCGTGGAGGCCGACACGCCCGGCGGTGGCGAGGCCGCTTGCGGCGGCGTCTGTCCGGCCGGCTGTCCCTGCCGTCCGGCACAGGCGGCCAGGATCGACAGCAGCGCCACGGTGGCGGCCGCCCGGCGCCAGCCGGATCGCGTCGGACCCGGAAGCCGGCCCCCTGCGGCGGCTCGATGTTCGGTTCGATGCGTCATCGGCGGGCGATGCGGTCCGCTAGCATGCTGACGGTCAGGCCGTAATGGTGCGCGCAGTTGTAGCGCAGGATGGAATGGTAGTTGCGGTAGACCAGGAAACTGCGGCCGGACGCGCCTTCGGAGCGCACCAGGGAGGCCTGCAGATCGCGGCCCGGCAGGTCGGTGCCATCGGCGCGGCGTACGCCCATCGCCTGCCATTCCGGCAGCGACTTGGAGACAGTCATGCGGTCGATGGCCCGGCATCCCGACCGGCCGGTCCGTTTAAGCGCGGCCAGGCGGCCCTCGAAGCCGTCCGGCAGGCGTACTTCGCGGCCCCAGGTGACGTCGTTGGACCAGCCGTGCCGCGCCAGGTAGTTGGCGATGGAGGCAAACACGTCGCCGCGGTTGGTCCAGATGTCGCGCCGGCCGTCGCCGTCGAAATCCTGGGCGTAGGCCAGGTAGCTGGACGGGATGAATTGCGGCTGCCCCATCGCGCCGGCCCAGGATCCCTTCATGCTGGGCAGGTCGATATAGTTGCGGTCGACCATGCGCAACGCGGCAACCAGTTCCTTGCGGAAGAATTTGGACCGGCGGGCGTCATAGGCCAGGGTTGCAAGCGCCGGCACGACCGGCATAGTGCCGCGCACGGAGCCATAGCGCGTCTCGATGCCCCAGATCGCCAGGATGAAACGCGGCTGAACGCCGTACTGCGCCGCGACCCGGTCGAGCAAGGCGCGGTTCTCGTCCAGCATCTTGCGCCCGGCCGCTATGGTTTCCCGCTTGGCGACCCGCCCGAAGTAGTCTTCGAAGGTCAGCTTGAATTCGGCCTGATTGCGGTCCCGTTCCAGGATGCGTTTCACGGGCGCCACGTCTGTCAGGGCCGCGTCTATCGTGGCTTGGGAAATCCCGGCCGCCGCCGCTTCCTCGCGCATGCCGTCCAGCCAGGCCGGAAAGTCCGGCGGAATCTCCGCCGCCGCGGGGCTGAGGACGCCCAAAGCCAGAAAGCCGGCCATGGCCAGCGTTGCGGTTAAACGATTAGCCGCCATGCGGTGAAACCGCCATTTTCGGTCTTGTGCGATCGGCACGCGCCACGCCCCTTCGCGAGCTTACCATCCGACCGCTTGTGCCATGCGCGGGTGATTCGGGCAACGACAATCGCTGTGGCAAGTTCGGTCCGCGCTGCCGTTCCGGCCCTATTGGTCGGCCGCGTCGTCCGGTCCGGGGAACAGCCGGTCGATCCGCCCGAGTATCCGATAGGCGATCAGGCCGTACCATTCGTGCGCCGCCCAATCCAGGCCCCGCAGGCCGCCGGAGAAACTGATGCGGAAGCGGGAATGCTCGCCGGTCGTCGTTCGGTAGTCCACCGGATAGGGCAAAACCTCCCAGCCGACCCGGCGGAAGGAGCCGACGGCGCGCGGCATGTGGCTGGCGGAGGTAACCAACAGCCAGGTTTCGCCTTCCTGCGGATTGATTAACTCTTTGCTGTACAACGCATTTTCGAAGGTGTTCCGGGATTTCGCCTCGAATTCCACCCGCGCCGGGTCCAGGCCCAGATCGGCAAACAGATCCGCCGCCATCTCCGCTTCCAGCGGCCCGATCGGGGTAATCGCCCCCGAGCCGCCGGAAAAAACCAGCCGCGCGGCGGGAAAGCGCCGGGCCAGGGTGAGGAATTCGGTCACCCGCTCCGCGGTATCGTTCAGCGCGATCTGGCCGCGCTCTTCGGTCAGCAGGGCGTTGAAACTCCCGCCCAGCAGCACGATACCGTCCAGTTCGGCCGGCAGGGCCGCTTGCGGGAAACGGTTTTCCAGGGGGCTTGTCAGCCAGCGGCCGACCGGCAGGACCGACGCCGCGCTGCCGACAAGGATGGACAGCCCGACCAGCCAAAGGCCCAGCCGCCGCCACCGCGTCAAACAGACAAGGAAGCCAAGGACCAGCCCGATCAACAGCAGATTGCTGGGCTGGGCCAGCATGCCCAATATTTTCGAGAGAACGAAACTCACGGCAATCTCATAGCCGCTGCACGGTTCGACTGCAATCGATGTCGTTGCCGCACGGCCTCTGCCGTTTGCTAGAATCGGTGTTAACTAGGCCGGATAACGTACCAACGGTTAAGAAATAAAGCGTCTCTTGCGAAGATCAGCGGGCGCTGATGAAAAAGCCCAGGGCAAGAGAACCCGAAATCAATCCAACAACCGACATGGCCACGATCATTTCCACCATGACGACTTAATCTCCCGATGCGCCGTATTGTTCCGCATTGTTTAGTTCAGGCTTCGGTGTTGCACCATATGTAATTGCCTTTGACGGCGCCGGGCGGTGTCAATTCGACGGTCCTGTTGCCTCTCGGGCACAGTTTTCGCGGGCGTCCCCCGCGCCTCTTAAGGCAGGCTGGCGCGTCGCGGGTCGGTCAGGAATTTGCCGATCACCGCATTCAACTCGTCGAAGGAAAACGGCTTGCGGACGATGGCGTCGCATTTGGCCGTCAATAACTGTTCCTCTTCCCGCACTTCGTAGGCGGTGACGGCGACGATCGGAATGTTCTTCAGGTTTACGTTGCCGCGGATGAAATCGGCCAGCACCAGCCCGGAGATATTCGGCAACTGGATGTCCATCAGCACCAGATCCGGCAAATGCTCCAGCGCCAGGGCGATCGCTTCCACCCCCTCTCCGGTGGCGACAACGCGATACCCCTCCTCCTCAAGAAAGTCTCGTAAGAGACTGAGGCTGGCCTCGTTGTCCTCGACAATGAGAATTGTCTTCGTCATGCCCCTCACACCGCGCCGGGCCTGCTGTGGCGCGACGGCCCGGTCTTGTAACCCTAACGGTCGTCCCCAACGCGTGATCGTTCAGTTGGGTGCCGGTGGGTAGTTTATCAACCTAGAGCATCATCCGATCGATTGGAATCGCTTATGCGGTCCAGTGGATCGGATGACGCTCTAACCTCTTAAGATGCCGAACGATTTCCGATTGAATTGGGCAGCCAACGGTTCAACGCAATCGGAAATCGTTCCGGCCGTCACCGTGCATGGTTTTTCTTGTTTCTGCCGTGGGTAATTCGATTGCTAGGTTGAATTACATGTGTCTTTCGGTCTTGACCCTCACGCCGCGTGAGAGCCCATTTTTGCGCCATGACACAGTCCAGGACCTATCTGGTGAGTCAGGTCGCCCGCATCGCTAACGTGACTGTGCGTACCCTGCACTACTACGAGGAGATCGGCTTGTTGGTGCCCGCCGCGCGGACGGAGGCGGGCTACCGCCTGTACGACGCGGCGAACCTGGACCGCCTGCGGCAGATCCAGATGGGGCGGGATTTGGGCCTGTCGCTGGAGGAAGTCCGCCGGTCGCTCGACGAAGCCGGCTCTGATCGCCGAAGCATCCTGCTCAGGCAACGCCGGCAGCTCGTCGAGACCGCCGCGACGGCGCAGGCGACGATCGAAGCGATCGATCGGGCGCTGGAGTTTCTTGAGAATTCCGAGTCCGACGGCCATGCCGCGCAACGAAAGGGGTGATTGCTGCCGCTGGTCGGGACCGGTCGCCGCGACTGTTACGTGCGTCGTAATGGTACTCCTTACCTGACTGAATTTTATGTGCTTTTCCTCTTGACCCTCACGTAACGTGAGGGCGCAATTTCGCACCATGACACAGTCCGAAGTCCATTCCGCCGAAACCTATCTGGTAAATCAGGTCGCCCGCATCGCTGACGTGACCGTACGGACCCTGCACTATTACGAGGAGATCGGGCTCTTGGTGCCTGCCGCGCGGTCGGAGGCGGGATACCGCCTGTACGACGTGGCGAACCTGGATCGCCTGCGGCAAATCCGGGTGGGGCGGGAGTTGGGCCTGTCCCTGGAGGAAATCCGCCGTTCGCTTGACGAGGCCGGCTTCGACCGTAAAAGCACCTTGCTGAGGCAACGCCGACAGCTCATCGAAACCGCAGCGGTGACGACGGCGACGATCGAGGCGATCGATCGGGCGCTCAAGTTTCTCGACCGTGGCGAGTCCGGCGGCGTCCGCGGCGCGACCGGCGATTGCCGGGATGCCGTGCAGCCGGGTGGCTCGGCCGCCTGCCGCAACGGTCACCATGTGGATAAAGACCGGCCCATCCGGTTCGCGCCGGGGATCGGCGGTTGCGTCCTCAGCCTTATACCGCCGCTTTCGGCGACAGTCCGCGACACCTCGCCTCGCAGCGGTCCCTGACCGGCCCGGCGATACAGGCGCGGTCCGGGACCGGGTCTTCCGGCCCGGTCGGGAAAGCATCATCGTGCTCCCGATCTTGCAAAATCTCGCTGTCGCAAGTATCGCTTTCAGGTGCCGGATGGGTGGCCGAGCGGTTTAAGGCACCGGTCTTGAAAACCGGCAAGGGTTAACCCCCTTCGTGGGTTCGAATCCCACCCCATCCGCCATTGTTTAAAGCACGGACACGGCCGCTTCGGGGACCCCGCCGGCATGCTCGCCGGCGGCCGGCCCCTCAGCCGTAATGGCGCGCCTTCTCGCTTATCTCCGGGTCGTCGGGCGCCAGTTCCAGGGCCTTCAGGAAGTCCTGCCGGGCCCGCTGCAGGTTGCCGAGCCGCTCGTTGGCCAGGCCGCAGACGAAGTAGGCTTCCGCGTCGTCCGGATTCATGCGGATCGCCTTGGCGCAATCCTCGACCGCGCCCTCCAGATTGCCGCTCAGCGCCCGGGCCAGGCCGCGGCGGACATAGACGGTGCCGTCGTAGGGATAGAGTCTAATCGATTTCGAATAGTCGGAGATCGCGCGATCCGCCTGGTCGCGTTCGTCGTACAGGCGGCCGCGGTTTTGATAGGCGCGGGCCAGCCGCCTCGGCCCCGTGCCGGGTCGCCCGCTGCGGCGTTGCGCCCACTGCACGCGCAGGTGCGCCATATAGAGTTGCGTTAGGCCGTTGTTGGTTGTGGGCACGTTCCACCGCCTCCCCTGGCCGGCGCCTCCGGCCATTTTCAGCAATCAGCCATCCGATATGGACTATTTGACTACAATTTCAATCAATTGTGTATCGGATTCTTGTTTACCATAAGCGATGGAATGGACTCCCGCCGTGCGGCGGTGAATGTAGAGTTTGCTTTCCTTACGTCGCCCACTTTTTTTTCGGCTTCGAACCGGATCTGTGTTTCTTGACCCCGCGTGTTTTTTTGCGACAGCTTTTATCCGAGGGTCGGAAGCGGCGGCCCGTGCGGTGCCGCTCGAATGCGCGCCGCCAGCCCGGCAAAAGTCTTTCTGGCGCCTAAATAGACATAATTGCGTATGTAATTCTTGTTATTTAAATATAGTCTAAATATAAAAATCCAGTGCCAGGCCGTTATTTTCCCGACGCTGCTCAAATATTCGAAATTGTTGTCCTCAGTCCTGAAAATTAACTTTGACTTAAGTCCGAATACCTATTGTCCGACCACTACGTAGCATACACCTTCGCGCAACAACTTTACCCCCGCGTCGCATCCTTTTCCGACCCTTCCCCCATGCGGCGCGGGGCTCCTTTTTTCAAGCAATCTCCTGGACAAACACCGTTAACGTCGGCGTCCGCCGCCGTTGCCTCGCGGTCGAGGCTGAGGCACTCTGCGGGCAGACCGCCTGACCCTGCCGAAATGGCCGACCCGATGCGTATTGCCGACCTGCCGACACCCAGCCTGATCCTCGACCGCCGCGTCCTCGACGCCAATCTCACCCGCATGCGCGATCGCGCCGCCGGTTTGGGCGTGACGCTGCGCCCCCATCTGAAAACCGCCAAGAGCGACCGGGTCGCGCGGCTTGCCCATGCCGGGGAAAGCGGCCCGATCACCGTTTCCACACTCGCGGAGGCGGCCTATTTCCTGGACCGCGGCTTCGCCGACATGACTTACGCGGTCGGCGTCACGCCGGACAAGCTTCCGGCCCTGGCCGCGCTCACCGCCCGCGGCGCATCGCTTGGCCTGATCACCGACGATCCGGAAGCCGCGCGGGCCATCGGCGTCCGTGGCGCGGAACTCGGTGTCGTCTTCCCCGTGCATGTGGAGGTCGACAGCGGCTCTGGCCGTGGCGGGCTGGCGCCGGACGATCCGGCGCTGGTCGAAATCGGCCGCATCGTCGACGGTGCGCCCGGCGCGTCGCTTCGCGGGGTTCTGACCCATGCCGGCATGTCCTATCAATGCGACGGCCCGGCCGCGATCCGCGCGGTCGCCGAGCGCGAGCGGGCCGACGCCGTCGCCGCGGCGGAGGCGCTCCGCGCCGCCGGCCTGCCCTGCCCGGTGGTCAGCGTCGGCTCCACGCCGACCGCTACATTCGCCGAACGCCTAGACGGCGTCACGGAAATGCGGCCTGGCGTCTACATGTTCATGGACCTGTTCCAGGCGGGCATCGGCGTCTGTGGCGAGGACGATATCGCGGTCTCGGTCGTGGCATCCGTCGTCGGCCACAAGCCGGCCGCGAACCGGCTGCTGATCGACGCCGGCGCGCTGGCGCTCTCCCAGGACTCGTCCCTCGCAGGCTATGGCCGGATTGCCGCCGCCGGCGATCTCCAAGTGGCCTCGGTGCATCAGGAGCACGGCTTCGTCGAAGGGGCGTCGCCCCTGCCCTTCGACCGTTACCCCGTCGGCGCGCGCGTCCGCGTGCTGCCCAACCACGCCTGCATGACCGCCGCGATGTACGACCGCTATTACGTGGTCGACGGCGGCGACGAAGTCGTCGACGAGTGGGACCGCTGCCGGGGGTGGTGAACTGGCGCCCTCGCCCTTCGAGAGGCAAGGATCAAGTTTCGACAAGCGCAGGACGAACCATCACCACAGCCGTCATTCCGGCCCTTCGACGCCGCCTGCCGGCGTCGCTCAGGATAAACTCCAGCCGGAATCCATAACGACGGTCTATTCTGGATTCCGGCCTCCGCCGGAATGACCACGGTGTTAGTGGCGCATCTTGGTCGACCCGAAGGGGCGCGTTCAGCAGCCTTCTAAATCTTCCCCAACGCCGCCAGCACCCGCTCGGGCGTCGCCGGCATGTCGATATGAGCCGCGCCCGTCTCCGCCAACGCGTCGGTCAGCGCGTTCATCACCGCCGGCAGCGCGCCTGTGACCCCGGCCTCGCCACAGCCCTTTACGCCCAACGGATTAGTGGTCGCCGGCACCGGGTGCGAGGCGAAGCCCATGGACGGCACCTGGTCGGCGCGCGGCACGGCGTAGTCCATGAACGATCCGGCAACGAGCTGTCCGTCGTCGTTATAGGCGACGTGTTCCATCAACGCCTGGCCGATGCCCTGGACGACGCCGCCATGCACCTGGCCCTCGACCAGCATCGGGTTGATCAGCGTGCCGAAGTCGTCGACCACCACATAGCGCACCACCTCGACCGCGCCGGTATCCGGATCGACTTCGACCTCGCAGATATGGCTGCCGTTCGGGAAGCTGGAGACCGGCGCGTCCTGCACCAGCGCGGCGTCCAGGCCGGGCGGCAGGTCCGCCGGCAGATCGGCGTCCCGCACCCGCTCGGCCAGATCCAGCAGCGATATGCTGCGGTCGGTGCCGACGATGCGGAGACGCCCTTTGTCGAATTCGATATCGGTCGTCGCGGCCTCTAGGACATGCGCGGCCAGTTGCCGGGCGTTCTCGATCACCTGATTGCCCGCCGCCAGCAGCGCGGCGCTGCTCGCCATCGCCGACCGCGAACCGCCGGTGCCGCCGCCGGCCAGCAGTTGGTCGCTGTCGCCCTGGATCAGGCGGAACCGCTCGAACGGAATCCCCAGCTTGTCGACCATGACCTGGGCGAAGGTCGAGGCGTGGCCCTGGCCGTAATCCAGGGTGCCCGTGATCATGCTGACCGTGCCGTCCGGCTCGAACCGGATGCCGCCCATCTCCGGGCGCGGCGGCGCGGTGACCTCAAGGTAGCTGGCCAGCCCGATGCCGCGCAGCTTGCCGGCCTTGGCGGATGCCTGCCGCCGTGCGGCGAAACCGTGCCAGTCGGCCATGTCGACGCACTTATCCAGGATCGCGGTGAAGTCGCCGCTGTCGTAGACCTGCCCCGACGCCGCCGTGAACGGAATCTGGCCGGGTTCGATCATGTTCTGCCGGCGCAGGTCGATCGGGTCGCGCCCGGTCTCGCGCGCCGCGGCGTCGACCAGCCGCTCCATGAAATAGTTGGCTTCCGGCCGTCCGGCGCCGCGATAGGCCGTGACCGGCGTGGTGTTGGTGAACACGCATTTGGTGGCCACCGCGATCAGCGGCGTGCGGTAGACGCTCGGCATGTTCTTGACGATGTTGGCCGACGGGATCATTGCGCCGAAATTGGAGATGTAGGCGCCCATGTTGGCGGCGCCGATGACCCGGGTCGCCAGGAACGTGCCGTCTTCGGCCAGCGCGAGCTCGGCTTCCACCTTGCTGTCGCGGCCATGCAGGTCGGACAGGAAGCTGCCGGTCCGCTCGTCGCACCACTTGATCGGCCGGCCCAGGTCGCGGGCGCCGTGCAGCAGCGCCACATATTCCGGATAGGCCCCCGCCTTCATGCCGAACGAACCGCCGACATCGTAAGTCCGAACGCGCAGCCGCTCCGGTTCGATCTTCATGATGGCGTTGGCAAGGCTCTGGCGCAGGCCGAACACCCCCTGGCAGCCGACATGCAGCGTGAAACGGTCCGAGCCTGAGTCGTATTCGGCGATGGCCGCGCGCGGCTCCATCGGGACCACCACCGCGCGGTTGTTGACCAGGCTGAGCTTGGTGACGTGGGCCGCCTCGGCGAAGGCCTTCTCCACCGCCTCGACGTCGCCGCCCTGCCAGTCCAGAGCGACATTGCCCGGCGCCTCGTCCCAGATCGTGGGGCTGTCGGCGGCCAGCGCCGCGTCGATATCCGTCACCGCCGGCAGCGGGTCGATATCGGCGAACACCGCTTCCGCGCCGTCCTTCGCGGCGGCCGGGGTTTCGGCCACGACCAGCGCGATCGGATCGCCGACATAGCGGACCCGGCCGACCGCGAACGGCCGGTGCGGCGGCACCACCAGCGGGCTTCCGTCCCGGCTCTTCAGCGGTAGCGCGCAGGGCATGCTGCCGTATCCGGCGCGGTCCAGGTCCGCCCCGGTATAGATGGCGAGCACGCCCGGCACCGCCTTCGCCGCCTCGACGTCGATACCGTTGATCGTGCCGTGCGCGTACTGCGACCGGACGACGTAGCCGTAGGCCTGGCTCTCCAGGTTGATGTCGTCCGTATAGCGGCCGCGGCCCGTGATCAGCCGCGGGTCCTCGGTGCGCGACACCGGCTGTCCGACGCCGTATTTCTCGGTGGGTGTCGATGCGATTTCGGCCACGTTCATGGGCTCAACTCTTTCTCAGCTCTGTGCGGGTTTGGACCGGCCGGGTCTGCCGACTAACTAGTCGCCAGATAGCCGTCGTCAACCGGCAGGATCGCGCCGTTGATGAAATGGCTCTCGTCGGCGACCAGCAGCATCAGCGCGCCGTCCAGATCGGCCGGATCGCCGACCCGCTTGCGCGGGAAGGTCTTCATGAAGCGCTGTCCGGCCTCCGTATGCCAATAGTCGGCGTTCATTTCGGTTTCCACATAGCCCGGACAGATCGCGTTGACGTTGATGTTGTGGCGTCCCCATTCCAGGGCCATGGCCCGGGTCATGTGGATCATCGCCGCCTTGGACAGGCAATAGACCGAAAGCTGTCCGACCACCTTCATGCCCATCACCGACGCGATATTGACGATCCGGCCGCCCTCGCCGTGACGGATCATCCGCCGCGCCGCCTCCTGGGCAACGAAGAAGGCGCCCTTGGTGTTGGTGTCGACCATGAAGTCGTAGTCTTCTTCCGTCACTTCCAGCGCTGGCTTCGGCACGCTGACGCCGGAATTGTTGATCAGGATCGTCACCGGGCCCAGCTCGGTCTCCGCCGCCTCGACCCCGTCGTGGATGCTCTTTATGTCGGTCACGTCCATCGAGACCGGGATCGCCCGGCCGTCGAACGCGGCGATCTCCTCGGCCAGTTCCTGCAGGCGGTCGGCCCGGCGCGCCGCGATCGCGACCTTTGCGCCGGCCCTGGCCAGGGTCAGCGCGAACTGCCGGCCCAGTCCGGACGAGGCGCCGGTCACCAATGCGTTCTTGCCGTCCAGGCGGAATGCCATCGCCGCTCGTCCCTCTGATCGAAATGCCCAACGATCAGCAGAATCGGGCCACGCGCCACGCGCGTCAAGGTCCCGGACCGCGGCCGCACACGCCTTATTAACCAGGAATTCCGAAAATACGGTGCGGCCCTTCGTTCGGGCCCGGAGTTGGAGTACCCGCGATGACCTGTTTGGCCCGTCTGCTGGTCGTGGAACGCGACGCGGAACCGGGTGCCGATAGCCTGAGCGAAAAGCTCAAGGCGCACGGCTACCACGTTCAGACGGCCAGGACCGGCGTCGAGGCCCTGACCATGGCCGCCGCCGGCGAATTCGAGATCGCGGTCATCGACGCCGACGGCGCCGACGGTTTTGGCCTGCCCGACGCCATCAGGCGGGGTGCGTCCACCAACGAAATGTCGGTGTTCATGATTGCCGGCGTCGTGCCGCCGCAGCCCCGCGGCATCGACGATGTGCTGCTCAGGCCCTACCCCGATATCCTGCTGTTCAGACGGCTCGAAGCGCTGGTCCGGCTGCATGTCATGCGCGGCGAATGGGCGCAGCGAATGCGCACGTCCGCCGAGTACGGCGTCGCCAATACGGCCGATGCGGATACCGACCTGGAGATCAAGGACGCGCGGATCCTCCTGGCCGGGGCCAACAAATCCCTGATCGGCCGGATCGCCAGCGCGGTCGGCGGCGTGGCCGATATCGCGGTGGCGTCCAGCCCCAGCGAGGTCATGCAGCGGTTGCTGGAGACCGAGTTCGATGCGGCGCTGGCCGCGGTCGAGGATCGTGCCGTGCCGGTCCTGGACACGATCGGCGATATCCGCAGGACGCCCAGCCTGGCCAGCCTGCCACTGATGTTGTTCGCGGGCCCGAATTCCTTCGCCGATCCCGAAGACCCGTTCCGAGCCGGCGCCGACGATGTCATCTATCACCCGTGGGTTGCGGCCGACATCGCCCACAGGACGCTGATTCAGATCCGGCAGCACCGTTGCCGCCGGATGATGCGGCGCCATTACCGCGCCCCGCGCGCCGCGGACACCACGGACGGTCTGACCGGTCTTTACAGCCACAGCTTCCTGCACGCTCACCTCAAGCGGCTGCTGGAGGCCGCCCGGCGCCGCGGCACGGCGCTCAGCGTCGGCGTCCTGGAAGTCGCCGACATGGCGCGCATCAACAACAGCGTCGGCTACGTCGCCGGCGACGATATCCTGCGGCAGATGGGCGGTCTGATCAGCGCCCTGCTGCGCGGCCAGGACCTTCCGGCCCGCCACGGCGGCAACCGCTTCTGCGTCGTGCTGCCCAGCACCGGCCTCGACGGCGCGCGCTCCGTCATGAACCGTGTGGCGTCGGTCGCCGGTTACACCGATTTCGCGGTCCCCGGCCGCCTGGACTCGGTCAAACTGTACGTGCGGATCGGCTGTGCCGACATCGTCGCCGACGATACGCCCGATAGTATGATCGCGCGGGCGCTGGCTGACCTCCAATCCCGGTCGCAGCCGGGCGCCGCCGCAAAAGACTCTGTCGCTTTCGGCGGTTGAGCTATACTTTTAGAACCATGCAAATCGACATCGTCTCCGACACCATTTGCCCTTGGTGCTATATCGGCAAGCGCAAGCTGGAAAGCGCGCTCAACGACCGGCCCGACATAGAGGTCGAGCTCGGCTGGCGGCCGTTTCAGTTGAATCCCCACATGCCGGCCGAAGGCATGGACCGGGCCGAATATCTCCGGGCCAAGTTCGGCGGCGAGGATCGCGCCGCCCAGATCTACGATGCCGTGGCGCAGGCGGGACTTGCGGTCGGCATCGAGTTCGCTTTCGACCGGGTCGAACGCACGCCGTCGACCCTGGATTCGCACCGGCTGATCCGCTGGGCCACCACCGCGGGCTGTCAGGATGCGGTCGTCGAGGAACTGTTCCGCCGCTATTTCCTGGAGGGCGCGGATATCGGCGACGCCGGCGTGTTGACCTCGGTCGCGGCCGCCGGCGGCATGGACGCCGGCCTCGTCGCCGACCTGCTGGCCGGCGACGCGGACCTGGAGCTGATCCGGCGCGAGGACGCGATGGCCCGGCAGATGGGCATCAACGGCGTGCCCTGCTTCATCATCGACCGCAAATACGCCATCTCCGGCGCCCAGGACGCGCCGGTCTTCCACAAGGTCTTCGACCTGGCGCTCAACGAATCCGTCATCGCCGAAGAAGCCGCCCCCGCCGGGTAAGCACCACCGTGCGAACACACCGTCATCGCGAGGCCCGAAGGGCCGCGGCGATCTGGAAAACACGGAGTACGGCTTTTCGAGATTGCGTCGCTACGCTCGCAATGACATCCGATACTGAGCCCTAAGCCGCGACCTTCGCCATCTTCGCCAGGTTGCTGATCAGGTGATGCACGCCTTTCAGGCGGTCGCCCGGCTCTTCCCACTGCCTTAGGTAGACCAGCGTGTGGTCCGGCCGAAGCTTCGCGGTCCCGACCTGGACCGAGATGAATTCCACCAGGCCGGCCGGGTTGTCGAAGCGGTTGCCGCGGAAGGTCAGCGTCGCGCCGCGCGGCCCCGCCTCCAGCTTCTCCACGTTGGCGTCGCGGCAGAGCCGCTTGATCGCCACCACCTCCAGCAGGTTTTCCACCTCTTCCGGCAGGGCTCCGAACCGGTCGATCATCTCGGCCGCGAACGACTCGATTTCCTGCTTGTCTTCCAGCCGGGCAATGCGCCGGTAAAGCTCCAGCCGCACGCCGAGATCCGCGACGTACTCCTCCGGGATCAGCACCGCCGTGCCGATGCTGATCTGCGGCGACCAGGCTTCGTCGCCGACTTCGGTGTCGCCGCCGCGCGCCATCGCCACCGCCTCCTCCAGCAGGTGCTGGTAGAGTTCCGCGCCGACCTCCTTGATATGGCCGGACTGCTCCTCGCCCAGCAGGTTGCCGGCGCCGCGGATGTCCAGGTCGTGGCTCGCCAGGCTGAAGCCGGCGCCCAGACTGTCCATCGCCTGCATCGCGCGCAGCCGCCGCTCGGCGGAGACCGTCAGTTTCTTGCGCGGCGGCAGCGTCAGGTACGCGTAGGCGCGGATCTTCGACCGGCCGATCCGCCCGCGCAGTTGGTAGAGCTGCGCCAGCCCGAACATGTCGGAGCGGTGGACGATCATCGTATTGGCGGTCGGGATGTCCAGGCCCGACTCGATGATGTTGGTGCAGATCAGCACGTCGACCGACCGGTCGTAGAACGCGTTCATCACCCGCTCCAGGTCGGTCGGCGCCATCCGGCCATGCGCGGTGGTGAATTTGACCTCCGGCACATGCTCCTTGAGGAACTCCTCGATTTCGACCAGGTCGGAAATCCGCGGGCAGACATAGAAGCTCTGGCCGCCGCGGTAATGCTCCCTCAGCAGCGCCTCGCGCACGACCACCGGGTCGGTCGGCAGCACGAAGGTGCGCACCGCCAGCCGGTCGACCGGCGGCGAGGCGATCAGCGACAGCTCGCGGATGCCGGCCATGGCGAGTTGCAGCGTGCGCGGAATCGGCGTCGCCGTCAGCGTCAGCACGTGCACGTCGCTTCTGAGCTGCTTCAAACGTTCCTTGTGGCGCACGCCGAAATGCTGCTCCTCGTCGATGATCAGCAGGCCCAGGTCGCGGAACTTGATCGCCTTGCCGAGCAGCGCGTGGGTGCCGACCACGATGTCGACGCCGCCGTCCGCGATGCCGTCCTTGGTATCGCGCTGGTCGCTGGCCGGAACCATGCGCGACAGTTGGCCGATCCTGACCGGCAGCCCGGCGAAGCGCTCGACGAAAGTCTTGTAATGTTGCCGGCAGAGCAGGGTCGTCGGCACCACCACCGCGACCTGCCGGCCGCTCATCACCGCGACGAAGGCGCTGCGCAGCGCCACCTCGGTCTTGCCGAATCCCACGTCGCCGCAGACCAGCCGGTCCATCGGCCGCCCGGAGCCCAGGTCGCCCAGCACCTCGCCGATGGCGCGCGCCTGGTCGTCGGTCTCCTGATAGGGGAAGCGCGCGCAGAACTCGTCGTAAACGCCGTCCTGCGGCGTCAGCGGCGGCGCGTCCTTCAGTTCGCGGCCGGCGGCGATCTTGATCAGTTGGTCGGCCATGTCCTTCAGGCGTTGCTTCAGCCGCGCCTTGCGGTGCTGCCAGGCGGTGCCGCCCAGCCGGTCCAGCTGCACCTCGCCGGTATCCGAGCCGTAGCGCGACAGCATCTCGATGTTCTCGACCGGCAGGTACAGCTTGTCGCCGTCGGCATAGATCACCAGCAGGCAGTCGTGCGCCGCGCCGGCCACGTCGATGGTCTCCAGCCCTTCGTAGCGGCCGATGCCGTGGTCCACATGTACCACCAGGTCGCCGGGTCCCAGTTGCGACGCCTCGGCGATGAAGTTCTCGGCGCGCCTTTGCTTCTTGCGCGGCCGGACCAGCCGGTCGCCCAGCACGTCCTGTTCGCTGATCACCGCGATATCGGCGGTCTCGAACCCCTGTTCCAGGCCCAGCACCGCCAGACCGACGGTTCTGTCCGGCAACCGCTCGATGTCCGCGAAGTGGTCGACGTCGGCCAGGCTGGTCACGCCGTGGTCGTGCACCACGCCCGACAGCCGCTCGCGCGCGCCGGCGCTATAACTCGCCAGAACCGGCCGCTTGCCGCTTTGCTGCAGGCTACGGATATGCGCCGCCAGCGCGTCGTAGACGTTGCCGTCCGGCTGGTTGCGCTCGATGGCGAAGTCGCGCCCCTGGCGCCCGCCCGCCCGCCAGGCGTTCTTGTCCTCGTCGGGCGCGTCGAACGGGCTGAAGGCGGCGACCGGCCGCTCCGTCAGCAACGCGTCCCAATCCCGATCGTTCAGGTACAGCTGTTCGGACGGGACCGGCTTGTAGATCGACGCGTCGTCGCCGGCGCCCGCCTCCATCACGCTGTGCCGGGTCTGGTAATAGTCGTCGATGGCCGCGAGGCGGGCGTCCCGCGCCTCCTCCGCCAGATGATCCAGTGTGATCACCGCCTCGGGCAGGTAGTCCGGCAGCGTTTGCAGGCTGTCGTGGAACAGCGGCAGCCAGTGCTCCATGCCCATATGCTTGCGTCCGGCGGAAATCGCCTCGTACAGCGGGTCGCTGTTGCCGGCGGCGCCGAACAGTTCGCGATAGCGGGCGCGGAACCGGTTGATCGCCGCCTCGTCCAGCAGCACTTCCGAGACCGGCACCAGATCCAGCCGGCTTTCCGGCGCCGTGGTGCGCTGGCTCAGCGCATCGAACCGGCGCAGGCTTTCCAGCGTGTCGCCGAACAGGTCCAGCCGGATCGGTTCGTCCGATCCCGGCGGAAAGATGTCGATCAGCCCGCCGCGGACGGCGTATTCGCCGGGTTCCATCACCGTGCCGGTCCGGCTGTACCCGTTCTGCGCCAGATAGCCGCTCAACTCGGCTTCGTCGATCCGGCTGCCGGCCTCGGCCTGGAACGACGCGGCCTTGACCGTGTCGATATGCGGCACCCGTTGCAGCGCCGCGTTCACCGTGGTGATGACCAGCCGCGGCCCGTTCGCGCGGGCCAGCCGGCTCAAGGCCGCCATCCGCCGCGCGGAAATCTCCGGGTTCGGCGAAACGCGGTCGTAGGGCAGGCAGTCCCAGGCCGGCAGCAGCACCAGGTCCAGGCCGGGCGCGAAGAAGCGCACGGAATCCGCCATCATCGCCATGCGTGCGTCGTCGCGGGCAATATGCAGCACGCCGCCCGCCACCTGGGCGGCCAGGTCGGCCAGCAGCCAGGCGTCCAGCCCTTCCGGCGCGCCGGCGATCGTCGTCCGGCCCGGTTTCTCGAACAGGTGGTGCGGTGCTCTCAACGGGATTCTTGGTCGATTCTAAAAGTCGTAAGCAGCTTCATGACGTCGTTGTCGTAAGACGGCGGCACGGCTTCCTGCCCGCACAGCCAGGCGAAGATCACCGGGTCGCCGGCCTCCAGGATCCGTTCGTACAGGTCCAGTTGGCGTTCGCTGAACGTCGGCAGGTGCCGCTTG
The DNA here is from genome assembly GCA_028278525.1 of Minwuiaceae bacterium. Lineage (GTDB taxonomy): Bacteria > Pseudomonadota > Alphaproteobacteria > Minwuiales > Minwuiaceae > JANQEE01. The sequence continues at coordinate 236,920 of JANQEE010000020.1, read as the reverse complement.
GCGAAATTGCCGAGCAGGATATCGGTTTCTTTCATTCCCGTCTTGATGGACCGGTAGAGCAGCCGTTTGCGTCGCGTTTCGATGTCTTCGCCCGCCCGTTCGGTCATGCGTCGGTCCTACCGTTTGTCCTTGACCTGACGGCCGTTGCGGAAGCCGATGCCGAATGTTTCGTTCGGCGTGGTGAAGCCCCACAGGTGATAGTGGTCCTTCTCGTCCACCAGATGGCCTTCCGGCGGGTAAAGCTCAACGGCCTCGCATTCCGGTCCCAGCAACTCGTTCTTGATCGTCTGGAAATGCTGCCAGTTGTGCACCGGGGCGCCGTCCAGCCGGCGGATGATCAGATGCGCGAACGGAATACCGCCTTCCGCCGGTTCGACGTTCACCTGATACAGGTTGTTGACCCAGACGGTATGGCTCTTCAACCGGCGGACCTCCGCCTCGGCCGCCTGCTGCGGGAAGCCCTTGAGGGCCATCACTTCCTGTACGGTCGGAATGCTCATTTCCGTCTTCTGGAACGGCGACATCGTTTGGTCCTGCACCGCTGCCGGCGCGGCGCTGCCCTGGTCCAGGCGGCGGTACTTGGTGCGCAGGTCGGCGTCCCGCTTCACCACCTTGTCGGCCAGCGATTTCATCTTCGAATTGCCGACCAGGTGCACGTCGATGCCGGAGAACTTTGCCATGCGTCCGACCGACTCGATCGCCTGCCGGTCGGCGTTGTCGTTGACTCTGGCCGGGTCCAGAACGATCAAGGCCGGATCGGGCGTATGGGAGATCCATTGCGAGATCTGTTCGGCGCATGCGGGCAACGGCGTTTCCGGATTGCTGCGGAACACCGCGCCTTGCGTGCGCGCCGCGATTTTCTGTGCCCTGTCGCTGGCGTCCTTGCCCTGGTGCAGAATAATCATTCGTGCCTAGCCGCCTGTTTGCGTTGGTTTTTTGCCGGCTGTTGGGCCGGCCTCGATTGACTTGATTGCAGCCTATCGAATTGGCGCGATGATGGACAATTTCCACTCTCCGTCAAGGCATAGAAGCATCGCGCAAAACACGCCGAGCGCTTAACATGGCGTGCCGTCGGTCCACCGGCCGAAACATTCACAGCGGTTCCAGAACGACCATGCGTCCGGAAATCCTTTTTTCCACCTTCAAGCCGGTCACCAGCCTGCCGGGCGTCGGGCCGCGCCTCGCCCGGCTGGTCGAAAAACTGGCCGGGGCGCGTGTCGCCGACCTCTATTGGCATCTGCCGTCCGCCCTGATCGACCGCCGCCACAGGCCGGCGGTGGCCGAGGCCGTGCCCGGAGAGATCGCCACCATAACGGTGACGGTGAACCAGCATTATCCGCCGGCGAACAAGCGGCTGCCCTACAAGGTCCGCTGTTCCGACGCCACCGGTACGATGACGCTGGTGTTCTTTCATGCGCACGCGGATTACCTGATGCGGGTGCTGCCGGTCGGCGAGAAGCGGATCGTCAGCGGCCGGCTGGACCGGTTCCAGGACGAGCTGCAGATGAGCCATCCGGACCACATCGTATCGGAAGCAGAGGCCGACACCCTGCCCCTGGTCGAGCCGATCTATCCGCTGACCGCCGGCCTGTCGCAGAAGCAACTCGCGAAGGCGGTCCAGGCCGCCGTGTCGGATGCGCCTGACCTGCCGGAATGGCAGGATGCAGCCTGGCTTAAGCGGGAAAACTTGCAAGGCTGGCGGGAGGCTCTGAGCGCCGCCCATGCGCCGCAATCGCCCGCCGACCTGCTACCCGAAGCGCCGCCCCGCCGCCGCCTTGCCTACGACGAGCTGCTCGCCAATCAATTGGCGCTGCTGCTGGTGCGCCGCAGCCTGAAACGCATCGCCGGCCGGTCCCTGGTCGGCGACGGCCGGCTGCGGGCCCGTGTGGCGGACGCCCTGCCCTACAGCCTGACCAACGCGCAGCGGCAGTCCCTGGCCGAAATCGATGCCGACATGGCGTCGGACGGCCGCATGCTGCGCCTGTTGCAGGGCGATGTCGGCAGCGGCAAGACCGTCGTCGCCCTGTTTGCGATGCTCACCGCCGTCGAGGCCGGCGCCCAGGCGGCGATGATGGCGCCGACCGAAATCCTGGCGCGCCAGCATTTCGAGACCCTGCGTCCGTTGGCGGAAGCGGCGGGTTTGCGCATCGAATGCCTGACCGGCCGCGCCAAGGGCAAGGCCAAACAGGCGCTGGTGGAAGAGCTTGCGGCCGGCGCCATCGACCTGCTGGTCGGCACCCACGCGGTATTCCAGGAAGACGTGGTGTTCCGCGACCTAGGGCTGGTCGTGATCGACGAGCAGCACCGTTTCGGGGTGCATCAGCGCTTGATGCTGAGCGGCAAGGCTGACAAGGAGCGCGGCGGCGCCGATGTCATGGTCATGACCGCGACGCCGATCCCGCGCACCCTGGCCTTGACGGCCTACGGCGACATGGAGGTCTCGCGCCTAACCGAAAAGCCGCCGGGCCGGCAGCCGGTCGACACGCGCGCCTTGCCGCTGGATCGCCTGGGCGATGTGATCGATGCGGTCAGCCGCAAATACCGGTCCGGCGGCCGGGTCTATTGGGTCTGTCCCCTTGTTGCCGAATCCGAGCTTGTTGATCTGGCCGCCGCCGAGGAGCGCTATGGGGGCCTGCGCGAGATGTTCGGCGAGGATGTGGGCCTCGTGCACGGCAAGATGCCGGCGGCAGAAAAAGACAAGGCAATGGCAGATTTCGCTGCGGGCCGGATCAAGGTGCTGGTTTCGACCACGGTGATCGAAGTCGGCGTCGACGTGCCGGAGGCGACGGTCATGGTGATCGAGCATGCGGAACGGTTCGGCCTGGCGCAGTTGCATCAGTTGCGCGGTCGCGTCGGCCGCGGTGGCCTGGCGGGCACCTGCCTGCTGTTGTACACGCCGCCGCTCGGCGAAACGGCGCGCGCCCGTCTGAACGTGATGCGCGAGACGGAGGACGGTTTCGTCATCGCCGAGGAGGACCTGCGCCTCCGCGGCGCTGGTGAATTGCTCGGCACCCGGCAAAGCGGGCTGCCGTCGTTTCGCGTCGCCGATATCGCCGCCCATGCCGATCTGCTGGGGGTGGCGCGCGACGACGCCCGTCTGGTTCTGGAACGCGACCCCGACCTCGGCGGTGATCGCGGCCGGGCGCTTCGGGTTCTGCTGTATCTGTTCGAGCGGGATGCGGCCGTTCGGTACTTACGATCCGGTTGACGACTTCGGCTTTTCGCCGCTGCCGCGCACGGCACGCATCAGCGACGCTTGGCGCTTGCGCCAGCCAGCGCCCTCCTCTACCGCTTCCGCGTAATCCGGTGCCGTCTTGTCCGGCGGCGTCACCATGCCCGCCGACACCACCAGCTTCATGCCGTCTTCGACCGGCATGTCCAAAAACACCAGGTCTTCCTTCGGCACGAACAGGATGAACCCGGACGTCGGGTTCGGTGTCGTCGGCACGAACACGCTGACCAGGTCCTGGTCCAGACGTCGCTTCACCTCGCCTTCCGTGTCCGCCGTCACGAACGCCACGACCCACAGTCCCTTGCGCGGATATTCGATCAGCACGCATTGCCGAAACGCGTTCGACGACTGGTTCAATACCGTTTCGAGTATTTGTTTCAGCGCGCCGTAGACGGACCGGATCACCGGCATGCGCTCGACGATCCGCTCGCCGATCCGGATCAGCGCCCGGCCCAGGAAGTTGGCGGTCAGGAAACCGATCACCGTCAGACCGACCATCACGATGACGATGCCGAGGCCGGGAATACTGACCTTGAACAGTGTTTCCGGCTGATATTGCGGCGGTATCAGCGGCGTGACCGTTGCATCGACGAAGTCGATGAACGCCCAGGCGATGTAGATGGTGATCCCGATGGGCGCGGTGACCACGATGCCGGTCAGGAAATAGGCGCGCAACCGCGCCATCAGCGATGGGCGCGCCGCCGGCTTGACGAACACGCGCGGCTCGCCCCGGTCGCCTTCCGGTCCGGACTCGTTTCGCTCAACGGTCATTGTCGGTGTGCCGGTGCATTTGTCCCCCGCATATGGTGTCGCCGCCCGGCTGCTGCAAGCCGAGGCCCGAATATACGATGTGCATCAATATTTTGTCGTGTTTTCTCACTGTCCCGTGAGAACGCCTTGCGGGCCGGGCGCATTGGCCTAATTCTGTTTGATAGCGTTGTCTTAACCGTCCGTTAAGCGGCTTGGGAATTCCACGGAACTGGCCGGATAAGTGACGATGAACCATCTGCCACGCATTGCCTCCGTTGCCACTGCCGTGCCGGATCACGTGTTGCATCAGGCGGATGTCGCTGCCGGTGCGGCCGAGTTGTTTGCCCCCGACGTGCCCGGCTTCGACCGTTTGTCGCCGGTCTACCGCAACGCCGAAATTGAGCGGCGGCATTCCTGCGTGCCGATCGACTGGTATCAGCGCTCCCATAGTTTCGGGGAGCGCAATGATCTCTACATAGAGAATGCCGTGGACCTGCTCGACCGCGTGGCGCGGGAAGCGACGGCGGAAGCCGGCCTGGAGCTTGCCGATATCGACGGTCTGGTGGTCGCATCGACGACCGGCGTCGCCACGCCCAGCCTCGATGCTTTGCTGATCGAACGTTTGGCGCTTCGGCGCGATATCGAACGCCTGCCGATCTTCGGGCTTGGCTGCGCCGGCGGCGTAATCGGGCTGTCACGCACGGCGCAGCTCGCAATCAGCCGCCCGGACGCGCGGTTCCTGTTTCTGGTCGTCGAACTCTGCGGTTTGACGTTCCGCAGCAACGACCGGACCAAGAGCAACATCATCGCGACCGCCCTGTTCGGCGACGGCGCGGCCGGCGCCGTCGTCAGTTGCGCGGCCGACGGCCCGGCCATCGCCGGCTGGGGCGAACATACCTGGCCCGCATCGCTCGACGTCATGGGCTGGGACGTGCGCGACGACGGCCTGGCGGTGATCTTCTCCCAGGACATCCCGACCATCGTCCGCACCCGCATGCGCGACGCGGCGTCGCGTTTTCTGGATGGACATGGCCTCGGGTTTAGGGATATCGACGACTTCGTCTGCCATCCCGGCGGCGCCAAGGTGCTGGATGCGCTGGAGGAGATTTTCGATTTGCAGCCCGGGGATCTGGATCATTCGCGCGCCGTGCTCAGGGATTTCGGCAACATGTCGGCCGTGACCGTGATGTTCGTGCTGCGCCGGGCGATGGCCGCGGCGTCGGCCGGCGACCGTCAGTTGCTCTCGACCCTGGGGCCTGGTTTCACGGCCGGTTTCATGTTGCTGGAGGCGGCGTGACGCCGTTCTACTGGGTTCTCTTATTTATCGTCGTACAACGTTTGGCCGAGTTGGCGCTGGCGGCGCGCAATGCCGGCCGTCTGAAAGCGGAGGGCGGCGTCGAAGTCGGCGCGAAGCACTATCCGCTGTTCGTGTTGCTCCATGCGTCCTGGCTGGTTGCCCTCGCGGTCTTCGTCCCGGCCGATACGGCGATCCGCTGGCACTGGTTCGGCGTCTTCGTCCTGTTGCAGCTTGGCCGGCTCTGGGTAATCGCCAGTCTCGGCCGCTATTGGACGACCCGTGTGATCACCGTGCCCGGCCGGCCGCTGGTTCGCCGCGGGCCCTACCGGTTCGTGCGTCACCCCAACTATCTCGTCGTCGTCCTTGAGGTTGCGGTCGTGCCGCTCATGGTCGGCGCTTGGGAGATCGCGCTCGGCTTCTCGATATTGAACCTTGTATTGCTCCGCCATCGAATAGCGGTCGAGGACGCGGCGCTCGCCGACCGCCGCTGATCGCGGTATAGTGGCGCGAAGTATTCGGGGGTGATCGTTTTTGTTTCGAGGGGGCAGACTGAGGTGACTGTAAGACGGTGTTCGACGATTTTCGGCGTGGTATGTGCGATGCTGATTATCGGCGGATCCGGCGCGGAGGAGACGCATGCCGCCGGCTACGAGGCCGGTGTCATGGCCTACGAAAGGGGCGCGTATCAGGAAGCGTTGAAGGAGTTCCGGGCCCTGGCGGCGCACGGCAAGGCGCCGGCGGAATTCATGCTCGGCGCCATGTACTTCTACGGTAAGGGCGTGAAGTCGAGCGACGCGCTCGCCGCTATCTGGTTTCAGCGGGCGGCTGCGAAGGGCGATTCCAATGCCCAGTTGGCTTTCGGGTCGCTGCATATCAACGGTCTCGGCGTGCGCCAGAACCTGGTCAAGGCCTACATGTGGCTCAGCGTGGCGTCGGACAGCAAGGTGCAGGGCGTGCGCCGGCAGGCGATCCTGTTGCGGGACGAGGCTGCCGCGCTGATGACCGCGGACGAGGTCGAGGAAGCCCGCCGCCGCGCTGACGCCTGGAGCCCGACCCGGGCCGGATTCTCGCTTATGGAGAAATCCTCCGAAAGCGAATAACCGGTTTGGTTTGTTAACCTTTTTTTACAGTTAATAAAATTAGACTCCGGGCCGACTGACGGCGGCGTGCGGGGCGACGCCCGACGTTCTTGGAGTTACATGACTTCTAGCCAACTACCAATCCAGCGTTGGCCGGTGCTAATCGCTTGGGTTCTTGCCTGTGTCTGCCTGGTCGGTCTCTCCGTCCCGCTGTTTCGCGCAGGCCGTCCCGATTCGTTTTTCGCCTTTTCCGGTATCGACATCGCGGCCTTCGCCACCGTCGCTGCCGCGGCCGTCGGCCTGTTTCTGCTGGTCTTCCGGCACGTGTCGCGCCCGCCCGACGCGGGCCTCGCGAACGATGCGGCGCGGCGGGCCCAGCGGATGGCCGAGCAGCGTTTCGAGGATATCGCGGAGGTTGCCAGCGATTGGATCTGGGAAACCGATTCGGATCATCGCTTCAGCTATCTCTCGTCGCGCTTCTTCGATCTCAGCGGGCACCGGCCCGACGAGATCATCGGTCTGCGGCGCTATCAACTGATCGGGGATGTGGACCGGCCCGACGTGCAGGCCCATCTGGCGGATCTGGAGGCGCATCGGCAATTCTCCAATTTCATTTACCAGGCCGCCAATCTGGACAATCGCTGGTTCAAGGTCAGCGGCAAGCCGGTGTTCAACGAAACCGGTGCCTTGGCGGGCTACCGCGGCACCGGCACCGACATCACCAACGAGGTTGAGGCTCAGCAGGACGTCGATCGGGCGCGTGGCCATCTGATCGAGGCCCTGGAAGCCAGCAATGAAGGCTTCGTGCTCTACGACGCCGACGACAGGCTCGTCATCTGCAACAGCCGTTTCCGTACTTTCTACGGCAAGGGCGGCAACGATCTCCAGCCGGGCATCCTATTCGAAGATGTGATCCGCGGCCTGGTCGAATCCGGCAATGTCCCCGATGCGGTCGGCGGCGAGGACGAATGGGTTCGCAACCGGCTGGCGCGTCGTAAGGAAGCCGACGCCAGTTGGGAAACGCGCATGGTGGACGGGCGCTGGCTTTTGGTCAGCGAACGCCGCACCAACGATGGCGGCACGGTCGGCATTTACACCGACATCACCGCGATCAAAGAGCGCGAGCAGGACCTTGAACTGCACTCCGACATGCTCGACGCTGTCGTCGCCAGCGTGCCGGCCGGGCTCAGCATTTGCGACGCGGATCTCAACCTGTTCGCCATGAACGATCAGGCGATCGAGCTCCTGGAGTTGCCGGCGGAGATGTTCCAGTCGGGCGCCCATTTCGAAGATGTCATTCGCTACAACGCCGAACGCGGCGAGTACGGCGACGGCGACGTCGAAGAACTGATCCGCGAACGCGTCGAACTGGCCAGGCAGTTTCAGCCGCACCGTTTCGCCCGGGCCCGGCCCGACGGCACGGTTGTCGAGGTGATCGGCAATCCCTTGCCCGGTGGCGGATTCGTCACCGTCTACAGCGATGTCACCGAACGCGAGCAGGCGCTCGAGGAACAGCGGCACGCGCGGGAGCAGGCGGAGTTCGCCAGCCGGGCCAAGAGCGAGTTCCTGGCCAACATGAGCCACGAGCTGCGTACGCCGCTCAATGCGATCATCGGCTTCTCGGAGATCATCAATCAGGAACTGTTCGGGCCGATCGGTTCCGCGCGGTACGTCGAATACGCGCGCGACATCTACGATAGCGGCACCCATCTGCTCAGCGTGATCAACGACATCCTCGATCTGTCGAAGGCGGAGGCCGGTCGCTTACGGCCGGTCATTCGCGATATCGACCTCGCCCCGACCGTCGCCGCCTGCATGCGCGTGGTGCGGGAGCGCGCGGTGACGGGCCGTGTCGCCCTGACCAGCAGCGTCGCCGAAGACCTGCCGACCATTCCCGCCGATCAACGGATGGTCAAACAGATCCTGCTCAACCTGTTGTCCAACGCCATCAAGTTCACGCCGGAAGGCGGCAAGGTCGAGGTCGACGCCACCTTGCAGGACGATGGCAAGCTTATCCTTTCCGTGACCGACAGCGGCATCGGCATGCGCGCCGAGGATATTCCCATCGCGTTACAGCCGTTCAGCCAGATCGACAGCAGCCTGAGCCGCCGCTACGAAGGCACCGGCCTCGGCCTGCCGCTCACCAAGTCGCTGGTCGAACTCCAAGGCGGCGTTCTGGAACTGGACAGCAAGGTCGGAGAAGGCACGGTGGTTCGGGTGATCTTCCCAGGCCGCGGCGCGCGGGACCTGGTCGCGGTCGGCTAGACGGCGGCCGCCGCCTACGATCGTTCTTTAATATCCTGAACGACCGCCGCGGCGATCTCTTCCGGTGGCGTGTTGGCGCCGAACATCGTCACGAACTTCCCATCCGGGCCCATCAGGTACACATAGGATGTGTGGTCCATCAGGTACTCGGTCGAGCTCGCGTCGTCCACTTTCGCGTAGAACACGCGGTAGGACCGCGCCGCCTTGTCGATGTTCTCCTGCGGCCCGGTCAGCCCGACCATCTTCGGGTGGAAGGCTTCCACGTAGTCCTTGATGAAGGCCACGGTATCGCGCGCCGGATCGACGGTGATGAAGACCGGCGTGACCCGCTCGGCGTGTTTGCCCAGTTCGTCCATCGCCACGGCGATGTTCTGCAACTCCGTCGGGCAGACGTCCGGGCAGAAGCTGTAGCCGAAGTAGATCAGCATGTAGGACCCGCTGAACGCGGCCTCGGTGACCTCCTGGCCGTTGTGGTTGGTCAGCACGAACGGCCCGCCGATTTTGACGCCGGTCGCGGTGGCGATGCTGCGGACTGTCTTCTGCGGCGATTGCGACTGCCACAGCGTGATCCCGACGGTGACGACGATCACCATCGCCAGGGTCGCGGAGGCAATCGATACGAACAAAGCCAAGCGTGTTTTCATAGCGCAGCAGTGTAGCCGATCTCCCCCGTCCAATACTGCGGCGCACTGCCGCACCTCACGCTGGTTTTACTCGTTGTATCGCGTGCGCGGGCTTGACCCGTCCCGCTCCCCCACCCGACCACCCACGAAAGTATGCTTGATGGGTGGTCGGGTGGGGGAGCGGGACGGGTCAAGCGACCACAATGGAATCCCCGCGGCTGCACCGGGCGCGGCTTTGCCGTAGACTTCCCGCAAGCGTGGTCAAGAAATGTGGGAGGATTGGAATGCGCCTGGAGAATAAATCGGCGATCGTCACCGGGGCCGGGTCCGGCTTCGGCGAAGGCATCGCCCAGCGCTATGCGGAGGAAGGCGCCAGCGTGCTGGTCGCCGACATCAACGGCGAGGCGGCGGAGCGTGTGGCGGGCGCGATTTCGGCGACCGGCGCCACCGCCAAGCCGTTCGTCGGCGACGTGACCAGCGACGCCGATGTCCGCGCCATGATCCAGGCCGCGGTCGAGGGCTTCGGCGGGCTGGACATCCTGGTCAACAATGCCGGCGTCCCGCAGCGCAACATGTCAATGCTGGAGATCGACGAGGCGACGTTCGACAAAATCTTCGCCGTCAACGTGAAGAGCGTCTATCTCGCCACCCTGCACGGCGTGCCCGCGCTGAAGGCCCGCGGCGGCGGCGTCATCATCAACACCGCGTCGACCGCGGCGTTGCGCCCGCGCCCCGGTCTCACCTGGTACAACGGCTCCAAGGGTGCCGTGACGACGATTTCCAAATCGATGGCCGTGGAACTGGCGCCGGACAAGATCCGGGTCAACGCGATCTGTCCGGTGGTCTCCGACACGCCGATGGTCGTCGAATTCATGGGCGGCGTGGACACGCCGGAAATGCGCGAGAAGTTCATCTCGACCGTGCCGCTCGGCCGCATGAGCAAGCCGCGCGATATCGCCAACGCGGCGCTCTACCTCGCCTCCGACGAGGCCGAGTTCATCACCGGCGTCTGCCTCGAAGTCGACGGAGGCCGCTGTGTCTGATCCCTCTTCTTCCGGCCGCGCCGACCTGATCTTCCGCGGCGCCACCCTGTTCGACGGCTCAGGCGATCCCGCGCGCCCCGCCGATGTCGCCGTCGTCGGCGACCGCATCGGCGCCGTTGGCGATCTCGGCGCCATGGCCGCGGACACCGAGATAGACGCCGCCGGCAAGGCGCTGGCGCCCGGCTTCATCGACGTCCACACCCACGACGACCGCTATCTGCTGAGCCACCCCGACGTGCCGGCCAAGGCGAGCCAGGGGGTGACCACCGTCGTCGTCGGCAATTGTGGCGTCAGCGTCTCGCCGTTCGTGCGCGAAGGCCTGCCGCCCCCGCCCTTCGACCTGCTGGTCGATACCGAAGAGCACTGTTTCCGCTCCACCGGCGATTATTTCGACCGTCTGGACAAGTCGCCGGCTGCACTCAATTCCCTGACCCTGATCGGCCACACCACGCTCCGCTACAACGCGATGGACGATCTCGGCCGCACCGCGACCGACAAGGAAATCGACGTGATGCGCGGCCTGATGACCGAGGCGTTGGAAGCCGGCGCCGTCGGCATGTCGTCCGGCCTGTTCTATCCGCCGGCCAAGGCCGCCACCACCGACGAGGTCGCCGCCGTGGCCGAGACCTTAGGCCCTGTCGATGCCGTCTATACGGCGCATATCCGCGACGAGGCCGCGGATGTCATCGAAGCGATCGAGGAAGCCGCTGAAATCGCCCGCCGCGGCGGCGTGCAACTGGTGATTTCCCATCACAAGACCACGGGCGCCGCCAACTTCGGCCGCACCAGGGAGACCCTGCCGCTGATCGAGGAACTGATGGGCAAGCAGCGCGTCACCCTCGACGTCTATCCCTATATCGCCTCGTCGACGGTGCTGCTGCCGGACAACGCGGTCGCGGCGTCGAAGGTGCTGGTCACCTGGTGCACCAAGCGGCCCGACGTCGCCGGCCGCGACCTGGACGAGATCGCGGCGGAACTGGGCCTCGACCGCGGGGCGGCTGCGGAAGCCCTGCTGCCTGCCGGCGCGGTCTATTTCCAGATGGACGAGGAAGACGTGCAGCGCGTCATCGCCTTCCCGAAGTCGATGATCGGCTCCGACGGCCTGCCGAGCGACAGCCACCCCCATCCCAGGCTTTGGGGCACCTTCCCGCGCGTGCTCGGCCACTACGCCCGCGACCTCGGCATCGTGACCATGGAGGACGCCGTCCGTTCGATGACCGGCCTGCCGGCCAAGGAGTTCGGCCTGGCCGACCGCGGCCTGGTGCAACCCGGCTATTACGCGGACCTCGTCTTGTTCGATCCGGAAACGGTGATCGACCGTGCCGACTTCCAGAACCCGATGCAGCCGGCCGGCGGCATCGACCGCGTGCTGGTCAACGGCGAACCGGTCTGGCAGGCCGGCCAGGCCACCGGCGCCCGCCCGGGCCGCGCGATCAGGCTTCAGGAGACGGCGCGCGGCGGCGGCTAGCGGCGTCCTTTATGCCGGGTGCCGGAAGCTGTCCCTCGGGATTTCCGCGATGGCGGTGATCTCGATCATCAAATCTGTGTGATACAGCCGGGAGACCTCGACGGTCGTCGTCACCGGGTAAGGGTCTGTAAAGAATTCCTGCCGGACATCGCCGCTCTGCATGAACAGTTCGATATCGGTCGCGTACTGGGTCAGCGAGACGATGTCGCCCATCGTTCCGCCAAGCGCGGCCAGCACGGTGCGAATGTTTTCAAGCACCTGGCGGACCTGCGCCCGCATGTCGCCCTTGCCGACGACGTTGCCGTCCCGGTCGAGCGCGACCTGGCCTTTCAGATGAACGACCTGTCCGTCGCCCTGGATCACCGCCATCGAAAACGCCCCGAAAGGCGCCCATACGTCGGGTGGATTAAAGCTGTCTACCATTCCGCCTTCCTGTTCATAACGACGTAAGACATGTAGGCTAAAAGAACATCGACGAAAGTCACAGTATTCGAATCGATGCCGAAAAAGCGGAGGAAGCCATCATGAGCTCTACAGTACGCTTTATGCACCATCCTACTTCCCAGCCATGCCGGGCCGTTCACCAATTCATGCTCGAGACTGATATTCCTTTCGAAGAGGAGATCGTTAACCTCTTGGACGGCAGCAACGAGCAGCAGGAATTCAAGGACAAGTATAACCCGACGGGACAGGTGCCGATCCTCTGCGATGGCGATTTCGTTGTCTGGGAAAGCGCGGCGATCGCGTCCTACCTGAACGAGAAATTCGATGTGCCCGCCAATTGGTTCGGGGCGACGATGCAGGAAAGAGCCATCGTCCAGCAGTACCTGCATTGGCATTCGACGACGCTGCGCCGCGGCGCCGGCGCCTTCTTCTATTCGCACTTCGCGGAATGCATCTGGGGCAAGCACGACTACTCCCGGGAAATCGAGAAAGGGCTGCACGTTCTCTATGAATCGATGGGGATCCTCGACGACTGGCTCGCCAACAGCAAATACATCGCCGGCAATGAGATCAGCTTCGCGGATCTGCAGGGCTATCACGAGTTCGTATCCCACGACGCCGGAAAGATCATCCCCGACGCCGAATGGAAGAAGTACCCCAAGGTCAAGAAGTGGTTCGATACGATCGCCAAACGCCCGCATTCGAAAGCCGTGAACCAGACGATCATGGAGGTCGGGCAAATGCGCCTCGACGGCAATCTCATTCCCATGACCCGCAAAACATCCCTGGCGAAGGGCACGGAGCTTGTCGGCAGCGGCACCTCGGGCATCCCTTACGCGAACTAGAGCGTCGTCCGGTTAATCGGATTGCATAGTCGATGTCGATTAGCCGGGCGAAATTGTCCTGGTAGGCTGCTGAAAAAGGCAGTTGAGCGTTTGCCCACCCTTCGAGACGGCGCTTCGCGCCTCCTCAGCATGAGGGCTAGCATGTTGACAACACGACGACCTCATCCTGAGGAGGCCCGCAGGGCCATCTCGAAGGGTGGGCAAACGCTCAACTGCCTTTTTCAGCAGCCTGCTAGATCCAGTCGGGGTCCTTCACGTCGTCGAACAGGGTTGGCCGCAGTTTGAAGTTCTCGTCGACGCGGCAACCGATCTGGCTTTGCCGCTCGGTCAGGCGGTCCAGTTCGTCGATCTTCTCCTTGATTTTGCGGCTGGCGTGGAAGGCGAAGACGGCACTGACCGTCAGCGCCGGCCCGCTTGCCCATTCGACCAGATAGAAGCAGTCGAAGGGCTTGTTGCCGCTCTTCCGCCGCTCCCGGCCCTTCTTCTTTAACGTCACCGTGACCGTGTCGCCGGGCTTCAGGTCGGTGTCGTGGACGCGGACGTATTCCTTTTCCGGAAACGCGGCCAGCTTCCTTTTCAGGGCCTTATCGCCGGTCACAAGACCCAGGACCTGCACCGCGAACAGCGGGCCGAGCACGATGGCGGCGAGACTCCACGCCGCCGGCGCGGCGCTCGGCAGGCCGTGCGCCTGGATGTATTGGTAGACCACGTGCCCGACCGGCGTGACGCCGAACAGCAGCGTCACATACTGGAACAGGGCCAGCTTGATCTGCGGCCCGAGCCCGTGTTCCACGGCGCGCCCGATCTGTTCCGGCCTCGGCCCGAAGCGGATCATGGTGTGGGTAAGAAAAAGCGAGTCGATCGAACTGGAATAGTTGAAACCGTACCGGTCTCTATCGACCCGCAGCGTCATCCGCTCCCGGGTCGGGTCGTCGGTCGCGTAGTAGTAGCCCTTGTTGTTGATCAGGTCCGGGCCCAGCCAGACATACGGCACCAGTTCGCCGCGCAGGACCTGCGTCCAGGCCATCGCCCAGAGCGACAGCAGAATGGCGAAGAAGAACAGCAGCGAGCTCATGACGATCACCGGCACCCGGCCTTCGCCCTCGCGCCACCACCAGCTCAGGATCTCGGTAATCGGCACGCCGGTGAGGTATTCGGCGCCGAAGGCGACCACAGCCCCGGTGCCGCAGACGCAGATGCAAAAGATAACTGTCGATAGGAAACCGTTGTCCCTGGCCCGGCCGGAAAGCGATTCCCGCATCGGTCCTACCTGGGCGCGATATGCAGCCAGCAGAAGGCGTCGTACGGCAGACCGTCGTCCGAAACAAAGACTTTCTCGCAATCCATATCGGCAAGGCGAAAACCGTAAGGCTCCGACGACCGGTTGAAGACGTCGATCACGGGGGACCGGCTCAGCACGCGGTTGACATAAGCATTGGTCCGCCCGTCGCCGGGCTTGCCCCGGTCGCGCCTCCAGTTCGGATCGCCACGCGCCATTTCCATCAGGTGGCGCTGCATCCAGGGATAGCGCTCGACACTGCCGACGATCAGCGAGACGTAGGGGGTCCGGTCGTGGGTATCCTTGTGCGTCTTGAACACAAGGGAGAAGATCTCCACCGTTTCCTGCTCGTTTAAGACGCAGTCCCGGCCCGTCGATATCTCATTCATATCGACACGGATCACCTTCCACTTCGGCTCCGTCGCCGCCCGGACCATGCAATGTTCGGTCTTGGCCTCGAACAACGGCTGCACCAACGGCGTCGCGTTCTGCGCGCCGGCGCCGCCGGCAAGGAGTGGCCAGGCAAAGATCGCCGACAGGACGGCTTTCGCCTGTCCTGTGCTAAATCTGATACGGAAGGATTGCGGGATCACACTACTTACCGCACGAACAGGTTTCGCGCCCCCGAGATTATTGCCAACAATATGGCGCCACCTATTGCGCCACCGATAATCTGGGCGCCAGAATGAACGATACCCAGTTCGGAGAGGACGTCGTAGGATCTGATAATGGTCAGGGCCGCACCTCCGAACGCACCATACAGTGCCAGTCGTTGCGTATTCCATCTCTGCGGTTTCACTGAGGTAATCTCCCGCACATGATCGAGATGCGCAAACCCTACCGAAGATTCTCCGGATAGTATACCAGATGTAGCGCCACGCGATCTTCGACGACATTACGACCCGTCCTCGGGCGCTATCGAAAGGATGACCAGGGGCGGCTTTTGGGGGCTGGCCGCCCCTGGTCGCGGGCCGAGGGGACGCATGTCGGCCCGTCATTTCAGCGCCGCCGGCGAGAACAGCACGCCGAACTGCTCACACCAGATCACGACCGAGCGGTACTTGCTCAGGTCCACGTCGGCGGGGATGTCGTAGTTCTGGTCGCCGATATTGCCCTTCAGTTGGCCAAGCGCGACCCATGCGTTGCCGGTGACGTCGGCGTTCGACGCGACGCTGTCGGCGGCGACCAGCCAGACCTCCAGGTCCGGCCCGTTGGTTACTTCGAAGTCTGTGAACCTGAGCGTCCGCTGCCCCGCCGTGCCTTCGTAAATTGTGGCGGTGCCTTTGCCGCGGTGTACTGCATCGGCATCGGAGAAGGTGCCGGTGGCCAGCACCTTGGCGGTATCCGCCGCGGAGGCGCTTTCCGACACTACGTTGTCGATCCAGAGCGGGCTTGCCAGATACCAGAAGGCGTTGCCGGCAACGAAGCCGACAAGGCCGGCGACGAACGCGACGGCGATCAGTTTTTTCATGAGTCTCACTCTCCGACGGTTGAGGTTTGTTTTTGGTTTCTGGTTATGACGGTCATCGGGCGGTGTCTTAGCCGTCCCGCTCCCCCGTCCCAATCAGCCATGAGGTCACCCTTGGGGTGGTTGGGACGGGGGAGCGGGACGGGTCGAGCTGTAACAACAAAGTCAGATCGGGCAGATCAGGTTGCCGAGCCGTTCGGTCAGTTTGCGGTTTTCCGCATAGTCGACCGGGATGGCGAGCAGCGCCGGCCCGTCTTGCGCGAACGCCTCGTCCAGCGCCGGCTGCAACTGGTCCGGCCCTGTCAGGGTGCGTCCCCACATCCCGAACGACTGCGCCAGCAGTTCGAAGTCCGGGTTGTTGAAGGCGAGGTCGGAATGCTTGCCGTCGTAGTGGTTCTGCTGCTTCCACTTGATCAGGCCGTATTCGCCGTCGACCCAGACCAGGCAGACGAAGTTCAGCTTCAGCCGCACCGCCGTCTCCAGGTCCTGCACGTTCATCAGGAACCCGGCGTCGCCGCAGACCGCCGCGACCCGCCGTTCGGGGAACGCCATCTTGGCGCCGATCGCGCCCGGCAGCGCGAACCCCATGGAGCAGAAACCGTTCGAGATCAGGCAGGTGTTCGGCTGATAGCACTGGTAATAGCGCGCGACCCACATTTTATGGGCGCCGACGTCGGACAGCAGAATGTCGTCCGGTCCAAGCGCCTCGCGCAGGTCGGTCAGGATCCGCTGCGGCTTCATCGGAAACGACGTATCCGCCGCTTCCGCGTTCAGGTCGTCCCAGATCGCTTGGCGCAGCACGGCCCGCCCTTCGATGTCGAACAGCGGCAGCCGGTCCTCGTGAGCCCGGTTCAGTTCCTCGTTGATCTGCCACAGCGCGTCCGCCGTGTCGGACACCACGTCCACCGTCACCGGATAGGCGCTGTCGATCTCCGCCGGCTCGAAATCGATATGGATGATCGTCTTGTCCCCATCCTTGTTCCAGAATTCCGGCGCGAATTCGACCAGGTCGTAGCCGACCGCGATCACCGTGTCCGCCTCGTCGAAGGCGAAGCTGATATGGTCCCGGCCCTGCAGGCCGATGGTGAACAGGCAGTGCGGGTCGTCCAGCGGCACCGCGCCCTTGCCCATGAAGGTATTGACCACGCCGATGCCGGTCTTGCGCGCCAGCCGGCGCAGTTGCTTCGCCGCGCGTTTGCGCACCGCGCCGTTGCCGGCCAGGATGATCGGCCGCTTGGCGGCGGCGATCAGTTCGACCGCTTTGGCCACCGCCTTATGGTCGGCCGCCGGCCGCCGCGTCTTCTCCGCCTGCATCGGCGTGAGGTCGATGCTTGCCTTGGCGACGTCCTCCGGCAGTTCGATGATCGTCGCGCCCGGTTTCTCCATCGCCGCCATCTTGAACGCCTTACGCAGCACTTCCGGCACAGTGGCGGCATTGGTGATCGAATGCGCCCATTTGGAGATCGGCTTGAACATGCCGATCGCGTCCATGTTCTGGTGGCTTTCCTTATGCAGCCGGTTGGTCGACCCCTGGCCGATAATCGCGACCAGCGGCGATCGGTCCATGTTCGCGTCCGCGACGCCGGTCACCAGGTTGGTCGCGCCGGGGCCGAGCGTTGCCAGGCAGACTCCGGCCTTGCCGGTCAGCCGGCCGTAGGCGTCGGCCATGAACGCCGCCGCCTGTTCGTGCCGGCACAGCACGAACTCGATATCGCTGTCCATCAGCGAAATCATCAGGTCGGCGTTCTCCTCGCCCGGCACGCCGAAGATATGCTCGACGCCTTCCTCCTCCAGGCAGCGTACGAACAGGTCTGAGGCTTTCATCGTTCCGTCTCCCATGGTTCTGTCGTCCGCTCAAAGTCCCGGCGAGCGGACCATCAGCATCTTCTCGGTTTGCATGTCTCGTATGGTGTGTGGGATGCCGCCGACCCCGAGGCCCGACTGCTTCAGGCCGGCGAACGGCATCCAGTCGACGCGGAACGCGGTATGGTCGTTGACCATCACGGCGGAGGCGTCCAGCCGCGAGAACGCGCGCATCGCGAGATCGATATCCTGCGTGAACACCGCCGCCTGGAACGCGTACTCAAGTGAATTGGCGCGTGTTAAGGCGTCGTCCAGGTCGTCGTATGGATAGACGGCGACAACCGGCCCGAAAACCTCCGCCGTCGACATCCGAACGTCGCCCGGCGGGTCGTACAGCACCGTCGGGGCATAGCAGTATTCGCTGAGCGCCTTACCGCCGGTCAGAAGTTCGGCCCCCGCATCGACCGCTTCGTCGACCCACTCGGCCACACGCGTCACCTCGCGGGGGCGGATCAGCGGTCCGACGTCCGTCGCCGCCTCCGTCGGATCGCCGACGGTAAGCGCGGCCGCCGCGGCTGCCAGTTGGTCCGCGAAGGTTTTCGCGATCCGGCGGTCGGCAAACACCCGCTGCACCGAAACGCAGACCTGTCCCGCATGGTAGAAGCCGCCTTTCAGGATCGCTTCCAGCGCCGCCTTCCGGTCGGCGTCCTGCGACAGGATCACCGGCGCCGCCCCGCCATGCTCCAGGGCGCAGCGCGTGCCCGGCGCCAGTTTGGACCGCAGGTGCCAGCCGACCCGGGCGCTGCCGATGAAGCTGAAGAACCCGACCCGTGGATCGGTCGCCAGCGCCTCCGCGACCGCCAGGTCTTCGATCACCAGCGCCCGGCACCACGCCTCCGGCAGGCCGGCCTCATGCAGGATCTGGACGAACCTGAGGCACGACAGCGGCGTGTCTTCCGACGGCTTGACGATGACCGGGCAGCCAGCCGCCACGGCCGGCGCCACCTGGTGCGCGATCAGGTTGAGCGGATGATTGAAGGCGCTGACCGCGACCACCACGCCGATCGGTTCGTGCCGCGTCATGGCGATCCGGCCGGCCGAGGCGCCGTTCACGTCCATCGGGATCACCGCGCCGGCCTCGGTGCGCATCGTCTCGACGCAGATATGCAGGCAGTCGATTGCCCGCGCGACCTCGACCCGGGAATCGATCAGCGGCTTGCCGCCCTCGCGCGCCGCGTTGACCGCCAGCGTCTCCGCCTCCTCGGCCATGATCTCTGCGGCGCGGCGCAATACCGCCAGCCGTTCCGGCAGGGCGAGCCACCGGTCGCGGTCCCGGTGCAGCGCGGCCGCCGTGCTCAAGGCGTCTTCGACCTCGGTCGCTCCCGCCACGGGGACAGGCGCGATCGCCGAACCGTCGTAGGGCGCAGTGACTGTAAGTGTTCGCGCCGTCATTCCGCTGCTCCCGCGCGTGCGGAGCCCGGCTCCATGTCCGGGTAGATCTCGTCGATCGGCAGCGACCGTCCGTCCGGCCGAACCATGCGTGCATGGAAGCGCCGGAACCGGCGCGGCTCCGGCACGCCGCAGGAATGGGCGATGACCTCGACCTCATGCACCATGTTCTTGATGTAGTGCTCTACGCGGACCGCTTTATCCGCCGGGTCCAGCCCGCGCTGCAGCCTGGGGTTATGCGTGGTTATCCCGGTCGGGCAGGTGTTCTTGTTGCACTGCAGGGCCTGGATGCAGCCGAGCGCGAACATGAAGCCGCGCGCCGAGACGCAGAAGTCTGCCCCGACGCAGAGCGCCCAGGCGACGTCCGCCGGCGTGATAAGCTTGCCGGAGGCGATCACCTTGATCCGGTCGCGCAGGCCGTGCGCCACCAGGCGGTCGACGACCATCGGCAGGCTTTCGTAAATCGGCAGGCCGACATAATCCATCAGGCTGGACGGCGCCGCGCCGGTGCCGCCGTCGGCGCTGTCGATGGTGATGAAGTCCGGCGCGGTTTCGATGCCGCGCTTGTGGATTTCCTTGAACAGCCCGTCCAGCCAGCCATAGGCCCCGATCACGGATTTGAACCCGACCGGCTTGCCGGTGGTCCGGCGGACGCGGTCGATCAGGTCCAGCAATTCGCCGGGATTGTCCACGTCCGGATGCCGGTTCGGGCTGATCGAATCCTGGCCGGCGGGAATGCCGCGGATCTCGGCGATTTCCGGGCTGACCTTGGCGCCCGGCAGGATGCCGCCTTTGCCGGGCTTGGCGCCCTGGCTCATCTTGATCTCGAACATCTTGACCTGGTCGTGCGCTGCGACCTCGCGCAGTTTCTCTTCGCTTAAGCTGCCGGCCTCGTCACGCACGCCGTATTTGGCGGTCCCGATCTGGAATACGATGTCCGCGCCGCCTTCCAGATGATAGGGCGACAGCGCGCCCTCGCCCGTATTCATCCAGGCCCCGGCCGCCGCGGCGCCTTTCGACAGCGCCTGCACCGCGACCTTGGAGATTGCGCCGTAACTCATGCCCGATATGTTGAACAGGCTGGCGGTCGTGTAAGGGTTCCCGCAGTACGGCCCGATGGTCACGGCCGACGTCTCCCCGGCATCCCTTTCAAGGGTCGGGAACGGGCAATTGACGAACATCACCGTGCCCGTCGGCTTCAGGTCGCGGGTCGAGCCGAAGGCGATGGTGGTGTCCACATCCTTCGCCGCCCGGTAGACGTAGCTTCGCTGCTCCCGGTTGAACGGCATCTCCTCCCGGTCCATGGCGAAGAAGTACTGCCGGAAGAAGGTGCCCATATGCTCGAAGAAATACCGGAACCGGCCGATCACCGGATAGTTGCGCCGGATTGCGTGTGCGGTCTGGGTGACGTCGAGGATGTAGAGAACGGCGAGCAGCAGCACCCCCGCGCCGATCGCGAATATGAAGACGACCGCCAGAAACGTCAGCGTCTGGACGACGAACTCCGGTAGCATCCCGGTCATGTGGCTTTCCTCCTGGTCCCCACGTGTTGGCCCGCTTCAGGCCCGCCGCTTTCCCGGTTGTATTAAAAATGGGAACACCCGGCGGCAAACGGAAATACCGATTTGCAATGGTTCCGATACCCACCGTCTATCGGCGGTTGCGAAACCCTTGGACTCTTGGAGTCCAGTATGGCGCGCCGGTTACGCTTGGCCGCCAAAATTTTCAGGGATGAGTGTTTCCGCTACCCGGCGGCCTGTCGGGCGCCGCCCGTCGCGGGCAGGGCTTCGAAGCGGTGGGCCAGTCCGGCCAGGCGGCCGCCGACCGTATCGGCGGCCCGCCGGTCTCCGGTCGTCAGCAGCCGCGCCTCGCTCGCGCCGGTTTCGGCGAAGCGCGGATGCCGCGCCAGATACCGGGCCAGCGAGTCCGCGACGATGGCCGGTTGGGAAACGATCGGCACGCCGTCCGGCAGCGATGCCCTGAACGCGGCCTCAACAAGCGGGAAGTGGGTGCAGCCGAGCACGACACCGTCGATCTCCTCCGGCGCCGCTTGTTCGTACAAGGCGTCGACATGCCGCGCCACGGCTTGCGACAGCGTGGCCGGGCTCGCGCCGTCCTCGATGGCCGCGACCAGTCCCGGGCAGGCCTGTTGTACGATCCGCGTCCGCGGCGCCCGTTTTGCGACTTCCTCGACGTAAGACCGCGCCTCGACCGTCTTGGTGGTGGCGAACAGCGCGATGGTCCGGTGCGGCTCGTCGTCCCGGCCGTCCGGTTCGGTCTGGTGCCAGGGCACGCCGGACAGCGCCTCCACCGTCGGCACCAGTACGCCCAGCACTCTATGATCCGGATAGCGTTCCGGCAGCCAGTCCTGCTGGATCGTGCGCAACGCCACCGCCGCCGCCGTATTGCAGGCCAGCACCACCAGCCTGCAGCCCTGCCCGAACAGCGTCTCGACCATCTCCGTGGTGAACGCCAGGATCTCCCGGTTGTCCCGGTGGCCGTAGGGCGCCCGCCCGTGGTCGCCGAGATACAGGAACGGCTGTTCCGGCAGCCGCGCCGCGCACGCCCTGAAAATGGTCAGCCCGCCGGACCCGGAATCGAACAGCCCGATCATCGGCCCGTACTCCTTGTGGAGATCGCCATCGGCGCAGAAAACCCGCCGAACGTGACGGAATTGAGGCTTAGACGTGGCGAAACCGGGCTTGCTGTCATGGGCCGAGGATGCGGCGCGCCCTGTTAACAAAAGCTTGATGGTCGGATCGTCCGCCGTCACACAACCTTTTGTGTATTGATTTCGGGGAAAAGACCATCAACGGACGGCCTGGAAATCGCGGGCGGTTTGGCTACTATTGAACGAAGGGACGGGGCAAAGGGTTTGGACCGCCGGCTTGCCGCCGACCGGGCCATGCGTCCGAACGGCGAGGCAGGCGCGATCGCGGCTTGGCGAACTCCCCACAACAGGTTGTCCGGCCGGCCGCCGATGGTCGCGTCCGCAATTGCGGCGCGATTGATTGGCAGGCGGCCGCGGAGGAAGAACGATGACGAATCATAACGCGGAAGGAAAAAATGCCATGACATCGAACAAGACCACGGTCACCCGGCGCAGCGCGCTTGCGGGCGGCGCGGCGCTGGTTGCGGCGCCGGCCGTGATCGGCTCGGCCAGGGCGGCGGAGAAGGTCACCTGGAAGGTGCAGTCGCACTGGCCCAAGGCGTCCGCCTCCTACGGCGACAGCCTGACGATCATCGCCAACGAGCTGGAAGAGAACACCGGCGGCCGCTTCAAGCTGCAGCTCTTCGGCGCGGGCGAGTTCGCCAAGGGCGCCGAGATCTTCAACATCGTGCGCCGCGGCGTGGTCGAGATGGGCACCATTTCGCCGGGCTATATCCTCGGCGAGGCGTCGACCGCGGGCCTGGCGCTCGGCGTGCCGGGCACCCTCCGCGAGCCGTGGGAGTTCTCGCATTTCCTCAAGAACATGGGTCTCGAGGACATGTTGAACGAGGATCTGGCCAAGCACGGCGTCATGAGCCGGGCGGAAAAGATCTATCCGACCGAGCTGGTGGTCTCGAAACCGATCGAGACGCTGGACGACTTCGCCAAGCTGAAGCTGCGCTCGTCCGGCAGCTACCTGAAGTACCTCGAAGCCGCGGGCGCGTCGCCGCAATACATCGCCGGGCCGGAGCTCTACCAGAGCCTCGCCAGCGGCGTTGTCGACGGCGCCCATTGGGGCGCGGCCCAGGGCGCCAAGTCGATGAGCCTGTGGGAAGTCGCCAAGTTCCACATGAAGCCGACCATGGGTCTCGCCATGGACACGCTGATCATGAACAAGGGCGCCGTCGACGCCCTGCCGGAGGATCTGCGCGAGGAGTTCCTCGACCTGCTCGACATGCGCTTCTGGAAGCGGACCACCGAGTACCAGTACAAGGAGCGCGTCGCGCTTTCCCAGGGCGTGGCGGAGCAGAACGTCACCGTCGCCCAGTTCCCCGACGCCGTGCTGGCGAAGTTCACCGAAGCCTCGGCGGCGATCCTCAAGGAAGAACGCGCCAAGGGCGGCAATGCCGAGAAAGCGACGGACATGCTGCTCGCCTTCCTGAAAGACCTCGGCTACGCCTGACCCGGCCTTGACCTAGGCCATCACGACACTGCCGCGCCGATCCGGGGCCTCTGACATAGAGGTCCCGGATAACGGCGCGTGACGCCGTACGGCGGATTGGAGAAGCAATGGGCGCCATCACCGCATTTGCGCGCACGATCACCACCGTGAACGCCTGGATCGGCCGGACCGTGAGCTACGTGGTCCTGATCCTGTTCATACTGCTGCTCGGCGACGTCATCATGCGCTACCTGACGGAAAGCCCGATCTCCTGGTCGGCGCAGGCCTCGAAGCTGATCTTCGGCGTTTATGCGATCATCGGCGGCGGCTACTTGCTGGCGCGGCGCGACCACGTCAACGTCGACCTGTTCTACGGCAACTTCTCGCCGCGCAAGAAGGCGATCGTCGACATCGCCACGTCGTTCCTGTTCTTCCTGTTTCTCGTCATCCTGCTGAAAGAGAGCTATTCGCTCGCCTCCGACAGCATCTCCCGGTGGGAGGTCAGTTACGAGACCACCTGGCGCCCGCCGATCTGGCCCTCGAAATCGATGATCTTCGTCGCCGCGGCGCTGCTGTTTTTGCAGGGCGTTGTGAAGCTGATCGCCGACATCATGATCGTGATGGGCTTGCCGGTCGACGAGACCGCCTACGGGCCGTTGCGCGACGGCGATGGCGACGGGACGGAGACCGTCTGATGGCTGACGTCTTCTCGATCGAGCTGCTGACGGTCCTGTTCTTCGGCCTGCTGTTCGCCTTCATCATGCTCGGCGTGCCGCTCACCTTCGTGCTCGGCGGCCTCTCGGTCATCTTCCTCTACTTCGTACAGGGCCCCATCGCGTTCTACCTGATCGCCTCGAAGATGTGGGACCTGATGGAGACCTCGTCGCTGATCGCGATCCCGCTCTACGTCTTCATGGCGATGCTGCTGGAACGAAGCGGCGTCGCCCACGACCTTTACCGCATGATGCATCTGTGGTGGGGCGGCGTGCGCGGCGGCCTGGCCATCGGCACGGTCTTAATCTGCACCATCTTTGCCGCGATGTCCGGGATCTCGGGCGCCGCGGTGGTCACCATGGGCACCATCGCCCTGCCGCAGATGTTGCAGCGCGGCTACGACAAGCGTCTCGCGCTCGGCGCGATCAACGCCGGCGGCGGCTGGGGCATCCTGATCCCGCCGTCGATCCTGATGGTGCTCTACGCGCTGATTACCGAGGTTTCCGTCGGCAAGCTGTTCGCCGCGGGCGTCGGCCCCGGCCTCCTGCTGTTCGCGCTTGTCTCGCTCTATATCGGCATCCGCTGCTGGTTCCAGCCGCAGCTCGGCCCGCCGCTGCCGGCGGACGAACGCGCCGACTGGGGCGAAAAGCTCAGGGCGCTGCGTTCGGTTTTCCTGCCGATCTTCATCATCTTCATCGTGCTCGGCGCCATCTTCGGCGGCTTCGCCACGGTGACCGAGGCCGCCGCGGTCGGCGTCTTCGGCGCCCTGGTCGCCAGCGCCGTGAACCGCAAGCTGTCCTGGCGCGTCGTCTCGGAGGCGGTGCTGCGCACCTTCCGGTTGACCACGATCATCACCTGGATCGTCTTCGCCGCGCACGCCTACTCCACCGCCTACACGGCGATGGGCGCCGAGGAATTCATCACCCACCTGACCGAGCAGATCCCCGGCGGTAAGTGGGGCGCGCTCGGCTTCATGATGTTCGTGCTGTTCATCCTCGGCATGGTGCTCGACCCCGTCGGCATCATGCTGATCACCCTGCCGGTGTTCCTGCCGCTGGTCGCCAGCCACGGCTTCGACCCGATCTGGTTCGGCATCCTGTTCGTGGTGATGATGGAGATCAGCTATATGACCCCGCCGTTCGGGTTCAACCTGTTCTACCTGCGCTCGGTCGCGCCGCCGGACGTGACGATGAAGGACATCTACTGGTCGGTCGGCCCCTATACGCTGGTGGAGCTTCTGGGCCTGTTCATCATCGTCCTGTTCCCGGCCGTCGCGCTCTGGCTGCCGAACTACCTGTTCTCGGGGTGATGGGTTGCCGATAGCTAGGACGTGAGTATCCGCTGCTTTCGCGAAGGTTGTGCCGCGACCAGCAGTCCGGCCGCCGTGATCAGGACCATGCCGCCGACGGTCAGCAGATCGGGTGTCTCGGCGAAGAACACGAAGCCCCACAGGGCGGCCGAGACCAGGTAGGCGTAGTCGAAGGTGGCGATGATCGGCGGCGGGGCGATCTGATAGGCGCGCGCGACGCCGACGAAGTAGGCGGCCGAGAGCGCCCCGATCAGCGCCATCAAGCCCCACTCCCGCGCGCCCATCGGCGCCCAGTCGCCGAGCAGGAACGGGTACGCCGCCCTCGTATCGGCGGCGAGGCCGATGAGGGCGAGCGCGGCCGTGCTGATCAGGCCGGCCACGAGAAACGAGCCATGCAGGGCGAGCCCTAAGGTAAGCGGCGCCTCAGCTTGGCATTTGCTCCGGGTGAGAACCATCGCCAGCGCATAGAAACCGGCGCCCAGCAGCGGCAGCAAGGTGAACCACGAAAATGCATCGGTGCCCGGCTTCAGGATCGCGATCACGCCGAGAAAGCCCAGCAGAACGCCGCCCCATTGGCGGCCGGCAACCGGTTCGCCGATCAGTGCGGCGGACAGCAAAGCGATCATGATCGGGGCGGTGTACATGGCGACCGCCGCCACCGACAGGCTGAGCACGGGAAGCGCCGCGTAGAAGGTAAGCCACGTGAGGACCAGGAAAGCGCTGCGGACCAGCGCCCACGCTGGCGCCCGCGGTTTGAGGCCGACGCCCGTCGCGAAACAGAGTGCGACGATGATCGGGATCGCGGCCAGGGAGCGGGCGGCAAAGACCTGCCATATCGTCAGGTCCGCGCTGACCAGCTTCACCACCGCATCCGCGAAGGCCATGGTCAGGACCGATGCCAGGATGATGACGATACCTTGCGCGGTCCGGTCCGGCCTCGCCTCTTCCCCTTGCGCCACGTCTTGTACTCTCGGCCACTCCCGTTGGCAGCAGACTAGCAGGTGACGTCTCGGCGGCGCCATACGGCGCCGGCCGCTTCCTGAAGCCCGTTCGCCCCCGCTTCGCTTCTATTCATCGCCGTTTGTGGTCATCCGTACAAAGGAGTAATTTCCGCCTCGCACCCCCAAATTGTCGGATGGGTATCCATTGCTGCGAAGTGAAAGCGGATTGATATGATTATTGCTCTCGTTCAAATCCCCCTCGACGGGCCGAAGCGACAACATGATTTCGTGGTCGCGGAATCGCTGGAATCGACCAGGATCTTCCACAAAGTCAAAGGCCTGCGGCGAAAGTACTATCTGAACAGCGAGGCCGGCGGCGGAGGCATCTATGAGTTTTCGACACGCGAGGACGCCGAGGCGTGGTTCAATGAGGGTTGGGCGGATTGGATGGAAGGCCGTTTTGGCGTGAGGCCGGTACTGACATTGTTCGACAACCCGGTGGTCCTGGATAACGAGATCGGCGAGGTTCGGGTTGACGGTGCTCCGGTCTCGCCGCCTTGGCGCGAGGCGGAATGACCGGGGTCGAGGTCACAGATGGTGCCGTTGTGCGGCTTGCAGGTCCCGAAAACGCACCGCCGCTCTTGTTTATCCATGCCTTCGGCGATACCGGGCATTGTTACGGGAAGGTTCTCTCAAGCGACCTCGCTGAGCGGTACCGATTGATCGCCCTCGATCTGTGGGGCTTCGGAGCGTCTCCGGCCCGTGCCGATGTTCGAACGGTCTCGGAATTTTCCGGGGCCTTGGCAAAGGTCGCATTGAATTTCCGGTCGGGGCAGCCCATCGGATTGATCGGGCACTCTATCGCTGGGGCGATGGCGGTCGAGATTGCAACCCGGCTCGGCGGCAAGGTCTCCGGCGTGTTTTCCATCGAAGGCAACCTGACGCCCGATGACGCCATGTTCAGTGGAAAGGCCAGCAACTTCGACGATCCTGACATATTCAAACAGAATTTTCTCAATGAAATCTGGGAGATGGGTCAGAGTTCGGAGGCGCTTCGCCACTACTACGCCGGGGCGCGCATGGGCGATCCACAGACCATGTGGCACCTGGGACGCGACGCGGTGCGGATCAGTGTGAACAATAAGCTGGGCGAAGCCTTCCGCTTATTGTCGTGCCCTGCGATCTATTACTGGTCTCGAGAGAGCACGCCCGCGGCGACCCGGGAATGGATCGAGCGATCGGGCATACCCAACCAGGTTTATGCCGACGCCGGGCACTGGCCGATGGTGGAACAACCTCTGGCGACGGCGCGGGCCATCGGCAGCTTCTTCGACGGAGTCGGTAGATAACACATTGAATGCCCGGACAGCGCCGAAGACGGGCATTGTTCGACGCTATCAGGTGCCCATGGCTTCCTGGAACCGGCCCGCCAGGTCTTTCATCGCCGTGAAATACGGAACCGGCCCGTAGCTTATGCGCGCGACGCCGGCGGCGGCCTGGTCGGCGGCTGGCGGCGCGCCCGGCAGCATCATCGTATTGACCGGCAGGGCCGTCGCCTCGCAGATCGCGCCGATCAGGCCGGGATCCATCAGGCCGGGCACGAAAAAGCCGCTCGCCCCCGCCGCCGCGTAGGCCGCGCCCCGCTCCTTGGCCTCGGCCATCAGGCCCTCATGCTTGCCGCGGTCCTTCTCCTTCAGGAACAGGTCGGTCCGGGCGTTGATGAACAGCGGAACGCCGGCCGCCTCAGCCGCCCGCCGCACCGCCTCGATCCGCGCGCTCTGCGCCTCCGGAGCATGCAGTCCACTGCCGCCGACCACCTGGTCCTCGAAATTGATGCCGATGGCGCCGGCCTGCATCAGGCGGGTCACGTTCGCTGCCACCGCGTCCGGCGCCTCGGCGTAGCCGCCTTCGAAATCCACCGTGACCGGCAGGTCGACCGTCGCCGTGATCCGCCCGACAATGTCCAGCACCATCTCCAGCGGAATCGCCTGGCCGTCCGGATAGCCGTGCGCCGCGGCGACCGACCAGCTTCCGGTCGCCACCGCCTTCGCGCCGGCCTCGGCGATCGCCTTGGCGCCGCCCGCGTCCCAGATGTTGTACAGCACCACCGGCTTGCCCGGCACATGCAGGTCGGCGAAGTCGCGCGCTTTCTGGGCTTGGCTCATGGTCTCGTCCTTTCCGTTTGTGTCTCCCTTATGGAGACGAGATGGCCGGGCCAAATGTAACAGCCTGGGCCAAGGCTATCAGGCCGGACCCGCCGCCGCGAGACTGTGGCTGGCGATGAGGTCCGAAACCGTCCAGTCGCCAGCATCGGCGCCAGGCTTTAGGATCGGTGCAAACGCCTTCCGGAGGAAAGCCCGCCGTGACCGATACCGACCACGCCGTCTTCGACCTAGGCCCGCTGCGCCTGCAGCGCGGCATGACCCTGCCGAATGCGCGCCTCGCCTACAAAACCTACGGCACTCTCAACGCCCACAAGTCGAACGCCGTGCTCTATCCCACCTCCTACGGCGCGCAGCACACGGATACCGAATGGCTGATCGGCGCGGGCCGGGTGCTGGACCCGGAACGCTACTTCATCGTCATCCCCAACATGTTCGGCAACGGCCTGTCGTCCTCCCCCAGCAACCTGCCCGCGCCGTTCGGCCGGGGCCGCTATCCGGTCTTCACCCACTGGGACAATATCCACGCGCAAAAGCGCCTTTTGGAAGAGAAATTCGGCATCGAACGGCTGGCGCTGGTCTACGGCTGGTCAATGGGCGCGCAGCAGGCCCTGCATTGGGGCGCGATCTTCCCGGACCGGGTGGAGCGGATCTGTGCCGTCTGCGGCTCCGCCCGCACCTCGCCGCACAACAAGGTCTTCCTGGAAGGCGTGCGCGCGACGCTGACCGCCGATCCCGCCTGGCGCGACGGCTACTTTGCGGAGCACCCGGTCCGGGGGCTCCGCGCCATGGGCCGGGTCTATGCCGGCTGGGCGATGTCGCAGGCGTTCTATCGGGAGGGCCTGCACCTGACCATCGGCTATGCCTCATTGGAGGACTATCTGGTACGCAACTGGGAGGCCAATTTCCTGCGCCGGCCCGGCGAAGACCTGCTCTCCATGCTGACCACCTGGATGCAGTCCGACATCGGCGACAACGAACTCCATAACGGCGACCTCTCGGCGGCCCTCGGCGCCATCCGCGCCCGCGCCATTATCATGCCGTCGATGACAGACCTCTACTTCACGCCGGAAGACAGCGAAGCCGAAACCGCGCAAATGCCGAACGCCGAATTCCGCCCGATCCGCTCCATCTGGGGCCACCGAGCCGGCAACCCGACCGACAACCCGGAGGACGAAGCGGTGTTGCGGAAAGCCGTGCAGGACCTCTTAAGCGATGCTCAATAGTGCATCCCACACCGTCATTCCGGCGAAGGCCGGAATCCATAACAACGTCTGTCCTGGATTCCGGCCTTCGCCGGAATGACGGTGTGGGTGAGGCCGCAACTCCTACCCCAACCGATACATCCGCGTCGCCGTATCGTGAAACAGCGCCGCCTTCTCCGCCGCCGAAAACCCCTCGGCGATCCGTTTAAACGCATTCCACAGCACGGTGTAGGAACAGGACTGCTTGTCGACCGGGAAGTTGCTTTCGAACATGCAACGCGCCGGCCCGAAGCAGTCGATTGTATGCAGGTAGTACGCCCGCGTCGCCGCGGCCAGTTCCTCTGAACCCGGCGGCCTCTCCCGGCGGTGCCAGCCGAACCCGTTGAGCGGCATATTGATGCCGCCGAGCTTCGCCACCACGTTCGGACATTCCGCCACGGCGGCGATGTCCTGTTTCCACTGAGGGAAGATCTCCGACTGTTTGTCCGCGTAGGGCCCGACGCCAAGCGGCCCGCCGAAATGGTTCAGGATGATCGTCGTCTCCGGAAATGCCCTCGCCAGGTCGGCGACATCGGCAAGCTGCGGGTGGTACAGCCACGCCTCGAACGTCATGCCGAAACCGGCCAGCCGGGCGAAACCCTCGCGGAACCGGGCGTCGGCGAACAGCCCCTCGGTAGGATTGGTGTGCGAGTTGCGGATTTCGTCGCTCGTATCCCACCCTGCCGCGTGGCGGATACCGCGAAACCGGTCCGGCGCCACCGACATGTGCTTCGCCAGCACCTCTTCCACCGCCGCGCCCAGCGTCAGGTCGGCGAAACCGACGATGCCGGCACAGGCCGCCGTGTCGCCGTACTGTCCGCTGGCGCTCTGCGCCGCGATGCCGTTGACGAACTCCGTCTCGCCGATGGGCCGCAACCACTCCGGGCCGGCGGCCCGATACATCGCCATGCATTCGACGAACACAGTCGCGGTAATGTTATGCCCGCCGCCCGTATCCGCCAGCAGTTCCTCCAGCAGATAGCGGTGCTGCGGCCGGTCCCATAAATGATGGTGCGGGTCGACGATCGGCAGCTCCGGTTCCAGCGCCGTTTCCTTGGTCAGCGCCAGCCAGTTTTCATCGATCATCACGTCACGGCGTCCCGAACAGGCCGATCACCAGGCCTTGGACCAGCAGCACGCCGAGCCAGTGGCCGCTGTCGATCACGGTAAGCGACCGCTTCGCGCCCTGGAACGCGTGGTTGACCGCCATCGTCGTGACGACGAACCCGAGCCAGAGGAAGAACGCCGTGATCAGGCCGTTCCGCACCGTCGTCATGTCGGTGCCCAGGTGGCCGACCACGCCGGCCAGCATGAACGCGATCACCAGTTGTGCGATTCCCGCGATCACATACGGCACCGGCGACATGTTGGCCTTGATCTCTTCCTCGGTCTTGCCGATTGCCGCCATCCACGGTTTGGCCAGCGCCGTATAGTAAAGCGCCCCGAACGCGAAACCGGCGACGCCGGCAACCAGCACCGCCAGGTAATTCATCCCACCGAAATCCATGGTCCCCTCCCTGCTTCGCTCCCACGCCGAAGCTTTTGTCATTCGGCAGGATGGTACCGAAGTCGATGGCGGTGTTAAAGGCGGCGCGGACGCTCTAGCAGGCTGTTGAAAAAGGTACTTGAGCGTTTGCCCATCCTTCGAGACGCGTCCCTTTGGGCCGCTCAGGATGAGGTCGTCGTGTTTTCAGTAAGTAAGCCCTCATGCTGAGGAGCCTGCAAAGCAGGCGTCTCGAAGCATCCAGGCCACCGTGCGACGCTCTTTCAGCGACCTGCTAGCGCCGCGGGCTATACTGTCTGAAGCCGTCGCGGATCGCGGCCGCCATGGCGGCCGTCGCATCGCCGCCCGCCTTCGGCGCTTGCGCCAGCACCAGCCGTGACGGCGGCAGGTCCGGGAACCCTTGGCTTTTGCCCAGAACGCGCATACCCCGCTCCAGCGTGCTTTCCGCCAGCATGCCGACCGCCAGGCCGCCGGCGATGGCCGCCTTCACGCCCCAGACGCTTTCGCTGGAAAACGCGATGCGGTACGGACGGTCGGCCTTGTCGAGTGTTTCCAATACAACGTCGCGCCACCAGCAATCCCGGTCGAACAGGGCCAGCGGCACCGCCTCGTCGTTCGGGTTCGTCCAGCTCTCGCCCGCCGCCCAGACGGCGCGTTCCTCGAATATCGTCTCGCCCGCCTGTTCGGTGTCGTCTGCCGCATAGACCGCGACGTCCAGCCGGTTGCGCCGTAGCTCCGCCGGAAACCGGGCGCTGAAGCCGCAGCGCACCGTCACCTCGACCTGTGGATGGCTGCGCGCGAACCGGTTCAGGATGTCCTGCAGGATCGTCGTGCCGTAATCGTCCGGAATGCCGATCCGAACGCGCCCCGCCAGCGGTTCCGCGAACATCGTCCCGACCCGTTCGAGGTCCGCCAGGACGCGGCTGGCCGCCGGCAACAGCCGCTCGCCCGCGTCGGTCAGGACCATGCCACGCGCCTGCCGCTCGAACAGCCGCGCCGCCAGCACCGTCTCCAGCCGTTTGATCTGCACGCTGACGGCGGATTGCGTTCTGCCGAGCGTATCCGCCGCCCTCGTCAGGTTGCCGTGCTGCGCCACCGTCAGGAAAGAGCGGAGCAGGTCGCTGTCCGGTAGCGACTTAGAACGTTCGATTTCATTCATGGGATAGATGATAACTATTCGTTTGTGCGAATACCAGCGATCCCTATTCTCGCCGCATGACCGATACCGTTTCGCAGACGCCGCTCGTCGATCGCCGCCGCGCCACGCTGGCGCTTGGCGCTCTCGCCCTCGGTTTCGTGATGATATTTCCGGATCTTGCCGGCCAGGCCGCCCGATTCGCGCTCTGGAACATGCTGGTGATCTCCCCGGCGCTGTTGCTCGGTATCGCGCTTACCGCCGGAATCGTGGCGTCCGGCTCCACGGCCATCATCGCCGCCGCCTTCGCGGGCCGCGACGTCAGGATGATCCTGCTGGCCTCGCTGGCCGGCGCGTTGACGCCGGTCTGCGGCATCACGGTGCTGCCGCTGGTGGCGGCCCTGATGGCCGGCGGCGTGCCGCTTGCCGCGATCATGGCGTTCTGGCTGTCGTCGCCGGTGACCGATCCCGGCATGCTGGCGGTGACGGCCGCGACCCTCGGCGTCGAATTCGCCATCGGCAAGACCGTCGCCGCCTTCGGCATCGGCCTCGCCGGCGGTCTCGTCGTACTCGCCCTGACGCGCGCCGGGTACCTTTTGAACCCGGCGAAAGACAGGGCGGCCGCGCTCGCCGGCTCGGATTGCGCTTGCGACGATGGCGGCGATGGCTTCGCGCCCCGGTTCTGGCGCGAACCCGCCCGCCGGGCGCTGTTCTGGAACCGGGCGCTCGCCACCGGCCGCCTCATGGCGGTCTGGCTATTCGCCGCCTTCGTCGCCGAGTTCTTTCTGAAACGCTACGTCCCCGACGCCTGGGTCGCGTCACTGGTCGGCGGCGACAGCCTTCTTGCCGTGCCCATCGCCACCGTCGTCGGCGCGCCGATCTACCTGGACGGCTACGCCGCGCTGCCCCTGGTGCGCGGCCTGATCGACGCCGGCATGGGCTCGGGCGCCGCCCTGGCCTTCCTGGTTGC
Organism: Minwuiaceae bacterium; assembly: GCA_028278525.1. Taxonomy (GTDB): domain Bacteria; phylum Pseudomonadota; class Alphaproteobacteria; order Minwuiales; family Minwuiaceae; genus JANQEE01. Next base: position 203,805 of record JANQEE010000020.1, on the reverse strand, counting down.
CGGCGGCATCGTCAGCGCCTGGGCAGTTATCCCGGTATGTGCTTTGGTCCGCCTGCCGGTCTTCGCGCTTTACATTCTTCTCGCCGTCTTGGGTTCGGCGCTCGCCGGCTGGTCGTTCGGCCTGTTTCTCTGACGGCCGGCTGAACGAGGCGACCTGGTAGAACTCCACGAACGGCTGCACCAGTTTCAGCATGGCCTCGCCGCTCGCCGGCGCCTTGCCAATCCAAGCCCGGCGAGCCCCAGCCCAAGCAGCGCCAGCGTCGCCGGTTCCGGCACCGCGTTGCCTTGTTCGGTGATCGTCAGCCTCATGTCGACGTCGAAGCGGCTCGAGAACCCCTCCGGCTCGCTGAAGACCGCCGCTTCGCTGGCGGTGCTCAGGCGGAACAGGTCGCCCACGCTGTCCGACACGGTAAACGCCTGTTCGAAGGATCCCCCGACCGGCGTCTGGAACAGGAACAGCGTCGTGCCGTCCGTGACGTTCTCCAGCATCGATGCAAAGAACCCGTTGTTGTCGCCGGCGAAGCTCTCGTCGACGTCCAGGCTGAACAGAACTTCGGGCGCATCGATGACGAACTCGATCAGCGAGCTGAGCAATCCACTGCCGCCGCCGCCGGTCTGGTCGCCGTTGGCGAAGGGGCTTGGGCTGTGGCTCACGCCAAGCTCCTCCTCGATAACGACGCTATTCGTGCTGACGGCGATCCTCGATCGCGCACTGGCCGAGGAAAGTGCGCCGAAAGATCCAGGCTGCGTTTGCGCGAGAGCGCTGGCTCTCATGAACAGGTCGTCGGGCGCGGTGGTCGTGTCGGTGTCGGTATCGGTGTTGCCGCCCAGGACGAAGGCCTCGGCCTCGCCGATAGCCAGATGCGTGATGTTGCTGATCGGGCCGGCCTGCGCCGCATGGTCCATGGCCCAAAACAGGACCAGTGTGATGCTCCATACCCTAAGGCCGCGCGCCGGGGCGCCGATGAGAAATCTGAACATGCCGTATCCTTTCCAACGTTACGCTGGAAAGATCGGCGTTGCGGTGCGCCGGGTCGATCCCCGAAAAATAGGGTAAGGGAAAACCCATACAGACCGTTCTGTCTGTGATGCTGTTTTACGGCTCGATCAACTTCGCGACGATGGCCTTGGCGACCGCTTCGGCGCGGGAGTTGGCGCCCAGTTTGCGCATGGCGCTGGCGATCGCCTCGTTCACCGTGTGGGTGGAGAGATCGAGCCGGTAGGCGATCTGCTTGCTCTTGAGCCCGGCAGCCACCCACAGCAGACATTCCCGTTCGCGCGGCGCCAGGCAGGCCGGATGCACGGCGTCGGCGTTCGCGAACCTGGCGTGACAGGCGTTGTGGAAACACAGGATCGCGAGATTCAACTCCGCCAGGTGATCGCAAAGCGCTGTGTAGACCTCCGGTTCCTGCCGCGGCGTGTAAAGGCCGTAGATCGCGTAAGAGCCGCCGGGACCGTGCACCGGAAACAGCGCGGCGCCGGACAGGCCGTGATCCAGCGTTATGTCCGCAAAGTAGCCGAGGCCCGTCGTATCGCAGTCGACTTCGGCGTTCTTCACCCACGGCCGCGCGCTTTTGCGCAACGCCGCCGTTACCGGGTCGTGCCGGCGGCGGCTCATGCGTTCGGCGATATTCGGGAAGAACGATCCGCTGACATGGCGGCCGAACCGGTCCATGGTTTCGTGATGCTCGACCAATGCGCGTCGGCATCCGATCGGGACGTCGGCCATGCAGAAGCCTTCGCCGAAGCCGTTCTCGGCCAGCATGCCCTGAAACAGCGATTGGGCGTCCGCCTGATCGCCCGCGTTCTCCAACCTGTCGAGCAGGCCTAGCGAATCCAGCTTGAACATGTCTCGGAGCCTCCCCTTGCCGCTCCCCACGCGGCATTGCGTCTCCGTCAACGATCCGGCCTTCGGCCTACCCCACGCGGCGACCGTAACGACTGGCGCGTCGTCGCTCTGTGCTCTTTGCCACACCGGTCGTCGCGCGGGAGAACGGGGACAATGTTTTCGATTGTCTCCATTGAATCTGGACCCGCGTGGCCGCCAAATAGCGATCCGGACCAAATCGGAAAAATGGCGGGAGAGAGATGCCGCATCGCTTTTTCACCCTGGACGTCTTCACCGACCGGCTCTACGCCGGCAATCCGTTGGCCGTGGTGCTGGATGCGGACGATCTTGCCGATGCCGAAATGCAGACGATCGCCCGGGAGTTCAATCTCTCGGAGACCATCTTCGTGCAGAAGCCGGCGGACCCCGGCAACACGGCCAAGGTCCGGATCTTCTTTCCCACCGGCGAAATACCGTTCGCCGGCCATCCGACCGTAGGCTGCGCGGTCCTTCTGGCCGAGCGGATGCACGACGGCGACGCCGACTTCGATACGGAGATCCGGCTGGAGGAGGTCGCGGGCCTGGTGCCGGTCACGGTAGCGCGGCGCGGCGGGGCGGTCTCCGCCATGTTCACCGCGCCGGTCGTCCCGCGCCCCGCGGCCGGGCCTAACCCCGACGCCGGCCTGGCCGCCCGCGCCCTCGGCATCGCGGCGGCGGATATCGGCTTCGGCCAACACGGGATCGGCGTCGTCGAAGGCGGGTTCCCGTTTCTGTACATCCCTGTCGCGTCCCGCTCGGTGCTGGCGTCGGTCAGGGTCTGCGAACCGCACTGGTCGGAACTGATCGGATCGGCCGGGGTCGACAGCGCCTATGTCTACACCGCCGGCGGCGACGCGCCGGAGACCGATTACCGCGCCCGGATGTTCTCTCCGACCGCCGGCGTTCCGGAAGACCCCGCGACCGGCTCGGCGACGGCGCTGCTCAGCGCGCAGCTCCTGAAGGCCGGCGCCCTCGCCGACGGCGCCAACCGGTTCCGCCTCGAACAGGGCTACGAGATGGGCCGCCCCAGCGACCTGACGCTGGAGGTCGACATAGAAGGCGGCGCCATCGCCGCGGTCCGCATCGGCGGCGGCGCCGTAACCGTCGGCACCGGATCGATCGGGATCGGCGCTGCCGGCTAACCCGTCTATCGCCCGCCCTTGCGAACCGAGAAAAAGAACGTCTGGAACAGCCGGGCGTTGTCCAGTGAGTCGCCAAATCCCCAGCCGGCCTGGTGGAAGACGTCGCAGCGGAACAGGACCAGCCGGTTGAATTTAGGCTGCACGTCGAGCACCTTCTCCCAGTGTTTCGCCTCGAGGTTGCGGTCGAAGAAAGCCTCGTGGTGCTCGGCGATGCATTTTCCGGTGCGCCGGTCGCGCCAGATGCTCGTGCCGTTTTCCGGCGATTGGTCGTCCTCGTTGCTCAGGTAGACGAGGCCCGACCACCCGTAAGCGACATCCAGGGGCTTCCAATGGTGATGGATGCCGTCGCCGCCGGTGAGCGCGTTGTTCAGTTTGTAATGAAACGCGCCGTTCCAGCCGTCGCCCATGGTCTCCCAGCTGTCCATGTCGATCTCCGCCATCACGCATTTCCTAAGCTTCTCCACGACGGAAGCGTCGTTATGGCGAAAGCCGTGGAAGTAGTCGTCGCCTTCGAGGGAGGCGCCGGCTTTCACCCAAAGCGCGCTGGAAAACCAGTATCGTCCGTATGCTGCGTATTCCGTGGCCAGGGCCAGGTCTCTGACCGAAACCGGGTCGTCGTAGAAGTCGTCCACGACGATGACCGGCGGCGGCGGGAAATCGGATGCGATGAACCGGCCGTCGTCGAAGTCGAAGCAAGACCTCTGCCGGCATAGCTCTTCCGCCGTCCGATAGGTCGCCTCTTTTTGGATGAATTTGGCCCTGACGTTCCGGCGCAGAATGTAGAACTGGAGTATCGGCGGGTGGAAGGGTATGTCGTCGCCGACCCCCCAGTACGCATCCACAGGGCTGGTTTTCCCGGCCACAAAGAAACAGACCCGAAAGAAGACGGACCCGATCTCGATCAGTATCAACGGTATGACGAGAACGATTTTCTCGAACATAGCAAAACTCTTTAATATGCTACGCGAAGAGCAGACTACATATTCCGATATCTCTTATCGCTGATTTCTATACATGGCAAGTATTTTGCCGGCCTTCACCGCGCCACCGTTTTCCCATGCGGCGCGGAAGCCGGTTTCAGGAAGATCCGGTCCTCGCGCCGGATAAATTTTTCCCGCTCCGCGAATTCATAGTTTTCGCGGCCCTGGGGGTCTTCGGCCAGCCGGGCGCGATAGGCCTCGTAAGCCGCCAGGCTTTCGATGTTGTAGACGCCGTAGGCGATGACGTTGGAGCCTTCGTGCGGCGCGAAATATCCGATCAGGTCGGCGCCGCAGCGGGGTATCGCCTGGCCCCAGGTCTCGGCGTAGCGCTCGAAGGCGGCTTTCTTGAAGGGGTCGATCTCGTAACGAATGAAGCAGGTAATCATCGGTATCTCCCGGTGCTGTAACCGCCGGATGATCGCACCGGCGCCGTCGCCGAAGGTTCGTTCCGTATCGAAGCGTTTCGGGTGTTGTTCTAGACGGACCCGGTTCGCCGCTTTATTCGGCGGCTTGTTGGGTCAAGATCGGTTGCTCGGCGCCGCAGACCGTTTGCACCCACCGAAGCGCCGCGAGGATTTTCGGCTCGCCGGCCATATCCGGATGGATCATGGCCCGCAAGGTGCGGGTGATTTCCGGCGCTTCGCCGTTCCGCCGGATCAGGCCGGGCTCTGCGTCCCCCACCGGAATCGGCAACAGGGCTTTGCCGACCCCCGCCCGCACGGCCGCGCAGACCGCGTTGGTGTCGTTCGCCATCATCAACGGGGATTCGGTTGGGTTCTGTGTCTCGAACCAGTGCATCTGTGCGCGATGGTACCGGTCGTCCCAAAAGGTGACCCATCCCAACCTGTCGGGATCGGCATCCCTTGCCCAATACACGGCATAGGATACCTGGCCCAGCTTGAATTCGATCTCGCCCGGATTGCACTGTTTCTCGAACCAAAGCGCGATTTCCGCCTCGCGCGCCGCCAGGTTTCGGGCGGCGGTGTCGGCCAGCGTATGGATCCTTAAGTGGGGGTGGTCGTTCAATAGGAGCTGCAACTGCGGCGTCAGAATATGGGTGGCGATCCAGGGATTGGTGACGATCCGGACAACGCCGCGCACGCTTTCGGCGGATGATTGCAGGTCCTTCTGCAGCCGCATGACTTCGATGTCGACCGATCTGGCGCGATTGATTGCCGCGCGGCCGGCGTCGGTCGGCTCGAAGCCCTGACGGTCGCGAATGAACAGAACAACGCCCAGCGCGGACTCGATGGCGGACAGCCGCCGCCCCACCGTCGATTGATTGACTTTAAGCGCCTCGGCGGCGCGCGTCAGTGACCCGGCGCGATGTATAGCCAATACGAATTTCAAATCGTTCCAATCCATAAGCACGCCCCATTGCAATTGGTTCCGGTCAAAATGCGGCCAAGAATGGCGACTTCCGGCGCTGCCGTCTGTGGTGAAAATCATAGGGTGTGGACAATCGAACTCGAGACCGAAGCCGCTGGCACAGGGCTGCTGCCCGGCCGCTTATTCCGTTCGTGACGCTTTCTACCGCGATGCCGGCTGGTCCTCGAAGCACGGCCAGAGCGCGGATCGTTCATCCGGCTCCGCCGATGGCGTTGGCCGGGTCTTCACGGCGACACCGGATTGTGTCGGGCCCCCTTGGTCGGTGCCACAGATTGTCTGCAGCCATCTCAACGCGGCAAGGATGCTCGGCTCCCCGGCCATGTCGGGATGGATCACGGCCCGCAGTGTCCGCGAGACTTCCGGCGCTTCGTCGTTCAGCCGGACCACGCCGGGCTCGGCGTCGCCAACGGGCGTCGGCAGCAGCGCTTTGCCGATCCCCTCGCGCACCGCCGCACAGACCGCGTTCATGTCGTTCGCCATCATGATCGGCGTTTCGCCGTGGCTTTCCGTCTCGAACCATCGCATCGGCGCGCGATGATAGCGATCGTCCCAGTAGGTTACCCAGTTCAGTCCTTTCGGATCTCCCTCCCTGGGCCCGTAGACGGCATAGGACAATTGGCCCAGCTTGAAATTGATTTCGCCGGGGCCGGACTCCTTCTCGAACCAAAGGGCGATTTCCGCTTCCCGCGCCGCCAGGTTTCGGGCAGCGGTATCGGCAAGCGTGTGGATTTTCAGGTTGGGGTGCTCGCTCAACAGCAGCGGCAGCCGCGGCACAAGAATGTGGGTGGCGACCCAGGGGTTGGTGACGATCCGGACCACCCCGCCCGCACTTTCAGCGGAAGAATGCAGGTCGTTCAACAACCGCATGATTTCGGTGTCGACGAATATGGCGCGCTTGATGACCGCCAGCCCGGCGTCGGTCGGCTCGAAGCCCTGACGGTCGCGAATGAACAGGATAACGCCCAGAGCGGCTTCGATGGCCGACAGGCGTCGGCCCACCGTCGATTGATTGACTTTCAGCGATGCCGCGGCCCGCTTCAGCGATCCGGCACGGTGGATCGCCAGTACGGTCTTCAAATCGTTCCAATCCATGAGCGCTTCCCCAAGCTACACCCATGCCCCCATAGCGCCCCGCAGGATGCGGATCCTCCGGGCTATCCGTCTTTGACCCGGTCAGAAGACGCGGACCTGCATCCGGTGGACGCAGGTTTGTGGCTTTGTAACGTTTTCGTGAATGCAATGGTGCATCCGCCGCTTGCAAACATCTGCGTTACAGCCCCTGACTGGTGTCGACGGTTTTTGGACCTCACCTTCAAATGACCGACGGCTGAATTGGGCCTCAATCCGAGGCTCCCCCTGAAGCGGAGCGGACCCTATACGGCAAGCGGACCCGCCGCTTGACAATGACCTTACGAATCCCTGACATTTCGACGCCTCCGCCTCAATTTGGTTTTCGGCCAGTCCGCTTCGGGCTATTCGGGTGCGTTCGTGATCTATCGTTTCGGCCATTGCGAACTCGATACGCAGCGCCACCGGCTTCGCGTCGGCGCGGCGGAGGCGGCCGTCGAGCCGAAGGTCTTCGACCTGATTTGTCTGCTGGCCGAGCAAGGCGGCGGCCTCGTGTCCCGTGAGATGCTGGTCGACCGCGTCTGGAAGGGGCGCGTGGTGACGGAGGCCGCGATCGATGCGTGCATCAGCCGTGCCCGGCGGGCTCTCGGCGACAACGGTCGCGACCAGCGCCTGATCGCGACCGTGCCGCGTCGCGGCCTGCGGCTTGTCCCGCCGGTCACGCAGAGTGTCGACGCGTCGCCGCGGGCTGCGGCGCCCGAGCCGGAGAGCCGGCCCGAACCGCCCACGGACCTGCCGCTCCCCGCGCGACCCTCCATCGCCGTCTTGCCGTTCGAGAGGGCCGGCGATCCGTCGGTGCAGCCGGGCGCCGAAGATGCACTCGCCCGCGATATCAACATCGCCCTGTCGCGCATCCGCTGGCTTTTCGTCACTGCCCGCGCCTCGGTCGTCGCCCGGTGGCGTGACGACCCTGATCCGTCCCGCATAGCCCGCGCGCTCGGGGTTCGCTACCTGCTCGACGGCTGCGCCACCTTCGCGCCGCGCCGCCTGTCGCTCACCCTCTCTTTGCTTGACGCCACGACCGGCCAGATGGTCTGGGCCGACCGCTTCGATCACCCGCTCGATGACCTTCCGGTCCTGCAGTTCGATGTTGCCGATCGCGTTGCCGCCGCTGTGGAGAGCGAGATCGAGCGGACCGAACGCCGCCGCGCGATGCGGCAACCGATCGCCGCGCTCGACGCGTGGACGCTCTTTCACCGCGCTTATCCGCACCTGTTCAGTTTTCGCGGCGATGCCCTCGACCGGGCCCAAACGTTCCTCGATCAAGCCGCCGCCGCCGATCCCGCCTCTGCGCGGATCGCTGCTGCCCGGTCCTTCGTCCATTGGCGGCGCGCGTTCCTCGGCCCGGCGTCCGGCCGCGACGGCTCGCTCGACCGCGCCTTCGAGCACGCGCGCGAGGCATTAAGCCTCGACCCGCTTGACCCCAACGGCCATTGGGTTCTCGGCCACGCGCAGATGCTCGTCCACAACTACCCGGCTGCAATCTCGACGCTCCACACCACGATTGATCTCGCCGCCAACTTCGCCAACGGTCACTACGCCTACGGTAATGTGCTTCAGTTTTCCGGCGAGCATGATCTCGGCATCGCGCATCTCGACCGCGCCTGCCGCCTGTCTCCCTACGACCCGTTGACCTTCGCCTACCGGATCGCCTATGCGGGGCATGCCGTCGCGCTGGGTGACTACGACACCGCCGCCGACCGCGCCGCCCAGGCCGCTGCCGCTACCGAGGCGCACGCGTTCGTGCTTTTCATGGCGGCGTGCTGCCAGGGCCTCGCCGGTCGCGTTGACGACGGCCGCCGCATCCTCACCCGACTCCGTCAGCAGCGTCCGGACTTCACTGAGACCGATTTTCGGCGCGCCTACGCCTTTCCGGAACCTCAGCGCCGCGCTATGGCGAAAGGCTTCGCCCGTCTCGGCTAGCAGGCTGCTGAAAAAGGGCGCGGGGCGTTTGCCCACCCTTCGAGACGCGTCCCTTCGGGCCGCTCCTCAGGATGAGGTCATCGTGTTTTCTACACGTCTACCCTCATCCTGAGGAGGCCCGCAGGGCCGTCTCGAAGGGTGGGCAAACGCTCAGGTGCCCTTTTTCAGCGACTTGCGAGCGCCATCAGCCCCACAGGCCAAGACCGCGTCAGGAGGCGGACAGCAGACCGACTGCAGCCACCCCAGCGTGGCGCGGATGCTCGGCTCGCCGGCCACGTCCGGGTGGACCACCGCCTGCAGCTTCTGCGTCATCTCCGGCAGGCATTCGGTCAGCCGCACCAGGCCCGGCTCGGCGTCGCCCACCGGCATAGGCATCATGGCTTTGCCAATCCCCTGCCGCACGGCGGAGCAGACCGCGTTGATGTCGTTGGCCATCATCAACGGGGTTTCTCCAGGGTGTTCCCTCATGAACTGGCGCATGGGTGCGGGGCGGTGGTGATCGTCCCAATAGCTTATCCATTTCAGTTGGGTCGGATCCGCGTTCCGGGCGCTGTACACGGCGTAATCTATCTTGCCGACCAGGAAACTGAGTTCGCCTGGATTGCGCTCTCTCTCCAGCCAAAGAGAGATTTCCGCTTCGCGTGCGGCCAGGTCGCGTACTGTGGTGTCGGACAGCGTATGGATTTTCAGATTGGGGTGATGGTCCAAAAGCAGCGGTAGGTTCGGTGCTAGAAGATGGGTGGCGATCCAGGGATTGGTCGCGATCCTAACCATGCCGTGCACGGTCTCGCCGGTCGACTGCAGGTCGTTTTGCAGCCGCATGACCTCGAAATCCACGCCCGTTGCGCGCTTGATGACCTTTCTGCCGGCGTCGGTTGCCTCGAAGCCATGATTGTCCCGGATGAATAGGATAGTGCCGAGTTCGGCTTCGATGGCCGACAGCCGGCGTCCGACCGTCGATTGATCGACCTTCAGCGCCATGGCTGCCGCTTTAAGCGACCCGGCGCGATGGATCGCCAGCACGATCTTCAGGCCGTTCCAATCCGCACGTATGTCCACGCCGCCGCTCCTGTCAGCCAAAACGCCGCCGAGGATCGGCGTCCAAGGGATAGCCGTCTGTGACGTAAGTCATAGGAGGACGAATTTCCAGCGGAACCGGACGCGCGGCGGCCGGCGGCCGTCGGAAATTCCGACACGCAAATCTGCGCATGCTGCGTGCAAATATCTGCATTGCGATCATGCCTAGGCGACTGGATAGTCCGTGACGATACGGATATCGAACAGTGAGACTGGAGGACAAGATGCGTTGTTTTCGCCGCCCTAAGGCTTCAGTCGGCGCGCTCGAACAGGAAATAAGTGCCGGGATAGAGCGCGAACTTCTGCATGCTGGTCGAGAACTCGTATTTCGGGCGCATCGCTTTCAGGCGATAGCCCCGCGCCTCGATGTCGCGCCGGAAGTCCTGCCGGGTGCCGTCCGGCTCCGCGGAAGTCAGCGCGTCGCCGGTATTCGGCACGATCATCAGCCAGCGCACCCGCCGTTCCGCGATCTGATCCAGCCACCAGCGGATGACCGACCGCTTGCATTCTGAGAAACTGTGGATGTTGATCGCCAGGTCGATCGTCTCGCCCTTCAGCGTCCGCTCCAACCGGTCCAGGGGCACCGACTGCGCCTTGTTCTGGACGCCCCGATATTTCAGGTAAAAATCGCAGAGGTATGTCGAGGTCGCCACCGCGTCGGCGCAGTAATACCGATTGATGGTCGGAAAGGTCTCGACCATCCGGTGCGCCAGCCGGCCGTAGCCGGCGCCGATATCCAGCACGGTCAGACCGGTCTGTTCCGACAAACCGATCTGTCGCTCGAGGAAATTCATTTCCAACACCGAATCCAGCAGGTCGCGGCTGACCCCGCTGCGGCCGTCGAATTCGTAGACCGCCGCGCCGAACGCGCCGTCCTCGCTCAGCTTGACGAAGGCGTCCAACTGGTCGCACGCCGCGACGTAGATGGTGCTCAGGTAATACTGCATCTCCGAATTGCGGCGCGTCTGGAAGACATACAGGTTGTCTCCTCGAAAACTCGCCATGTCCACGCCGTACTCGATGTCGCCGTCGTCCCATTGCACGTGGTCGGTCGCCGGATGATCCGCATAACGGCGTTTCAGGTCCGCCAGGGCCGGGTTGGCCGGATCCAGCGCCCGGGCCACTTCGTCGGGCAGCGCCCGCCCCGGCCCGGCCGGGCGCGTCGGCACCCACAGCATGCCGGCCGCCTCCGGGCTCATCTGGACGATGCGGTCCCGGGTCTTCTTGCTGATCACCACCAGGCCGGTCTTCTCGAACAGATCGGTGACCGTCCTCTTGATCAGACGTTTGGCGATTTTCAGCGGCGGGCGTGCGCCGCCCTTGGCGGCGGTCTCGAATGGCAGGCTACTCGTTGGCAAGGCCGGACCAATCCTTTCGACACGCATGAATTGAGTAAGCGACAATTGGCAGCAGACCCATCCCGGCCAGCAGCACGGTCGCCGGCGGCGCTTTTCCCGTGATCCCCGGCAGGACGGTCAGGCCGCCGGCGACCGCCGCTATCGTCAGAACCGCCACCGACCTTGGCCGCATCGCCGTCTCCCACGACTTGGGTGAGATTCACGCTGTACTAGTAAGGTCTTTCGTCAAGTCTTCCGTGCCGCAATCGCTAGAGGCAAGTGGCATTTTTATGTCTCGGGCGAATCGGCGAATCGGTCGTCGCCGACGGTGGGAAAGCCGATTCGGATTTGTTCAATCTTTACGCGAATCCAGACATTGCTGTTAGCCGCATAGGAGATTTGCGATCCCACATACAAACTACCTGGCGGACAATGTGGCAATTAGCACAGTCCCAGGGTCGCTATTGGCAACAATCGTTTACTGCAAATTTAGAACCTCAAGTAGAATCTCGGTGCGCGGGCGGCACGGTAGCGTGCTGTCCGCGTCCCTCATCGAACCATGGAGAGTTCCAGCATGAGACGCACTTTGACCTTTGCCGCGCTGACCGGCGCCGCCTTGCTTGTCGCCGCCCCGTTCGGCGCCGTGCAGGCGAAAGACAGCACCGGTTGCGGTCTCGGCTCGACGATCTTCGCCGGGGAGAGCGGCGTCGCGCCCCAGGTGATCGCGGTCACCACCAACGGCACGTCGGGCAACCAGACTTTCGGCATCACGTCCGGCACCTCCGGCTGTGACCAGGACGGCGTGATCGAGGGCGACAAGATGGCGTCCATGTTCCTTGGCGACAATCTCGACAAGGTCGCCCGCGACGCTTCCCGCGGCGAAGGCGAGAACCTCGAATCTCTCGCCACCCTCATGGGTGTCGAGCGCCGGCACCACGTCGCCTTCTATCAGGCGACCCAGCGCAACTTCGGCACGATCTTCGCCTCGGAGAACGTGACGGCCGGCCAGGTGCTGGCGTCGCTCCGCCAGGTGATGGCCGAGGACGCGGTGCTTCGCCGCTACGTGCAGGTCTGATCGTCTGATTCAGTACTAGTACGATGTCCGGCGCCCGTACGGCCCGCCGTCCGGGCGCCGGGCTGCTTCTGACCGCCCTCGCTCTGCTGCTGACGGTCCTGCCCGGTTCGGCGGCCGCTCGCGATAGCGCCTATCTCAATGACCTTTTAGCGCAAGCCGAACGGGATGGCCTGGCCGAACACCGCCGCTGGATCGCGCTTGGCCACTACTTGCCCAACCTCATCGGCGACGGCTGGCGGGGTGTGATCGACAGTCCCGGCTTCTTCATCGCTCCCGAAGGCAAGACCGACCCGGCCGCCGAACTCGCCGCCACGCTTGGCGCCTTCTTCGCGCCCGCCGGGACCATCATCAACGACCAGCATCCGCAATGCGCCTTCCCGGCCCGCTACGACTGGCTGAAAGCGAAGCTGAAGTTCGATCCCGCCCGCCTTCCCGAACGCGCCTGCTCCCGCTTCGAGGCCTGGTTCGAGGCGATTGACCCGCATCAGGTCACCCTGGTCTTCCCCTCGGCCTACATGAACCAGCCGTCGTCGATGTTCGGCCACACCCTGCTCCGCATCGACCGGCCGGGCCAGGCCGGGCAGAGCCCGCTCACCGCCTACGCCATCAACTACGGCGCCGCCACCGGGTCCGACGGCGGCGTGGTCTTCGCGTTCAAGGGGCTGGCCGGCGGCTATCCCGGCTACTTCTCGATCATGCCCTATTACGAGAAGGTCAAGGACTACAGCGACCTGGAGAACCGCGACATCTGGGAATACCGGCTCAACCTCGGGCCGGACGAGATCCGCCTGATGCTGCGCCATGTCTGGGAGCTCGGCCAGGAATATGCCGACTACTATTTCTTCGACGAGAACTGCTCCTACCATCTCCTGTCGCTGCTGGAAGTCGCGCGGCCCGAACTCGACCTGACCGGCGAGTACCGCTGGTGGGCGATCCCGACCGACACCGTGCGCTCCGTCGTCGCCCGGTCCGGCCTGTTGAGCGAAGCCGTCTACCGCCCCTCCGCCCGGCGCGAGATCGACCACAGGCTCGCCCTGATCGACGCCGAAAGCCGCGACCTCGCCTACCGCGTCTCCCAGGGCGAGGTCCCGCCGGACGGTCCCCGTATCGCCGCCCTGCCCGATGCCGGCCGTGCCGCCGTGCTGGAACTCGCCTACGAGTATCTGCAATACCAGTTCCGCGCCGGCGACCGCGATCGCGACGAGGCCGCGCCGCTCTCCCTCGCCCTGCTCCGGGCGCGGAGCGGCATCGACGGCGTCGCCCCGATCCCACCCGTGCCCGAGCCCGAGGTCCGCCCGGACCAGGGCCACGAATCCGCCCGCCTCTCCGCCGGCCTCGGCCGTATCGACGGCCGCGATTTCGTGGAACTCGCGCTGCGCCCGGCCTATCACGACCTGCTCGACCCGCCCGGCGGTTACCTGCCCGGTACCCAGATCGATTTCCTCAACATCGTGCTGCGCCATTTCCGGCGGAGCGGCACCGTGTCGCTGGAGCAGGTTTCGCTGGTCGACATCCGCTCGGTCAGCCCGCGCAACAAATTCTTTCGCCCGATCTCCTGGCGGGTGCGGACCGGCGTGGAGCGCTTCCGCCGCGGCGGCGAGGCCGACAACGACGTGGTCGGCGTGGCCGCCGGCGGCGCGGGTCTCGCCTACCCGCTGTTCGGCGACCGGGTCCTGGCCTCGGCCTTCGCCGACCTCGACCTGTTGGGCGCGCCGGACCTGCCGGACAAAGTGCTGGTCGATATCGGCCCGAGCCTTGGCCTGCTGATCTACGCGACGCCGCGCTGGACGCTCAATCTCCAGGGCGAATACCGCTTCGCCCTGGACGGCTCCTCGGAGGACGCTTTCCTCGCGGGCCTGGAACAGAGCCTGACGCTTACGCCCGCCCTCGCCGTCCGCCTGACCACGGCCTACCGCGGCCCGGCCGACAATCCCTTCACCGAGATCCGCGGCGCGCTGCACTGGTACTTCTGACGTCGTTGTCTGGGGACGGGTCTCAGGGTGGGGATACGCGCATGGGGAACGGCGAAGAAGGCCAACGCCTTTGGAACACGCACCCCACCCTGAGCTCGTCTAAGGCCTGACGGCGCCCCGGCCCCTTTTGCCTCGAGTGGGGAGAGGAGCAAGGGGCTGAATTAAGGGCAAGGAGTGTCAGGAAGCAGGGGTTGAACCTCAAGACACCGGTCTTACCCGTCGGCCCACCAATGGAGGACCGTGAGGCGCCGCAGGCCCGTTACCCTCTCCATGGGTGGGGGAGAGGGTTCCGGAGGGCGTGAGGGAAGCCGCTTGAACGCATCGTCCTTCCCTCACCCCAATGCCTGTCGAAGGGATAAGTTTTCGCTTAAGCCCTCCGTTTCTGTTTGCGCCGGGCGAGCGCCAGCCCGATCAGGCCGAGGCCGAGCAGCCCGGCCATGCCCGGCGTCGGGATCTCGTCGCCGACGGCAATCTGCTCGAACACGGCCCAGATCGTGTGGTCGCCGAGCGCCGTGTCATCAGACACGCCGCCAGCGGCCGCAACGCCGGCGTCCAACTCTTCGTCGGCGGAGTTCCGGGCGAAGGCGCGCTGGACCGGCCAGGGGCCGACGCCCATGACGTCGAAGGGCACGATCGCCAGGCAATCGTTGCCGGACACGCAGCCGAGCGTCGCGTCCATGTCGGAATCGAACAGGCCTTCCGGCCCGTCCAGGAAAACCTGGTCCATCAGCGCCTGCGCCGCCGCCTTGGCGGCCAGGATCGTCGTAAACGCGAAGTCCGACGCCGCGTCGCAACCGCTGAAAACAGCGATGCAGGAGTCGTTCTCAAACGACACGTTGTACAGCGCGCCGTCGATTTCGACACCCTCCGCGCCGGCCAGTTGCCCGTCGATGACGGTCAAAACGGCGCCCTTTGCCGTGCCGGCCGCGAGACCCAGGCAGGCGGTGACGGCGCCGACCGTCAGAATCTGTTTCACACTACCCAACAGCATGTGTTCGGTCCTCGGGTTGTTCGTCGTTTGCAATCTCGCGCAACGGCAAACGGGCATCTTCCGCATGTACCGACACTGTCCGGGCCACCCATTGACGCCTTCTTTGAACAACGTACTGGCTGTTGATATACGCGCTGTATCGGCTTAAGCGAACCCGCGAAACCGCACGAGCTTAATGCGGCCCTGCATTAACCGGCGGCCCGTCCCGGGAACCGCGGAAACCTGCGGCCGGTAACGTTAAGATATTGAAATAAATGGCAAAACTGCAATTTCTGAATGCGCCGATGAGCCCCTGCCACCAACCCCGCCGATTAACAAAACCTTATTCCCAACCGGCGAGACTCGTCCCACCCCGGCATCCGAAGGCTGCCCGCCCCATGGACCCGTATTTCCAGGCAAGCGACAGAACCCCGCGGCGCGAAAACCGCAAGCTCACCGCTCTCGCCGCGCTCCTGATCGCCCTCTTCCAGGGCTACTGGTTCCTGCATTTCACCGACCGCTCGGCGGCCTTCGCCGAGGGCGCGTTGGCCGCGCGCGGCACCATCGTCGCGATAACCTCGCGCGGCTGCCGCGTCTACGACTACTGCCTGGATAACCAGAAATCTGTCTATACGGCGACCGTCGCCTTCACCGACCGGCGCGGCGCGCCGGTCCGGGCGAAGACGGACTTCCGCTATCCCGGCCGCAAGGTGGGCGGCCCGGTGCAGGTGCACTACCTGCCCGACGACCCCACAATCATCGTCGCGGACGATCTGGAATCCGCCAGGAAGCTGTGGCTGATCTTCCGCATCCTGCTGGCCGGCGGCGCGCTTATCTCGCTCGGCCTCGCGGTCGTTTATTGTCTGCCGAAAGACGCGCTGTTCGACGAATGACCATCGACGCCGGGGACCGCCAGACGCAGGCGAACCCCATCGCGATCAGGCCCATTCCGAACAGCAGGATCGCCGCCAGGGCCGGAAACTCGTTTGCCTCCCCGACCGCCGCAAGCCCTGTCTCCAAAGCCGAAAGCATACGCTAACCTCCATCGGCTCAAATCTGCATAGCCGGCGCCCGTGTCCGCGCGCCCCGGCAGGGCCAGCCGGACGATGCGGCCGATGGATTTACGCTACAGGTTCCATCGGCCGGCACCGCCCTGCCAACAGATCGGCGCGCCGCGAGCGCCCTGTTCACGGGCGTGCCGTTCATGGCTAACGATGTACGAAACCGGCCGTCCAACGGGAACCCACGAATCCGCACATGCATCATGCGTCCCTGCATTGATTGGTTGACGATCTGTTCACCATTTCCTGACAGCCGCCGGCCATGCCGCATGCTAAGCCTTCGACGCCGAACCGAGACAACCATCCGCGCGTGGCCGTAACCGGACAGCAATGGACGCGATCCGAGGGTCCACGGCGCCGCCGACGCCGCACTATCCGAGCCACACGATCGTCGTGAGCGGCAGCGAATTCGGTTACGCTCGCCGCACCGCAACGCAAGGGAGCGACACCATGACCCGGCCGCCCAATATCCTGATCCTGATGGTCGACCAGATGGCCGGCACGCTCTGCCCGGACGGCCCAGCGGATTTCCTCCACGCCCCCAACCTGAAGGCGCTTACCGCCCGCGCGCTCCGCTTCGCCAACGCCTATACGCCAAGCCCGCTCTGCGTGCCCGCGCGCGCTTCCTTCATGACCGGGCTGCTGCCTTCGCGCACCGGCGTCTACGACAACGCCGCCGAGTTCCCGGCCGCCCTGCCCACCTTCGCGCACCATTTGCGCCGGGCCGGCTACCGCACCGTGCTCAGCGGCAAGATGCATTTCGTCGGCCCCGACCAGTTGCACGGTTTCGAGGAACGTCTGACCACCGACATCTACCCGGCCGATTTCGGCTGGACTCCCGACTACCGCAATCCGGCGGAGCGGGTCGACTGGTGGTATCACAACATGGGTTCGGTCACCGGCGCCGGCGTCGCCGAGATCTCCAACCAGCTCGAATTCGACGACGAGGTCGCCTTCCACGGCGAGGCCGAGATCCACCGCCTGGCCAGGGGCCGCGGGCGGCAGCCCTGGTGCCTGACCGTCAGCTTCACCCACCCGCACGACCCCTACGTCGCCCGTCAGCGGTTCTGGGACCTCTACGAAGACTGCCCGGCGCTTAGCCCCACGGTCCCGGCCATCCCCTACGAAGCCCAGGACCCCCACGGCAAACGCCTGCTCGACGCCAACGACTTCCGTAAATACGACATCACGCCGGACCACGTCGCCCGCGCCCGCCGCGCCTATTTCGCCAACATCTCCTACCTGGACGAAAAGATCGGCCGCCTCCTCGACGCTTTACAGCGCTGCGGCATGGCCGACGACACGGTCGTGTTGTTCTGTTCCGACCACGGCGACATGCTGGGCGAGCGCGGTCTGTGGTTCAAGATGAGCTTCTTCGAAGGCTCGGCCCGCGTGCCGCTGATGCTCGCCGCGCCGGGCCTCTCCCCGGCCCGCATCGACACCCCCGCCTCGCTGCTCGACGTTCTGCCGACCCTCGCCGACCTCGCCGGCATCGAGCTGGACAACAGCGCCGAACCCCTTGACGGCGAGTCCCTCCTCCCATTGGCCCGCGGCGCCCCCCGCCGCAACCCCGTGCCAATGGAATACGCGGCCGAAGGCTCCCACGCCCCGATGATCTCGCTCCGCGACGGCCGCTTCAAACTCAACCACTGCGACCTCGACCCGCCGCAACTCTTCGACCTCGACGCCGACCCCAACGAACGAACCAACCTCGCCGAAGACCCGGCCCACGCCGACCGCCTCGCCGACCTGACGGCCCGCATCCACGCCCGCTGGGACCTGCAACGCTTCGACACGGAAGTCCGCCAAAGCCAGTCCCGCCGCCTGATCGTCTACGAAGCCCTCCGCCAGGGCCACTACCGCCCCTGGGACCACCAGCCGGCCCCGAACGCTGCGGACCGCTTCATGCGCAACCACATGGACCTGAACGTGGTGGAGGAGGAAGCACGGTTTCCGTGACTCGATCGCGTGTTCGAGAGCGCATCATTCATGGCTCCTGATCTACGAAACCGGTTGCCCTTGCGGGACCGCGCTGCCATCCATCAGCAGCAAAGTCATCGCCGCCCAATTGTCGTCGCCGGCCGAAAGCGCCGGTGGGTCGACCGGGTCGGTGCCAGCCACAGCCTGCGTCCAGGTCTGGGCCGTCGCGCGGTCGCCCGACCCGCCGGCCGGCCGATGTACTTGCCGGGTCCACCCCGCCATGGTGCCCGAAATGATGTCGTCTCGGTCTAACGCCAGCAAGACCACGCCCAGCGTTTCGCCGTCGCTCGGCGTGATCGACGCGGGGTCGGGCGCGCCCGCGTCCGCCGATGCAGTCTGGACCGCGCCGTCCAGCGCGGCGTTGTTGTCGCACTGGATGAACGCGCCGACGAACGCGTCTGTTCGGTCCGACGTGAACTGCGGGTCGGTCGGCTCGGACGCGCCTACCACTTTCGAGAAAACTTCAGCGCTGCATTGGATCGTCGGCGGCACAATCCTGCCGAGCGATGACCACCCCGCGGGCGCCGTGTAAATACTGTCGGAACCGTCCTGGCCGACGATGACGATCATGCGATTGCCTTCGGTCAGCGTCGGCAGGCCGAAGGTGATCGCATTGCCGCTCGCGGCGTCGTCGTCGTCCGAATTGACGATGGTCGGGCGGGTCATCTCGCGTTCGGCCTCCGCCCTCAAACGAAAACCGCCGCCCGGATTTTCGGCCGGGCGGCGGATGCAATTTTGCGAATCGGCGCTTAGGGTCGAAATTTTGACGTAATTGTCAAGCTAAAAACTACATGTTGTGCCAGCGGCTCGTTCTTTGCCGCAGCATCGCAGAATTGAGCCAACACCGTTTCGAATGTAATTCGTTGACGACATAAATCTCCGGTACAATAGTGATCCAACTAAACAACCGTCGCGGCGCACGCGTCAGAGACTGGCGCCGCTGAAGACTTGTCTGTAGAGCAACCTTGATGGCGGGCGAAGAAAACCCCCAACATGAACCCGTTTGGAAACGCCCTGCTTGGCTGACGGCGATTGTCGGGGTGATTAGCGTATTTCTGACCGTACCCGACAAAATCGGTGATTACCTGACAAAACAGCAGGATGTTGAGATCGCAAAGCAAAAAGTAACTGCGGCGGAGCTTGAGAATCGACAGTCCAAACAGGATCAAGAGTTCATAATTGTTCAGAACACGCTTGCCCAACAAGGCCCGGAACGCGTCTTTCTCCTGCGCTACTTCGCCGCCACACTCGACGACGATGAAGCCAAACAGTGGGCAGCGGCTGAAGTAAAACGGCTCGACGAGATCGCAACGCTGCGCGAAGAACGCGAGCGGCAACAGCGAGAGATCGAACAGAGAGAAGCTGAGCTCCACGCCGCGAGAAAGGCCGGAAACGAGACTGTATCCGCTCTTGAAGCCGAAATAGCCGGCCTAAAGTCTGAATTGGCCCAAAAAGACGGCCAGGTTGAAGAATTGCGTCAAAAGGCGGGTATTGGTGCTGCCGATGCACCCCGTAATGTAACATACATAAGAGTAAGGTTTGAAGATGCGCTAAGTAACCGCGTCGCTAAAGGTGAGGAAAGCGATGTAGGGCAAGTACGCCTCGTCACCGTAAACTTTATGAATCACGGCTTCAGAATCCCATGCAGGCCGAAGGAAGAGTGTGACACGATTGTATCAGATGACCCCCCGCGCCAAATTGTGATCCGACCGTCTCTGGGACCTGTCTCCATTTACGTCAAATATTATCCCCAGTTAGTCCTGACAGGTGTTTTTCCCGCCCTTGGAGCGGAATTCGACAGGGGGATCACGATTCCGTATCAGTGCACAGTCGGCTTGGAAGACACCGTTTGTAGAGTGAACTCACGAACAGCGCCCTTAACATTTGAAGATTGAGCTCGGGAATAGGGCCCGCAGCGCGTAAGTAGCCGATATTTGCTGCCGCGCTGCTACTCCGCTTTCGAGCAGCGCCGTGACAAATTATCCTTCATTCGGTACACTTGCTTGATCGACAGGCCGAATTTGACCGACAGTTCCGCAGGTTTCATGCCCTTCCCCGCCAATTCGGCGAACGCCGTTCGCTCGTAGCCGTCCAACACCCGATTGCTTTTTCCTGCGAAGCGGTAGCCGTCGAACCACGGCTCGCGCGGGCAGCGCGGCGGGATGACCTGCATTTCCAGCATCGTGAACGCCGCAAGGTTTCCGGCCAGTTCCGTCAAGGCATCTCCTGCCGGCCGTGGCGGCTCACCGGCGGCATCTGCTGCCGCCCGTCCGGCATCTCCTGCCGCCGGTGAGACGGTTTGCGCGCCGTCCTGATCGTCGGATTCAGCGGCGAATTCGCCCATATTGAGCCGGATCAGGTCGGATGCGTGCCGGCCGGCCCGGCCGCGCCGATGCTCGCGGGTCAACAGCCCCATGGCTTCCAATGCGGCCAGATGCTCGCGCACCGACCGTTCCGACGCTTCCGACACCCGCGATATATACGACTGCTGCGCCAGCAGTTCGCCTTGCGGCGTCGACAGATTGGCGATGGTCAACAAGACCGCCTTGCGCTGCGGGCTGCCGACCCGCTGTTTCGACGCCCACGTCATCGCCTCGAAGCTCACGGGTCGACCTCAGAGCGATTGCGCGTGGTGACACAGGGCCGTCCGAGAAATATTCTGTGCCCGCCATGGACGGACACGAGTCGTCCATTGCTGTCGACGGCTTGGAAGTGGTTAATAGAAATGGTGACAGATTGAACGAACCTGAGCGGCTTGCACGTATGCGAAGCGTAGACGATTCGACGCTTAAACGCCGATTGCAGAAATTCGTAACGCAAGTGGTGGCCGGCACCACACCGTCCGAGTCTGCGGATGAAATCAAGGCCGATCTTGATGCCTGGTTCGAAGATGTTAGGGCTGCTTGCCCTGACGGACCGGTTCTACCCCGAGCGAGGGAAGACCTCATCCGGCGAAGCAGAATGCTGCACCAGGCAACCAAAGAAGCCGATGAACACTTCATCACCAGGCAGCAACGGAGCATTTCGGAAAATCCCGATTCCAAATATGCCGCCGAATACACCAACAATATGGCTAAGTGGCTCCTTGTAGCGCATGGTGCGACCGCGATTGCCTGCTTTAGTGCCGCCACCTCTAACACCGGCTGGCTGAGCGCGTCCGCTCTCGCCACCGCTTTGGCGATTGCCGCCATTGGTATGACCATTGTCGGTGTCTCGATTTGGTTCCGACGCCGTGCGCTTCACAGCAGCGCGTATCTGCAAAGCGATCCGATACAACGCGCCACCAAGGCTAGCGCTATTCAATGGCGGCAGTTCCATGAAGCTTTTGTCGACCACAGCCAAAAGAGTGAACGCCTCGGCTTTTGGATGGCCGAATCGCTCATGGTCCTTTCGTTTGTAGTCTTGATCGGAAACATCCTTATTGGAGCATGGCAGCTCTCGCGCGGAGTACAGACCGAGCCTTACCCGTTCTACGAAGTCCAGTTCTCTCACACCGACACCCCGTACTTGCCGACTTCGTTGCCCCAGGCCGCCCAGCCGGGGCGGGTGTTGCGCGCGAACAGTTCGATATACGGCCCGTCGTAGAGCCGTTCGATCATGCCGTAGCAGTCGTCAGGCTTGCGGCTGTGTTCGCGAACGGGCGCGTAGATGATGTTGCGTTCCGACCGCGACTTGACTGGCGGACTGCCGCGGGTGCCGACGAGCAGCAGTTCCGCCGCCGACCGGAAGATGTACCCGGTCCCGAAGGCCCATTTCTCGCCGGTCTTGGACTCCTTGCCCCAGGCCGCGCCGGACTTGTAGACGAAGCCCCACGCCCGGATCAGGTCGAGCGCTTCCGGCAGCATCGGGAACGTCGCCTACATGAACAGCGCGCAATCGTCCGCCGCCGGGCCGGCAACCGGCATCGCCTTCAACGCGTCCAGGCTTTCGCAGCGGTAATACGCGACCTGGTTCTTTTCCTCGCCCTTCGCCGAGAAGTTCTCGTACCGGGAATTTGGAGGACATAGTACCTAACTCGCAGTCTCACCCTTCCCAATTCTGCCTCGGCTGAGACGCGGCGTGCGGCGGCCACTGATATCAGTCGAGTATACCGGTCTCAGAAAGCTGCAGCATATTTGAGGCCTACCAGGAGAAGATCGGTCCTCTATACGGTCAGGTGCACGTTCTTCTCCGCTACCGCCTGAACGAACGCCGGATTGCGGGAAGGCCGGTCAGTCTTTTCGATAATAGGCGTCGTATGCTTGGCGGTAGGATTCCTCGCTAAGGTCGATAGCGTCTTCGATATCGGTACTTGAGATTTCTGCCTGCAATCGTTCGAGCAGGTGCTTCACTGTCTCGAAGACAGTCTCGTCGGCACCGCCGGCCGACAGACAAAGCCGCTCTCCCCGGGGTGTCACGGAAAAGCCGTCCTGCGCCTGGGCAATCAGCCCAGCGGAAATCAGTATGTTGAGCCCGCGCTTCAACTCCTCGTACGTCGGGGCGCTCCTATTAATGCCGTCTTCCGCCGCTAAAATTCGCTCCAGGGACGCGTGCCCATGGTGCTTGCATTCGTAGTGTATGGCGTAGAGCAGCAGCGCTTCTTCGAACGTGATATCCATCGTCGCTCCTTCGCCCCGCAAACCGAGAGCAATATCCGAACGGATTGGACCTCGTCTCGGTTCGATCCATACGACGCTCAACTGCCGGTTCTTCGCCGCTGAACGCATCTGGAATTCCGGGCCAGAGTACCTAATCGGCAATGTCACGCTACCCGCGGCTCACTTAAATGCTGCAGCCCAATACCTAACTCGCATTGAGCCAAGCATCGCACCCGGATAACGCGGCGCGGCAGGGCCCGAGCCTGCGCGGCGGGGCCGTCACTTTTTGGCCGGCTGTCTTTGCGGCGGAACGTAATCCTTTGGGTATTTCGCAGCAACGAACTCTAACGTCAGCACCGTGTCCACCACCTTCATGGCGTCATGCCTGTTTTCGTCCGTCCCCTCCTTGGACCTATCCGACTTGTCCCTCAGTTTTTCCACCAGTTTCTTATAGATGGCGTTTTCGAGCTTCCTTCGTTTGCTGGAAGACTTCAGGGTATCCGCAACGTTCGTTGCAACCTTCTCCCCGTAGTCTTTATTTCGTCCCCTAATCCGTTCGATAATCACGTCACACTGCTTTTTCAGATCGATCGGGCAACTGATTATCTCGTTCTTGTCCGTACGAATGTTGAACTGTGCCCGCCAGCTATTTGCGTCTTGGGGTCGATCGCCCCAAGAGGTGTCCGACTGAATCAGGTCATCGAGGGAAGGCTTGGGCCAAGCAGCCGCGGATTCGCTCTTTTGGGGATCTTTCTTACTTTCAGCGGACTCTTTTGCCTTACTTGCAGCGGATTTTGAGGGCTCGACCTCGCTTTTCGAGTGCTCGGCGGCCAAATCCTGGCGGAACTTGTCGAGTGCTCTCCTACGCTTCTTGTTCCCGAAGGGCATCCGACTCTTCTTGAAGTATTCTTTCTGGAACTTGTCCGAGGTATCGATGAGCGATTTGATCGTCTCGGCCGGGTCTTTACCTAACCCGCCGCCTACGGCGAAAAGATCGCCTGACAGCGCCGAGAAGACCAAAGCGGCATTATCGTCGGATGCTCGATCCACTAACTTGTCGTACAACATCGATTTTGCCTTCATTTCGGCATATTCGGCGTGGGTGGCACCCCCGTCTTTCTTGTACTTATATCCCTTCGGATCGACTTCCGAATTCTCTTTGCCGAAGATTATTGTGACGCCGTCGCCATTATCGACGAAGCGCGGCTTTTCGGTCGGCTGCAGTTCGCCCAGTTGCTTGGACAGCTCGTCCAGCTTGGTCTCCGGCGTGATTTTGATTTCGGTCATCTCGACGTCACGTCCATGATTTCTTGATCAAACGCGGATCCCGGCGGCGGGGTCCATGGCCATCAGGCGGTGGCTCGCGTCGCCCGGGCTGGTCCCGTCAATCGTTTTGGACCAGGCCTCCACGTAGGTCGCGAGATTGCCGAGCAGGGCCGCGAGGCGTGACACGTCCAGGTCGCCCGCCGGACAGCGGTAGGCCAAGACGGCTTCGCCCTCCGCATCCAGCGCCGCGTGGAGCCCGCCGTTCTCGCGGACCAGAAAGCTGAACCGCAACAGCAGCTCGTAAACGTCTTTCGCCGCATCTTCCGGAACGGCGCCGAGCATGGCCAGGAACACGAATGTTTCGTTGATTTCCTCGAAGCTGACGTCGATCCGGACATCGTCGCGGACGACGACGGACCAGCAGTATCCCGCTTCCCCGATCTTCAGGATGGCCTCCGGATTGAGAACCGGACCCAACTCCTGCATTAATCTTTCCGCCGATGCGCCGTCCGCCATTCTCCGGCCTCTCGCTCTTGAACTTGCTAAATGTGGATACTATCGCGGCCGGCCAAGGCCGTTTCGCAGGTAATTCGGACGAAATTCGGGCAATGCACGGCATGAGCGGGATGTCCAAGACGCATCGCCTTGGAAACTAAAGCGGGCTGACCGGCTGCCCGGTCACCCGGCGCTGCGCTGTCGGGTGACCGCTACCGGGTCGCGCGGCACCATTTTTCGCCGTCGGCGCGCAGGTCGGCCGGGGCGGAAGCGTCTTTGCCGATCTTGCACAGCATCGCCATCGCCTGTTCGTTTCCGTGCTCGGCGGATTTCTTTATCCAGGACATGGCGGTCCACTTGGTGCCGACCGCCTGCCATGCCGCCACCCGCTCTGCGTTGGCCTTGTCCCGGACCAGCACGCAATTCTTTTGGTCTTTCGTCTTGATCAGCGGATTGACGAACTTCCCGTCGCACTTCTTCATGGGCCGCTTTGGCGCCGGCGCGTGCTTGCTCAGCAGGAAACCGAGATGCAGCATCGCCTCCGCATCCCCCCGGTCGGCTCGTAGGCGCAGCTCCTTGCCGATTGCAAGCCAATCCCGGTCCGCCGCAGGGGCGGGCCCGGCCAGCGCCGAGGCGCTGGCGATGGCGGCAAGAACGAAAGCGATTTTCTGCATGACGGATCCCCGACGGTGCGCCCACGGTTGCACGCTAAAAAGGGCTCCGGGAACCCTACTAGACAAGCCGGCGTTTAAACTTCGTTAAACCGCGCCCGGCAATGGCGACGAAGAGCAACCTCCAACCCCTCTCCCCCCGCGTGCGGGGGGAGAGGTTAGGGTGAGGGGGGTGTCGACGTTGAACGCCGTTCCCGCCGAACGGACGGAACCGGCTGAAACAACGCCTCTTTCGAACAGTGCCTAAACGGCGACCGGACGCCCCGGTCGATCTCCATCCTCGCCACCGCGCACGGTCTCCAAAACCCTGACAACGAACACGGACAGACGACCGGTACCGTCCTTAACCGGACAACAGTGGACACCGATCCGGCAGGACCGGAAATCGTCCGAAGCTGATCGCTGGAGGCGGCGTCGGCGGTTGTTAGATTTAGGTGGGTCGTGGCGGTGGAGGCTATACGTCACGCGCAGAGACCTTGGCCCGGACCGGCTTCCGCAGGCGCGATTTCAGGGGGCGCGGCCATCCGCGGCCGGGCCGCCGAGCGCCGCCCCGCCGCAAGTCGAAGAGCAGAGACCATGAACGCCAGTTCCGATAGCGAGACAGGTACCGACATCGCCGACGCGGGGCGGACGCACGCGGCGCTGAAGAAGGGGCGCAAGTGGCTGCTCTGGACCGGCATCCTGATGATCGCCGTGGGCGTGCTCGCCATCGCCTTTCCGGCGGCCAGCACTCTCGCGGCCGAGTTGATCGTCGGCGGGGTCTTTGTCCTCGCCGGCCTGGCCATGCTGCTCGGCTGCTTCTCCGTCCATGGCGCCGGGCCGTTCTTCGCGGCTTTGCTGTGGAGCCTGCTGACGCTCGCGGCAGGCGCGTTCCTGGTGTTCAACCCGGCCGCCGGCGCGGTCGCGCTGACCGTTCTGATCGCCGCGCTGTTCATGGTGCACGGCGCGTTCGAAGCTTTTCTCGCCTTCGATCTGAGGCCGGGCGACGGTTGGCGGTGGGTCCTCGTCTCCGCCGCGCTCGGCATTCTCTGCGGCATCCTGATCGCCGCCGGCATGCCGGATACCTCGCTGTTCATCCTGGGCCTGCTGGTCGGCCTGAACTTCCTGTCCACCGGCATCGCCTTCGTGGTTCTCGCCAACCGGCTCAGTCAGCCGTAAGCCGCCGGACCCTCCGCGGCGGCGCGCGGCCGCATCCACCGCCGCATCCGGGCTTGGCATGGCCGAAACGCGCGCTAATCTCACTGGTCCGATGTTCCGCCTTCCGCTTGCCGCGCTGACCGTCCTGGCGCTGACCGCCTGCACCGCGGCGTTCTTCGTGCCGGACAACGACGTGCGCGTCACGCCGGCCGACGCCGGCCTCGCCTATCGGGACGTGACCTTCGCCGCGTCCGACGGCGTCCGCCTGCACGGCTGGTTCCTGCCGGCCGCTGCGCCGGAGACCGAGTCGCAAAACGCGAACGGCGCCACGGCCTGCACGGTTCTGTTCCTGCACGGCAACGCGCGGAACATCGGCGCCCATCTCGCCAGCGTCTATTGGCTGCCGGCGCGGGGGATCAACGTCTTCCTGTTCGACTATCGCGGCTACGGCCGGTCGGAAGGCGTGCCGACCCTCGCCGGCCTGCACCGCGACGTCGAGGCGGCGTTCGACACCCTGTTGGCGATGGACGCGGTCGGGCCGGGCCGGAGCGTCGTCCTGTTCGGTCAGAGCCTCGGCGGCGCCATCGCGCTCACCGCCCTCGCCCAATCGCCGCATCGGGACCGCGTCGACCGTGTGGTCGTCGAGGGGGCGTTCGCCGGCTATCGCCGCATCGCGCGCGAGAAGCTGGCCGAGCTCTGGCTGACCTGGTCGTTGCAGGCGCCGCTCAGCGCCACCGTCGACGACAGCTACCGGCCGCTGGAGGCCGTATCCGAGGTCGCGCCGATCCCGCTGCTGGTGGTGCACGGCCTCGCCGACCGCACGGTGCCGCCGCAGCATGGCCGCGACCTCTACGCTGCCGCCGCCGAGCCCAAGGAGCTCTGGCTCCCGCCCGGCGTCGGCCATATCGCCGCCTTCACCGGGGAGGCCAACCGGTCGCGGCTGGTCGATTATCTCTCCGGTTGTGATCCGAATAATAAATAAAAGTAAAGCGAAAGTATTCGTCGCCGGGCAACGGCCCGGCCGCCTCGGCCCCGCCGCACCGGGGTGCAAGGGCTCGTTCCACCGATTTTCGCATCACCCCCCTCCCACCCCCTTGCGCTCCCTCGCGCTCACGTGTCTGGCCCCGCTCCGTCCGCCGCCCTAAGATCCACCCAACGCAACCCACGGTGACCGCTCATGAAAGCCACATTGTCGACTTTGATCGTGGCAGCCCTCGCCCTGCCCGCCTTCGCCGCCGACCTGACCGGCCCGGCCACCGTCATCGACGGCGAGACCCTGCAGGTCGCTGGCGCCCGCGTCCGCCTCGCCGGCATCGACGCGCCCGAGCCCGCCCAACGCTGCCGCCGCGCCGGCCGCGAGCTGAATTGCGGCCAAATCGCCGCCGCCCAGCTTGCCGACATCACCGCCGGCGCCACCGTCGTCTGCCGCCCATCGCCCCAACAGACCGCGGCCACCCGGCTCGCAAAATGCGAAGCTGGCGGCTACGACCTCTCCTTCGGCATGGTCTACGCCGGCTGGGCCCTGGCCGATCCCGCCGCCGTCTCCCCGTACCGGACCGTCGAGCGCGAGGCCCGCTCGGCCGGGCGCGGCATCTGGGCTTACGACTTCGTGCCGCCGTGGGAATGGCGAGACGGCCGCCGACTCACGGGGTCGGAGTAGGCCACTTCCGTCTGTCGCCGTACGGGCCATAGTGGAGAATTACTATGCAGTCGGCGGCCCGACACTTACAAAAGAATTAGTCGGCGTCCTTTATATTTCGTCCAACTGACTAAAATTAACCCAAACCGGATCTTTTTTTGTTCCAGCTTGAATGATGGCGCGAAGATTGTGATATAACTCGCTCAGACAAAATAGAACCCCAGAACTAGTCAAATAAAGGACGGGAGAGAGTTGATGGCTAAGAGCCCAAGCCAGGCGGATCGGACAGCAGAAGGTGCGGAGTTGATTGTTTCGCAGCTTGATCTGACCAGGTTTACCGCCGACATCGTATCGGCCTACGTTGCGAAGAATTCCGTCAAGTCGGAAGAACTGCCGAGCCTGATCCGCGATGTCGCCGGCGCTCTGCAAAATGTGGATTCGACAACGGCCGCCGATAAGCTGCAGCCGGCGGTGCCCATCAAACGTTCCGTCAAACCGGATGTCATCATCTGCCTGATCTGTGGCAGTTCGCAAAAGATGCTGAAGCGTCACCTTGCCTCCGCGCACGGCCTGAGCATCGACGAATACCGGGAGATGTGGGGCCTGCCGTCGACCTATCCCATGGTCGCGCCGAACTACTCCAAGGCGCGAGCGACGATGGCGAAGAAGATCGGCTTGGGCACCAAGACCACGAAGCGGCGCGGCCGGCGCAAGGCTTGATCCGGCGACGACCCTCCCGTGACAGAGAAGGTATCGACGGTTTTGACCGGCCTTCTGAAATCCGGATTACCGCTGGTGGCATTCGTGGCAGTAGGCCTCGGCGCGGCCGAGGCGATGTCAGCCGAAGACCCGACCGGCAAACAGGTCGTCTATTGCCTCGATCCGGTGCGTCAGGTGGTGACGCGTCGGGTTGCCGGCGACTGCGCCGGCAGAATCATCACGGCCGATGAAGCAGCGGCGGTCAAGGCGCGCCGGGCCGACCGGGTGCGCCGGGCGCTGGAAGCCGTGCCGCCGCCGGTGGCGCCGGGCCGCAAGCGCAAAGGGATCGGCAGCGCCTTCTTCGTTCGCCAGGACGGACTGCTGCTGACCAACAACCATGTTATCGACGACTGCGCCGTCGTGTCGGTCGAAACGCCTGCGGGTGAAAACGCCAAGGCGATCGTGTTGGACAACGACGTCGCGAACGATCTGGCGCTCTTGTCAGCGGAGGTCCTGGCGCCGGCTGCGGCGGTGTTCGATTTCGAGTCGCCCTCGAACTCCGGCAACCGTATCGCCACCGTCGGCTACCCGTCGCGCGGCATGGCGCCGATCCGTCCGGTGCTGACCGGCGGCCTGACCGTCAGTCTTGGCGACTCGTTCGCGCCTGTCTCCTATTTGCCGATCCGCGCCGAAGTTCGGCCGGGCAACAGCGGCGGCCCACTGATCGACAGGTTCGGTCACGTGGTGGGCGTGATCGTCGCGAAAATCAATACTTCGAAGATCTATCAGGAAACCGGCCGGGTGGTGCGCGGGCTGGGGTTTGCCATCAGCAAGGACCTAGTGCGCCGCTTCCTCGACCGCAATGAGGTCGACTACGCGGTACAGAAGGGCGGGAAAGCGCCGGTCCTGACGGAAGCGCAATTATTGGAAGCCGCCCGCCGCTACGTCGCGCGGATTAGTTGCTGGCGCTGATAGAAGCCGTCCCGCGCAATCCGCTGGTCAGCGATTGGTGAAGTATTCCGCAACGGCACTGTTGGTTGGGCGCGTCTGTCCGCTGTCGCCCACGGCGTCGCTTGCCTTCACCGTCCACTTCCAGACCTGCGGCGCGTCGGCCTTGCAGCGCATCCTTACCGGGGTCTCGACCAATTGTTCGATGACATTGCCGTCTGCGGGGTTCGACAGGATCAGCGGCAGGGGGGACGATGAGAGACCACCGGCGGGCGAGACCTGGGTGACGCGCGGCCTAATCACATCGTTGGCGCCGTTCTCGTCGTAGGCGACGTACTTCAGGCTGACGATCTTTTCGGCGCCGAAGCAGCCGCCGACACTGTGCGAGCTCGGCTCGAACCCGGCAAAGTCCAAACGCCCGATCACGTCATTGACGGTGATTGGGCCGACGCCTGTGACGACAACGCCGGGACTGTCCTTCACGAGCACCCGGAACTGCAGGGGATAGATACCCTGCCGCGCCGGCTTCTTGATGTAGATGACCGTCTCTGCCGGTTCGCCTTTCTGCGACGGCACGTTGATCGCCGTCAGGGTGCCGGCCGCCAGCGTGTTTTCCGGCAAGCCGACGACCTCGATCCCCGTAATGTCGCTCCAGGCCCCGCTGTAGTCCATGGCGAACCGGAACCGCACCGGCTCTCCCGGATCGATCTCGGTCGGCGTGACCTCAAGGTTGTAGACTTTGGGCGGAGGCAGACGGTTGCCGGCACAGGCCGCCGTCAACAATGCCGCGACGATGATCGCGAGAAATCGTGTTTCGCTCATTGGCTCCCCAATTTCCGATCCGGTGCACCGACGTCAGCGTCTTCGTTTCGACTCGGTCGCTCGACAAGCACGGACCGCATCCTAGCCAAATCGCCACCCTTGATCAGCATTATTAGCGATCTTTGTGGTACGGCGGTCAGCACGGCTATAGTAGCGGGACGACAGGTTTGCGGGTCCGCAGAAGGAGGGATCAGAACGATGGGCAGCATTGACCGAATTGCCGCGTTTCACGAAGAGATGACCGAATGGCGACGGGATATCCACGCCCATCCCGAATTGGGGTTCGAAGAAAACCGCACGTCCGATCTGGTTGCCGAAAAGCTTGCGGCGTTCGGATGCGAAGTCCATCGCGGGTTGGGCAAGACGGGTGTCGTCGGTTCGCTGCGCGTCGGTAACAGCCCGCGGGCGATCGGCTTGCGCGCCGACATGGATGCGCTGCCTTTGCAGGAAATGAATTCCTTCGCGCATAAATCGCGGCATGACGGCCGGATGCATGCCTGCGGCCATGACGGCCACACCACCATGCTGCTCGGCGCCGCCCGCTATCTGGCGGAGACACGCGACTTCGAAGGCAGCGTGCATTTTATTTTCCAGCCAGCCGAAGAAGGTCTGGGCGGCGGCGAAGCCATGGTTCGCGACGGCCTGTTCGAACAGTTTCCGGTCGATGCTGTATTCGGTATGCACAACAGGCCGGGCATGGCGATCGGCAAATTCGCGCTGCGGCCCGGGCCGATGATGGCCGGTGGATCGTCGTTCGACCTTAAGGTCACGGGAACCGGCGCGCATGGGGCGCGGCCGGAGTCCGGTGTCGACCCGGTCGTCGTCGCCGCTCATATCGCAACCGCCCTGCAGACGATTGTCTCCCGCAACGCCAGGCCGCAGGAAACGGCCGTGCTCAGCATCACCCAGATCCATGCGGGCGACGCCTACAACGTGATCCCGGAGCAGGCCGTACTGCGCGGCACCGCGCGCGCCTTCTCGCCGGATATCATGGACCTGATCGAGACCAACATGCGGCGGATCGCCGAAGGCGTCGCGGCCGGCTTCGGGGCGCGGGCGGAACTGGACTTCCGAAAGATCTTTCCGCCGCTGGTCAACGACCGGGACGAGACAGGCTTTGCGGCCGACGTTGCGGCGAGCCTGGTCGGCGAGGAGAACGTGAACCGAGACGGGCCGACGATCATGGCGTCGGAGGATTTCTCGTTCATGCTCAATGCCTGCCCCGGCGCCTACATCACCATCGGCAACGGCGATGGCGAGGGTGGCTGCGAGGTGCATAACCCGGGCTACGACTTCAACGACGAAGCGCTGCCGCTCGGGGCCAGTTACTATGCCCGCCTGGTCGAAACCCGACTGGCCAAGCAACCGATCTGACGAAGGGTTCGGATCGAGACGGGCTGCCAAGGCTGCCATGCCATTTGGGCGGTCTTTACCCGTGTGAGTGGTTGAGCGGGCAGTCTGGCGGTGGCCATAAGAAAGGCCCGCGCCGTGAAGAGGGAGCCCATACGGCGCGAGCCCAAGTTTACAGGGAGGTCTACAGTCCGTCACATCGACAGACCCAACATCCGCCCAGGGCCGGGGGGCACGGGCGAGCGGGGTCTGACAATAGAAAGAGTATGCAGGAAAGCGGCGGAACCGTCTGTGACAATTATCACCCGATTCAACCTTTAGCTGCCAAATAGCCTGCGGACTGTCAGCGAGAAGTCGGCAAGGATCTTAACCGGCCATTTAGATTAATGTATTAAGTGCTTTCGGACGGTCCTGTTCGATTGGCAGTTGCTCCCTTGAGCAGGGCTTCTTATTGGGCGTTTTTCACCAAACGAGGTAGCGTAATGTCAGGATCTCTTTATGAGCGCATTGGCGGCGAGCCGGCCGTCGATGCGGCCGTCGATCTCTTTTATCGCAAAGTTCTGTCCGATCCGTCGATCAGCCATTTCTTCGACACGACGGACATGGACGCACAACGCAACAAACAGAAAGCGTTTCTGACGATGGTGTTCGGCGGGCCGAACGCCTATGACGGGAAAGACCTGCGTGCGGCCCATGCCGGGTTGGTCAGCAGGGGCCTGAACGAAACGCATTTCGGCGCCGTGGCGGGCCATTTACAGGCGACGCTTCAGGAACTGGGCGTAGCTGAGGACCTGACCGCCGAGGTGATGGGCATCGCCGCCAGCACCCAAGACGACGTTCTCAACCGCTAAGCGCCATGTCTTCCGTTGCCGCAGAGCTAGCCCCGACGCCGACGCGCCGTTTGCGTTTCGCCGGCGTCGAGTATGAAGTGCTGCCAACGGAAACGGTGTTGGATGCCTTGCTTCGGCACGGGCTGGATGTGCCCTATTCCTGTAGAAAAGGCGTCTGCCAAAGCTGCATGATGCGCGCGACGGATGGCGCGGTGCCGGCAATGGCCCAGCACGGCCTGAAGGACACCCTTCGCGATCACGGCTGTTTTCTGTCCTGCCTTTGCCGGCCGAAGGACGACCTGGACCTGGTGGCGCCGGACGACGAACTCGCCTTCGTCCGCGCCACCGTAGCCAGGGTTGAGCGAATGAGCCCGGCGGTCGCGCGCGTAAGACTGACACCGGCGGAACCGTTCGAGTACCACGCCGGCCAGTTCGTCAGCCTGCGCCGGTCGGACGGGCTGATACGAAGCTATTCGCTGGCCAGCGTGCCCAGGCTGGACGATCACCTGGAGATCCACGTCAAGCGCCTGTCCTGCGGTGAAATGAGCAGTTGGGTTTTTGACCGCCTCCAGCCCGGCGAAACGGTCGATCTGGCCGGGCCGAACGGTACCGGCTACTACCTGCCGGGGCGGCCCGACCAGCCATTGTTGTTGATCGGCAACGGCACCGGGCTCGCACCGCTGATCGGCATCGCGCACGACGCTCTGGCAGAGGGCCATAGCGGGCCGATCGATCTCTACCATGGCACGCGTCATGGCGAGGGGCTTTATCTGCACCGCGACCTGACGGAATTGGCGGAACGGCACGACAACTTTCGATACCACCCCTGCCTTTCCGGCCCGGCGAGGATGAAGGGCTGCAGGCCCGGCCGCGCCGAGGAGATGGCTTTCGCCGATCATGCGGCGCTCGACGGGCACCGCGTATTCCTTTGCGGCTATCCGCCGATGGTCGAAGCCGCGAAGAAGGCGGCGTATCTGGCCGGCGCCCGCTTGGACGATATTCACGCGGACCCGTTCGAACTGCGTGAATTACGGCGCGTGCCGCGCGACTGACCGGTACCTGTCATGCCAGCGCATCGCGCCAAGCGATGTCTGTTGGGTAATGTTCCGTCGAAACTCTCGGAGAATTTAATAGCATCCGTTGAATTCGGCTGACTAGTTATTACATTTGCGTTACAATTCTGATGGCCTTGTTCGAACAAATGTATCAGATAGGGTTTGCAGGTAGCGACAGTCCATGAATTCAGCTCGCAACCAGGAAACCGATCGGTTTTCAGCCTCGCCGTGGCATATCGTCGACTTCGCGCTCGCGTTCGAAGACACGCGCCTTTCCAACCTGAAAGCGCTGTGGGACCGCAAGCGAGGAGATCGCGCGATGCCGGCAAGGGCGGATTTCGACCCCACCGATTTGCGCGAGCATATCGGCAGTCTGTTTCTGGTCGATGTCTTGGAAGGCGGCGACGATTTTCAGTATCGGTTGATCGGCAGCGCGATCGTCGATGCCGTCGGGCGCGACGTGACGGGCAAGAAGGTCAGCGACGTGTTCGAAGAGCCGATCCTCCGCCTCTACCGGCACCTGGTGCAGCATCCGACGCCCGTACGTACCCACGGTACCGTCGAATGGCGGCAGCGTTGTTACCTGGAGCACGAATGCATCCTGCTGCCGCTCTCCGACGACGGCCGGACGGTCAACAAGTTTATCTGCGAAATGGTCTTCACGCCCGCGTCGCGCCGGGCCGCCGGCTGATTCAGACCTGCCGGCTAGAATCTCTGTCTTGGTAGAAGAGCCATGCCGCCCGCTCCCCCGTCCCAACCACCCCGAGGGTACCCTGTATGGGTGGCCGGGTCCGGAGAGCGGGCGGCATGGCTCAAAACATCAGGTTCTAGCTTGCGAACTTCAGCGTTGCCGGCGAGATCAACACGCCGAACTGCTCGCACCAGATCACGACGGACCCGAACTCCTGCAGATTGACGCCGGCGGGCACCGAAAAGTTCTGGCTGCCCTTGAACGCTTTGAGCCGCCCGAGATCGACGAACATGGTGCCCTTGACGTCGGCGGATTCCCTGATGTCGGTCTTCGGCACCAGATAGACGTGGAATTTCGGGCCAGGTCCGACCTCGAAGTCCTCCCCGAGATGGACGACGTCCTGGTAGACGGTCACGCCGCCGGAACCGTAATGCACGGGGTCGCTGGGATTGGCATGGATAAAAGCCCCCTCGGCAACCACCGTCCGACCCGCCGTGTCGACCTGTTCGCTAGCGACGATATCGGCCAGGAAAATGTAGGGATAAATAAAGATCCCAAACGCAAATCCGGCGGCGCCACCGATGACGCCGCCGACCACGAAGAGTCCGATTGAGCGCAGCATTCTGCTTCTCCCGTTTACTTCCTTGGACAGCCGATCCCTTCAGGCCCATGTTGCCAAGTTACGTGCCGGGTTGCAGCCGCCAATTTGCGTCGACAATCGCCAGAGGCCGCCTGAAGGCCACGTCACGCGCCCAAGCTGCCCTGGCAAATCGTTTGGGATGAGGAGGTTATGTGGTGGGTGCTACAGGAATCGAACCTGTGACCCGCTGATTAAAAGTCAGCTGCTCTACCGACTGAGCTAAGCACCCACACGAATCGGGGCGAACATAGGGGGGCGATTCCGGGCGGTCAAGCCTTGGTGTTGGAGGGCTTGGCTACCTTTTTCGTCATTGCGAACGGAGTAAAGCAATCTCGGGCAGCAGGCGAATATGGCACCAGATTGCCGCGGCCCTTCGGGCCTCGCAATGACGGCCGTGGCCGGCGGGGCTAAACCGGTTCCAGATCGCCTTGCGCCTGCTCTTCCCGGAAGTCCCGGGCGAAGGCGTCGAGCCTGCCTTCGGCGATCGCGGCGCGCATGGCGGCCATCAGGTCCTGGTAGTAGGCCAGGTTATGCCAGGTCATAAGCATGGACCCGAGAATTTCGCCCGTCCTGGCCAGGTGGTGCAGGTAGGCGCGGCTGTAGTCGCGGCAGGCGGGGCAACGGCAGTCCGGGTCCAGCGGGCGCGGGTCGTCGCGGTGGCGGGCATTGCGGATGTTGACCGGGCCGCGCCGTGTGAAGGCTTGGCCGTTGCGGCCGGAACGGGTTGGCAGCACGCAGTCGAACATGTCGATCCCGCGTTGGACGGCGCCGACCAGATCATCCGGTTTGCCGACGCCCATCAGATAACGGGGATGCGTTTCCGGCAGGTGCGGCACCGTGTTGTCCAGGGTGCCGAACATCAGCTCCTGCCCCTCCCCGACCGCGAGACCGCCGACGGCGTAGCCGTCGAAGCCAATCTCAACCAGTCCGCCGGCGGACTCGGCGCGGAGGTCCGGGACAACGCCGCCCTGAACGATGCCGAACAGGCCGTAGCCCGGGCGCTGTTCGAAGGTGGCCCGGCACCGTTCCGCCCAGCGCAGACTTAGCCGCATGGAATGTACGACTTCGGCCTCTTCCGCCGGAAAATGCAGGCATTCGTCCAGAACCATGGTGATCGTCGAATCCAACAGGTTCTGGATCTCGACCGAGCGTTCCGGCGTGAGCTCGTAGGCGGCGCCGTCGACATGCGAGCGAAAGGTAACGCCGTCTTCCGTGAGTTTACGAAGCTTGGCGAGCGACATGACCTGATAACCGCCGGAATCGGTCAGGATCGGCCCCGGCCAGTTCATAAATTTATGCAAGCCGCCCAGTTGCGCAATCCGTTCGGCGCCTGGCCGCAGCATAAGGTGATACGTATTTCCGAGAACGATCTCCGCGCCGGTCTCCGCGACCGATCCAGGCAGCATGGCCTTCACTGTGCCGGCCGTGCCGACCGGCATGAAAGCCGGCGTCTGCACGGTGCCGTGGGCGGTGGACAAGCTGCCGGTACGGGCCGCTCCGTCGGTGGATATCTGCTCGAAATGGAAGCCGGTACTCATGTGGAGGCAGGGTATAACAGGCTCGCGTCGCCGTAGGAATAGAACCGATAGCCCTCGCCGATGGCATGGGCGTAGGCCGCGTGCATCCGCTCCAGCCCCGAGAACGCGGCGACCAGCATGAACAGGGTCGAGCGGGGCAGGTGGAAATTGGTCATCAGCAGGTCGACGGCCCGGAAGCGGTAACCGGGCGTGATAAAAATGTCGGTCTCGCCTTCGAATGCCCGTACCGATCCCTTGTCGTCCACGGCGGATTCCAGAAGGCGCATGCTGGTGGTGCCGAGGGCAATGACCCGCCGGCCGGATGCGCGCGTCTCCGCGACGGCCCGGGCGGTCTCCGCCGGCACCCGCCCCCATTCGCTGTGCATGCGGTGGTCCGCCGTATCGTCCGCCTTGACCGGCAGGAAGGTTCCGGCCCCGACATGCAGCGTCACGGCGGCGCTGCGGATACCGGCCGCTGTCAGCCGGTCGAGCAATGCCGGGGTGAAATGCAGACCGGCGGTCGGCGCCGCGACGGCGCCGGCCCGGTTCGCGAACATCGTCTGGTAGTCATCTTCGTCGCGGTCGTCGATGGGCCGTTGTTTGGCGATGTAGGGTGGAAGCGGCATGTCGCCGACCGCGGCGAAGGCATCATCCAGCGGACGGTCGGGTGACGCGAAGCGCAGTTCGACCTCGCCACCCTCACCCTTCGACATTACTTCGGCACTCAGGTTTTCGCCGAACAGAATAGTCTGTCCGGTTCTCAGGCGTTTTGCCGGACGGGCGAATACCATCCAGCTCTTCGCGTCGATACGGCGATGCAGTGTGATTTCAATCGATGCTTCGCCGCGTTTGCCTCGCAGCCGCGCCGGGATCACCTTGGTGTCGTTGAAGACCAGCAAGTCGCCGGCGCAGAGCAGGTCCGGCAGGTCGGCGACATGCCGGTCATCGAAGGCGTTCGGCTGTACCACCAGCATCCGAGCCGCATCGCGCGGCCGCACGGGGCGGTCGGCAATCAGCTCTTCGGGTAAATCGAAATCGAACGCGTCGACACGCACGGCGCCGTCCTGTTCCGGAAGGTTATTCGGCCGGTAGCCGCGGCCGGGGCGATCAGGCTTTCGAGCCGGTCTTATCGGCGACCCGTTCGAGTAACTGGGCCGCAATCGCCTCGGAGACGAAGGGTTTTACGTCGCCGCCCAACATCGCGATTTCCTTGACGAGTTTGGAGGAAATGAACTGCGACGTGTCCGAGGCCATTAGGAAGACCGTCTCGATGTCCTGGTTTAGGCGGAAGTTCATGCCCACCATCTGGAGCTCGTACTCGAAGTCGCTGACCGCGCGCAAGCCGCGCACAATGATCGACGCACCGAGTTCCATAGCGAAATGCATCAGCAGGCTTTCGAACGGACGCACCTCTATGTTGGTGCCATCCACCGCCTCCACCTCGTGCTCGACCATCGCGACCCGCTCGTCGACGGAAAACAGTGGGCCTTTGCCGGCGTTGATGGCAACGCCGATAATCAGCTTGTCGACCAGCTTGGCGCCGCGCCGGATGATGTCGTAGTGGCCTTTATGGATCGGATCGAAGGTGCCCGGATAAAGGCCTACGCGCGTTACGGTCACTCCGGCTCCTTCCCGGGATCGGCGTCGTCTTCGTCCGCCTCTTCCCCACCGCCATTGCCATCCTCGCCGGTATCGGACAGGCGGGTCACGGAAACGACCCGTTCATCCTCGGCGACATTGAACAAGGTTACACCCTGGGTGTTGCGGCCCGCAATTCGGATGTCGTCGATCGGCAGCCGGATCAGTTTGCCGCCGTCGGTGACCAGAACGATTTGGTCGCCCTCCTCGATCGGGCCGGAAACGACGACGTCGCCGTTGCGCGCCGAGGTGACGATGTTGATGATCCCCTTGCCGCCGCGATTGGTGACCCGGTATTCATAGGCGGACGTGCGTTTGCCGTAGCCGTTTTCGGTGATCGACAGGATCATCTGCTCCAGCCACGCGAGCTCCTCGAAACGCTCCTGGGTCAGGGTGACGTCATCGCCGTTGTCGTCGCCGTTTCCGTTGCCATGGCCGTTGCCGTCCTCGTCCGCGGCGCGCCGCTGGGCATTGGCGAGCTTCACATAGGCGCGCGCCTCCGCCGGCGATACGTCGACATGGCGCAGGATGGTCAGGGAGATCACCTCGTCGCCGTCGTCCAGGTCCATGCCGCGGACACCCGACGACTCGCGGCCCTTGAACAGGCGCACGTCGGTCGCGCGGAAGCGGATGCATTTGCCGTGCTTGGCCGACAGCATCACGTCGTCTTCCTCGGAACAGGCCATGACGCCGACCAGCCGGTCGCCCGCGTCCAGCTTCATGGCGATCTTGCCGTTGGCCTTGACGTTGACGAAGTCGCTGAGCGCGTTGCGGCGGACGCCGCCGCTTGCCGTCGCGAACATGACGTGCATGTCGGTCCAGCTCTCTTCCTCTTCCGGCAAAGGCATCAGAGTCTGGATGATCTCGCCCTCTGCCAGGGGCAGCAGGTTCTGCATCGGCTTGCCGCGCGCGTGCGGCGCTGCGATGGGCACGCGGTAGGCCTTCATCTTGTAGACCCGGCCACGGTTGGAGAAGAACAGTACCGGCGTGTGGGTGTTGACGACGAAGACCTGGGCGACGAAGTCCTCGTCGCGTGTCGCCATGCCGGCCCTGCCCTTGCCGCCGCGGCGCTGCGGCCTATAGGTGGAGAGCGGCACCCGCTTGATGTAGCCGGAGTGGCTGACGGTGACGACCATATCCTCGCGCTGGATCAGGTCTTCCTCGTCATGCTCGAACTCGTTTTCCTCGATGGTCGTGCGCCGCGGTGTAGCGAACTTGTCGCGCATCTCGACCAGTTCGGTGCGCAGGATGTCCATCAGCCGGGCGCGGCTGGCCAGGATGCCGAGATAGTCGGTGATCTTGCCGCCAAGCTGTTTCAACTCGTCGCCGATTTCGTCCCGCCCGAGCGCCGTCAGCCGGTTCAGCCTGAGCTCCAGGATCGCCCGCGCCTGGGTCTCGGACAGGCGGTACTCGCCGTCGATCACCTGATGGCCCGGTTCGTCGATCAGCCGGACGAGATCCTCGACGTCGCCCGCCGGCCAGGTGCGCGCCATCATCTGCTCGCGGGCGGTCGCCGGGTCCGGCGCGGCGCGGATCAAGGCGATCATCTCGTCGATATTGGCGACGGCAATCGCCATGCCAACCAGCACGTGGGCCCGGTCGCGCGCTTTCAGCAGCAGATGCCGGGTGCGGCGGGTGATTACGGTCTCGCGGAACGTAACGAACGCGGCGACCAGGTCGCGCAGGTTCATCAGCTCCGGCCGGCCGCCGTTCAGCGCCAGCATGTTGACACCGAAGGTGGTCTGCAGCGGGCTGAAACGGTAAAGCTGGTTGAGGACGATCTCCGCCATGGCGTCGCGGCGCAACTCGATCACGACACGCACGCCGTGCCGGTCGGATTCGTCGCGCAGGTCGGAAATCCCCTCGATCCGCTTGTTGCGCACGGCGTCGGCGATTTTCTCGATCATGCCGGCCTTGTTCACCTGGTACGGCACCTCGGTGACGATCAGCGCCTCGCGGTCTTTGCGGATTTCCTCCACATGCACCTTGCCGCGCATCACGACGGAGCCACGTCCGGTATGGAACGCGGCGCGAATGCCGCTCCGGCCCAGGATGATGCCGCCGGTCGGGAAGTCCGGCGCCATGACGTATTCCATCAGGTCGTCGACGGTGACCGCCGGATTGTCGATATAGGCGCAGCAGGCGTCGATCACCTCGCCCAGATTGTGCGGCGGCACGTTGGTCGCCATGCCGACGGCGATACCGCCCGCGCCGTTGACCAGCAGGTTGGGAAACCGCGCCGGCAGGACGACCGGTTCCTGGGCGCTGGAATCGTAGTTCGGCTGGAAGTCGACGGTATCCTTGTCGATATCGTCGAGCAGCGCCTCGGCCGGTTTGCCCATGCGGATTTCGGTGTACCGCATGGCGGCCGGCGGGTCGCCGTCCATCGAGCCGAAATTGCCCTGGCCGTCGAGCACCGGCAGGCGCATGGAGAAATCCTGCGCCATCCGGACCATGGCGTCGTAGATCGCCTGGTCGCCGTGCGGATGGTAGCGGCCCATCACGTCGCCGACCACGCGGGCCGACTTGCGGTACGGCTTATCCGAGGTGTAGCCGCTCTCGTGCATCGAATAGAGGATGCGCCGGTGCACCGGCTTCAGGCC
Organism: Minwuiaceae bacterium; assembly: GCA_028278525.1. GTDB lineage: Bacteria > Pseudomonadota > Alphaproteobacteria > Minwuiales > Minwuiaceae > JANQEE01. The sequence continues at coordinate 163,325 of JANQEE010000020.1, read as the reverse complement.
GTCGCGCACGTCCGGCAACGCCCGCGACACGATCACGCTCATGGCGTAATCGAGGTAGGAGCGTTTCATCTCCTCTTCGATGGTGATCGGCGCTATGTCGTCGTCTGGGCCGGGAGGCGGCGGTGGACTGGTTACGTCGCTCAAAATCAGCTTTCCGTCAGGAGATAAGAATGGGCCGCAGCAGGAATTTCGAACGATGTCCGGAGAGGTTCCGAACCAGCAAACACAACGCTACGCCCAACCACGATATATCTGTATTCGATACCCTGTAACATACAAGAAATTGCGTTTTCGAGCAAGTTTTTGCGGCTGCGAACAAGCGCGCTCCGCGGGCCGGAAAAGCCCGCCGAGCGGCCGTCTGAAAAGCTTCTTTCGGGGGTGGTTTCTAGCGGTCCTAGAACGGGATCTCGTCGTCGAAATCCCCGCCCCCGCCGGCGCTGCTTCCACCGCCGCCGCCGGACGGCTGGCCGCCGCCATAATCGCTCCGGCCGCCCCCGCCGCCGCCGAAATCGCCGTCGCCCTCGCCGCGCCGGTCCAGCATGGTCAGTTCGCCGCGGAAGCGCTGGAGGACCACCTCGGTGGTGTATTTCTCGACGCCCTGCTGGTCGGTCCATTTGCGGGTCTGCAACTGGCCCTCGATATAGACTTTCGAGCCTTTGCGCAGATACTGCTCGGCGATCTTGCCGAGATTCTCGTTGAAGATCACCACCCGGTGCCATTCCGTGCGCTCGCGCCGCTCGCCGGTTGACCGGTCGCGCCAGGTTTCGGAGGTCGCCAGGTTGAGGTGCACGATCGGGTCGCCGCTTTGCGTGTGGCGGACTTCCGGGTCGCGGCCCAGATTGCCGACGAGGATGACTTTGTTGACACTGCCGGCCATTTTTGACGCCTTCCTGTTGTTGGGTTGTAAGAATTACGGCGCAGATTAACCGTTTTTCGGAGCCCGGTGCCAGCCGGATCTTATCCACAAGAAATATCGCCGATTTAAGGTCCCGCGCGGTGGCATTTCGTCGTCCGGACCCATATTCTGAGGGGCCGTACTCATTTTGTACCTGTTGAGGCCATGAACAAGACGATCAGCGTCCGCGGCGCCCGCGAGCACAATCTGAAGAACATCGATGTCGACCTGCCGCGCGACAAGCTGGTGGTGATCACCGGCCTGTCGGGTTCCGGCAAGTCGTCGCTGGCCTTCGACACAATCTACGCCGAGGGCCAGCGCCGCTATGTCGAGAGCCTGTCGGCCTATGCCCGGCAGTTCCTGGAGCTGATGCAGAAGCCGGACGTCGACCACATCGAGGGCCTGAGCCCGGCGATTTCCATCGAGCAGAAGACGACCTCGCGCAACCCGCGCTCGACGGTCGGCACCGTGACCGAGATCTACGACTACTTGCGGCTGCTCTACGCCCGGATCGGCATCCCCTATTCGCCGGCGACCGGCCTGCCGATCGAAAGCCAGACGGTCAGCCAGATGGTCGACCGGGTGATGGCGATGGAAGAAGGCACCCGGCTGTACCTGATGGCGCCGCTGATTCGCGGCCGCAAGGGCGAATACCGCAAGGAGTTCGCCGATCTGCGCAAGAAGGGCTTCCAGCGGGTCAAGGTCGACGGCGAGATGTACGAGATCGAGGAGGTGCCGGCGCTCAACAAGAAGCTGAAGCACGACATCGACGTGGTGGTCGACCGGATCGTCGTGCGCGAGGGGCTGGAAAGCCGGCTGGCGGACTCGATCGAGACGGCGTTGGAACTGGCCGACGGCATCGCGGTGGCGGAAAACGCCGACGGCGGCGAGCGCACCATCTTTTCCGCCAAGTTCGCCTGCCCTGTCTCCGGCTTCACCATCGACGAGATCGAGCCCCGGCTGTTCTCCTTCAACAACCCTTACGGTGCCTGCCCGTCCTGCGACGGTCTGGGTACGCAGATGTTCTTCGACGCCAATCTGGTGGTGCCGGACGGCGCCAAGACGCTCAGGACCGGCGCGATCGCGCCCTGGGCCCGATCCACCTCGCCCTACTACGCGCAGACGCTGGACAGCCTGGCGCGGCATTTCGAGTTCTCGACCAACGAGGCGTGGAACGACCTGCCGGAAAAGATGCGCGACATCATCCTGTACGGCTCCGGCACCACGGAGGTCGAGTTCACCTACGACGACGGCCTGCGCAGCTATACGACGAAGAAGGCCTTCGAGGGCGTGATCCCGAACATGGACCGGCGCTGGCGCGAAACCGACTCGTCGTGGGTACGCGAGGAGATGGAGCGTTACCAGTCTGTCTCCGCCTGCGAGGCCTGCGGCGGCAACCGGCTGAAGCCGGAAGCCCTGGCGGTTAAGGTGGTCGGCCTGCATATCGGCGAGGTCGCCAGGATGTCGATCCTGCAGGCTGCCGGCTGGTTCAAGGGCCTGGACCCGATGCTGTCGCCGAAGCAACGGACCATCGCCGGTCGGATCCTGAAGGAGATCAACGAGCGGCTCGGCTTCCTGGTCAACGTCGGGTTGGAGTATTTAACGCTTTCACGCAATTCGGGGACACTCTCGGGCGGGGAAAGCCAGCGGATCCGGCTCGCCTCGCAGATCGGTTCGGGGCTTACCGGCGTGCTGTACGTGCTGGACGAGCCGTCCATCGGCCTGCATCAGCGAGACAACGCGCGGCTGCTGGAGACCCTGCAGAACCTGCGCGACCTCGGCAACACGGTGATCGTGGTCGAGCACGACGAGGAAGCGATCATGACCGCCGACCACCTGGTCGATATGGGACCGGGCGCCGGCGAGCATGGCGGCGGCGTGGTGGCGGAAGGCACGCCGGACAAGGTGATGCAGACTCCCGGCAGCCTGACCGGCGAGTATCTCTCCGGCATGAAACAGATTCCCGTGCCCGCCAAGCGGCGTAAGGGCCACAAGGCGAAGCAGGTCGCCGTGATCGGCGCCAGCGGCAATAACCTGCAGGACGTGGACGTCGAGATCCCGCTGGGCACGTTTACCTGCATTACCGGCGTCTCCGGCAGCGGCAAGTCGACCCTGACGGTGGAGACCCTGTACAAGGCTGTGGCGCGGCGTCTGCACGGCTCCCGCGACCTGCCGGCGCCGGTCGAACGGATCGAAGGACTGGAATGGCTCGACAAGATCATCGACATCGACCAGTCGCCGATCGGCCGCACGCCGCGCTCGAACCCAGCGACCTATACCGGCGCCTTCAGTCCGATCCGGGATTGGTTCGCCGGCATTCCGGAGGCCCGGGCGCGCGGCTACAAGCCTGGCCGGTTTTCGTTCAACGTGAAAGGCGGCCGGTGCGAAGCCTGCCAGGGCGACGGGCTGATCAAGATCGAGATGCACTTCCTGCCCGACGTCTACGTGCAGTGCGATGTGTGCAAGGGCAGCCGCTACAACCGCGAGACGCTGGAGATAAAGTTCAAGGACAAGTCGATCGCCGAAGTCCTGGATATGACGGTTGAGGAAGCGGCCGAGTTCTTCAAGGCGGTGCCCGCGGTGCGGGACAAGTTGGAGACGCTAAAGCGTGTCGGTCTCGGCTACATCAAGGTCGGCCAGCCGGCTACCACGCTCTCAGGCGGTGAGGCGCAGCGGGTTAAACTGGCGAAGGAACTGTCGCGTCGAGCGACAGGCCGTACGCTCTACATCCTGGACGAGCCAACGACCGGTCTGCATTTCGAGGACGTGCGCAAGCTGCTGGAAGTGCTGCACGCGCTGGTCGAGACCGGCAACACGGTGGTGGTCATCGAACACAATCTGGAGGTGATCAAGACCGCCGACTGGATTTTGGACCTGGGGCCGGAGGGCGGCGATGGCGGCGGAGAGCTGGTCGCCGCCGGCGTCCCGGAAGATGTGGCCAAGGTGAAGCAGAGCTATACCGGACAGTATTTGAAAGAGATCCTCGGCCGGTCCAGCCGCGCGCCGGTCAAGCCGACTCCCACGCGGAAGGCGGCGAAACCGAAGCGCGCCAAGGCGACAAACGGCCGCCGCCGGTCCGCCGCGTAATATTTTTTGGCGCGGCTGTCGATTTCCGCGCTCCCCGTTCGTTTTCGTCAGGTAGCGGCGCTATCCTGAAAGCGCCGTGCCACCGAACGGAGGTTGAAATGGCACAATTCATACTCTTGCTGCACGAATCCGGGGGCACCGGGTCGGACCTGTCGCCCGAGGAGATGCAGGCGATCATCGGCGAATACAGGGCCTGGAGCCAGAAGATGGGCGAGGCCGGCAAAGTGTTGGAAGGCCATAAGCTGACGAACGACGCCGGCAAGGTGTTGAAAAGCGGCGGCGGCGGTATTGCCGTCACCGACGGACCGTACAGCGAAACCAAGGAATTGATCGGCGGCCTGTTCCTGATCGAAGCGCCGGACTATGCCGCGGCGGTGGAAATCGCCGGCACCTGCCCGCATGCCAAATACGGCAGCGCGATCGAGGTCCGACAGATCGATAACGTGTGACCGGTCCCGGCGACAATCCGGAAATCGGCCGGCTGGTCGACCATTTGTTCCGCCGTCAGGCGGGGCGAATGGTCGCCGGCCTGACCCGGTTCTTCGGTCCGGCCCATCTGGGCCTGGCGGAAGAGGTCGTTCAGGATGCCCTGTTGCAGGCGCTGAAGACCTGGCCGTTTTGCGGCATACCCGAAGACCCCGCCGGCTGGCTCTACGCCGTGGCCCGTAATCGGGCGCTGGACGCTGTGCGCCGCCATGCCGTGTTGAAGGCCAAGCAGCCGGAGATCGAGCTTTGGTTCGCCAACGATCGTCTCAACGGCGCGACGGCCGATCCGCATTTCGAGGCGGAAATCGCGGACGACCAGCTGCGGCTGATCTTCATGTGCTGCCATCCCGATCTCGGGCGCGACAGTCGGCTGGCGCTGACCCTGAAGACCGCCGGCGGTTTCGGCGTGGCCGAGATCGCCGGCGCTTTCCTGACCGGCGAAAGCACGATGGCACAGCGATTGGTCCGCGCCAAACGGCGCATTCGCGACCGCAACATCGGTTTCGATATGCCGTCGCCGCCGGAATTGGATGAGCGGTTAGGCTCGGTCCTGGAAGTCCTCTACCTGATGTTCAATGAGGGGTACGCCGCCTATGTCGGTGAACACCTCACCAAGCCGGACGTCTGTCACGAGGCCATACGGCTGACGACGCTGGTCGCCGACAACCCGAACGTCGGCCGGCCGGAGGCGCAGGCCCTGCTGGCGCTGCTGCTGTTTCAGGGTGCTCGCCTGCCGGCCCGCGTCGACGGATCGGGCGAACTGATGCTGCTGTCGGAGCAGGATCGCAACCTTTGGAACCGGCGAATGATCGGCGACGGCATGCGCCGGCTTCAGGCCGCCGCCTCCGGCTCGACTTTATCGCAGTACCATCTCCTGGCCGGCATTGCCTCCTGCCACGCGGTGGCGCCGGATTTCGCCGCGACGGACTGGCGGGCGATCTTGACCTACTACGACCTGCTGACGGAGGCGCATTCCTCACCCGTTACGGCCCTCAACCGGGCCGTCGCCGTGGCGATGCTGAGCGGCCCACGGGCCGGTCTTGATGCGATCGGCGATCTGGCCGATCACCCGTCGCTCGCCCGATACTACCTGCTGCCGGCGACACGGGGCGAACTACTGCGCCGGGAGGGTCGGATGGCCGAAGCACAGAGAGCGTTTCGGGACGCATTGGATCTGGCGACTGCGGAGCCGGTGCGACGGTTCCTGCGCCGCAAGTTACAATAGCCGGTCCAATTCCTGTTGGCGCAATACGCGGCGCATGACCTTACCGGTCGCGGTGGTCGGCAGGTCGGTCACAAATTCGATCTCGCGCGGATATTCATGCTTGGCCAGGCGGCCGCGCACGAAAGCCCGCAGATCGTTTTCCAAATCCTCGCCAGCCGGCTGGCCTTCCGCCAACACGACGAACGCCTTGATGATTTCGGTCCGGTCCGGGTCCGGCACGCCGATCGCCGCGGCAAGGGCGACGGCCGGGTGCTTCAGGAGGCAATCCTCGATCTCTCCCGGGCCGATCCGATAACCGGATGACGTGATTACGTCGTCGGCGCGGCCGACAAACCAGAAATATCCGTCTTCGTCGCAGATACCGTGATCGCCCGTGATCAGCCAGTCGCCGGCGTACTTCTGCTCCGTCGCCTCCGGATTGTTCCAGTAGTTCAGCATCATCACCGGATCGGGCCGCCTGAACGCGATGTTGCCGGTTTCGCCGGCGGGCAGAACGGTGCCATCATCGTCGACGATGGCGCCGACATGGCCCGGCGATGGCAGGCCGAGCGAGCCGATCTTCGGGGGCATCAGCGTCGGGACGTGCGACAAGACGAGATTGCATTCGGTCTGGCCAAAACCCTCGGCGATGTCGAAGCCGAATTGCCGCCGGCCCCACTCCAGAATCTCCACGCCGACGGCTTCACCGCCGCTGATAACGCTGCGCATATCCACCTTCGGCGGGTTCGGGACCTGGCGCATCAGCTTCAGCATGGTCGGGACCAGCAGGCTGTTGCGGACCTTGTGTTTGGCGATCATGTGGAACGCCTGCTCCGGGTCGAAGCGGCCTTGGGGCCGGAAGGCCAGCACCGGTTTGCCGTGCCACCAACTGGGCATCAGAACGTCCATCAGTCCGGCGATCCAGGCCCAGTCGGCGGGCGACCAGTTGAGGTCGCCGTCGAAGCCGTAAAAGCCATGGGCGATATCGAAACCGGGCATGTGTCCCAGCATCGTGCGGTGCGCGTGTAGCGCGCCCTTCGGCGACCCGGTGGTGCCGGAGGTGTAGGAGAGGAACGCGGGATCGTCGGGCCGGCTGTCGCGCGGCCTGAAGGTATCGGCTGCGGCCTCCATGTCGCGCCAAAAATCCCGTGCGCCGACCTCCGGTCCATCGGTCAGGAATATCGTTTTCAGGTCCGGCAGTCGGTCGCGGATCGCCGCGATCTTCGGGTAGTTCTCCCGGTCGGTGAGGATGCCCTTGGCGCCGCTGTTCGAGAGACGGAACTCCAGCGCCTCTTCCCCAAAGAGGGTGAACATCGGGATGGAGATGGCGCCGAGTTTCCAGCAGGCGACGTGGGTCAGCGCGGTTTCCGGGGTTTGGCCAAGCAGGATGGCAAAGCGGTCGCCGGGTTCGATACCGCTGGCCGCCAGTAAGTTGGCGCAGCGGTTCGACAGCCGCTTCATGTCCTGGAAGCTGTAGGTTGCTATCCGGCCGTCGGGCGTTTCGTAGATCAAGGCCGGCGCATCGGGTGTTTTGTCGGCATGCCGGTCGACCACGTCGATGGCGATGTTGTAACGGTCCGGAATGCGCCAGACGAAGCTGTCGTAGACTTCCCTATAGGTGGCCGCCGGCTGCAGCATTGTTACCCTCCCCTGAATACGCCACGCGGCGGCGATTTTAGAGATTTTGCGGCGCGCTTGCATGCCCCAGGCCGGAGCGATATCTAAGGCGCATGAGCGGCACTGAACCCATCCATATCGTCGGCGGCGGCTTGGCCGGATCGGAAGCGGCGTGGCAGGCGGCGCGCGCCGGCGTGCCTGTCGTCCTGCATGAGATGCGTCCGGTTCGCGGCACCGACGCGCACGAGACGGACGGGTTGGCCGAACTGGTCTGTTCGAACTCGTTTCGGTCGGACGATGCCGAGGCCAACGCTGTCGGCCTGCTGCACGAGGAAATGCGGCGCTGCAACTCTTTGATTCTGCACTGTGCCGACCAGCACAAGGTGCCGGCCGGCGGGGCCTTGGCGGTCGACCGGGTTGGCTTCTCCGACGCGGTTACGACCGCTTTGGCGGAAGAGCCCCTGGTCGAGATCGAGCGCGGTGAGGTCGACGGCCTGCCGCCGGAGGAATGGGACAAGGTCATCGTGGCGACCGGGCCGCTAACCTCTCCCGCCCTGGCGGCGGCCATTCGAGATTTGACCGGCGAGGACTCTCTGGCCTTCTTCGACGCCATCGCGCCGATTCTCTATCGGGATTCCATCGACATGGACAAAGCCTGGTTCCAGTCGCGCTACGACAAGCCAGGACCCGGCGGTGACGGCAAGGACTACATCAACTGCCCGATGAACGAAGAGCAGTATCGCGCCTTCATCGACGCGCTGATCGCCGGTGAGAAGTCGGAGTTCAAGGCGTGGGAAAAGGACACGCCGTATTTCGAAGGCTGCCTGCCGATCGAAGTGATGGCGGAACGGGGACACGAGACCTTGCGGTTCGGCCCGATGAAGCCGGTGGGCCTGACCAATCCGCATGCGCCGGAGAAGCCCTATGCCGTCGTCCAGCTGCGTCAGGACAACGCGCTCGGCACGCTCTACAACATGGTCGGCTTCCAGACCAAGTTGAAGCACGGCGCGCAGACCGAGATATTCCGAGCGATCCCCGGGTTGGAACAAGCGCGGTTCGCCCGGCTTGGCGGGATCCATCGCAACACGTTCCTGAACAGCCCGAAACTGCTGGACGGTACCTGCAGGCTGAAGGCAATGCCGCGCCTACGCTTTGCCGGTCAGATTACCGGCGTCGAGGGTTATGTCGAGAGCGCCGCGATCGGCCTGTTGACGGGGCGGTTTGCCGCGGCCGAAAGGCTGGGCCGCAACCTGGCGCTGCCGCCGCCGACCACGGCGCTCGGCGCGTTGATCGGCCATATCGCAGGCGGCGCCGACGCCGAGACGTTCCAACCAATGAACGTTAATTTCGGGCTGTTCCCGCCGCCGGTCATGGAAGGCAAACGCCGCCTGAAAGGCCGTGATCGCAAGCGCGCCTATACCGCGCGGGCGCTGGCGGACCTTGATGCGTGGCTGGGGTTGGGCCAAGAAGCTGCCGAGTAGTCGGTCAGTAGCGTCCGGTCAGGGCGTTCCACAAAAGCTTGAACTGGCGCCGGGGAGCCGAGACCTCGAGACGGCGGTCCGACAGGTCGTAGCCCGCTTTGCGGAGCCGCGCCAAATAGACGTCTGCGAGACTGGCCGGTAGCAGGGCCGGCAGCGCCTTTTTCGGTATCCGGCTGCGGATCGCCCTGGCCTGCCGCAGGTGGTTCGCCGCGGTCTCAGCCAAGTGGCCGGCGATCCGCCGGATTTTTTCCGGGTTCCTGTCGTGTGCGGTTGCGTGGATATTCAGCCCCTCGGCTTCCAACAGGTCCTGCGGCAGATAGACGCGCCCCTGGGCGCCGTGAAACGGTACCGCCCGTATCAGACCGGTCAGCGCCCAACCGACGCCGGCATGCTCGGCGGCCGTATCGGCGTCGCCGGTTCGCACGCCAAGCACCTGCAGGGCAAGTTGCATAAGGCCGGAGGACGTGCCTCGGGCGTAGTCTTCCAGTGCGGTCATGTCGGCGGGTGGGTCGTCCGTCAGGTCGGCCGTCCTGGCGTCGATAAGGCGGTCCAACAGCGTGCGGTCAAGTTGGTGCGTCTCGATGGAATCGGCCAGTGCGCCCACCACCGGATGCTCGCGCCGGTTGCCGGCAAAAATCTCTTCCAGCGTCTCGCGCCACCATTGCAGCCGGATTTCGCCGAGAATCGCTTCCGAGACCTGCTCGCGTGTTTTGGCGAGTTCAAGATTGAATGCATAGAGCGCGAACAGGTCCTCGCGAATCGCCGCGGGTGCAAACAACGCGGTCAGGAAGCGGTCATGGTCGTCCCGGCGCACCTGTGTGGCGCAGTAGGAAAGCGAGGAATTGGCCGCCATATCGATCCGAAGGGTGTATGATTGGGGGGCAATATAGGTCACGGCAGAGCCCAGTCCAATCGACATAAAGCATTGGTGTACTGCTGATTTCGCACTTCACAAGACGGTCGCGACTGACTACCTTTCCGGTCCTGGAACGAGTTGGTTTCGCAAAACGCGGCTTGGCGGCGATCCATGCATCCATGGTGCATGGCTTTAACGCGGTCGGCATTTCCTGGTAAATTTGCGGGCAACGGATCGAAACGGGAGGGGTCAGAAGTGGCAGCAATACTATCTTCGTTACGCAATACGGTAATCGCCGGCTTCGTGCTGGCGGTCGTCTTGATCGTCATCATGGTCGGTTGGCACCAGCAGGGTCTGAGTCTGGACCTCGCCTGGTGGGCGTTCTTCTTCCGCTGGCTGCACGTACTCAGCGGTGTGATGTGGATCGGTCTGCTCTGGTATTTCAACTTCGTCCAGATACCGAACATGCCGAACATTCCAGACGAGCAGAAACCGGCGATCGGCAAGGTGATCGCGCCGGCGGCGCTTTGGTGGTTCCGCTGGGGTGCGATGGCGACCATCGTCACCGGGCTGATTCTCGCTCACCTGAACGGTTACCTGATCAGTGCGATCACGCTTGGGCTGACCGACGGCGTGCCGAAGCACACCGCCATCGGCATCGGCATGTGGCTTGGCGCGATCATGTGGTTCAACGTCTGGTTCGTCATCTGGCCGAACCAGAAGAAGGCGTTGGGCATTGTCGAAGCGGATGCCGACACGAAGGCGAAATCGGCGCGGACGGCGATGCTGTTCAGCCGCACCAACACGATGCTGTCGATCCCCATGCTGTACGCCATGGTGTCGGCGCAGAACATCTACTGACACACAAGGCCTTGGGCCTTGCGTCAAACCGGGGCCTTCGGGCCCCGGTTTTTTTTATTCGATGGCGATGAGAGCGGCGGCGATGCGGCGTTCTTCCGACAGCAGCACGTTGTATGTCCGGCAGGCGGCGCCAGTGTCCATGCCGTCGATGACGATGCCGGCCTCGCGTAGCGGTTCGCGGATCTCCGGGCGAATGAACGCCAAAGACGCGCCGCAGCCGACCAGCAGCACTTCCACCGGCGGTGTTGCCTCGGCTACCTGACTCAGGCTGTCGGCGGTAAGCTCATCCATGGACGCAATCGGCCATTCGATGGCGCGGTCGGGAAACACCAGGACCGATCCTTTGAAGGCCTGGTTGTTGATACGGAAGCCACCGTTGCCGTAGGCCGTAACCAACTGGCGGCCGGCCGCGATGCGCGGGGTGATGTCCATGTCCGACTGGCTGTCAGGCCTTCTGTTTCTCCGCCTCTTCGGCGGCACCGCCGCGCTGCAATTTCAGATGAAGCAGCAACGGCGCGGCGACGAAGATCGACGAATAGGTGCCGACCACCACGCCCCAGATCATGGCAAACGCGAAGCCACGGATGACCTCGCCGCCGAAGAAGAACAGCGACAGCAGCGCCAGCAAGGTCGTGACCGAGGTCATGGTCGTGCGCGACAGGGTGTCGTTGATGCTGAGATTAAGCAGGTCGGGAATTTCCATCTGCTTGTACTTGCGCAGATTTTCGCGGATGCGGTCGTATACGACGACGGTGTCGTTGATGGAATAACCGACGATGGTCAAAATCGCGGCGACACTGGCGAGATTGAACTCTATCCGTGTAACGGCGAACATACCGATGGTCAGAACGACGTCGTGGACCAGCGCCAGAACCGCGCCGACACTGAACTGCCACTCGAACCGGAACCAGATGTAGAGCAGCATCGCGACGACGGCGATGCCGACCGCCTCTACGGCCGCCAGTACCAGTTCCGCGCTGACCTTCGGGCCGACAAACTCGACCCGCCGGTACGACACGTCGCCGAAATCCTGGGACAGTTGGCGTTTAACGGCGTCGACAGCCGCAAGCTGCTCCTTCTCGCCGCCGGTCTGCCGTTCGATTCGGATCAGGACTTCCGTCGGCGAGCCGAATTCCTGCAGCGCGACCTCGCCGAGACCAAGTCCGGACATCGACCTGCGCATCGCGGAAACATCCGCCGGCTGGTCGGTTCCGATCTCGATCAGGATACCGCCCTCGAAATCGATGCCGAGGTTCACGCCGGGCCCGAAAAACATCACGATCGAGCCGACCGCCAGCAAGGCGGAGAAGATGAACGCTATGACATGGTGCCTGATGAACGGGACCTTCGTGTTCGCCGGCACCAATCTTAGATGAAACATCGCCGCGCCCTCCCCCTACAGTGCGAGCGCGGTCGGCCGCGTGCGGCGCAACCACAATGAAACCAGCAGACGGGTCAACACGGTTGCGGTGAACATCGAGCTCAGGATTCCGATGCCAAGCGTGACCGCGAAGCCCTTTACCGGGCCGGACCCGAACGCGAACAGGATGATCGCCGCTATGCCGGTCGTGACGTTGGCGTCGACGATGGTGGTGAAGGCGCGTTTGTAGCCGGCCTCGACCGCGTTAAACGGCGACTTACCCGCTCGGATCTCTTCGCGAATCCGCTCGAAGATCAGCACATTGGCGTCGACCGCCATGCCGATCGTCAACACGATCCCGGCGATACCCGGCAGTGTCAGCGTCGCCTGCAACAGCGACAACGTACCGAAAATCAGGAACATGTTGGTGATCAGGGCGGCATTGGCGGCCAGGCCGAACAGGCCGTAGGCGATGACCATGAAGATGATCACCAGCACGAAGCCGATCCCGCTGGCGACCTTGCCCGCCTGGATGGAGTCGGCGCCGAGGTCCGGGCCGACCGTCCGCTCTTCCAGGATTTCCAGCGGCGCCGGCAGCGCGCCGGCGCGGAGCAACAGGGCGAGGTCGTTGGCTGATTGCGGCGTGAAGTTGCCGGAGATGATGCCGGCGCCCTGCAGGATCGGTTCATTAATCCTGGGGGCACTGACGACCTTGTCGTCGAGCACGATGGCGAAGGGCCGGTTGACGTTCTGCGACGTCGTATCCGCAAAGCGTTTGGCGCCGACGGCATCGAACCGGAAACTGACGACCGGCCGGCCCTGCTCGTAGGTCGGCTGGGCGTCGACCAGATTTTCGCCCGACACCTCGACGCGCTTGCGCACGACATAGGTCTGGATGGGATCGTCCGGGTCGTCGCTTGGCAGGAGCCTGCTGCCGGGTGGGACCCGCCCGGATGACGGATCGGCCGTCATGTCGACGAGATGAAACGTCATCTTTGCGGTTTCGCCAAGCAGACGCTTGACCCGGTCGGGGTCGTCGACGCCCGGCAGCTGGATCAAAATCCTCTCGCCGCCCTGGCGTTGGATTGACGGTTCGTTGACGCCGGTCTCGTCGATACGGCGGCGTACGATCTCGATCGACTGGCGGACCGCGGAATCGACCCGTTGGCGCAGCGCTTCCTCGGTCAGCCCGACCGTGAGCTGCCCACCGCCGCCCACCAAGACTTCGATATCCGGCGTACCGCCGACGATGCCGAGCAAGGGATTGGCGTTGACCGGCACAGCCAGGGCGCGCAGGCGTCGCGCGGCGGCGTCGACTTCATCGGGGTTGCGGATGGTCAGGGTTACCGCATCGCCTTTGACGCCGATGCCGCGATAGCCGATCCGCGGCTTTTGGCGGAGTTCCAGGCGGACCGCATCTTCCAGGGATTCGAAGCGGTCTCGGATCACCGTGTCGACGTCGACTTCCAGCAGCAGGTGGGAGCCGCCTTGCAGATCCAGCCCCAGATTAATCTGTTGGTGGGGCAGCCAGTCCGGAATCGAGTGGGCCACGTCGCGTGGCAGGAAATTCGGGGACGTCAGGACGATGCCCAGCAGGCAGACGGCCAGGACGCCCGCGATCTTCCATTTGGCGAAATACAGCATGGCCGCTCAATGCCTCTCGGCCGGTCAGCGTTTAAGTTTGGAGAACAGACCGCCGGCCTTGGCGCCCTGCTCACCGCCGCCACCGGCGGCGGCAGGCTTCGCGTCGCCCTGGCCGGCCGCGGGCTCGCTTTTGCTGCGCACGCTTGAGAGCGTATCGCGGATCACGTTGATGCGGATGCCGTCGGCGATTTCGATCTGCACGGTCTCGTCATCCTTGACCTTGCTGACCTTGCCGACGATGCCCCCGCCGGTGACCACCGTATCCCCGCGCCGGACCGCGTTGATCATCGCCTTGTGGTCCTTCATGCGTTTCTGCTGCGGCCTGATCAACAGGAAGTAGAATACCACGAAGATCAATACCAGCGGCATCAGCGTGACAAAAAAATCCGATCCGCCACCGGCGGCCTGGGCATAGGCGGGAGAAATGAGCATGAAAAACTCCTTGAGCGGCAGAGCCGGACAATCGCGGAATATAGCGACCCGGGGGTCGAATGCAAACCACATACGGGTGAGCGTTTCCGCGGTTTAGCGGGCGGTTTGACCGAGCGAGGCTGTGTGCTAGGTTCCCGCGCCCATTGTATCTGGTTCGGGCGCCGGCGCGGTTCAAGCGGCCGCCTTGCCCGGCCCGGAAACTATCCAAGGTGTCGGAAGATGTCGCAGTCTGATCTATTGCCGGTGCTGACCCGGATCGCCGAGGCGCTGGACCGGCTGACGCCACCCGTGAGCGGCCAGGTCGGCCTCGACAAGGCGGACGCCTTCGTCTGGCATCCGGAAGGCGGCTTGTTGCAGCCGGTGCCCAATGTCAGCCATGTCGACCTGGATCTACTGAAGGGCGTCGACCGGGTGCGCGACATCCTGCTCGACAATACCCAGCGTTTCGCGGACGGCGTGCCGGCCAACAACGCGCTGTTGTGGGGCGCGCGCGGCATGGGCAAAAGCTCGCTGGTCAAGGCGGTGCACGCGGCGATCAATTTGGCGCGGCCGGGGGCGCTGGCGCTGATCGAGATCCACCGGGAGGATATCCCCACCCTGCCGACCTTGTTGACGCATATCCGCGCCGACGGAAGCCGCCGCTGTATCCTGTTCTGCGACGACCTGTCGTTCGACAGCGACGACACCAGCTACAAGTCGCTGAAGGCGGTGCTGGAAGGCGGGATCGAAGGCCGGCCCGAGAACGTGATCTTCTACGCCACCTCCAACCGGCGTCACCTGATGCCGCGCGACATGATGGAGAACGAGCGGTCGACGGCGATCAATCCGGCGGAAGCGGTGGAAGAGAAGGTATCTCTATCCGACCGGTTCGGCCTCTGGCTCGGCTTCCATACCTGCAGCCAGGACGACTATTTCGACATGCTGGATGGCTATGTCGCCCGCTACAAACTGAAGATCGATCAGGAAACGCTGCGGCGCGAGGCCGTGGAATGGTCGATGACCCGCGGCGCCCGGTCCGGGCGCGTCGCGTGGCAGTTTATCCAGGACCTGGCCGGCCGCCAGGGGATGAAACTCGACTGATCTTGCGCGGATTGCCGGCAAGCGTCGATTTGCCGAGGAACTTGGCAGGATCGATCGCCTGGGAGCCGCGCCGGATCTCGAAGTGAAGCTGCGGTTTGTCGACACTGCCGGTGCTGCCGGCCTTGGCGATGACCTGTCCGCGTTTCACCTGCTGTCCGCGCTTCACCAGCACCGTTTCGCTGTGCGCGTAGGTCGTGGTGTAGCCGTCTCGATGCTTAATCAGGACCAGGTTGCCGAAACCCGGCAACTCGTTGCCGACATAGGCGACCACGCCGTTCTCGGCGGCTTTGATCGACGTTCCGCGCGGGACGGCGATATTAATGCCGTCGTTGTGCAGGCCGCCCCGTTTGACGCCGAATCGCGAGATGACCCGGCCGTTGGCGACAGGCCAGGTAAATTTGCCGATCCGCGGCGGCACCGGTAGCGCGGCGCGGCGGGCTTTCGGCAAGGGACCGGTAGGCACGGCGACGCTGGGCGCCGGCGGCGCGTTGAGCGCCACGGATTGCGCCGGCGGCGCAGCCGGGATTCCGCCGCTGCCAGCCGTGCTCGTCGTTTCAGTCGGCGACGTGGCGGCGACGTAGGCCGCCGGTATCGCCAAACGGTTGCCGATCGGAACCGTAAAGGGCTCGCCGATGCCGTTCAGTTTGGCGAGTTCGTATGTGTCGACGCCATAGGATTTGGCGATGCGGAACAGCGTTTCCCCGGGCGTCACCGTATGCAGGCGCACTTTCGGCAACCGCAGTTTGTTGCCGACGGCGATGCGGTAGGGCGCCTTCAGGCCGTTGGCCTGGATCAATACCTTGATCGGCAAACCGCTGCGCCGGGCGACCGCATAGACCGTATCGCCGGGTTCGACCACCGCCACGCCGCCACCGACGAACTGGGACGGAGGTTCGGCCCGCTTCGCTACGGGCGGGATCGAGGGTGGAACCCTTTGCACTGCCGGTTGAGCTTGCGCGACGGGTGCCGGTGTCCATACGGGTTGCGGTTTCGGCGCAGCAACGGCCGGCGGGCTGGCGGCAGCCGGGCTGCGTGTCGGCAAGGCCCAGGAGGGTGTGCTGCCTTCCATGCGGAAGCTGTCTCCCTGAGGCGGCAGTGCCTGCACGCGCGCCGGAGCGCGGCTTGTTACCGTTCGCGTCACCGGGGCGGCGGTTTTGGGCGGCAACGCCCAACTTGGGGTGATTCCGGCCGGGGCGGTCGTGACCGCGGGCTGCGGCACCGATCTAAACGATTCGCCGGCGGACGCCTGATTGTCGACAGGCGATCCCTTGTAGACGACAGGCGCCAATGTGGACCGTGCGCAAGAGGCCAGCAGGACGGCTGCGGTAACGGCAGTAAGCAGCTGCAGGCGTTTTCGAACCCGAATCATGAGAAGACTTTAGGAATCAATGGCGTCGACTGCAAGAACAGAACGATTCGTCAAGAATTATTCATCTTGCGCCAGTCCGTCGACCAAAGGCACGAAACGGACGGCCATGAGCTTTTCCGTCGCTATCGATCCGTCTTCGTTCTTGGTGACGCGTACGATCTGCTGATCCGTCGTCGAGCGGCCGACCGGCAGCACCATGATCCCGCCGACAGCAAGCTGTTCGATCAGCACGGGCGGCATTTCCGGCGCCGCGGCTGTGACGATGATCCTGTCGAACGGCGCCTGTTCGGGCCAGCCCTTGTAGCCGTCGGCGACCCGGCTGGTGATGTTGGTCAGCCGCATTTCGGCGAACCGCTCCTCCGCTTCCCTCAGCAGGACGCGATAGCGTTCGACCGTGTAGACCCGCCGGCACAGCAAGGCCAGAATCGCGGCCTGGTAGCCGGACCCGGTGCCGACCTCCAGCACCTTCATGCGCGGCCCGACCTTCAGCGCCTCGGTCATGAAGGCGACCACATAGGGCTGGCTGATGGTCTGACCGTGTTTGATCGGTAGCGCGATGTTCTCGTAGGCCTGGTCGAGAAAGGCGTCCTGGACGAACAGTTCACGCGGTACCCGCTCGACCGCCGACAGGACGTTTGTGTCGGAAATGCCCTGCCGGCGCAGCTCCATCAGCAGGCGGATCTTGCGCGAATTCTCGCTCACGCGCCGAGCGCCTTGCGGAGATGGGTCATGGAGGACTTATGCGCCAGGTCCATATGCAGCGGTGTAACGGCGATGGCGCCACGCTCGACGGCGCCGAGGTCCGATTTGGGATCCGGCGTTCCATTCCGCCCGCGGAACCCGATCCAGAAATATGGTACGCCACGCGCATCGACGCGGTCGTCGATGACAGCGTTGGCGAAATCCCGCCGGCCTTGCCGTACCACCTCCACACCGGTCACGTCATCGTGGGGCACGTCCGGGAAATTGACGTTGATCAATACGTCCTTGCCCCACCCGGCCTTGATCAGCCGTTTGATCAATGCCGGGGCATGATGCTCCGCCGTTGACCAGTGCGGGTGGCCGCCGGACCGGAAGACCTGGCTCATTGCGATCGATGGGACCTGCAGCAGCGTGCCTTCCATCGCTGCGGCGATGGTGCCCGAATAGGTGACGTCTTCGCCAAGATTACCGCCGCGGTTCACGCCCGACAGCAGCAGGTCCGGCTTCCGGTCGGTGACAATCTGATTGAGGGCGAGCATCACGCAATCGGTCGGCGTGCCGCGCACGGCGAACTTGCGGCTGGAAATCTTGCGTATCCGCAACGGCTGGGTCAGCGTCAGTGAGTGAGAAGCGCCGCTTTGTTCGGTTTCCGGCGCGACGATCCAGATATCGTCGGATAGTTGGCGGGCGATCTTGATCAGCGATTTCAGGCCCGGGGCGTGAATGCCGTCGTCGTTGGAAAGCAGGATCCGCACGGCTATGTCACACTCCTAGCTGGGCGCCGCGATCGCATCGAGGCCGCCCATATATGGCTTCAGAGCTTCCGGCAGCAGGACCGTGCCGTCGGCCTGCTGATAGTTCTCCAGTATCGCGATCAAGGTGCGGCCGACCGCGAGGCCCGAGCCGTTCAGGGTGTGCACGAACCGGGTCCCCTTTTCGCCATCGGGGCGATATCGGGCCTGCATCCGCCGTGCCTGGAAGTCGCCCATGTTGGAGCAGGACGAGATTTCCCGATATTGCCCCTGCCCCGGCAGCCAGACTTCGATGTCGTAGGTCTTACGCGCGCCGAAGCCCATGTCACCGGTCGACAGCACCACGACCCGGTAGGGTAGGCCCAAACGCTGCAGGATGGCTTCCGCGCATTCCGTCATGCGCCGATGCTCCGCATCCGACTGGTCCGGCGTCGTGATGCTGACCAGTTCCACTTTCGTAAACTGGTGCTGGCGGATCATGCCGCGCGTGTCCTTGCCGGCGGCGCCGGCCTCCGACCGGAAACAGGGCGTCATGGCGGTGACCCGCATCGGCAGATCGGCCTCGTCGTGGATCTGCTCCCGCGCCAGGTTGGTCAGCGGAACCTCCGCCGTCGGGATCAGCCACATGTCGTTGGTGGTGCGGAACTGGTCTTCGGCGAATTTCGGCAACTGGCCGGTGCCGATCAGGGCTTCATCGCGCACCAGCATCGGCGGCACGGTCTCGACATAGCCGAACTCGCCGGTGTGGATATCCAGCATGAAGTTGTAGAGCGCGCGCTCCAGCCGGGCCAGGGCGCCGCGCAGCACCACGAACCGCGCACCGGACAGTTTGGCCGCCGCGGCGAAATCCATCAGGCCGAGCGCCTCGCCGATCTCGAAATGCTCGCGCGGCGCAAAGTTGAAGGCGCGGGGTTCGCCGTGTTTGCGAATCTCCAGATTGTCGCTCTCGTCGGCGCCTACGGGCACGTCTTCTGCGGGCATGTTGGGAATGCCGAGCAGGTCTTCCTCGAGCTGCTCGCTCAGGGCCCGTTCCTGATCCTCCAGTTCCTGAGTCCTGGTCTTCAGGTCGCCGACCTCGGCGATCAGGGCGTTGGCCGCGGCCTCGTCGCCGGAAGCCTTGGCCTTGCCGATCTGCTTCGACGCCTCGTTCCGGCGCGCCTGGGCCTGCTGCATTTCGGTCAGCACCGACCGGTGCCGTTCGTCGAGATCCAGCAGTTTTGCGGACAGCGGCTCGGCGCCGCGCCTTTTCAGGCCGTCGTCAAACGCATCGGGATTGTCGCGAATCCATTTGAGGTCGAGCATCGGACCTACTCGGGTATTGCAGAGCCGGGAGGAAACCGGCGCGTTTATACGCCGTCGGAATCGCGCCGTCTAGCGGTGTGGGCTACTCGGCCGCGTCTTCCGCTGCTTCCCGCTCGGCGCGTTTCTTCTCGACCATCTTGGCGCAGAAGATAGAGACCTCGTACAGCACCAGGATCGGCACGGCGAGACTGATCTGGCTGATCGGGTCCGGCGGCGTCAACACGGCGGCGACGATGAACACCATCACCACGGCATATTTCCGCTTTTTGCGCAGGCCCTCCGAACTGGCGATACCGACCCTGGCCAGCAGTGTCAGCAGTACCGGCAACTGAAAGCAAAGGCCGAAGGCGAAGATCAGCTTCATTACCAGGGACAGGTATTCGTTGACCTTCGGCTCCAGCACGATTGCCAGCGAGCCTTCGCTGCCCGGCGTTTCGAAACCGAGGAAGAACTGCCAGGCCAGCGGCATGATCAGGTAGTAGACCATCGCGCCGCCGGCGAAGAACAGAACCGGCGTCACCACCAGGAAAGGCAGGAACGCGCGCTTCTCGTTCTTGTAGAGGCCCGGCGCGACGAACATGTAGATCTGGCTGGCGATAACCGGGAATGACACGAAGCAGGCCGCCCAGAAGGCGACCTTGATATACGTGAAGAACGCTTCGTGCAGAGCGGTGAAGATCATCCGCCGCCCTTCCTGATCGCCCAGCGCGATGACCAGCGGCTGCATCAGGAAGGCGTAGATATGTTCGGCGACCAGGTAGCAGCCGATGAAGGCGACGGCCAGCGCCGCCACCGAGTACATCAAACGGTTACGCAGTTCGATAATGTGGTCCAGCAGAGGCGCCTTGCTCGCCTCGATATCGTCGATACCGGTCATGAGGTCTTAGATCTAGCTGCCGGGCTTGGCGGTCGCGACCGCAGGCGACGGCGGCTGATCCGCGCTATCGCCGTCGTCCGGCTGTGTCGAACCGGCGGCGGACTGGAGGCTGTGGGGTGGCGCCGCCGCCGCCGCCCATTCGGCCCGCCGTGCCGCGACTTCATCTTCGGTGGCTTCCGACCCGCTGTCGGGATCCGGTTTTGCTTCGCCGTTGATCTGAGCCTCCGCCTGGGCCTTCAGTTTTTCCGTCTCGTCGAAGTCGAAGGCGCCGTCAAGCGTTCCGCTGGGGTCGATCGAATTCTCGATTTCGCCTTTTATGTCGAACGAGGTGACCTGTTCGACCCCTTTCTTGATTTCATCGAGTTCCGCCTCGCGCGCCACTTCGTCAAGGCTGCTCTGGAACTCGCGGGCAAGGGCGCGGGCGCGTCCCGTCCACTTGCCGACCGTGCGCAACATACCCGGCAGGTCCTTCGGTCCGATCACGATGATCGCCAGGACTGCGATCACCATCATTTCGGTCCAACCGATGTCGAACATCGCGACGGCCCAACGTCATTCTATGGCGGATACGGGTATCGTGTCGCTCAGCCTTGCGCCGCCTTATCCCGCTCGACGGGTGTATCGGCGACCGGCTTTTCGGCCTCGACCGATTTGTTCACGTCGGCCGTCTCGGCCTCGCTTTCGTCGGTCATGCCTTTCTTGAAGTTCTTGATCCCTTTCGCAAGGTCACCGGCGACGCGCGGCAATTTGCCCGCGCCGAAGATGATCAGGACGATCACCAGGATCAGCAGTATCTGCCACGGACCAATACTCATCGAATGACTCCATGTTTTCCGCGCCCGCAAAATAGCCGAAGCATCATGGCAGAAAGGCCAAATTTCCGCAATGAATCGCCAGTTTACCGACTTTCGGACGCCGGGTTTCTAGTTGTTACTTACGGTATTTGGTGTTCCCAGGATGCATGTGGAATAGCGGCCGGCCATTAACCACTTCTGG
The DNA here is from genome assembly GCA_028278525.1 of Minwuiaceae bacterium. Classification (GTDB taxonomy): domain Bacteria; phylum Pseudomonadota; class Alphaproteobacteria; order Minwuiales; family Minwuiaceae; genus JANQEE01. Next base: position 142,324 of record JANQEE010000020.1, on the reverse strand, counting down.
GGAACACAAATACGTGTTCCGGGTCCAAGTGCAGCCGAACCGCCTGCCCGGCCTCCGGCGGCTTGCCGGGGGTTCGCGCGGTAAGCTCGCTGCCGTCGGAAAGGCGCAGGATCGTCAGGCTATAAGGGCCCATCAGGCGGGCCCGGTGAACGGTGGCGGCGATGGACGCACTGCAGCCGCCCGCGCCGGTGCCACGAACGGCGATCCCTTCCGGGCGGATCAGTATCTCGACTGGGGTATCGTCGGGCAGGCCCGGTGCTTCCAACGGAGCGCCGGTGACGGTCACATAGCCGGACTTAACAACACCGTTCAACACATTGACTTCATTGAAAAAACGAACCATGAAGCCGTCAATCGGCCTGGTATAGAGGTCAACGGGCGATCCTTGTTGGACAATTCGTCCCTTGCGCATAACGGCAATCCGGTCGGCCATTCGCATGGCCTCTTCCGGATCGTGGGTCACCAGCAGGGCGGCGATTCCCGCCTCCTTAAGGAGCGTCAGGCTGTCGTCGCGCACCTGATCGCGCAAACGAACGTCCAGGTTGGCGAACGGCTCGTCCAGCAGCATCAACTTCGGCCGGGGCGCCAGGGCACGGGCCAGGGCGACCCGCTGCTGCTCGCCGCCCGAGAGAGCATGCGGGTATTGATCGCCATAAGCGGCGAGCCCCACCCGCGCCAGCATCTCGTCCGCCGCCTTCCGTGCCGCGGCGGCGGGCTGTGCCGCCAAGCCGAAGGCCACGTTTTCCCGCGCGGTCAGGTGGGGAAACAGGGCGTAGTCCTGAAAAACCATGCCGATATTGCGCTTTTCCGGCGGAACCGACGTTGTTCTGCCGTCGGCGACCACGGCGCCGCCGATGCTCACCCGCCCCTGCTGTAAATGCTCCAACCCGGCGGCGATCCGCAGGCTGGTTGTCTTACCGCATCCGGACGGGCCAAGCAGGCAGACGATTTCGCCAAGACCGACTTCCAAAGAGAGGCCGTCCACGGCGACCACGCCGTCGAAGGCGTGACGAACCTCTTCCAGGATGAGACTGGTCACGGCGGGCTCTCAAATGGATGAATGCGAACGGTTCTCAGTTGGATCCGACGCAGGTTATGCGGGCGGAAGCAGCGGCGCAAGCAAGAGGATTTCCGGTCTGCCGAATTATCCGTCGGCGGCGCCAATGCTGGTGACGACGCCGACTGTTTCGGCCCCGTCGTCATCGTCTTCCTCGTCCTCGGTCTCGTCTTCTTCCTCGGTTTCCTCGCCGGCATCGTCGACGCCCGGCATGGCGGCGGCGCCTGTCGGGTTCGCGAAGCCGGCCGGCGGTGTGGCTGACAACAGGCCGGCGGCCTTCAGCTCTTCAACGCCCGGCAGGTCTTCGATGGATTCCAGCCCGAAATGGATCAGGAAACTGTCCGAAACGCCATAGGTTACCGGCCGTCCCGGCGTCCGACGGCGGCCCCTGGGCCTGACCCAGCCCGATTCAAGCAGAACGTCCAATGTGCCCTTGCTCAGACCCACGCCGCGAACCTCCTCGATCTCGGCGCGGGTAATCGGCTGGTGGTAGGCAATAATGGCCAGGGTCTCGACACCGGCGCGGGACAGCCGGCGCGGCACCTCCCGCTCCTCCTTCATCAGGAAGGCGAGATCTTCGGCCGTGCGGAACGCCCAACGTCCAGCGACCTTCACCAGGTTGACGCCATGCCCGTCATATTGAGCCGCAAGTTCGGCCATCACGGCAGGTACGTCCACGCCGTCCGGCAGGCGATGTTCCAGGGTCTGCGTGTCGAGCGGTTCCGTCGCCGCGAACAAAAGGGCTTCGGCCATTCGCAAATGTTGCTGGTCGACGCTCATGATTCCTTATCGATCTTCTTCAAATAAATCGGTCCGAAGGCACTGCCTTGGCGCAATTGCATCTGGCCCCGTTTGGTCATTTCCAATGTGGCGGCAAACGTCGACGCGGTTGCCGAGCGGCGCGCGAACGGTTCGCTCAAGCCGGCCGGCAGGAACGACTGAAGCGTCGACCAGTCCGGCAAATGGCCAAGCATGCGACGCAGCTGGTCGACGGCGGTTTCCACGGTGTAGATCAGATCGCGCCTTAGGCGAAGCGGTTCCGCGGTGCCCTTGGATTCCTGGAAATTGGCATAAGCCTGCAGCAGGTCGTAGAGCGAGCATTCGTAAACCGCATTGCGGATGACCGTGACGCCTTCCGGCATGCCGCGCGGGAAGACATCAATGCCGGCGCGCGGCAGGCTCATCAGTTTCTCGGCGGATTCGCGCATCGCTTCCAGCCGCTGTAGCTGGAAGGTCAGCCGCGCCGCCATCTCCTCGCCGGACGGTTCGTCCTCTTCGGGTTCCGGCAACAGGAGTTTCGATTTCAGGAAAGCAAGCCAGGCCGCCATTACAAGGTATTCGGCGGCGATCTCCAGGCGGATCCGCCGTGCCTGCTCGATGAAGCTGATATACTGCTCGGCAAGCTGCAGGATGGAAATGCGGGTTACGTCGACCTTTTGATCCCGCGCCAGGGCAAGCAAGACGTCCAGCGGTCCCTCGTAACCGTCCAGATCAACGACGAGCGAGTCGCCGCCAGCCCGTTCGGCGCGTCGCTCTTCGAAGGCGTCCGTCGCGTCAACAATCGTCACTGCTTCAGCCTCGCCGATTCTGATCGGAGTATACAGAAGGGCATACCGGCCCCCAACAAGCGTGGTGCAGTCGCGGCTAGCATAGCAGGTCCTGCAAACGCTGCCTCGATGCGTCGATATCAAGCGCTTCCGGCGCCGCGATCAGGTTGCGGCAATGCTCGAACCGCTGAACCGCCGCCTCCGGCATTTCGCCAACGGCGGCAGCGACTTCGCGCATTTCCTTCATGTCCCCGGAACAATGCAACGCAATGTCGCAGCCGGCCGCTAGGGATGCAACGGCGCGGTCGGCAAGACTGCCGCTTAAGGCCTGCATGTTGAGATCGTCGGTCAGCAGCAGGCCGTCGAAGCCGATCTCTCCACGGATTATGTCGGCAATCACCGTCTTCGAGGTGGTTGCCGGGCCGTCCGGGTCGATGTCGCCGTAAACCACATGTGCGGTCATCGCAATCGGCAGATCGGCCAGGGCGTGAAACGGCGGGAAGTCCGTCCGTGCCAGTTCCTGATGCGCCGTATCGACCACCGGAAGCTCATGATGGGTGTCGGCTTTTGCGCGGCCGTGTCCTGGAATATGCTTGATTACCGGCAAGACGGCGCCCGCCAGCAGGCCGTCGGCGGCGGCGCGGCCGATCTCCGCCACGACGGCGGGATCGTTGCCGTAGGCCCGGTCGCCGATTACTTCGTGCCCGTCCGGGCTCGGTACGTCCAGGACCGGCAGGCAGTCGACATCGATGCCGAGGCTATGAAGGTCGGCGGCGATCAGTCTTGCGCCAATCCGGGCGGCTTCCAGGCCGGCTTGGCGGTCGCGGTCATACAGCGCGCCGTAGGCGGCGCCAGGCGGATACTTCGGCCAGTGGGGCGGCTTCAGGCGGGCGACGCGCCCGCCTTCCTGATCGATCAGGACCGGCGCGTCCTCACGTCCGACGGAATCCCGCAACTGCGCGGTCAGAGCACTAATCTGATCGGGCGTATCGCAATTGCGACCGAACAGAATGAAGCCGAGCGGTTGGGAGGCGGCGAAAAACCGGCGCTCCTCGTCGGACAACTGCAAGCCGCCGCAACCGAAGATCGCGGCCTTCGGGGCGGAGCCGCTAGCGGGCAACGACCAGGCACCCCTGTTTCTTGGCCTTGAGCTTGGCGCAGGCGGATTCGGCGGCCTTGCGGGTCGGGAACCCACCGGCCTGCAGGCGGTAGAAGACGCCCTTGCCGCTGCCCAGATCGATCCGCAGCACCCGCTGTTTCAGATTTTTCAGGACCGGGGCGTGTTTGCCGCCGATGGTTTTCCAGGCGTTGTTGGCGGCCTGCTCGTTGCGGAAGGACGCGAGCTGGATCATAAAGCTGCCTTGCGCCGCCGGCGCGGCGACCTTTTTCGGCGGCTTCGGCGCCGCCGCCACTTTTGCCGGCGGTGGCGCGGGTTTGCTTTTCGGTTCCGGCTTCGGCTCGGCCTCGACCTTGGCCGTGACGGCCGGCGGCTCCACGGGTTTCACCTCGAGTTCCGGCTTGGCCGCGGTTTCCATTTCGACCTTCGGCTGCGTTTGCGCCGGTTCGGCCTCAGGCTCCGGTTCCTCCGGCGGCGGCAGCAACTGCTCGACCTTCGGTTCGGGCTTGGTCGCCTCCATTGCCTGATAGACCTGTTTGTCCTGGTTGGGAATCTTCATGCCGCCCGGCTCTTCAGGCTTGATCTTGACTGGACCTTCCGGCGCTTTGACGATCGGTGGCGACAGGCTGACGCCTTTGTTCACGCCTTGGTCGTAGGCGTACCAAAGCGCGATCACGAAAGCGGCGATAACCGCGACCGATACCGCGCCGATGAACCGCCGGCCTGTCCCGGACCGGACGACAACCGGATCCGCCTGGGCTCCGAGATTTTCGCGATCGTCGTCCATGCTCATCTATCGCATCTCCTCCGCCGGTTCGACGCCGATGACGGCGAGACCGCTGGCAATGACGGTCGCGACCGCGCGCACCAGGGCCAGCCGGGCCTGTGTCAGCTCCGGCTGATCCGGCAGGATGAAACGCAGATCGGCGGCGTCCTTGCCTTTGGTCCAAAGACCATGCAATTCGGCGGCGAGTTCATACAGGTAGAACGCAATACGATGCGGTTCGTGCGCCTCCGCCGCCGCTTCCACCGTGCGGGGCCAGGCGGCGAGGCGTTTGATCAGGTCCAGTTCCGGCGGCTGCGTCAGCAGCGACAGTTCGGCTTTGCGAAGCGCCTCGTCCGACGTGTCCAGGCCCGGCAAATCCCGGGCTGCGTTGCGCAGCACCGAGCGCGACCGGGCGTGTGCGTACTGCACATAGAAGACGGGATTGTCCTTCGACTGTTCGGTCACCCGGGCGAAGTCGAACTCCAGCGCCGCGTCGTTCTTGCGAGTCAGCATGATGAAGCGGACGACGTCCTTGCCGACCTTGTCGACCACGTCGCGGAGCGTGACGAAGCTGCCGGCGCGTTTCGACATGCGGACCGGCTGGCCGTCGTCCAGCAGGCTGACCAATTGGCAGAACTTGATGTCGAGCTCGCCCTCGCCGCCGGAGATGGCTTTTGTTGCGGCCTTCATGCGCTTGGCGTAGCCGCCGTGGTCGGCGCCCAGCACATCGATCAGCTTGGCAGAGCCGCGTTTGTATTTGTCCCAGTGGTAGGCGATATCGTTCGCGAAGTAGGTCCAACTGCCGTCCGATTTCTGCAGCGGCCGGTCGACGTCGTCGCCGAATTCGGTGGCTCGGAACAGCATCTGCGGCCGCGGCTCCCAGTCCTCTGGCTTCTTGCCCTTGGGCGGTTCCAGCACGCCGGTGTAGATCAGGCCGCGTTCCTTCAGTGTGTGGACCGCTTCCTCGACGCGGCCGGCTTTCTGGATCGCCAGCTCAGACGAGAACACCGACTGGTGGATGCCGAGCGCCGCCAAATCGTCGCGGATCAGGTCCATCATCGCGGCGGTCGCGGTCAGTCGGAAATGTTCCAGCCAGGCGTCCTCGGGCTGACCGACCCACTTGTCGCCGTCGCTGGCCGCAATCCTGGCGCCGACATCCTTCAGGTACTCGCCGGGATAGAGCCCATCCGGTATCTCGATGATCGTCTCGCCCAGCGCCTCGCGATAGCGCAGGTGGACCGACCGCGCCAGAGCGTCGATTTGCGCGCCGGCGTCGTTGATGTAGTACTCGCGGGTGACGGCATAGCCGGCCTTTTCCAGCAGCGTCGCCAGGGCGTCACCAAACACGGCGCCGCGGCCATGGCCGACATGCAGCGGGCCGGTCGGGTTGGCCGACACATATTCGACGTTGACCGGCTCGCCTTTGCCGATATCGGAATCGCCGTAAGACTGGCCTTCTTCCAGGATCTCGGCGAGTTGCCTGTGCCAGAAACCGTTCGAGAGGCGCAGATTGATGAAGCCAGGGCCGGCGATTTCGGCCGCCTCGACTGCGTCGTCATCGGCCAGTACGGCCGACAGAGCCTCCGCGATATCACGGGGCTTGGTCTTTGCCTGCTTCGCCAGCACCAGCGCGGCGTTGGTCGCGATGTCGCCGTGGCTCGGGTCGCGCGGCGGTTCTGCGTTTACGTTACCGGTATCCAGCCCGGCCGGCAGCGAGCCGCCGGCGGCCAAACGGTCGATGCCGTCGATCACAGCGCTCCGGAAATGCCGGAACAGGTTCATCGCAGTCCAACATGTTGATTTGATTGGCCGGGAAACTACTCTCGGCGGCCGGGCGGATCAACGACGGTCTTGCGGCGTTACCGAAAATTGACAATCCAAGCCTAGCCTCTACATGGTATAATTGGTCAATTCTTAGCCAAAACTTAAGGCTCAGGCCGGGTTGTGGGAATTATGAGTTCTGTTATGGAAGCCGGAAGCACGGAGGCTGTGCCGATTACCGTCTCGGCCAGCGCGGCGAAGCGAATCGCCGAAATCATCCAGGATGAAGGAAATCCCGGGTTGAAGCTGCGCGTCACGGTTTCGGGCGGCGGTTGTTCGGGGTTCCAGTACGGCTTTTCCCTGGATGAAAATCAGACCGACGACGATCTGGTGATCGAGCGGGACGGCGTGACCGTGCTGATCGACGGCCTTTCGCTGATGTACCTGGCCGGTTCCGAAATCGACTATGTGGACGAACTGATCGGCGCGGCCTTTCAGATCCGCAATCCGAACGCCACATCGTCCTGCGGCTGCGGCACGTCCTTCGCCGTCTGACGGCAAAACCTTCCCCTGCCCGACGGGTCCGGGCTAAGCTCTGCCCACTTATCTGAAGTCTGCGGTGGGGCCCGATGCGTATCGCTATTTGGAATGTCAACTCGATCAAGGCGCGCCTGCCGCGCGTCGTCGAATGGCTGAAGGACGCCGCGCCCGATGTGGTGATGCTTCAGGAACTGAAGTGCCAGGACGATGCGTTCCCAGCCATGGAGATCGAAGAGCTCGGCTATAACATCGCGGTACACGGCCAGAAGAGCTACAACGGCGTCGCCATCCTCTCCAAGCTGCCGATCGACGAGGTCAGTACCGGCTTGGCCGGCGACGATACCGACGAGCAGGCGCGCTATATCGAGGCTGTCATTGCCGGCATCCGATGCTGCGGGCTCTACCTGCCTAACGGTAATCCCATCGACACCGAGAAGTTTCCCTACAAACTGGCCTGGATGGATCGGCTGATCGACCGCGCCGAAGAGCTGCTCGGCCAAGAGGAATGCTTCGTGATGGGCGGCGACTACAACGTCATCCCGACCGATGACGATGTGTTCGACGCCGCCGCCTTCGCCGACGACGCGTTGACCCAGCCGGAGAGCCGGGCGCGGCTCCGCACCATGCTGAACCTCGGACTGACGGACGCATTTCGCGCCTACAACACCCAGCCGCATGCCTACAGCTACTGGGATTATCAGCGCGGCGCCTGGCAGAAGGACCACGGCCTGCTGATCGACCATATCCTGCTGTCGCCGCAGGCGGCCGACCGGCTGGTGGCAAGCGGCATCGACCGCGGGCCCCGGGGTAAGGAAAAAGCCTCCGACCACACCCCGGTCTGGTGTGAATTAAGCGAGTAATCCGCCGACCTTTATTGGCGGACAGGTCCTTCGGGGCAGAGCCTGATACCCGGCCGCAGGTTTTCGTACGGCATCGTTTCCGGCCGGTCGTTGAAGGCGCCGGGCGCCAGGACCACCAGAATCTCTTCCGCAATATCGGTGAAGTCGCCGCGGAAATGCACCGCGCTCTTCAGGCCGACGATCTTCTGCTGGTCGGGCTCGACCCCAACGTGCCGGAAGATCTCTTTGTCGGCCGCCTGCATCCGGTTGGTCGACACCAGGACGGATACGCCGCCGATGGTGAGCAGCGCGCTCGGCCCGAGGTTGGCATTGACGCCCTTGTAGAACGGGCCGGTGCACAAGAACTTACCATCCGACAGGCTGGTCACCGTAAAGCGGCCACGGAACGGCGGGTCGCCTTCCGTGAACAGCTTGCCGCCGACGGAAAGCTCGATCTCGGCGCCGACGCCCGCTTCGTGCGCGGCGGCCGCCGCTTCCGGATCCACCAACACGCCGAGTACGGCCTGATCGGCGTTCTGGCGAACCAGCGCGGCCAGCAATCCGGTGGTGTCAGATGTGGCGCCGGCGCCGCAATTGTCCTGCACGTCGGCCAGCACCATGGGCTTATGGCTATTCGACGCTATGGCTTTGGACACGGCGTCGTCCGGGCTCAGCATCGGCACGGCGAACTGTTTTTCCCGTTCCATGATGTAGTCGTAGAGCTGGTCGGCAGCGCGGTCGGCATCCTGCTGGGTGTCGCCGTAGGCGATCACCACCGGGCCGCAATCCCAGATATCCGCCGGCGGGAAGCCGGGCGTGTAGGACATCAGCCGCACGCCATCATCCTGCTCGATTTCGGCCAGTTTGTCGTATACGCCCTTGGTCGGTTCGACCATGGTGCACTGGCCGGTCAGCGGCATCAGGAACGGGACCGAGCGCCGCGCCTTCGCGGGCCGTTGGTCGCCCCGCAACAGGCCGTCGAGAAAACGCGCCGAGCGCTCACCGGTGTCGGCCATGTCCAGATGCGGATAGGTCCGATAGGCAACCAGCCCGTCGCAATCCTGCACCATCAGATCGGTCGTGTTGGAATGCAGGTCCAGGCTGACCACCAGCGGCATATCGGGGCCGATGGCGGCGCGCGTCCGGCGGATGAACTCGCCCTCACCGTCCTCCAGATGCTCCGTCACCATCGCGCCATGCAGGTCCAGGTAGACGGCATCGAAAGGCTTCAGGTCTTCAAGCCCCTTGGCGACGATCTCCCACATCCGCTCGAACGCGTCCTCGGTGACATGCGCCGAAGGGACCGCGCCGGACCAGGCGATCGGCGCCAGCTCATGCCCAAGCGCCCGTGCCTGTTTGATGAAACCGCCGGTGCCGATGTTGATCGGCGGGAAGATATCCAGGATCGCGTCGCCCTGGGTCAGCCCGGGAAACGACTCCGTCCGCAGGAAATCGTCCCATTCCGCCTTGATCGGCGCGAACGTATTGGTTTCGTGCAGGAACCCCGCATGGGCGATCCGTGCCATCAGACTTCTCCTAAGACCGGGTGATGCGACAACGGTTCAGATATCGGCGTAGCAGTGGGTCTCCGCCCCGCCGCCCGGGTGCGTCACCGCGCCCTTTTCCGCCGGCCCGACGGTCTGGGCATACTTCCAGATCGTGCCGGAATTGTAGTCGGTCTTGCGCGGTTGCCAAGCCTTGCGCCGCTCCGCCAATTCGGCCTCGGACAACTCCACGTCCAGCGTGCCCTTATCGGCATCGATATGGATCATGTCACCGTCCTTAAGCAGCCCGATCGGTCCGCCGACCGCGGCTTCCGGCCCGACATGGCCGATGCAGAAGCCGCGCGTCGCGCCGGAGAACCGGCCGTCGGTGATCAGCGCGACCTTCTCGCCGGCGCCCTGTCCGTAAAGCGCGGCGGTGGTCGCCAGCATCTCGCGCATGCCGGGGCCGCCTTTCGGACCTTCGTAGCGGATGACCAGCACTTCGCCGTCCTTGTATTCGCGCATTTGCACAGCGGCGAACGCCTCCTCCTCGCTGTCGAAGCAGCGGGCCGGACCGGAGAACTGCACGCGCTCCATGCCGGCGACTTTGACGATGGCCCCTTCCGGCGCCAGGCTGCCGCGCAGGCCGACCACGCCGCCGGTCGGCGACAGCGGGTTGGAGAGCGGCCGGATCACGTCCTGATCTTCCGGGAACACGACGTCTTTAAGGTTTTCGGCGATGGTCTTGCCGGTCACCGTGATGCAGTCGCCGTTCAGGTAACTGCCGTCCAGCAGCGTCTTCATCAACACGCCGATGCCGCCGATCTCGTACATGTCCATGGCGACATAGCGGCCGCCCGGCTTGAGGTCGGCAATGTAGGGGGTCTTCTTGAAGACCTCGCAGACGTCGTGCAGGTCGAAATCGATGCCGCATTCGTGGGCGAGCGCCGGCAGATGAAGTCCGGCATTGGTCGACCCGCCGGAGGCGGCAACCACGACCGCCGCGTTGTGCAACGACTCTTTGGTGATGATGTCGCGCGGCCGCAGATTCCGCGCGATCAGGTCCATGACCTGCTTGCCGGACGCCTCGGCATAGGCATCGCGGCTTTCGTAAGGCGCCGGCGCGCCGGCGGATCCCGGCAGGGCCAGGCCGATCGCCTCCGACACCGTCGCCATTGTGTTGGCGGTGAACTGCCCGCCGCAGGACCCGGCGCTCGGACAGGCCACGCATTCCAGTTCGTGCAGCTCTTCCTCGCTCATGTTGCCGGCGGAGACTTGGCCGACGCCCTCGAACACGTCGACCACGGTCACGTCCTGGCCCTTGAATTTGCCCGGCAGGATCGACCCGCCATACATGAACACGGACGGCACGTTCAGCCGCGCCATCGCCATCATCAGGCCGGGCAGCGATTTGTCGCAGCCGGCCAGGCCGACCAGCGCATCGTAGCAATGGCCGCGCACCGTCAACTCGGTCGAGTCCGCGATAACTTCGCGGCTGACCAGCGACGATTTCATGCCCTGATGACCCATGGCAATGCCGTCGGTGACGGTGATGGTGCAGAACTCGCGCGGCGTGCCGCCCGCTTCCGACACGCCCTTTTTGGCCGATTGCGACTGGCGCATCAGCGCGATGTTGCAAGGCGCGCCCTCGTTCCAGGTGGTGACCACGCCGACCAGCGGCTGATGGATTTCCTCTTCGGTCATCCCCATGGCGTAGTAGTAGGAGCGGTGCGGCGCTCTTTCGTAGCCCTCGGTCACATGACGGCTGGGCAACTTGGCCTTGTCGAACGTCTTGACGTCCATCGCGGATGTCCTCCGGAAATCGTAAGTTTCGTGTACCTGATTTAGGCACGATTATTGGCCTAACCGCGGCGCATGCAACCGCCAATAACGATGGAGCATGGCGGTCCCAACGGATTCCGTTCCGGGGACCGACAGACAGCTATGCGGCGGACAGGCGTGCCAGCGCGTCGATCAGCTTCGCTTTGGCCTGGGCGGCTTCTTCGCGCCGCTCCCGCTGGGTCTCGACGACATGTTCGGGCGCCTTGGAAACGAAGTTCTCGTTGCTCAGTTTGCCGTCGATGCGGGCAATATCCTGGGTGACCTTGTCGATTTCCTTGGCAAGACGGTCCCGTTCCTGGTCGATGTCGATCACGTCGGCAAGAGGGAGGGCCACCGTCGCGTCCTCCAGGACGATCTGGACCGAGCCGGCCTGCGCTTCGGCCGCCGTGCTGACGGCCGTCAGCCGGGCGACGGGTGCGATCAGGTTCCAGTTGTCTTCGACGTACCGGCGCTTCTCGTCCGGCGTGGCGATCAGCGCTAGTGGAATCTTTGCCCCGGCCGGCACGTTCATCTCGGTCCGGACCGAGCGGATTTCGGACACCAAATCGATAACCCAGCCGATTTCCCGGGCGGCGGGTTCGAACGCCGTAAGGTCGGGATAGTCGGGCCAGCCGTGGGTGACCAGTTGGCCGTCGCGGTTGGGGTTCGATTGGCCCCACAGTTCCTCGGTAATGAACGGCATGACCGGATGCAGCAGGATCAGGATCTGGTCCAGCACCCAACCGGCGACGGCCCTCGTCTCGTCGCGCGCGACCGTGTCGTCGCCATGCAGCAGCGGCTTGGCGAATTCCAGGTACCAGTCGCAGAAGGTATGCCAGGCGAAATGGTAGACCGCATTGGCCGCCTCGTTGAACCGATAGGTCTCGATCGCATCGCGCACGGCGCGTTCCGCGTGGGCGACGCTACCGACGATCCATCGGTTCAGGGTATGTTCAATCGTCGACGGATCGAAGCCGGTGGGCGTCCGGCATTCGTTCATTTCGCAAAGCCGCGCCGCATTCCACAGCTTGGTGCCGAAGTTGCGGTACCCTTCGATCCGGCTCTCCGACAGCTTAATGTCCCGGCCCTGTGCCGCCATCGCCGTCAGGGTGAAGCGCAGCGGGTCAGCCCCGTAGGTTTCGATCAGATCCATCGGATCGACGATGTTGCCCTTGGACTTGGACATCTTCTGGCCTTTGGCATCGCGCACCAGGGCGTGGACATAGACCGTGTGGAACGGGACTTCCTCCATGAAGTGCATGCCCATCATGATCATGCGGGCAACCCAGAAGAAGATGATGTCGAACCCGGTGACCAGCACGTCGGTCGGATAATACCGCTCCAACTCCGGTGTCTTGTCGGGCCAGCCAAGGGTCGAGAATGGCCAGAGCGCGGACGAGAACCAAGTGTCTAGCACGTCGTCTTCGCGCCGCAGGTCCACGTCTTCTCGACCGTAGTGGGACCGGGCGGCCCGATAGGCCTCCTCCTCGGTCATCTCGACGAAGATTTCGCCGTCGGGTCCGAACCAGGCGGGAATGCGATGGCCCCACCAGAGCTGCCGGGAAATGCACCACGGCTGGATGTTGCGCATCCATTCGAAATAGGTGTTTTCCCATTGCTTCGGCACGAACTGAATCCGGCCGTCCTCGACGACCTCGATCGCCGGCTTCGCCAGGGTTGCCGCGTCGGCGAACCACTGATCGGTCAACCAGGGCTCGACGGGCACGCCGGACCGGTCGCCGTACGGGACGGTATGGGTAATCTCGTCGATCTTCTCCAGAAGGCCCTGGGCCTCGAGATCGGCGATCACCCGCTTGCGTGCCTCGAACCGGTCGAGACCGACATAGGCGTCCGGCGCGTTCTCGTTCACGCAGGCGTTCGCGTCCAGGACGTTGACAACGTCCAGGTCGTGCCGCTTGCCGATGTCGAAATCGTTGAAGTCGTGCGCCGGCGTGACTTTCAGGGCGCCCGACCCCTGTTCCGGATCGACGTGGGAATCCGCGACGATCGGCATACGGCGTCCGACCAGCGGCAGCACGGCGTGTTTGCCGACCAGATGCTTGTAGCGGTCGTCGTCCGGATGCACGGCGACACCGGTATCGCCAAGCATCGTCTCCGGGCGGGTCGTGGCGACGACTATGTAAGTATTTTCAGTGTCTTCCACCGGATACTTAATATGCCACATATGGCCTTTTTCGTCGCGCTGCTCGACCTCCAGGTCGGAAATCGCGGTGTGCAGTTTGCTGTCCCAGTTGACCAGGCGCTTATCGCGATAGATCAGGCCCTGTTTGTACAGGTCGACGAACACCTTGCGGACCGCCTTCGACAGGCCCTCGTCCATGGTGAACCGTTCGCGGCTCCAGTCGCAGGACGCGCCGAGCCGGCGCAACTGGCCGGTGATCGTGCCGACGGACTCTTCTTTCTGTTGCCAAGTGCGTTCGACGAACGCCTCGCGGCCCAGGTCATGCCGGGTTTTTCCCTCTTTTTCCAGGTTCCTCTCGACGACCATCTGGGTGGCGATGCCGGCGTGATCGGTGCCCGGCTGCCAAAGAGCATCCCGGCCGCGCATGCGTTCGTAGCGGATCAGCACATCCTGCAAGGTGTTGTTGAGCGCGTGGCCGATATGCAGGCTGCCCGTCACGTTCGGCGGCGGAATGACGATGGTATAGGGCTGCGCGTTGCCACGGCGGCCGATTGCGAACGCGCCGTCGTCTTCCCATTCGGCGTAGCGCTTTTGCTCGACTTCGCCCGGTCGATAGGTTTTGTCCAGCATTGCTGAACCTTCCTGGTCTGTCGTCGTTGAGGGGTATTTCAAGGCGCCGGAGTGTGCCGGACTAGGCTTTACGGATCAAGCGAAGACAGGTCAGCCGTTGGTATCGTCTTCCTCGGCCCGGCCGGCTAATTTCGCGACTTCCCGCTCTACGATCCGCTGCACCATCGGCGCCAGGTTCTCGTCAAGCCAATCTTTCAGCATCGGCCGCAGCAGCTCCTTTACGATGCCTTCCAGGGTCTGGTTGTTGCCGAGGGGCAGGCCGCGGGTTTCGTGTAGGGCGGAGGTCATGCCGGCAAAGGCCCCGGTCGTCGCATCCGCCGTTGTCGGCGATACCAGGCCTTCGGTCGTGTAGGTCTCGGCGGCGGCCAGCGGCTCCGGCTCCGGGATGGGCTCAGGTTCGGGTTCCGGCTCGACCTCGTCGACGACGGCAATTTCTTCGTCCTCGGCGGGCTCTTCGTCCACTACGTCTGTCAATTCCAAAATGTCTTCTTCTTCGGGTGCAGGCTCCGGCTCCGGCTCGGGTTCCGGTTCAGGCTCTGCTTGGTCGGTGGTCTCGGCCGGCTCGGCGTCCTCTTCGTCCGCCGGTTCTCCGTCTTCGGAGATAATGCGCCTGATCGACGCAAGAATCTCCTCCATGGTCGGCTCTTGTTGGTCGCCCTGGCCTTCTTCTTCTTCCGATGCGTCGCTCATCGCGTCACTCATGGAGGGAACCTCGTCGCGTTGGCACGCGCCGTCGACTGCAAGCTTAAGACGGTACGGCAGCGCGGTTCAAAATGCCAGCGCGTCCATTAATGAACAGTAAAGGTTACTGAAACCGCAAATACCTTCAAAAACCGGACTTTGTCTAGTTCAAGCCTCCGTCAGTGCCGAACCATTTGTTCCGCACGCGGGAGTAATTCGCCGACGGATCGTAGGGATCGACCGTAAGACCCAGGCTTTCGAAGCTCAGACGACCGATCGCGGCCTGCAGCCCGAAAGCAGCGACATATTCGTTGCGCTCGGTCCGAACCAGATCGACCTGGGCGTCCAGCAGTTCCTGTTCCGCATCCAGCACGTCCAACGTCGTTCGTGACCCGACCTGAGCTTCCTGGATCACGCCTTCCAGCGCTATCTGGTTGGCCCGGACCTGTTCGCGGTTGGAAATGATCTGCGCCCGCGCGGTCTGCAACCCTTCCCAAGCCTGTACGGTCGATTCGCGGACCGCGCGCCTGGCGTCTTCGATCTGGATCCGTCGGAGGTTGTTTACCTGACGGGCTTCTCTCACCTGGCTGTATACCACGCCCGATTGATACAATGGGATCGAGAGCTGGCCCACGACGCTGTAACTCTCGGAGTTGCTGTCACGCGTCACCGTATCCTGCGAATGGGTCGCCTGACCTTCCAGGCTCAGCGTCGGGAGCAGTTGCCCGGATGCGACTCGGATATCGTGCATCGACGACTCTTCCGTTCGCATCGCAGCAAGAATGGCAGGGTTTTCGTTCAAGGCGATTTCGACGGCGGTTTCCTCGGACGCCGGCGGTTCGGGCAAAGGCGGCGGCGGCTGCAAATCCGTCGGAACGTTGCCGATCACCCTTGTATAGGTCGCCCGGCTTGATATCAGCTCGCCTTCCGCCGCTTCAAGGTCCGACACTGCCCTGGCCAGTCGCGCTTCCGCCTGGGCGACGTCGGTTCGGGTTACCTCGCCCACGCGGAACCGGTCTTCGGACGCTTCCAGTTCCCGCCGCAGAACCTTGACGTTGTTGCCGTTCAATTGCACCACGGCTTCGTCCCGTAAGACGTCCATATAGGCGGTTATGACGTCGAGAAAGGTGTCCTGTTCGACGGACCTGAGGTTCTCGCGGCCGGCTTCCACCAAGGCTTCCGCCGAATCGGTCTCCGCCCGGGTTCGTCCGCCGCGATACAGCGGCTGGGTTACGGTCGCCGACCCGCTGATCGGATCCAGGTCTTCGGAACGGCCGCGGGATTCGAGTCGTTCCCGGCCCGCTTCCCCGGTCAGCGTCACCGTCGGCCGCCAGCCGGACAGAGCCTGTGGCACGCCTTCATCCGTAGCGCGCAGATTGGCCCGTTCCCCCGTAAGGTCCGGATTATTAAGGTAGGCAGCGGTCAGCGCTTCCTGGAGCGTTTCGGCATTAGCCGCCGATGCGGCGACGCCAACGGCTCCAACGGTCAGCACTCCACTGAGTATCAGATGCGACGCTAGTTTCATTGCCCCCTCGAAGATCTACGCATTTTTTTGGCGCTAGCGGGTCGGCTCGACTCGCTGCGAAAACGACTTTGGCCAACTGCGGCAACTTCTAGATGGTGCCGCCTAGGATCCTGATCAATGTGACACTAATACGATGGCGTGTCCCGTTCAATTTACCGCAGGGCGGCGTTAGAACACGAACCCCTGCTCGCGGCTGAAGCCCGGCAGTGCCGGGTTTGCTGCGTCGAAAAGATCGCGCCGCGAAACCAGTCCGTTGATGCGGTCGATGCGGGTCGCCCGACCGACGCCTTTGCGGACGACGACCGCCATCATCCTGCCGCCTTCGGCGATCTGATCGATCAGCGCATCCGGAACATCGGCCACGGATCCGTTCAACAGAATGATGTCGAACGGCCCTTGGTCCGGCAGACCCTTATCCAGCGGTCCTTCGACCACGGCAGCGTTGTCGATACCCAGCTCGGCAAGCAGTTCCGTGGCCCGGGCTGCAAGGTCGTGATCGTGTTCCAGCGCCACGACCGTTCCCGCCAGGTGACCGAGCACGGCCGTCGAATAACCGGTGCCGCAACCGATATCCAGGACCGTGTCGTCGGGCTCCACTCCCGCCTCCTGCAGCAGGCGGGCGAACACCATCGGTTCCATAAGAAAGCGGCCGCTGGCGATCTGTATGTCTTCATCCATATAGGCGACGCCGCGATAAGGCTTCGGCACGAACAGCTCGCGCGGTGTGCACAGCATGGCGTCGGCGACGCGTTCGTCGGTGACCTTGTTGGGCCTTACCTGGCTTTCCACCATATGCCGCCGTGCGACGGCGTATTGCTCGCTGCTGGTCATATGCAAGCCTTTCCGCAAGAATCCCGCGGGTTTTATAGTTGCCGGCGGTTACGTTGACAACGGCGCTTTCCCGGGCTGTCTGGCTCGCCTCTGCTTGACCGTGCCGCCGTTGCGACGATATACAGCCGCTAGGCTGAATTTAAGGGCCGCCCTGCCGGCGGCAGCCAAGGAAACGGCCTGGTGGCGGAGTGGTTACGCAGCGGACTGCAAATCCGTTTACACCGGTTCGATTCCGGTCCAGGCCTCCAATGGCGCCATGGCTGCCAGGCTTTGCCGAGAGGGCGGAGCGATCACGTCACGGTGGTAGCTGTATGAGCCCGATTTCCAGGATTATCGGTTTTCCGGGCGTTTGGCGGTGTTGCCTCGTCCTGCTTGTCTGGATGGCGGCGAACGTCGGTTTGGCCGCGCAGGCGGCGGGCGGCGACGGCCGCGATTGCGCCAGCGCGGATCCGCGGTTTGCCGACCTGGACGCCAAGGTGAAAGCCCTGAAGGCGGAACTCTACGTCGCGGACAAGTCGGTCCGGAAAGGACTGCCGACGGGGACCCGCAGCATTGGGCGTGTGGTGCGCGGCCCCGACGGCAAGCTTAAAGCCGCCTGCCCGGGACAATCCGCCGGCAATCGGCGCGAGGGCCGCACGCTGACCGTCGGGCCCGGGGAAGAATTCCGTACGCTGGGCGATGCGGTCGGCGCGTCGTTCGCCGGCGATGTCGTCGTGCTGCGCGGCGGGGTCTACAAAAACCAGTCCGCCTTCATCCGGCATCCGTTGACAATTCGCAGCTATCCCGGCGAGCGGGCGATCATCCGCGGAACGCAGAAAATTCCGAACCGGCGCGGCTTTCTGGTTGCCCGGGCCGACCTGACACTGGAGGGTGTCGTGCTCTCCGGCGCTACCGTGCCTGCCCGCAACGGCGCGGGCATCCGCTGGGAATCGGGTGACCTGACGATCCGCGATACCGACTTTATCGACAACGAGAACGGCATTCTCGGCAACTCCAATCACCGCAACGGAACGCTGCTGATCGAACGCTCCCGGTTCATCGGCAACGGCAGCTGCGACGGCCCCGGCTGCGCGCATGGGATTTACATCAGCGGCCAGACCGTCCGGGTGGTGATCCGCGACAGCGAGTTCCGCAACACCAACCGCGGCAACCACATTCAAAGCCGGGCGCAGGAAACCCACGTCATCAATTCGACGTTCGACGACGGCGACAGCCCGACCAGCTACAGCATCAGCCTCAATGACGGCGGCGTCGGGATCATCTCCGGCAATACCATCGTCCAGGGTCCGAACGCGGAAAACGAGCATTCCATCCGGTTGGGCGACGAGGGCTATCTCTTGGTCGAGGGCAACCGGTTCGTAAATCGGGCGCCGGCGGCCATCGGCATCCTGAACCAGGGATCGCTGGATGCGATCGTGCGCGGCAACAGCTTCCAGGGCTACACCTATGCCGGTGTAGCCAGGCCCGGCGCCTTCGTCCTTCAGGGCAATACCTTCGATGGCGAGCGGAGCGACGATGCCGGGCGGTGGATTTTGGTTCCCCAGGCTTCGAATTAGAGAAGTATGGACGCGGCCCGGCCGGTGATGGCAGGCGCGGATTACCGGGCCGCGTCCGAGTTGGTCGTGCTCCTCTTCGGTACTCCAGACATGGCGATAGTACGCGGCACGGACCACCGGCCGGTTAATTTCCTGTGGCAATGCGGTGGCATCCCGGGGCCGTTACGGGCCTGGGGTCTGGCTCCGCGCGGACCGGCGCCGGCGACCCCACCAGATGGCGATCCTCCGACGCCGCCGCCTGACCCAGGGGATATCTACCGAGAGCACGGCGAGACCAAGTGGCAGCATCCAAAAGCCCACTACCGGCAGGAAGCCGAGCAGTCCGCCGACAATCAGCGCGACGCCCAGGCCCACGCGGAGAATCCGGGATTTCGGAAGCTTCAACTGCCGGCTTTGCCGGTTGGGACGCGACTGGGACATGGCCCGCCATACACCGGTGTAAACATGCCGGCAAGCCCGCGCGGGAGCGTTAACGCAGGGCTGGCGCTGCCGCGATGAGTTTGCTATAGAGCGCGTTAGATTTCCTGTTGATCCTCGGTAGCTCAGCGGTAGAGCAAGCGGCTGTTAACCGCTAGGTCGTTGGTTCGAATCCGACCCGGGGAGCCAATTCAGGTAAAAAGGGGCCAAGCAATCCGCTTGGCCCCTTTTTTCATTCTCCGAAACCCTTAACCGTTCGTTTAGGCTGGACCCACCCCGGGATCGCAGCTAGCCGATAAACGACAGCGAGATCCACGGGAACACAATCACCAGGATCAGCGCCAGCAGCATGATCAGCAGGAAGGGCACCACCGCCCGCACGATGGTGCCGAACGACTCCCGGAAGGCGATCATGCCGATAAGGATGTTGATGCCGACCGGCGGCGTCAGATAGCCGAGCTCCAGATTGACGATCATGACGATGCCGAAATGAACCGGGTGAAAGCCGATGGCCTCGCCGATCGGCCACAGCAGCGGCGCCAGGATGAGTATCGCCGAGCCGATGTCCATGAAGCATCCCACGATCAGCAGCAGGACATTGATGCCGACGATAAGGATCCAATTGCTGTCGGTAAGCTCGGTGAGGAAGCGGACCATGTCCTTGGGCACCCCCTCGTAATCGAGGATGGTGTTCAAACTGCCGGCAATTGCGAGCAGCAGCAGCAGCGTTCCGAGCAGCTTCAGCGTATCGAGACCGATGGTGAAGGTCTCCAGCGGGCGGAGTTCCCGATGGATGAAGACCTCCACCACGATCGCGTAGAACAGTGCCACTGCCGCAGATTCCGTCGGCGTGAAGTAGCCGGAATAAATGCCGCCCAGCAGGATGACCGGCATCATCAGGGCAAAGATACCTTCGCGAAAGGCCGATATCAGCTCTCCGAAATCCCATGGCGTGGCCGGCAGGCTGCGGCAACGCCACAGGCTGTAGGCGATCATCATACCGGTCAGCAGCAGGCCCGGGCCGATGCCGGCGAGGAACAGATCGGTGATCGATGTCTCCGTCATGATCCCGTACAGGATCAGCGGGATGCTCGGCGGGATGATGATGCCGAGCGTTCCGCCCGCCGCCAGCGCGCCGATCGCGAAACGGCGGTCGTACCCCTGCTCCAGCAGCGCGGGGTACATGATCGCGCCGACCGCCAGCATCGTCACGATCGAGGAGCCGGAAATTGCTGCGAATACCGCGCAGGACAGCACCGCCGCGACGCCGAGGCCGCCGGGAACCGGTGAGGTCAGCGCCGTCATGATCCGGATCAGCCGGCGGGCGATAGAGCCGCGTGTCATCACCGAGCCGGCAAGGATGAACATCGGGATCGACAGCAGCACCTCGCGGTCGATCGCGAACCAGATATCCTGGGCGAGGAATTCGAGCTTCGAATCGGCCAGGAACACATGGATGTAGGCGGTGGCCACGGCGACCACCAGGATGATGTTCTGGCGCAGCAGCAGCAGGACAATGACGAGAACGAGCAGCAGCAGCCAGGTCATCGCCCGGCCTCCTGCTCATTGCCCGTGCCGGGCCCCGCACTGTCGAGAGCGCTGCGCTCGGCCGGTCTGAGGTCCTGCCGTACCGCATAGATGAAGTAGCGCAGTGATGCGGAAAAGAATGTGTAGGGAATGATCAGCTGGATCGGCCAGAGCGGATTCAGCAGCACCATGCCGACCTCGCCGAGTTCGTAGGTCGAGTGGACGAACTGGGCCGAAATCACGCCCAGAAAGGCGCAAATCGCCGACGAGATCAAATCGGCGATGCGGTTCAGCGCCGAATCCCAGCCGGCCGGTGTGAGCTTGTCGATGGCGGTCGGACGCAAATGTCCGCCGCTATGCAGCACCAGCGTGTAGCCGAGTACGCCGCCTATAGCGGTCGCGTACACCGAGAGCTTCTGCGCGGCGAAGATGCCGTTGCCGAAAAACTCGCGCGCCAGGACATCGGCAAACAGCAGGCAGGCGACGCTGAACAGGCAGACAATCGCCAGACCCGCTTCGATGCGGAACCAATATTTGAGAACCGAGTCCATTTGCCCCCAAACAGACGAAACAAGCCAAGTATCCGCAGGCGCCATCCACCGGCGCCCGCGGATCGTTCATCAGCAGGTCAAAAGACTCAGTTGTTCTTCGCTGCCCAGGCTTTTTTGCCTTCTTGTATGGCGTCGTAGACTTCCTGGGCACGGCCGCCGATCACGTCGACCATCTCCTGTTGTCCCGGAATGACAAGTTCCGCCCACTTGCTGCGCTGCTCTTCGGTCAACTCGTGGACGAAGCCACCTTGGGCGACAAATTCCGCCATCTTCGGCTTCTCGGTATCGGCCACCAACTGGCGCGTCTCCGCCGTATCCGGTTTGACCCTGGCCAGAATCTCCTTCTGCTTGTCGGTCAGGCCGTTGTAGAGGCGCGCGTTGATGATCCAGGCGGACGGGTGATGGTAATGCCGGGTCAGCACGTAGTGTGGGGCGCTCTGCGCGGCCGGCGTCGTGATGTAGTAGAGGAACGGCAGGTCCGCCGCGACGACCAGCCCGGTTTCCAGCGCCGGCCAGGCCTCCGAGAGCGGCATTTGCACGCCGTTCGCCTGCATGCGTTGCCAGAAGATCTTCGAAGCCGGCGACGGTGAGATCCGCGCCTTGATGCCGTCGACGTCTGCCGGTGTCAGGCAGGCGAAGGTGCAAACCACATCGTTCCAACCGACGTCGGCGACTTCGTAAAGCATCAGGCCTTTTGCCGCATAGAGGTCCTGCAAGACCGGCAACACGAATTCGTCGGTCACGAACGCGCGCTCCGCGTCGTTCTCCCAGGCGTAGGGCAGGTTCATCACCGTGCCCTCGGGCACGGCGACGCCGGCGCCGGCGAGCGACGTCGCGCCCATCTGCAGCCGGCCCCGGATCACCTGCTGGGTCATTTCCTGCTCGTTGCCGACGAACTGGAATTCCATCTCGATCTCGCCGTTCATCTCGCGATTGAAGTCCTCGATGAAGGCTGTGATCACGTCATAAAGAACCGACCCCGGCTGGGCCGCGGTAGCGAGTTTCCAGTTTTCGGTGGCGGTCGCCGGCGCGGCGGCCGCCATCCAGGCCGCTACGCCAAGACCGAATATGCCAAGTTTGCGCATTGTGTATTCCTCCCTTTAAACCCCGATCCGGATTATCCGTCCGGCAGTTAATGTGTCGTCCTGCTTGCCCGGGACAAGACTTGGGCCGCAGTTTGTCCCGATGTTTCCGGCCGCGCTCCGCGCTCAGCGGTTCTTGCC
Source organism: Minwuiaceae bacterium (assembly GCA_028278525.1). Lineage (GTDB taxonomy): Bacteria > Pseudomonadota > Alphaproteobacteria > Minwuiales > Minwuiaceae > JANQEE01. The sequence goes on along the minus strand of JANQEE010000020.1, from coordinate 120,308 downwards.
GAGGAAGCCGAACAGGTGTCCGGCCACCTTGCGGATTTGGATCTGCTCGGAACCTTCGGTGATGCGATAGCGGCGATGGTGCCGATAGATGTGCTCGAAAGGCTTGTGGCGCGAATAGCCCATGCCGCCGTGGACCTGCATCGCGAAGTCGGCCACCTCGCAGACCAGCCGGTTGGCGCGATAGTTGGCCATGGAGACCTGGTCGGTGACCGCCATGTGGTCGTTGCGGTCTAGATGCCAGGCGGTCTTATAGACGAGCCCGCGTACCATCTGGTTCTCGGTGTGGTACTCGGCCAGCGGGAACTGGATCGCCTGATTGACCGACAGAGGCTTGCCCCAGGTCTTGCGCTGGTTGGCGTAGTCCACCGTTTCGTCGATGCAGTACTGCGCGGCGCCGACACCGGAGGCCGCCTGGCGGATCCGGTTCTCGTGCAGAAAGGTCTGCGCGCAGGCGAGCCCGTTATCGACGTCGCCGAGAATCCATTCGCCCGGCACGCGCACATCGGTCAGCGATACCTCCGCATGGTCCGACGGCATGTTCAGCGTCCACCACATATGCTCGACCTTGAAGCCGGGCGTATCGGTGGGGACGATAAAACAAGTGATGCCGCGCCCCTCGCCCGGCGTGCCGGAGGTGCGGGCGAAGACCAGATCGTGGGTGGCGTTGTGCAGGCCCGTGTTCCAGCGCTTGGCGCCGTTGATCACCCAGTCGCCGCCGTCCTGTTTGGCGCTGGTCTCCAGATAGGTGGCGTCCGAGCCGTGGTTGGGTTCGGTCAGGCCGAACGCGACGCGCTTGGCGCCGGTGATCATGTCTTCGATATATTCCTCTTTCTGCGCCGCGGTGCCGAAGCCGAGGAACGCCATCACGATCGGAAAGTTGCCGACGATGGAACTCTCGTTCTGTAAGTCGTTGTGCAGGCCGAGCCCCTTGGCTGCGAGATGTTCGCGAATGATGGCCATGCCGAGGTTCGAGCCGTCGGAGCCGCCGACCTCCTTCGGCAGGGCCCAGCGCAGGTGTCCGGCCTTGTCGGCGCGCCGGCGCATCTCGCCGAGCAGCTCTTCCCATGCCTCGCGCGGCTGGCCGTCGTTGTCCCAGTCGGTGCGGGCATGCTCGCGCCGGTGATCGAAGTACTGAATGTTTTCCGCTTCCAACGGTTTGATTTCGCGTTCTATGAACCGGTCGAGTTCGCCGAGCTTGTCCTTGATGTCTCCGGGGACCGCGAAATCCATGGTGTTGTTTCCTCCCTGCTGTGCAACGTCGTGGACACGGACATGCAAACCGCCGCTTGGCGGAAGCCTATGCCCGGTTGCGGCTGTGCCACAAGGCCGGCAGGCGCATGGCTGGGGCACCGATATTTCAATCTCGTTGCCCTTGCCGGACTGTGCCAAACTGAGGCAGGGAGAGCGCTTTGGGCGGCTTTCCAAACGCGGGACCGGCGGGCGTTTTACTGAATAGTCTATGTCGTCTATTTTGATTGTTGGTAGCCACCTAGACAATGTTCGCAAGTTTCTGCTGAAAAAAACCGCGTTAAAACAATATTTTTATTTACGCTGGATAGTCTCTCTCCTGCCTTGATCGCCCTGAGTCATCTCGTTCGGCTGTCGCAATGCTTGGAACACTGTCATCCATCGGCACGTTTGTTGCCGGACGGCGTCGTCTCTCGGCCGTCCTGCTTTGTTTTGCCGGGGCCTGTGCGATAGCCCTTCCGGCAATTTTGCAAACCGGTTCTGGCCGCGACAAAGACGCGTCGCGTGGCGTGTCGGTCGATGACCGAATGGCACGGTCGAGCAGACCTGTCGTTACCGCTCTGCCGAAGCCGGCCGCGCCGACCAGGCTCGGCCGCCTCGATCTGACGCCGGCGGCGTTCCTGCCGCCGCGCATGCCGAAACGGCGTCCCGCTGCCGCTTTCTCCGTGGCCGCCAGCGCAGGCCTCGCCGCGCGGTTCCGCGCGGTCGGCTACGACCTGCCGTCGGTGCTGGCCGGGCGGCGGCCGGTGCCGCGCTTGTTGCTCGGGCGCCTGCCCGCCGACTGGTCCGCCGCCACCGAAGGCAGGGCGCGCAAGACTTTGTTCGTCCAGACTGTGCTGCCCCTGGTGCTGGAGGTTAATCGCTCGATCCTGTCCGACCGGCGCCGACTGCGGGAACTGGCCGACGGCGGTTCGGCGAACGCGGCGGACAAGCGGTGGATTCGCGCGCTGGCTGCCACCTACCGCAGTGGGCGGGCCGATCCGGACGCGCTGCTGTGGCGCGTCGACGTGGTGCCGCCGTCCCTGGCTCTGGCCCAGGCGGCGCTGGAAAGCGGCTGGGGCGCGTCGCGTTTCGCGGCCGAGGGTAACGCTCTGTTCGGCCAGTGGACATGGTCCCCGGAAGCCGGTCTGGCGCCGCAGGGGCGCGACGGCGAAGCGGACCGGCAAATCGCGGTTAAAACCTTCCCGCAACTGCTGAATTCCGTGCAGGCCTATATGCTGAACCTGAACCGTCAGGAGGCTTATGCCGAATTCCGCCAGCGGCGAAGCGACCTTCGCGCGCTGGGTCTCGCGGTATCCGGCACCCATCTCATGCCCGGCTTGACCCGGTATTCCATCGAGCGGGAAATCTATGTCGAGAAAGTCTCGGCGCTGATCCGGCAAAATCGGCTGCACGCCTTCGACCGGGTGCCGTTCGCCCACTGAATCCGTCGTGCTATCGGCGGCTATGGAGTTGCGCCATAATCGCCACGTCTGGGGAGGACGGATCTGTGCGCGACAATCAACGAATCGACGCCGCCGCGGCGGCAATTCTGGCCGATCATAAAGCGGGCGCCCGATTTGCGCCGCTGCCGGACGCCTTGCGTCCGGTCGATGCGAACGAAGCTTATGCCGTGCAGGCCGCTCTGCACCGGCTGCTGACGGCGGACGGCCGCGGGCCGATCGCCGGCTATAAAATCGCCCTGACCTCTGCTGCGATGCAGCAGATGGTCGGGATCGACCAGCCGTGTGCCGGCGCAATCTTCGCAGAGACCGTACATCGGTCGCCTGCCGACCTCTCGGAATCCCGCTTCATGCATCTGGGCGTCGAATGCGAGATCGCCGTTCGCCTCGGCCGTTCCCTGCCTGTCGGCGAGGCTCCTTTCGACCGGGCGGCGGTGTCGGCGGCGGTGGCCGAATGCATGCCGAGTTTCGAGCTGGTGGAAGACCGCAACGCCGATTACGGCAACCTGGATGCCGCGTCGCTGATTGCCGACAATTGCTGGAACGCGGGCATCGTGCTCGGCAAGCCGGTAACGGATTGGCAGTCTCTGGATCTGGTCGGGGCGGCGGCCGTGATGTCCGTCGACGGCAAGGAGGTAGCGTCGGGGCTGGCCGGCGACGCCATGGGGCATCCGCTCGATGTAGTCGCCTGGTTGGCGAACTTTCTAGCGGAGCGGCAGGTCCAGTTGGAAGCGGGCATGGTCGTGATGACCGGCAGTGTCGTGCCGACGCAGTTTCTGTCGGCGGGTGTGTCGGTTTCTTTCGTCGTGGACGGGCTGGGCGAGACGGCTATGCGTCTGTAACAGCCGAGGGGCCGTTTCAGCGCGATAATGGCTGTTTTCCGGCGTTTTGGCGCCTCGCCGTCTAGACAAAATGTTCTCAGCTCGAAATTACTGCAATCATAGCAGGAATTGTTAGTTATAATGGGCAAGAGTCAAAAGATCGACCTGTCCTCGCGATAGTAGTATGGACATGCCTAGTTCGCGGTTACGGTGCCTGCCAGACCGGTTTCAGTTCGGCGGTATCCTCATTTCGGGAGTTCAACCGCTGCAAACGAACGGACTCTGTATAGGGACCTGCATACACGACTGACCCATGAAGGTACTTATCGCCGACGATCATCAACTGGCTCGCGAGGGGTTGAAGGTTTTCCTTCGTACTCTGGCCGAACCTGTTGAGATCGTGGAAGGAGCCACCCTTTACGACGCGCTGGAGCATGTTGGAAAGGCATCCTGCTCCGGACCGATGGATCTGATTGTGCTGGATCTCTTGATGCCGGGCATGGACGGATTGGTCGGCCTTCGCAAACTGCGCCAAGCCTGTCCCGATGTGCCGATCATCATCATCTCGGCGCTCGACGATGCCCAGATGATCGAGACCGCATTTGCCCTGGGAGTCCGCGGTTATATCCCAAAGGGCATGACTGGCGCCAAACTGGTCAAGGCATTGGCGCAGGTCATCGGCGGAGAGATCTATCGCCCGGAATATGCAGATGACGGTGACGAGCGGGCATTGGACCAGGCGGCCGCGACGGCGCGCATTCAGAGCCTCACCCGGCGAGAATGCGATGTGCTGGAGTTGCTGATCGACGGATTGTCGAACAAAGAGATCGCGCGGCGCCTGGATCTTCGCGAGGTGACCGTGAAGGCCCACCTGACCGCCGTGTACCGAAAGTTAGGCACCGGAAACCGGACGCAGGCGGTCAAACTGGCGCTTGACTGCGGCTTTCGCCAGCAGACGTCGACCGTCATTCACTAACGCCGGTCCCGGCCTCCAGCCTCACCAGAATTGCCGACTTTTTGTTGTCGAAGGGGTGATCCTCCCCTGATCGAAGACCGTACAAGGTCTCATAATGAGACAGGGGTTCGTTATTCCAATATCCAAGACGAGTGCCGGGGCCGCCGGTTTTCTTCGGACCGGCCGGCGTAAACCAAATGCCTCAAACACCAATCCTTCACTGACGTTTGCAGGCGCGGCGACGCTTCCATCATGAAAGTTGCTGTTGTCGGATCGGGGATAACCGGGCTTGCCTGCGCTTGGCTTCTGAGCCGCGAGCATCAGGTCACAGTGTTCGAGCAAGAAGACCGTCTCGGCGGTCATGCGCATACTGTAACGGTGCAACACGGCGGCCGGCAGATCGCCGTGGATACTGGCTTCATCGTCTACAACGATCGGAACTATCCCAACCTCGTGGCGCTGTTTCAGGCCCTGGGCGTGCCGACGGAAGCCAGCGATATGTCGTTTGCGGTCAGCGTCGACGGCGGCGCCCGCGAATGGTCGGGGCAGAACCCGCTGACCTTGTTTGCCCAGCCCGGCAACCTCTTCCGTCCGTCGTTCCATAGCATGTTGCGCGATGTGTTGAGGTTCAATCGGGAAGGCGCCGAGGACCTGATGGCCGGCCGCTCGGATGGCTTGACGATGGGCGAGTACCTCGACCGCGGCGGTTATACCGATCTGTTCCGGCGAGACTATCTGCTGCCGATGGCGGCTGCGATCTGGTCGAGCCCGATGCAGGGAATTCTGGCCTTTCCCGCTTCCAGTTTGCTGCGGTTCTTCTACAACCATGGTCTTCTTACGGTGTCGGATCAGCCGAAATGGCGGACGGTAAGCGGCGGCAGCATCGAGTATGTCGACCGGCTGGCCGCGGACACCCCCGCCGATATTCGGACGTCCTGCCCGATTGTTTCGATTACCCGCACCACCGACGGCGCCATGCTGCACGACGCGCACGGCCGGTCGGAACATTTCGATGAAGTCGTCCTGGCGGTGCACGGCGATCAGGCGTTTCGTTTGCTTGCCGACCCGTCGCCGCAGGAAGCGCATGTTCTCAAGCGAATCGTTTATCGGCCCAATCGCGTTGTCCTACATGGCGACGCCGCATTGATGCCCAAACGCCGCCGGGTATGGGCGAGCTGGAACTATCTCAGCAATGGCGGTGCAGGCCGGCGCGACTGCGTGACCTACTGGATGAACAAGCTGCAAAACATCGACCCGCGATATCCACTCTTCGTGACGGTCAACCCGACGTCGGAACCGGATTCCACATCTGTCTTCGGCGAATACACCTACCGCCATCCTCAGTTCGACCAGGCTGCGGTCGCGGCGCAGTCTGACTTGGCGATCATTCAGGGCGCCAGAAACACATGGTACTGCGGCGCTTGGTGCGGCTATGGTTTTCACGAGGACGGCCTGCGTGCTGGACTTTCGGTCGCCATGGCGCTTGGGGCGAGGCCCGATTGGACGACCGATGTGACGCCGGCCGGCTATAGCGACAACCGGCAATCCGACCGCATATGGGCGATGGCCGGAGGCGATTGAGTTGGGGTCGATGCCGCAATCCTGTCTCTACTTCGGCCGCGTCATGCATCACCGGTATCGTCCGACGGTGCACCGGTTCGAATACCGCACCATGTCGATTTACGTGGACATAGATCGGTTGGATACCCTGTCCCACGGGTTGCGGCTGTTCGCATACAATCGGTTCAATCTCTTCAGTTTCCACGACCGCGATCACGGCCCGCGGGATGGCTCCCCGCTTCGCGCCTGGGTCGAAAAGGTTGTCGGAGAATGCGGCATCCGGCTGGGCGACGGGCGGATTATGCTGCTTTGTCTTCCCCGTTTCCTCGGCTACGTGTTCAATCCGCTGAGCATTTATTTCTGCCACGACACTTCGGGCGACCTCCGGGCTATCGTTTACGAGGTGAAAAACACGTTCGGCGAACAGCATTGCTATGTCGTGAAGGCAGGCGCCACTAATGCGGTGAACAGGGTGATGGCCCATTCCGCCGCAAAGGCGTTCTACGTTTCGCCGTTCATGGATATGGATGCCCGCTACGATTTCCGTATTAAAGCCCCGGATGTGCGGCTTGGCGTCGCCATCAGGCATCAGGCGGCGGACGGCGTTGGGATGCTTGCGACCCATCGCGGCCGCCGGCAGCCGTTCACCGACAGGTCCTTGTTGCGGGCGCTGTTCGCCTTTCCTTTCATCAGCCAGAAAGTGATAGGCGCCATCCATTGGGAGGCGGTTCGCCTTTGGCTAAAGGGAATAAAGATCCGTCGGCACCAGGCGTCGTCCGCGCACGACGTCACCGAGGCGCGGTCTGCCTAGGCGATGGTTCAGATAGACCACAAGGCAATGACGTTCGCCGCGCCGCCAATTCAGGCGCCGGCGGTCCAGTTGTCGAGCGCGCCGCAAGCGTTGTCGATGCCAGGCGTGTCTTACCCGCTTCGCATGATGTTGATGTTGGCCACCCGTCTTGGCCGGGGTTCTCTCACCGTCGTGCTGCCGGATGGCCGTTGCGTGCGGTGCTCGGGTCCGCAGCCGGGCCCTTCCGCCGAACTGATCCTTCATGACGCCTCGTTTGCGTCGCGCCTGCTCCGGGGCGGCGCTTTGGCGGTCGGCGAAGCCTATATCGACGGCGATTTCGACAGCCCGGATCTTACGGCGCTGATCGAGCTCGCCGCGGTCAACGGCGACATTCTGGACGCAACTTTGGACGGCAAGCCCTGGATTCGCTGCGCCCGCAGCTTTTTTCACTGGCTCAATCGGAACAGCAAACGCGGCAGCCGGCGGAATATCAGTCATCACTACGATCTGGGGAATGACTTCTACCGGCTGTGGCTGGACCGGACCATGACCTACTCGTCCGCTTTGTTCACCGTTCCGGGCCAAACCTTGGAACAGGCGCAAGCCGCGAAGTACCTCGCCCTAGCCGACCGGATCGGCCTCCGCGCCGAGCACAGCCTGTTGGAGATCGGAACCGGATGGGGCGGTTTGGCCTGTACTGTTGCCAAGGAAATCGGCTGTTCGGTGACGACGATTACCATCAGCCGGGAACAATTCGATTACGCCGCCCGACGTGTGCAGCAGGAAGGCCTGTCGGAAAAGATCGATGTTCGCCTATGCGATTACCGCGATGTGCAAGGCCGGTTCGACCGGGTCGCATCGATCGAGATGTTGGAAGCGGTGGGCGAGCAGTACTGGCCGCTCTATTTCGCCAGGCTGCGGGAGTGCCTTACTCCCGGCGGCATCGCGGGATTGCAGGTGATCACCATCGACGACCGGTACTTCGAGACCTATCGCCGTTCGATGGATTTCGTGCAGCGGCATATTTTCCCCGGAGGGATGCTGCCGAGCCCATCGGCCCTGCGCGCGGTTTCGGCGAGGGCCGGATTCCGTTGGTCCGGTGACACGACCTTTGGCATCGACTATGCCCGAACACTGGAAATCTGGCGTAGACGGTTCCGCGATGCCTGGCCCGACATCGCAAGGCTCGGTTTCGACAAGCGGTTCCGGCGCATGTGGGAGTTCTACCTCTGCTACTGCGAAGGCGGTTTCCGTGCCGGCACCGTGGACGTCGCGCAAATCGCGCTGGCCAGGGACTGAAACGGCGGTCTTGTCGGCTCGCCCCAACCTCTCCGGGTTGCAGATATTTGCCTACGGCTTGCCAGGTTTGCCTTTGGCCGCGGTCTACTTGCCGCTGGTGGTTTTCCTGCCGACATTCTATAGCCGCGACCTCGGTCTGGACCTTGCATTGGTCGGCGGCGTGCTGTTGCTGGCGCGGCTTTGGGATGTCGTCACCGATCCGGTCATCGGCGGCCTGAGTGATCGCTTCGACAGCCGTTTCGGCCGGCGGCGGCCATGGTTGCTGGTCGGCGCGCCGGTGCTTGCGCTCTCCATCTACGCCCTGTTCGTGCCGACGGCGCCGGTCGGCGGCGGCTACCTGCTCGTCTGGACCATGGTTCTATACCTGGCCTGGACGGCGGTCACCCTTCCCTACCAGGCTTGGGGGGCGGAGCTTAGCGATGAGTATCACGGTCGCTCGCGGCTGACTGCGGCCCGGGAGACCTGCGTCCTGCTCGGCACGTTGTTGACCCTTGCCTTGCCGATGATCCTGTCGATCAGCGTGATCGAGGCCGGCGCAGGTGTGATGAACGCCATTGCCTGGGTCACCATCGGCCTGCTGCCTATCACGATCGGCATTGCCCTTGCGGTTGTCCCGGATCCGCGGGGTGGTGGCCGCGGCGCGGTTGGGTTTCGTCAGGGGTTACGGGTGATGGCGGCTAACCGTCCGTTTCGGCGGTTGCTGCTGGCCTGGTTGGTCAACGGTGCGGCCAACGGCTTTCCGGCCACGTTGTTCATCCTGTTTGTTACCCACGGTCTGGGCTTGCCTGAAAAGGCCGGGCTGCTGCTGTTCGTCTACTTCCTTGCCGGCGTTGCCGGCGTTCCGGTTTGGCTGATGATCAGCTACCGGCTTGGCAAACATCGTACCTGGGCCCTCGCCATGCTTTGGGCGTCGCTTGCCTTCGTCTGGGTGCCCCTGCTGGGGGTTGGCGATTTCTGGGCCTTCCTGGCCATCAGCATTCTTTCCGGTCTGGCGTTGGGCGCCGACCTGTCTCTGCCGGCTTCCATTCAGGCGGATGTGATCGACGTCGATGCGTTGGAAACGGGTGCGCGCCGGTCGGGTGTCTATTTCGCGCTTTGGGGCATGGCTACCAAGCTTTCTCTGGCGTTAGCCGTCGGCATCGCCTTTCCGCTGCTCGGCTTGGTCGATTTCTCGACTTCCGGCAGAAACGAACCGATGGCGTTGACCGTTCTGGCGTTGCTCTACGGGCTGGTTCCGGTCGGCCTGAAACTGATTGCAACCGCGATCGTATGGAACTTCCCGTTAGACGTGGACGCCCAAACGGAAATGCGGCAGCGCCTGAAATCCGCCGCTGCGGAAAACTCGTAACACTTACATAGGCGCCACATGCCAGGGCCGAGGAGAGTATCAGGTGCGATGGTTGGTTGTTGTGTTTTCGGTCCTTCTGGCCGGTTGCAGTGACATGAAGATCGAGCAGTTTGCCGGCAGTCAGCCGCGGTTCCTGCTCGAGGACTATTTCGTCGGCAAGACCAGGGCTTGGGGCGTCTTCGTGGACCGGTTCGGCAACCTGCGCCGGCAGTTTACGGTCGATATCGATGGCCGATGGGACGGCCGGGAGCTCACCCTGGTCGAAGATTTCGTCTATGCCGACGGCGAAACCGATCAGCGCATATGGCGCATTCGCAAAACCGGAGACAGTACCTACGAAGGAAGCGCCGGCGACGTCATTGGCGTCGCTCAGGGCGACATTGCCGGCAATGCGCTCAACTGGAGCTACGACATGAACCTGAAGGTCGGGGACGGCACCTGGAAGGTGCGCTTCAACGACTGGATGTGGCTGCAGCCGGATAACGTCGTCTTCAACCGGGCGACGGTGTCGCGGTTCGGCATACGTATTGGAGAAGTAACGATTTTCTTCCGCCGAGAGCCGGCCGGCTGATCTAGGTTTTCAAGCGCTGCCGCACGCGCCGAATGGCCCAGCCGAGCATTGGCAGGCGGGCGTAGAATTGCATCCCCGCGTCCCAATGATCGATATGTTCGGAGACCCGGCCCGTGTCGTCGAAGCCCACCTCGCTCACGCCGTCGATTGCCCAGGCGCCGCCCTTGCCGAATTTGCGCGGCGTAAACTCGAACCGCCAGCGTAAGTAACCGCGCCCGCCGCCGGCGGCGCTGTGCAGTATCGAGAAGCGTGGCGCGATGGTGGTTTCGAACATATCGCCGAAGACCGCGATCATTGCATCGGCCCCGTGGACATCGTTGAACGGATCGACGAAGTGCACGTCCGCCGTTACCAGCGCGCGGAGGTCTTCCAAGTTGTAGGGCTGGATAACCTCGAAGTAGGCGCCGTATCGTTGGATCGCAGTCTCTTCCGGCATGCTATCCTCCCGCGCGCGTCCGACGCGCCAATCGAAAGTACAGCGAATATGGCAGGCACCGGCCGATTTTCAGCAGGTATGTGAAGCGTCGCGGAAACGTGACCTCGAAATGCTCGCTCATCAGTCCGCGATAGATGCGCTCGCCCGCCTCCTTCGAGGAAATCAGGAACGGCATGGGAAAGGGATTGGTGTCCGTGGCAGGCGTTTTGACGAAACCGGGCGTGACCACCTGCACCTTGATGCCGTGATCCGCCAGATCGATCTTCAGTGCTTCCGCCATGTTGATCAGCGCCGCCTTGGAAGCGCCATAGGCCGCCGCACTGCCCAAGCCCCGGTAACCCGCGACCGACGAGACCAGGGCGACCTGTCCGCGCCGGCGGGCTGTCGCTTTCGGCAACCAAGCATCCAGGCAATGCACGGTTCCCATAAGGTTCAGATCGAAACTCCGACGAAACGCTTCGGCGCTGAAATTCTGCGCGTGCACCGGGAGGTAGATGCCGGCGTTGAGAATGGCGAGGGAGATTTCCCCGATATCGGTTTCGATCTCTTCCACGGTGCGTGCGACCGCTGCGGGATCTGTAATATCCACCGGGGCGGGCCGGATGTTTCCGTTAGGGTCTTCCGTCGCCAGTTTTTCAAGGGCATCGCTGCCGCGGGCGCTAGCCGCGACGGACCAACCCGCCGCGGAAAACTTCAACGCCACCGCCCGGCCGATCCCGGAACTGGCGCCCGTGATCCAGACACACGGTTTGCCACCGTTTCTGGCGGGTTTGCTCATGTCGAGCGGCCGCGCGAAAATTGCGGCTTCCTGCCGGAGAAAGCTGGGGTCGCCGCTAAAATCGGACGAACGGATTGATCAGCCGTCCGATCGGTCCGGTCAGTCTCAACGGCGCGTCGGTGATCGACAGGCAGATGCAGTCTTCGCCCAGGTCGGCGATCGGCTGATGCTCCACTTCCGCATCCGCAACCGCTACGTCGCCCCGCTTGAAACTGCCGAATTTGTCGTGATACCCGCCGCTTAAGACCATTACCAGTTCGGAACCGTCGTGGCTGTGCAACGGCATGTTCTTGCCTGGCCGAATTCGCAGGAGGCTTGCGCGAACGCCTTCCAGCTTGTCGAGGCGGTGTTCGCTGAATCCCGGGATCAGTTGGCGCCACTGAATATCGTTGAAGGACCGGCCAACATAGTCGCTGAGAGGCCTTGGGATCTGTGCCTGCGGGCCCGCTTCCCCGGCCCCCGAGATCCTTTCGCGGCCGGTGCCGTTATCTGGCACGGATTGGTCCAGTTTGGCCATGACTTGGGTCAAGCTATCCGGATTTACGGCAACCTCGGTCGGCGAATCGAGCAGGGTTCCGCCCAACCACTCCATCTTCTCCATCTCGTCCCGGCAATGGGGGCAGAGGGCTAGATGGGTGGCGATAAACAGGCTGGCCGGCTCTGAACAGGCGCCGGCGGCATAGTCCATCAGCAGTTCCGGATCCGGATGATGTGTGGGAAGCATTCGTTACTCTGCAATATCCGCGCCTGATAGATACCTTTATACGGCAGGCAAGACCGACTGGATCACGTCGAACCGACCATCGCCGACTATGTGGTTCGATCGCCGGTCGGAACAAGGTAACAGCCGTTGATCCGCCAGCTTCCGTCCGGCTGACGTTGCATCGGGTAGAGCGCAATCGTCGGCACGCCATTGGGACCGACAACATACACCTGTTGGGTCGGTGCGCCATCTAGTTGAATAATATCCTGAAATTTAACGACTTTTGGTCGATAAACCGGCTGGTACCCGGCCTTCACCATGTCCATGAAGGCCTTCGGCGTGGCGAACAGGGCCTGAATCGTCGGGCTGGCCATGGCGAAGCGCCGGCGCCGTCGTCGGCGCGGAACGCCGTGATCTGCCGTTCGATCACCGTCCGGATTTCTAAACGGTCCGCATCGGTCAGATCGCCTTCCGCCGCCGCGGCGGTGGCCGAAAAGGCCACAAGAAGGACAATCGCAACGCTTCGCATTCCAGCCCCGAGACTCATTTGGGCCTCCATTCGTTAACCATTTCAGTATACGGTGAACCTCCGATGCCGGATGACGTTTTATCGGTCCGCGCCGTGTCGGACAGGAGCCTGGAGGCCGATCATGAGCTTCGAATCCGCCGCCGCCTATCGGGTTGGCGAAATTGTCAGACACCAACTGTTTCACTATCGCGGCGTGGTGGTCGATGTCGACGCCGGGTTCGCGCTGACCGACGAGTGGTACGAGCAGGTCGCGCAGTCCAGGCCGCCGAAGGACAAACCGTGGTACCACGTGCTGGTTGACGAGGCGGAACACACGACCTACGTGGCGGAGCGTAACCTGACGTCGGACGATCAGCCGGCTCCGATCAAGCATCCGCAGCTTGGCGAGTTCTTCAGCGGATTCGAGGATGGGCGCTATCTGTCCCGGCAGGCGGTGAACTGAGCGAGGCAGCGATACCGGCGCGCATGAGCGATTTGGCAGCAGGGCCGTTTCTATTTTTCGGGACCATGATGGACCGCGATGTCATGGCGTTGGTGCTCGGTAAACCGGTCGATCCCAAGAATTTGGAGACAGCGGTTCTGAAGGGCTACCGCCGCGTCAAAGTGCGCGGCGAAACTTATCCCATGCTGGTGCCGGACGGCGCGACAAACCTCTCCGGCATTCTCGCGCGGGGTCTGAGTCTTGCGGAGACCGACCGGCTGAGCTTCTTCGAATCTCATGAATACCTGCCGACACCGGTCAGGGTGGAGAATGCGTCTGGTGTCATGACCGATGCGTATTTATTCATGACCCACGCTGACGTCGGCCACGACGCGGAAGAATGGACGCTGGAATACTGGCGCCGTTACGACAAGGATGCCTGCCTGGAGGAGACACGGATCTGGATGGCCCTGTATGGGCGATATTCGGTTGAGGAGGCGGATGCGGCCTGGGATGCCGCCGTTGCCGCCGGCCGCCCGCCCAGCAGTTTGATCGAGGAATTTGAACCCACTAGCGGCTAGGGGAAAATCGATGAAACCGGTCCTGACCCACATCGCTCTGCATGTCAGGGATCTCGATGCCTGTCTCGAGTTCTATCGCGACTATTGCGGCCTTCAGATTACCCATGAACGCGAGGAAGGATCGTCGCGAACTGTCTGGATGGCCGAGCCCGGCAAGGAAAAAGAATTCGTCTTCGTCCTGCTGTCCGGCGGGCCGGGTTGCGATCAGGCGAGCGACGATTACGGCCATCTCGGCTTCGCGTTGGAAAGCCATGCCGCGGTGGATTCCGTAGCTGAACGGGCCGAAGCGGCCGGCTGCCTGATCTGGGCGCCGAAGCAGGCGCCCTTCCCCGTCGGCTATTACTGCGGCCTGCGCGACCCCGATGGCCACGCGGTCGAGTTCTCGTTCGGCCAGCCGCTCGGTCCTGGAGCCCAAGTCGCTCTATGAGCAAACGCCCCAAGGCGGTTGAGGTTCTGTCCAGAGAGGCCGCCTATCGGGGCTACGCCCGGATCGACCGGTATCGGCTGCGCCACGAGATGTTCGCCGGCGGCATGGGTCCGGAAATCCAACGCGAACTGTATGAGCGCGGCCATGCCGTCGCCGTGCTGCCCTACGATCCCGGCCGCGACGCGGTTGTCTTGATCGAGCAGTTTCGGATCGGCGCCCATGCCAACGGCCAGGATCCCTGGCTGACCGAGATCGTCGCCGGCATCATCGAGGACGGCGAGCAGCCGGAAGACGTCGCCCGCCGCGAGGCCGAAGAGGAAGCCGGCTGTCTGATCGGCGACCTGGTCGCCGGGCCGTCTTTCTATGCCAGCCCGGGCATCAGCACTGAGCATGTGCGGATCTTCGTCGGCCGGGCGGACGTGGAAGGCATTGGGGGCGTCCACGGCCTAGCGGCTGAAGGCGAGGACATTCGCGTTACCGTCCACTCCTTGGACGATGCGCTGGCGATGTTGAATGCCGGGACTATCCTCTTCGCGCCGGCGGCGGTCGCCTTGCAGTGGCTGGCCCTGAACCGGGACGAGATCCTGGCGCGCTGGCAATAACGCCGCCGACCTTGCTTCCCCGTTGGGGCGCCACTAGATTGCCGGGTAGGCTCGGTAATTACGGGAAATCACACAAAAATCATGGATATTCGCGAAGGGTTTATCGGAACCGTCGGTGACACACCGCTTATCCGGCTTGCCAAAGTGTCGGAGGAAACCGGCTGCGAGATTTACGGCAAGGCCGAATTCCTCAATCCCGGCGGGTCGGTCAAGGACCGCGCCGCGCTCGCCATCGTGCGCGACGCGGAGGCGAACGGCCGGCTCCGGCCCGGCGGCGTGATTGTCGAGGGCACGGCGGGCAATACCGGCATCGGCCTGGCGCTGGTCGGCCGCGCGCTCGGCTATAACAGCGTGATCGTCATCCCCGATACCCAGAGCCAGGAAAAGAAGGACATGCTGCGCCTTTGCGGCGCCGACCTGCGCGAGGTGCCGGCCGTCCCCTACCGCGACCCGGACAACTACATCAAGCAGTCCGGGCGTCTGGCCGAGGCGCTGGGTAAAGAGAATCCGAACGGCGCGATCTGGGCCAACCAGTTCGACAACATCGCCAACCGCGACGGCCACTACCGGACGACCGGTCCGGAAATCTGGGAGCAGACCGACGGCAAGATCGACGGCTTCATTTGTGCGATCGGCACCGGCGGCACCCTGGCCGGAGTCTCGGCCGCGCTCCGCGAGCGCAATCCCGATATTAAGATCGGGCTGGCCGATCCGCCGGGCGCGGCCTTGTACCACTACTATAAAAACGGTGAACTGAAGGCCGAAGGCAGCTCGATCACCGAAGGCATCGGCCAGGGCCGGGTGACGGCCAACATCGAAGAGCTGCAGGTCGATTTTCCCTACTTCGTTCCCGACGCGGAAACGGTCCAGACGGCGTTCGACCTGTTGAAGCACGAAGGCCTGGTGCTCGGCGGGTCGAGCGGCATCAACGTCGCAGGCGCCGTTCGGCTGGCGCGCGAGCTCGGCCCCGGCCATACCATCGTGACCGTCCTCTGCGACAGCGGCACGCGCTATATGAGCCGCCTGTTCAATCCCGAATTTTTGCGGGAAAAGGGTCTGCCGACGCCGGACTGGATGGTTTAAAACAGCGGTCCAGGAAGACCGAACCAGGTTGGAGATCGGAGACCGACATGACCGAATTAGTGTTCCGCGACGAGCCCTATGCACGCGACTGCGAGGCCCGCGTGGTTGCGGTCAACGATCGCGGCGGCATCGTGCTGGACCGCACCGTGTTCTATCCGACCGGCGGCGGCCAGCCGGGCGACAGCGGCATCCTCAGGCTTTCCGGCGGGGCCGAGATACAGATCGCCACCGCGGTAAAGGGCGATACGCCGGACGAAGTCATACATGTGCCGGCTGAGAGCCAGGATCTGCCGGAGGCCGGCACAGAAGTCACTGCCGCGATCGACTGGGAGCGCCGCTACCGCCACATGCGCATGCATACCTGCCTGCATCTGCTGTCGGCCGCCCTGCCCTATGCCGTGACCGGCGGCCAGATCGGCGCGGAGAAAAGCCGCCTGGACTTCAACATCGAGGATCCGAGTGGCCTGGACAAACAGGAGATCACGGATCGCCTCAACCAGATGATCCAGGCCGACCACGGCGTCGCAACCTCATGGATCAGCGACGGGGATCTGCAGGCCAAGCCGGAACTGGTCAAAACAATGTCAGTCAAACCGCCGATGGGCAGCGGCCGGGTCCGGTTGATTGACGTGGACGGCCTGGACTTGCAGCCCTGCGGCGGCACCCATGTCGGCCGGACGGGCGAGATCGGGCCGGTTGCCGTCACCAAAATCGAAAACAAGGGAAAACAGAACCGCCGCGTCGTCGTGACGCTGGTAGACTGAGCCTTCCCAACGCTACACTCAGGCCGTCATGTCGTATGTAAATCCCCAGGCATTGGTCAGCACCGACTGGCTCGCCCAGCATCTCGCCGCGCCGGACGTGCGCGTCGTCGATGCCTCATGGTACCTGCCGGCCGAGAACCGGAATCCGCTGGAAGAATTCACGGAGGAGCACATACCAGGCGCGGTCTTCTTCGATATCGACGAGATCGCCGATACCGACAATCCGCTGCCGCATATGGTGCCGAGCCCGGAGAAGTTCGCCTCCCGGGTCCGCCGGCTGGGTCTCGGCGACGGCAACCGCATCGTCGTCTATGACGGCGCCGGTTGCATCAGTGCGGCGCGCGCCTGGTGGATGTTCCGGCTGTTCGGCGCGGAGGACGTCGCCTTGCTGGACGGCGGCCTGCCGAAATGGAAGGCCGAGGGCCGGCCGCTCGATGGCCTGCCGACAATGCCGCGTGAGCGTCATTTCACTGCCCGCATGAACGCCACCATGCTGCGCGATGTCGGCCAGCTTAAGTCGAACGTGGACTCGGCCCGGGAACAAGTGGTCGATGCCCGGTCCGCCGGACGGTTCCGGGGCACCGACCCGGAACCGCGGCAAGGGCTCCGCGGCGGCCGCATACCGAACAGTTACAACGTGCCCTATCCCGCATTGCTGGATCCGGATACCAAGACCTTCAAATCGGCGGAAGAGATCCAGGCGGCATTCGAAAGCGCCGGAGTCGACCTGAAACGGCCGATCGTCACAAGCTGCGGGTCCGGCGTCACCGCCTGCATTCTGGCATTGGGGCTACATCTGATCGGCCATCGTCAAGTCGCCGTCTATGACGGGTCCTGGACCGAGTGGGGCGGCCGCGAGGATACGCCGGTGATGACGGATGCGTAGCGCGGCCCAACCATGACTTCAGCCAAGCCATCCGCCGGCCGGACACTTCCGGTTACCGTCACATACCTTGAAATGCGCGAACGCCCGTCGCTGCCGCCCGTGCCGGCGCCGGCGATCCGCCACGCCTTGATGCGAGCGGAGCGGCCGCCGGTGCATTTCTACCGTTACCTGTACGACATAGTCGGACGCGATTGGCATTGGGTTGATCGAAAGCGATTAGGGGATGAGCAGCTTCTATCGATAATCCATGACGAAGAGGTCGAGATCTACGTGTTATATGCCGAAGGCGTGCCGGCCGGTTTCGCTGAACTCGATTTCCGTAAGTTTCCGGAGGTCGTGGACCTCGCGTTCTTCGGGCTGGTGCCGGATTTCATCGGGCGCAGGATCGGCCCCTGGCTGCTCCGCTGGGCGGTGGACGAGATGTGGCGGCGGGAGCCTGAGCGGATCACCGTCAATACCTGCACGCTGGATCATCCCGGCGCCTTGCCGATGTACCAGCGCGCCGGTTTCCGTCCCTATGACCGTCGTGAAACGTCCCTGCACCTCGACGACTAACGTCGGCCCGGACACTGCAAATGAGAAAGCCGCGGCGGTAACAATCGCCGCGGCTTCCTATTCGGCCGTCGTTGCCAGCCCGATCAGTGATGCAGAATCTGGCTCAGGAACAGCTGGGTCCGTTCGTTGCGCGGATTGTTGAAGAACTCGATCGGGTCGTTCTCCTCGATGATCTCGCCGCCGTCCATGAAGATCACCCGGTTGGCGACCTGCCGCGCGAAGCCCATCTCATGGGTGACGCAGGCCATGGTCATGCCGCCTTCGGCCAACCCGACCATCACGTCGAGCACTTCCTTGATCATCTCGGGATCGAGTGCCGATGTCGGTTCGTCGAACAGCATGATCTTCGGGCTCATGCAAAGCGATCGCGCGATCGCCACGCGTTGTTGCTGACCGCCCGATAGCTGCCCCGGATACTTCCGCGCCTGATCGGCAATCTTCACCCGGTCCAGGTAGGTCATGGCAATCTCTTCCGCCTCGGCCCGCGGCATTTTGCGTACCCAGATCGGGGCCAGGGCGCAGTTCTCCAGAACTGTCAGGTGGGGGAACAGATTGAAATGCTGGAACACCATACCGACTTCGCGCCGGACCTCGTCGATCTTCTTGACGTCGTTGGTGAGTTCGATGCCGTCGACCTCGATGTTGCCCTGCTGATGCTCCTCCAGGCGGTTGATGCACCGGATCAGCGTCGACTTGCCGGAACCGGACGGCCCACAGATGACGATCCGTTCGCCCTTGTTCACGGTCAGATTGATGTCCTTCAGGACGTGAAACTGCCCGTACCATTTATGCACGCCGCGCATGCTCACCATCACTTCGCTGGAGATGGTGAATTGGGGTTGGTCGGTGCCTCCGGCCTCCGCCACGTTGCTCATCAGAAGCCTCCTGTTATCGTTTATGCCCGGTATGGAGCTTGCGTTCGAGGTACATGCTGTATCGGGACATCCCGAAGCAGAACACGAAGAAGAGCGCCGCGGCGAACACGTAGCCCTCCTTCACGTAGCCGATCCAGCCGGTATCGGCGGCGGCCAACTGCACCATGGCCAGCAGGTCCGTCAGACCGATGATCAGCACCAGCGTTGTGTCCTTGAACAGGCCGATGGAGCCGCTGACCAGGGCCGGGATCACCACTTTCAGCGCCTGCGGCAGCACGATCAGCCGCATGCTCTTCCAGTAGCTGAGCCCCATGGCGTCGGCGGCTTCGTACTGGCCGCGCGGTATCGCCTGCAGGCCGCCGCGCACGGTCTCAGCCGTGTAGGCCGCGGAGAACAACGTCACCCCGATCAGCGCCCGCAGCAGTTGGTCGAACGTGACCCCCTCCGGCAAGAACAGCGGCAGGATCACCAGTGACATGAACAGCACCGAAATCAGCGGCACGGCGCGCACGAACTCGATGAAGCCGACGCACAGCATCCGCACCACCGGCATGTTCGATCGTCGTCCCAAGGCAAGCAGGATGCCGATCGGGAAGGAGAACACGATGCCGGTGACGGCGATGACGATGGTCAGCAGCAGACCGCCCCATTTCGAGGTTTCCACCAGCGGCATATCGAACACGCCGCCCGACAGCAGGAAATAGGTGACGAACGGATATAAAACCAGCAGGAACAGTGCCACCCATTTGCGCCACGGGACGCCGTCGATCAGGCAGTAGACCAGCGCAACCAGACCCAGGCCGATCGCGAGATTGGGGCGCCACCGTTCCGCCTCGGGATAGAAGCCGTAGAGGAACTGTGTCAGCCGGATCTTGACGAACACCCAACAGGCGCCGCCGCTGTCGCAGAACTCCCGCGAATCGCCAGCCAGGTCGGCGTTCCAGAATGCCCAATTGAACAAAGGCGGCACGATCAAATAGATCAGGTACAGGCCAAGCACCGTCAACAGGGTGTTGATCGGCGAAGAGAACAGGTTCCGACGCATCCACCCGATCACACCGACCGAGGAACTCGGCGGTGGCAGGCTCGGCGAAGGCGTATGGACGATCGGGTCGGATTTGAAGTCGCGCATCGTGGTGTCGGTCATAACGTCACCTCTCCACCAACGCTATTCGCGCGTTGTACCAATTCATGAACGCCGATATCGACAGGCTGATCGTCAGGTAGACCAGCATCATCATGCCAATGCATTCCAAGGCCTGTCCGGTCTGGTTCAGCACCGTGCCGGTGAACATATGCACCAGATCGGGATAACCGACCGCCGCCGCCAGCGACGAATTCTTGGTCAGATTCAGGTATTGGCTGGTCAGCGGCGGGACGATCACGCGCATGGCCTGGGGAATGATCACCAAACGCATCGTCGGCCGCGGCCTTATGCCCAGCGCATGCGCCGCCTCGGTCTGGCCGTGGCTGACCGCCTGGATGCCGGCGCGCACGATTTCGCCGATGAACGCCGCCGTGTAAAGGGTTAGCGCGAACAACAACGCCGCGAATTCGGGGATCAGCACGAAGCCGCCCCGGAAGTTGAACCCCTTCAGGACCGGGTATTCCATCGTCCACGGGAAACCCGTGACAATGGCGGCCAGCACGGGCAGGCCGATGATCAAGCCGGTGCCCGTGAGGAATACCGGGAATTGCTCGCCGGTGGCCTCCTGCCGTTTCTTAGCCCAGCGGCTGACCAGGCTGGTGGCGATGATGCCGATCAGGAACGCGATCGGAATCGCCATGAAGCCGGGCTCCGCGATCGGCAGCGGTGTGTAGAAGCCTCGGTTGTTCAGGAAAATCGAGTCGCCGATATTGATGCTCTCGCGCAATGTCGGCAATGCGCTCAGCACGCCGACATACCAGAACAGGATCTGCAGCAGCAGCGGGACGTTGCGGATAACCTCGACATAGACCGTCGCGATGCGGGCGATGATCCAGTTGGGCGACAGGCGGGCGACGCCCAGGATGAAACCGAGAATGGTGGCGAGAACGATCCCGCAGGCAGAGACGAACAGCGTGTTCAGCACGCTGACAACGAACGCGCGGCCATAGCTGGAGGCCTCGCTGTATTCGATCAGGCTGAACGGAACGCCGAAGCCTGCTGGATGTTTGAGGAATTCGAACCCGGTCGCGATGCCGCGTTTTTCCAGGTTGCTTATCGTGTTGGTCGCCAGAAAGGCGATAAAGCCGATCAGCAGTACGAGAGTGATTATCTGGTAAAGAATAGAGCGGAACTTGGCATCGTATAGCAGCGCCGCCTTCGGAGCGGCGTCTTGCGCATTGACCGCCATCCTAACTCCCCATTTTTGCCTCAACCGAAAGACTAAGGCATGCCCGTGATGCCGGGCATGCCTCGCCTTTTCTTATACGCTTATGCGCTCTGTCTCAGCGGAACGGCGGTGCGTACAGGATGCCGCCGTTGGTCCACAGAGCATTCACGCCGCGCTCCAGCGCGATTTGAGTGCTCGGACCGATGTTGCGTTCGTAGGTTTCGGCGTAGTTGCCCACCGTCTTGATGATGTTGTAGGCCCATTCGTTCGACAGGCCGAGTCGCGCGCCGTACTCGCCTTCTACACCCAGCAGCCGCTTGACTTCCGGATCGTTGGTCGACGCCTTCTTTTCGTCGACGTTGGCCGAGGTAAGGCCCTTCTCTTCGGCGATGATCATGACGTTGAGGCTCCAGCGAACCACGTCGCCCCACTGATGGTCACCATGGCGGACAAGCGGACCCAGCGGCTCTTTGGAGATGACTTCCGGCAGCACCACATGATCGTCCGGATTCGGGAACACCGAACGCTGGGCGGCCAGGCCGGACCGGTCCGTCGTGTACGCGTCGCAGCGGTTCGCGAGGTAGCCTGCCCGGATCTCGTCCGCGGTGACGTACACGACCGGTGTGTAGGACATGTTGTTGGCGGTGAAGAAGTCGCCGAGGTTCAGTTCCGTGGTCGAGCCGGTGCCGACGCAGACGCTGGCGCCGTCAAGTTCCAGGGCGCTCTTGATCCCCAAGCTCTTGCGGACGATGAAGCCCTGACCGTCGTAGAAATTGATCCCCGTGAACTCGAAGCCCAGCTTCACGTCGCGGTCGAAGGTCCAGGTGGTGTTCCGGGCCAGCATGTCGACCTCGCCGGACTGCAGGGCCGGGAAACGGCTCTGGCCGGTCGTCGGCACGAACTTGACCTTTTTCGGGTCACCGAAGACGCCTGCGGCAACGGCACGGCAAACGTCGACGTCGAAGCCCTGCCATTCGCCCTTGTCGTCCGGAGCTGCGAAACCGGCCAGACCGGTGGTGACGCCACAGATCAGTTGACCTCTGGCTTTGACGTCATCCAAGGTGCCCGCAAAAGCGCTGCCACCCACGGCCAGCGCCGCCGCTGCGGCAAGAAAAGTTCCCGTAAACTTCATATTTTTTGTCTCCCTGCGACTCGCTTTCAAACGGTCTTTAACAACAAAGCGCCGTTCCTCTTGATAGCCGTTTAAGACTCCCATAGCTCAAGAGACGTACGCACCCGCAAAACACTTTGCGAAGGCGACCGTAACACAAGTTTCTCCGCCCCGCCAAGCATTCGCAACAGTTGACGTTGCTGAAATATTGTTCGTGTGCTGACGAGTTTTTCGGCAGAAAACCGAGGCATTGGCGCTGTGCCCTTGGGTCTGTCACAATACTGTCGCCGCGTGCCCTGGCCCGTAGCGCACCGCCTAAATCGAGTGTAAGGACCCGTAGATTTCCATGAAGGACGACACCAAGATCGTGGTCGCCGGGCGCGACCCGCAAAACAACCACGGCATTGTTAATCCACCCGTTTACCACGCTTCGACAATCCTCCGGTCGTCGCTGGCGCATCTCAACGAGATGGCGGAGAAGCGCTACGGTGACGAGCCGGAAATGCTGTATGGCCGTGTCGGCCATCCGACCGCTTTGGCATTCGAGGAGGCTATGGCCGCCCTGGAAGGTGGGTTCCGTTGCCTTGCCTATCCGTCGGGGCTGGCCGCGATATCGTCCTCGCTGCTGAGCTTTCTTCAGGCCGGCGATCACCTTCTGGTTAGTGACAGCGTCTACGGGCCGACCCGCACTTTCAGCGACAAGGTCCTGTCGCGGTACGGCGTCGAAACGACCTACTACGACCCCGAGGTCGGTGCCGGCATCGCCGATCTGATGCGGCCGAATACAAGAGTGGTGTTCACGGAATCGCCCGGCTCGCAGACCTTCGAGATGCAGGATATCCCGGCCATCGCCGATATCGCCCACGCCAACGGTGCAGTCGTCATGATGGACAACACCTGGGCGACACCGCTGTTCTTCAAGCCTTTGGAATATGGTGTGGATGTCTCGATCCAGGCGGCGACCAAATACATCGTCGGTCATTCGGACGCCATGATGGGCACCGTCACGACGCATCGCGAACACTTCGTCCAGCTTCGCGATACCAGTCAGCAGCTTGGCCAATGCGCCGGTCCCGACGACATCTATCTGGCCCAACGGGGTTTGCGAACCCTCAGCGTCCGCCTGCACCGCCATTGGGAAAACGGCCTCAAGGTGGCGGAATGGCTGGCCGGGCGGCCCGAAGTCAAGAGGGTGCTGCATCCGGCGCTGCCGGGCGACCCCGGCTACGACCTTTGGAAACGCGACTTCAAAGGCGCGGCGGGCCTGTTTGCGTTTGTCGTTCAGCCCTGTTCGGAGACTGCCCTGGCCGCGATGATGGACGATCTGGAGCTGTTCGGCATGGGCTATTCGTGGGGCGGGTACGAAAGCCTCATGGTTCCCGGCCACCCGCAAAAATTCCGCACGGTCAAGCCGTTCGAGGAGGAAGGCCGTTTGCTTCGCGTCCATATCGGGCTGGAGGATCCCGAGGATCTGATGGCCGATCTGGAGGCCGGATTCGCACGCATGAAGGCTACAGATTAACGCCGGGGGTTAGCGTTGAGCCGTTTTCGGCGCTTGCTTGGCCGATGGGCCTGCCTTCTCGCGCCTTTACTGGTGCTCGGGACCGTTGAAGGCAAGGCATCGTCGCCCAGCGTTGTCGCCAGCATCAAACCGATCCATTCCCTGGCCGCCGGCGTGATGGCCGGGATTGGGGTGCCGATACTGATCGTCGAGGGCGACGCCCTGCCCTACGACTACGCGTTACGTCCCGCTGACAACCGGGTGTTGGACGAAGCGGATGTGATCATCTGGGTCGGGTCGGTGTTGGAGCGGTTTATGGTTCGGCGTCTGGTTCCCCTGTCCAGGCGGGTGACCGTGATGTCCGTGCTGGAACAGCGCAATGTGCAGGTGCTGAGGTTTCACGGCGGCGGGCGGGCGCTGGGTGAAGCCGATCCCCACGCCTGGCTCGATATCGGCAATGCGAAGCATGTGGTCGACGCGTTGGTCGCGGCGTTGAGCCGTGAGGATCCGGCGAACCGAAGACGCTACGCCGCCAACGGCGCGACGATGATTGACCGTCTCAACCGTCTCGACGACCGGATCCGGGCCAGCCTCGGCGCGGTGCGGCATTTGCCCTACGTCGTCTATCACGATGCCTTCCGGTACTTCGAGCGTCGTTACGACCTGGCGCCCGTCGGCGCCTTGACCCAATCGGCCGTCCAGCCACCCGACGAGATACGTTTGCTGGAAATGCGCGACACGATATTTACATTGGACATCCGCTGTGTCTTTGTCGAGCCGCGGCTTGACGACGCAATGGCGCAGGGCCTGGTCGACGGCATCGGGGCCCGGCTTGCGGTCCTCGATCCGTTCGGTACCGCTGTTCCACCCGGGCCCGACCACTATTTTGTTATGATGGAGCGGATCGCCGCCGCTATGAGCGGGTGCCTGCGCCGGGCAGGCTGAGAGCGGCGACCGACCGGAGTGAGGCCATGACAGACCAATTGTCGACCACCGATGCCATCCTGGCGGAAATCAGTTTTGACCCCGCCGGCTTGGTCCCGGCCATCGCCCAGCAGCACGACACGGGCGAGGTGCTGATGGTCGCCTGGATGAACGCCGATGCGGTCAGGGAGACGTTATTCACCGGGCAGGTCTGTTATTGGTCCCGGTCGCGTCAGGCGCTCTGGCGCAAGGGCGAGAGTTCGGGGCAGACCCAGCAGCTGGTCGAAGCGCGGATCGACTGTGACGGCGATACCCTGTTGTTACTGGTGGATCAGACCGGCGTCGCCTGCCATACCGGCCGGCGCACTTGCTTCTACCGTGCGGTCCGCGACGGTAAGTTGGTCACCATTTCGGAACCGGCCGTCGATCCGGCCGACCTGTACGGCGGCTAGCCATTGGCCATGCCGCGGTTTCTCGCATGGCTTCTCCTGGCGTTTTGGACGGCCTCGCCCGCCTTGGCGAACGACATCACGGTCTTTGCCGCGGCCAGCACCGCGCCATTGATGCAGAACCTGACGGAAGCGTACGGCAAACGGTTCGACGAGCGGGTGCGCCTGTCCGTTGCGGCAAGCTCTACTTTGGCGCGCCAGATCCAGAACGGCGCACCCGCCGACGTCTTTCTTTCGGCAAATCAATCCTGGATGGATCATCTGGAGATGCAGGGGCTCTTAACCCCGAATACAAGACGTGACCTCCTGGCCAACCGGCTCGCATTGATCGCCCCCGCCGACGGACTGTCCAATGTCGCCATCGGGCCCAACGTCGACCTGGTCGGCCTTCTCGGCGACGGGCGGTTGGCGATGGCCGATCCGGATCATGTGCCTGTCGGGATTTACGGCAGAGCCGCGTTGACGGCGCTTGGCGTTTGGCAGGCAGTTACGCCGCGGGTTGCACGTCTCAGCGACGCCAGGGCAGTGGTTGCCGTCGTCAGGCGCGGCGAGGTGCCGCTCGGCATCGCCTATACGACCGACGGCAGGACCGTATCCGGCGTACGCGTGGTCGGCACGTTCCCCGCCGACACCCATCCGGCCATCGTTTATCCGGTTGCGCGGTTGAGTGGCGGCCGGAGTAAGACGGCCGGCCGGTTTCTGGATTTCCTGGCACTGGACGAGAGCCGCGCGTTGATGCGGCAATTCGGTTTCGACCCTATCCAATGAGTATCGGCCTGAGCCCGCTGGAACTGGAGGCGCTGGGCCTGTCGCTGAAGGTCTCGTTCTGGGCAGTCCTGGTCAGCCTGCCGTTCGGCATCGCGGTCGCATGGCTGCTGGCGCGGCGCGACTTTCCCGGCAAGCTCCTACTGGACGGCCTCGTCCATTTGCCGTTGGTCGTGCCGCCGGTGGTGGTCGGCTATTTGTTGTTGGTGACGCTTGGCCGGCGCGGCCCAGTCGGCGCGTGGCTGCATGACAGTTTCGACATTACTTTGATCTTCACTTGGCGCGGCGCCGCCGTCGCGGCGGCGGTGATGGCCTTCCCGCTGATGGTACGCGCGATCCGTCTCGGCATCGAGGCCGTCGACCGGCGGCTGGAGACGGCCGCGCGCACTCTCGGCGCCGGCCGTAGCCGTGTCTTTGTCACTGTCACCCTGCCGCTTGCCCTACCCGGCATCCTGTCCGGTATCGTATTGGCCTTCGCTCGCTGCCTCGGCGAGTTCGGCGCGACGATTACGTTCGTCTCCAACATCCCTGGCGAGACCCGCACGCTGCCGGTCGCGATCTATTCGGTATTGCAGGCGCCCGGTGGCGAGGCGGCCGCGGCACGGCTCACCGTCATCTCGGTGGTTCTGGCGCTCGTCGCCCTGGCCGTGTCGGAGCTCCTGTCGCGCCGCGTCCGCCGGCGGCTAGGGGCTTAGGAACATGCTGGACGTTTCGCTCACGCGCAGCCTGCCGGGTTTCGACCTGAACGTCGTATTCACCGCTCCACCCGGCATCACCGCCCTGTTCGGCCGTTCCGGCGCCGGCAAGACGACGGTGATCGACATGATCGCCGGCCTCGCCCGTCCGGACGCCGGCCGCGTCAGCCTGAACGGCGACGTGCTCTACGGCGACGGTGTCGACCTGCCGCCGGAACGGCGCGGTCTCGGCTACGTCTTTCAGGAAGACCGGTTGTTCCCGCATATGAGCGTGGCCGGCAACCTTCGATACGGCATGAAGCGCGGCGCGTCCGGCGTCGGTTTCGACGATGTTGTGCAGTTGCTCGACATCGGCGCCCTGCTCGACCGGCGGCCGCATCGACTGTCCGGCGGCGAGAAACAGCGGGTAGCGATCGGCCGTGCGCTGCTGGCATCGCCGAAGCTGATCCTGATGGACGAGCCGCTGGCCAACCTGGACGCGGCGCGCAAGGCTGAGATCCTGCCGTTCATAGAGCGGTTGCGCGATGAGCTCGGCCTCTCCGTCGTCTATGTCAGCCATGCCATGGAGGAGATCGTGCGCCTCGCCGACAGCGTCGTGCTAATGGAAGCCGGCCAGTCGGTCGCGCATGGCGCGGTCGAGGACGTGATGAGCCGGCTGGACCTCAGGCCGTTGACCGGCCGGGCCGAGGCTGGCTCGGTGCTGCCGGCGACGGTCGCCGGCCACGACGACACCTATCGGCTGACCCGGCTGACGGTGCCGGGCGGCGACCTGACCGTGGCGCAGCTGGACCTCGCCGCCGGCGCCGAATTGCGAGTGCGGGTGCGGGCGCGCGATGTCTCAATATCGCTTAGCGAGCCAACCGACATCAGCGTGCTGAACCGCTATCGCGGCACGGTGCGCGAGATTGCCTCCGACGGCGGGCCGCAGGCCGACATTCTGCTCGACATCGGTTGCCCGCTCTGGGCGCGGGTGACGCGGCGCTCGGTCGACGAACTGGGCCTGGCGCCCGGCATGCAGGTCTTCGCCCTGGTCAAGGCGGTGGCGATCGACCGCCACAGCGTCGGCGAACGCGGCCGGCTCCCTAGAAACCCCTGAGCGGCATGTCGGCCGCTCGGCGGAGCCAGTTGTCCGCCGCATAGGCCGTGCCGCCGTCGATCACATGCAGGCTGTAGGCCTGGCGCGAGCGCGGCGACCGGTTCGGGCCGCTGTAATGCGGTAGCAGCCCGTGCAGCACCACGAGCGTGCCCTTCGGCACCTGGAGAGGGATCAGCCGCTCGGTCGGCCACGGTGTCTCGTCCAGAATCTCGAACTCCGTGCTGTCGTCGGGCGTGCGGACGAAGCGGGACTTCAGCCCCGCGCGGTGGCCGCCGGGGATCGCCTGCAGGCACCCGTTCGAAAGCGTCGCGTCCTCAAGCGCGAACCAGAAGCCGACCACGCTTACCGGCTCGGTCCTGAGGAAGGTGGCGTCCTGGTGGCAGGTCACCTCGCCGCCGATGCCGGGCTGCTTGTAGATGTACATGCTCTGCAGCAGCTGCGGATCGGCGAGGCCTAGGTCGGCGGCGAGCGTGGTGAGCGCTGGCGTACGCGAGAAGGCGGAGAAGACCGAGTCCAGATCGTGCATGGCGTGGCCGATCTTGTTGATCGCCCGCTCCGTCGGCACTGTCAGTCGGCCATCCCCGTCGAAGGCGTCCTCCTCGTAGAAGAAGCGGATCTTGTCGCCGGAGTCTAAGAAGTACTCGTCACGTGGTCGGTTCTCCTCTTTCGTCGAGAACACGGTGACATCGTTGGGCGGGTCGAAGGCGCCGACCAACTCGGCGGCGCGGGCGATCAGCCGGTCGCAGTCTGCTTCCGGAACGAAGTCGCGGATGACCAGGAAGCCGTCTTCGGCGTATTGCTGCTGTTCGATCCGACTCAGGCTCATGGTCCTACCAAGGGGGTTCGGGATTGCTGGGCCTGAGCAACTTGGTCAACCCGCCCTACCCCACCGCCTGGGGATTGCCAGGCGAGAGGCGTTCGGCCAGGGACTCCAGGCGTTCGCGCTCCCGGATGTAAAGGCTCTTGCCCTTGCGTGCGATCAGGCCGTCCTGCGCCAACTGGCTGATCACCCGCGCCACGGTCTCGCGCGTCGTGCTGGCGTGGCTGGCGATCTGATTCTGGGTCGGCATCGGATAGATCAGCCACGACCCTGGCGTTACCGGGTCGGGCTTGCTCAGGCGCAGCAGTTCCACATAGACGCGCTGCACGGCGCCGAGTGTCGAGAGATCCATGATCCGGTCGTCGCAGATCCGCACGATCCGCGCCAAGCCGCGCATCACGGTCAGCGCGATCTCCGGGTGCCGGGACAGCACCTCCGTGAACACGTCCGGCGTCATTGCGGCAAGCAACGTCTTGTCCGCCGACACAACGCTGGCCGAGCGCGGCTCCCCGTCGATCGCGGCCAACTCGCCAAAATAATCCCCGGCGGTGACCGAGGCGTAAGCGATCTCCCGCCCCGACAGCGAGAAGTTGACGATCTGACAACGGCCTTCCGCGACGAAGAAGACGTCGCGGCTGTCGCTGTTACGGTCGAGCACCTGCTCCCCGGATTTAAAGCGCCGCCACGTGCAGCGCCCTTCCAGGCTCCGCAAATCCGCTTCGTTCAGCGACGCCAGCAACGTGATCCCCTGTAGAGTTCCTGGACTTATCTGCTGCAATTCTATTCCCCCTGAATGGCGATTGCGCAGGCGCATACGATGTCGCGGACGATCCATGCCGCGCCATTTTGCCGGATACTAACGCATTCCGACTGCGACCGCACAGACTTCGCCTCGGCTGGCGGTTGCAGCGGAGCCCGCTAAAAATACTTGCGGATTAGCGTCGAACTGTGACTTTCATCACAGGACATTCGGGGGTTCGTCCCTATATCCAGGCTATCGCAACTTGATGCCCAATCCCTCAAATGGCTACTGACCCCGGCGCGGAAGCGCCGGGGTCTTTTTTTTATGATGAGGTTTCGGTTCGTCATCTCGGGCGCTTATCGAGAATTTGGATGCCTAAAGCCCGTTCCAGCCGGACGGCCAGGTCCCGATGCGACCCGATATCCTTGCGAAGCGCGGCGATGTCCGCGTCCGTCGGGGCGAATGCACCGCGGTTTCGTTTGCGGGCCATGAGGCGCCAGAGCGGCCGGTAGTCGATCCCGATGCCGGCATACATCATCGTCGCCATGGCCCGGGCGAGCTGGATCGCGGAAAAAGCCGCGAGGGATTTCAGCATGCCGCGCTCCACAACCTTGTTTCGCGCCTTAACGGCGGTGTGGAACTGGTTGAATTCCAATCCGTTTCCGCTTTTTTGCAACGCTTTCGCTGCCTGCCGCGCGACGGTGAGATCTGGATCGTTTAGGACGGTCCGGCGAAGGTCGTCTATGGCCTGCGCGTTGCTCAACCGGGCGGCCGCGGCGAGAAACCGAACGGCCTCGCCCGCCGCGCACCTCTCCCGCGCCCGATAAATCAGGTCGCCATCCGCCTTTTCGCCAAAGCGGCCGAGGATGCGGGCGGCGACCTCGTCGGGCTCCCGAGACCCGAGCCGGTCGCGCAATTCGGGCAGTATGTCGACACCGACGGATCGGAGACCAAACATCGACAACTCGACGATCGACGCACTACGGCAGCTTAAGAAATGCCGGAAGGACGCTTCAGCATGGAGACGCGACCGCTTGTTTTGGACGATGTATTGGAGGGCGGCGCGCTGGACTTCCAATGACCGATCCCCGAGCGCCGCTTCTACGAGGCGGTCAGGGTCGGCGGGGGCTGGAATATCAACCGATTGCACCGTTCCGCCCGATTTCCAGACATACTGCCCGTCCAGCAGGGACCGAAGCGCCATACGCCGGACGAGCGCGTGTTTGGCCGTCGGGGCGAGATCGGGAAGCAGGTCTAAGAACATCCCCTGCCGGAGCCCGAGGCCCAGATACCGGTGCGCGCGGTCGAGCGCACTCGTCTCCACAAACCTCCGTAAGGCATCAGCGACTCCGGGCTGGTGCATTAGTTGGTCCAGCACTTCTCTCTCGTCGCCGGCAATCCGGCCGAAGCGGGCCGGGTCCAGCAAGAGGTCCATGCAGGCAATGATGTCGTCGACGGTGAGTCCGTTCGGCTCGGCCATCAACTCGTCGAGCTTTTGCCGCGCGGCCTGGCGCACCGCCGGCACCCAGTCGTTAGTCCGCAACAGCAGGAGCGCGAGCGCGAACGGGCCTTGAACATGGGTGACGGAATCAACTGCCGCCGCACGAACGTAGCCCGTCCAAGCGACGGTCAGCGCCATGACCGCGTCCGGCGCGGCAGCCCATATTTTGTCGACCACCGCGCCCGCCCCGGCCGCGGACCGCAGATCGGCATCCTTGCAGAAGTCCCAGATGAACCCGTCAACGACCAGCCTCATTTCTTCGGCGATGGACGCGACATGCGCCGGCGCATGCAGTTCCAATAGCGTCTCGATATCCACAGGCGGAGCGCTGGCGAGCGCGTTCTTGAGCCGCTGTCGCAACTTGGACCGTTTGGGGAGCGCCTCGAACGCTACGCGAATGTTCGGGGAGAGTGAAGCGCGTCGCATCGCGTCATATTCGGGCGCTACCCGACCGAATGCAATCCGGTGCCGCTTTTCGACAAGACCGCGCCGATCTGTGACCTCCGTCACAGGACAAACGCGGCTTCGCTTCCTACATCATGGTTATCGCAACTTGATGCCCAATCCCTCAAATGGCTACTGACCCCGGCGTCCCTACGCCGGGGTCTTTTTTGAGGTAAATCGGGCCGATAGTTCTTTTAAATCAGTATGTTGTGCCGGTTTCCTTACTTAGTCCGGCGCGGTTTCGCGCGGTAAAGATTGACATTCGGTCGCCGTCCAGCCATGTAGAGGCCTCGTATTTGTCTCGCGATCGCGCGAAGCGCGGCCGACT
Source organism: Minwuiaceae bacterium (assembly GCA_028278525.1). GTDB lineage: Bacteria > Pseudomonadota > Alphaproteobacteria > Minwuiales > Minwuiaceae > JANQEE01. Next base: position 88,943 of record JANQEE010000020.1, on the reverse strand, counting down.
TATCGGCCTTGCCAAATCCCGAGAACGAATTCATCAAACTGCCCGTCCCGGCCGCGCCCAGGGCGTTGCACCAGGCCGGACCGGCATTCCGCCGCCAGTGGTGGCGATGGGCCGTGGCCGGCAGAAAGTATTTTAAGTGACAGAGAGTAATTTTTCGGGGCTCGGCCTCCATGAGCCCCTGTTGCGCGCCTTGCGCGCGGAGAAGTATGACCGCCCGACGCCGATCCAGGAACGGGCGATTCCGAAGCTGCTGGCCGGCAAGGACCTTTTGGGCATCGCCCAGACCGGAACCGGCAAGACGGCGGCATTCGGGCTGCCGATCCTGCAGACACTGGCCGCCGACCGGCGGCGGCCCGAGCCGCGCACCGCGCGGGCGCTGATCCTGGCGCCGACGCGGGAACTGGCCATCCAGATCGGCGAGGCGCTGCGGACCTACGGCCGCCACCTGTCGCTGCGCCAGGCCCTGGTTTACGGCGGCGTCAATCAGCGGCGGCAGGTCGATGCGATGCGCCGCGGCGTCGATATCCTGATCGCCACGCCGGGCCGGCTGCTGGACCTGATGAACCAGCGGCATGTGCGCCTGGACGGCGTCCGCCATTTCGTCCTGGACGAGGCGGACCGCATGCTGGACATGGGCTTTATCCACGACGTGAAGAAGATCGTCGCCGCCCTGCCGACGGAACGGCAGACTCTGTTCTTCTCGGCAACGATGCCGAACGCGGTCAGCCGTCTGGCCGGCAGCATCCTGACCGACCCGGTTCGCGTTGCCGTGACACCGTCGGCCACGCCGGTCGAGCGGATCGAACAATCGGTCTATTTCGTCCCGGCCGCCGAGAAGCGCGCCCTGCTGGCCGAGATCTTAAGCGATCCGGCGCTGGACCGGACGATCGTCTTCACCCGCACCAAGCACCGCGCCAACCGCGTCGCCGACCAGTTGGGCAAGGCCGGCATCAGCGCCGAGGCGATTCACGGCAACAAATCCCAGGGCGCGCGCCAGCGGGCGCTGGAGGGTTTTCGCGGCGGCAAGGTGCGGGTGCTGGTGGCGACCGACATCGCGGCGCGCGGGATCGATATCGATGGCGTCACACACGTCATCAATTTCGAACTGCCCAACGTGGCGGAAGACTATGTGCACCGGATCGGCCGCACGGCGCGCGCCGGTGCCGACGGGGCGGCGATCTCGTTCTGCGATCCGGCAGAGCAAGCCCACCTCAGCGGCATCGAGGCCCTGACCAAGCGGCGGCTGACCGTCGCGCGCGGCGAGCCGACCCGGCAGGCCCCGGCCAATACCAACCGGAAACAGGCCCGGCCCACCAAGCCAAGCCGCCGCCGGCGGTCCCGGCCGCAGAAGGCGCGCCGCGCCGCCTGACTGCAGCGGCGCCGATGGCGAGGGGCGGCGTTCGAACAACGCCGCCTTTTCCGGGATGCGTCGTTCCGCTACCATCGGCGGTCATATCCGGCGCCATTGGACGGCGCCGGCCGGGACATGCCGGATGACGTAGCTGTCGGCAAAGGGATCTGTCCATGCAAGGGCACGCCGAGACCGCCGAGTCGATCGCACTCCAGGTCCTGGCGCATTTGACGAGCGTGGCGTTTTACGCCCAGCTCGGCATGATCGTCGCCGCGCTGCTGATTGCCCTGGCGCTGGCGTCCTACCTGAAGTCGCGGATCAGAATATTCCGGGAGCCGCCGTCGGAATCGGGCGCGCTGCGCGATCTGCGCGTTGCGGTCCATCGCATGCGGGGGCTTCTTTTTCCGGTCCTGGCGGCAGCCGGGCTGGGCATCGCTTCGCCGATAACCCAAAGTCTGGCCGGCGCGGCCTGGCTGGTGCAGGTGGCGCAGGGCCTGGCGTTCATTGCCGTCGTCGTCGGCCTGGTTCACCAGTTCGTCAACAACACGACGATCGTCCAACTGTTCCGCTGGGTCGGTATCCCGGTGGCGCTGCTCTATGCTGCCGGCCTGCTGGACGAAACCGTCGCCTATCTCGACAGCATCTCGATCGAGATCGGTAATATCAGGGTAACGCTCTACGCGGCGCTGCGCACCCTGGTCTTCGGGATCCTTCTCTTCTGGCTCGGCCGGCTGTCGAGCGCCTCCGGACAGCGGGTCATCCGCTCCCAGACCGCGCTGGACGTCGGCACGCGGGAGGTGATCGCCAAGCTTTTCGAGATCGGCATCTTCGTGCTGATCTTCCTGCTGCTGATGAATGTCATGGGCATCGATCTAACGGCCCTGGCGGTGTTCGGCGGCGCGCTGGGCGTGGGCCTTGGCTTCGGCTTACAGCAGATCGCGTCCAACTTCATCTCCGGCATCATCATCCTGCTGGACCGGAGCATCACAATCGGCGACTACATAGAACTGGAAGACGGCCGCGCCGGAACCTTACGCGAATTGACCATGCGCTCCGCGACGCTGGAAACGTTCGACGGGAAGGATATCATGGTGCCGAACGAACGTTTCATCACCACGGCGTTCGTCAACTGGACGCATAACAACAAGAAGCAGCGTTACTCGCTGACCTTCCAGGTCGCCTATAAGACCGACCTGGAGAAGCTGTTCGAGATCGTCCGCGAGACGGTGGCGAGCCACCCGAAGGTGCTGAGCAGCGGCGACCTGCCGATCGCCGAACGGCCGGACGCCGAAATCGAAAGTTTCGGCGATTCCGGTATCAACATACTGGTCGAATTCTGGATGGACGGGATCGACGACGGCGAAAACCGGGTCGGCGCCGACCTTCTGCTGATGATCTGGACGGCGCTGAGAGCCAACGGCATTGAGTTCCCGTTCCCGCAGCGCGAGGTCAGGGTTCTGGACGAGGTGAAGACCAAGCCGGCGTGAGGCGGCGTGCCGGCCCGGAGGCCAAGCTGTTGGATCGCGCGCGTCCGACGTTACATAAATTAAGCTGTCCTCGGATCGAATGAGGCCGAAACCGCAATACGGGTGGAGAGCGATGAGAAAAGCCAAGAAAGCACGAGCGCTGGGATTCAATCACGTGGCGCTGGAAGTCGACGATATCGACGAGGCGATCGCGTTTTACGAGCGGCTGTTCGACTTCGAACTGCAAAGCAAGAACGACAGCATCGCCTTTATCTATATGGGCGACCAATTCATCAACTTCACCAAGGGCCGTCGCCAGTCACCGGACGACGAGCGCCACTTCGGCATCGTGGTCGACGACAAGGAGGCGGTCCGGCAAACGCTGGAGGAGATGGGCGTCGAGGTGCTGCCCGGCCGCTTCCTGGATTTCCTCGATCCCTGGGGCAACCGGGTCGAGATCGTCAGCTACCAGAATATCCAGTTCACGAAGGCGCCGAACGTGCTGCGTGGCATGGGGATCGACAAACTGGAGAAATCCCAAGAGGCGCTCGAAGAACTGTCCGAGAGGGGTATGAGCCCGGATTAGGCAATCCGGCGCAGCCCGTTTACGATCATAATCGCGGTGCGCTAATTCCGGCCGAGCCTGCCGCCGTCTTCCCCCGCCAACCCGACCAGGAGACTGGCGCCTTCCTCGTTTACGCGCAGAACCCCGAACTTTGCGTCGGTGTAGAGATCGGCGTCGCCTTCTTGGAAAAAGAACGACGTGCTGCCGTAGAGCAAACCGCCACGCCGGTGATCCCGCCTGTAGGCTATCAGAACTTCGTCGGCATCGAGCGGACTGCCGTCGTCAAGCCGAGCGAAGTGGGCGACGCCGTTTTCATCCAACGTCAAAACGACCGTCCCGCGCCAGGGCAGTGACTTTGCGATTGCCCAGTCGGGAAAGATCTGCCGGTCAAACCGCAGCGTCATGTAGTCGCCCTGCATGAGCGCGCGTGGATCGGCCGGCGCAAGCGGCAACAAGACCTGCCGTCCGTTGTCGACGAGATGCTGCTTTTGCTGAATCTCCAGATTGCCCATCCCGAGGACCAGAACCGCCCCAAGGGCCAAAAGTGTGAGACGCCACCAGGTCATGCGCCGACCCTCCCCGGGCGGCGTTGGACGATGAACCACCAGCAGCCGAGTATCGCAAGCCCGATCGCCGCCAGGAGCAGCGATTTTTCAAGCAGAGTGATCGACAGGTCGAAATAGAACTGCCAGAGAAAACAGGCCTCGAGCAGAATCCCGAGCAAGGCCAGCGGCTTGGATCCGAGGACGAATGCCATCGTCATGATGACCAAAGCACCGCTGCCGCCGGGCGGCATGGCCAGACATAGCGCGGTTGCCACCGCGACGAAGGCGCCGAGGGCGATCCTGGCGTCACGGTCGGCCATATGACGCCACAGGATTGAGACGAGCCAGAGGATCAGGACGATGTGGATCGCGCGGGCGCCCCAGCCGCCGGGCTCGACGGCTGCCATGGTGTAAGACCAACGGTCGAACAGAGACAGTGCAGGCGTGGCCATCAACAAAAGGAATGCGGTGGCCCGCACATCGATCCGCGGCGGCCAGATCCACAGCAGGACGCCAAGAGCGAGAGACGGCGCAGCAATGTCGAGATAGTAAGGGATTCTCTCGGCCTTCAGGGCAATCGTGATCAGCACCAGCGTCAGACCCGACATTAAAAGCTGCGGGATGACGGTCTGCAGCCACGCGATGGTCAGGATGGCGAGGAAGAAACTGATGAACACGGAGACCCAGATCTCTTTTGCCCCATAGCCGAGGCCGCCGGCCACCATGACCGCGCCCGCCGACGCAAGAGCCGTTGCGAAGGACGCCGAAAATCCACCGGTCGAGTGCTTGCTGTGCATGCTGCCGCCGATCAGGAAACTGATCACGCCGAAAACGGCCATAGCGATGTGAAAGCCCTTGCCAATGTCGAGAACGGCAAAGATCAGTCCGGCAAAGAACCCGAGTATGGCGATGGCGGTGAACCAGGCGCCCAGCGCCAGGAAGGCCCGCATGTACCAGGGAGACTCCGCGCTCCCTTCAGACCATTCGAGGATCGTCGACGCCGTCCTCTCTTCGATTCCGAACGCGTCGCAGAAGGTTTTAAGATCAATCATGACGTTGCCTCGGAAAGGCGGCGCCGTACGGTCCTCAAGACCAGCGCCATGCCTCCGGTGACGGCGGCGAGGAAGACGACGATCGCGCCCAATCCGAGCATCATGAGGCCTACGTTGTCGAAGCTTGTCCAACGAAAGATCCAACGACCGCCGGCCGCCATCAGGAACAGCGCGACAAAGCCGATAACCTGGGTGATTGCCGCCAGGTCCGGGCGATGCTTGCCGTAGAACCAGGCGCCGGACCCGGCCACCGCGACGAATGCGACCAGGCTGACGACGCTCGAATGCCAGAAGAAAACATGCCTGGCGGCGACGTAACACAACATCGCCAACGCCGGGAACAGAACGATCTGGCGGGTCCAGCGCGCCGAGAGCCAACGGTTGCCGGCTTTGACCGCGATCTCCCGCGCCGCCAGTGCCGAGGCCAGGAGGATGCCGGGCGCCACGAGGGCCTCGGACCCGTAGATCCAGCCCATCGGCGCGAGAGCCTGGCGGGCGGACAGGTGGGCGGCGAGGCCGGCGATGGCCAGCCAGACGAGCCAATGCGCCGCGCTGCGCGACGCCAACACCCATGGCAGGGTGAAGAGTGCCCACGGCAGAAACAGTTCGAAGGCATCGGCGCCGGTCTGATAGGTCTGTCCGATGACCGCCAGGAGCACGCCGGTGAGAACCGTCGCGCCGATCAGGACTGCTTGTCCGGCAGGACGGTCCAATCCCATGAACCAGGCACCCGCCAGGCAAGCGAGGATGCCGGCCTGCGGGACCGCTAACTTGGCGATCGCCGGTATTTCGGCCCAGTTGTAGGCGAAGAAGAAAACGATGGCGGCGAGCAGATGCGCTACACCGACCGCGAGCAGCGTCCGTTGCGCCCAGCGTGTCCAGAAGGCGCGGTCCCGCACCTGAAAGACGGCTTCCAGGTAGCGGTCCGGCGGGATAAGCCCGTGCCGGTACAGGGTCGCGATTTCCGCCGGTCCGATCAAAATGCGAGTCCGATTTGGAAGAGGATGTTAGGCAGTAATATCTATTAAGGGTTGTGCCGGTTAACAAACAGATAAAGCTCGAACCGACGGGCGGCGGGCTCAATCGAGGTCGAGTATGGCGTCTTGATTGCGGAGATTCGTGCGAACGATTTGCGGGTCGATCCCCCGCCCCGCCGCGACCTCCGCCGCGGCGACGCCGGCCGCCTGGCCGGTGGCGAAGGCGGTGCCCATGACGCGGATGGCGGCGCCGGCCTTGCGGTCGCCGTCGGCGGTACGGCCGGCGGCGAACAGGTTGGGCGTGTCGCGGCTGATCAGGCAACTTAGCGGAATGTCGTAAGCGCCACGGTCGGGCGCGAAATCCATGGTGCTTTTGTAGGTCTGGCGGTCGTGCCATTCGGCGCCCCAGGCGCCGAGCGCGATGCAGTCGTCGAACCGGCGCCGGCTTTGGATATCGTCCCAGGTGAGCCGGTAGCGGCAGTTCAGGTGCCGACTTTCGCGGGTGCCGAACTCCGGACCGGTGCTGACCAGGTAGGCGTTTCCGCAGCCGTCGATGGTGCGGATCGCCTCCAGGTAGGCCTGAGCCTGTTTGCGGCCGAACGCCTCGGCCCTGGACAGGGCGGCGGCGTCGCGGGCGTCGTAGTCCGCACTGACCACGTAGATCGCGAGGTCTGCGCTGATCGGCAGACGGGCGACGACGCTGCGGTCCTTGGTGAATGGGCCGATGCCGGCCGATTTGCAGCGTTCGACCGCGTCGGCGATCTGGGAGGCGGTGACATCCACGTCCGCCGGGATGCCGCCGAAGCGCGTGCCCATGGAGCCGAGATTGACGCCGTCCGCGTTGCCGTAGTGGGTGATGGCGCCGGCAAGCGCGGCGAGGTTGGCCTCGCCGGTCGCGTCGACGAAGGCCTTGCCGGCGATCTGCCGGCGGCCGCCGTGGTCCTGCACGGCGATGCGGACGAGCTTGTCGCCGGCACGCTCGGCATCGACCAGCGTGCTGTGCAGCAGGACGTCGACGCCGGCTTCTTCGCAGACCTCGTCCAGCGCGAGCTTGTTGGTTTCGGGGTCGAACACCAAGAAGACGCCGCGGAAGCGCTGCGGCGGGGTGATGGCGCCGCGCGCCTTGAGCTTGGCGATGACCTGTTCGGCGACACCGGAGACCGCCTGGCGCGGTTCTTCCGCCAGGGTGTAGAGGCCGCAATAAGTGATAACGCCGCGAAGCGATGCCGCGCCGCCGAGACAGCCGGCGGATTCGACCAGGAGGGTCCGGGCGCCGGCTTTGGCGGCGCCGACAGCCGCGCCGACCCCGCCGCTGCCGCCGCCGACGACAACGACGTCGTAGTCCACGGTCATTCGTCGATCAGGGTCAGCGATCGGTCAGCGCGAGCTTGGCGGCGAAGGCACGCTGGGTCCAGCGGGTGATCCGCTCAGAAGATAGCACGCGGCGGCGCACCGCGTTGGCGGCGATGCCGTAGCCGACGAATACGACGAAGGTGAGCGCCATGAAGGCGGCGCTGAGCAGCATCATGCGCGGCAGGGCGTCTGCCGCCGCCGCGGGCACGAACTGTGGCAGGAAGGCGAGGAAGAAGATCGAGAGCTTCGGGTTCAGGATGTTGATCAGCGCGCCGCGGAGCGCGATGGCGCGGTAGTCGTGGCCGGATGCCGAACCGGCCTTGGGGTCGGAAAGCGCGAGCGCGCCGGTCTCGCGCCAGAGGCCCCAGGCGAGGTAGAGCAGGTACAGAATGCCGAGGATCTTGACGGTCTGAAACGCAACCGCACTGGCGTGCAGCAGCGCGGCGAGGCCGAGGATACTGGCCAGGATGTGGGGCACGATGCCCAGGGTACAACCGAAGGCGGCGGCGATGCTCGGGCCCACGCCGCGGAAGACGCCGTAGGACAGGGTGTAGATCACCCCGGTGCCGGGGATCAGCACGACGACCAGCGCCGTGATCAGGAACTCCACGCTCAACGCTTCGATCATCGCGCCCACCCTCCGGTTCGTTGCAAGCCGGGCGCATCCTGCAATGCCCGCGCTTACCTGTCGAGATGTTCGCTGCCTTATCCCTACAGCCCGTCTCGCCGCAGGGCAGCGCCGACCGCGCCGAGCTTTTCCGGATTGCGGACCATGTAGAAGGCGGCGATGCGGTCGCCGTCGACGTCGATGCTCATGGTGTGATCCAACGCGCCGTCGACGTTGATGAGGAAGCCCGGTGCGCCGTTGATCGTCGACAGGGAGAACTCGGCGGCCGTGCCGAGCTTGTCCGCCTTGCGGACGAGACCGATGAAGAAGCGGGCCACCTTGTCGGCGCCGACGATCGGCCTCAGCGCGGCGATCTTGACGCCGCCGCCGTCGGAATAGGCGACGACATCGGCCGTCAGCATGGCTTCCAGGCGGCTCTGGTCGCCGGTCGCGACGGCCTCGGCGAAATTCGTCAGCAGCGCCTTGTGGGCCTCGGGCGACGCAGGGCGTGCGGGGCGTGCGCCGTTCACCGCCTTGCGGGCGCGGCTGGCCAGTTGCCGGCAGGCGGCCTCGCTCTTACCGAGCGTTTCGGCGATCTGTGCGAAGGGCGTGTCGAAGACGTCGTGCAGGAGGAAGACTGCGCGCTCCGGCGCGGACATTTTCTGCAGGGTCATCAGCAGGGCGAAGGAAAGGTCGTCGGCGACCTCGGCGGCAGTCTCCGGCGACAGGCTCTCGGTGTCGATCACCGGCTCCGGCAGCCAGGGGCCGACATAGACCTCGCGGCGGCGGCGGGCGCTCTTCAGCTGGTCGAGGCAGAGTCGAGTCACCGTGGTGAACAGGAACGCCTCGATGTTGCGGATGTCGGTCCGGTCTGCCTGCTTCACCCGGATGTAAGCGTCCTGAAGAATGTCCTCCGCGTCCGCCTGGCTGCCGAGCATGCGGTAGGCGAGTCCGCGCAGCCTACCCCGGCAGCGGACGAATGCGTCTTCCAGGCCGATCATGCCGCCGCCTTGACCACGTCGACCCGGCGGTCGCCGATATGGACGCGCCGGCAGGTTTTCGAGAAGCCGAGCCCGGCCTTGACCATCGGGAAGATGCGGCCGACCTGGGTGGCGAGCGTCAGGTCGATCACCGCTGCCTCGCCCCACTGGCCGCGCACCACCTCGCGGGCGTCGTCCTCCTCCGGCGCGCGGCGGACCAGGGCGTCGGCAAAGCGAAAGCCGAGCAGGGTGTCGACATCCATGTCGGCGCGGTTGCGCGTCAGCACCGCCTCGATGCAGGTCGGCGACATGCCCGCCTCCTCGGCCATGTCGACGGCAAGCTGAACGCAGGGCCCGCAATCCTCAGCCAGCGCGCCGACGATCTTGGCCGCGTAGAAAGCCGGCTTCGGCGCGGCTTCGCGGTGCAGAGCGGCCTTGGTCAGAGCGGCGAACTTGAAGAACGCCGCTGGCGAGACGTTCAGCATATGGCCCATATAGGTAACATCGTAACCGTAGCGAGCGCCAAACGCCTTGAGCGCCCGCCGTGCGAAGAATTGTCGCATAAGTCCTCCTTTCCGGCATATGGCCCGGGTCCCATTGGCTTTAAGACGAGCCGGGCGGGCGTTTTGTGACGGGCGGCGCCCTTTTCCCGGCCCCAAGGGCTACTTTCGGGCGGGCCGATCCGTCATAACTAGGCGGCGGGCCAATTTCGGCGCCCTGGGATCGAGACCGCGATGTTGGAATACCGGATCACCCTGTTCGAGTTGCTCGGCTTCAAGGTGAATGTGGACCTGAGCTGGGTGTTCCTCGCCATCCTGGTGACCTGGTCGCTGGCGCTCGGCGCTTTCCCCTTCTGGCATCCCGGCTATTCGGCGGTGACCTACTGGTCGATGGGCTTTGCCGGGATGCTGGGGCTGGTGTTCTCGCTGGTGTTTCACGAGCTGTCGCATTCCCTGGTCGCCCGCCATTACGGCCTGCCGATCAAGGGCATCACGCTGTTCATCTTCGGCGGCGTCGCGGAGATGGAGGAGGAACCGAAGGACGCCAAAACCGAGTTCCTGGTGGCGATCGCCGGACCGATCGCAAGCTTCGCGCTCGCGGCCGGTTTCCACCTGATCGGCCAGGCGGGCGGCGGGATCGGCGCGCCGGAGCCGGTCGTCGGCGTGGTCGAGTACCTCGCCTTCATCAACCTGCTGCTCGGCGGCTTCAACCTGATCCCCGCCTTCCCGCTGGACGGCGGGCGAGTGCTGAGGGCCGCGCTCTGGCACCGCCGGGGCGACCTGCGCAGCGCGACGCGGACCGCTTCCAATTCGGGCAAGATCCTGGGCGTCGCGCTGATGGTGCTCGGCGGCGTGAACGTGATCTACGGCAACTTCGTCGGCGGGATGTGGTGGTTTCTGATCGGCCTGTTCGTGCGCGGCGCGGCGGAGGCGTCCTATCAGCAGCTGGCCGCCAAGCGGATCTTCGAGGGCGAGCCGGTCAGCCGGTTCATGACCCATGAGACGGTGGCGGTGCCGCCCAACCTCTCGATCCGCCGCTTCGTCGAGGACTACGTCTATGATTACCACTACGACCTGTTTCCGGTGGTCGAAGGCCGGCGGCTGATCGGCTGCGTCCATACCCGTCAGGTCAAGGCGGTGCCGCGCGAATCCTGGGGCATGCACAGGGTCGATGAGATCATGTCGCCCTGCACGAAAGACAATACCGTCGGCCCCGAAACCGACGCGGTCGCAGCCATGGCGCTGATGCGGCGGACCGGCGCCAGCCGGCTGATCGTTGCCCGCGACGACGGCGCGCTGGTCGGCATCGTCGCTCTGAAGGACATGCTGGAGCTGTTTGCCCTGAAAATGGATCTGGAGGGGCCGGCCTAGTCGTCCTCGAAGGCCGCGATTACGGTCTTCAGGGATTTGGCCAGGGTGGCGATTTCCTTCTCGGAAAGGCGGGCATCCAGCTGCCCGTTGATCTTGCCAAACGGCTTTCTCATCTTTTCCAGCGCACCTTTGCCCTTCCGTGTGGTGCGTAGCTGCCAGGCGCGGCCATCAGTCTCCGACCGCTGTCGCGTCAGATAGTCCAGTTTAAGCAGGCGGTTGACCATGGCGGTCATGGCCGACTCGTTCTGCTTCAGCCGGTCGGCAAGGAATTTCTGGGTTACCGGCTCCGATTCGGCGACCAGGATCAGAACGGCGGCCTGAGCGGTGGACAGGTTGGCCGCCTCGATAAGGCGGACATCCGCCGCCTTTTTCATCTGGTGGGCGGCGACTTGCAGCAGGAAATAGATGCGTTGGGCGGAAGCGGACATGGCGCGATGGTATTGCGGTTGAAAAGATTCTGAAATGCTTCTATTGCTTCAGTAATGAAGTAATAGAAGCATGGGGAAACGATATGGGTGCGATTGATGTATGGGCACAGGTTACCACGGAAAGGATGGCCGCGGCGCCCTGGCTGGAGACACTGCTGCGTTGGACCGGGCAGACCAGCGAGCGGGTTCTGCCGACGCCTGAGACAACTTTGGCCGCAATGGATGCCGCGGATGTCGATATCGCGCTTCTATCCGCCTGGCACGGACCGGCGGGATCTTTGATCAGCAACGAGGAGGTCGATCGGCAGATCAGCGCGGCGCCGGACCGGCTGCGGGGCCTCGCCACCGTGGATCTGATGCGGCCGATGGAGGCAGTGCGCGAAATTCGCAAATGGGTGGACGGAAAACGGTTCGTCGGCGTTCGGGTGGTACCCTGGCTTTGGAATCTGCCGCCCAACGACCGGCTTTATTATCCGGTCTATACGGCATGCGTCGACCTGGGCGTGCCGTTCTGCACCCAGATCGGCCATACGGGTCCCCTGTTGCGTTCCGAAACTGGCCGGCCGATTCCCTATCTGGAGGACGTGCTGCTCGACTTTCCGGAGTTGGTCGTGGTCGGCGGCCATGTTGGGTTTCCCTGGGTCGACGAGCTGGTCTCGCTCACCATCAAATTTCCCAACTTCCATATCGACACGTCGGCCTATGCGCTGCACCGCCTGCCGCGGGATTTCGTCGAGTACATGAAAGGGCCCGGCGCCAAGCGCGTGATGTTCGGCACCAACTGGCCGATGCTGTCGCCGGAACGTTGCCTTGACGGGCTGGACGGTCTGGGCCTGTCGCCGGAGCAGCGGGATGCATTCCTGTCCGGCAATGCGAAACGCGTCTTCAAACTCTGAAGACGCATACCTGCATTGACGCAGGATGCACTGGACGTTGCCGCAACGGTCCCGCAGATTGCCGATAAGCGTCGGCGGGGGATCGCAGGTTGTCTGGTATCGGGCAGGAGGGAACGGAACAGAAGGATGCCGTAGCCACGGCCCCTGCCCTGCTGGGCATTCTGTGCGCGGTCGGCGCCGTGGTCGCCTTCACCACGCAGGACATGGCGATTAAGTGGCTGAGCGGGGACTACCCGCTGCACCAGATCATTCTGGCGCGGGCCACGATCGCGCTGATTCTGACGCTGGCCATCCTGGTGCCGCTGGAAGGCGGTTACGGCAATTTGCGCACCAAGCGCCTGCCGCTGCATCTCTTGCGTGGGTTGGCGGTCGTGATCGCCAATATGACCTTTTTCACCGGGCTTGCCTCGCTGCCGCTGGGCGAAGCGACGGCGATCTTTTTCGTGGCGCCTTTGTTCATCACCGCGCTGTCGGTGCTGATGTTACGCGAGAGGGTCGGGCCGCGCCGGTGGGTGGCGGTGTTGATCGGTCTGACCGGCGTGGTCGTGATGATCCGGCCCGGCGGCAGCACGTTCCAATGGGCGGCCCTGCTGCCGCTGGCGGCGGCGTTTGCTTATGCGATGCTGCAGATCATGACACGGAAGCTGGGGATCGCGGAGAAGGCGTCGACCATGGCCTTCTACATCCAGATCACCTTCGTTTTCGTCAGCGGCGGCATCGGCCTCGCGGCGGGCGACGGCCGCTTCGCCGGCACCGGTAGCCCGCAGTTGGAATTCCTGCTGCGCGCCTGGATCTGGCCGCCGGCGGAGGACATGGCGATCATGGCAGGCGTTGGCGTGCTGAGTGCGATCGGCGGCTACCTGATCAGCCAGGCATACCGGGTTGCTGAAGCAGGCCTGGTCGCGCCGTTCGAATATGTCGCGATGCCGCTCGCGGTGTTCTGGGGCGTGATGGTCTGGGGCGAGTGGCCCGACGCCGTGGCCTGGGTCGGCATTTCGCTGATCGGCGGCGCCGGGCTTTATGTATTCTACCGCGAGACCGTGCGCGGCCGGATCAACGTGTTGAAGCGGCCGATGCCACGGAATAGATGACTTCTATGCCGTGCGCCGGGCCAGCGCCGTCACCGCGCCTGCCCCAATCAACAGGCTGCCGCCGACGCGATTGATCGCTTTCAAGACTCGGGGCGATTTGAAGCGGTTACGCATCTCCCCGGCCAGCACCGCCCAGAGCGCGGCGTTGGCTGCCGCCAGCGCGAGGAACGTTGTCTCCAAGATGACGAACTGAGCCAGGGCCGGCTGGCCAGCGACGACGAACTGCGGCACGAAAGCGATGAAGAAGACGATGCCTTTCGGATTGAGAGCGGTCACGACATAAGCCTGCCAGAACATGGCCTTGCCGCTTTTCGATTTGGCTTCGCCTTCCAAAATCGCGGCCGTGGGTTCGGAGCGCCAGAGTTGAATGCCGAGCCAGACGAGGTAGGCGGCGCCGGCGAGTTTCAGGACCGTGAACAAGGTCGCCGACGCGGCAAGGACCGCGCCCGCCCCCAGCAGCGACAGGGTCATGGCCGTAAAGTCGCCGAGCGCGACACCCGGCACCGTGAACCAACCGGTGGAGCGCCCGCGGCCAAGCGCGTAACTCACTACCAGCATCACGGTCGGGCCTGGGATGCTCAGCAGGATGATGCTGGCGACGGCGAAGGCGATCCACAATTCGAACGACATGATCCGATCCTCATTGTTGTTTGGGACGAGCCTTTTCCGCCCCGCTCCCCCACCCGGCCGCCCATCAAGGATACTCCCGTGGGGGAGCGGGGCGGAAAAGGCCAGCCGAATTAGGAGCCACTCATCCCGACATTGGACCGGAGGTCAAGCACATGTGTGACCGCGGTCACAGGACAAAGCCGATCCCGCTTCCTACATGTTGGTTATCGCAACTTGATGCCCAATCCCTCAATGGCCACTTAACCCCGGCGCTTCTGCGCCGGGGTTTTTCTTTGGCCCTATCGATTCTCGGCGAGGAAAAGCGCCAAGTCCTGCAAATAGGCGATCACATCGCAATCCTGTGCCTTGTCGGTGATGCCGTGGGTCTTCAGGAAGCTGCAGACATCGGCTTCGGATTCCGGCGTGGCGACGCCGAACAGGTGGACCGACAGATTGTCCGGCGCATGACAGGACTGGCAGTGTCTCTCGAACAACCGCCGCCCTTCGACCGGGTCGCCTATCGCACCTTCGCGAGGGGTCGGCCGATAGCCGATGTCGTCTGGTGCGGTGGTGGCAGGTTCGGCGGCCGTAGGGCTGTCCGGCATATGTAGCGCCCGATACAGCGAAAACGCGCCGCGCAGGTCGCCGACTTCGTATCCGGTTGCCTGGTCTTCCGGGTACAGTTTGCGGATCTCGCGGTGGAGACCAGGATCGATGTTGTCGCCATGACATGCCAGGCAAGGCTCGAAGGTCGGGATCGCCTGCATGAAATGAGCATAAGCCACACCGTCGCGAGTCACGCGTCGCATGGTGTTCATCCGGCTGATATCCTGACCTGCCACGGACCGCGAGACAAAGCTAAGGAGGACACCGCGTTCGTCCTCGGTGGGCTTGTTGGCCGGGTTGCGGACGCGCAGGGCCGGCCGTCGAACCTCCCAACCCGTCTCCCGCTCGATCTGCTGTGCAATCTCCGGTGCGAGGTGCCGGCATACGCCGATCGCCTGGCTCGGACCGAGCTGCATGGCCGTTTGCATTTCTCGTATCATGGTGTCGCGAACGCGCTGGATGACCGTCTGAGCTTCCGCAACAAGGGGATCCGGATCCGCCGCGACGACGGGCCATGGGAAGAGCAGACAAACGGCCAACACGAGAAGTAGCGCACGCATCGTCTTGTTCCTCTGGCGCAAAGCGCCGCTGGTGCGACCGCAGAGTACGCGTATGGCTGCGACAGCTTGTTGATGTGGATCAGCCGGCGGCACCGGTCTGCCGCCTTTGCTTCGCGCATAAATGGTTTTACCCTTCCGCCAAACGCGCCGCCGGACCGATTCGGCGGCTCGAATTCGGGGCATGGTCTTGGGGGAACCGATGGTTGCGGGACATACCGGACAGTTGGCCGGGCGGCGGCGCATGTCCATCCTTGCAGCGGCGACGCTGTCGGTCTTGGCTGGCTGCGCACCGTGGGGCGCCGACCTTGGCGACCGTCACTATCCATCGGAGGTCGCGATCGGCGTACCGAAGGCCGGAACCGACTTCTGTGCCTATCGCGACGAAACGGCGGTGCAGATCAAGGCGGCCTACGGGTTGGGCTCCGACGCGGCCAAGAAGCGGATCGACGAAGCGGCGTTTGTAAACGCCAGACAGCCGTTCGAATGGAGCCGCGACGGCGATGTCTGCCGGGGCGCCGCCGTGCCGCGCCACCGCGTCGGCGCCTTGCTGATCCACGGCCTGTCGGACTCGCCTTTCCTGCTGCATGACATCGGCCGGAAGCTGCAGGCCGAAGGGGTGCTGGTGCGCGGCATCGTGCTGCCGGGGCATGGCACCGTTCCCGGCGATCTGGTGGACGTTGACCAGGCGGGCTGGGTTGCGGCAACCGCCTTTGGCATCGAAACGTTTCGGGATCAGGTCGACGCGCTTTATCTGGTCGGGTTCTCGACCGGCGGCGGCCTGAGCGTCAATTACATGCTGGCTAACCCCGACGACCCGCTGATCAAGGGGATGGTGCTGCTGGCCCCGGCAGTCGCCATCCAAAACACGCTGGTGGCGCGCATCGGCGGTCTGCACAAGCTCTATTCCTGGGCGCTTCCGACCGGCAACTGGGTGCCCGGCGGCATCCAGGACGATGTCGACGAGGCGAAGTACGAGTCGTTCTCGAAGAACGGCGGTTTTCAGGTGTTTCGCCTGACACAGGCCATTGCCGACAAACGCGGCCGGCTACCGGACGACCGCCGCTTAAGGATGCTGATTGCGGTGAGCGACAATGACGAGACGATCGACCCGAAGGCGGCGAAGGATTTCTTCGACGCTATGGCGGCGCCCGGCAGCGCCCTGGTCAACTATCGGAGACTGACGCGGCATGTGGTTCGGAGAACCGCAAACGGCGACAATGCGACGAACGGGGACGTGCCGGTGGACGACGGCGAGAAGTACGCCGCGTTATCCCATGTTTCCGTGACCAACCGGCCCGGCAATCCCCACTACGGGCGTAACGGAGACTATCGCAACTGCCTGCACTATATGGGGTCCGGCAAAAACAAGGACGCGCTTCAGCGCTGCCGGGACGGAGACGCGACGAACGGCACGACAAAAATGGCCAAGGAGATGCAGGACACGGCCATTCAACGGTCCACCTACAATCCGGACTTCGCGGACCTGGCGCAGCGTATCGCCGACTTCGTCGGCGACGACCGATAAGGAAACGCCCGGCACCTCCGTCGGATGGGTGCCGGGCACCGGGGTGCCGTCAGTCCTTGAAGCGTCGTTTCACGATGCGGCCGTTATGCGGATTGATCAGCAGTTTGACGGCGCGGCCATGCCGGTCGTAGGCGCGGGCGCGGTAATAGCCGTCGCGATAGCGGATCTTGCCGCGCACGTCGAAATCGCGGTGATGCAGTTTGCGGGCGATGATCCGGCGCGGCAATACCGGCTTTTTCTTGTAGTGCCCGCGATGATGACCGTAGTAGCCCCGGTGGTAAGGGCGCGGCTTGAAATGGCCGTGCGGCGACCCGAAGAAGTAATGCAGTTTGCGGTCGACCCAGTAGTATGGGTGCGGATCGTAATGCTTGCCGTGTTTGCCATGGTAGTAGCCGTACGAGTATCCCTTGCCATGGTACCGGTCGCGGCGATGGTCGTCGTCGGCGAAGGCCGGCGCGGCGGCAAAGGCGAGCAACGCGGCGGCAATAAGAGCGAGTTTTCGCATGGTCATACTCCTAAGCTTCGACAATTCGGAAACGTCGCCGCAAGAATGGCCGCGGGCGTCTGAACCGAGCCTGAGGCGGCCGTTCATGCTTCATTCAGCTAGTCGATCCTAGGGTTGCGGGCATTCATGCGAAAAAGATCGGACCATTCCCCGTTGCGCTCGGCCAGATACTGGTTGGCCGGCCTGTTGTTGCTGTTCGCGGCCGGTCAGGCAGAGCCGGCGGCGGCGTTCAGCGACGATCAGGACAAGGCGCGCGGTGCCGTCCGGTCCGGCGAGGCCTTGCCGCTGGGACAGATCATGCGGCGGGTGCGGCCGAGCTATCCCGGCCAGTTGCTGGACGCGCAGATATCGCGCAAGGGCAAACGCGGCCCCTGGGTCTACGACCTCAAGGTGCTGACGCCGGACGGACGGGAGCAGCGGCTGAAGGTCGACGGCCGGTCCGGGCGCGTGCTGGGCGTCCGGGGACGTTAGCCGCAATGCGTGTGCTGGTTGTTGAGGACGAGCCGGATCTGGCCCGTCAACTGACCACGGCGCTGGGCGACGCCGGTTACGTGGTTGATCTGGCGACCGACGGCGAGGAGGGTCATTTCCTGGGCGATACGGAATCCTACGACGCCGCCGTGCTGGATCTCGGCCTGCCCAACGTGGACGGCATCACCATCCTGGAACGCTGGCGGCGCGACGGGCGCACCCTGCCCGTCCTGATATTGACGGCGCGCGACCGGTGGAGCGAGAAGGTCGCCGGTTTCGACGCCGGGGCCGACGATTATCTGGCAAAGCCGTTCTATATGGAGGAACTGCTGGCGCGGCTGCGCGCCCTGGTGCGCCGTGCCGCCGGCCACGCCAACGACGAGCTGGAATGCGGGCCGCTCCGGATCGATACGCGTGGCGCCAGGGTCACGGTGGACGGTAACCCGATCAAGTTGACCGCCCAGGAGTACCGGCTGCTTGCCTATCTCACGAACCATCAGGGCAAGGTGGTGTCGCGGACCGAGCTGACGGAACATCTGTACGACCAGGATTTCGACCTGGATTCCAATACGATCGAGGTGTTCGTCGGCAGACTGCGGCGCAAGCTGGGCGTCAACTTGATCCGAACTGTACGCGGCCTGGGATATTGCTTAACCCAAGCGGACGATGACGCCTAACTCGCTTGCCGTCCGCCTGGTCGCGGGCGCGGCGGTCTGGAGCGCGGCGGCCCTGCTGATCGGCGGCGTCGTTCTGTCGATGCTGTTCCGCGACTATGTGGAACGGAGCTTCGACGACCGTCTTATGGTGCATCTGGAAAGCCTGGTCGCCGCCAGCGAGATCAGGCCCGACGAGCCCGAGCATGGCGGCCTGGTGCTGACGCAGCCGGCCGGCGAACCGCGCTTCGGGCGTCCCTATTCCGGCTGGTACTGGCAGGTCTCCGGCCCCGGAGGGGCGATGCTGCGTTCGCGTTCGCTGTGGGACCAGGAAATGACGCCGGCGACCGGCCCGGTCAGCCGCGGCGCGCAGCGGGCCAACATGGCCGGACCGGACGGGGAATCCTTAAGGGTCGTGTCGCGCCGGATCCGGCTGGCGGACAGCGATACCGACCTCACCTTCAGCGTCGGCGGCGATTTGAGCGAAGTCGCCGGCGAGATCGATCGGTTCAACAACACGCTGATCTGGGCGCTCGGCCTGATGGTCGCCGGCCTGCTGGCTGCGATGCTGATCCAGGTGCATTTCGGGCTACTGCCGTTGCGCCGAATGCGCACGGCGCTCTCTAACATCCGGGCCGGTCGAAGCGACCGCCTGGCAGGCAATTATCCGTCCGAAATCAAGCCGTTGGCGGAAGAACTGGATGCCCTGTTGGACCAGAACGAAGCGGTGGTCGAGCGGGCCCGGACCCATGTCGGCAACCTGGCGCACGCGCTGAAGACGCCGCTTTCGGTGCTGACCAACGAGGCGAAGGCGGGCGACGGGCCGCTGGCCGACCTGGTCGACCGGCAGACGGCGCTGATGCGCCGCCAGGTCGACCACTATCTGGTCCGCGCGCGCACCGCGGCCGCGACCCGGGTGCTGGGCGCGCGTGCCGACGTCGGCTCGGTGGTCGACGACCTGACCCGGACCCTGCAGAAGATCCATGCCGAGCGGTCGATCGCGGTCGACACCGTCTGTCCGGTCGGTCTGACCTTCCGCGGCGAACGCCATGACCTGGAGGAGATGGTCGGCAACCTGCTGGACAACGGCTGCAAATGGGCGCGGACGCGGGTTCGCGTTACGACAAGCGGCGACGGGGAGCGGCTTGCGATCACCATCGACGACGACGGGCCGGGTCTTGCCGAGGAACAGCGCGAGCAGGTGCTGGAGCGGGGCGCGCGGCTGGACGAGTCGGTGCCGGGCTCGGGCCTCGGCCTTGCCATCGTGCGCGACATCGCCCGGCTCTATGGCGGCGACATTGATCTGGACCGCTCCGATCTTGGCGGACTTCGGGTGGTGCTGACCCTCCCCGCCGCAGCCGAAACCTGAACCTCAGATGAACGGACGGTTCAGGTTCGCTTCAATCAGTACTGGATAAGGTCTCTCCCAGGTTCTTGAGAAGGGAGTGAGCCATGAGGTCTCTACGCTTGATGATCGTCCCGGCCATGGCATTGGCGCTGGCCGCGTGCAACACCAGCCAGGGTGGGAACAAACAAACGCTCGGCACGCTGCTCGGCGGCGCCGCCGGCGGGTTGGCCGGCGCCCAGATCGGCAGCGGCGACGGCCAGTTGGCGGCCACCGCCGCGGGCGCCCTGCTCGGCGCGTTCTTCGGCAACCAGATTGGCGAGAGCCTGGACCGGGCCGACCGTCTGTATGCGGAACAGGCCAGCCAGGACGCGCTGGAGAACAATGCCAGCGGCCAGCAGATCGTCTGGAACAACCCGGAAACCGGCAATTCCGGGACCGTCACGCCGACCAAGACCTACCAGACGAGCGACGGACAGTATTGCCGCGAGTTCCAGCAGACCGTGATCGTCGGCGGCCGCGAAGAGAGCGCCTATGGCCGCGCCTGCCGCCAGCCGGACGGCAGCTGGCAGATCCAGAACTGAAGACGGCGGGCGGCAAAGTCCCGCCCGCCCGGCCCCATGTCGCATTCCTGCCCGGCCTTCGGGGGAAGACCCCCGGAGGCCGGGTTGCCGCCTGTTCGGGCCGGATGCGTCGGAGAATCTTACAGAATTTCGCTCAAATTACCCGCCTGACCGGGTAATTAACTGATTCTAAACGAATTCCCCAACTTGCACGGAGTTTGCATCGTCACCCCCGAAGGCCGTGAAAACGTGGTCGAAGTGTAAAACCCGGCGCCGATGCGGCGTGCCGACAACAGATGGAAACACAGGGGAGTGGCATGGAGAAACAGGAACGAGCCCAACAATATGCCGGACAGGTCTTTGCCTTTCTCGACAAGGCCGACGGCAGCGACGATTACGCCAGCCGGATCGACGGACTGATGCTGGCAATCTACAGCCTGGCCCTGGCGCATTCGGACCGGGACGTGCAGAACGCGATCAAGCTGTTGCACGATCTGGTCGACGAGCTTGGCCGTGGCATCACCTATACGCCGAGATACGACGCCTGACGGGCCGGGGCGCCTCGGCGCTCCCGCTTGCTCTGTGTGTTGCGACCTCTATGTATCGCCCTGATATCAGGCGACTTTTTAGGAGGAGTGGCGCGCCCTGCAGGACTCGAACCTGCGACATTCTGCTTAGAAGGCAGATGCTCTATCCAGCTGAGCTAAGGGCGCTCTGACGCCGGTCGGCGACCGATTCAGCGTACCCTATTATAGGCGAAATTGTCGGCATAGGCCTTGAGACGGCGTTTCGGCCGGTGCGGCTCTTGCACCTGATAGTCGATGCCGTATTTTTCCGCGAAGGCAACGGCGTGCTGCTTGCTCTCGAAGCGCATTACGACCTGCTTGTCGGTGTCGCTGGAGCCCGACCAGCCCATCAGCGGGTCGAGATGGCGGGCCTGCGCGGCCTCGAACTCCAAGCACCAGTGGCGGGTCTGCGCCCGGCCGGACTGCATGGCTGTCTTGGTGGGTTGATAGATGCGTGCCGTCATGGCTGTTCCGTCATCGCGAAGCGGCCAAGCCGAACCGGCGGTTCGGCCTGGCGAGTGAACCGTCGCTCCAGCGGATAGCACTCCGGCGGCCGGATTTCAATCGGCGGGTCGATCCTTAGCGCTGGACCGACGCGGCGCGCACCTGCTCGTCAAGGCGGGCATTGCCCGGCAGGGCCCAGGCGTCGGCGATGCCGGTCTGCTCGATCCGGCCGAGGGCCTGCTTCAGCCCGGCGTCGTCGAACGGGCCGATCAGCACCCGCTGCCGGGATTTGCCCTTCACCGTGATCGGTATGACCGCCGCGCCCCATTGGCGGTGGCGTTCGGCCAACGCGGTCGCGTTGGCGAGCGAGGCGAAGCTGCCGATCACCACATAGCGGCCGCCGGCGCCGAGCGCGGCCCTGGCACGGGCATTCGCCTTGGACTGCGCGGTTTGCGCGGCATCGGCTCCAGCGGTGCGTTTGGCCTGCTGCTTCATCATCCAGTCGGCGCCGAGTTCGGCGGGCTTCGCCGCCATGGCATCCAGGCCGGGCGATTTGGCGGCGGGCGCCGTGGCCGTCCTTGTTTCGACGGTCGACTTGTCGGCAGGGCGGGCGGGCGCACTTACCGATGGCTTCGGCTGGCTTCTCGTTTCGGCGACTTTCTTGGTCCGGGCCAAGCCGTCTTTCGGCGGCGCCATGGGCGCCTTCGGCGCCGCGGCCACGACCGGCGGTATCGCATCGTCGCCGCAGGGATCGGTGCCGCCCTCGCAGCCATTGGCCGGCGACGGCGCGACGCTGGGACCGGCCGCCGTCATGGTCGGCATTGCTTGCATGGCCGGCGTAACCGGCGCCGTGGCGATGGGCGCCGCTTTGCGCATTTTGGTGGTCTTCTGATCCGATCCTGCGAAAAACACCACCGCCAGCGACACGGCCGCGACGGCCAACAGGCCCGTCAAATAGATCTTCGGGGATCGAAGTTGCATGGAATTTAACCCGGTTACAGAAGCCCAGGCCTTACCGAGTAAGGGAATAGGGTTGAGAACTGGTTAAATTCCCGGGCGAGGCGGCGGCCCGGCAATTCCACCGAAATCCGGGCCGCAACGCCGATGCGCGGGCTTTAGGGCAGCTTGAATTCCGGGTTGTAGATCAGGCCGATGACGTTGCCCCACGGGTCCTTTACCGAGGCGACCAAGATCTCCCCGCCGACGTTGGCCGGCGGCTCGTCCGCGCTCGCGCCGAGATCCATGAAGCTTTTGACCGCGGCTTCGATATCCCCGACGCCCCAGTAACTCAGCACGTTCGCCGTTTTCTCGCCGGGCGGCGTCGCGTCGCCCATCAGCCCGAGTTCGTACCCGGCAACGTTGAAGCCGACATAGGAGGGCGCGTCGAAATACGGCTCGACCTGGAAGGCCTTGGCGTACCACTGCTTCGCCTCGCCGATGTCGCCGACTTTGTAGATGGTGGTTCTCAGCCCGAGGATTGGGGTCGACATTGTTGTTTTCCTTATCAAATTCGGTTGTTGGAGCGTCTCTGATTGTGTTCTCCAAATTATAATTGGATGAGAACAAAAGAGCAACATTAAGGGTCGGAGCCGCTCTGGCTACCGCCGGGTTGTCGGGGTAAGTTGGCCGCGTAGGTTAAGAGTCAGGGCGATGAAATGCGGCAGGACGGGTCATTCCCGGAAGCGGTGTCCGACTATGCCGGACACGGACGTCTGACGGATCCGGGCAAGTACCGGACAATACTGAGCGGCCTGCCGTTGGATGTGCCCAAGCTCTGCCAGGTGGTTCAAGGCGTTCTGATACATGATGCTTCGGGCGGCCGGTTCTACGGCGATCCACCGGACGATTTCCATCTCGCATCGCGCGCAACGCTGCCGGTGGCCGAGAGGATCGACGCGATTCTAACGGCTTGCGGCGATCCGATTACCGTTCCGCGTCGGCCCTTCGAGCGTTCGGTCGGCACCTGCCGCGACTTCGCGTTGATGCTCTGCGCGATGCTCAGGGAACATGGCGCGCCGGCCCGGGTCCGGTGCGGTTTCGCCGCCTATCTGAAGCCGTCGTCTTTCGCGGACCATTGGGTCTGCGAGTACTGGAAGAGCGATGACCGGCGATGGGCGATTGCCGATGCCCAACTGGACGCGCCGCACCGCGCGCATCTGTCCCTGGACTTTGACATAGGCGACCTGCCGGAGGGCGCATTCCTGTCGGCCTGGCAGGCCTGGCGGATGTATCGGTCCGGCGCCGCGGATCCTCATCTGTTCGGGCATGGCGACGATGTCGGCGCCTGGTTCATCCAGGTCAATCTGGCGAGAGACCTGCTTTCCTTATGCAAGCGCGAGGCTTCGGATTGGGATGCCTGGCGCGACGCCAAGCCGGAAGACCGCGAACTGGACAAAGAAACCGTCCGGTTGCTCGACCGTATGGCCGAACTTGTCCTGGGGATGGAGGGCCCGTCTCCACCCAGACTCGAGGACTCGTCAATCCAACGGTTTCTATCGTCGGCACCGTGGGCTGCCTGACCGGCACCTAAAGAGTTAAGCCGACCGGTCGCCTTCATAGTCCCCGCGGTTGATGCGTTCCTCCAGATCAGCCCAGGCCTGTTGGGCGCGTCGGAGCTTTCGGTTCACGAGCGCGTCCACGGCGAGGGTCAGGGCGGGCAGCGCCAAGGCTAATCCGAGCGCCCACCACCACAGCCAGGTCCAATCGCGATTGAAATAATAGACCGCAGCGACGATCGAGAAGCCGATCGTCCAGCGGATCGTCCACAATCCGAGATGCCGTTTGATGCCCGCGCGCCAGGTTTCTTGCGCGAGGCCGAGTTCCTCGATCTTGCCGCTATAGTCGACCTTCTCTTGTTCGGTCATTTGCCCGGCCGCCTATTGCCTGACGATCGCCATGGCCAGGCCGTCGTGGCCTTTAGCGCCGATCTGCTGGAAAGCGATGGATTCGAGGCGGGGTTCGGCCGCGAGGGCAGCGTTGAAGGCGCGGGCGCCGAGGGCGGATTCGTCCGTGGGATCCGGGTCGAGCACGGCGCCGCCGCGGATCACGTTGTCAGCGAGGATCAGGCCGCCCGGCCGCAGGAGGCGGAGCGACCAGCCGAGGTAGGCGGTATAGTTGGCCTTGTCGGCGTCCAGGAAGACCATGTCGAAGGCCGCCTCGCCGCGTTCCTGAAGGATCGGCAAGGTCTCGAGCGCTGGGCCGGTCAGCACCTCAGTCCGGTCGGTAAGGCCGGCGCGGGCGAGATTGCCGCGCGCCACATCGGCGTGGGCGGGATCGAATTCCAGCGTGATCAGGCGGCCGCCGTCCGGCAATGCGCGTCCCAGCCAGATGGTGCTGTAGCCGGCCAATGTGCCGACCTCCAGGATGCGCCGCGCGCCGCAGAGCTTTGCCAGCAGGTAGAGCAGCTTGCCCTGACCGGGCGAGACCTGGATGTCCGGCAGGCCGGCCGCCTCGGCGGCGCGAAGCGCCTCGTCCAGCACCGGGTGTGCGGGCACGAACAGGTCGTCGATGTAGCGGTCGATGGTTTCGAACAAGGCCTGGTT
Source organism: Minwuiaceae bacterium (assembly GCA_028278525.1). Classification (GTDB taxonomy): domain Bacteria; phylum Pseudomonadota; class Alphaproteobacteria; order Minwuiales; family Minwuiaceae; genus JANQEE01. The sequence goes on along the minus strand of JANQEE010000020.1, from coordinate 64,372 downwards.
CACGGTCAGTCCCCCTCCCCGTGCGGCTTGGCTGCGTCCGGCGTCAGTCGTCGACGTAGTGCGGCTCCGGGCGTTCGTGTAGGTCTTCGTAATGGACCAGAACCGGCTCGCCCAGGTCGCAGGGCTCGCCGCCGCGGAAGGTCCATTCGCCGCGGTCGCATTTGTCGGCGCTGACATAGCCGTTGATGTAGAGCTTTCGGTCGTCCGTCGAGCGGTTGGGCCCGGAGCCGTGGATCAGGAACACGTTCCACATCGCCAGGTCGCCGGGCTCCAGCGTCAGATGGACGATCTTTGCCGGGTCCAGGTTAAGCGCGACCAGATCGTCGTCGCTCATTGCCTGGTTCATCACCGGTCCGGGGCCGGCGATGGACAGGTCGCCGAGCCGGTGGCTGCCGGGATAGACGGTCATGGCGCCGTTGTCGGCGCGGTGCGGGTCGACGGCCAGGCCGGTTTGCACGTAGGCCGTGCCCGGGTCGCGGTAGGCTTCGCGCGGGCGACGGAAACGGATGTCCTGGTGGTAGCCGAACTCGACGTTCTCGGCACCCGGCGGCTTCCAGTGCATCTGATTGATGATCTGCTTCATGTCCGGGCCGATCAGCGGCGTCAGCACCTCGGCCATGCGCCGGTCCAGCCGGAACCTGTTCATGACCGGGTCCACGTAGGACGGCCATTGCACCATGCGGACGATGCGGCCGAGATTGGCGTCCTGACCGATGCGGAAGAACACGTTCTGGTGGCGATAGCTGGCGCGGTGGGTCATGCCCTCCGCATAGAGCCGGTCGAAGGCGGCCGAAAGCTCGGCGATCTCTTGCGTCGAGAACAGGCCGCGGACCACGGCATAGCCGTGCTCGCGGTAATGGTCCAGATACGCCTTGTCCATGCCGCCGCGCCTACGGAAACAACTCATACGAATACAATTTTAGCATGCCCGAGCCATGTGTGATTTCCGTTAAAACTGCCTAGGACAAACTGTCGCTGCCGTGGGAGCGGCCCCAGAGTGTCTCCCGCCGGCCGGTCATCACCTCGACCAGGTCGTCGATCGAGCGCATTACCTCATAGGCCGCCTTGTATTCCGGGCTGTTGATCGGACAGGCGGTGCGGATGCGGACCATGGCGTCGCGGCAGACGCGCATGGCCTCGATTTCCGCCGAAGGGTCGAGAATGCCCTGTCTTTTGCTGCGTCTGGTGCCCGACATAATCGCTAACGCGTAAGCATTGGCGGACGGGGAAACCAGGCCCTGTCGCTGCTGGCGGCCTGATCGTGCAGCAGCAGTTGCGCACGCTTGCTGCCGCAGGCGATGCAGCGGCTGCGCGCGCGCAGGTCGTAAAGCGGCCGGCCCAGCCACTGCACGATGGCCGAGCGGTCGAGCCGCCTGAGCCGGCCGCAATCGCGGCATTGGATGTAGGCGGCGGTACTATCCGGCAGGTCCCCGAACGTGCGCAGTTCGTGGATGTCCACGCCCCCGGGGATGCGATATTTCGGCCGGCCGATCATGAGAACATAATAAGAACATTCTAGTGTGGGCTTGTCTATTGGTATTAGTGGAGATCCTGGTCAACCGAGCCGGGTGACGGCCAAACAACACTCGGCAAACGACTGGTTTTAGGAGTTTTCCCGAGTGCGGCGCTGGTGCACCATTTGGACGCGACAGAGCGTGAAATCGACGGTGTCTCGCGCGAATCCGAGCTCCGCGCAGCGCGCGCTATCCTCTCTCGCATGCCTGGCATCCCGGCCCTGACTCCAAGCGAGCGCGATGACAAAGGCCAGCTTGGCCGCTAAGAAAAGATTTCGCATCTCGTCTTCTCGCTTTACGCGGAACCAAAAAACCCTCGCAAGCCGTTGGCTTGAAAGGGTTTTCGATGGTCGGGGCGACTGGATTCGAACCAGCGACCTGCTGCTCCCAAAGCAGCCGCGCTACCAGCCTGCGCTACGCCCCGATAAACGAAGAGAGTGTCGAGAGTCCAGATACACGATGGGTCACCCAGCCGCAAGCAGGCTGGGGATTCCTTGTTGCGGCTTTACCGTCCCGCTCCCCCACCCGGCCACCCACGAGAGTATCCTTGATGGGTGGCCGGGTGGGGGAGCGGGACGGTAAAGCCGGTCCTCAGACAAAAGATCTCACCGCTTCGCCGGCTTGATCGGCTGGAAGATGCCGTCGGCGGTGAGGACTGTGCGGTGGCGGACGGTCAGTTGGCCGCGGACGAAGACGGTGCTGCGGCCCTGGCGGATCACCTCGGCCCGGCCCTCCACCCAATCGCCGGGCCGGGCCGGTGCGACGAAGTTGCTGGTCAGCCGCAAGGTCACCGCCGGCGTGCCGACGGCGCGGCCCGCGCATTGGCCGAGCACGCCGTCGGCGAACGCGACCAGCATGCCGCCATGGGCCATGCGGCCGGCGTTGAGGTGCGTCTCCAGCACATGGAAGCCGCGGACGAAACCGCCGTCCTCTTCTTCCCGCTGATAGATGGGGCCGTTGTGCGCGGCGAAGGGACTGCGCGATTCGATCGCCTGGAATCCGTCCGGAATTGTCGTGTCGGTCATGGGCGCGTCGCTCGGTTCGGTGACGCGCAGGATATGCACCGCCGTGCCGTTCGGCACAACCGCAGCGTTACCAATTGTTTACCAAAATGACCTTTATTTGCCACAGTTGCTCAAATGTCCGGCTGTGATAGGTTCCCGCGCCGGTCTCCTACAGGAGACCGATTTCGGAGGGGAGTTGATGCGCACGCGGTTGGTCGCATGCACAGCGATTTTTTTCGCTTTGATTTCGTCGGCCCGCGCCGAACCCGATGCCATCGTTAACTGGCTGATGAACAAGCCGGTGTCGCTGTTCTCCTTCGGCCTGTTCCGCACCGAGACCTTCCTGAACGAGCGGCTGCGGGACCAAAACCTGATCCTCGGCGTCAGCTACAAGTGGGAGCGCAACCGCATTGAAATCGTCGCGCTGGACCTGACGCCAAGAGCCGAGCCGCAGGAACGCTGCCAGACCCTGGTCGACGAAATCCGGAAAACCCTGGGCATCAATCCCGGCACCGGGCAGCCCTATTCGGAAAACACCTTGATCGACGGCTTCCTGCTGCCGATCGGCTACAGTCACACGGACGGGCCGGAGACGGAAGAAACCCATATTGCTGGCATCACCAGCCTGGTGGTCAGCACGATCCACGAACGCGACCGCAAGCGGATCACCTGCCACGGCGATCTTTTGAGCAACGAAGCGTATTACTTCTGAGCGAGTCCGTTTTCGGGTTTTCCACTTATGTGGAAAGGTTTTGCCGTCCCGCGCCCCCACCCGGCCATCCATCAAGGATATTCTCGTGGGTGGCCGGGTGGGGGTGCGGGACGGCAAAGCCGCAACAAAGGACTCGGGCCGGCTAGGCCATCGCCCGATGAAACCGTCCGGCGCGCCGGACGGGGTGGATACGATGGCGGCTACTTGCCGGCGAACAGCGGGTGGAAGACCTGATCGCCGGGTTTAATGCCGAGCCGCGCGACGCTGCCGCCGTTCAGTTCCAGCGCGGCCCGCACTGGGCCGTCCGAGGGAATGCTGGCTAGTGACAGGGGAACGGCCCGTTCGTGGATATTGACGATCTTGCCACGCCGGTCGATGAACAGAATGTCCAGCGGGATAAAGGTGTTCTTCATCCACATGGCGACCTGCTGGTCGATGCCGTAGTCGAACAGCATGCCGACATTCGGCGGCATGCTCATCCGAAACATCAGGCCGCGCGCCCGCGTTTCGTCGGTATTGGCGAGTTCGACTTTCAAGAAATGCTGCGTCTGGCTCGTCGCGATCCGGAGCTCAGACGTCGGCAACGACTGGGGCAGCGATTGGGCCGCCGCGGTGGCGGCCATGATGGCTGTCAACAGGAAGCCGAGCAGCCAGTTACGCACGAGTACAAAGTGTTTCATAAATCTATTTTTACCCGTTCCGATGTCAGGCCGCCAGAACCAAGTCCAACGCTTGGCGTACCATGTCGCTTATCGGCCCTTCGTGCGGTGGGTCGACCAGGGTGGTGAACCAGGAGTCAGGCGGGTTGCGCCCGGCGCGGCGCGACCAGGTGAGGCCGCGCAGCACCGCTTCGGCTTCCTGCGGCAAGCGGTCCGGCGCGGCGAAGCCGTTCAGCGCCGCCCAATTGCGGGTCCAGCAGCGCGCGACGGACCAGGGGTTGTAACCGCCGCCGCCGAGCAGGATCAGCCTGGGCGCCACCGACGCGACGCGCGCGACGGCATAGACCAGCGCGTTGTTGGACAATGCCAGCTTGCTCAAGGGGTCCTCGGCCAGGGCGTCGGCACCGCATTGCATCACGATGGCATCGGGGCGGAAGCCTTCGACCAACGGCACCAGAAGAGCGTCGGTCGCGAGCCGCATTTCGGTGTCGTTGAAGCCGGCGGGCACCGCAAGGTTGCGGACGGTCGCACCCTGTCGCTGCGGGCCGGCGCCGCGCAGCGGCCAGCGGCCGGCTTCGTGCACGGAGACGGTCAGCACACGGTCGTCTGCGGCGAAGGCATCCTCGACACCGTCGCCATGGTGGGCATCCACATCGACGTAGGCGACTCGCTCAAGGCCGCCGTCGAGCAGGGCCAGGATGCCGAGCACCGGATCGTTGAAATAGCAGAACCCGGAGGCGCGGCCGGACCGGCCGTGATGGGTGCCGCCGGCCGGGCTGTAGACCACGGTGGCGTCGCCGGAGAGCAACAGGCTGGCGGCCAGTAAACTGCCGCCGCATGCCGTCGCAGGGCGGCGGTAGACTTCCGGGTAAACCGGGTTCTCGTGGCGGCCGAGATTGTGCCGCTCGGCATCGTCCGCCGTCGCCTTCTGGTCCCGTTCGACGCGGGCCAGGGCGGCGATATAGGCGGGTTCGTGGAACCGGGCCAGTTGTTCCGGCGAGGCGACTGGGCTGTCGAGATAGACGTCGTTGGGCAGCCAGCCGAGCGCCCGGCCGAGATCGATCACCGTGGACACGCGCGGAATGGCCAGCGGATGCGTGCGGCCGTAGCTGGACTGCCGGTAGATTTCGCTGCCGATGAAGCGGGGTCGGGACACCATACCGCCAAACTAGCGGCATCGGTCCTTTGGAGCTAGCGGCGCCGAGCCGCGGGAGTGCGTCGCGCTAGTTGACGGACTTCCATTTCTGGTGGGCGTCCTTCATTTCCTGGAAAGCCTCGACCGCGGCGGGGCTGTCTTCGCCGCTGGCGTCCGCGACCTCGTTAAAGCGGTTGCGGGCCTGGACGAAATGCATCCAGCATTTGGCCAGTTCCAGGATGGGGCCGCTCCGCTCCTGCCCGTCCTGTTCGCTGCAACTGTTGAGCACGTCCAGCAGCTTCTCGGACAGGTCCAGCCGGCCGACGGAATAGGCATGGGTAAACGCGGTCAGGATTTTGTCGCCAAGCCGGCGCGTGTATTTCGGTTCGCCGTTGTCGGCAGCCAGGGCGGCTATCTCCTTTTCCCTGGACATATCGTCGACGATCATTCTCACCACCTTCGCATGTGGAGCGGACGGCCGACTGTATCTACATTTGCGTTAGCAAATTACTAAGCGCAGGGGATTAGCCCGTGTGCGGCGGATGACCGCTTTGTTACACCCCGCTTCCCCTCTATACTCGTCTGATCACACGGGGGAGCCGGCGCGAGCCGGCTGAGAGGTTTCGGCAACGGGACGACCCCAGGAACCTGATCCGGGTAATGCCGGCGTAGGGATGGGTGATTTCCATGTTCCAGGCGAAAGCCGCCGACCCAACCGACCAGGAAAGCGCCGAGAGACCGGCCGGCGGGCCGCCGTCGGTGACCCTGCATGCGGCGCGGCTGGCGTTCGACGGCGTCGCTCTGTTCGAAGCCATGGACGTGGCGCTGGAGGCCGGCAGGATCACCTGCCTGCTGGGGCCGAGCGGCGTGGGCAAGAGCACCCTGCTCCGGCTGCTGGCCGGGCTGACAGAGCTGGCGCCGGGCGACCGGCTGGAATGCGGCGACGGCCGGCCGCTGGCTGGACGGGTCGCCTATATGGATCAGCGCGACCTGCTGATGCCCTGGCTGAGCGTTCTGGACAACGTAACCATCGGCGCCCGGCTGCGCGGCATGGCGGCCTACACCGCGCGGGCGGCCGCGTTGCTGGAGCGGGTCGGGCTGGCCGGGCGGGAGCGGGATCGGCCGGCCGCGCTGTCGGGCGGCATGCGGCAGCGGGTCGCCCTGGCGCGAACGCTGATGGAAGACCGGCCGGTCGTGTTGATGGACGAGCCGTTCTCGTCGCTCGACGCGGTTACCCGGTACCGGCTGCAGGGCCTGGCGGCGGCGGTGCTTAAGGACCGCACGGTACTGTTGGTCACTCACGATCCGAACGAGGCGATCCGGCTCGGCCACAATGTGCATGTCATGGCTGGCCGGCCGGCGGTTCTGGACCGGGCGATGATATTGCCGGGCGCGCCGCCGCGCGATCCGACCGACCCTGCCCTGATCCCGGTCCAGCGCGAGTTGATGGCCCGGCTTGGACTGGCGGAGCGCGGCGGATGACGCGGCTTGGCACCAACCGGTTGCTGCGTGGGCTGGCGACGGCGGCCGGGTTACTTGTCGTCTGGCAGTTGATCGTGACGCTGGGCGGACTGCCGCCGTTCATCCTTCCGGCGCCGCTGGAGGTGGCGCTGGAATGGGCCGCACGCCGCGAGGTGATCGTGCATCACGGCCTGATCACGGCGGCGGAGATCCTGCTGGGGCTGGTATTCGGCACCGTGCTCGGCACGGTCAGCGCGCTGATCATCGCGTTCTCCAGACCGGCACGGCGCTGGCTGATGCCGATATTGATCATCAGCCAGGCGATCCCGGTATTCGCCCTGGCGCCGTTGCTGGTGCTGTGGCTCGGCTACGGCATGGTGTCGAAAGTCGCGATGGCGACGTTGATCATCTACTTCCCCGTCACTGCGGCCTTCCTGGACGGCCTGCGTCGGACCGAGCCCGGCTGGCTGGACCTGGCCAAGACCATGACGGACGGCGTTCGAACCGCCGGCGCCCAGCGGCTGGCGATTCTGTTCCGCGTGCGCGTGCCTGCGGCGCTGCCCGCGCTGGCGTCCGGCCTCCGTGTCGCCGCGGCGTTCGCGCCGATCGGCGCGGTGGTCGGCGAGTGGGTTGGGTCCAGCGGCGGGCTGGGTTTCCTGATGCTGCACGCCAACGGCCGCATGCAGACCGACCTGATGTTCGCCGCCCTGCTGACGCTGGCGGTTTTCTCTCTGGTGTTGTGGTTCAGCCTGGATGCCGTGCTGCGGCGCGCCTTGCCATGGCAGCCCGATACTCATCCCGACGAAAAGGAGTAGCTCCGTGTTTTTGCGCTCAATCAAAGTGGCCTGCGTTGCCGTCGTTATCGCCGCCGTTGCCGGCCCGGCAATCGCCGCCGAGAAACTGACCGTGATGCTGGACTGGTTCGTCAATCCCGACCATGCACCGCTGTTCGTCGCGCAAGAGCGTGGCTATTTCGCCGACCGGGGATTGGAGGTCGACCTGATCGCGCCGTCCGATCCGAACGATCCGCCGAAGCTGGTCGCCGCCGGCAAGATCGATCTGGCGATTTCCTACCAGCCGCAACTGCATCTGCAGGTCGCCGAAGGCTTGCCGCTGAAACGGATCGGCACGCTGGTGGCGACACCGCTCAACAGCCTGGTGGTCCTGGCGGACGGACCGATCAAGACGATTGCCGATCTGAAGGGGCGAAAGATCGGTTTCTCCGTCGGCGGCGTCGAGGACGCGTTGCTCGGCACCATGCTCAAACGCCACGGCGTCAGCCTCGACGACATCGAGATGGTGAACGTGAACTTTTCGCTGTCGCCCGCCCTGATCGCCGGCCAGGTCGATGCGGTGATCGGCGCCTATCGCAATTTTGAACTGAACCAGATGGACATCGTCGACCGGCCGGGTCGCGCCTTCTTCGTCGAGGAAGAAGGCGTGCCGGCTTACGACGAACTGATCGTCGTCGCCAACAGCAACCGTCTCGACGACAAGCGACTGGTCAAATTCCTGTGGGCGCTGGAAGCGGGCGTGCAGTACCTGGTCAATTGGCCGGACAAGAGTTGGGACCTGTTCCTGAAAGGCAACCCGGAACTGGACGACGAACTGAACCGGCGTGCCTGGCGCGACACGCTGCCGCGCTTCGCACTGCGCCCCGCCGCGCTGGACAACGGCCGCTATGCGCGCTTCGCTGCATTTCTGGCCGACAACGGGCTGATTAAAACGGCGGGGCCGGTCTCCGACTACGCCGTCGCGCTGGACTGAATCGTATTGGAGTGAATTAGAGGATCTGGACTTCGGCCGCCTGCAGCCCTTTGCCGCCGCGGCCGATGCGCACCCGGACCGCCTGCCCGGGCTCCAGGTTGGTGATGCCTTCCCGGCGCAGGGTTTCGATATGTACGAAGATGTCGGGTGTGCCCTCGCCTTCGGTCAGGAAGCCGTAGCCGCGAATCCGGTTGAACCATTTCACGGTCGCTTCGCGGTAGTCTTCTTCGACATCCTGCGGTTGATTGCGCGGACCGACGCCGCCCGCCGCCGGCGACCGGGGCGATTGCTCGTGGTCCGCGGTCGAGACATCGACGCTGACCAGTCGTACGGCCTGCAGACCTTTGTCACGGCGTGCGACCAGACAAGTGACCGTAACGCCCTCTTCCAGGTACTCGTACCCCGCCTGCCGCAGGCAGGACAAATGTAAGAAAATGTCGCCTGACTCGTTATCTGGCGTGATAAATCCGTAGCCCTTTAGAGCGTTAAACCACTTTATTTTTCCACCAGCCTCGAAAACTTCACTGTCATCTTCCTCGAGGCCTTCTTCCTCCCCCACCATGACGATTTCTCGCAAATAAGGCAGGTGGATTCTTACCATCTTTTCCCAGTTGTCACAAATAGACAACTTAGCTGCGCGCAACTAAGACGATCCGCTGTGGCTTATGCGACAAGAATTCCCGGTTCTATTGTGTGCTATTGCCGTACTTCGGTTGTCATGCGATAACAATTGTCGCCGAACGATTCCGCAATTCGGCTAAAAAACAGCAGCAATGCAAGTTAATCGGGGGCGAGTCACAATTGGTTTACGCGATTAGTCTTTGGATCGCGTTGTACGCTACCTGGCTGCTGCTGTCGGGATTTTACACGCCGTTCCTGATGGGCCTGGGCGCCGTTTCCTGCGCGGTCGTGGTGTTCATCGCGCGGCGTATGGACGTGATCGACCACGAGGCCGTGCCGATCCAACTCGGCTGGCGGATACTCACCTACTGGCCGTGGCTGATTGTCGAGATCTTCAAGGCCAACATCGACGTGACCCGTCGCGTGTTGTCGCCGTCGCTGCCGATCAGCCCGACCATGATCAAGGTCAAGACGGCGCAACGGAGCGATCTCGCGAAAGTGATCTACGCCAACTCGATCACGCTGACGCCGGGCACGGTATCGGTCGACGTGCATGAAGACGAAATCACGGTGCACGCGATTTCCGCGGAAGGCGCCGCTGACATCGCGGAGGGTACGATGAACCGCAAAGCAGCCGCCGTGGAAGGCGCCTGATGTTCGTCGCGGCGGTGTTCGCCATTCTGATCACGATGGCGCTGGCGATCGCGCGTGCGGTGGCCGGGCCGACGGTCTATGACCGTATTCTGGCGGTCAACATGTTCGGCACCAAGACGGTGCTGCTGATCGCCGTCGGCGGTTTCGCGGTGGGACGGCCGGATTTCCTGGACCTGGCCCTGGTTTACGCGCTGATCAATTTCGTCGGCGTGCTGGCGGTGCTGAAGTTCGTCCGTTACCGCGACCTCGGCAGCGCCGGCCCGGCGCGCGAGCCGGGAGCCGTCGACTGATGGCTGTGGCGATCGACATCCTGAGTTGGGCGCTGCTGTTGAGCGGCGGTTTCTTCGTTGTGGTCGGCGGCATCGGCGTACTGCGGCTGCCCGATCTGTACACACGCATGCACGCCGCAGGGGTGACAGACACCGGCGGCGCGGCGCTGATCCTGATCGGGCTGATGCTGCAGGCCGGGTTCACGCTGATTACCGTCAAGCTGCTGTTGATCCTGCTGTTCCTCTGGTTCACCAGCCCGACCGCGTCCTATGCGCTGGCCAACAGCGCGCTGTTCGACGGCGTCAAACCGTTGTTGCAAAAACGCGGCGCGGACGACGAGGACGAAGGCTGATGCTGGTAAGCGTGGTCGACATCATCCTGCTGGCGTTCCTGGTGGTGACTGCATTGGCCATCGTGCGCTTACGCAATCTGTTCGGCGTGGTCATGCTGTCCGGCATTTACAGCCTGCTGATGGCGGTGATTTTCACATTGCTGGACGCGGTCGACGTTGCGTTCACCGAAGCGGCGGTGGGCGCCGGCGTCTCCACCGTGCTGATGCTCGGTACGCTGTCGCTGACCACGAATCAGGAAAAGGCTCCGACGCATACGCGCATTCTGCCGTTGATAGTGGCGCTGGTGACCGGCGCGACACTGATCTATGCGACCACGGGCATGCCGCGGCTGGGCGATCCCAACGCACCAATCCATCACCATGTCGCGCCCCGCTACATCAACGAGTCCGGCACGGAGGTCGGCGTGCCGAACATCGTGACGTCGGTTCTGGCGAGTTATCGCGGCTACGACACGCTGGGTGAGGTCACGGTCATCTTCACCGCGGGCATCGGCGTGATGATGGTACTCGGCCGCCGCCGCGCGAAGCCGAAGCCTGGCGAGAAGCGGCGCGAGGCGGCGGAAGACGGAAAAGCCGAGGACGCGGCATGATCCACCATCTGATCCCCCGCGTCGTCGTCAAACTGCTGATCCCATTCGTTCTGCTGTTCGGGCTTTACGTTCAGTTCCACGGCGACTTCGGCCCGGGTGGCGGCTTCCAGGCCGGCGTGATCTTCGCAGCGGCCTTCATTCTGTACGCCATGCTGTTCGGTCTCGACCACGCGCAGCGTGTGTTTCCGGCGGGCGTCATCTCGTTTTTCGTGGCCGCCGGTCTGATCCTCTACGCGGGAGTCGGTTTCGCCAGCATCGTCCTGGGCGGCAACTACCTGGACTACGACGTTCTGGCGCACGACCCCGTGCACGGCCAGCATCGCGGCATATTGTGGATCGAACTCGGCGTCGGCATCACGGTCGCCGCCGTCATCGTGAAGATCTTTTACATGTTCTCCGGGCGAGGGCGCGACTAGGTGGAACTGCTCGGCCAATTCAACTACTGGGTATTCATCGTGCTGATGATGACCGGTTTCTACGTGGTGATCGCGCGCGGCAACCTGGTCAAGAAGATCGTCGGCCTGAACATTTTCCAGGCGTCGGTGTTCCTGTTCTACATCAGCATGGGCAAGATCTTCGGCGGCACCGCACCGATTTTGATCGAAGGCGCGGACGACACCGTCATCTACTCCAACCCGCTGCCGCATGTGCTGATCCTGACCGCCATCGTGGTCGGGGTGGCGACCACCGCGGTCGGTCTGTCCCTGGTCGTCCGCATCAACGAAGCGTATGGCACGGTCGAGGAAGACGAGATCCAGCAACTGGACGAAGAGACGTGAGCGTCGCCGCGCACCTGCCGGCGCTGCAAGTCGCGCTGCCGCTGATCGCCGCGCCGCTCTGTTCGCTGCTGCGCCGTCCTGGCGTGGCCTGGGGCTTCGCGACACTGGTGAGCTGGGTGGTGCTGGTGATCGCCGCGCTGCTGCTGGCGCAGGTGTTGTCCGAGGGCACCTTGATCTACGAGATGGGCGGCTGGGCGGCGCCATGGGGCATCATCTACGAGGTCGACACGATCAACGCCTTCATGTTGCTGATCGTGGCCGCCATCGGCGCGATCGTGACGCCTTATGCGCGGCATACCGTCACCGCCGAAGTGCCGGCGGAACAGCACAACCTGTTTTACGCGGCGTGGCTGCTCTGCCTGACCGGCCTGCTCGGCATCGCGATTACCGGCGATGCGTTCAACGTCTTCGTGTTCCTGGAGATATCGTCGCTGTCGTCCTACGTGCTGATCGCTGCGTCGAACGACCGCCGCGCGTTGACGGCGGCCTACCAGTATCTGGTGCTCGGCACCATCGGGGCGACCTTCTACCTGATCGGCGTCGGCCTGATCTACATGATGACCGGCACGCTGAACATCTCCGACATGGCGGAGCGGCTGCCGGACGTCGCCAATACACGGCCGATCCGCGCCGCCGCCGGGTTCATTACGGTCGGCATCGCGCTGAAGTTCGCGCTGTTTCCGCTGCATCTATGGCTGCCCAACGCTTATACCTACGCGCCGAGCGCGGTGTCGGCCTTCCTGGCGGCGACGGCCACCAAAGTGTCGATCTATGTGCTGCTGCGCTTCGAGTTCGTGGTGTTCGGTGTCGATATCGGCATCGCCAACTTCCATTTCAGCGAATTCCTCATGCCGCTCTGCGTACTGGCGTTCCTGGCCGGATCGACGGTTGCGATCTTCCAGAATGACGTCAAACGGCTGCTCGCCTATTCGTCGGTCGCGCAGATCGGCTACATGGTGCTGGGCGTTTCGTTCTACAGCCTGGACGGCATGACCGCCGGCATCGTGCATCTGTTCAATCACGCCATGATCAAGTCGGCGCTGTTCATGGTCATGGGCTGCATCATGCTGCGCGTCGGCTCGGTTCAGATAAAGGACCTGCACGGAATAGGCCGGCATATGCCGTGGACGATGTTTGCCTTTGTGCTGGGCGGCTTGAGCCTGATCGGCGTGCCGCTGACTGTCGGGTTCATCTCCAAATGGTACTTGATCCTGGGCGCGCTGGAGGAAGGCGGCTACGGCTTCGCAATCGCAGCTGCGGTGCTGATCAGCTCGCTGCTGTCGGTCATCTATATCTGGCGGGTGGTTGAGGTCGCGTATTTCAAACCGTCGCCGCACGGCGCCGCCGAGATCACGGAAGCGCCGCTCGGCATGCTGATCCCGACCTGGCTGCTGATCGGCGCGAACATCTACTTTGGCGTACAGACCGACCTCACCGTTGGCGTTGCCCGGCAAGCCGCCGCCCTGCTGCTGGGGATCGACCTGTGAGCCCTGAAGACCAGATCCTCTGGGCCGTTGCGCTGCCGCTGATCGGCGCCGTCGGCATCGTACTTGCGGCGAAACAGCCCAACCTGCGTGAAGCCGTGACACTGGTTACGGCGAGCCTGCTGTTCGTCGATGTCTGGACCCTGGCGCCGTCGGTATTGGCGGGCGCCAGACCGGCGGTCGATGCGTTCGAGGTGATCCCCGGGGCGTCCCTGAATTTCGTGGTCGAGCCGTTGGGCATGACCTTCGCCTGTGTCGCCTCGCTGCTATGGATCGTCAACTCGGTCTATTCGATCGGCTACATGCGCGGCAACAAAGAGCATAAGCAGACCCGGTTCTACGTCTGTTTCGCGATCGCATTGGCCAGCACCATGGGCGTCGCCTTTGCCGGCAACCTGATCACTCTGTTCATCTTCTACGAGGCGCTGACGCTCTGTACCTATCCGCTGGTCACCCACAAGGGCACCGAAGACGCGATGCAGTCGGGCCGGACGTATCTCGGAATCCTGATCTCGACGTCGATCGGTTTGCAGCTTCTGGCGATCATCTGGACCTGGAACGCAACAGGGAACATGGCGTTCGTGGCCGGCGGGTTCCTGGCCGGTAACATCGAAGGGCCGGAGGTCGGGCTGCTGCTGTTCCTCTATATGTTCGGCATCGGCAAGGCGGCGCTGATGCCGATCCACCGCTGGCTGCCGGCGGCGATGGTAGCGCCGACGCCGGTCAGCGCGTTGCTGCATGCGGTGGCCGTGGTCAAGGCGGGCGTGTTCTCGGTGGTCAAGGTGATCGTCTATGTGTTCGGCGTCGATTACCTGGCCGGCGAACCGAGCGGGCAGTGGCTTTTGTACGTTGCAGGCTTCACCATCATCGTCGCCAGCGTCATCGCGCTGCGCCAGGACAACCTGAAGCGGCGCCTCGCCTACTCCACCGTCAGCCAGCTTTCCTATGTGGTACTGGCGGCGGCGATCCTGAGTCCCTTGTCGGTAATTGGGGCGGCGCTGCACATTGCCGCGCACGCCTTCGGCAAGATCACGCTGTTCTTCGCGGCCGGGTCGATCTACACCGCCGCGCATAAAGACCGGATCAGCCAGTTGGACGGGATCGGACGGCGTATGCCGTGGACCATGGGCGCGTTCGCCGTCGGCGCGGTATCGATGATCGGGCTGCCGCCAACGGCGGGATTCTTAAGCAAATGGTACATGCTGCTTGGCGCCCTGGAGACTCAGCAGATGGTTGCCGTCGGGGTGATTGTCGCCAGTACGTTGTTGAACGCAGCCTATTTCTTGCCGATCGTCTATCAGGCCTTTTTCAAGACGGAAGCGACCGACGGCAATCCCGGCACGGAACACGGCGAAGCGCCGTGGCCAATCGTGGTGGCGCTCTGCTCGACGGCGACACTGACCGTGCTGCTGTTCTTGTTCCCCGGACCGGCGCTGGAGCTGGCCCGGCAATTGGCAGGGGGTTGATTTATGAGCGCGCCGAGCGACGACCGCGACAAGCATTGGCTGGTCAGGGCCGCGACCATCCGCAAGCTGTGGATACTGTTCGCGGCGATCCTGGCGGTCACCGTGCTGGTGCAACTGGCGGTACCGCTGCACGGCCATTTCGGTATCGACGGCTGGTTCGGCTTTCCGGCGGCGTACGGCTTCCTGACCTGCGTTGCCATGGTGGTCGGCGCCAAGATCCTGGGCATCTTCCTGAAGCGGAAGGACAGCTACTACGATGATTGACGCGCTGCCGCCCGGCCTGATCCTGATCCTCGGCGCATTGCTGATCCCGGCGACCAGCGGCCTGGTGCGGCAGGGCTTGGTGTTGGCCCTGCCGCTGCTGACGCTTTGGGCGATCTGGTTGGTGCCGGACGGCGTGCAGGCGACGCTGCCGTTCTTCGGTTACATGCTGGAACCGGTCGAAGGCAGCATCGTCGGGCGGCTGTTCGCGACCGTGTTCACGGTCATGACGCTGATCGGCGGGCTGTACGCCATGAACCAGGCGCGTGCGGTCGAGCTGGCCGGCGCGTTCGGCTATGCCGGCAGCGCGGTCGGCGTCACCTTCGCCGGCGACCTTATCACCATGTTCGTTTTCTGGGAGATCATGGCGATCGGCTCGACCGTTGTGATCTGGGCCGCCGGCACGGCATCCGCCTACGCCGCCAGCATGCGTTACGCGCTGGTGCATATCTTCGGCGGCGTGGTTCTGATGGTCGGCGTGGTCGGCCATATCGCCGAGACCGGCTCGATAGACTTCGTGGCGATGCAGGCCGATAGCTTGGCGCGTTGGCTGATTCTGATCGGCTTTCTGGTCAATGCTGGCGCTCCGCCCTTCTCAGCCTGGCTGCCGGACGCTTATCCGGAGGCGAGCCCGTCGGGTACCGTGTTCCTGTCGGCCTACACCACCAAGACCGCGGTGTTCACTCTGCTGGTCGGGTTTCCGGGCGAACAAATCCTGGTATGGGTCGGTCTCTACATGGCGCTCTACGGCATCATCTATGCGCTGTTGGAAAACGACATGCGGCGCATCCTGGCCTATTCGATCGTCAACCAGGTCGGCTTCATGGTCTGCGGCATCGGCATCGGCACGGAGATGGCGCTGAACGGCGCGGCGTCGCACGCCTTCGCGCACATCATCTACAAGGCGCTGCTGCTGATGAGCGCCGGGTCGGTGCTGATGATGACCGGCAAACGGAAATGCACCGAGCTCGGCGGTCTATTCCAGTCGATGCCGGTGACGGCGTTCTGCGGCATTATCGGCGCGCTCGCGATTTCCAGTTTCCCGTTCACCTCCGGCTTTGTCTCCAAGAGCATGATCAACCAGTCGGCGGCGGACCTGCACCTGACCTTCGTGTGGATGATGCTGACCGCGGCCTCGGCCGGCGTGTTCCTGCATGCCGGCATCAAGTTCCCGTGGTTCGTGTTCTTCCAGAAGGATTCCGGCATGCGGCCGCCGGACCCGCCGCTCAACATGAAGCTGGCGATGTACGTGTTCGCGGGGCTTTGCATCCTGCTCGGCGTCTGGACCGACCCGCTGTACGCGATCCTGCCCTATCCGGTGGACTACGTGCCCTATACAGGCGATCATCTGGTGTCGCAGTTCCAACTGCTGCTGTTCGCCGGGCTGGCCTTTTTCGTGATGCTGCCGATGATGAAGCGGACCGAGACGATCAGCCTGGATCTCGACTGGTTCTACCGCCGTTTCTTCAAGGCGATCGGCACCGAGTTCACCGTCCGCGCCGGCGATCATCGCCAGGAGTTGGAACAGGCCGCCCTGGCCCGGCTCGGGCGGTTCGTCGAAGGACTGTACCGGCACCACGGACCGCAAGGTATTCTGGCCCGAACCTGGCCGACCGGCTCGACCGTCTTGTGGGTCGCGATCCTGCTTGGCGTCTATGTCGTGATCTACTACATCTGATCTGGCTATGTCGGGCATACCCGATTTCCTGACCTTCCACGTCGCGGCGACGGTGCTGACCGCGCTGGTGCTGGGCGGCATGGCGTTTTTCGCGGCCGTGTTCGCGCCGCTCGTCTTCGCCAAGCTGCCGGCGGAAACGGCGGGTGGTTTCATTCGGCAAGTGTTCCCGGTCTATTACCGGGTGATGGGATTCGTTTCGCTCGCGGCAGCCCTGCCGATCTGGTACCGGATCGACGCCTGGATCATGGGGGCTGTCGGCATCGTATTCCTGTTCCTCTGGGCGGTGCTGTTGCCGGTCATCAACGCGGCCAGAGATAGCGGTACTGCGGGCGAGCGGCGGTTCGCGTTGCTGCACCGTTTGAGCGTTCTGATCAATCTCTGCCAAATGATCGCCGTACTGGTGGTATTCCTGCGCCTGGTCAGGTAGGAAGCGCCCCATGACCTGGGGCGACCAGAAACAGATTCACCTGATCCGGCACGGCCAGTCGACGTTCAACGCCGCCTATGCGGAAGCCGGCGAAGATCCGATGTATTTCGACGCGCCGTTGTCGCCGCTCGGCGAGGAACAGGTCGTGGCTCTGCGCGGCGACGTCGCCGGCCTGACGCTCGATCTGGTCGTGACGTCGCCATTCACCCGTGCGGTGCAGACCTGCCTCGGCGCGTTCGGCGGTCGGGGCCTGCCGATCATCGTTGAAGCAAGCCACCGCGAACGCCTGGGCGCGAGTTGCGACGTCGGCCGCTCGCCGCTTCTGCTGGCTCGGGACTTTCCCGAACTGGAATTCGATCACCTGGACGACCCGTGGTGGTACGTCGAAGACAATGTCGACGGGCCGTGGGCGGATGAGCCGCTGGACGTGCTGGACGAACGCATCGCGACGTTCCGAACCTGGCTTGCGGCGAGACCCGAGAAGCGGATCGCTGTTGTCGGCCATTCGATGTTCTTCCACGCCATGACCGGCCATGTGTTCGCCAACTGCGAGGTGCTGGCGCTGGAAATCTAGGCGTTTGGCGATACCGCCCGCAGGTTTTTGAATCCGTTCAATCCCAGCATCATCAGACCGGTCGCGGCAACGCAATAGAGCGCGAACAGGCCGCAGATCGCCTCCACCGAGACGCCGGCATCCATGGCCACGCCCATGACGACGGGGCCGAGGGCGGACGAGAAGACGGAGAGCGCCACCACCATCGAGCGGATGGCGCCGAGATGGAGGACGCCGTACACCTCGGCCCAGAAAGTTGTGATTGCCGTGTAGGCCATGCCGCCGGTCAGCCCGAGAAGGAACAGATAGGGCAGCGCCCAGACCGAGCTCTCGAATTGCCAGACGATCAACAACCCGAGCACCATGGGACCGAGGAAGATAGGAAGCACGCGGGCCGCCGTGATCCGGTCGATCAAGGGGCCCGCGGCGAGCGAGGCCAACACGGCGCCGATTGCATAGATCCAGTAGCTGCCGGTAATCCAGACCGCACCCCATCCTTTTACGTCCGCCAGCACAAGGTGATGGAAGAACAAGGCTGTACTGATGAACGACGGCGCCAGCAGCGCCGGCAGCAGCAGATAAAACAACCCGTGCCGCGCGACCTGGGCGCGGGTCCAGGACCGTCCCGCGGGTTTGCCGTCGGCGTCCGCTGCCAGCCTTTCCAGATGATCGCGATGCCGCGCCTCGTGATGGCGCAGCAACCACCGGACGGCCGGAACGAGGCAAATCGCCAGCAAAAGAGCCGTCGTTACGTAGGTTGCGCGCCAGCCGATCGCGGCGATGCCGAGTACTGCGAGAAACGGCAGGAGCGCCTCCCCTGCGGCAAAGCCCAACGAGGCCAGGGCAACCGCCTTGCCGCGGTCAGCGTCGAAGTAGCGCGCCATGGCAGTCGTGCCGACATGGCTTGCTAGCCCCTGTCCAAACTGGCGCAGCAGGAATACGGCGAGGATCAACCAGCGGATGTCCGGCACCAGCGCAATGTAAGCCGCTGCGACGGCGAGGCCGGCGCAGACCAGGGTGGCGTAGGTGCGGAGCGGCATTCGGTCGATATGCCGGCCGGTCCACGGCAAAAGCGCGGCGCTTAGGAGCGTGCCCGCCATGTAGATCACGCCCCAACTGCCATGGGACAGGCCGAATTCGGCCCGCACCGCAGGGCCGAAAACGCCGATGAAATAAGTCTGCCCGATGCTGGAGGCGCAGGTCATGGCGAAGCCGAAGGCCAGAAAACGCCGGTTGGCTAGGGCAAAACGCAGGTAGTCCTGACTGGACATTGATGGGACGGATCCGACGAAGGAAGGGAACCTCTGTAGCCGGATAGCGGCGAGAGGTCCAGCCGCCCGCGTCAGGCTTTGCGCGGCGTCTTGGTCGTGAGCTTGATGGTCGGGCCGTCGACGCGGCGTTTCGGCGCCCAGCGGGTGACGCTGCGGCCGTCGGCGGTAAAGCGCACTTCCTGGTCTTCCGGCGGTGTTCCGACCGGCGGTGCCGCTTCGCGCTTTCTTGCGGCCGGCTTGGCGGCAGCGGGTTTGCGGCCGCGGCCGAGCCGGCGGTAGGCGGTCGCCATATCCTCCAGCCCGATCTCACTGTTCTTGGATTTCTCGAAAGCCGGGCGATAGAGGCCGTCGGTCTCGACCAGCTTGTCGAGCTCTTCGATATCCTTGGTGCCGAAGCGGCGCCAAATGTCTTCCAAGCAGTCCTCGGCCTCCGGCGCAAGCGGCGGTTCGATCAGGTCCGGCAGGCCGCCTTCCAGGATGAGGTAAAGGTTGGGTTCGACCGGGCCGAGGTCGCCGGCGACGAAGATCGCCGGCATCAGCCGGCGGCCGCCGTGGCGGGCCGCGAAGAACGCCTGGGCGAAATAGAGCAGCCGCTGTAGCTTGAGCGGCGGCACGCGGACCCGGTCGCGGCCGGCGCGGGCCTCGAACCAGGCGGCGGCGTCGAGAGCGGAACGAATTGCCGGTGGCATCGATGGCAACCTTGCACGACCTTGGGACGGTCTTAAGGTCGCAGGCGATGGTTAATGCGCCGTAAACCACGCTCCTTGCCCGCAGGCGTACGGAGCGCTACCGTCCCCCGTTACACTGGCGTTACGGGGGGAGGCTCTCACCATGGAAATGACGGGCGAACAACGCATCGCGGCGTCGCGCGAGACGGTCTGGCAGGCGCTGAACGACCCGGACGTGCTGCGGCAAAGCATCCCCGGCGCGGAAACGGTGGACAAGGTATCGGATACCGAATTCACGGCGACCGTGACCGCCAAGGTCGGGCCGGTGAAGGCGAAGTTCAAAGGCAACGTCGCGCTGTCGGATATCGATCCGCCGAACGGCTATACGATTTCCGGCGAGGGCAAGGGTGGCGCCGCCGGCTTCGGCAAGGGCGAAGCCAAGGTGACGCTGACCGAAGACGGTGGCGACACCGTTCTTTCCTACGCGGTGACCGCATCGGTCGGCGGCAAGCTGGCGCAGATTGGCTCGCGCCTGATCGACGGTGTCGCCAAAAAAATGGCCGACGACTTCTTCACGACGTTCAACGAGATCGTCGCGGCCGGCACGGCGCCCACCGCGGGCGAAGCGGCGGTCGAGGCCGCGCCGGAAGACGTGACCGCCGCGGCACTCGAAGCGGCTGACCGGGCGGTGGAGGAAGTGCGTCAGGCGCGCGGCGCCAACCCATGGGTCTGGGTCGGTGGCCTGATCCTTGTCGTCGTGCTTGTCCTGATCTATTTCAGCCGTTCATAGTGGCTTCGGGCGGCTGCGGAAGCTGCGGGCCGCCGACCAAAAAAACCGGGCGCCCGTACTTCGCACCTTGACCTTCCGCAACGGGCAGCGGAAACTTCCAGGCAAGGAAACTTGCCGTTCCCTAAGCATGCGGCTCGACTTCCAAAACCTCCGGGGCAAACAACCGGGGGCACAACGACAAGGCCACCGCACATGGTCCGGGGCCGACCCGGCGTCAACAGAGGAGGAACTCCCTATGCCTACAGTTTCCATGAAGGTGAACGGCCAGGACGCGTCGGCCGACGTAGAGCCGCGCACACTGCTCGTCCAATACTTAAGGGAGCATCTGAACCTGACCGGAACCCATGTGGGTTGCGACACAAGCCAGTGCGGCGCCTGTGTGGTGCATGTCGACGGGCGCAGCGTCAAATCCTGCACGATGCTTGCGATGCAGGCCGCGGGATCCGAGGTGACGACGATCGAAGGCCTGGCCCAGAACGGCGAACTGCATCCGATGCAGGAGGCTTTCAAGGAAAACCACGGCCTGCAATGCGGATTCTGCACGCCTGGCATGATCATGAGCGCGATCGACCTGGTGAACCGGCATCCGAACCCGGACGAGCAGACGGTGCGCGAGGAACTTGAGGGCAACATCTGCCGCTGCACCGGCTATCACAACATTGTCAAAGCCGTGCTGGACGCGTCCGGCAAGATGGGAGGCTGAGGCGATGACAGAGGGCACAGGCATCGGCGCGCCGGTTCGGCGCAAGGAAGACAAACGTTTTATCACCGGCAAGGGCCGCTATCTGGACGACATCAACCGCACGGGACAGGCCTACGCCTATTTCCTGCGGTCGCCGCACGCCCATGCCAAGATCAACGGCATCGACGTCGCGGCGGCTAAGGCCTCGTCCGGCGTGGTGGCCGTGCTGACCGGCGCGGAGCTCGCCGCCGACCAGATCGGTCCGCTGATCTGCGGCTGGGCGATCACACAGAAAAACGGCGAGCCGCATAACGCGCCGGCGCACCCCGCGCTGGCCGTCGACAAGGTGCGGTATGTCGGCGACCACGTCGCCATCGTGATCGCGGACAGTCTGGCGGAAGCCAAGGATGCGGCTGAGAAGATCGAGGTCGACTACCAGGAATTGCCGCCGGTGGTGGATATTGCCTCGGCGCTCGCCGACGGCGCGCCGCAGGTGCACGACGACGTGGCCGGCAACCTCTGCTACGACTGGGAGCTGGGCGACAAAGCGGCGACCGACGCCGCGTTCTCCGGCGCCCACCACGTCGCCAAGCTTGACCTTGTCAACAACCGCCTGATCCCGAACGCCATGGAGCCGCGCGCCGCGCTGGCCGACTACGACAGCGGGATCGACGAATTGACCCTTTACACCACCAGCCAGAACCCGCATGTGGCGCGTCTGGTCCTGGCCGCGTTCAACGGCATCGCGCCGGAGAACAAGCTCAGGGTGATCGCGCCCGACGTCGGCGGCGGATTCGGCTCCAAGATCTTCATCTACGCCGAAGAGCTTTGCTGCCTATGGGCGGCCCGCAAGATCAACCGGCCGGTCAAATGGACCGGCGAGCGGTCGGAATCCTTCATGGCCGATGCACATGGTCGCGACCATGTCACGACCGCGGAACTGGCGCTGGACCAGGAGGGCAAGTTCCTTGCCATGCGGGTGTCGACCATGGCGAACTTCGGGGCCTATCTTTCGACTTTCGCGACCGCGGTGCCGAGTTATCTGTACGGCACGCTGCTGGCCGGCCAGTACACCACGCCGGCGATCTATTGCGAGGTCAAGGGAGGTTTCACCAACACCGCCCCGGTGGACGCCTATCGCGGCGCCGGCCGCCCGGAGGCGACCTATGTGGTGGAGCGGCTGGTCGAGGTGGCGGCGCGCGACATGGGGATCGACCCGGCGGAATTGCGCAAACGCAATTTCGTCGCGCCGGACGCCTTCCCGTATCAGACGCCGGTGATCATGGCCTACGATTCCGGGAATTATCAGCTGTCGCTGGACAAGGCGATGGAGATGATCAACGCCTCCGGCTTCGCGCAACGCAAGGCGGACTCGGAAAGCCGCGGCAAGCTGCGCGGCCTTGGCTACTCGGCCTATATCGAAGCCTGCGGCATCGCGCCGTCGGCGGCGGTCGGTTCACTGGGCGCCGGTGTCGGACTTTGGGAATCCGGGCAGATCCGGTTCAACCCGACCGGCAGCGTGACGATCTATACCGGCAGCCACAGCCACGGCCAGGGGCATGAGACGACGTTCGCGCAGCTGGTCTCCGACCATCTGGGCGTGCCGATCGAGAACATCGAGGTGAGCCACGGCGACACCGGCACCGTGCCGTTCGGCATGGGCACCTACGGCTCGCGGTCGCTGGCGGTCGGTGGTTCGGCGATCATGAAGGCCGCCGACAAGATCGTCGAGAAGAGCAAGAAGATCGCGGCGCATCTGATGGAAGCGGCGGTGGAAGATGTCGAGCATTCGCGCGGCGTGTTCTCGGTGGCCGGCACCGACAAGTCGGTGACCATCGCCGAGGTGGCGTTCACCGCCTACGTGCCGCACAACTATCCGGAAGGCCTGGAACCGGGACTCGACGAGACCGCGTTCTACGATCCGCTCAACTTCACCTTCCCCGCAGGCACCCACATCGCCGAAGTGGAAATCGACCCGGCGACGGGCGTGGTGGAGGTTGCCGACTGGGCGGCGGTGGACGACTTCGGCAACATCATCAACCCGATGATCGTCGAAGGCCAGGTGCATGGCGGCATCGCCCAGGGCGTCGGTCAGGCGTTGCTTGAGAACACCGTCTACGACAAGGAGACCGGCCAGTTGGTCACCGGGTCCTACATGGACTATTGCATGCCTCGGGCCGACGACCTGCCGAGTTTCAAGGTCGAAACCACCAATACCCCCTGCCCGCATAATCCGCTGGGCGTGAAAGGGTGCGGCGAAGCCGGCGCAATCGCGGCGCCGGCCGCGCTGATGAACGCGATCACCAATGCCCTGGGCAAGGAGATCGACATGCCGGCGACGCCGGAGAAGGTTTGGCAGGCCGCGCAGACGGCCCAGGCCGCCGAATAAGGGAGAGCGAAAGATGTATGAATTCGACTATCAACGCCCGTCGAGCCTGAGCGAGGCGGCGTCCATGCTCTCCGGCGAGGCGACGCTGATGGCCGGCGGTCAGACCCTGATCCCGACCCTGAAGCAAAGGCTTGCCATGCCGAGTGCCGTGATCGACATCGGCGGCATCGCCGAGTTGAGCGGGATCAGCGCCGGCGGCGGTTCCGTCAGCATCGGCGCCACGACCCGGCATGCCGCGGTCGCGGACTCCGCCGACGTGAAGGGCGCCATTCCTGCCTTGGCCAAGCTGGCCGAGGGGATCGGGGACCCGCAGGTACGCAATATGGGTACCATCGGTGGGTCGATCGCCAACAACGATCCGGCGGCGGACTATCCGGCCGCGGTGGTCGGGTTGGGCGCCACGGTGCACACCAACAAACGCGAGATCGCGGCCGATAATTTCTTCACCGGTATGTTCGAGACCGCGTTGGCCGAGGACGAGATCGTCACCAAGGTGGTGTTCCCGGTGCCGGAGAAGGCAGGCTACATGAAGTTCCCGAACCCGGCGTCCCGTTACGCCATGGTCGGCGTGTTCGTGGCGCAGACCGGCGGCGGCGTTCGTGTCGCCGTGACCGGCGCGGGCCCAAGCGTGTTCCGGGTCGCCGAGATGGAAAGCGCGCTCGGCGGTAACTTCTGGGCTTCGGCGATCGAGGGAATCTCGGTGTCGGCGGACGGCTTGAACGCCGATATCCATGGGTCCGCGGCGTACCGCGCCCACTTGGTCGGCGTGATGGCGCGCCGCGCGGTGGCGGAGGCCGGCGGCTGAACAGCCCGTCCCAACCGAGGGCGACCTGACACCGGGGGGAGGCCAAAGCCTCCCCCCGGTTGTTTGTTGAAAAAGATGTATAAATAAGGTCCATGAGCCAAACCAAACCCCTGCCCGCCTCTATCGACGAGACAGCCGACCTGCTGGGTCAGGCCGACTATGTCGCCGACCGCAGCCTGGCGACCGTGGTCTACCTGTCGCTCGGCATGGGCCGGCCGCTGTTCCTGGAGGGCGAGGCCGGCGTCGGCAAGACCGAAATCGCCAAGGTGCTGGCCGATACGCTGGACCGACCGCTGGTGCGCCTGCAGTGCTATGAGGGCCTGGACGTCGCTTCCGCCGTGTACGAGTGGAACTATTCCCGCCAGATGATCGAGATCCGCATGGCAGAGGCCGCGGGCCAGGCCGACCGCGACCGGCTGGGCCAGGACATCTTCACCGAAAAGTTCCTGATCAAACGGCCATTGATGCAGGCTCTGGAATCCGACGGTCACGGCGCGCCAGTCCTGCTGATCGACGAACTGGACCGGACCGACGAGGCGTTCGAGGCCTATCTGCTGGAGGTCTTGTCGGACTTCCAGATCACGATCCCGGAAATCGGTACGGTCAAGGCAGCCGAGCCGCCGGTCGTGGTGATCACGTCCAACCGGACCCGCGAGATCCACGATGCGCTGAAACGCCGCTGCCTCTACCACTGGGTCGACTATCCGGACGCGGCGCGCGAGTTGGAGATCCTGGCCCGCAAGGCGCCGGAGGCGGACAAGCGTCTCAGCCAGGAGATCGTCGGCTTCGTGCAGGAACTGCGTAATGTGGACCTGTTCAAGCTGCCCGGCGTCGCCGAGACCATCGACTGGACTAAGGCGCTGACGCAGTTGGACGCGATCACCCTGGATCCGGAGACGGTCAACAACACGCTCGGCGTGCTGTTGAAATACCAGGACGACATCGCGCAGATGCAGGGCAGCGAAGCGGCGCGCATTATTGATCAGGTGAAGGCGGAGCTGGCCGCGGCGGCGGGCTGAGCCATGTCGGCGCCCGTCCGTCTTGCGGTGTTCGATATCGATGGCACGCTGACCCGGACCAACCATGTCGACAACGTGAATTTCCGGGCGGTGCATGCGGCCAGTTTGGGCACGGCGGCGGTGGACCGGCATTGGGGCGATTTCACCCACATGACGGACCGCTGCATCAACGCGGAGATCTTTCAGCGGATTTCCGGACGGCCGCCGAGGGAGCGGGAGATAGAGGCCATTCAACAGGACTTTGTCGCGCGTCTGCGTGCCGCCCATGCGGCGGACGCCGCGGCGTTCGCGCCGGTTCCGGGCGCCGCCGCGGTCCTGGCGCATCTGTTGGAGGAAGCTGGCTGGGCAGTGGCGCTTGCGACCGGCGGTTGGGGCATCTCGGCCAGGTTCAAGTTGGAGGTCGCCGGGATCGTGCACCGGCATCTGCCGGGCGCGTTCGGCCACGAGTTCGCCTCGCGCGAAGAGATTGTCGGCGCGGCCATCTCCCGGGCCGCCGACGAGCACGGCGTCGCTTCATTCGACCGTGTCGTATCCATCGGAGACGGCGTCTGGGATGTTGTGACGGCGCGCAACTTGGCCTTGCCTTTCATCGGCATCGCGGAAGGCGACAAGGCCGCAGAGCTTAGAGGGGTCGGTGCGACCCAGGTGCTGCCGGACTATGGCGACCTTAAGGTTGTGGTCGAAATCCTCGACACGGCAGAGGTACCGGGATGACGGAACGGCGCGGCAGGTTTGCCCAGAATATCCTGTACTTCGCGCGCACGCTGCGCGCCGCCGGGCTGCCCATCGGCCCGGGCAAGGTGCTGGATGCGATCCGCGCCGTCGAGACGGCTGGCCTGAAGCGGCGTGACGACTTCTACTGGACTCTGCATTCGGTCTTCGTCAACCGGCGCGACCAGCGCGAACTGTTCGATCAGGCATTCCACATCTTCTGGCGCAACCCGGAGATCCTGGAAAAGATGATGTCCATGATGCTGCCGCAGATGAGCGTGCCGGAGACGTCTCCCGAGGGGCCGAAGACGCTGCAAAGGGTCGCCGATGCCATCCTGCCGGGCCAGGGCGAGGACGGCAAAGAGCCGGAGAAGGAAGAAGTCGAGATCGAGGCGACCCTTACGTTCTCTGACCGTGAACTGCTGCAGAGCAAGGATTTCGAGGCGATGTCGGCGGACGAAGTGGCCAAGGCCAAGCGGCTGATCGCTAACCTGCGTTTGCCGATCGTCGAGGTGAAGACGCGGCGCTTCGTGCCGAACCCGGCCGGCCGCCGGGTCGACATGCGGCGCACCATGCGGGCCAGCCTGCGGTCCGGCGGCGACGTAATCCCGTTGCAGCATCGGTCGCGGCAGCGGCGTCATCCGCCGTTGGTCGTACTATGCGACATCTCCGGGTCGATGAGCCGCTATTCGCGCATGCTGCTGCATTTCCTGCATGCGGTGACCAACGACCGCGACCGGGTGCACACCTTCCTGTTCGGCACCAGGCTGACCAACGTCACACGCCATCTGCGCAACAAGGATGTCGACATTGCCTTGGACAAGATCGGCCAGGCGGTCGAGGACTGGTCCGGCGGCACGCGGATCGGCGCGACATTGCATCAGTTCAACAACGAATGGTCGCGCCGGGTGCTGGGCCAGGGCGCGGTGCTGCTGCTGATCACCGATGGGCTCGACCGGGACGCGGGCGCGGGGCTGGAAGCCGAGATGGAACGGCTGCATAAGTCCTGCCGGCGGCTGATCTGGCTCAACCCGCTGTTGCGTTTCGAAGGGTTCGAACCCAAATCTATGGGGATACGGGCCATCCTCCCGCATGTTGACGAATTCCGCCCGGTCCATAACCTGGATAGTCTGACGGAATTGGCCGAAGCCCTGGGTCGGCCTGCCCCGCGCGCGGAGGAGCCGCGCAGCATGTTCAAGGAGACCGCAGCATGACCACCGAACAGGTTGCCAGTGGGGATATGGATATCCTGAAAACCGCTGCCGAATGGCGAGAGAATGGCCAGGACGTGGCGCTTGCCACCGTCGTCACCACCTGGGGGTCCGCGCCGCGACCGGTGGGTAGCCAGTTGGCGGTCAACGGGTCTGGCAAGTTCATCGGTTCGGTGAGCGGGGGCTGTATCGAGGGCGCGGTGGTGCAGGAAGCGCTGGAAGCGATGCGCGACGGCAAGCCGCGGCTGTTGGAATACGGCGTCAGCAACGACGAAGCCTGGGAAGTCGGCCTCGCCTGCGGTGGCAAGGTCAAGGTGTTCGTCGAGCGGGTGGATTAAGCCGGTATGAAACCCGACGTCCTTAAACAACTGAACGAAGACCGCGCTGCAAAGCGGCCCGTCGTGTTGGCGACGAACCTGACATCCGGCGATCAAAAACTGCTCTACCAGACTGATGCGGAAGGACAATCCGAGGTCGAGACCGGGGCACGAGCGGTGTTCGCGAGTGACAAGCCGGCCACCATCGAAACGGTAGACGGACCGGTCTTTCTGAACGTCTTCAACCCGCCGCTTCGCATGATCGTAGTCGGCGCGGTGCATATCTCGCAGGCCCTGGCGCCGATGGCGAAACTGGCGGGATACCAGGTCGTGGTCGTCGATCCGCGCGGTGCCTGGGCGACGGCGGAGCGCTTTCCCGGCGTCGACCTGGTCGACGAATGGCCGGACGATGCGATGGAACAGCTTCAACCCGACCGACGGACGGCCGTGGTGACGCTGACGCACGACCCGAAGCTGGACGACCCGGCGCTTGCCGCCGCGTTGAAGTCCGATGCCTTCTATATTGGCTCCCTTGGCAGCACGCGGACCCATGCGAAGCGCCTGCAGCGGCTGGAAAGGCTGGGTTTTACCGAACAGGATATGGCGCGCATACATGGCCCGATCGGGTTGTCAATCGGCGCTAAGTCGCCGGCGGAGATCGCCGTTTCGATCATGGGCCAGATCACTCAGGACCTCAGGCAGGAGGCCGCGTGAAGTTCGGCCGTATTCCGGTCGCCGATGCCGTCGGCGCGATCCTGGCGCACAGCGTCGCGGTGCCGGGACGGCGCTTCAAAAAGGGCCATGCCTTAAGCGCGGCGGATGTTGCCCTTTTGACCGCCGACGGCCAGACGGACGTGATGGCGGCGCGGCTGGAGGCGGACGACGTGGCCGAGGATGTCGCTGCACAGACCGTGGCCGACGCCTGCCGGGGACCGGGTGCGCGGACCAACGCCGCCTTTACCGGCCGCTGCAATCTGTACGCGGACGTCGCCGGGCTGGCCGTGATCGACCGTGCGCGGATCGACCGCATCAACCTGATCGACGAATCCATGACTATCGCCACCGTGCCGGATTTCGAAGCCGTGGAGCCAGGGCAGATGTTGGCGACGGTTAAGGTGATCCCGTTCGCGGCGCCACGCGCGGTGGTGGAACAAAGCGTTGCTGTGGCCGGTGCGGAACCGGTTGTTCGGGTCGCGCCGTTCGCCGCGCACGATGTGGGGCTGATCCTGACGCGCCTGCCGGAGACCAAGGAAAGTGTGATCGACAAGACCGTGGCCACGGTGAAGACGCGGCTCGACGCACTGGGCAGCCACTTGGCCGCCGAGATCCGGTGCGACCATCATGAGGACGCAGTGGCCGAGGCGGTGACCGAGCTGCGCGGTAAGGGCAGCAAGCCGATCCTGATCTTCGGCGCGTCGGCGATTACCGACCGGCGCGACGTGATCCCGGCTGGGATCGAGGCGGCGGGCGGCACGGTCGAGCATTTCGGCATGCCGGTCGATCCGGGCAACCTGCTGCTTCTCGGGCGGCTGGACGGTTCGCCGGTTATCGGCACGCCGGGTTGCGCGCGGTCGCCGAAACTGAACGGGTTCGACTGGGTGTTGCGGCGTCTGCTGGCCGGGGTTGCGGTCGGGCCGGAGGACATCATGCTGATGGGCGGCGGCGGGCTGTTGAAAGAGATCGTCAGCCGGCCTCAGCCGCGCGACGGCAAGGAGGCGCCGGTGTCACCGCGGGTCCCGAACATCGGCGCCGTGGTGCTGGCCGCCGGGCAGTCTCGGCGCATGGGCAAGGCCAACAAGCTGCTCGCCGAGATCGACGGCACCGCGATGCTAGCCCGCGTGGTCGACGCGGTAACGGCAAGCCAGGCGCGACCGGTGGTAGTGGTCACCGGGCATGAGCGCGAGGCTGTGGAGACGGCGCTTAAAGAGCGCGACGTGACATTCGTGCACAATCCCGACTTCGCGACCGGGCTCAGCACGTCGCTCCGCGCCGGGCTGGACGCCCTGCCCGCGGCCACCGACGGCGCGCTGGTGACGCTTGGCGATATGCCGCGCATCAAGCCGGCGCATATCGACAAGCTGATCGCGGCCTTCAATCCGGTCGAGGGCCGCGCCATCTGCGTGCCGATCAAGGACGGCAAGCGCGGCAACCCGGTGCTGTTCGCGGAACGGTTCTTCGACGAGATGCGCGGCGTCGCCGGCGATGTCGGCGCCAAGCACCTGATTGGCGAGTACGGCGAAGCGGTCTATGAAGTGGCGATCGACGACGATGCGATTTTCGTCGACGTGGACACGCCGGAGGCCTTAAGCGAGTTGAAACGAGACGCCGGAGTAAGTAAGCCGTGACGGTTGCCGATATCTACCAGAAAGACCTGTTGAAACTGGCCGCGCGGGCGACCGGCGCGGGCCGGCTGGATAACCCGGACGGCTCCGTCCGGGTCAACAACCCCTATTGCGGCGACCGCATTACCTTGGACGTGAAGCTGGACGGCGACCGGGTGGCTGCGATCGGCCACGAGGCCAAGGCCTGCATGCTGTGCCAGGCATCGGCCTCGATCCTCGGCAAACAGGCGCCGGGCCGCACGGTGGACGAGCTGCAGGATCTGGAAACAACGGTCGAAGCGATGCTGAAGCAGGACGGCGCCGCGCCGGACGGCGACTGGGCCGATTACGCGAGCTTCGATCCGGTGCGCGAGGTGAAAAGCCGGCACGAATGCGTGATGCTGCCGTTTCGCGCCCTGCTGAAGGCGGCGCGGGACGCGGACGCTTAGGGAAACGTATCCTTCAGGAACTTGAGCACGATCTCGGCGGCGCCATGATTGTAGAGGTCGTTGTGCCGGGCGTTGGGCAGGAAGACGCTTTTCTTCGGTTCCGGCGCGGCCTCGAACAGCGCCTTGCCGAAGCGGACCGGCACCACCTCATCCTTCTCGCCCTGGAAGACCAGGATCGGCGCGCGGACCTTGCCGATCTTGTCGACCGACTCGAAGCGGTCCTTGGCCAGCGGCCGGACCGGCAGATAGAAATAATGCGCGGCCGCGACGTCCGGCACCGAGGTGAGCGGCGCCTCCAGGACAAGGGCGGCGATTTCGGTTTCCGTGGCGAGCTGGACGGCGACGCCGCTGCCGAGGGATTCGCCGAACAGGACGAGTTGGTCGGCGACAATGCCCTGCTCCGCCAGGAAGGCGAGCGCGGCGCGGCCGTCGGCGTAGAGCCCCTCTTCCGTCGGTTTGCCGGGATTGCCGCCGTAGCCGCGGTACGATGCCAGCAGCATGCCGTAGCCGGCATCGATCAGAAAGCGCGCCTTGAAGGCGCGGTTGGCGATGGTGCCGGCATTGCCGTGGAACAGGACGATTACCGGCCGGCCCGGCGGCGGCGCCTTGTACCAGGCCGTGAGCGCGAGGCCATCGGCCGTGTTCAGCGTCACCGGGGCCATGTCGGGAACGCCGGCCATCGCCGGGCCCGGCAACGTGCCACCCGGGAAATAGAGCAGCGAACGTTGAAAGGCGAACATCAGACAGAGGATCACCAGATAGCCGGCCGCGGCGATCACCACCAAGCGAATGACGCTTTCCAAACGACGATTCCTTACCCGTTGAGTCGGACCATCATCGACCGAGCGTCCGATTCTGACAACGGCTTGTCCGCCGTCCGGTGGTGGGCGAAGATGGCTGCATGACCGTTCAATCGCATCCGCCGGAACCGCTTGCTGCCGCGCGCGCCCTGGCGCCGACCATCCGAGACCGGGCCGACGAAATCGAGGCCGGGCGGCGATTGCCGGCCGACCTGGCACGGCAGATGGCCGAGGCCGGTCTATTCCGCCTGCTGGTGCCCGCTTCGCTGGGCGGCGCGGAGGCCGACCCGGCGACGCTGCTCAAGGCCATAGAGGCGGTGGCTGAAGCCGACGGCGCGGCGGGCTGGTGTATGATGATTGGCGCGACCAGCGGGCTGACCGCCGCCTACCTGCCGGAGACGGCGGCGCGGGAGATCTACGGTGCCGATCCAGCCGCGATCACCGGCGGCGTGTTCGCGCCGATGGGCAAGGCCGTGGCCGTCGACGGCGGCTACGAGGTCAGCGGCCGGTGGCAATGGGCGAGCGGCAGCCAGAACTGCGCCTGGCTGATGGGCGGCTCGGTCATCCTTGACGACGGCAAGCCGAGGCTGTTGGAAAACGGCATGCCGGACTCGCGGATGATGTTGTTTCCGGCCGACCAGGTGGAGATCGTCGATACTTGGCAGGCAGCCGGCCTCTGCGGCACCGGCAGTCACGACATGGCCGTCGCCAACCGGTTCGTGCCCGCGGAACGTTCGGTCTCGCTTGTCACCGACCGGCCGCGCTCGGACGGGCCGCTCTACAAGTTTCCGATCTTCGGCCTGCTGGCGATGGGGATCGCGGCGGTGACGCTCGGCATCGCGCGGCGGTCGATCGACGAATTGATCGATTTGGCGCAGGCCAAGACGCCGACGCTCAGCCGCTCCAAGCTCGCCAAACGG
This sequence comes from Minwuiaceae bacterium, assembly GCA_028278525.1. GTDB lineage: Bacteria > Pseudomonadota > Alphaproteobacteria > Minwuiales > Minwuiaceae > JANQEE01. The sequence goes on along the minus strand of JANQEE010000020.1, from coordinate 32,632 downwards.
AGCCGCGTGCAGTCCGACCTGGCGGAGGCGGAAGCGATGCTGCGCTCGGCCCGCGCCTTCCTGTTCGAAGCGACGGCAGCAGCGTGGGACAGCGCCGCCGGCGCGGGCGAGATAAGCGTGGCGGCGCGGACCGACCTTCGGCTGGCGGCGAGCCATGCGGTGCGGGCCGCGGCCGGCGCCGTCGACCTGATGTACAACGCGGGCGGCGGCAGCGCCGTGTTTCGGACATCGCCGCTGCAGCGCTGTTTCCGCGACGTGCATGTGGCGACCCAGCACATGATGGTGTCGCCGCCCACCTTTGAATTGACCGGTAGGCTGCTGCTCGGCCTCGACACGGATACGGCGATGCTCTGACCATGCTCGACAACAGGATCGTTCTGATTACCCACGCGACCCACTTCGTCGGCGGGCCCGCCGCAGAGGAGATGGCGGCGCAGGGCGCCCGCGTGGTCTGCCACGACGAGAGCTTCGTCGACCCGACAGCGCGCGAGGCGTTCATCGCCGAGCGGCCGGGCGTCGAGACGACGGATAAACAGTCGCCGGCCGACCTGCTGGCCGACATGACCGAGCGCTACGGCCGGGTCGACGTGCTGGTCAACAACGATGCCTTCCCCGCGCTGCGGGCGTCGGTCGAGGAAGCGGACCTGGAGGACATGCGGCGCACCCTGGAGGCGCTGGTCGTTCAGCCGTTCGCCCTGGCCCAGGCGGTGCTGCCGGGGATGCGGGAGCGGCAGTCGGGAAAGATCATCTTCGTGACTTCGGCGGCGCCGTTCCACGGACTGCCGAACTATTCCATGTACGTCACCGGCCGCGGCGCGACCAACGCACTGACCCTGTCGCTGGCCAAGGAGGTCGCGCGCCACAACATCCAGGTCAACGCCCTGGCGCCGAACTTCGTGGAGAGCCCGACCTATTTCCCGGCCGAACTGCTGGCCAACCCGGAGGCCAAGGCGAAGATCGTCAAGAACATCCCGCTCGGCCGGCTGGGCAAGCCGCAGGAGGCGGCCGCGACCATCGCTTTCCTCGCCTCACCCGGCGCGGACTTCATCACCGGCCACGTCCTGCCGTTCGCCGGCGGCTGGGCGTGACCGTGAAAGGCAATCGGTAGGCGTCCGCCTCGTCATCGCGAGGCGCGCAGCGCCGCGGCGATCTCGTGAAGACCGGGCGCGGCATGTCGAGATTGCTTCGCTTCGCTCGCAATGACAAACGAGGGCGCAGCTAGTTAGCCCTTCAGCACCATCGGCAGGCCAGCGGCGAGGAAGACAACCTTGTCGGCGGCTTCGGCGATGCGTTGATTGAGCCGGCCGGCATGGTCGCGGAAGGCACGCGCCAGGGCGTTGTCCGGCACGATGCCGAGGCCGACTTCGTTGGAGACCAGGATCAAAGGTCCAGCGGCGTCTGTTAGGGTGGCAATCAGGCCGTCGGCTTCCTTTTCGATGTCATGTTCCGCCAACAGGAGGTTGCTGAGCCAGAGTGTCAGGCAGTCGACCAGAACGACGTGGTCGGGTGTGGCCGCAGCCTTTATGGCGTCGCTCAAGCCGAGCGGCGCTTCCACCGTCCGCCAACTGAGATCCCGGCGCGATTTGTGATCGGCGATGCGTGTCGCCATTTCGTCGTCCAACGCCTGCGCGGTCGCGATGTAGACGCGGCGTGGCGACGCGTCGGCCGCCAGACGTTCGGCGTGGGCGCTTTTGCCGGAGCGGGCGCCACCTAAGACCAGGGTGATCGGAGCCATTCAGGCCTCGCGTCCGAGTGGGAGGGCGAGGTTTAGCATGGTTCGTCGCCCGGCGGGGCGCGGCGCGTCCAGGGCACGACGTAAGCCTGGTCGCCGACCCGGCCGAAATGGGCATCGATCCGGTAGACCGTTTCGATGTTGGCGGGGTTGAGTACTGCGTCAGGCGGGCCGTCGGCGACGATCTTGCCGCCGTCCAACAGGACCAGGCGGTCGCAGAACCGCGCGGCCAAGGTCAGGTCGTGCAGCACGGCGATCACCGCGCCGCCGCGGCCGGCCAGTTCCCGCAGCAACTGCATGACGTGGAGCTGATGGTAGGGATCGAGGGCGGCAATCGGCTCGTCGGCCAGTAGGACGCGGGGCTCGGTCGCGAGGGCGCGGGCCAGCAGGGTGCGCAGGCGTTCGCCGCCGGACAGGGTGGTGACGATGCGTTCTGACAGATCGGCGATGTCGGCCTGCGCCAGCGCGGTGTCTATGGCCGCCGCGTCGGCGTGGGTCGGCCGCGTCCAGGGGCCGAGGCGGGGAATGCGGCCGAGCGCCACCAGCCGGCGCACCGTGATCGGCCAGTGCAGCGGCGCGTTTTGGGCGAGATAGGCGACCTCGCGGGCGAAAGCGCGCCGGTCGATCCCGGCGACGGGCGCGCCGTCATAGACGAGGGATCCGGTATCGGGATCGAGTAGCCGCGCCAGGACACGCAGCAGCGTCGTCTTGCCGGCTCCGTTCGGGCCGATCAGTCCCACCAGTTCGCCGGGTTTCAGGCCGACGTCGATACCGGCGAGCACGTCGTTGTCCCCGAGCCGAACGCGGATATCCGTTGCCTGAAGCAGGGTCATCGCATTGCGCTCCGCGTCTTCAGGATCAGGTAGAGGAAGAATGGCGCGCCGATCAGGGCGGTCAGCACGCCGAGTTTCAGCTCCGGGCCGCGGGCCAGCAGGCGGACGGCGATGTCGGCGGCGAGCAGCAGTGCGGCGCCGCCGAGCGCGCTGACCGGCAGCAGCCGGCTCGGTTGGTAGCCGACCAACGGCCGCAGCAGATGCGGCACGACCAGCCCGACGAAGGCGATGCCGCCGGTGACCGCGACCGCCGGGCCGACCGCCAGCGCCGTGCCGACGATGATGCGGGCGCGAAGCTGTCGGAGATTGATGCCGAGGGACTGGGCCGTGTCCTCGCCGAGTGTGAGCGCGTCGAGCGGGCGGCCGACGCCGGCCATCAGCAGCCAGCCGATCAGGATCAGCGGCGCGGCAAGATAGACGTGGTCGAGGCTGCGGTCGCTGAGGGAGCCGAGCAGCCAGAACACGATCTCCAGCGCGGCGAAGGGGTTGGGCGAGAAGTTCAGGATCAGGGCGGTCAGCGCAGAGCAGAAGCTACCAATCGCCACCCCGGCCAGGACTAGGGTCAGCACGCTGGCGTCGCGGCCGGCGAGCAGGAACACGACACCGACGGCGACAATGGCGCCGGCAATACCGCCGACCGGCACGGCGAGCGCGAACGCCGATCCGAGACCGAGATAGAACACGGTGACCGCGCCGAGCCCGGCGGCGTTGGAAATGCCGATCAGGCCCGGCTCCGCCAGCGGGTTGCGTAAAAGGCCCTGCAGCACTGCACCGGTCAGTCCGAGCGTCGCGCCGACGATCAGGCCGAGCACGGCCCTCGGCAGGCGGATCTCGACCAGGACGATAGCCGCGATGGAAGTATTGCCGGCCGTGAGGTCGCGGAGCGCTGTAGGCAACGGAAACATCTCCGGACCGACCGCGAGCGAGCCGACGAACAGTAGCGCGACCAGTCCGGCGAGGACGGCGATCAGCCAGCGCGACGCGTTCATCGCCGGGCTTCCGTCAGCAGCCGCACGGCCTCGGTTACTTTCGGCGTGCCGCAGACCCAAAGCCGGCCGGGCACGGTGACGGTGCGCCACGGCCTGACGCCGCGGCTTAGCGCCGGATGGTCGAGCAATTGTTGGCCGAGCGAGGGGTAGCGTCGGTCGACGACGCCGACGACAAGGAATTCGGGCCGGGCGGCGATCAGCTTTTCCAACGGGAGATAGGCGTAGCCGGTCATGCCGAGCTTCGTCGCCATGTTGTCGAAACCCGCAATATTCAGCACATCGTCGATGAGGGTGCCGCCGCCCACGGCGATGGCGTTTGCTTCGAATGCCGCGGCGAGCGGTCTGGCACCGGGCCGCGGCTTGAGCGTCGCGAGTTGGTGATCCATCTCGGCGACCAGCCGCTCGCCCCGTTCAGGATGGCCGAGCGCCGCAGCGGTCGTCCGGGTAACAGTGCGGATTTCGGCTAGGCTATTGACGACGGGCACTTCGTGGGTCGCGACGCCGGTGCGTTTCAGCATGGCGCCGACGGTAGCGGTGGTAAACGGGCCGGTCAGCACCAGGTCCGGCGCCAGGGCCAGGATATGCTCAATCCGGCCGTGGGTAATCGGGAACGGCTCGGCGGCTTCGGCCATATAGGAGCGTTCCGCGCTCTTCGAGAAGTGGCTGAGCGCGACGATGTCCGCCGGATCCGCCAGCATCAGCACGAACTGGTCGGCGCACATGTTGAGCGAGACGATGCGGTTCGGTCGGGCGGCGCCCGGCTGGACGAGAAGCGAGAGCGCGAGGGCAAGCCCCATCGCGCAGTGAACCGCCCAGCTGATGGCGCCGCCCGGCCGCATCGCCTAGAACCTCGCGCGGACGCCGGCCAGCGCGCTGATGCCCGGGCCTTTGAAGCCGTCCGCCGGTTCGTAGTTTTCGTCGAACAGGTTTTCGATCCGCGCGAAGAACCGCCAAGTCTCGCCGAGGCGGTAGCTGCCGGAGACATTGACCAGAGCGTAGTCCGTCGTCGACACCGTCGCGAAGGTGTTGGAATCGATGTCCAGACGGCCGCCGGTGTAGATCACGTTGACCGCCAGGTCGATGCTCTCGGTCGCCTGAAGGTCGGCGCTGACGCTCGCCTTATGGCGCGGCCGGCGCAGCAGGTTGTCGCCAGTTTCCTCATCCTCGGTTTCGGTGAAGGTGTAGTCGACGCGGAGTCCCAATTCGGGCAGCGGGCGGATGGCGATAAACGCTTCGATACCGTGGATTTTCGCCTCGTCTACGTTGACCAGCGTGGTGAAGCTATCGTTGAACGATATCAGGTCGTCGATTTCGATGTAGAAGAAGGTGCCGCCGACCGTCAGGCGGTCCTCCCACAGGGCCTGCTCGAAACCGGCCTCGACGGCATGGCTTCTCTCCGGGTTCAGGTCCGGGTTGCCGGAGAAGGTCTGGCCGAACGGGTCGAAGAAACTGGCGCCGAAAAGTTGCTCCAGCGACGGCGCTTTGAAGCCGTTGCCGTAGGAGGCCTTCAGTTTGGTGTCGGTCTCGCGGTGCAGATAGGTGACGGCGGCGCGGCCGGTGACTTCGGTCCCGAACCGGTCGTGGGCGTCGACGCGGAGGCCGAGTGTGCTGAACAGCCGGTCGAAGAAGCTTGACTGAAGCTGGGCGAACCCGGCGCTGGTGCGGACGTCGTTGTTGGTGCGCGAGCTGAAACCGGAGGAAAAGGTGCTGCGGCTGTCGGCATCCTCCTTCTCCGTCTCGGCGCCGAGCGTCAGTGTTTGGGTCTCCGTGAGATACAGGTCTCCTTGCCAGTCGAATTTCAGCTTACGCCCCTCGAAGGTGGAGTTGGCGAAATTCATGGACAAGCCGTCGGCGGGGTTGTTGAACCGGCGGTCGTAGTCGGTGTAGCCGACGCCGAGACGGTTGTCGAAGAAGCCGTCGAACAGCGTCGCCTCGACCTCGACCCGGCCGAAGAACTGGTCGGTTTCCTGCTCCGCGTTGGGATCTTCAGGGCTGGGGTCGAGCTCGACCTCGCTGTCGATATAGCGGGTGACGACGTTGGCGCGCAGGGTCTCGGTGATCTGTACGCCGCCCCTGGCCGCGAGCGACAGGTTCTCGAACCCATCCTTCTCCGAATTGACGCCGTCCGGCCGGTTGCGGTTCGGCGTGATGGACTGGCCTTCGGTATCAAGGCGCTCGACGCTCAGGCGGTAGTCGACTTTCTCGTAGGCGCCACTTACCGAAGCGGCCTGGTTAAAGGTCGAGTCCGTGCCGCCTTCGAGCCGTCCGGAGACCCTGGTGGGGCCCTTGCCGCGTTTGGTGATGATATTGACGACGCCGCCGATCGCGTCCGACCCGTAAAGCGTGCTCTGCGATCCGCGCAGGAATTCGATACGCTCCACGTCCTCCAGCATGATGTTGGCGAAATCGAACCCGCCGTCCGCGGTCGAGGGATCGTTGATCTCGATGCCGTCGAGTAGCACCAGCGTGTGGTTCGACTCGGTGCCGCGCACGAAGACGGCGGTGGTCGCGCCGCTCGGCCCCAGGGAGACGACGTCGACGCCCGGCACCGTCCGTAAGGCCTCCGGCAGCGTTCGATAATTGTTGCGCGCGATGTCTTCCGCGGTGATCACGGTGACGGAGCTCGCCACCTGTTCCAGCGGCGTCGGCAGCCGCGTCGCCGTGACCACCATCTCCGGCAAGGTTGAGACCGGTGTTGTCTGGCTGTTTGCGGGGAAAGGCGCCACCGCGGCGAACGCGGCAATGCAAATAGCCGGAGAGGTTATCCGTCTGATCATATCGGTGTACTCCTGTGAGGCTGGCTATAGACCGAGGTCCGCGCCATCGACGGTGAAGGCCGCGCCACGGCAGGAGGTGCGATCGATCGGAAAACGATGTGAAAGCCCACTGAAGATCCCCGCCCGGCAACGACACGCTTGGCGCGTCACCGCTCACGGAGTCCGCACCGTCGAATGCCCCGTTCAACGGATGGGCGACGCTTGCGGCGGCAGGTCTCCTGGCTCGCGGGTCATCGCGGCCGCCCAACCTTCCCGGCGAAGCCAGTGGTCAAAAAGAGCGGTCGCTTTCCGCCTACAGTTGCGGGGACAGCCGGGGCATTGACGCATCGCGCGCCGCACCCCGTTCCCTATTATTCCCATACGGGAACCGTCGCGCGCCTAAGGTAGACGCAAGACCGGCCGATTCACAAGGGGGAGTGGCGCGTTGTTTCGGTTGCGCGGATCGGTAAAAGAAGAGGCCCCGCCAGAGGGCGGGGCCCAAGTGCAAGGGAGGGTCTGGGGAGGCTTGCACATGCCGTACGCCCAAACCCTAGCTCGTCTGCGGTTTCGATTCTCTTAAACCGGAAGGTTAATGAATCTTTTCCCGGACGAACGCCCGATTGAGAGCATTCACGCCCGGACGCCGGTCATCCCCACGTCTTGCGGGGCGGCGATTTGATCTCGATCTGGACGCTGTCTTCCAACGTCTCGTGGTAGTGGCGGACGCCCGGTCGGTGGATCCAGGTGGCGCCGGGTTCGGCGATGAATTCGTCGCCGTCGATCACCACGCGCATGCGGCCGGAGACCAGGTAGCAGATCGATTCATGGTCAGGGTGCGCATGCTCCGGGTCGACCAGGCCGGCCTCGCGGTGCACTTCCATGAGCAGGGCGCCCTCACCTACTATCAACGGTTTGACCGATAAGCCCTTGGATTGTAACGCGCCTTCGATTCTGTCGATCGGCTGCGCGGCGACGTCGTCGGGCGCGACGAAGGTCTTGGCGCTCTGCGGCAGGCCCCGTGTTTCAGTGGTCATATAGTGCCCTCCGGTCAGTCGAAACAGCCGGCCGCCTTGTGGTCGAGCAGCCAGTCTTTGAGCCGTGCCGCAACCCGGTCGGAACCGCGGTCCATCATCGGCATGTGCGAATGGCCGGCGAGCCCGTCGTCGGGCGCGGCCATCAACGTCGTACTGGCGCCGGCCGCCTCCAGGTCGGCCGCCGTCGCCCGGATTATGCCCGCCAGTTCCTGCCAGACGGGATAAGCGTCCGTGTAGTCGCCCAGCATAAGCAGCACGGGTTTACCGCCGAGCGAGACCGGCGACGGTCTGCCGTCGAACAGGCCGGACGGTTCAATCGCAACCAAGCCGCGCACAAGGTCCGGCAGCGCCTCGGCGGCGCGGCAGCCGAAGCCGCCGCCCTGGCTGTGGCAGATCACGACGCAGGGGCCGACGCGTCGGACGACGTCCTGAAAGGCGGCATGGGACGCCTCGCCCGTCGTGGTCCAGCGGGGCACGAAGCCGCGCATGAAAGCGTCGAAACTGTCGGTCGGGAAACGCTGCCCGTCGAACGGCGTGCGGGTGCCGTAGCCGTCCTCGGCGCCGAAGCGGAACAGGGTCCAGGCTTCCTGGCCGCTTCGGATCAACGGCTGGCCGTCCCATTCGCCGTCCAGGCTGCACCATCCGGCGCGGCCCCTCTCCACATTGTCGACGACGTAGGTCGTGAAGCCCCAAGCGAGCAAGTGATTGAGCCAGCCCGGCCGCCCGTCCGGCGTGGTCTCCCACATGGCGCCGGTCAGGCCGCCGCCGTGCAGCAGTACCAGCGGTGTCTGCATTACCGGCCGGCTGGGGACGAAGTACTGCACATAGGCTTGCTCTATGACGAAGTCGCCGTTCGGGTCGTATTCGAAATCCGGCACGGCGTCGGCGAAGAATATTCTACGGGTCGGTTGGCCCGCTACCCTCACAGGCCGTCCGCCGACATGGAAGCTGCCGAATTTGGCCAGATCCACCATCGAAGCGCCCACGCCGGCCTAGTGGACCGGGAAGACCATGGGCGACATCTCGTCGACCGAGCGGCCCGCCCAATCCCGCTGCGGCGCCGCGCTGAGCGCGACCGATTGGGCCGCCGTTAGATTGTGCAACGCCTGGTAGAGATCGATGGTCAACACTTCGCCATCGCGCACCACCTGCTCGCCGCCGACATAGACGTCTTTGATAGCCCGGTCGGAGGCTGAATAGATCAGGCTGCGCAGCGGCTCGCGCACCGGCTGCATATAGGGATGGGACATGTCGACGACGCTGAAGTCCGCCTTCGCGCCGGCTACGATCCGGCCGATATCGTCGCGGCGGACGATGGCAGCGCCGCCGACCGTCGCGGCCTCGAAGATCTCGGCCGTAGAGCAGGCCGTGTAATCGCCGGTGACTATCCTTGCCGCGTAACAGCCCATGCGCATTTCGTCGATCATATTGAGCGGGAAGGTGTCGGTGCCGAGGCCCATGGTGATGCCGGCCTTGCGATAGCGGGAGAACCAGTTGAGCGCCATGCCGCGCCGCGCGAACACGGTCGGGCAGTGGGCGACCGCGGCGCCGGACTCGGCCAGCCGCTCGAAATCGCGGGCCTGCGGCCAGTGCAGCCAGGGATGGTCGTTGAGGTAGATGCCGTGGCTGACAATGGTGTCCGAGCCAAGCAGGCCGACTTCGTCCAGCCATTCGATCGGGGTGCAGCCGTAGCGGCGGGTGATTTCGTTAAACTCGACGACGCTTTGCGCGGCGTGGATCTGCACCGGCATGGCCCGCTCCTGCGCGACTTTCAGGGTCGCCTGCAGCAGCTCCTTGGTGCAGGTGTCGATCTGCGACGGCGCCAGCATGCCGTCGAGGCGGCCGCTCGGGTGCTTACGGGCCTGCTCGACCGCTTCGACGGCGGCTTCCAGCCCGGCCTCGCCGGCCGCCTCGTTCCATTCGTAGACGACGGAGTGACCGTCGGTGGTGTACCAGCCGGCGGACCGGAACATCGGCGCGATAAAGGCGCGCAGGCCGGTTGCCGCCAGGTCGTCGGCCCAGCCAGGACGCTGACCCGAGAGATCGACAACGGTTGTGACGCCGCTTTTCAACAGCTCGCTCATGGCGACGTTGCTGGCGGCGGTTGCGAATTCCGGTTCGATGCGGAACACCGGCATGAACTCATAGAGCGAGCTTTGCCCGAGCCGTGGGCTGCCCAGTTCCTCGAGCAGGCCCTTGTTGCCCGGCTCCGACGTCGGGTGGCAATGGATGTTGACGAGGCCGGGCATGACCATGCGACCGCGTCCGTCAATCTCGCGGCCGGCGGGTCCGTCGTAACCGGTGCCGACATAGGTCAGCGTGTCGCCCGAGAAGGCCACGTCGGCGTTGCGCAGGTAATGATGGTTGTTCGCCGCCGCGTCCCAGGCAATCACCCAGTCCGCGTTGCGGATTATTGTCGTTTCGTCGCCCATGTCCGTCCTCTGGTTACAAACTTACCGCGCCGCGAATTCAGCCACGGCCGCCTCCATGGTCATGAACGTCGCGCCCTCGTCAACCAGGCGGTCGATCAATCTTTCCAGCATCATCATGCGGTGGCCGCGGCCGATGACGAACGGGTGGCAGGTATAGGTGATGATGCCCCAATCCAGATGCTGCTTCATGTACAGAAAGTCGTCGATCCAGTTGGCCAACACGCCGCTGGCCGGCGCCAGGCCGGGCAGGACGCTGTTGGCGGTGCGCACGAATTCGAAATGCGGATAGTCGTCCAGGCTCCAACTAATCGGCATTTCGATCAGCGCGGTTTCCTGGCCGAAACAGAACGGCGCGTCGGTCTCGACCACGTCGCCGGTTCTGGCCCGATAGGGCAGATAGTCGTGTCCCATCATGCTGCTCTCGTAGGTAAAATCGTGCTCCAGCAGCAGGTCGATGGTGTGCGGGCTCAGGTCCCAGGACGGCGAGCGGTACCCGCGGGCCGGCTTGCCGGTCACGCCGGCGATCGCATCGTTGCCGCGGGCGAGGCCGTCCGCCTCCTCTGCCCGGCTGAGGTTGGCCGGCGGCACGTGGGTCCAGCCGTGGTGGCCGATTTCGTGCCCCTCCGCATGGATGCGTCGGCAGACATCGGGATAGGCGCCGATCACGACGCCCGGCACGAACCAGGTGCTGGGCAATCCGCGTTTGGCGAGCAGGTCCAGCAGGCGCGCCGCGCCGACCGCGCCGAACTCGCCGCGCGAAATGGGCGTCGGCGTGATCATCCCGCGCGCGACCATCCCCGACATGGCGTCGAAATCGAAACTCAAACAGACAATATTGCGTGACATTCCGGGCCTCCCCGACCGAACGAAAACCGAATGTTAACCATTACTGCGCCATTCTGCCCGCATGGCAAACGAACGCACCATCGAACCGGTCATTCGGGTTCTGACGCTGCACTGGGCCTGGAAGGCCGGCGGCCTGAACAAGCGTGCCTACAACGCTCTACGGCGGGCGCATATCCGTCATCTCGGCGAACTGAACAACTGGTCGCGCCGCGACCTAGCGATGTTGCCGAATATCTACATGGCGACCGTGCTGCACATTGAATCGGTACTGCGCATTCACGGCCTGAAACTGCGTGAAGACACGGCTCCGATCCCGCCGCTTTCACACCGCCGCTAACCGCAGCGTCCTCCTAATTTCGACGACGATCGCCCGGCCAAACGGCCGCAGCGAACGGTTGACTATGCGACAGGTCGCATTTAGCTAAAATTCAAGACAAATATATCTCTTTATCTATTTGATATCATTGAATAAAAACATCTTCGACTAACGCTTCATAAACCGAGGCGACGGTATCCTCCGTCACAGCCCGCGGTCCCGCCGGTCGATGACCGGGTCGGGGCAGAAGGGGTGGGTGCGAACCGATAGGGGGTAGCCGTCTATGCTGAGAAAACGGCGTCCGCAACCGGAAGTCACGGTTGGATCGATTTATCGGCGCGATCACCATTTTAACGTGATCGAGCAGGTGGAGGTGGTGTCTATCGAAAGCGACGACGCGGGCATCCCGCATGTTTGCTTCGATGTCACGCATCTGCGCCCGTATGGTAACGAGAAACAGGGCACGCGCGTTTTGGCGATGGCCACTTTCTCGGAACGCTACCAGATGGGCGATTCCGTTCCTGCCTGACGCTTAAGTCTTCCGACCGCGTTGCATCGCCATGCGCCCGTCACCGGGCCGTATGGGTCGTAACTTCCTGAACAGTAGAGTTATTCCATCCAAACGGACCGAACCGCGTTGGTTCGGTCCGTTTGGATTGTAACCGCCTGTGTCCGGCGGGCGCCTTGGCGCGCCTGCAACACCGATCCGAGAAATCGCCTTTCCGGCGATAACCGGCTGCGATAATCCGCGCGCGACAATTGCTTTGAAGCCCTGTCTGATGTAGGCATTGGCATGGCTGGGCCCTGCCCGTTTCGTGAGTCTCGCATGCCATGCCGTCAGTCCGTAACCCGACCATGATCGCCGTTGCCGTATCGTTCCGAGACGGCCTGCGTCATGTCGGGAACCAACGGCAGGCATTTACCGCAGCGCTCAATGTCTATCGGGACATGCACCCGGAGGAGCCGGTTTCGGAGGCTCAGGAGAAGGTGGCAGTTTTGATTGCGCAGGCGGGCGAGGAGTTTGGGCCCTGGCTGTACGGCCGAGAAGAACGTCCAGATCCAAGGACACTGAAACTGCCGGCGGATTGACCGGTGTTGGCCGAAACCGATGTTACAAAGGGGATGTTAGCTGTTCGGCGTCTAGATATCATGGATAAGCGATAATCATCATCTCCCGAGCCAATGACACAAATCGATGAACTGAAGCGTCGCGTCGAGCAGGCTGAAAAGCAGTTTCGACTGGCGGCAGAACAGCACCGCGAATCCGGCTCCAGACTGGATAGCCTGGTCGGAACCGTCGAAGACGGCCTGCGTCACAAACAGGCCGAAATCGAACGGCTGACGAGCGAGGTCGAGCGGCTGACGAGCGAATTCGCGAGCCTTACCCAAGACAATGACGACCTCACGTCGCGGAACCAGAGCCTGGCGGCCGCGAACGACGGCCTGGTCGAGAAGAACGACAGTCTGGCGGTGGAAACCGAAGGCCTGAGGAGCAAGAACCAGAGCCTGACCGCGGAAACCGACCGGCTGACCGAAGAGAATGGCAGTCTGACCACGCTGAACGGCAGCCTGTCGGAGGAGAATGAGCGGTTGCTGGCCGAAAACACCGAGGTCACGACCAAGAACACGGACCTTGTAGCCGAAAACAAGGAACTCACGGAGATGGTAACGTCTCTGTTGGGCGCGGTGGAATCGGACGAGGTGGGCGGTCTGGGCGAAGCGGTTTCCGCGTTGGATCAGCAGGTTCAAACGCTGCTTGCCGTTGCGGCGGACACCGGTCAGCAGGCCGAGGAAAGCCAGGCGCCGGACGATGCGGCTTCCGTGCCGGATGAGGCGGCGGATGTGACGACCAATGTCACCGAGCTTACGACCGCCGCCAGCGCCGCCATGAAGGCGGCGGAAGCAGCGCCGTCCGAGGCGGGTGCATCGGCGGGCGGCGCGGACGGCGAAGCCTCGGGCGAAGGCGGCGGGCCGCAGGAAAGCGAAAAGATCTCGTCGATGAAAGGCATTCTGAAAGGCATGCTGGAAGAGATGAATTCGGTGAGCATCGACGGCCAGACCGCCGCGGCGATCGAAGCGGCGAGCACCGGTACGCCGTCGACCGTGCCCAAAGAGGAAAAAGCGCCCAAAGAGGAAAAAGCCGAAACCGACGCAAAATCGAAAAAGCAGGCGCTTGGGCTGGATCAGTCGATGAGCCAGAAGGTGCGCAGCGCCTTGAGGAAGATCGATAAGGCCGGCTAGGACGATGCCTGCTTGCGGGCCTTAGACCCTGAAATAAGTGCCGGCGTCGGCAAGAAGGTGATTTACGCCGCCGTCGCCGGCAATTTCCTGATCGCGATCACCAAGTTTGCCGCCGCGGCCTATGCCGGCAGCCCGGCGATCCTGATATTCGCGTTGGGTGCCGTCGAAGAGCAGCAAGTCGCCGACGAGACCTGACGCTGGCGAACTCGGCATTTCGTCTTTCCGAGCGAACCTCTGCATTATGACAACGCAACTGAAGATCGAAAATATTGGTATGAATACGAGCGTATTCCTCGTTTATCGAAATCTGCTAGACTGATTATCGCATCAAAGAGAAAAAGATTCGCGGTATGTTGCTCCGCATGCTGGCGTTGCTTGGCAGTCTGTTCTTTGCCGGTTCGGTTTGGGCGATAGAGCCGGAAACACTATTCGGCGCCTGGACCACCGTGATAGACGATGCCGGGCAGCCGGACTGCGGCGTGTTCGTCGAAGTGTTCGACGATCAAGGCCAGATCTGGGGCCTGCTCCTTGGCCTGCAACCCGCCAGCGAAGTCGAACCGATCTACGAAGGAACCTGGCGCGTGACGCCTGGAGACAGGATCGTCCTAGATCCTCCCGACGCGCCGGCCTACGCCAGCACCGTCATGCTCCGCGGCGCCGGGAACCTGGTGATACAGCGGATCGAACCGGGTGCGCCGGAGAGCGTGTACTATCGCTGCAGCCCGGCGGACACAGACCTTATTCTGGGAATCCTCGCCGCCAAGATGCGTTGACGCCGGCGGCGATCACGCGCTGGTTACCGGCTGTATTGCTTGAAATCGGCGGGCTGCTGACCAAATAACCAACCGTCTCGACCCCACAAATCGGCGGACGCATGTCCGGAAGAGAGAAGATGCGGGAACAGGTTCTGTCGATGAAGGACATCGACGACAGCCATGTGGACGCGTTTCGCGCGACCGGTTTTACGGTGCTGCGTGGCGCCTTCGACGCGGCGGCCATCGCACAGTTGGCTGCCTGGACCGAGACGTTGGCCGCGCGTCCGGAGGAGCCGGGCCGACATTGGGTCTATCGGGAAACCAGCCAACTGGACCCGGACAAGAGCCTGATCTGCCGGATTGAGAACATCGTGCCGTTCGACAGCCGGTTTCGCGGCCTGGATACCGTTCTGAAAGCGCCGGTGGCGAAACTGCTGGGTGAGGAAGCGGTCCTGTTCAAGGACAAGATCAATTTCAAACTGCCCGGCGGCGACGGTTTCAAGGCGCATCAGGACGCGCAGGCCGGCTGGAACGTCTATGCCGGCTTCTACGTCACGGTGATGGTCAGCATCGACGCGTCGACAGTGGAGAACGGATGCCTGGAACTGGTCGGCGGCCGGCATCGCGAAGGGCTGCTGGGGGCCGAGTTCGAGCCTTTGCAGGGCGATGCGGCGACGGTCGGCTACGTGCCCTGCCCGACCGAGCCGGGCGATGTGGTGTTCTTCGATTCCTACACGCCGCACCGGTCGATGCCGAACCACACGACGGCGCCGCGCCGCGTTCTGTACTGGACCTACAACCGCCTGTCGGAAGGCGATCACCGGGTTCGCTATTTCGCCGACAAGCACAAGAACTATCCGCCGGATGTGGAGCGCGAGGCGGATAAGGCTTACGTGTTCCGCGTCTGATTGCGCCGGAGCCAGAGCCAGCGTCCTTCGACGGCCTGCCACAACGCAAGGCCGGGCAACCCGAGCAGCAGATCGCGGCCCCGCTTGATCAGGGAGACCGCCAGAGCCACCTCCGGCGCGATACCGAACACCAGGCCGATTGCCACAAGACCGCCCTCCTGAACGCCGAGAGCGCCCGGAATGGCGAAACCGGCGGCGATAACCGCCTGGGCGATGGCCTCGATGACGAAGGCATCGAACAGGCTGACCGGGTGGCCGAGCAGTTTGAGGATCAGCCAGACCTCGACGGCGCCCAGGCACCAGCCGAGATAGCGCCAGAGGAAACTGGCGGCGACAGCGCGCCGGTCGGCGTATATGGCCGCAATTGTCCGGTGCATGAGATCAGCATGGCCGGCGAACGCGGCCCAACCGGCCGCGCCCAAGCGGTGTTGCAGGGCATCCGCCATACGCCGCAGCAGCCCGCTTCGCTGCACCATGACGAAGCCGGCGATCAGCAGGCAGAAGACCAGTAGCCCCACAGCGACCTGGCCGGCAATGTCGGTGGCGCCGCCGTCGATCAGCAGCAACAGCAGGCCGGTTGCGGCGAAGGCGGAGAGGGTCAGGACACCGACGGTGACATCGACGATCACGCTGGCGCTGGCCACACCACCGGCAACGTCATGCCTGGACAGCAGGCGGGCGCGTACGACATCGCCGCCGACCTGCGCGACCGGCAGCAGCCGGTTCACCGACATGCAGACCCAGCGTATCCAAGTCAGACGCCAGAGCCCGGGCCGACTTGCCGGTGGCAGCAGCGCCGACCAGCCGATGGTGTCGACCGCCAGGATGGCGACACCGATCAGCACGACCCAAACGAGGTTCCATCCGATAGTGCCGGTCGCCGCCGCGACTTCGGCGAAGCCAAAGTGTAGCACCAGCGCGGCGAACAGGCCGATGCCGAACAGCAGGGTCAAGGACGCCGCAAGTTTCAGGCGATGCGCGGCGGCCGGTGTGGCGGGACGGTCAGAGATAACCGTTCTCGCTGAACCAGTCGATTGCGGCACGCAGCGCGTCGCGCGCCGGGCGCGGATTGTAGCCGAGCTGCTTGCGCGCCTTGTCCGACGAGAAATACATGTGCTTCTTGGCCATGCGGATGCCGTCGATGGTCACGAACGGCTCCCGCGTCCGAAACAGCCGTGCCGCGCCCTCCACGGCGTAGGCGACTGGCAGGATGGCGTTGTGCGGGATGCGAATGCGGGGCGGTTTCCGGCCGACCAT
This sequence comes from Minwuiaceae bacterium, assembly GCA_028278525.1. GTDB lineage: Bacteria > Pseudomonadota > Alphaproteobacteria > Minwuiales > Minwuiaceae > JANQEE01. Next base: position 16,533 of record JANQEE010000020.1, on the reverse strand, counting down.
GTCGGCAATCTCTTCCAGGATGGTCTGCAGGCTCATGTCCTGCCCGCCGAGGATGTATCGTTCGCCGATCTCGCCGCGCTCCATGGCCAGCAGATGCCCGTCGGCGACATCGTCCACATGAGCCAGGTTCAGGCCGGTATCGACGAAGGCCGGCATGCGTCCGGCCGCTGCCTCCACCACCATGCGCCCGGTCGGCGTCGGCTTGATGTCGCGCGGCCCGATCGGCGTGGATGGGTTGACGATGACTACCGGCAGTCCCTCGACTTCCGCCAGTCGGGAGACTTCCACCTCGGCCAGGAACTTGGAGCGCTTGTAGTGGCCGATCATGTCATCCAGGCCGGACGGCGTTTCCTCGGTCGATGGCGTGCCGGCGGGGGCGATCCCCAAGGTCGCGACGCTGCTGGTATAGACGATGCGGCGGACGCCGACCTCGCCCGCCGCCAGCATCAGGTTGCGGGTGCCGGAAACGTTGGCTTCGTACATTTCTTCGGGGTCGAGGGTCCAGAGACGATAGTCGGCCGCGACATGGAAGACCGCCTCGCAGCCTCGCACGGCTTGTTCCAGGGAAGCACTGTCGCGCAGGTCGCCGACCGCGACCTCGATGGGCAGATCCTGAAGGTTGCGCCGGTCGCTGTTCGGGCGCGCCAGTACGCGAACCGTCCGGTCCTGCTGCAACAGGCGGCGGACCACCGCCGAGCCAACGAACCCGGTGGCGCCGCTGACCAGGACGGTCATGTCTTCGGTAGGGCCGCAGTTTTCGACACGTTCGCTTTTCTAAACTGCCAAAGTTGCCATACCAGAAAGATCGGGGCGCCGATGCTTGTCAAGACCAGGAAGGGAAAAAGCAGCCCGAACCAGGTGATCGGCGCGATCAGGTACAGCACATCCTCGATCTCGAAACCGGCGAAACTCGGCTGGGGTACGGATTCGTCGCGGCCATGGTCCAGCCGGACGCCGAAGATCAGGCCGATCGCGATGCCGGCCGCGATGCCCATGACGATCGTCCATGTGCCGAGCGAACCGTCGCGCAGACCGATGCCGATACCGATGAACAGGCAGATATAAACACCGCCGCCCGCGATGACGTCGTAATAGTGACCGAACCGGCTGGTCCGTTGGCTCATCCGCGCCAGTTCGCCGTCCGCATGATCGGCGAGCACCGAGAAGACGAACAGGACGGCGCCGAGATGGGCCCAGATACCGCCCATCCCGTAAAAGACGGCGGCAGCCAGGCCGCTGGCCAGGCTGATACTGGTAACGTGGTTCGGCGATAGCCGCGTTCCGGCGAACGGGCGAATGAGGCGGCGTGCCAGGCGTTGATCCCACGGCGGATCGATATCGTGCAGAAGACTCACGGTTGATCCTCGGCTTGTGCAAAAAACGCTTGTGTCGGCGGGTTCCCGTCCGCCGACACAAAACAGTCATCGATATGTAAAGAAGCGGCGCGCCATATCAAGATGGCGAGACAATGCGTCGCCCCCTATCCACGGGGCAAATCGCGCTTGCGCGATCAAGATCGTGTGAGGCGTATACTTGGTGCGGCGTTATCCGTATTCGGCAACCGCCAGTTCGAGGTTGCGAACGGTATCCAGATAACCCGCCTGGGTTCCCGCGCGAATGAGCGCCAGCATCGTTTCGCGAAGCGCTTCGTCGCGGACGCCGCGGCGGTGATCGGCCAGCGCCCTGCCCCGTGCGGCAAAGAAATCGATCCAGCGGAATGCTTCTTCCCGGCCATAGTGCGCAAGCGCATCGGCGTACCGCGTCATCTCGTTCCAGTCGCCAGCCCGGTCGGCGGCGTCGATGGCAAAGGGATAGAAATGCAGGAAGTTGTGACTAACGCAGTCCGGCCCAAGCAGACGTTCACCTTCGGCCAACGCCCAGCGCCGTTTGTCGGCGTCCTCGGAGAAGTACGCGATGCACCCGAGAATCCACGGGCCGGTATAGGCAACGCCGCTTCGCTTGCTGATCTCGAGCGCATTCTCCAGCATGTCGAGCGCGGCGGCCGGGTTACCGAGGTTGCCGACCGCCACGGCCTGCGAAAGCAGTTCTTCGGCTTCGAACCTCGACGATTTCATGTACCGCGCCAAAGCCAGGCTCCGCTGGCTTTGGGCCAGGGCGCCACGCCAGTCAGCCCTGTTGAGCATCGTCAGGCCCAGGATAGCGCGGGACAGGATCTCGACGCGGTGATTGCCGGCCTTCACTGACAGATCCAGCGCCATCCGGCAATCCCTTTCGGCGCCGACCGGGTCGCCGAGATAGATGCGGATCATGCCGCGCATGGGCAGGTTGGCCATGCGGATCTGGCCGTAGCCGTTTTCCTCGCAGAGGCTCATGCATTGGTCGAAATGCCGAAACGCCGTCCGCATCAATCCGCGTTGATAATAGGCGTCGCCGAGGCCGCCCAGCGCCCGGGCTTCGCAGACCAGCGATTTCGCCTGCCGAGCGTAGCCGCGTGCCGTTTCATGCGACTGCATGCAGTCGTCGATCCGGCCCAGTGGAAAATGGATATTGCCGCGAATGAAGTAGATCTTGCAGAGCATCTCCGGCAGGTCATGTCCGGCCAGCGACTGTTCGGCCTCGTCTAGGGCGGCGAGCGCGTCCGCGTAGGAATCGACTAGACGCATGCCGACGGCTATCCCGATCCAGGCGCCGCTGGCCTGGGGCCCGTTATCCGCGTGATCCAGCGCCCGGCGGTATGCGGTGATCGCCTTCTGCGCCGCGCCGAGGCGTTGATAGAGGCTGCCCTGCATGATGGCGAGTTCGTGTTGTAGGGCTCGGCCGGCGTCCAACCGATGGGCCTGATCGACCAAATGAAGCGCCCGCTCGTACCGGAAAATCTCCGCTTGCGCTTCCGCCGCTTCCAGGTAGGCGCGCGGAGCATCGGGGCTGCCGGCGGAATCCAGGTGCTCTGCGCGCAGAATGAGATCCTTTTCAGCATACCAGTCAGCTGCCCTTTCATGCAGGGCGCGCTTGCGTGATTTGAGGATCGACGCGTATGCCGCTTGATGAATCAGCGCATGGGAAAACAGGAAATTGTCGGATTCCGCTTTTACCAGAGCATGACGAACCAGGGTGTCGCAGCGATAGTCGGGCCGGTCGATCAGATGACGCAACGCCGACAGGGAAAACCGCTTGCCCAGCACCGAAGCCGCTTGCAGCGCCGACCGGTCCAACGGTTCGAGCCGATCCAGGCGCGATAAAAACAGGCTTTGAACGGAGCCGGGCAGTTCGTCTCCACAATTCTGCCGATGACGTAGTAATTGATCCAGAAACAGCGGGTTGCCCTCTGCCTTGGTCACGCAGGCCCAGGAAAAGGCTTCGTCTATATCCGCGTATTGCATCGCCATGGCCATGGCCGATGGTTCGTCCAGGGGGCCGAGATTAATGGAGGTGAATTGGCAAGACCCGGATGCGGCGCGCCAGGCCGCACCGATGGGATCGCCCTGGATTCGGGTCGTCATGATCAGGATGGCCGGGCAGTCCTGAACGGTTGTGGCGATGTCGGCAAGACGCTCCAGATCCAGGGGGTCGGCCCAATGCACGTCCTCCACGACGATCAGCGCGGGTTGCCGCCCACTTCGCGCCCGTATCAGGCCGGCAATGACGTCCTGCTTGCCACGCCTGCGGGCGTCGCCATCCATCGCGCTGCTCACCAGCTTCAGCGCCAATGGCAGCTCGAGGTCCATCAATTCGTACAAAGGCGCACGCAAGGCAGACGAGACCAAACCGGCCGCCACCGCTTCCTCCGCCGCCCGGCCGCGGGTTTCTGCATCGGCGAATGCGTGAACCCCGACCAGGCTGCGAACCAATGCGCGTATTGGATCGCCGGTGCTGCCGATGCCGAAATCCAGCGCTCTGCCGACATGGCATTCAAAACCCTGTTCCTCGGCGGCGCGGCCGAACACCTCGATCAGTCTGGTCTTGCCGATCCCCGCATCGCCACGCAGCAGCACGGTTTGCCCCTCGCGGGTCCGCAGGCAGGTCTCCATGATCTCCTGCAATTGCCCCTGTTCGGCTTCGCGGCCGACATACTCGATGCCGGACTGTGTCCGACAGTCGCCGTCCAGCCCCTGTAGCCGCCAGTAAGTAACCGGTTCGCCCTGGCCGGCGATTGCCGCGTTGTCGGTCGGCACGCCCAGCAACCGATCTCCGATCGCGTGCCGGACCGAATCCGACAAGAATGTCTCTCCGGGCCCGGCCAGATCGGTGAGCCGCGCAGCAAGGTTGACCGACTTGCCGGTGACGGTCCGGGAGATTCCGTCCGCGCCGATCAAGACCTGCCCGCTGGCGATGCCGATATGCGCGCGAAGCGGGTCCTTCCCGCCGTCCTGCACGGCTGGCAATGCCGCGTGTATCGCCACCGCGGTGCGGACCGCGCGTTCCGGGTCGTTGCTGTGCGCCACCGGCACGCCGAAGACCGCCATGACGCAATCGCCGATATGCTTGTCAACCTGCCCGCCATGACTGCGGATCAGACGGTCCGTCGTTTGGAAGAATCGTTGCAGCAGGTCGTGCACGTCTTCCGGATCGAGCTCGTTGCTGAGCCGGCTGAAGCCGGAAATGTCGGCGAAAAGAACGGTCGCCTGGCGCAGTTCCGGCCCGGACGGTGCGATCGCGAGGTCTGGCTCCCTAGGCGCCGCCCGGTCTTCGGAAGCGGCGACGGCAGGCCGTTCATCCCTCTCCGTGCTCCGATCCAGCAGTTCGCTATGTAGTTTTTCCGTTTCGGGAGACGGAGGAACGCCGAACTCGCGCTCCAGCATCTCCCGACAGATCCGGTACTGGCGTAGCGCCGCCGCGTGCCGTCCCCGCATCGCATAGAGGCGCATCAGGCCTCGATGCGCTGTCTCCGCAAGCGGATCCAGCGTCAGTAGTTTGGTCGCGATGGAGATGCCGCGATCGATGTTGCCGCTTTTCAGGTCCTCCTCCAGCAGCGTCTCGAAGGCCTGCAATGCTAGGTCGTGCAGACGCTGCCGCTCGACCGCCAGCCAGTCTTCGAAACCGGGTGTTTCGGCGTGGAAGCCGTCCAGCAGGTGTCCCCTGTAAAGCGTCGCCGCCCGCGCAAGGGACTCGGTGTCCCCGTCGGCCACAAGGCTTTCGAATGTCGCGACATCGGTAACGACGGTGGGCGCGATTGCCACGGTTTCCGTATCGCTCAGCAGCAGCCAGGGGTCGGATTCGGATCGCGCCTTCCGGATCGACGACAGAGTTTGGCGCAAGCTGGCGCGCGCCTGCGGATCGCCCCGCTCGCCCCAGAAAAGCGCGGCCAGTTTGTCCCGCGGTATGGCGCGGCCGGAATGCAGTGCCAAGTATGCCAGGAGGGCACGCGCCTTCTTGGCCGGCAACGCGATAGCGCTGCCGGATTCAGAGGCTAATCCGAATCCCCCGAGCAGAAATAGATCAAGCGTCGCCACGATTTCCCCATCTGTATCGTCGGCTGGCACTCTGGGTAGATTGGGGCGATTTTCGTTCTGTCCACCGGTTTCTCACGCATTTTTCACGTCCCGCGATACGGTGCGATCACGTCGTCCGGGTACTGTCCGCCCTCGAGAAAGGCTGGGGACGGTGACCTTGGGATCGATATTTTCCATAAATATCAGTCAGTTATGTGGTTTTTCTTGCGTCGGCGTTCAGTGCGGCCGGCACCGCTGGCCGGTTGTTCAGAGCGTGGTCCGCAACGGTGTCGGTTGTGACCCGTATCACTATCGGATCACGTACCCAAACGCTTCCGTGACCAATGTCACATTGGATCGGAGGCCCCTTTCTTATCTAGCAGAGAACAGGCATCGGTGCCGGTTCGGAGGGCCCCCGATGCCGTCAAGTTCAGTTTGGAATGGAAAACGACGCGTCGCAACGGCACGTGCAAACGGGTTGGCGATTCAGCGGGAAGGATATCGGCAATGTCGCGTGATCGTCTTCAGACAGTCGGCAGTATGTGGCGTATAGCCGGAAGTTTGAGCAGCGACCGGACGGTGGCATTGTTCCCGGTTGGGGCCGTCACCGGACTGTCCTGGCTGTATCTGTACGTTATCGGCCATACAGACGGCGGCGCCGATTGGATCGTACGAACCGTCGCGCCGGGTCCTTGGTCGGCCGGCGATACCGTCGCGGCTTTCGCGTTCTGGAACGTCGCGCTGATAGCCGTGATGCTGCCTGGTGCCGCGCCCGGCGCAATCGATTACATCGCCGGTGGCAGATGGCGAGGGCGCGGCGGCGCATGGCGGCGGGCCGGTCTGTTCGTCGCGGGCTATGCGTCCGTCTGGGCTACTTTCGCCATGGTACCGACGATACTGCATTGGGTTCTGGCCCAGTCGTACCTGCTGTCGCCGCAATTGGTTACCAGCAGTCCGCTGTTGGGCGCGCTGCTGTTTATCGGCGCCGGCGTCTACCAGTTTATGCCGCCGAAACGGATTGAGTCCGGGGACCGACCGATGGATGAACGTCGGCCGCAAGCCGGCGGTGCCTTTCTGGCGGGGCAGGAACTTGGTGCGCTCAGCCTTGCCGGCGGTTGGCCGCTGGCCGCTCTGCTGGTCGTCGGCGGCGCCTTCAATCTGTTTTGGGTTGCCGGTATCGCGGCGTTCGTCTTTGCCGAGAGAGCCGTGCCGTTTAACAGGTCCGTCACGCGGGCCGCCGGACTATGGCTCATTTTGGTCGGCCTGATCGTTCTGGCGGTAAGCCCATGAGCATCGACAAAAAGCCGCTTCTGCGCCTCCATCCCGGCGGCCGTGCCCGGACCTCGGAACCCGCGCCGCGCCAAGGCGGCCGAACCCGGCTCCACCGCCCTCCCGACACCAAGGACTGCTACATCATGGACCCCGATATTTGTTTTCGTCCCGCGGACACGGCCGACAGCCGAACGATCGCGGAACTGTTCCGCCATTCGTCGGGCGGCGTTGCCGACTACATATGGCAGCAAGTGGCGGAGCCCGGCGAATCCCTGCTGGATGTGGGTGAGCGCCGGTACGCCCGGGAGGAAACGCCGTTCTCCTACCAGAACTGCATCTTGGCGGTGCGGCAGGGCAACATTGTCGGGATGATGCATGCATTCCTAATGGAAGAAGCGGCCGATCAGCCTGATCCGGAAGCGACGGACCCGGTGCTGCGGCCGTTCGCAGAGCTGGAAGTCCCGAACAGTTTATACATATCGTCTATGTCGGTTTTTCCGGCCTTCCGATGCTGCGGCGTCGGATCCGAACTGCTCGCCCTGGCGCGTGCCGAGGCGCGTGCCGACGGTATCAACACGCTCAGCCTGCTGGTTTTCGAGCAGAACCAGGGCGCGGTGAGACTGTACGAGCGCAGCGGATACAGGGTGGCGGATCGGCGGACCGTCGTGCCGCATGACCTGATCCGCTATACCGGCGAAATACTGCTGATGGTGGCGCCTGCGTGATCGTCGCCCTGGGGCTGGGAACGGGCCTGGCTTCCGCCTAAAATGCCCTCAAACGAGGTTCGGCGGCAGCAAGACGGAAGCATCGGGAATGAGTGGCGCACGGTTGGAGGTTCGGCCCCTGTCGGGGGCAATCGGTGCGGAGGTGTTCGGGGCGGACCTGTCGGCCGACCTGGGCGATGCTCTGATCGCCGAGATCCGGCAGGCGCTGCTGGACCATCTGGTGATCTTCTTTCGCGACCAGGAATTGACCCCGGACCGTCAACTGGATTTCGCGCGGTGGTTCGGCGACCCGATCGAGTATCCGTTCGTGAACGGCCTGGACGGTTATCCGCTGATCGTACCGGTCATCAAGCTGGAGCACGAGACCGTCAACTTCGGCGGGATCTGGCATTCCGACACTGCTTACCTACCCGAACCGCCAATGGGCACCATCCTCTACGCGCGTGAGCTGCCGCCGTTCGGCGGCGACACGTTGTTCGCCAACATGTATCTGGCCTACGAGACGCTGTCGTCGGGGATGAAGGCGTTGCTGGACGACCTGGTCGCGGTGAATACCGCGGCGAAAGCGGATGTGTCTCGCACCCGGGAAGACCGGATCAAGGACGCGCCGAAAGATGCGAGCGACGTGGAGACGGTCGCGGAGCATCCCGTGGTGCGCACCCATCCCGAAACCGGCCGCAAGGCGCTGTACGTCAATGTCGCCCACACGGCCAAATTCAAGGGCTTTACCGAACGGGAAAGCGCGCCGATCCTGGATTACCTGTTCCAGCATCAGACCAGGCCGGAGTTCACCTGCCGTTTCCGCTGGCGGCCCGGCTCACTGGCGTTCTGGGACAATCGGGCGGCGCAGCACAATCCGGTCAACGACTATCATGGCTATCGTCGGGTTCTGCATCGCATCACGCTGGCCGGCGACCGGCCTAGCTGAAGCTCAGCGCACACTCGCCGATGCCGGGGAAGCGCGCGGTCACGGTCCGTGCGTCGCCGGCAAAACGGATACCGGTCCAGGAGCCGGTGGTGACGACCTGACCCCGCGTCAGCGCCTGCCCGCGGCCCGGCAGATGATTGGCGAGCCAGACCACCAACCGAAACAGATCGCCGGCCGTGTTGCCGCCGTTACCCTCGACGACCGGTTTGTCGTCGAATAGCAGGGCGACGGGCTGGCGGTCGATGACCAAACCGGCGAAGTCCCGCCAGGGCGCGCCGAAGACCAGTGCGGCGTTCTGATTGTTGTCCGCCTGCATGCTCAGGGGGTCGATGGCATCCGGGTCCTGGTAGCGGCTTTCGCAGAGTTCGATCGCCGGAAAGGCGCAGTCGATAGCGGCGATAACCTCATCGCGTTCATACGGACGTTCGCGCGCCGGCAGGTCGCGGCCGATCCGGAAGGCGATCTCCGCCTCGATACCGCGCCGGGGATGGCGAGACCGATCGAACTCGGCGGGTGACTCGTAGAGGGTACCGGCCAGCAGCGGGGCGCAGGCCGGTTCGGCTTCCGGGCCGGCCGCGCCGACCTTCCAGCCGGCGACAGGACCGAATTCCGCCGCCACGGCATCCTGGGTGGCGTAGGCCTCGGCCTCGCTCGCCGGCCGCAGAGCTTCGGGCAGAGCCGGTCCGGGCTCGGACCGGCGGGCGGCGATAAGGAGCGCGGCCGCGGCTTGGGCGCGGTCGTCGCCGGAGCTTGTCATGTGAAATCCCTGCATTCTTGAGAGGACCAGCCGGAGTGTCCGACCATCCGGTCGCCAGGTCAATCGTCACGTTGCGCTACGCTTTACGGCGGCCGGAGCCGCCGAAACAGAACCGCCGTTTACCAAGAAAAAACTTCAAATCGATTGAGCCTTTCAAATCTCGCCGCTTTGGTTATCATTTTGTCCTTGGGGGGCGCGGACATAGGGAAAATTTCCCTAAATAAAAACAGTGCCGTTGCTGGCCTGATGAACAATCAGGTCTTGGCGGTGCGGCCCTTCGAGAGGGGCGGCAATGGATCAAGTGGTTTCCGCAGGGGGTTCGATACTCGATGTACAGGACCTCAAGACGGTTTTCGGTACCCGCGACGGGAATATTCACGCCGTCAACGGCCTGAGTTTTCACCTGCGCAAAGGCGAGTTGCTGGGCATCGTTGGCGAAAGCGGCTCCGGCAAGAGCGTGACGATGATGTCGCTGCTGCGCCTGCTGCCGAGCCCGCCGGCGGAGATCGTCGCCGGCCAGGTAATGTTCGAGGGCCAGGACCTGCTGAAGCTCAGCACGAAGGAGTTGCGCGAGGTTCGCGGCGGGCAGATCGGCTTTATTTTTCAGGACCCGATGACGTCGCTCAACCCGGTCTTCACGGTCGGCTTCCAATTGATGGAACCGCTGCGTAAGCATCTGGGCCTGAGCAAAGCGGAGGCCCGACAACGGGCTGTCGAATTGCTGGAACTGGTGGGCCTGCCCTCGCCAGAAGACCGGCTGAAGGATTTTCCCCATCAGTTTTCCGGCGGCATGCGTCAGCGGGTGATGATCGCCATTGCCCTGGCCTGCGACCCCAAAGTGCTGATCGCGGACGAGCCGACCACGGCGCTGGACGTCACGATCCAGGCGCAGATCCTGGATCTGGTGAAAAAGCTCCGGCATGAGCTCGGCATGGCGATGGTCTGGATCACCCACGATCTGGGCGTCGTGGCGGGCATCGCGGACCGTGTCATTGTCATGTACGGCGGCCTGATCGTGGAGCAGGCGCCGGTCTCTGAGCTCTACGAGCGGCCGCAGCACCCCTATACCCGCGCCCTGCTGGAAACCCTGCCCAGCCTGGACGAGGAACGCGAGGATCGGCTGAAAAGCATCGCCGGGCAGCCGCCCAGCCTTGGCGCCGAGCCTACAGCCTGCCCCTTCGCGCCGCGTTGCCGGCACGCATTCGACCGCTGTTGGAATGAGAATCCGCCGCTTCGCCGTGTCGACGACCCAGGGGACGAAGCGTTGATCCACGAGGTCGCATGCTGGTGGGATGCGGCGGAAGGAGAAGCCCGTGTCGGCGGTTGAAGCGATCAGCGAGACCTCTCCGGCGGACGAGGTTCTGGTCTCCGTCGAGAACCTGAAGGTGCATTTTCCTGTCCATAAAGGCGTCATCCGCCGCCAAGTCGGGACGATCAAGGCGGTCGACGGGGTTAGCTTCGATATCAAGCGGCGCGAGACCCTGGGCCTGGTCGGAGAAAGCGGCTGCGGCAAGACCACCACGGGACGCGCCATTCTGCGGCTCTACCGCGTCACCGACGGCCGCATCGTTATCGACGGGCAGGACATCACCGCGCTGGAGGGCGAAGCGCTGCGGCGGACCAGGCCGCATATGCAGATGGTCTTCCAGGATCCGCAGGCCTGCCTCAACCCGCGCATGACTGTCGGCTCCATCGTTGCCGAGCCGATCGACGAGCACGGCATCGTCAAAGGCCGCGAAAAGCAGGACCGGGTCGAGGAACTGTTGAGCGCGGTCGGCCTGGACCCGCGCTTTGCCAACCGCTATCCGCACGAGTTTTCCGGCGGCCAGCGGCAGCGGATCGGCATCGCCCGGGCCTTGGCTCTGAATCCGGAGTTCATTGTCTGCGACGAGCCGATCGCGGCGCTCGACGTCTCGATCCAGGCCCAGGTGGTCAACCTCCTGGAAGATCTGCAGGACAAGTTCGGCCTGACCTATCTGTTCATCAGCCACGACCTCTCGATGGTGCGCCATATCGCGGATCGGGTCGCGGTGATGTATCTGGGCAAAGTGGTCGAGCTGGCGTCGCGCGCCGACCTCTACGAAAATCCGCAGCATCCCTACAGCAAGGCCCTGTTGTCGGCGGTTCCGATCCCGAACCCGGCGACCGAGGCCGAACGCAAACCGATCATCCTGCAGGGCGATCTGCCGAGTCCGGCCAATCCGCCCAAGGGATGCAACTTCTGCACCCGATGCCCGATCGCGACCGAACTCTGCCAGCGGGAAGAACCGGAGTGGCGAGAGACGCAGCCGGGGCAGTTCGTGGCCTGTCACCACGCCTGACAAGGAGAGGAAAACCAAAGCGCCTGTTCGAAAAAACCGACGCTTCAAACCAACCCAAAAACCAATAACAGAGAGGACCTACCAGATGTTGAAACCTAGACTTCTAATTGCGGCGACGGCCGCCGCGGCGATGGTCGCCACGGCCGCGCACGCCGAACGAGCCACCGACGGCCAGCTCAAGATCCTGTATTGGCAGGCGCCGTCGATACTCAACCCCTATCTTTCCGGTGGCACGAAAGACATCGACGCGTCGTCCCTGATCGTCGAGCCGCTGGCCCACTACGACGAGACCGGCGAGATCGTGCCGGCGCTGGTGACCGAGATTCCGACCGTGGCCAATGGCGGCGTGTCGAAGGATTTCACCAGCATTACCTGGGATCTGATGCCCGGCATCGTCTGGTCGGACGGCACGCCGTTCACCTCGGCGGACGTTGTATTCTCGGCCGAGTACTGCATGCATCCCGAAGGCGGCTGCAACGCAGCCCCGAACTTCGAGGACGTGAAGTCGGTCGAGGCGCTGGACAAACATACCGTCAAGATCACCTTCGACGTGCCGAAACCGTTCCCGTATGGCCCGTTCGTCGGGTCGAACTCGCCGGTGATTCAGAAGGCGCAGTTCGAGAACTGCATGGGCGCGAAAGCCCCGGAATGCACCGAGCAGAATTTCGGCACCATCGGGACCGGCCCGTTTAAGGTCGTCGAGTTCCGGGCCAATGACGTCGTGCTGTACGAAGCCAACGACAAATACCGCGATGCGGCCAAGCCGGCCTTCGCAACCGTCTTGATGAAGGGCGGCGGAGACGCGGTTTCGGCGGCCCGGGCGGTCCTGGAAACCGGCGAGTTCGATTATGCCTGGAACCTGCAGGTGGAGCCGGAAATCCTCAACACCATGGCCGCGGCCGGTAAGGGCAAGGTGATTTCCGCCTTCGGGACCTCGGTCGAGCGGATCATGGTGCAGTTGACCAACCCGGACCCGGCGTTGGGCGACAAACGGGCGACCTACCAGGATGGCAACAATCCGCATCCGTTCCTGTCCGACCCTGCGGTGCGACGGGCCCTATCGCTCGCCATCGACCGCGAGATCCTGGTGGAGGCCGGTTACGGTTCGGCCGGTCAGGTTACCTGCAACGTGCTGCCGGCGCCTGCGATCTACGCGTCGACGGCCAACGATTGGTGCAAGACCCAGGACGTGGCGGCAGCCAACAAGCTGCTGGACGATGCCGGCTGGGCTCGGGGGTCCGACGGCGTGCGGGAGAAGGATGGCGTTCGCCTCTCGCTGCTCTATCAAACCTCGACCAACTCGGTGCGGCAGGGCACGCAGGCTCTGATCAAGCAGATGTGGCAGGAAATCGGCGTCGAGACCGAACTGCGCAACATCTCCTCCTCTGTCTTCTTCGGCGGCGATCAGTCCAGCCCGGACACCTTCCAGAAGTTCTTCTCCGACGTCGAGATGTACACCAACCTGTTCAACGGCACCGATCCGGAGAAGTACATGGCGCGGTGGACCTGCGACAAGATGCCGTCGCCGGACAATCAGTGGATCGGCAACAACATGCCGCGCTATTGCGACCCGGCTTACGACAAGCTGGCCGAGCAACTGGCGGTCACGGCCGCGCTTGAGGAACGGGCGGTCATCGCCAAGAAGATGAACGACATGCTGATCGACTATGGCGCGATCATCCCGTTAATCCACCGGGGCGCCGTGGCGGCGCATTCCAACACCCTGGGCGGCGTGAAGCAGAACGTCTGGGACGCCACCCCCTGGAACATCCAGGACTGGCATCGCATCAAGTAAAGCGTTGCCCGATCGGGCATGGGCCCGGGGTCCGAGGCAGGCCGCTGAGCCTGTCACGGGCCCCGCCCCATGCCGGTATCGCGTAAGGGGGTCCTGAATGCTCAGGTACACTGTCAGGCGGCTGCTGTTCGCCATACCGACCCTGCTGGTCGTCAGCTTCATCATCTTCGCCTTGCTCGACTTGGCGCCGAACGATCCGACCGGCGACCTGCCGCTGACAATCCCGCCCGAGGTGCGCGAGCAGATCCGCCTCAGCCTGGGGCTCGGCGAACCGTTTCACATCCGCTATTTCCGCTGGCTGGAACAGTTTCTGGTCAACGAACCGCTCAACATGATCGAGCAGATCTGGGGCGTGGAGATCGGCAATTCGGCCGAGCGGCTCAGGGTGACGTCCTGGTCGACGCGGAGCCCTGTGGTCGATTTGATCATCAGCCGTCTGCCGCAGACGCTCTGGGTCGTCGGCCTGTCCTATGTGGTGGCGGTCTGCATCGCCGTTCCGATCGGCGTCATCTCCGCCTACAAGCAGTATTCCGTTTTCGATCAGATCGGCACCTTCGTGTCGATGATCGGCTTTTCCGTGCCGACCTTCTTCACCGGCACGCTGATGATCGTGATTTTCAGCGCGCAGCTCGGCTGGCTGCCGTCGATTTACGACACGACCCATGTGGTCACTGACTTCGACAGTTTCGTTACTCAACTAAAGCAGATCATCATGCCGGTCATGGTGCTGGCGCTGTTCAGCGCAGCGCAGCTCAGCCGGTTCATGCGATCCTCGATGCTGGACAACTTGAACCTGGACTATGTGAGGACGGCGCGCGCCAAGGGCATGACCGAGTCCGTCGTGCTGCTGGTCCATGTGCTGCGCAATTCCCTGATCCCGGTGGTGACCGTGATCGCGCTGGGGCTGCCGCAGGTCTTTGCCGGCGCGATCATCACCGAACAGATTTTCCGCGTGAACGGTATTGGCCAGCTTCTCATCATCGCCATTCAGGGCGCCGACATTCCGCTGGTCCAGACCCTGACGTTCATCTTCGCCTTCCTGATCGTGTCCTTCAATCTGATTGCCGATCTGCTCTACGGCATCCTGGATCCGAGGATTCGCTATGACTGACACGATGCGGCAAAAGACCGATTTGGCCGCCGGCCTGGACGGGACCTCGACCCCGATAACCGCGAGCCACCGCTCGCTCTGGACCGATGTCTGGCAGCAGTTCTACACCCACAAGGGCGCCGTCGTCGGCGTCTGCGTGCTTGCCTTCATCGTGCTGGCGGTGACCTTCGGGCCCTACATCCACACCATCGACCCGCAGCATCTGGACATCCGGGCCAAGAACCAGGGCCCGAGCTGGACGCACCCGTTCGGCACCGACAATCTGGGGCGCGATATGCTGGCCCAAGTGCTGGCCGGCGGGCGGACGTCGCTCGCGGTCGGCGTCACCGCCATGGCGCTGTCACTCAGCCTCGGCACGCTGATCGGCGTCCTGGCCGGCTATTTCAAAATCCTGGGCGGGCCGTTGATGCGGCTGACCGATCTGTTCCTGGCCTTGCCGATCCTGCCGCTGTTGCTTGTGGCAATCATGCTCTTCCGGGACACATTACGGAGTGCATTCGGGCCGGAGACCGGTATCTTCCTGTTGATCGTCTTCATCATTGGCATCACAAGCTGGATGCAGACGGCACGTATCGTGCGCGGCGAGGTGCTGGCGATCAAGGAGCGTGAGTTCGTCCTTGCCGCCCATTCCATCGGCACGCGGCAGCGCCGGATCATCAAACGGCATATCTTCCCCAACGTGCTGAGCCCGATCATGGTGTCGGCGACGCTAGGCGTCGCCGCCGCGATCATCACGGAATCAGCGCTGAGTTTCCTCGGGCTCGGCTTCCCGTCGGACTTTCCGACCTGGGGTCGCCTGCTTTACGACGGCGTGCCGTTCCTGAACATCACCCCGTCGCGCGTGCTCTGGCCCGGCCTCGCGATTTCGCTGACCGTGCTGAGCGTCAACTATATGGGCGATGGCCTGCGCGACGCGCTGGATCCGAGAATCCGCGGGCGCTAACCGCGTTCAGCCGATGGTCGTGTCAGCGCCGGTGTGAAACAGGCAGTCGCCGCGTTCGATGCGGCCTGGCACCCGTTTGCAGACCAGAACGCCTGCGGTCTGAAAGCGCACTTCCTCGGCCTCGCGCCAGGGCGTTTCCGGGTGGTGGATGTAGCCGGCAAGCTGCCCCGCTGTCACTTCGGCGCCAAGATCGACGACCGGTTCGAATAGCCCCTCCTCTGCGGCATAGGTGAAGGCTTCGTGGTCTTCTGCCGCGATGATACGCGTCGGCGTCTCCGGCGGCTCGATCTCGCCCGTCTTGAGCACGCCCAGGTGGCGCAACACGTTGCGTACGCCCCGCTCGCAAATCCTCAAAGCTTCCGGCGTCACGGTCCCGCCGCCGCCGACCTCCGTGCCGATGGCGATGACATTTTGGCGGATTGCCGCGGCAGTGGAATGGCTGCCCATCGCACCCTGGGGGAACATGAACGCGTAAGGCGCGCCGAAGGCCATGGTCATCCCGACTTTCTTGTCGAAGGCGGCCTCGTCTCCGCTGCGCCCCAGAATGGTCGACGGCAGGTACATCAGCGAGCTGCCGCCGCTGTGTAGATCCAGCATGTAGTCGGCCATATCCAACAGGACGGTCTCGATATAATGGGCGATCTGTAACGTCGGGGTTCCGTCGGGGTCCCCCGGGAAGACACGGTTGAGATTGATGTCGTCGATCGGCGATGTCCGGAGCCCCGCCTTGGCCGCGGGGAAGTTGGCCATCGGGAAGATGATGACGCGGCCCTGGATATCCTCGGGTTCCAGTTCCTTAACCAACCGGGTCAGCGTGACCTGCCCCTCGTACTCATCGCCGTGATTGCCGGACATCAGCAGCACCGTCGGGCCGTCGCCGTTCTTGATGCAGACCAGCGGCAGCGGCAGCCAGCCATAGGCCGAGCGGTGGACGGAATGCGGCAGCCTAAGATAGTCGCACTGCTTGCCGTCCTTGGCGAAATCAATCGGGGAAATCATGCGTGAAGTGGTGGTCACTGTAACTGCTCCATCGAAACGTCCTGGCGCATTATCGGCGACAGCGCCGACGAGCGCCACCGGGGGCGGCGGATCTTGCCGCGCGGCTGTTTCGTTAATCTGGGAGATTCGGAGGCTGGGTTGCGGAACGCCTGCTAACCCATTGATTTAATTGGCGCTCCCTAGGGGAGTCGAACCCCTCTTTCCAGATTGAAAATCTGGCGTCCTAACCGATAGACGAAGGGAGCGCGGCGGGTAGGAATTAGCGGCGTTCCAACAATAAATCAAGTCGCTT
>JANQEE010000003.1 GCA_028278525.1 Minwuiaceae bacterium | reverse complement strand
GTTTGGAATCGGAAGTGTTCCGAAAACGTACGTATCGAATCAATTTCGGTTCTTCCGCGCCACATTCAGTTCGAAAATTTCCATATGCGATTCCCCTGCCCAGTGGGAGAGGGGACCAGGCGGCACGGCCGTCGCCTTAACCGGACAACAATGGACTTGATCCGAGGGTCCATCGCGCCACTCGCAAAGTCCGTTCAGAATTTGGACGTCACCGCGAGCGGAGCGAAGCAATCTGGAACGGCTGTGCTCTGTGTTTTCCAGACCGCCAGTAGCGGAAGAAGCACGGAGGAACCGAAAGGTTCCTCCGTGCCGGGGTGTTGTCAGGCATCCTGCCTGCACCGGGCGAACCCGGCCAGGCCCGCCAGTCCGACACCGAAAAGCAGCAGGGCCGCGGGTTCTGGCACCTCTGCCGGCTTTGACGATGAAAGCTGGAACACAGCGAAGGTCTGAAAGAGGCTTCCTCCAGTATCGAACAAACGATTTTGCGGGAGCGCGTCCTCGAATTGGTCCAGTGGGGGAGGAGGGCCATAATTCTCGGCCAGGACTGAGCGAAATCCGGCAAGCTCCCACGCTGCATAGGGAACGATGATGTTGCACAAACCATCCGCAGAACATCCCGACGTCAGCCCGGGGACGGTGTCAAAATCTCCCGCTCCGGTGTCCAAAAGAACTTGGCCCAATAGAGCCTGAACGGCGCTTGTGGCCATCGCTTGAGTGTTGAATACGAAGTCCGAAGGGCCATCACACCCCGAGAAAAGGGCGGAACAGGTCCCATCCTGGAAGCTGACATCGTAAAGAGTTCCGCCGACGTCGACGTCACTGGCGCCCATCAACTGGCCACCAACAACGTTCAGAACAGCGGCCTGGACCGCAGACGGTGCTAGCCCCAGGGCGGCAATGGCCAAAGCCAAGCCGGCCGCGTACGACTTTATGCTATTCATGCTGTGGGTCTCCAACACTACCGTATTATGGAAGCCCTCTCGCACGTTCCCCGAAAAAGCCTTTTGCAAGATTCTCGCCAGTTTTGCCGTCTCTTTATTTATCAATGGGTTACGGACATCGTACACGGCAAGGCAGTCATCGACTGTAAAAACCACCGACACTTTTTGGTTAACTGGGAGCCAGGCATCAACGACGCGCGGCTGGGCGGGCATTGGGAACGCCATGAAGCAATCTCTAGAGGCGGAGCGCCGTTTTCACGAAATCGCCGCGGCCCTACAGGCCTCGCAATGACCGCCGGTAGCGGAAGAAGCACGGGGGAATCGGATGGTTTCCTCCGTGCTTGGGATAGTGTCAGGCCTTCTGCCGGCGACGTTTGAAGCCGGCCAAACCCGCGAGGCCGACGCCGAACAACAACAGGGCCGTCGGTTCCGGCACCGCCTTCGCAACCGACGCCGCGTTCTCGAGATTGTCGTCCGAACGCTCGAACAGAGCGAAGGTCTGAACGGCGTTCCCTCCGGTGTCCATGAAAATGCTCTCCGCAAAGTTAATGACGGTTGTGTCCGCCGGCGGCGGCGGGTTGTCGTAGTTCATAGCGTAGGTCGAACGGAACTGGTCGCCCTCAAACAACGCATAGGGAATCTTCGCTGTGCACAAGGCAAACGACAAGCAGCCTTCGGTAAGCGCGGGGTCGCTGTCGAAATCACCCTCCGCAGTGTCGAGGAACACCTGGTCCAAAAGGGCCTGGGCCGCGTTCACCGCCGATGCCTGGGTTTGGAACGTGAAATCCCAAAGGTTGTTGCATCCCGAGAAAAGCGAAACGCAAGATCCATTGCTGAAAGTCACGTTGAAAAGCGTGCCGTCGACGTCCACGTTGGCGGCGCCGATCAAACTGCCGCCAACGACTCTCAGAGTGGCTGCCTGCGCCGCGGACGGCGCGAATGCCAGCGCGGCAGTGGCCAAAGCCAAGCCGGCCGCATACGACTTCATGCTGTTCATGCTGCGGGTCTCCAAAACTACCGTGTTACGGAGGCCCTCTTGCACGTTCCCCGTATAGCGAACAGAAAGATTCGTACCATTCCATAGATTCTTGCGCAACTCATTCGCGTGCGATACGCGCAATCGGAATAGCCGACTTCAAAATCGCTGACGCATTTTGGATTACGCGCGGGTGGGGATGCCGATCTGTTTTGCTAAAGCGGCGAGCGCCTTGGCCGCGGCGCGGGCGTTGGGCGCGTTGTCGATTGCTTCCGCGAGGGCCGCGGTTTGACGGCAGAGGCGGTCGCGTTCCTCCAGCAGGAAATTGAACTGGGCGTCGCAGGCCGGAATGGGTGGCGGGTAGCGGCGGATCCGTTTTTCGACTGACTGGCGTTCGCGCTCCAGGTAGGCGTCGATTTCGGCCTTAAGCGTATCGATCGAACGGTCTTTCGGTCGGCTGCTCATGCAAACGGCCCTCTGCCCGGCTGGTCGGAGCGGGAACTATAACAGGCCGGACGGGCGGCGCGAGGACGGCGAGCATCCAGGCGAGCAGCAGGGCGGTGGGGGTGTTGGCCCATACCGATTGCTCGGTCATGCCGATCACCAGCACGTAAACGGTCATGAAGCCGACCGCGAGTCGGTGGCGGAACAGGAAGGCGTGCAGTTGCGTGACGACGATGGCGAGGAACAGGCCGATGCCGGAGAGGCCGAGATAGAGGCCAAGCTGTAAGAACATGTTGTGGGCATGGACCAGCGACCAGCCGCCGAACTCGCCGAGCAGCACCACACGGCCGGAGGCGAAGCCGTAACCGAGGATCGGCGCCTCGGCGATGCGGGCCAGGACGAACAGCCAGATCTGGTTGCGGCCGGTCAAGGTCAGCACCTCGGTCGGGTCGCCGGAGCGGCTGAGCAGGGCGGCGACGCCGCTGGTGCGGATGACATCCGGCAGGATCAGCAGGAGCATCGCGAGGAGGAAAACCAGGCTGACGCCGGCGAGGATCAGGACCAGGCGCTGGCGGGAATAGATGACGCCGGCGGCGGCCAGCGAGAGGATGAGGGCCAGCGCCGGGGTGCGCGACTGGGTGAGTAAAAGCACGACCACCGCCCCGGCGATGGCGGCCAGCAGCCAGAAGCGGAAGCCGGTGCGCGACAGGCGGTGGATCATGGCGCCGATGAACAGGCCGGAGACCATGGCCAGCTGGTTCGGGTGGCCGACCAGGCCGTGCAGCCGGTCGGATTCGGCGATGCTGAGCGTGCCGGGATCGACCAGGCCCGAGGCGAACGGCGCGATGGCGAGCGAGACGAACACGATGACGCCGAGGCCGACGGCCATGTGGTCGACGATCTCCGCTTCCGTCAGATGGTCGACGATCACCTGGGCGAAGGCGACCAGCGACAGGAACGAGACGGCGGCGGCGAGGCTGTAGAACGGGGTCGGCGAATAGACGCAGGAGACGAGCACCAGCAGCGCGAGCAGCAGCAACGGCAATGAGCGCTTGTAGAGCAACAGGCGTTTCAGGCTGGCAGGATAGAGCAGGATGAGACCACCCGCCGCGACCCAGGTGAACAGCTTCATCAGGATCTGCCAGTCGAGGGAGAAGTCGTCCCACTCGCGGACCCGGAAGTTGCCTTCGGTGATGAAGACGAGCACGACCAGGAAGCCGCCGAGGAAACGCCGGTCGCCGATGCCGAGGCCGCGCAGGCTCCAGAGCGCGGCGACGCCGCCGAGCGCGACGGCCGCCGGGGCGATGCCGGTGACCGGATGGAATTCGGTGGCGACGCCGACGGCGACGAACGCGGCGAGGAAGAACGCGGAGATCGACAGGACCGCGATGCCGCCGGCCATCACGCGGCCCCCTGCCCGACCCGGCGTCGGAGCGCGCGCGGCAGCCGCAGCACCGAGGCGCCGAGCGCGATGGCCCAGCCGGCGGCGGCCGCGATCATCGCGCCGTGGGCGCCGAGGCGGGGCACCAGCAGCAGCGCCAGACCGATGCTGACCGCGGCGGCGAGGCAGCGGCCGAGGATCAGCCGTTCCGGCAGTTTCATAACGAACAGGCCGGTTTCGAACGGATAGGTGGCGACCATCAGCGCCGCGACCACCGCCCACCAATAGGCAAGACCGCCGGCATCGGCGTATTTATCGCCGTAGAGCAAGGTGAGGATGTCGGTGGCGAAGCCGGACATCAGCGCCAAGTAGACCAGGGCGACCGGCGCCAGGAAGCGGGAGGTCGCTTTCAATTGCCGGACCAGGCCGGGCTCGCCGCCGTCATGCAGGGCGCCGCTTAAGCGCGGCTTGTCCAGATTGTCGACGGTCGTCAGCAGTGTGAAGATCGGCTGCACCAGGTTTCGGGTCGCCTGGAACGCGGCGACGGCGGCGGGGCCGGCCAGCGCGCCGAGCAGGATCTGATGCGCGTGGTTGTAGCCGTTATAGGCGAGGTTGCCGAGCAAAGCCCAGAACCCGAAGGCGCGGAGCCCGGCGACGAATTCGCCGAACGGGCGCGCCCTGAGACCCGGCGCCGACGCGCGCAGGAAGCCGAAGCCCGCCGCCACCGCGTTGGCCAGGGAAAACGACAGCGCCGCCACCCAGAGCTCCGCCGCGACGAGCAGGCCGACCGCCATGCCCGCCGCCAACACGGCGGCGTAGACCACCGCCACCGGCACCACGGCGCCGATGCCGCGTTCGATGATCAGCCAGCGGCGGAAGAAGTCGTAGTAGAGGACCGGCAGGACGAAGGCGACGGCCATGGCGAGCGACTGGGCGAACCAGTTGATCCCGGCGATGGCCCAGGTCAGCAGCAGGGCCACGATCATCACCGCGAGAACCGCGCCGCCGGCGGCGAGCTGCAGGCTGTGCCAGTTCTGGGCCTCCGAATAAAGCGCTGCGCGGTTCGGATTGTAGACGACCAGCGGCAGCGAGACGGTGGAGCGGTGCATGCTCTGCACGAACCAGAGCACCCCGTAGGCAAGCGCCAGGCTGCCGTAGTCCTCGGGCGTGAGGTAGCGCGCCCAGAACACCAGGTTCAGGAAGTTGAAACCGGACAGGCAGCCCTGTTCGACGAACGACGCCGCCCGGCCGGCATGGCGTTTCGATGCATCTGCTCGCGTCATACGGCGCGCACTCTATCGGCAGCGGGACGGCGATCCCACCGCCGCGGCCGGTTGCCCCGGATTTGACACGGCCGACGGCCCAAGCGGAACGATACAGTGGCGCGCCGCTTCGGGCAGCGGGTCCTTGTCACATCCACGGAGTTGGCGGATTTGGTTGGCGATACCGGACGAAAGCGGCGCGTGCTGATCATCGTCGAAAACCTGCCGGTGCCGTTCGACCGGCGGGTCTGGCAGGAGGCGACGACGCTGGCCGCCAACGGCTATACGGTCAGCGTGATCTGCCCGAAAGGGCGCGGTTTCGACCGGAGCCGCGAGATAATCGACGGCATCGAGATCTTTCGCCATCCGCTGCCGCTGGAGGCGCGCGGGCCGGCCGGCTACGCCGTCGAATATTCGCTGGCTTTGTTCTGGGAGTTCGTGTTGGCCTGGCGGGTGCTGTTCGCGCGCGGCTTCGACGTGATCCAGGCCTGCAACCCGCCGGATACGATCTTCCTGATCGGCGGCTTCTTCAAACTGCTGGGCAAGCGGTTCGTCTTCGACCACCACGACATCAACCCGGAACTGTACGAGGCCAAGTTCGGCCGGCGCGGCTTTGGACATCGGCTGATGCTGTGGCTGGAGCGCTTGACCTTTCGAACGGCGGACATCTCCATCGCCACCAATAACAGCTTCCGCCGCATCGCCATCGAGCGGAACGGCATGGCGCCGGAGCGGGTGTTCGTGGTGCAGAGCACGCCGGACCTGAACAAGCTGAAGCGCGTCGCGCCGGACCCGGCGCTGAAAGCCGGGCGCGACACGGTGATCGGCTATGTCGGCATCATGGGCCAGCAGGACGGCGTCGACCTGATGCTGCAAGCGGCGGCGGCTTTGCTGAGCAAACGGGGCGACGCCAGCGTGCAGTTCCTGATCATCGGCGACGGCACCGAGCTTGCGGCGCTGAAACGGCTGGCCGGCGAGCTGGGGCTGGCGGACCGGGTGACCTTTACCGGGTATCTGACCGGAAGCGCGCTGCTGACCGCTTATTCCAGCATCGACATCGGCGTCATCCCGGACCCGCGCAACGCCTACAACAACCAGATCTCCATGAACAAGACGTTCGAATACATGGCGCTGGGCATCCCGTTCGTGCAGTTCGACCTGGAGGAAAGCCGGGCGACCGCGGCGGACGCCGCGCTGTACGCGATGCCGAACGAGCCGGCGGACATGGCGGACAAGCTGCTTCGGCTGATCGACGATCCTGCGCTGCGGACAGCGATGTCGGCGACCGGCCGGCGGCGGGCGGAGGAAGAGTTCCGTTGGGACCTGTCGGCGCAGCAATTGCTGGCCGCCTACGACGCCGCCTTCGCGACGGTGGACAAACGCCGGCCGGCGACGACGGGGGTGCGGCAGGAGAAGTCCGGCTAGGCCCGCCGGCGCGTCCGGGCGCCGGGGATGCCGTAGCCGCCATAGCCGCCGTAGCGGGCGTATTTCTTTGGGACCACCATCGAGAGCACCGTGCCCATGACCGCGCCGCCGGAGGTGACGATCTGGCGGAGGCCCATGCCGGCGGCCTCCCGCTTGGTGTCGTACCAACGCACGGCGAACAGGGTGCCGTCGACCAACTGGGCCAGGATGCGGGTGTCGGAGACGGCGAGCACCGGCGGCGAATCCAGGATCACCAGGTCGTACTGCTCGGCCAGCTTCATCAACTGGCGGCGCATCTGGCTGGAGGTGAAGAGCGCCGGCGGGTTGGGGTCGGTCGCGCCGGCGGCGATGATATGGGCGCCGGACAGCGGGTCGGTCTGGATTACCTCGCGCAGGTCGGCCTCGCCGGTCAACAGCTCGGTGAGCCCTGGGCCGGCACGCACGCCGGCGAGACGATGCACGGCGGGGCGGCGGAGATCGGCGTCGACCAGCACGACCCGGTCGAACGAGCGCGCGGCGGTGCGCGCGAGGCCGATGGAGAGCGTGGTCTTGCCTTCGCCCGGCTCCGACGAGGTGACCAGGATGCTGCGGGGCCGGCGCTCCATATTGGTGAGGTGGATCGAGGTGTGGATGGTTCGGATCGCCTCGCCGATCTCGGACGACGGCTCGTTGGCGACCCGATCGTGCAACCGGCGGCCGCGCAGCACGCGGCCGCGATGCTTCGGCAGCAGGCCGAGCACGGGATGGCCAGTATAGGCTTCCAGCTCCTGGGCGCTGCGGAAGCCGGGATTGAGATGCTCGATCAAAAAGGCGAGCAGCACGCCGATGATCGCGGAACCGACGGCGACCAGGGGCACGATCAACTTCTTCTTCGGAGAGGACGGAAACTCCGGCACGGCGCCGCGGGAAATCAGCCGCGCATCCGGCTGCTGGAACTTGATGTCCTGCTGGGCGCTGGTCTCCTTATAGCGGGCCAGAAAAGTTTCCAGCAGCATGCGGTCGGCATTCGCTTCCCGTTCCAGCGCCCGCAGCTGGACCTCCGCCTGGTTCGAGGAGGCCACGGTCGACTTGATGCTGTTGAGGCTTTCCTTGAGCGACGACTCGCGGACGCGGGCAACGCGCACCTCGTTCTCCAGGCCCTGAACGATCTTGCCGATCTCGGCGCGGATCTTGCGGCCGATGTCACTCTGTTCGGCGCGGATATTGATCATCTTCGGATGCTTCTCGCCGTGCTCGACGGAAAGCTCCGCGGCGCGGCGCTCGACCTCCGCCTGCTGCTGCTTGAGGCTTTGGATCAGCGGCGAGTTGAGCACCTCGGTGGTCGAGGCGCCGCGGCCGGGCGAGGCCATCAGCTTGCGCGCCTGGGCGAGCCGCGCTTCCGCCTCGGCCCGCGACGTGCTGGCCAGGATGAGCTGGGTATTCAGTTCCGACGCCTGTTCCGACGTCAGGTTGACGCTGCGGCCCTTGATCAGGCCGGATTTGCGGCGGAAATCCTCGACCGCCTCCTCCGAGACGGCGACGCTTTCGCGCAGGTCGCCGATCCGTTCGTTGAGCCAGGCGGTGGCGCGGCGGGTCGCCTCGAACTTGCCCTCCAGCTGCTCGACGATATAGAGGTCGGCGACGGTGTTGGCGATGGTGGCGGCGAGCCTGGGGTCCTCCGACGTGGCGACAATCGCGACCACCCGCGAGCGGCCTTTCGCCGAGACGCTGACCCGCTTCAGCAACTCGGACACGACGCGGTTGCGTTCGGCCATGCGGCGTTCGTCCGCCGAGAGTTCCGTCGCTTCGCCTGCGATCAGGGGAAACAGCCAACGGTCGAGGCCGAGCAGGGCGCCAAGCCGGTTCGGCGGGCGCAGGGCGCGGTTGAATTCGGGCAGTTGCGCGAGCCCGAGATGGTCGACGACCTTGGCCATCAGGTCACGGGAACGCATCACCTCGATCTCGCTTTGCAGGATCTCCACGTCCGGCGGCAGGCCGGCGACCACGGCTTCCAGATCGACGACCTTCGATTCCCGGGCCTCCAGCATGACCATCGCATCGCTTTTGTAGAGCGGCGTGATCTGGAAAAGGACCAGCGTGCAAAGCATGGTCAGCCCGAACGTGAGCCCGAGGATCGTCCACTTCCAGCGCCAGATCGTGCGGAAGAATTCGCGCAGGTCGCCGACCGCGTCGCCCTGGTGCGGCGCAAAGGCGGGCCGGACGTAAGGCGGGGTTTCGAGCATGGCGCCGCCGGGATCGCGGCGCGGAACCAATACGTGGGTACCCATTGTCATACGCACCTCGTCCGTTTTGGCGCGGGCCGGCTAGGCATTCTTGAACAAACCTCTTAGAACAACCGTTCCGGAACCTCGATGACGTCGCCCGGCATCACCACCGTGTCCTGCCGGGCCGGCTGCTTACGCCGCTCCGGGTCGCGCGCCCGGGTGATCAGCATCTTTTTTTGTTTGGCGCGATAGGTAAAACCGCCGGCCAGCGCGACCGCCCTGATCACGGTCATGCCGCTGGCGAACGCATAACTGCCGGGCGTCTTGACCTCGCCGATGATGAAGAACGGGCGGTAGTTCAGCACTTCGGCACTGACGCGCGGGTTGCGCAGGTAGTCGGGGCGCAGCTTTTCGGTGACCCGCTGCTGCAGCTCGTGCAGCGACAGGCCGGCGGCGTCGACGTTCTGGACCAGCGGCAGGGAGAACCGGCCCTCGCCGTCCAGTTCGAACTCGCCGGACAGGTCCGGGTGGCCGAACACCGTGACCTTGATGCGGTCGCCGGGGCCGAGGCGATATTCCAGGTCGGCGCTGTCGGCCGCGAGCGCAGCGGCGGATGCGACCGCGAGCACCGCCGCCAGCAGCAGCGGCCGGACGTTCATAGCTGCAACTCCAGACCGATGGCGAAAACGTTCTGGTCGTAATCCAGGTTCTGACCCACGTCCTGATCGGAATCGCGCTTGAAGAAATTGTAGGTGGCGGTGAGATAGGCGTTGCGGTTCAGCAGGTAGCGGGCGCCGACTTCCGCCTCGTACACATCGTCGTCGCGGCCGATGCCTTCGTAGTCGTTGCGGGCGAAGCTGCCGCCGGCTTCCAGGATGACGTTGCGCAAGAGTTCGTGGGTCACGGTCAGGTCGACAGCGGTGGAGACGTAGCCGGAGGCGCCGGTGAACGTCGTCTCTTCAACGGTGCATTCGACCGAGCCGACGACCGCGGTCAGGCCACTGGGGTTCCATGTCACGCTGGCCCCGACCAAGGGACCGTCGATGCTGTCCAGACCGCCGTCGTCGAAGTCCTGCGACAGCCAGCCGAAGAACACCTCGCCGAAGGTCACCCCGGAGAAATCCGCGGCCGCGCCGACGGCGACTTCGAAGCCGCGGGAATCCCGGTCCAATCCGTTGTCGTCGCGCGCCGCGTCGTAAATCCGCTGATTGCCGTAGCCCTGGACAAACAACTCGTAAGCACCCTGGATCCGATAACCGCCGCGGGCGCCGGCGCGCACTTCCGTGCGGTCCCGATCGTCGTTGTTGATGCTGCCGCCCGCGATATCGGCGTCGTCGAAATCGAATCGCGTGGCGGCGCCGTCGACGCGAAGCGAGAATCGGTTGAGCGCGCGGATAAACGCGAGGTCGCCCTGGATCAGGTCGAACTCCGTCCGCTCCTGACCGTCTGCCTCGTCGGGGTTGCGGCGCGGCTCATTCAACCTTGAGTAGTTGACGCCGCCGCTCAGGCTGGTGTCTCGGTTGATATCCAGGCGCCCGTCCAGACCGCCGTAGTAATCCACGTGATCCTCGTCGCTTCGGTCGACGAAGCGGGCGATATCGGCGCCGGCCTCCAGATTGAGGGCATGATTGTTCCAGTCGGATTCCAGACGCGCCTGGGGCGAAACGAGAAAGCTGACATCGTCCTCCTCGTCGTCCTCGCGGGCCAGCACGTTATCGTTGTAACGCACCTTATTGGCTAGTTTCGGGCGAAATATGAACGCGCCGGCACGAATTCCGAGCGGGTCGTATTCCGGCCTCTCCCGGGTCAGGACGAAGTCGTCCCCGCTGACCTCCTGCGCGTGAACCATCGACCAGTCCACCCCGCAAAGCGCGATCGCAAAACCCGCGGCAAGCAACCGACGGCCTGCCGCACGCCCAACCATTCCGACCGTTTGCATGCGTTGTTCGCCCACCAGACCACGCAACGACGACCAAAGCCGGGCGCCCATCCACGCTTCGGCGAGCCGCCAGCAAAACTCTGGAAATACAACTTAACACCCAGGTAAGCGGCGCCTTGTGGCATTTCTGTTGCATTGCACAAAAGCCAAGGGGCTGCGATTGCCGCCGTCCGTACGCCGAAATTCCTGTGAGCGGCGCCAAAAGACGTTTACATTCCGTTGACAGTATCCTGGTCATAAATGCTGGACAGTTTTGCGGCGCGATACCGCTTAGTATGAGTACCAAACTGCCGAACGTCTTTCGACATGCCACCCAAAATACTCCTGCTTGGCGGAGACGCGGACCACAACCTGGGCGACCAGGCAATCCTGTCGTCCATGTGCCAAGAGCTGCGCCGGCTTCATCCGGACGCGGAGTTAAACGTCGTGTCGGCGGATGCAAGCCGATCGGAACGCTACGCCGACGCCAATATCTTGCGGCCAGGTCTGGCCGGATTGCCCGGCCAATGCGTCGCCGCCGCACGAAGCGATCTTGTCCTGGTTGGCGGCGGCGGCCTGTTTCAGGACGATGACAGCCTGATCAAGATGCCGTATTGGGCAGCGCGATGCCTGCTGATGCGGCTGCTTTGCCGCCGTGTCGTCGGATACGCACTGGGCGTCGGTCCGTTGCGCGCGGCAAGCAGCCGGTTTTTCGCCCGGCTGGCGTTCGCCTGTATGGAACACGTTACGGTCCGGGACCCCCACGCACAGCGCGTGGCGCAGCCGGTTACCGGAAAGACGGTCGAGGTG
Organism: Minwuiaceae bacterium; assembly: GCA_028278525.1. GTDB lineage: Bacteria > Pseudomonadota > Alphaproteobacteria > Minwuiales > Minwuiaceae > JANQEE01. Next base: position 55,110 of record JANQEE010000003.1, on the reverse strand, counting down.
ATTCCCGACCCCGCGATCCTGGTTGAACCGACGACGGCCGAGGCAACCCGACGCTGGCTGAACGAGCAAGGCGTTGCCGTGGACGACAAGCCGCTGATCGGCGTCGCCGTCAGGCGCTGGTTCCCGCCGGGGAACCGCATCATACCGCAGCGCGTGGCGGCGAAATTCGCGCCGCTCAGCGCGTCGCCGGGCCGCCGGTCCGGCCCGTTGATCGACGCGCTTGCCACCGTGCTAAGCCAGGTGATCGAGCACCACGGCGCAAAGATATTGCTGCTACCGACCTACAACGCGGAGCACGAAGGCGACGACCGGCTGTGCCTGGATATCCAAAACAGGTTGCCGTCGGGGGCCGCCAGGGTCCTGCATATCGACGACCCGGCACTGTATAAAGGCGTCACCGGCCAACTGTCGCTGCTGTTGGGCGGCCGAATGCACCCAACCATTTTCGCTGCCGGCATGGCGACGTCCATTGTCGGACTGGCCTACAATCCCAAATTCCATGGTTTCTTCGAACTGCTTGGCATTCCGGACCGCGTTATGGACGTGGAAGCGTTCGTCCGGCAAGGCAGAACCGAAGAGTTGGCGGCGCTGATCGAACAGGCGTTGAACGACGGGGAGAAGCTTGGCCAGAGCAGCGCGGTCCTGCGAGAGCAGGTGCATGCGTTCAACCGAAGCCTGGTGGCATGAGCATCGTCGCCACCGCCCGGACCATGCACCGGCTAAACCGGTCGCAATGGCTGGACGCCGACAGCATAAGAGCGCTGCAGACCCGCAAGTTGAAAGACTTGCTGAACCATGCTTACGCAACCGTCCCCTACTATCGGACGCTGTTCGACGATACGGGCCTGACACCCGATGACATACGGTCGCCCGAAGACCTGACACGGCTGCCGGTTACAACCAAGGCAACGTTGCTTGATCTGCCGCCGGACCAAATCGTCAGCAGCGCCTTTCCGCCGGGCAGCCTGATATCGGAAACGACCAGCGGGTCGACCGGCCGGCCCTTCACGATGCGCTTCGACAAGCCCTTCCAACGCGCGCGGAACGCCCTGTTCATGCGCGCGCTGACCACCGCCGGCTACCGCCTGGGAAAACGGCTGATGCTGATCACCGCCGATGCGGGAAAGCCGTCGCGACGCTGGCTCGGCTGGCGCTATGCGTCGATCGAGGACGCGCCGGAGCGGCTGCTTGGCCAACTGAATGCATTCCGGCCCAACGTGCTGTATGGGTGCATGACACCGCTTCGCCAGCTGGCCAGCCTGATTGTGGAAAGCGGCGCCGACGCGCACCGGCCCGGCGCGGTGATCTCGACCGCGGAGGCCCTGGATGACCGGACGCGGCGCTTGCTGAAGCAGGCGTTCGGCGCCGATATCTACGACGTCTACGGTTTGACCGAAATGGGCCTGGTTGCCTGGGAATGCGCGCAACACGAGGGCTACCACCTGGCCGAGGACACGACGATCGTCGAATTCACGCCCACCGACGACGGCCAACACCATAGCCTGGTGATGACCAACCTGGAACTGATGGGGATGCCGTTGATCCGGTACCAGACAGGCGACCTGGGCGTGCCCGGACCGACCGGGACATGCGGCTGCGGCCGCAGCCTCAAGCGGTTGAGCCGCGTCGAGGGACGGCTGCTGGATAGCGTGTTGCTGGCCGACGGCCGCACCATCTCCCCCTATCGGTTTACGCTGGCGATCGAACAGGTGCCCGGCATCAGCCGCTATCAGGTTCTGCAGGACGACATCGACCGGTTCGTCGTGCGTGCGCAGAGCGACTATGGAGACCACACGGAGACAAGCGCCCGCCTGACCGCGATCATCGCCGACCTGGCGGGGCCGAACGCGACCGTCGAAATCCGCTACGAGGACGATCTCGACCCGCCCGCCGGCCGGAAGTTCCGGGTGGTGGAAAGCCGCCTGGCGCGGACAGTCTCGGCATGAGCGACGCCGAACCCGCCATCGGCAAGCGCATGGCCCGCGCCGGCCTGTGGATGATCCTGCAACGGGTGGCCTGGCGCGGCGCGGGACTGGCGACCACAATCATCCTGGCGCGACTGCTGGTGCCCGAGGATTTCGGGCTGGTCGCCGTCGCGACCACGATTTTCGGGGTCGTCGACGCGCTGAGCCATTTCGGCTTCAACCAGGCGCTGATCCGCAATCAGAACGCCGGGCGCGACGAATACGACACCGCCTGGACCCTGTCGATCGCACGCGGCGTGGTCAGCGGCGGCGGCATCGCCCTGTGCGCCGGGTTCGCCGCGGATTTCTTCGAGGATCCGAGGCTTTACGACGTCATGCTCGTGCTGGCGGCGTTGTGCTTCGTCCGCGGCCTGCAGAACATCGGCGTCATAGACTTTCACAAGCAGCTCTGGTTCGGACAGGACCTCAAATTCCGGCTGATCGCCCGGGCGGGCTACTTCGTGGCCGCTGTGATCCTGGGCCTGGCGTGGCACAGCTATTGGGCGCTGATTGCCGGCATCTGCGCCGAGTTCGTCCTGCTGACGGTCCTGAGCTACGTCATGCACGACTACCGGCCACGGCTCAGCCTTCGCGCCTGGCGCGAGATCCTTGGCTTTTCCAAGTGGTATCTCGCCAGCAACGTGATCGCTTTCTTCAACGACCGAAGCGACTATTTCGTCGTGAGCAAGCTGGTCGGCCTGGAGATCCTGGGCTTCTATACCGTCGCCCGGCAGGTCTCGACCCTGGCGTCGATCGCCATTACCGAACCGACCACGCAGCCGCTGTTCGCCGGCTTCGCCAAAATTGCCGACAACCGGCCGCTGTTGGCGGATATGTATCTCAAGGCCTTGTCGATGCTGGCCATGGTCGGGATACCGATGGTCGTGGGTGTGATCTGCACCGCCGACCTGCTGGTCGGCATCCTGTTCGGAGCCGGCTGGCAGGCGGCGGTGCCGTTCGTCGAAATCCTGGCTTTGTACGGTCTTGCCCGGATCACGTTCGGCAGCGCGTCCAGGGCGCTTATGGCCATGGGCAAGCTGAAGACCAATACGGTCCTCGAAGCCATCCAACTGGCCGTGCTGCTGCCGCTGCTGTTGTGGGGCGTCAACGCGAACGGCGCCCACGGGGCGGCATGGGCCGTGGTGGCCGCCGCCGCCATCCGCTCGATCCTCAATATCTCCGTCCTGTCGCGCGTCCTGCAGCTGCGGCTTACAGACCTGGTGTCCGCTATCTGGCGAACCGCAGCCGCCGCGCTGGCCATGGCCTCGACGGTCCTCGTCATGCGGTTCTACCTGCCGCCGGCCGAAACGCTGCTAAGCCAGGCCGGTCAATTGACGGTGGTGGTCGCGGTTGCCGCGGCCTGTTACGGCGCGGTGCTGTTGGCGCTGTGGGCGCTGAGCGGTTTTCCGAATTCGTCCGAGCGGCATCTGATGACGATGCTGCGGCAGGGCGCCGGCCAGATGGCCGCATTCAGAGGCAGGTAGCCCGCCGGATCCAACGCCGCCCTAGAGCATCATCCGATCAAACGGGATCGCTTCGACGATCCGATTGATCGGATAAAGATGCTCTAACTCTTTAAGATGTAGAGCAATTTCATCCGAACGGATTGAACCCCTTGGTTCAATCCGTTCGGATATTGCTCTAGCGCACCTCACGAACATGCGGCCAGCCCCGCCACTGCGCCGGGAACCGAACAACGAACCGTTCAAGGCTCCGGGCATATTGCCCGATCGCATTGTCGAATGCGTCATCGCGGCCGCCATCCACCCCGACGTGCAGCGCTTCGCCGATATGGACTTCGTAGGCGCCGGATTCATTGCGCACGGTGAAGATCGGCAGCAAAGGCGCCCTGGCGGATCTCGCCAAGTTGATCGGCCCGGTGGCAAGCTGCATGCAACCCGACAGAAACGGGACGGCACGCGTCTTGCGCGCCTGCAAACCGACCGTGATGGAGACGACCCGGTTTGCCTTCAGCCGTTTGCGCAGAACCCGAAACGGCGCGACCGCAGTGTCGTTGGGCATGGTGACCCGCTCGCCGACGTACCGATCCTCGATGCGGGTGCGGATCGGGTTGATGAACCGAATACCGAACCGCGACGACGAGAAGCCATGGGTCGGCCGGCTGAGATGGCTGACCGGGATTCCGGCGCGATGAAACGCCAACTTGGTGACCAGGCTGCTGGAGGTGAAATCGCTTATCCAAAGTATCGCGCCCCGTCCTTCGGCAAGGGACCGATCCAGGTGTTCCCGCCCCGACAGCTCGATTTTCGGCTCCCATGCTCCGGGGCGGTACGCCGCGACGACCTGCATTCGGTCTTCGAGATAGAACGCCGTCCTCGCAACCTCCAGTTCGCGCGGCGAGTGCGCAATCGTCCGGGCGTCCATGACGCGGGCTGTTCGCGCCATCTGCGTCTTCGTACGCCGAGCGAGCGAGACAACGAGGATCGCCGCCAGACCGCGCGCGACGCCGCGCCACCAGCGCTCCGGCAGGAGCCACGTGACGACACCGAAGGAAAGCAGCATCGGGAAAAGCAGGATATCGCGCGGTACGACCGATCGATCGCCGGACTCGAACAGCGGGGCCTGGTTTTCCGGACGGCCCGCCTTCGCGGACTTGGGTTTCGTCATCAATGACGACCGGCCGCCGACGGCATCGACGGGCCGTCCGCTGTCTCAGGCCGCAGCTTCGATGACCTCAACAACACGCGAACAAATGGCTGCACAAACCGGCCCTCCGCAAGCTGCCTCGGTACGGGAAACACCGATACGGCTGGAATCATCCAAAAATGCTAAAATGGTCGGCAATCGGTTCAATCCGATTCGCAGGGGACAATCGTATCAAATGCTTTAGACGAGTCGGCAAGAAAACCGTCCGCCCGACCGATTCGAGGCCCGGGCGGATAGACCTCGGCAGGCCGTCGCGATACATCACCGCGCAGCAGCACCGACGAGGAACGGGCGTTGGAAGCCGCAGCGGACGCGTGCGGACGCCTGCCGGACCGCGCGGTCCGGGAGCGTTTCGAAACCGCTTGAGGAAGCGACCGGCAGATGGAAGCGAATAAGGCGGCGAAGTCACTGCGGCGGCGGATCACGTTCGCCGCCAATGGCTGGATTTTGATGGAACGGCTGACCGGCGCCGCGCTCAAGAGCCGGCTGCCGGTCTCGCCGGCGGTCGTCGACCAGCGGAGCATGGCCGTCAAGGCGATGGCCGCCTGCTTCGACGTCGTGGAGTGCCTGAGAACGGGACGGCGGGTGCCGTCCATGGGCGCTCCCCAGAAAGCCGCGGCAGGCGCCACCTGGCGCGTACCGCAACATCCGCGCCACCTGAGCTATTGGTACGACCCGGACCGGCACGTTCTGGCCGGCCTCCATCTCGGCATCGACATCTTAAAGCGCGGCGACAAGTTCTATGTCATCGAGAACAACCTGGGCGCCGCGCTGAGACCGGAGCGGCGGCGACTTTACGACACGCCGTTCGATCCGATCGTCCAGGGACTCGTTGCCACGGCGCGCGACGCCGGATTTCGGAACCTGGTCCCGTATGCGCACCGATGGGAGGACACTTACGTCCGGGAGTTTCAGCAGGCCGGCGAAGAATTCGGGGTCGACGTCCGACCGGCCTGTTCGCCCTGCATGCAACCGGACGGACGGCATCCCCTGGCCGGAATGCCGACCCCGCTGCCCGAGAGCACGATGTACGCCTTCTTCAACACCAGGCACACAGCGGTCGACTACTTCGTGCACAGCAAGACAATCAGTGCCGACTGGCTGTGGCACGGCATGGCGAGCCGCAAGGGGCCGGAGGGCTTGCTCGGCCCGATCCGCTCGGAGCCCCGACTGTTCGTGCCGCCGGCGGACCCGGACGAACGCTGGCCCAACCTGGCGATCAAACTGGATGGCTGGGACAAGGGCGAATTCGTGGCGGTCGGCCGCTTCGAATCGGAGGCGCAGGCGCGCGAAGCGCTCGGCCTGCGGCGCGATACCGACCGACCCCGCGTGTTCCACCTCGGCATCGGCAAGCGCCTGTCCGTATGGTTGTTCGACAAGGGCGAGCCGGTCTATCAGGAATTCATCGCACCCGACTGCGACGCCGACGGCCATCCGAACAAGATTCGATTGCACGCTTTCCTGTCGCCGCTGTTCGACCGCTACCTCTCCGCCCACGCCATGGTGGCGCCGGATGCGCCGACCGAGACGATGCGACCCGGCGAGGTCCGAAAAGACGGCACGTTCGTGTTGAGCTTCAGAAAGGGCGCGCGGTACACCCGGTTGATGCCGGAATTGGAATCACAGCTTGAGACCGTGGCGGATGAGTTCGGGTCTATTCTCAACGCCGCCATAACCGAGAGATTCGAGACCGGGCCCGTCAGCGCCAAACCCTCACAACCTGGTACAATGCAGCCCTTACATATTTCGTAGGAGCAGATGCACCAATGCGGCCACATCGGCTAAGCTGCCCGGATTGGCGTAGCGTTCTTAGTCATGTGAGGTCCCGTGAGTAGCGTTTACGATGCAGCCGAACTGTCGCTTCGGCGCCGGCTAAAATTCTCCGATGAGCTCAAACTCGCGCTCGAATCCCTAGCAAGCACCGCCTTACTGAAGCACATACCGGGCACGGCCTATCCGCGGCCGCCATTGACCTACCCGTTCGAACTGGCGGCCAAGCTTGTGTTCGATCTGGTCGAGTGCGCTCGGACGGGACGAATCGTGCCGAATATCGGAAAGCCGCATATGAGCGTGCTGGACCTGACGCCGCCGGTGAAGCAGCACCCGCGTTATCGAGGCTATTGGTACGACGACGCGGCGCACACCCTGATCGGCATGCATCTGGGCGTCGACCTGATACGGAACAACGGCAAGTTCTATGTGCTGGAAAACAACCTGGACGCTGCGATCAGGGAAACGCGGCGGCAAATCTATCCCGATGCGCTGGACCCGATCGTGTCGGGGCTGGCGTCGATCGCAAAAGCAGGCGGTTTCAAAGTCCTGGTGCCCTACGCGAGTGCCTGGTCGGAGCAGTATCTCAGGGAATTCAGCCTGGCCGGCCGGGAATTCGGCATCGAGATCCGCCCCGCCAGCCGACGGTATCGACGGCGGACCGGACTGCATCCAACGGCGGCCCTGCCGAGCAAGCAGACGCCCGATACGATGTACGCCGTCTTTCCCTATCGGGGCGGGCCGCTGGACTATTTCGTCGAAGAAAAGCGGATTACCGGACAGTGGCTGGAACAAACCATCGGCGACCTCAACATTCCCGGCGGCTGCCTGGCCGCGATCCCCAACCATCGCGAACTCACCGTGCCGCCGCTGGACGAAACGGGACGGTGGCCCAACCTTGTGGTCAAGGTTTCGCCGTCCGCGCAAAGCCGAGACATACTGACCGGCCGCTTCCGCAACGACGCGGAGGCGCGCGCCGCCTTAGGCCTGTCCGATCGCGGGGAACTGCCCAAGGCATTTCGGCTGCGATGGCACGACAGGCTTGGGGAGGCGGTGTTTGGGACGAGACAGGCCGTCTATCAGCCGTTCATCCCGCCGGAACTGGACCCGAACGGCCATCCGCAGATCGTGCGGCTGCATGTGTTCGTCTCGCCGACCACCCATCGCTTCCTTTCCGCGCACAAAGTCATCTCGAGCCGGCCGGCGCCCGAGACGCTTCCGTTCGGCCTGATCGAGGACGACAAAACATTCGTGGTCAACTATTCGCGGGGCGCCCACTACGCCCGTCTCAACGAAGAGGAGGAACAGGAGATGGCGGCCGTTGCAGACGAGTTCGGCCAGATTCTGGATATCGCCGTCAGGCGGCGTTTCGAAACCGCACCGCCGAGCGACCCTTGCACGGGCCACTGACTCCACTACCGCCAAGTGTCGCCGGCGCCTTTCGCACCGGAACAGGCCGCCACCCAACACGGTAAAAAATAGGTACATAACAGGGATAAATTAGCAACTTTAGCGAACATAAGGGAAATATCATTATTGGATTAATATAAATATTTGAGATTCTACGACTAATAGAAATTTTACTAGACTATACTATAAATATTACCCCAAGGATGGCGCCCAGGCCAGGACCGAATGGGGGATGCATGCTGACGCCGGAGATGGATCAGGGACGCGAAAGCGACAGCGACGCGCTGCACGTCCTGCCGCTGTCGGCGGTGCCGATCAACACCGAGGGACTGCGCCGCGCCCGGCTGATCAAGAACGCGGCGCTGGAAGGCGTGGTCGAGCTGTTCACCGGCGAAGCCTCGGGCTCCGGCTATATCCAGCCGCGCGACCTGAACAAGGTCTACGAATCGAAGACCGTCGAGACCCAGAACGACATCGAACTGATCCAGCGGCTGGGGCCCCTGCCCAGCTACGACGTCTACAGCCTGCGGGTGGAACTTCGAAAGCTTGGCGTATCGATGAAGGATACGGACGGGCTGCGCCTGTCGGCGGAAAAGCTGACGCAGCTCAGCGAATACATGTACGCCTTCACCCTGCCGCTGGTAACGCAGATCTACGGCAAGCCGGCCAGCAACGCGAAAGACTACGATTCCCTGATCGCCCTGTTCCAGGACCCGAATGTCGAGGCAGCCAAGAAGAATCTCGGCCTGCTGGCCAAGAAGCTGAGGATCGAGCGCAGCGAGATCCCCAAATTCATCCAGGACTACGGCGACATCTACCTGTCGCTGGCCTTCTACCGGCAATGCCTGGACCGGGATATCGGCAAGGTTACCGCCTTCCTGGACGGGCTGCCGGAAATCCGGGAAAACCGGGCGCTGAAGGAGAACATGGCGCTGGTGGATACCTGCGACTTCGTCGAGGACAAGATCCGCACCATCGTCTCGCAGATCTACGGCGTGCTGGACATGTTCAAGCTGCATACCGACGACATGTGGGCCGATATCTCGCCGGACCGGTTCAAGGCGATCAAGGACATGATCCTGTCCTACCAGAGCAAGATCGGCGGCGGCCTCTGCGCCGTGCACGTCAAGATGAACATCTGGTCCGAGGTCTTCACCGGCGAGGACGTGGGCGGACCCTACCGACGCGCGGATTTCATCATGACCCATATGAAACAGGGGTTGGAACGGATCGAGGAGATCCAGTTCGGCGACCTGACGGTCTGATCGCGTATCGCTATTTCGTTGTAATTCATATGTTTGCCACCCTGCGGCGGCATGTTGTATCAGGCGGTGGTCGACCATCGATTGATTCGGCGAAAACATGGTCAGAGTTTGGGTATTGGCCTTCTTGGCAGCGGCGCTTGCCTGTACCGGCGCGGCGGCCGGCACGATTACGCCGGTTCAGGACAATGCGGAATACGGCCCGCGGTCGGTGCTTGAGGCCGACGCCGTCCAGAGCATCGGCCCTGCCATTCTGAACGGTTTCTCCCTGCTTCCGCTGCTGGAGCCGGACGATCCGCTGGCGCTGCTTTCCGAATTGAAGCTCGGCGGGGAGGTCGTCCTCACTCTCCCCATCGATCTCGGCAGCAATAATCCGCTGATGGCCGGGCTCACTCCCCACGCGGCTTCGACCAAAATCGCCGCATTGCAACCGCCGGGTTCCGCCGATTCCGTCAGCATGGCGGCCTTGGCGTTCGGCGGGGCCGGCCTGCTGGGCCTGAGCCTCGCGCTCTGGCGGCGGTCTGCAAGACGGGCCCGCCGCCGGACGTCGCGGCGGCGAAACGGCGGCCTGCAAACCGCCTGAAGGGCCGCCGCCGAGCGTTTGCCCACCCTTCGAGACGGCCCTGCGGGCCACCGCGCGACGACTTTTTCCGCAGTCTGGCGGCCGCGCTATACTGTCCGCGACCAACATGATCGGTGCCCGACATGACCAAGCCACGCGTTCACTACATCTCCATCAAAGGCACGCCGGACGTCTACGACCGGACCAAGTTCGCGGACGTGGAGGACGGCCCGGACGACCGCGACTGGGTTGCCCGGCGGCTGGACGAACAGGGATTGGCGGACGCGGTCGACTACGACGGCACCGTCGTCACCGACGGCGAGAGCCTGCCGGAACCGGAGGCGCTGGACGCGGTGATCCTGGGCGGCAGCTTCCATTCGATCAACGAGAACCGGCCCTGGCAGCGCGACACCATGGCATGGCTGGAACGCTACCGCCGGCTGGGCCGGCCGCTGCTGGGCCTGTGCGGCGGGCACCAGATGATGGCGGTGATGGCCGGCATGACGGTCGAGCCTCGCCCGAACGGGCCGAAGCCCGGATCGTTCGAAATCGACCTGACGGAGACCGGCCGCGCGCATTACCTGTTCGACGGGTTCGCCGACCGGCCGGCGTTCCACTTCGGCAATTCCGACCACGTGATCGACGTGCCGGCGGGCGCGACACTGCTGTCCTACGGCACGGATTCGCCGGCCGAGGGGCTGGACTACGGCGGCAACTGGATCGGCGTGCAGTTCCACCCGGAGATGCGCCACGACTTCCTGGTCCGTTATTGGCGGGACAGCAAGCCCGAGCACATGGCCAACTACCGTCCCCTGCCCGACGCGCCGAAGCTGCTGGTCAACTTCCTGCGCGGCAGCGGCATTATCTGAAGAATCAACGGGATAGGTTTTCTTGCTCAGGCCTGTTGCAATTACATAGGAATCCTATATATAAGCACCATGACGGCACCGACCAACATCGCGACGGGACTGGCCAGGATCGGCAGCTTCATCCGGGCCGAGCAGTGGCGGGATTCGGACGTGTCCGGGCTGACGCCGACCCAGGCGCAGATCCTGATCCATCTGGCCCAGCGCGGGCCGGCCCGGGTGACGGCGGTGGCGGAAGAAATCGCCGTCACCCAGCCGACAGCGAGCGACTCGGTCGCGGCGCTGGTGCGCAAAGGACTGATCGAGAAGCGGCCCGACCCGGACGACGCGCGCGCCGTCAGCCTGCACCCGACGCGGAAAGGCAAGCGCGCGGCCGACGCTCTGACGCTCTGGCCGGACGCGCTGCTCGCCGCCGCGGACACGCTGGCGCCGGAGGAGCAGGCCGCGTTCCTGAAGGGCCTGACCAAGATGATCCGGACGCTGCAAAGCGACGGCGCCATTCCGGTGCAACGCATGTGCGCGACCTGCAGCTTCTTTCGGCCGAACGTCCACGCCGATCCGGCGAAGCCGCATCACTGCGCGTTCGTGGACGCCGCCTTCGGCGACGCATCCCTGCGTCTCTACTGCGGCGACCATGTCGAGGCCGATACGGAGGAAGGAGACCGAAACTGGCGGCGGTTTACGTCGCATGCATCGGCCGAATAGGCGAGCGCCTCGCTCGCGGCAACGAACGAGGCGCTCTGGTTGTCACTCTCTCTTCGCAAAGAAAGGAACGGTATCACTATGTCACGAAAATCCCCCTTCCACTACGCCGGTCTCGCGGCGGTACTGGCCGTGTCCCTGGCCACATCGGCTCTGGCGCACGACAAATCCAAGCATTCGGGCGGGATCCAGGCCGAAAAAGGCAATGCCGAACTGGCGCCGTTCGACGTGATCCACGCCAAGATCTCGACCGACGGCGGCGTCGCCGTGTTCCACATGGCCGTTTCCGGGCGCGCCGGCGAGCGGATACCGACGCCGGTCGGCACGGTCGCCGGCTCGGACGTCTTCGCCTACGTCTGGCCGACCAGCATCGACCCGGCGGAAGTCGGCTTCGAGCCGAAGGCCGGCATCCTGGCGATGGCGGTCACCGCGCATCCGGACTTCGACGATACGCCGCTTTACGACGAAAACGGCGACGGCGACCTGGGCAACGACGGCAACGTCTGGCACAGCCACTGGGTGGTGCTGGGGCCGGACGAGGCCTGCGGACCCGGCGCGCTGAAGGTGATCGACATCCCCGAGGGGGCGAGGCCGCGCCTGCCGAAGACCTGGCCGGGCTTCCCGATCCTGCTGGACAGCCCCGGCTGGGACCCGGTGTTCAACCAGGAGACGGTCGAAGTGCGCGTGCCATTCGAGCGGATCGCCGTGGTCGAGGACGCCACCTACGACGGGGTGACGTCGGGGCTTCGCGTCAACGCCAACATCCATTCGCCGCTGCTTTGCGTGGTGGACGTGTTCGACGTGGCGTCGGGCGACCTGAGCCTGCCCGGCAAGGTCAACCAATAGCAAACGAGCGGTCGGGCGGCGGCACCGATCCGCCGCCGACACCGCCCATAAAGGAGAAGACAGATGGAATCCTGGCTGCCCACCCTGGAAACCGAGACGCCGGAACAGGGCTACGACCTGGCGATCAAGCTGGCCCGCATGGCCGTGAAGAAGACCCAGCCGGACGACAACGTGCGCGCCGTGCTGCGGGACCATTACGCGACGGACGCCAACGGCCTGGTCGCGGCGAGCCACGTGGTCGCGACCCACTTCGCCACCGTCGCGGCCGCGAACGGCTATTGGCGGGACCGTGCCGGCGAGGAAACCGGCCGATGAGCCGGCCTGTTCTCGCCAGCGCCCATGCGCTAGGAATCGGGTCATGAAAACCGCCATCGCGATTCGCCATGTCGGGTTCGAAGGCCTGGACGGCTTCGAACCGGCTTTGCGGGAGGCAGGCTACGTCATCGGTTACATCGAGTCCGGCGACGGCACGCTTTCCGCCGACGCCCTCGACCACGCCGATCTGCTGATCGTGCTGGGCGGCCCGATCGGGGCCTACGAAACCGACGCCTATCCATTCCTGCGGCACGAGATCGCGGCGATCGAACGGCGGATCAAGAACCAGAGGCCGTTGATGGGCGTCTGCCTCGGCGCGCAGCTGATCGCGCTGGCCGCCGGGGCCAGGGTTTTCCCAAGCGGCGCGAAGGAGATCGGCTTCGCGCCGATCGCGTTGACCGACGCGGGGCGGGAAAGCTGCCTTAAGCCCTTCGAGGCAGAGCCCATTACCCTGCATTGGCACGGCGATACCTTCGACCTGCCGGACGGCGCGACGCTGCTGGCCTCCAGCCCCGTCTGCGAGAACCAAGCGTTCGCCATGGGCCCGCACGCCATCGGTTTCCAGTTCCACCCGGAGGCGACGGGCCGCGATATCGAACACTGGTTGATCGGCCATACCGTCGAGCTCGCGGCGGCCGGCATCGACCCGCGGACGGTCAGGGCCGACGCCGCCCGCTATCGGGCGGAACTGACGCGCAAGGCCCTGGCGACGGCGGCGGACTGGCTGGCCGGGCTGGACCGGTAGCCATGACGCCCGACACCGCTTTTCCGGAAGCGGCGACGCTCGACGACATTCGCCGCAATCTGAATGTGGTCCAGCTAAGGATCACGCAAGCCTGCGCGCGGGCCGGCCGCGACCCGGCAGAGGTCCGGCTGCTGCCGGTGAGCAAGACGGTGGAAGAGCATCGTATCCGGCTCGCCTACGAGGCGGACTGCCGCGACTTCGGCGAGAACAAGGTGCAGGAGGCGCGCGCCAAGGCCGCGGCGATGGCCGACCTGGACATCCGCTGGTCGGTGATCGGGCATCTGCAGACCAACAAGGCGAAATACGTCGCGCGCTTCGCCCACGAGTTCCAGGCGCTGGACAGCCTGCGCGTCGCCGAGGCACTGGACCGGCGGCTGCAGATCGAGGGCCGGGCGATGGACGTGTTCGTCCAGGTCAACAGCTCCGGCGAGGCCAGCAAGTACGGCCTCGCCCCCGACGCCGTGCTGCCGTTCGCGCGGGAGCTGGCGGCGTTCTCCGCGCTGCGGGTGAAAGGCGTGATGACGCTGGCCGTCTTTTCCGACGATACGGACCGGGTGCGGCGCTGCTTCGTTCTGACCCGCGCGCTGCGCGACCGGCTGCGCCAGGAGGCGCCGGACGGCCTGTCGTTCGACGACCTCTCCATGGGCATGTCCGGCGACTTCGAGATCGCCATCGAAGAAGGCGCGACCGTGGTGCGGGTGGGGCAGGCGATTTTTGGGGCGCGGCCGACCGGCGACGCCCAGTATTGGCCGGGCATGTGAGCGAAGCCTCCAGAGTGTTTTCGCGCGGAAAGGCTCGCCCCTCACCCGGCGCCGGCTAAGGCTCGGCCTTCGCCTCGCCAAGCCTTCGCAGCCCTCTTCCGCCGGGAGAGGGATCGATCGGCGATGCGGCAAGATGCCACTCCGATCGGCGGGGTTGCATCACCATTTGAAAGATGTCGGAAAGATACTGCTTACGGAGGCGACGATGCAGCTTGTTAGCCATCATACGCCGCAGGGCCTGTCGGACCGGTTGGCGCTTACCACAGTGAAGGCGCTGCGCGGGCTGATGGATCTGTTTTTTCGGAAACGCTACGGCCATCGCGCGGTGATGCTGGAGACCGTGGCGGCGGTGCCAGGCATGGTGGGCGGCGCTTTGCAGCACCTGAAGTGCCTGCGGCGGATCGAGGACGACCGGGGCTGGATCCGCACCCTGCTGGACGAGGCGGAGAACGAGCGGATGCACCTGATGACCTTCGTGCATGTGGCGAGGCCGAGCCGGTTCGAGCGGCTGCTGATCCTGGTCGCCCAGGGCCTGTTCTACAACGCCTATTTCCTGCTCTACCTGCTGTCGCCGAAGACGGCGCATCGGGTGGTCGGCTATCTGGAGGAGGAGGCCGTCGTTTCCTACACCCGGTATCTGCAGGAGATCGACGCCGGGCATCACGATAACGTGCCGGCGCCGGAGATTGCCGTTGCGTACTGGGGCCTGAAGCCGGACGCCCGGCTGCGCGACGTGGTGCTGGCGGTGCGGGCGGACGAAGCCGGACACCGGGACGTGAACCACGGGTTCGCCGACGAACTGGCCGGGCAGGCGGTGGCGGCGGCCAGCGACGACCGGCGGGCGGCGGCGTAGCGGCGGGCCGTTGCAGGAAGCGCCCTTCGATTGACACCCCCCTCACCTAACCTCTCCCCCCGATTGGGGGGAGAGGGATAGTCTTGCGCGTTGGCCTAGCGGGCCCGCTTGGTTTTGAAGTCGTCGGCCAATCGGTCGATGGTGGTGCCGACGAAGTGGCCCATCACGTCGATCGGGCGGGCCAGCAGCAGGGCTTGCCGGTAGATGATGACCGGGAACCTTTCGTAGGCGTCGACGTACTGAACCGCCGCCGCCTGGCCCATGTCAGCCGGCGTCATCCAGACGCGGAACTGCAAGTCGACATTGGCGACGCAGGTGCTTGCCGTATAGGGGAACGCGGTCACGCCGAGCGTGATGAAGGCGATGCTGTCGGGATTGTCCTTGACGCCCATATCAGCGAACTTGTCGCGCACGCGCTGTTCGTAGACGGCGGCGTCCGCGAGCTTGCACTTGGCGGCCTCCTCGGAGAACAGGACGTCGATCTCCTTGTAGCCTTCGATCTCGCTGGCGACGTTGTTGTAGACGCTGTCGGCCTGGGCGGTAACGGCGGCGGAAAAGACAAACGCGAAAGCAACGGACAGAACGCGAAGCATGGCGGTCTCCCTCAATCGGTTAGGTTTTGAATACTAGGCCGGTTGTTCAAACCGGCAAGCGTGAGACGAGCGCCAACCCAGTGTCGGATTCTTTTACAGAACCGCTTTCGGCAACAACGACCCTTTGGCGTTCAACAGACTGTTTCAATTTAGTGTTTGCGCGCGCGGCATGTTTTTTGCTCTATCTGGCGTGGGAGGTGCGCGTCTTTGCAGATGAGGATGCGTAAAGCATGCATGAACTCCCATTTCCAAGCATTACGAAAGCGACGGTTCGAAAGAGCCGCCGCCTGCCGGCAATTCTGCTGGCGGCGTTTCTGGCGCCCGCCTTCGCGCCGGGCAGCGCCATGGCGGTGCCGTCGTTTACCGGCGCGGCGAACGTTACAATCGATCTGCTGAGCTTCGGCGGGTCGGTTGCGCCCAACTTCGACAGTGTCTCTACATTCGAGAATGCCGGCACCCCGTCCGACGCCGCCACCGCAAGCGGCTCGGCCGCCCTTCCGGGAACCGTGCCCGGCACCATAACGCTGGGCGGCGCGATCAGCGGTTCGGCGCCGGTCGGTTTTGCCGAGGCGGCATCGTATGCCGAAGCCATCGTTCCGCTTCGGACCACAGCCGAACAAGACCTCCTGCTCCTCTCGTTCAGCGGTCCGTCGATCGCGCTCAGCAGCGCGGACGGCGCGTTTGTGACCGTCGAATTCCAGATCGGCATCTTGCCTGTCATCCCGGCCCTGGCATCCGGCGACGAAAGGCCCGCCGCCTCCCTGGTACCGGACTTCTCGGCGTTCCCGTTCGGCCCGGCCGACTATTTCGATCAGGGCGACCTGTTGTTCTCCTGTTCGGCCTCGATACTCGATCCGACCGGCTGCTTCGGGCCGACGAACGTCGAGGAAATTTCCGTCGAGCCGAACGCGAACAACACATTGGTTGCGGTACTCACCGTTCGGGGCACCACGCGGACCGAGCAGGCCGCCGCCGTGCCGGCGCCTTCGGCGCTCGGCCTGCTCGGTCTGGCGATCGTCGGCCTGGGCGTGGCGAGCCGGAGGGGGATCGCGGCGTAACGAGCCGGGCCGTCGACCGAGGGCCTAAACGGCGGCGCTTCGGCGCCGCCGTCTCTTTCCGACGGCGCAAGTTTGTGACGCATAGGCTGTCCGTCACGCATACCGGTTCGGTGTCGGTGGATTTTACAGGTTCGCAGTTCGCGGCAACGGGCGTTCGGTCTCAAATCGTTGATGCGATTCAGCAATTGCTGACTCGGCACGCATTTTGCTATGTGGGAGCGCATGGGAGGTGCGCGTCTTTGTTGATGAGGATGCGTAAGACATGCATGAACGCCCATCTCCTGAAACAACCAAGCGTAAATATCGAAGGCTTCGCCACCTGCCGGCGGTGATGCTCACCGCCTTCCTGGCGCCGGCCTTCGCGCCGGGCAACGCCATGGCGGTGCCATCGTTCACCGGCGCGGCCAATGTCACCATCGACCTGAAAGGCTTCAACGCTACCAGCAACGGCAGCTTCGCGGACTCGGATAGCGTCATCGACATCGGCACTCCGCCCGACGCCGCCGCCACAGAGTCCGCGGCCACCCGGGCAGACGGCGTGCACGGGACCATTTCCTTAAGCGGCACAATCAATGGAACGGCGCCGGTGAGCTTCGCCCAGGCCGGCATACAAGCCTACAGCGGGATCATACCACGAGCCGCATCGGGGCAAGCAGGTCTGTTGGTCTTCTCGATCGACATTCCGACCGTCGCATTGAGCGTCACGGATGGGGCATTCGTCATCGTCGACGTCCAGATTGGAACCATACCCATCCCCGATGCCCTGGCACCTGACGGCAGCAGCGCCTCCACCATGCTTGTTCCGGATTTGTCAGGCATCGTATTCGATCCGGCCAGCAACTTCGAACCGGATCGACTGCTCTATTCCTGCTCCGCCTCTAATCTGGATGCATCTGGCTGCTTTGGCCCCACAGACGTGGTCAAAGTTCCGGTTTCGGGGGAGGCGGACGAGTACGTGCTGGCGGTGCTCACCGTTCGGGGCACGACGCGGACCGACCAGGCCGCCGCCGTGCCGACGCCGTCGGCGCTCGGCCTGCTTGGTTTGGCGGTCGTCGGGTTGGGCGTGGCGAGCCGGCGGCGGATCGCGGCATAACGAGCCGGGCCGTCCGACCGCGAGGGCCTGAACGGCGGCGCTTCGGCGCCGCCGTCTCTTTCCGACGGCGCAAACTTGTGACGCGCAGGGTATCCGTCGCGCATACCGGTTCGGTGTCGGTGGATTTTACAGGTTCGCGGTTCGCGGTAACCGGCATCAGACCTCAACACATTGATGCGATTCAACAATTGCTCACTCGGCACGCATTTTGCTAAGTGGGAGCGCATGGGAGGTGCGCGTCTTTATTGATGAGGATGCGTAAGACATGCATGAACGCCCATCTCCTGAAACAATCAAGCGCAAATACCGAAGGCTTCGCCACCTGCCCGCCGTGGTGCTGGCGGCATTCCTGGCATCAACCGCCGTTTCCGGAACTGCAAAGGCAGTGCCGTCGTTCACCGGCGCGGCGAACGTTGAAATCGATCTGCTGGGCTTCGGCGGGATCGTCGTCCCAGGCTATTACGCCAGGCAAACCTATACCGACGCCGGAACCCCGCCGGATGCCGCCAACGCAAGCGCAACGGCGACGACGGCGACCGGGATACCCGGCGGCATGTCGCTCGGCGGTACGATCGGCGGGATGGCGCCGCTCAGCTTTGCCGAAGCGGCATCGATCTCGGCCGCCGATATCGGCATCAGGACAAGCCCAGCTGACGGCGCGGTTCTCAGCCTGTCGATCAGCGGACCGAGCATCGCGCTCGGCGTCACGGACGGCGCGTTCGTGGCGGTCGATTTCCTGCTCGCGCTGGAAACCGCAACCAATGCCCTGGCGCCAAACGACGCCGGCCCGACAGGCAGCAACGGGAACGACACCCCGTCGTCGGGCGTGGTTTTCACCAGCCCCCTCTTCGACCCGGCCAATGCCTTCGCGCCGGAAGACGTGCTGTATTCCTGCTCCGCCTCGACGCTGGACCCGACCGGCTGCTTCGGATCGACGACGGGCGTAGTAGTCGGTATCGAGCCGAACAGTGACCTGACCCTGACGGCGTTGCTCGTCATTCGGGGCAGTACCCTGTTCGATCCGGCCGGCGAAACGGCAGACGCCGTGCCGGCGCCTTCGGCGCTCGGCCTGTTCGGTCTGGCGGTCGTCGGCCTGGGCGTGGCGAGCCGGCGGCGGCGGGTCGCGGCGTAACAAGCCGGGCCGTCGACTACGGGGGCCTAAACGGCGGCGCTTCGGCGCCGCCGTCTTTTTTGTCGGCGTCGGAGCGGCGACATCCTCCAAAGCCGGGCCGTTTGTGTCGGTACATTTTACAGAACAATCATTCCAGTCAACGATGATTCCGCTCCAAGGCGCTGAATCAATTGAATGTTGCCATACTTGGTACGTATCTTGCTTGGTAAATGTCGCGGATGAGGTTGGGCCCCGTTTGCTGAGAAAGGCAGGGGTCATGCATGAATACTCATCTCTCAATCCAGCCGCATTGAAAGCGGCGTTCACCCAAAGAATTCGAGGACCGGGTCGCCATTTGGCCGCGATAGCGTTGGCGGTCGGCCTGGCGCCGGTTTTCATGGCTGGCAGCGCCTGGGCGGTGCCATCGTTCAACGGCACGGCGAACATTTCGCTCGAATTCAAGTTTACCGGCGTTACAGATCTCGGCCCCGCATTCGCCGACGCCAAGGCACACGCCCTGAAAGGCACGCCGGCCGACCAGGCGAGCGCCAACGCAAACGGGAGCATCAATCTCGACGGCGTCAACAAGATCGATTTGGGCGCTGCGATCAGTGGCGCCGCCAATGCGGATTTCGCCGAAGCGGCCGGGTTCGCCGTCGCCGGAGTGGCGCTCGAGACCGAGCCAACCACCATCGACCTCTCGTTTTCCGGCTCGACTTTCTCGGTCGCCGCCGCTGACGGCGGGGCCGTGTTCATGGATGTCGCACTCGGGCTGGTGTTGGACGGAGGCCGCGAGATTCTTTCGGGGCTCGACTTCTCGACCATACCCTTGAATCCGGCCGACCTGTTCGAGCCCGGCGAGCTGCTGCTGTCCTGCAGGGTCTCGAGTTTCGATTCGACCGGATGCCAGGGCCTGAACACGCCGACGTCCGTCGAAATCGGGGCCACTCAGGGTGCCCACCTCCTCCTGCTGATCGGCCTTCAGGGCACGACCCGGTTCGAGCCCGCGGACGCGGTGCCGGCGCCGGCGGCGCTCGGCCTGCTGGGTCTGGCCGTTGTCGGGCTCGGCCTGGCGAACCGGCGGCGGCACATCTCGCCTTAAGAAGCCGGGACTGTCGGAAGTTTCTACTTACCGGCGGCGCTTCGGCGCCGCCGGTATTGTATCGATCAGGCCTTCGCGGTAATCGCCGCCAGGATCTCGTCCAGGTGGCGGTCGGCGAGGGCCTTGAGTTCCTCGTCGGTGCGGTCCTGAATCGGGTGCGGCACCCAGACATAGGCCGGATCGGCGCCCAACGCCTCCGCCTGCACGGCGGCGGCCTGGACGAATTCGGTCGTGGCGACGCCGACGGACGGCAGGCCGCGGCCTTCGAGGTTCACCAGGTCATGCGTACAGCACGACGTGCAGGAACCTCAGTCGGCCAGGCCTTCGACCACGACGTCGCATTCGTCCGTGATCGCCTGCTGGATGTCCAGCGGCGCCGGGCGCGCGACGGTCGGCTTGCGGTAGCGTTTGACCGCGATGCCGTGCTCGCCCAGGCGGTCGGCGACACGGTCGAGAAACACATCGCCGCGCGGCTTCGAGATGTCGAGCACCGCGACGGTCAATCCCTCGAGCGACTTCGGCCGGCCCAGGCGCTCGCGATGGGGCGCCTGCCGTTCCGAGGTCGGATCGAGCAGGATGTTGTCTGACGTCAAAACGTCACCTCCTTGGTTACGGCCCGGCTGTAGTTCGGGTTGGACGGGGTCCAGCCCGAGATGATGCCGGAGAATTTGCCGGCGCCACCGCCGGCACGAACGATCATAAGGCCTTCCGGCGGGACTTTGCACACCGTCTTGCCGGCGAGTTTGCGGCTGACGCCTTCGGCGATGCCGTGGGCCCCCGGCATCACGCTGTCGGCCGGCACGGTCAAACGCTCCAGCAGCTCGGCGTGCAGACGGGCCTTGTCCCAGCCGCCCTCGGCAATGGTGCGCTGATGTTCAGGGCAGATCACCAGGATTACGTCCGGCGCGGGGAACTTGTTGATGTTGTCGACCGCGCGGATGCTGGTGGCGAAGGTGGCGGCCAGTTCCTCGGGCGTGCGCGCCCGTTCGTCCGAGGTGCCCTGCAGCCCGTTGCCGGCGAAGACGGTGACCGCGTCGGTCCCGGCCTTCAGGCCACGGTCGACGGTGAACGGCGTCCAGGCGGAGTTCTCCTCGTCCTCGGCGAAGCAGAAGGTGTACTTGCCCGGCGTGCCGAGGGTGGCACGGTCGATCTCGCCGGGCTTGCCGCCGCCGATGTTGCGGATCGCAAGCTGCACGGCACGGCCGATGGTGGCGTTGGCGCGGTTGCCCTGGCCGAGCGCATTGACGCCGGAATTCATGCCGATGCGGCGCGCGACCGGGCCGTTGACGATGACCACCGGGCCGACATAGCGGGTGGTCGCCAGCACGCCGTGCAGGCAGAAATCGTCGTCCAGCACCGCCTCCATGGCGGCCAGCAGGACCGGCATGTAGTCCGGCTTGCAGCCGGCCATGACGGCGTTGATCGCGACCTTCTCCACGGTGCAGGGGTCGAGGTTGGGCGGCATGGCGCCGAGCACCTCGTCGGGCTTACGCGACGTGCCGTCGAGCATGGCCAGTACCCGCGCCTCGGTCGGCGGCACCACGGGCAGGCCGTCGGTCCAGCCGCGCTCGTAGCAGGCCTCGATCGGGTCTTCCTTGACGCCGATCTCGACCCGGCGGGAGCCGATGCCGGTATCGCCATGACGAATGCGCAGTTCGGCGAGCCGATCGGGCTCCTGGTTCAGGCCGCCGCAGCCGGGCTTGACCGCCGGCAGGTCCGGCCCGAGATCGGCGAGGCCGGTGATGCCTTCCCATGCGGCCCGGTCCCAGCCGTAGGTGCGCGCCGCTTCCGCGCCACCCTCGAAACGGACGATGGTCGGCACAATCTCGACGCCGAGGCGGTAGGACTCGTCGAGAGCGGTATCGTCGGCGACATCGGCGATGGTTTCCGGAAAGCCCGGATCGTCCTGGGAATAGACCGTCAAACCGGTCTCGCGCGCCAGCCGCTCGAGCACCGGCGCGACCATCACGCAGGTCGGGCAGTCTCGTTTGACGACGGCGACCAATCCGTTTTCCGGCATGGCGGCGTTCCTTTCGATGCGGTGCCTTAATCTGTCACCGGCAGGCTAGCCTGCAGCCACAACGCCGCCAAGCCCACGAAGGCGTGATCGAAAACAGGCTGTCTATGCGGCAAGTGGTGGGTGCACGGGGATTCGAACCGCGCACTAGTTAGCAATGCTTGTGGAGATAAAGAGAAGATCCCTTTTAGCGGCTCGACCACTCATTGATATTTTTCTAGAACATCTCGCGCATATACATAGCCTTCATCGTGGGATTCTTGAACCAGTTGAAAGCCCTTAGCTGTGTTTGTTTCGTCAAGCTTGCCTTCCAGGTAAATCAAACCCAGGAGACATTTGGCACGAGGACTGCCCTTGGCAATCGACGCCTCATACCAAGTGATGGCTTCTTTTATGTCCCGAGGAAAATTGAGCAGCCCCTCCGCGTAGCATTCGCCAAGCACCTCCATCGCGCCGATATCACCATTACGCGCGGCAGTTTTGAGCCAGTTTTGACCCTTTTCGGTATTCTTTGGAACACCTTCTGCCTGAAGGTACATCAATCCAATTTCGTACTGCGCTGGTGGGTATCCTTGTTCCGCAGACCTGGAATACCAGCGGGCCGCCTCTTCAAGATCCACCTTGCCGAACTCGCCGGTAGCGCAGGCCGCCGCCAGACTATACTGGGCCCATGGGTCACCAGATTCCGCTGCCGATCGAAGCGCTTTGACGTCCGACGGGTCCCATTCTTCTGCCATGGCTTAGGCCAATCCCCTACGGTCCATCCAGCCTTTACTTGAGACACGCACGCCGACGCCGCGGCAAACGGGTTCGATCATTGTCGAACGGAGCCCCCTTCAGAAAATCGATGCGGCGCGGGATGGTGGGTGCACGGGGATTCGAACCCCGGACCCGCTGATTAAGAGTCAGCTGCTCTGCCAACTGAGCTATGCACCCACGGGCTCTATAGCGCAGGGGGTGATTCTTGTCCATGGGTTCGGCGTTGGGGCACGCGCGGTTGGCCCTCGCCCCCTTTTTAGGGGGAGAGGGTTGGGTGAGGGGGTGCCCGAAACAGTCGTCGATTTGGATCAGCACGCGGAAGCGTTCGCCTCGCTAGCGAAGCTAATCTCGGCAGAGAAATCGACTTTCATCGACACCCCCCTCACCCTACCCTCTCCCCCCGCTAGCGTGGGGAGAGGGGAAATACGGCGGTGATTGGCGCCGTCAGAGCCCCACGAAGCCGGGGCGGCGGGGGATTTCTACGTCGCGGTGGATCCAGACGCTCATCAGCAGGCCGAAGCCGACCAGGAGGGTCATCATCGAGGTGCCGCCGTAGGAGATGAGCGGAAGCGGCACGCCGACGACGGGGACGAGGCCCATGACCATGGCGATGTTGATAAAGACGTAGAGGAAGAAGCCGCCGGTGACGCCGAGCGCGACGATGCGGCCGAAATGGTTGCGGGCGCGGAGGGCGATGGCGAAGCCGTAAGCCAGCAGCAGGGCGTAAAGCGTGAGCAGCGCGAGGCCGCCGGCCATGCCGAATTCTTCCGCCAGCATGGTGAAGATGAAGTCGGTCCGCATTTCCGGCAGGAAGTCGAGATGGCTTTGCGTGCCCTGCAGGAAGCCCTTGCCGAACACGCCGCCGGAGCCGAGCGCGATTTTCGACTGCATGATGTGGTAGCCGGAGCCGAGCGGATCCTGCTCCGGATTGATGAAAGTGAGGATGCGGGCCTTCTGGTAGTCGTGCAGGTACTGCCAGACGATCGGCAGGCCGCCGAGGGCGAGGGCGCCGGCGGCGGCGAACTTCCAGAGCCGGACGCCGGCGACGAAGAAGATGCCGAAGCCGACGACGCCGAGCAGGATGGCGGTGCCGAGGTCCGGCTGGCGCAGCACCAGGGTGACCGGGGCGACGATGAGGATGGTCGGCAGCAGCAACCAGCGGAACTGGCCGACTTCCTCCATGGAAAGGGCATGGAAATAACGGGCCAGAGCCAGCACGATGGCGACCTTCATCACTTCCGACGGCTGCAACTGGAACAGGCCAAGATCGACCCAGCGCTGCGCGCCCATGCCGACCACGCCGAAGAATTCGACGGAGACCAGCAACGCCAGGCCGATGCCGTAGAACAGATAGGCGTAGCGCAGCCAGAACCGGATATCGATCAGCGCGATCACCAGCATGACGCCGAGGCCGGCGCTGAACCGGATCATCTGGCGCGAGGCCCAGGGGCTTAAGTTGCCGCCGGCCGCGGAATAGAGCATGGCGAAGCCGACGCCGGCGACCAGGCAGATGACGAACACCAGGCCCCAGTTCACCTCGATGATCTTGCGCCGAAGCGGCAGGCTTCTACGGTCGTCGTCTATGGTGCTGAGGATAGACATGCGGTCAGCCTTCGTCCGCGTCCGCCGGACGGCGGCGGGCCGCGGCGCCGGCAAGCGTGCCGACCGGCTTGCCGAGCGGATCGAGACGCTGGGCTTCGGCAAGGATATCGCGGGCGAGCGGCGCGGCGGCCTTGGAACCGCTGCCGCCATGTTCGACCAGAACCGATATGGCGTAGCGGGGCCTGGACACCGGCGCGTAAGCGACGAAAAGCGCGTGGTCGCGCTCCTCCCACGGCCGCTCCTCGTTCTTCAGGACGCGGGTGCGGCGTTCCGCCTTGGAGATACGGCGGACCTGCGCCGTGCCGGTCTTGCCGGCCATCTCCATCCCCTTTTCCCTGATACGGGCGGCGTAAGCGGTGCCGCGCTCGTGATTGGTGACGAGGTCCATGCCCTTCTTGACGACGGCAAGCGAGCCGCGCGAGATGTCGAGCGAGGGAAGCTCCTCCGCGATCTCCTCCGCGGCGGCTTCGTCGGCGTCCGGGTCGGGCTCGGCCGGGACCACGCGCTTGACCATCCTGGGTTTGACCGCCCTGCCGCCGTTGGCCAGGCGCGCCGTCATGATCGCCAGCTGCAGCGGCGTCGCCAACAGATAGCCCTGGCCGATACCGGCAATCAGGGTCTCGCCCTGCTGCCAGGGCACGCCGTCGATCGCCAGCTTCCATTCCTTGCTGGGCACCAGGCCCGGCTTCTCCCCCGGCAGGTCGAGGTCGAGCACCTCGCCCAAGCCGAAACGGCGCGCCATCGCGGCGATCCGCTCGATCCCGGTCTTCTTGGCGATGTCGTAGAAGTAGACGTCGCAGGATTTATAGATCGCTTCGATCATGCCGAGCCAGCCGTGGCCGCCGCGCTTCCAGCAATGGAACTTGTTGCGCCCCAGCGTGACCGACCCGGGGCAATGCACCACATGATCCGGCGTCACCACGCCGGCCTCCAGCGCGGCCAGCGCCACAATCATCTTGAAGGTCGAGCCCGGCGGGAACTGGCCGGCGACGGCCTTGTTGTTGAGCGGCTTGCGCTCGTTGTCGATCAAGGCGCGCCATTGCTCGGTGGACAGGCCGAGATTGAAGGCGTTCGGATCGAAGCTGGGCGTCGAGGCGAGGGCCAGAACGTCGCCGGTATGGATATCGACCACGACGGCGGCGGCGCTCTCCTGCCCCATGCGCTCCATCGTGAAGCGCTGCAGCGACGCATCGATGGTCAGCATGAGGTCGTCGCCGGGCTCGCCGTCCTGGCGGCTGAGTTCGCGGATCACCCGGCCGAAGGCGTTGACCTCGACCCGGCTGCTGCCGGCGCTGCCGCGCACGCGGCGGTCGTAGGTGCGTTCGATGCCTGATTTGCCGATGCGAAAGCCCGGCAGTTCCAGCAAGGGATCGGCTTCCTGGGTGATCAGGTCGCGTTCCGACACGGCGGCGACATAGCCGACGACGTGCGACATCACATCGCCGAACGGATAATCGCGGGTCTCGCCCACATCCAGGTTGATGCCCGGCAGGTCGAGAATATTGACGTTGACGCGGGCGAATTCGTCCCAGCTCAGGTTATCGGCCACGGCGATGGGCACGAAGCCGCGCTTGCGCTTCGCCTCGCGGATGACCCGGGCGCGCTCGCGCTCGTCGATCTCGATCACCTTGGCCAGGACGTCGAGCGTGCTTTCGACGCTGTCGGTCTGTTCCGGCACCAGCACGATCTGATAGTTGCTGCGGTTCGACGCCAGCTCCACGCCGAAGCGGTCGAACACCTGCCCGCGCGGCGGCGCGAGCAGGCGGATATTGATCCGGTTCTCGTCGGCGAGCATCCGGTACTGGTCGGATTCGACGACCTGCAGGTAATACATGCGGCCGGCGAGCGACGACAGCAGCACGAACTTGGCGCCGCCGAGCATCGCGGCGCGGCGGGTGAAGTTCTTGTAGCGGCCGGTATCGCGCCGTTCTCTCATTCGATTTCGACCCGCGCGATCCAGGCCTGGGTCAGACTGAACAGCCGCGCTATGAACGGGTAAAGCAGCATGGTCACCGCAAACTGCATCAACACGGGCGTGAAGGCCAACGCCTGAAAATGGTAGATGCAGGCCAGCAGCCATGCCGCGAGATGGGCGGCCCCAGAGATTATCAGGAAGCCGAACCAGCCGACCACGAACGATTTGCCGACCACGACCTTGGACTGGCTGACGCAGGCGCCCTGAACCAACAACAGCACCAGGGCCATCAGACCGGGCGGCCCGCCGTTCAGGATGTCGTGCAGCAGGCCGAGCGAAAAGGCGAGCGGCGCCGGCATCAGGTCGGGGCGGTAGATGCTCCAAAAGTAGACAGCGGGCAATGTGAGGACCGGCGCGATGGGGCCGAAATCCGGCAGGCCGAGCGGCAGCACGCCGATCAACAGCAGACCGAGCGCCATCAAGCCCGGCACGGTCACCCGCACCCAATGGTTTACCTGAGACGTCAGACTAGGCCGCATCGCATACGGCCCTCACTGATCCTGGGCGCTGGCCTCGAGCCGCGGCATGTCGAAGCGGAGAACGCTGACCTGTTCCAGCCGCTGCCAGTCGGTGAACGGCTGGACCCGGGCGATGCCGTCGGCCAGAGACGAAATCACGCCGACCGGGCGGCCCGGCGGGAACAGGCCGCCATGGCCGGACGTGACGATGCGGTCGCCGGGCTTCACCTCGGCACCCACCGGCAGGAATTCCAGGCGCGGCTGGTCGGTGTTGTCGCCCGCGAGGATCGCCCGATAGCTGGCGCCTTCGAGCAACACCGGTATGCGCGAGTTGAGGTCGGTCAGCAGCAGGACCCGCGAGGTGCGCTGACCGAGCTCGGCGATGCGGCCGACGAGTCCGTTGGCGCTGATCACCGCCTGGCCCTTAGTGACCCCGTCCGCCTCGCCGGCGCCGAGCAGCAGGGTGCGAACGAACGGGCCGCCGGAATCGCCGATCACCCGCGCGGACACGTAAGAGACGTCGGGCCCCGACTTGACGTTCAAGAGATGCCGGTATTGCGCATTGTCCCGCGCCAACTGCCGCGCCACGTCCTGCCAATGGCGCAGCCGCTCGTTCTCCAGGGTCAGACGCTGGTTCTCGCTATAGAGGAAAGCCAGTTCGCCGATCTTGTCGAGGCCGCGGTGGAAAGCGGCGATCGGGTGGGAGGCGGCGTCGAGCACCGGCGCTGCGATGTCGACGACCTGGGTGCGGAACCGTTCGATGAGGGCGAGGTCGGCCTTGCCGGCGATCAGCATCGCAACGGCGGCGAACACCAGCAGGACAAAAGCGAACCGGTGGGCCATCACCCGGATGGGCATGGCCAGTCGCGTCACTCTACCCCGCAGCGGTCTCACCGGCCGAGACCTCCATTATTCACGCGGCGAACATACTAGTACGGATTGAGCAGCACGTGCCGCAGCGTTTTCATTTCTTCCAAAGCGCGCCCGGTGCCAAGCGCCACGCACGACAACGGCTCGTCGGCAATCGACACCGGCAGCCCGGTCGCGTGCCGCAAAACATACCCCAGATTGCCCAGCAGCGAGCCGCCGCCGGTCAACACGATGCCCTTGTCGACGATATCCGCCGCCAGTTCCGGCGCGGTATGCTCCAACGCGACTTTCACCGCCTCGATAATCGCGCCGACCGGCTCGGCCAGACTCTCGGCGATCTGCCGCTGGCTGATCACCAGTTCCTTCGGCACGCCGTTCATCAGGTCGCGGCCCTTGATCTCCATGACCGCGCCGTCGCCGTCGTCCGGCGGGCAGGCGGAACCGATTTCCTTCTTGATCCGCTCGGCCGAGCTTTCGCCGACCAGCAGGTTATTGTTGCGGCGGATGTAGGCGATGATCGCCTCGTCCATCTTGTCGCCGCCGACGCGCACGCTGCGCGAATAGACGATGCCGCCGAGCGAGAGCACCGCGACCTCGGTGGTGCCGCCGCCGATATCGACGACCATGGAACCGGTCGGCTCGGTCACCGGCAGGCCGGCGCCGATCGCAGCGGCCATCGGCTCTTCGATCAGGAACACCCGGCGGGCGCCGGCGGCTTCCGCCGATTCCTGAATGGCGCGGCGTTCCACGGCCGTCGAGCCGGACGGCACGCAGATGATCACCTGCGGGCTGGCGAAACTCCGCCGGTTGTGCACCTTGCGGATAAAGTGCTTGATCATTTCCTCGGCGATGTCGAAGTCGGCGATGACGCCGTCGCGCAGCGGCCGGATCGCTTCGATATTGCCGGGGGTACGGCCAAGCATCATCTTGGCCTCGTCGCCGACCGCCAGCACATGCTTCTTGCCGCGGGCATGGGCAATGGCGACCACCGACGGTTCGTTCAGGACGATGCCGCGGCCCTTCACGTAAACAAGGGTGTTGGCCGTCCCGAGATCGATTGCCATGTCGGCAGACAACCAGCCAAGCATTCTGGAAAACATTTGATCTCAGCCTCGCTCAATCAAACCAAAGCGTGGCGAACGCACGCCCGCCGACAAATCCCTACGGAGGCTCCGCGCGTCAAACGCCGCTTCCTCCATCAACCGCGCCATCCTGCCGCTATTTTCGCGGCATCTGTCGCGGATAACACCCGGCGCCATCCACCGAATGCGGTTTCGAGCACTGCTGTCAGCATGTCTGGTGACGGTCGTCGGCTGCCGAATGAATCGGCCACGGAAACCGCGACCTTCACAGTATCGGACAGCAATCGCCACGTCCCGGACATACCGAAGATGCAAGTACTCGCGTGGCAGCTTCCGCATTCAGCATTAAGGAACGGTTAAATCCGCAGGAAAACCTTTAATGAATCAAATTATTACGCGCTTCGGACGGGGCCGCGCAACACATTTCGTTAACGATTGCGGCAAAAGCACAATATTTGGTCGTCGGACGGCGTGTTCGCCGATTTTGTGCAGAAGGCTTTGTGCGGGCTGCAGATTCTTGTTTCGGCGGGAGGCCTAGCCGGCCCGCTCCCCCGTCGATTCTTTGGCTGGTTTCCGCTTACGCGAAAACGGCTTTACCGTCCCTCTCCCCCACCCGGGGATTCCTGTTATTGCGGCCTGGCCAGAGCTTAGATAACCAACCTAATTCTTGGCCTTGTCGACCAGCCGGTTTTCCGTAATCCAGGGCATCATGCCGCGCAGGCGTTCGCCGACTTCCTCGATCGGATGCTCGGCGTTGCGGGCGCGGATCGCCTTGAAGCTGGTCTGGTTGACCTTGTTCTCCAGCATCCATTGCCGGGTGAAGGCACCGGACTGGATGTCGCCCAGAATGCGCTTCATTTCCGCCTTGGTGTCGGAGTTGATGACGCGCGGGCCCGACATGTATTCGCCGTATTCGGCGGTATTCGAGATCGAATAGTTCATGTTGGCGATGCCGCCTTCATAGATCAGGTCGACGATCAACTTGGTCTCGTGCAGGCATTCGAAGTAGGCCATCTCCGGCGCGTAGCCGGCTTCGACCAGGGTTTCGAACCCGGCGCGGATCAATTCGACCATGCCGCCGCAGAGCACCACCTGCTCGCCGAACAGGTCGGTCTCGCATTCTTCCTTGAAGGTCGTCTCGATCACGCCGGCGCGGCCGCCGCCGATGGCCGAGGCGTAGGAGAGGCCGATGTCGTGCGTGTTGCCGGAGTGATCCTGATGGATCGCCAGCAGGCAGGGCACGCCGCCGCCGCGGGCATATTCGGAGCGCACGGTATGGCCCGGTCCCTTCGGCGCGACCATGAACACGTCGATATCGGCGCGCGGTTCGATCAGGTTGAAGTGGATGTTGAGGCCGTGCGCGAAGGCGATCGCCGCGCCCGGCTTCATGTTGGGGCCGAGATCGTCGGTGTAGAGGTCGCCCTGCAGCTCGTCCGGCGTGAGCACCATGACCACGTCGGCCCAGGCCGCAGCGTCGGCCGGCGTCATCACCGTGAAGCCCGCCTCTTCCGCTTTCGGCGCGCTGCCGGAGCCCGGACGCAGCGCCACCGCCACCTCGCGCACGCCGGAATCGCGCAGGTTATGCGCATGGGCGTGGCCCTGGCTGCCATAGCCGACGATGACAACCTTCTTGTCCTTGATCAGATTAACGTCCGCGTCACGATCGTAATAAACGCGCATCCTGAAATTCCCTCCGTTGTTGGTTCACGGTCACCGCCGGTCGGCCCGATGCCGGCCCGGCGACGCCGATGTTCAGGCGATTGTCGTTACTTAAGCGAATCCGACTGTATCGGTCCCCGGCTGATCGCCACCACGCCGGTGCGCGATACATTGACCTGGCCGAGGGGCCGCATCAGATTGATGAAATCGTCGAGTTTTTCCGTACTGCCGGTCAGTTCGAACACGAACGACCGGTCGGTGGAATCCACGGCACGGGCGCGGAAGATGTCGGCGATGCGAAGCGATTCCAGCCGCTTTTCGCCGGTCGCCTGCACCTTGATCAGGGCCAGTTCCCGCTCCAGATGGCGGCCTTCCGTCAGATCCGTCACCCGATGCACCGGCACCAGACGGTCCAACTGCGCGATGATCTGGGCGATGATCATCGGCGTGCCCGTCGTCACGATGTTGATGCGCGACTGTGCGCTTTCATGCTCGACTTCCGCGACGGTCAGGCTTTCGATGTTGTAGCCGCGACCGGAGAACAGGCCGATAACGCGGGCCAGGACACCGGCCTCGTTGTCGACCAGGACGGCGATAATATGCCGTTCGATCGTCGTTTCCTGTTTCATGTTCAGCCAACGCCCCGGACCGTTGCGGCCCGGGACGTTTCCTTTTCAGTATGTCTTTTGTTCTTGGCGGACGAGGTCGGACAAATCAGACGAGAGCCAGGCCGTCATCGGTGACGGTCGGCTTGTCTTCCTGCTTCTCCTCGTCGCCCAGGATCATTTCGTTGTGCGCGGCGCCGGACGGTACCATGGGGAAACAGTTCTCCAAGGGATCGACCCGGACGTCGGCGATTACCGCCTTGTCGGTCGCCAGCATCTCCTGGATCAGACCGTCGAGATCGTCCGGATTTTCGGCGCGCAGGCCTACCGCCTTAAAACTCTCCGCCAGGGCGACGAAGTCGGGCAGGCTGTCCATATAACTTTCCGAGTAACGGGCGCCGTGCAGCAGTTCCTGCCACTGGCGGACCATGCCCATCCACTGATTGTTCAGGATGAACACCTTCACCGGCAGCTTGTACTGCGCGAGGGTCGACATCTCCTGAATGTTCATCAGGATCGATGCTTCGCCGGCAATGTCGACGACCAGCGCGTCCGGATGCGCCATCTGCACGCCCATCGCGGCGGGCAGGCCGTAGCCCATGGTGCCGAGGCCGCCCGAGGTCATCCAGCGGTTCGGCTTTTCGAAATGGAAGTGCTGCGCGGCCCACATCTGATGCTGGCCGACTTCGGTGGTGATGTAGACGTCGTCGCGATGCTTGGTCGCCTGATACAGCCGCTCGATCGCGTATTGCGGCTTGATCACCTTCGATTTGCGGTCGAATTTCAGCGAGTCGCGCTTGCGCCACTGTTCGATCTGGGTCCACCAGGACGCCAGCGCATCGGCGTCCGGCTGATGCGCCCCGGTCTTCCAGACCTTGATCATGTCTTCCAGCACATGCCCCGCATCGCCGATGATCGCCAGATCGACCGCGATGTTCTTGTTGATCGAACTGGGGTCGATATCGATGTGGATCTTCTTCGAATTCGGCGAGAAGGCATCGAGCCGGCCGGTGATGCGGTCGTCGAAACGGGCGCCGATGCAGATCATCACGTCGCACTGATGCATGCACAGATTGGCCTCGTAGGTGCCGTGCATGCCGAGCATGCCGACGAACTGCTTGTCCGACGCCGGATAGGAGCCGAGGCCCATCAAGGTGTTGGTGATCGGATAGCCGGTCGCGCGGACGAATTCGGTCAGCAACTGCGAGGCTTTCGGGCCGGAATTGATGACGCCGCCGCCGACATAGAAGATCGGCTGACGGGCGCGGGCGATCATGTCCACCGCCTGCCTGATCTTGCCGAGATCGCCTTTGACCTGCGGCCGATAGGTTTTGTGAGTGACGTTGGACGGCCCGACATATTTGCCGATGTTGATCTGCACGTCCTTCGGCAGGTCGACGACGACCGGGCCGGGCCGGCCGTTGCTGGCGACGAAAAACGCCTCGTGCATCACGCGGGCGACGTCGTTCGCGTCCTTCACCAGATAATTGTGCTTGGTGCAGGGCCGGGTGATGCCCGTGGTGTCGCATTCCTGAAAGGCGTCGTTGCCGATCATGTGGGTCGCGACCTGCCCGGTCAGACAGACAACGGGGATGGAATCCATCAACGCGTCGGTCAGGCCGGTGACGGCGTTGGTGGCACCAGGGCCGGAGGTCACCAGAACCACGCCCGGCTTGCCGGTCGACCGCGCATAGCCTTCGGCCGCGTGCACGGCGCCAGCTTCCTGGCGCACCAGAACATGCTTGATCCGGTTCTGCTTGAACAGCGCATCGTAGAGGGGGAGTACCGCGCCGCCGGGATATCCGAAAATTACGTCTACACCCTGGTCCGCCAGGGCTTTAATGACGATTTCCGCTCCACTCATTTCCTGGCCGCTCATGGCACTGTCCTTTCTGCCGAAACAGGTTCCCTGCGTAGTTAGCTCAATGTTGGTCTGGGCCGGGCCACCCGCTCCCCCGTCCCAACCACCCCAAGGGTATCCCCATAGGTGGTTGGGACGGGGGAGTGAGTGGCCTGGAATTACTTCAGCACAACAACACTCTAGCCCAAGACGATAGCGCTTTCGGTCGCCTTTACCAGAAGACGCCGAACGACAGCTATCGAAGCACATACGGCAACGCATGCAAACCCATGCCCGGACGGGTTTGCCCGCGTTGCCGAAGGGCGCAACCTAGTCGGTCGTCATTAGTCGGTCAACAAAAATTCGCAAATTTTTGGAAAGATTTCTTTCTTCAGACTTTCCAAATCTTGCGCAGAAACCGCAAATCCATCCCGAATCTGATTCCTAAACCAGGTTCCCTGCCGTTTCGCATAGCGCCGCGTCTGGGTTTTGGCCCGGTCGACCGCGGTTTCCAGGTCGATTTCGCCGGCGAGATGCCGCCTGAGGTCGGGAACGCCGAGCGCTTTCATGGCCGGCAGGTCGGGATCCAGGCCCAATTCCATCAGGCCACGCACCTCCTCCAGCGCGCCATCGGCGATCATTCGGTCGAACCTGGCATCGCATCGGGCATAGAGCGTCTCCCGCGGCGGCTCCATCACCAGGGTAAACACGGGGCCGGCCAGGCCGGGGCTGTCCGGCGGCAGCGATTGCCAATCGGCAAGCGACATGCCGGTCGCCTCGATCACCTCGTAGGCGCGGATCAGACGCTGCCGGTCGCCCGGCACCAGACGGCCGGCCATGACGGGATCGCGTTCCGCCAACGCCGTGCGAAACCGCTCCTGGCCCAGCCGGTCGAAGGCCGCGCGGGCGGCGGCGCGCACCTCTTCCGGAACCGCCGGAATGGGGGCCAGGCCCTCCGTCAGGGCGCGGAAGTAGAGGCCGGTGCCGCCGACCACGACGGGCACCTGCCCGGCCCGGTGAGCCGCTGCAATCGCCGGCACGGCCATTTCGCGCCAACGGCCGGCGGAGCAGGCTTCCGCCGCCGACAGGACGCCGTACAGGCGGTGCGGGACGCGGGTCTCTTCGTCCACCGTCGGCCGCGCGGTCAGCACGCGAAGCTCCCGGTAGACCTGCATGGAATCCGCATTGACGATGACGCCGCCGAATTCCTCGGCGATGGCGAGCGCCAGCGCCGACTTACCGCTGGCAGTCGGCCCGGCGAGCAGAATTACGGCTTCCGACATAACGAGTGGCTTTACCGACCGGCAGGTTGCGCATAGATAAAGCCGCCATGAAATATGTCATCACCCTAATTGGCAACCCGGCGAAGCGCGATGTCACCGAGGATGCGGTTGCCGAAGCGACCGACACCCTCCAGGCCGCGGGCGCCGCCACCGCCGCGGCCGACTGGCTGTCGGCCGGCGTCGCCTGCGACCTGCCGTTCGACGGGATTGGGCCGGACACGGCGGATGCCGCCGCGCGCAGCGCGCTCGCCGGCCGGCCGGTCGATATCGTCGCCCAGCCACTGGAAGACCGCCGCAAAAAGCTGCTGATCGCGGACATGGATTCCACCTTCATCACCGTGGAATGCATCGACGAACTGGCCGACTTCGCCGGGAAACGAGCCGAGATCTCGGCGATTACCGAGCGGGCGATGCGCGGCGAACTGGACTTCGAGGCGGCGTTGCGGGAGCGCGCCGCGATGCTGACCGGCCTGCCCGAGGCGGCGATGGCCGAAGCGTTCGAACAACGGGTGGCGCTGACCCCGGGCGGCCGGACCCTGGTGATGACGATGCGCGCGGCGGGCGCTTATACGGCGCTGGTTTCGGGCGGGTTCGACTATTTCACCGCGCGGGTGCGGGAACTGGCGGGCTTCGATATGGACCAGGCCAACAGCCTGGACGTCGCCGACAGCCGGCTGACCGGCCGCGTCGCCGAGCCGATCCTGGGACGGACGGCGAAACTGGAGACGCTGAAACGCCTGATCGCGGAGCACGGCCTGCCGACGACGGCAACACTGGCCGTCGGCGACGGCGCCAACGACCTGGACATGATCCGCGCGGCGGGAACGGGCGTCGCCTTTCACGCGAAACCGATCGTGGCCGAGGCCGCGGGCGCCCGGATCGACCACGGCGACCTGACCGCCCTGCTCTATCTGCAGGGCTACCGCGCGGCCGAGTTCGCCGAATAGACCAAAAAGAAACGGCGGCCCGAAGGCCGCCGTTCCGGATATTGCTATGCGATTGTCGTATCAGGAATCGTCGGTCAGCCGCACGGCCACGAACATCAGGTCGCCGGCGCGCTGAACCAGCAGCAGAACGGTCTTGCGCTTGCTGGATTCCTGTTCCTTCTCGATTTTCTCGGCAACCTGGTCAGGTTTCTCGACTTCCTCCTGACCGACCTCGACGATCACGTCGCCGGGGCGAATGCCTTTCTCGCCGGCCGCCGACTCCTCGTCGACTTCCGTGACCACGACGCCTTTGACGTCGTCCTGGATATTGTACTGCTGGCGCAGTTCGGGGGTCATCTGGCTGAGAGTCATGCCGAGCGACGACACGTCGGCCTGCGGCACGGGCTTATCCCGTTCCTTCGGGTCCAACGCCGCAAGCTGCTCTTCGGCAGCTTCCAGCTCGCCGAGGGCGACCTTCAGCTCCTTGATCTCACCCTTGCGCCAGACTTCGACATCGACATTGGTGCCGACCTTGGTCTCGGCCACGATGCGCGGCAGTTCCCGCATCTCGCCGATCTTCTTGTCGTCGAATTTCAGGATCACGTCGCCGGCCTGAATGCCGGCCTTCTGGGCCGGGCCTTCCTCGATCACCCGGGCGACCAGGGCGCCGGACGGATCTTCAAGCCCGAGGCCTTCGGCGATCTCTTCGGTAACGGTCTGAATGTTGACGCCGAGCCAGCCGCGCTTGGTGCGGCCGAATTCGACCAACTGCTCGACGACGTGGACCGCGAGATTGGCGGGCACCGAGAAGCCGATGCCGATGCTGCCGCCGGACTGGGAGAAGATCGCCGTGTTGATGCCGATCACCTGGCCATCCATGTTGAACAGCGGCCCGCCGGAATTGCCTTTGTTGATCGGCGCGTCGGTCTGAATGAAGTCGTCGTAGCGGCCGGCGCGGATATCGCGTCCGCGGGCCGAGATGATGCCGGCCGTCACCGTGCCGCCGAGGCCGAGCGGGTTGCCGATCGCCAGAACCCAATCGCCGACCCTGGATTTGTCGGAATCGCCCCAGGAAATCGGCGTCAGCTTGATGCCTTCGGACGCCGGGTCGACCCGCAGCACCGCGACATCCGTTTCCGGATCGGTGCCGACGACTTCGGCCTTCAATTTCGTTCCGTCCTTGGTGATGACGGTGATCTCGTCCGCTTCGTCGATCACGTGGTTGTTGGTGACGACCAGGCCTTCCGCGCCGATCACGAAGCCGGACCCGACCGCCGCGACGGGGCGGGAACGCCGGCCTTCGCGCTGCTGGCGGTCGAAGAAGTCCTTGAAGAAATCCTCGAACGGGGAACCCGGCGGCAATTGCGGGATCACCGGCGGCCGCTGCTGGCCCTGTTCGCCGCCAGCCTTGGCGGTCTGGGTGACCTGGATGTTGACCACGGAGGGCAGGAGCTTTTCGGCGAGATCCGCGAAACTGTCCGGCGCGCCGCGCGCCTGGGCCGAACCCGCCCACAGCAGCGCCAACAAAAACGCCAACCCGACGGCATACAGAACGAACCAATCAGTGCCCCGCGATACGGCGGTCACCTTGGCCGTCCTGCGGGTGTTCCCGGAATCTCGGTTCACCAACAATCTCCTTTGCTGACGGCAGGCCGCAAAATCGGCCGCCGACGTGCTCTTTGATGTAAAACGTGGGTGTGAGCTTTCAAGCATCGGGCCCGTTCAGTATTTCACGCCCGAATATGGCGGAAATTAGTCAAACTACGATAACGGCGCGATTACAGCACCGCTTTAGCATCAACTCACACAGATTTGAACCACTGTTTTGCAAGCGGCGACCGCTTCAGGAGCGGATCAGCCAAACGATGAAGACGCCGATAACCGCCGCCGCCAAGCCGCCGCGGCGCAGGGTTTCCGGCGGCATTTCCTGCATACTGGCCATCATGCGCTGCATCGCGCTTGGAAAAAGCGCGTAGATACAGCCCTCTATCGCCAATACCAGGCCAAGCGCAACGAGGAGATCGGTCATGCCCAAGCCGGCCCGAACGCATCGAGGGCCCGGGGCCTATTGCGCCGGTTTAGCCCCGCCGAACGACGAAATATCGCCGAAGAACTGGAAGAAGTCGGAGTCGGGCGACATCACCATCGAGGTATCGTCGCCGGTCAGCGACTGGCGATAGGCCTGCAAGGACCGATAGAACGCGTAGAACTGCGGGTCCTGCGCCGCCGCCTCGTTAAAGATGCGGGCGCGGGCGCCGTCGCCCTCGCCGCGCAGTATATCCGATTGCTTCTGCGCTTCGGCCAGCAGCACGGTGCGGTCGCGGTCGGCGCGGGAGCGGATCCGGAGCGCTTCCTCCGCGCCCCTCGCGCGTGCTTCCTTGGCTTCGCGCTCGCGCTCCGTCTGCATCCGCCGATAGATCGCCTGGCTGTTCTCCGGCGGCAGGTCGGCGCGCTTGATCCGGACGTCGACGACCTCGATGCCGAGCCCCCCGGCGCCGGCATTGACCGAGTCGGTGATTTGCCGCATCAGCGAAAACCGTTCGCCGGAGACCAGGGTCAAAAGCTCGACTTCACCGAGCACACGCCGCAGCGCGGAATTGGTCAGGCCGCTGAGACGCGAGCGGGCGACGTTCTCGTTACCGACGGTTTGGTAGAACAAAAGCGCGTCCGAAATTCGGAAACGGGAGAACCCGTCGACGACGATCCGCTTCTGATCCGAAGTGATGACTTCCTCCGGCGGCGCGTCGAGGGACAGAATCCGTTTATCCAGATAGATGACGTTCTGAATGAACGGCAGCTTCACATTCAGGCCCGGATTCTGCACGACGCGCTTCGGCTCGCCGAACTGCAGCACGAGGGCCTGTTGGGTCTGGTGAACGGTGAACAGCGTATTCAGGCCGACGACGCCGACCACGACGACGATAATCCCGAGAACGAGCAGCAGTTTGTTCATTGCCGGCTCCCCTGCGTGGCGCCCTGGTTGCGGCGCAACTCGTTGAGCGGCAAGTACGGAACCACACCCGAGCCGCCACCGCTGCTGTCGAGAATGACCTTGTCCATGCCGTTCAAGATTTCTTCCATGGTTTCCAGGTAAAGCCGCCGGCTGGTGACATCGGGCGCCTGCGAGAACTCCGCATAGATCGACAGGAAGCGCGCCGCCTCACCTTCGGCCTCGGCGATCTTCTGCTGCTTGTAGCCTTCGGCCTCCTGAAGGATCCTGGCCGAGTCACCGCGGGCCCGCGGGATGATGTCGTTGGCGTAGGCTTCCGCCTCGTTCTGCAGCCGCACGCGGTCGGCCTCGGCGGCCTGCACGTCGCGGAACGCGTCGATCACCGCCGCCGGCGGGTCGACCCGCTGCATCTTGGTTTGACGGATCTCGATACCGGCACCGTATTCGTCCAGCGTCGCCTGGATGAGTTCCTGCGTCTGGTCTTCAATCGTTTGCCGGCCCTCGGTGAGCGCGGCCTGGATCGGCGTGCGCCCGACTACCTCGCGCATCGCGCTTTCGGCAACGGCTTTGACGGTCACTTCGGGACGGTCGATGTTGAACAGGAACATGCCGGCGTCCTTGATGACCCAGAACACGGTGAAGTTGACGTCGACGATGTTTTCGTCGCCGGTCAACATCAGGCCTTCCTCCGGCACGTCGCGGGTCGCGACGCTTCGGCCGAAATCCTCGCCCGACCGGAAACCGACTTCGATCCGGTTGACGCGGGTTACCTTCGGCGTCAGTACGGACTCTATCGGATAGGGCAGGTGATAATTCAGGCCGGGCTGGGTGGTCTTGATCCACTCGCCGAACCGGAGCACGACGCCCTGCTCATCCGTCTGGACGCGGTAGAAGCCGCTGGCCATCCAGATGGCGAGAACGACGAGGATGACGACCAGGATGCCGACGCCGCCGCCGGTGCTGCCGGGCATCATCCGGCGCACACGCTCCTGCCCCTGCCGTAGTATCTCTTCCAGATTGGGCGGCTGTTGCGGCCCGCCGCCGGTCGGTCCCTGACCCCAGGGGCCGCGGCCACCGCCGCCCTGCCAGCCCCCTCCGCCTTGATTGTTGCTCCACGGCATTTCCCGTGTCCCTATCCCTGTCGGTTTATGGGCTGAATTTGCTTACGCGAGTACCGCGCGTTATATGACAGTCGCCCGTCGCGTGCAAACCGAACCGCGCGAA
The DNA here is from genome assembly GCA_028278525.1 of Minwuiaceae bacterium. Classification (GTDB taxonomy): domain Bacteria; phylum Pseudomonadota; class Alphaproteobacteria; order Minwuiales; family Minwuiaceae; genus JANQEE01. Next base: position 16,180 of record JANQEE010000003.1, on the reverse strand, counting down.
TGGCGTGATGCGCAATATTGTGTAAAGGCTGGAGTTTTCAAGCATGTCGCAGGTGACCGAGCAACAAGTGCTTGATGCCTTGGGGCGTGTGACCGATCCGGACAGCGGCCGGGACGTCGTGCAGCTTGGCATGATTTCCGGATTGGTCGTCAAACAGGGCAATATCGGCTTCGCAGTCGAGGTCGACCCGACCGTGGGCGCGCAGAAGGAGCCGTTGCGTAAAGCCTGCGAGCAGGCAGTGCATCAGTTGCCGGGCGTTACCTCCGTCACCGCCGTGCTAACGGCGCACCGGCAAGCGCCGGGCGACAGACCCGCCGCACCGCCGACCAGCGCCCCGCCGAGAGCGGCGCCCGGCGCGCCGCCGGGTACGGCGCCGGGAATGGCGCCGAAGGCGACCGCCGGCGCGAAGCCGGGCATCGACGGCGTGCGCTCTATCGTCGCAGTGGCCTCCGGCAAGGGCGGCGTCGGCAAATCCACCACGTCGGTCAACCTGGCGATGGCGCTGAAGTCGCTGGGCAAGCGCGTGGCTTTGCTGGACGCCGACATCTTCGGCCCGTCGATCCCGCGCATGATGGGGATCAGCGGCAAGCCGACCTCGCCGGACGGCAAACGGCTGATGCCGATGCAGAACTACGGCATCAAATGCATGTCCATCGGCTTCCTGATCGAAGAAGACACGCCGATGATCTGGCGCGGCCCGATGGTGATGAGCGCGCTGGAACAGATGATCCGCGACGTGGAATGGGGCGCCGGTGGCGAAGACGTGGACGTCATGGTGGTCGACCTGCCGCCGGGCACCGGCGACGCGCAACTGACCATGGCGCAGCGGGTGCCGATCACCGGCGCGGTCATCGTCTCGACCCCGCAGGACATCGCGCTGCTGGACGCGCGTAAAGGCTTGAACATGTTCCGTAAAGTCGACGTGCCGGTGTTCGGCATCGTCGAGAACATGAGCTATTTCCTGTGCCCGAGCTGCGGCGAGCGGTCGGAGATCTTCGGCTATGGCGGCGCGCGCGAAACGGCCAACAAGATGGGCTGCGACTTCCTTGGCGAAGTGCCGCTGCATATGGCAATCCGCGAAACCTCAGACGGCGGCCATCCGATCACTGTGAGCGACCCAAAGAGCGGCCATGCGGAGGCCTATATCGCCATCGCCCGACAGGTCGCGGATAAGATCGATGCGACCTTGCAGGACAGCAGCCACCAGGGTCCGAGAATCGTCATTCAGTAGGCGCCGGACGGCGCTTGTGCGCAACCGAAGATAGGCCTATCTAGACGGAATGGCTGCCAATCCGAAAGACCTGATCCATGCCGTCGCCGGCCGGGCCCGAAAACTGGCGCGGCAAGACCACCCGCGGGTTTCAGTGATCCGCCTGTCCGGCGTGATCTCCGGCACCTCGTCGCCCGGCCGCGGCGGGCTGAACCTGACTGCCCTGGCCGGCCCGATCGAGGCGGCGTTCCGCTTGCGCGACGTGAAGGCGGTGGCCCTGGCGATCAACTCGCCCGGCGGATCGCCGGTACAATCGGCGCTGATCCACCGGCGGATCCGGGCGCTGGCCGACGAGAAGAACGTGCCCGTCTATGCCTTCGCCGAGGACGTCGCCGCGTCCGGCGGGTACTGGCTGGCCGTCGCCGCCGACCAGGTTTACGCGGACCGGAACTCGATCATCGGGTCGATCGGCGTGATCTCCGCCGGTTTCGGCTTTACCGGCCTGATCGAGAAGCTGGGCATCGAACGTCGGCTCTACGCCCAGGGCGACAACAAATCCATGCTCGACCCGTTCCAGCCGGAAAAGCCGGAGGACGTGGAACGGCTGCACGCCATCCAGAAAGAGATGCACGAGAGCTTCAAGGCGCTGGTCAAAACGCGGCGCGGCGAACGGCTGCCGAAGCGCAAGGACAAGCAGTTGTTCAACGGCGATGTCTGGACCGGCAACAAGGCCCTGGACCTTGGCCTGATCGACGGCATCGGCGACCTTCGCGGCGTGATGCGCGAAAAGTTCGGCGACAAGGTGAAGTTCAAGGTGTTCGGCCCGCGCCAGGGCTGGCTGCAGCGGCGCTTCGGCCTCTCGACGCGGGCGGAAGGCTGGCCGGCGGCGGACCCGTCCGATTGGGCCGACAATCTGATCGACGCGGCGATCGCCCGCGCCCATTGGGCCCGGTTCGGCCTTTAGTGTCTGCCCAAAAATGCGTCTCGCGACGCATTTTGGACTGCCTAGCCGGCCCGCTCCCCCGTCCCAACCACCCGTACAGGGTACCCTCATGGGTGGTTGGGACGGGGGAGCGGCCCGGCTAGGCAGTCTTGAACGGACTCTTAGGCGACGCGCCGACGGAATTCCCTTCCGCCCCGAAATACCCTAGAACTGGCTTATGTTCGGTTTCAGCCTGACCAAACTGCTGTTCACGGCGGCGATCATCGCCGGCGTCTGGTATGCGTTCAAGTTCGTTGGACGCCTGAATGCCGGCGAAAAGGACGACGGCAAGGAAAAGGTTAAGGCTCGCTCTTCCAAGAAGAGCGTCGAGGACCTGGTGCAATGCCCGGTATGCGAGACCTTCGTGCAGGCCGACGGCGGCGCCTGCGACCGCGCCGACTGCCCGCGGGGAGCGTGACCTCCCGCGGCGGGCGCTTTGCTTGACCGGGTTCGGGCCGCTGGCTATGTTGCGGCGCTTATAAACCCACCCCGCATAGACATTCCATGGCTGACCAGGTTGGCGCCCAAGCTGGGCTAGGACTTCCGTTCCAGGACATGATTCTGGCCCTGCAGAGCTTTTGGGCGAAGCGGGGCTGCATCGTGCTGCAGCCCTATGACATGGAGGTCGGGGCCGGCACGTTTCATCCCGCCACAACCCTGCGCGCCCTGGGGCCGGAGCCGTGGAACGCGGCTTACGTGCAGCCGTCCAGGCGGCCGACCGACGGCCGCTACGGCGAGAACCCGAACCGGCTGCAGCACTACTACCAGTTCCAGGTGATCCTGAAGCCGTCGCCCGACAACATCCAGCAGCTTTACCTGGAGAGCCTGTACACCCTGGGCATCGCGCCGACGCTGCACGACATCCGCTTCGTCGAGGACGACTGGGAAAGCCCGACCATCGGCGCCTGGGGCCTGGGCTGGGAAGTCTGGTGCGACGGTATGGAAGTGTCGCAGTTCACGTACTTTCAACAGGTGGGCGGCTTCGAGTGCAACCCGATTTCCGGCGAGCTGACCTACGGGCTGGAACGGCTGGCGATGTATATCCAGGGTGTCGACAGCATCTACGACCTGGCCTGGAACAAAGCCGGCGACACCTATCGCGACGTGTTCCATCAGGCCGAGGTGGAGTACTCGACCTACAATTTCGAAGTGGCCGACACCGACCGTCTGCTGGAGCATTTCAAAGACGCCGAGAAAGAGTGCGCGGCCATCGTCGAGGCGGGGCTGGCGCTGCCCGCTTACGACCAGTGCATCAAGGCGAGTCACATCTTCAACCTGCTGGACGCGCGCGGGGTGATCAGCGTGACCGAGCGCGCCGCCTATATCGGCCGGGTGCGGACCCTGGCGCGAGCCTGCGCGGAGACCTGGCTGAAAAGCCGCGGCAGCAACGTCGGGGCGGCCTGAACGATGGCGGACCTGCTGCTTGAATTGTTTTCCGAGGAGATCCCGGCGCGCATGCAGGCGCGCGCCGCCGCCGACCTGAAACGGCTGGTCACGGAAAAGCTGAAAGCCGCCGGACTGACCTTCGAGCAGGCGGATGGCTATGCCACGCCGCGGCGGCTGGCGCTGATCGTCGGCGGCCTGCCGACGGCGCAGCCGGATGTAAGCGAGGAACGGCGCGGCCCACGCACCGATGCGCCGGGCAAGGCGATCCAAGGCTTCCTCGGTTCCGTCGGCCTGACGCTGGATCAGGTCGAGCAGCGGGAGACGCCGAAAGGAAAGTTCTATTACGCGGTGGTGCATAAGAAAGGGCGGCCGACGGCGGAGGTGCTGGCCGAGATTCTGCCGGAGGCGCTGGCCGCCCTGCCCTGGCCGAAATCCATGCGCTGGGGCGCGCACAACCTGCGCTGGGTCCGGCCGCTGCATGCCATGATCTGCCTGTTCGACGGTACGGTGGTTCCGTTCAATTTCGGGCATGTCAAAACCGACGACATGACGTTCGGCCATCGCTTTCTGGCGCCCGACCGGTTGCGTGTCGCTGACGCCGGCCAATACATAAGCCGTATGAAGGAAGCCTTCGTCGTCGTCGACGGTTCTGCGCGCAAAGCGGCCATCGCCGACGCCGCAGGCAAGATCGCCGCCGACGAAGGGCTTGTGCTGAAGGACGATCCGGGCCTGCTGGACGAAGTCGCCGGCCTGGTCGAATGGCCGGTGGTGCTGGCCGGCAGTATCGACGAAGCGTTCATGGACGTGCCGCCGGAAGTGCTGGTCACCGCCATGCGGACGCACCAGAAGTACCTGGCGCTGACCCGCCCCGACGGCACGCTGGCGCCACGCTTCGTAGTGGTGTCCAACATGGAGGCGGACGACGGCGGCGCGGCGATTATCGACGGCAACGAACGGGTGCTGCGCGCGCGCCTCGCCGACGCCAAGTTCTTCTGGGACCAGGACCGCAAGCAAACCCTGGAAAGCCGGGTGCCGGCCCTGCACGAGGTGATCTACCACGCCAAGCTGGGCAGCCTGGGCGACAAGGTCGTGCGGCTGCAAAGCCTGGCGGCGGAAATCGCCCCGATGGTGCCGGGCGCCGACCGCGACATCTGCCGGAGCGCCGCACTGCTGGCCAAGGCCGACCTGACGACCGAGATGGTCGGCGAATTCCCGGAACTCCAGGGACTGATGGGCAAGTACTACGCGGAGGGCGAAGGCGAGAAGCCGGAAGTCGCCGCCGCGGTCGCCGAGCACTACGCGCCGCAGGGGCCAGGCGATGCCTGCCCGACCGCGCCGACATCGGTGGTGGTGGCGCTGGCCGACAAGATCGACGCCCTGGTCGGCTTCTTCGCCATCGACGAAAAGCCGACCGGGTCCAAGGACCCGTTCGCGCTGCGCCGGGCCGCGCTTGGCGTGATCCGGCTGATTCTGGAGAACAAGCTGCGGCTGCCTTTGGTGCGCCTGTTCGAGCTGGCCGAGCGGCTTTACACGGAATCGCAGGACGGCTTTAAGAGCGAGCTGGATACGGCCGAGCTGCTGGCCTTCTTCGCCGACCGGCTGAAGGTGCATCTGCGCGAGCAGGGCGTGCGCCACGACCATATCGCGGCCGTGTTCGACCTGGGCGGGGAGGACGACCTGGTGCGGCTGCTGGCCCGCGTCGACGCCCTGGCCGGCTTCCTGGAGTCCGACGACGGGGCCAACCTGCTGACCGCCTACCGACGGGCCGCCAACATCCTGCGCATCGAGGAGAAGAAGGACGGGGCGGCCTATGACGGCGCCGCGGCCCAGAAACTGCTGCGCGAGGCCGAGGAACGGAACCTTTACGAGTCCCTTGCGACAATCGGCGACCAGGCGCGCCAAGCCGTGGCGGGCGAAGACTACGCGGCGGCGATGGCCGCCCTGGCCAGCCTGCGCGCACCGGTCGACGGGTTTTTCGACCGGGTCACGGTCAACGCGGACGAAGCTGAACTGCGCGAAAACCGGCTACGGCTGCTGTCGCAAATTCGCGGCGCGCTGCACGACGTGGCCGACTTCGCCAAGATCGAAGGGTAGGGTCAGATGACCAAGTGGGTGTACGGCTTTGGCCGCGGCGCCGCGGAAGGCCGCGCCGACATGCGTAACCTGCTGGGCGGCAAAGGCGCCAACCTGGCGGAGATGTGCAACCTGGGCCTGCCCGTGCCGCCGGGCTTCACCATCACCACGGAAGTCTGCACCGCCTTCTACGCCAACGACCGCAATTATCCGGACGAACTGGCGGGCCAGATCGATCAAGCGCTGGCCGCGGTCGAGCAGAGCGTCGGCGCCAAATTCGGCGACGCGGACAATCCGCTGCTGGTCTCCGTCCGCTCCGGCGGCCGGGCGTCCATGCCCGGCATGATGGACACGGTCCTGAACCTCGGCCTGAACGATACGACGGTCGCCGGGCTGGCGGCGCGGGCCGGCGACCCGCGCTTCGCCTACGACAGCTACCGGCGCTTCATCCAGATGTATTCCGACGTGGTGCTGGGCATCGACCACCACCATTTCGAAGACCTGCTGGAAACCCATAAAGAGCGCCAGGGCCTGACGCTGGACACCGAGCTTACGGCGGACGACCTGCAGGACCTGGTCGCCGCCTTCAAGGCCAAGGTGCAGGACGAACTGGGCGCGCTGTTCCCGCAGGACGCGGGCGACCAGCTTTGGGGCGCGGTCGGCGCGGTGTTCGGGTCGTGGATGAACAACCGCGCGATCACCTACCGCCGGCTGCACGACATCCCGGAAAGCTGGGGCACCGCCGTCAACGTGCAGGCCATGGTGTTCGGCAATATGGGCGACGACTCGGCGACCGGCGTCGCCTTCACCCGCGACCCGTCGACCGGCGAAAAACTGTTCTTCGGCGAATTCCTGATCAACGCCCAGGGCGAGGACGTGGTCGCCGGCATCCGCACGCCGCAGCCGCTGACCGAGGCGGCGCGGGAGAACGGCAACGGCAACGGGCCGTCGATGGAAGGCGCGATGCCAACGGCCTATGGCGAGTTGGTCGACGTCTACCAGAAGCTGGAAGCCCACTACCGGGACATGCAGGACATCGAGTTCACCGTGCAGAAGGGCACGCTGTGGATGCTGCAGACCCGGTCCGGCAAGCGCACCGCCAAGGCCGCCCTGAAGATCGCGGTCGACATGGCGGCGGAAGGCCTGATCGACCGGGCCCAGGCGGTGGCGCGGATCGACCCGGCGTCGCTGGACCAGTTGCTGCATCCGACCCTGGACCCGGACGCCGAGCGGCAGGTGATCGCGCGCGGCCTGCCGGCGAGCCCGGGCGCGGCCTCCGGCAAGGTGGTGTTCACCGCCGACGAGGCGGAGAAGATGGCCGCCGACGGCGAGAAAGTGCTGCTGGTGCGGCTGGAGACGAGTCCCGAGGACATTCACGGCATGCATGCGGCGCAGGGCATCCTGACCAGCCGCGGCGGCATGACCAGCCACGCGGCGGTGGTGGCGCGCGGCATGGGCCGGCCCTGCGTCTCCGGCGCCGGCTCGCTCCGCATCGATTACAAGAACCAGACCATGACCGTGCTGGGCGAGACCGTGAACCGGCACGACATCCTGACCATCGACGGCGCCAGCGGCGAGGTGATGCTGGGCGAAGTGCCGACAGTGAACCCGGAACTGTCCGGCGACTTCGCGACCTTGATGGGCTGGGCCGACGAATTGCGCCGTCTGAAAGTGCGCACCAACGCCGAGACGCCGGGCGACGCGGAGACGGCGCGCAAGTTCGGCGCCGAGGGCATCGGGCTCTGCCGCACCGAACATATGTTCTTCGACGCGGAGCGCATCGTCGCGGTACGCGAGATGATCCTGGCCGGCAACCTGGACGAGCGGCGCGCGGCGCTGGCCAAGCTGCTGCCGATGCAGCGCCAGGATTTCGTCGACCTGTTCCGGATCATGGCCGGCCTGCCGGTCACCATCCGCCTGCTGGACCCGCCGCTGCACGAATTCCTGCCGAAGACGGACGACGAGATCGCGGAGATCGCGGCGTCCACCGGCGTGGACGCGGAGAAGCTGCGCCAGCGGACGGTGGCGCTGCACGAGACCAACCCGATGCTGGGTCACCGGGGCTGCCGGCTCGGCATCTCCTACCCCGAGATCTACGAGATGCAGGCGCGGGCGATCTTCGAGGCCGCGCTCGCGGTCAGCGCCGAAGCCGGCGAGACCGTGGTGCCGGAACTGATGATCCCGCTGGTCGCGACCCGCAAGGAGCTGGACATCCTTAAAGAACGGATCGACGCCGTGGCGGCGGAGGTTACCGGCGAGACGGGCGCCAAGCTCGACTATCAGGTCGGGACCATGATCGAACTGCCGCGCGCGGCGTTGCGCGCCGGCGAGATCGCCCAGACAGCCGAGTTCTTCAGCTTCGGCACCAACGACCTGACGCAGACCACGTTCGGCATCAGCCGCGACGACGCGACCTTCCTGGAAGACTACGTCCAGCAGGGCGTGATCGAAAAAGACCCGTTCGTCAGCCTGGACCAGGACGGTGTCGGCGAACTGGTGCGGATCGCCGCCGAACGCGGCCGCGCGGCCCAGCCCGGCATCAAGCTCGGCATCTGCGGCGAGCATGGCGGCGACCCGTCGAGCGTGACGTTCTGCGAGGAGATCGGGCTGGACTACGTTTCCTGCTCGCCCTACCGGGTGCCGATCGCACGCCTGGCCGCGGCGCAGGCGTCGACGCGGGAGCCGCAGGACGAAAGCTAAGGCAGACGCAACGGTCCGCCGCCCCTCAGGATCGCTTCCAACTCGTCGGTATACGGCCCATCCGGGCGGTGCAGCACCAATCCCGGTAGACGGCGAAGCTTCCCATCCGCGCCCTTTCTGGCTTGGACGATGACCCGTTTGGCCGGACGGTCCGCATGGGCCAGAAGCGGCAGTATCGCGACATCGCCGGCGCCACGGGCCAGCAAATCGGTCAGTTCCTCCAGCCGCTCGCTGCGATGGATCACGGTAATGCTGCCGCCGGGGCGGGCCATGGCGACCATGCAGCGCACCCAGGCGCCAAGCGGCCCGGTGACATCGGTCCGCGCCAGCGCCCGCGACGGGTCGGCCGGGCGGTTGCTGCGGCCCGTCTGGAAATAGGGCGGGTTGGCGAAGACGTGGTCGAAGCTGTCCGGGATAAGCGCGGCGGGCGGGTCGGCGACATCGCCGACATGGAAATTCGCCTGCATTTCCAGGTTGTTATGCGCGGCATTTTGTCGCGCCAGCTCCACCATTTCGGATTGTAATTCCAGCCCGGTGACAAGAATGCCGGCCACCCGAGACGCCAGACAGAGAGCGCCGACGCCGACGCCGCAGCCGAGGTCGAGCGCCGTTTCCCCGGAGACGGCAGGCACCGCCGCCGCCAACAGCACGCTGTCCGAGCCGGCGCGGAAGCCCTTGGCCGGCTGGCGCACCGACAGGCGCCCACCGAGGAAACGATCTTCGGTAATCCGCATGGCCGCTCAGGCGTTGGGAATTTGGCCGTCTTCGCCGTATCCGGCCGCGGCAAGCGCGCGGCGGGCCCGGACGAGATCCTCCTCGAGCACCATGAGGCGGCGCGGAATGGCGCCGATGCTGCCTTCGATCACACTGGTAAACTGGTCGAGCACGACGGATTCGATGCCTTCCCCGAGCAGCAAGGCCTCTACCCACGATAGCAGAACCGGGTCGTTGGACCTGAGCAGTTCCTGCATCCCGTGCCCGGCAGCCCTTGTCGGACCGCCCTCCCAGATCGATTTAAGTTGAACCAACCTAGCCTTGACCGGCAAAGAGGGCAAATTATGCTCCAATAGGCTATAACAGCCGGTAAGGCAGTCGAAACGGGGTCACGCGTGTCAGCTATTGCGTCAGTTGGGCTAGAACAAGAACCGTTGGATCGGGCATCACTGGACAGCCTGCTGCTGCTGGTCCGCCCGGACCTGGAACAGGTCAACCGGGTGATCCTGGAGCATATGGAAAGCCGGGTAGAACTGATCCCGCAATTGGCCGGGCATATCATCGCGGCCGGCGGCAAGCGCCTGAGGCCGATGCTGACGCTGGCGTCGGCCCGGTTGTGCGGCTACGGCGGCCCGCGCCATGTCCACCTGGCGGCCTGCGTCGAATTCATCCACACCGCCACGCTGCTGCACGACGACGTGGTCGACGAAAGCGACCTGCGGCGCGGCATCGCGACGGCCAACACGGTCTGGGGCAACCAGGCCAGCGTGCTGGTCGGCGATTTCCTGTTCAGCCGGGCGTTCCAACTGATGGTCGCCGACGGTTCGCTGGACGTGCTGGGCATTCTGTCCAACGCGTCCGCCGTGATCGCCGAGGGCGAAGTCCTGCAACTGCTGACCACCAACGACACCGAGACGACGGAAGCGACCTATCTGGAAGTGATCGGCGCCAAGACGGCGGCCCTGTTCGCCGCCGCCTGCCGGGTCGGCGCGGTGGTGGCCGAGCGGCCGGAGGCCGAAGCCGACGCGCTAGACCGGTATGGCCGGGCGCTCGGCATCGCGTTCCAACTGGTCGACGACGCGCTGGACTATTCGGCGCGGCAGGCAACGCTGGGCAAATCGATCGGCGACGATTTCAAAGAGGGCAAGATCACGCTGCCGGTGGTGCTGGCGTTCAACCGCGGCGACGACGCGGAACGGGCCTTCTGGCGGCGCTGCCTGGAACAGACCGACCAGCGCGACGGCGACCTGGACAGGGCGCTCAGCCTAATGACCAAACACGGCGCGCTGAACGATACCATCGACCGTGCCCGGAAGTATGGCGACGAGGCCCGCACGGCGCTGGAAATATTTCCGAACAGCCCGTTCAAGGCGGCGATGGGCGACGTGGTCGATTTCTGCATTCAGCGGGCTTACTAGGCCGGGGCCTCCGGGTTCTCAGGTTCTTCTTTGACGTCTCGCACCTGGAGGATGCGGTCGATCAGACCCCATTCCAAAGCTTCCTCCGCCGTCATGAAGCGGTCCCGGTCGAGCGTGCGTTCAACTTCCTCGTAAGTGCGCCCGCAATGTTCGGCATAAAGCCTGATCATGCGACGTTTGGTTTGCTGTATTTCCTCGGCATGGATCAGGATGTCCGACGCCTGTCCCTGGAAACCGCCGAGCGGTTGATGGACGTGCAAACTTGCATTGGGCAGCGCCGCCCGCTCGCCCGGCTCCCCCGCCATCAAAAGGAACGATCCCATGGAGCGGGCCGTTCCCATGCAGAGCGTCTGCACCGGCGCTTTGATGTATCGCATGGTGTCGTACATGGCGAGGCCGCTGGTAATCACGCCGCCGGGCGAGTTGATGTAGAGGTGAATCGGCTTTTTCGGGTTCTCGGCCTCCAGAAAGAGGAGCTGCGCACAAACCAGTGCGGATACCGCGTCATTGACCTCTCCGTTGAGGAAGACGATCCGCTCCCGCAGGAGCCGCGAATAGATGTCGAAGGACCGTTCTCCGCGACTCGATTGTTCGACAACCATCGGGACGAGTTGCATCGCTTCGCGCATCGGCGAACTCCTGTCTTCTGGAATTTAGGTTACCGGCTCGGAACGTCAGGCGGCGCGCATCAGGCAGGGCCAGTTGTTGTTCGCGGCGATGGGAGGCTGCTTCGCCAGCCGTTCGTCGACCAGCCCATGGACAATTCTAAGGATGGTGCCGCCATCGACGTTCGGCCTGACCTGAAACGTGACCGTACTTTCGAGGAAAGGCGGCTCGTCGTCTCTCATTCTGTAGCGGACCTCCTCGCCCGGTGCAGAGGAAATCGGCTCTGCCTCGGCCAAGTCTCCGTTCGGCAACCACGTCTCCCGAAACTCGGGAATGCTGATTGCTCGCCAGACTTTTTCGGGCGGCGCATCGAGTTCGTACTCAAACACCAAATCCGCCGCCTGGCTCTCGGCCTCCGGTTCGTTCATTGGTCCATGTCCTTCAGCATGATTTTCAGGGCGTCGATCCGCGCGGGCCAATAGGCGCGGTATTTGGTGAGCCATCGGGCTATGAGCGCCAAACCCTCCGGATCGACCTCATAGTTCACGAAACGTCCCTGCCGTTCTTCCCGCACCAGTCTTGCGTTGCGCAGCACCGAAAGGTGCTGGGACATGGCCGGCTGACTGATCTCCATACCGTCGCGCAAAGCACTGGCATTCATGCCGCCGGCCGCCAGCTTCTCGAAGATCGTGCGGCGGGTCGGGTCGGCAAGAGCCTTGAATATGTCGTTCTCAGTCACGCCAACACATAAGCATACACTTATGTGATTTGCAAATTTTTTTATGAAAGCGACCCCAAGAGGCTGCCCAACTGATGAGTCCCGAGCCTAGAACCGGGCCGGCGCCAACCGGCCGGCGAAGGCCGGCGGCAGCAGACAGGACGGTTCATCCCCGCAGATCAGGGCGGCGGCGAGGTCCGACAGAGCGGGCGCCGCCTGCACGCCGAAACCGCCCTGCCCGGCCAGCCAAAAGAAACCCTCCGCGTTCGGATCGAAGCCGACCACGGGGAAGCCGTCCGCCGAGTGGGTGCGCAGCCCGGCCCAGCTGCGGCGAACCTTTTCGACCGTCATCGTCACATCCTGCTCGAAGCGGTGGAGGCCTTCGGCGATCACCATGTCGTCCGCGTAGGCATCGTGGGCCAGCATGAGTTCTTCATCGCCCGGCGAGACGATCAGCCAGCCGGAATCGGGCTTCGCGTACCAGTCGAGCGGGAAGCGCACGACGAACGGCCAGGCCTCGCTGGCCGGCGCGTCCGCCGGCAGATCGATCACCGCCATGCTCCGGCGCAGGGGCCGGAAGCCGAGATGGCGGACACCGGCGCGGCCCGCGAGGCCGTCGGCCCAGGCGCCGGCCGCATTGACGACGACGGGCGCGTCGAACACGCCGTCGTCGGTCTCGACCCGCCATCGGCCGCCGTCCCTGACAATGCCCGTGACCTCACACCCGAAATAGACATCGGCGCCCAGTCGGCGCGCTTTCCTGAGATAGCCTTGCAGAAGCCCATCGACATCGATGTCGAAGACATCGCGCTCGTAGGAGGCCGTGATGAAACGTTGCGGGTCCATGATCGGGAAGAGATCCCGGGCTTCGTTCAGGCAGATATCGTGCGCGTCCCCGGCTTCGTACATATGCCGGGCGTAGTCCGCATAGCCGTCCGCGGCGACGAGGCGGAGCATGCCGCGCGGCTTCAATATGGGATGCGGCCAGAATGCGGAATCGGGATCGTGCAGGGCCGCGGCGCCGGCCGCCGTCAGCATACGGATCGGGCCATCGCCATAGGTGGGCGTGAAAACGGCGGCCGAGCGGCCGGTGGCGTGGTAGCCGGCCTGCGCCTCCCGTTCGAGCAGAACGACATGCCGACGCCCGCCCAAGGCCGCCGCGAGCCCCGCGCCGGCGATACCGGCGCCGACGATGACCACATCGGCGGTCAAAGAGTTCGGGGCGGTCAGATTGTCAGACATCCGCTTGTCTCCAGCCCCTCACCTGCCGCCAAAGCGGCAGGGCGACGATCACCAGGCTGAGGATGAGAATGACCACCGTAATCGGCCGTTCGAACAGAATGGCCAGGCTGCCGTCGCCGAGGCTCATGGTTTCCCGCAGGCGGTTCTCGATGATCGGACCCATCACGATTCCCATGACCAGCGAGACGATCGGCCATTTCATCCGCAGCAGCAGATAGCCGAAGAGCCCGGCCGCCAGCGCGACGCCGCAATCGAACAGCCGGAGATTGACCGGGTAGATGCCGACAAGGGATACGATGACGATGGCGACAGCGAGGACCTTCGCGGGCGCCCTGACGATCATGGCGAAGGGACGCAGCCAGAGCGCCAGCACGAAGAAGGCGACTAGGTTGATCAACAACATCGACCAATAGAGCGTCGAGATCAGCACCGGTTCCTTCACCAGCAGCAGCGGCCCAGGATAGATGCCGTTCAGGATGAAGACGCTGAGCAGCAAGGCGCTCAGGGCCTCGCCCGGAATGCCGAGGGTCAGAAGCGGGATCATCGACCCGGCGGGAACCGCGTTGTTGCCGGCCTCCGACGCCAGGCAGCCCTCCGGCGTGCCACGGCCGAACATCTCCGGCTGCGGCGAGCGCCGTTTCGCCATGTCGTAGGAGATGAAGGAGGCGAGCACGGAGCCGGGACCGGGCAGCAAGCCGACGAAGGTGCCGATGACGCCGGAGCGGATCAGCGTCCGCCAGTAGCGGACCATGCCCAGGATCTTCGAGAAGTCGAGGCTGCCGCGGGACAGGTTCAGATGATCGGTCTTGAGAATGCCCTGTTCCAACAGCAGCAGGGACTGGCCGATCCCGAACAGGCCGAGCACCAGGGGCACGATGTCGAGCCCGTTCTGAATGCTCCAGATGCCGAAGGTGTAACGGGCGCTAAGCGTCGGCCCGTCGATGCCGACGGTCGACAGCCAGAAGCCGAAACCGATGAGGATGAGGCTCGGGCCCAATTGTTGGCGGAAGGAGACGACGACCAGGAGCACACCGAAGACGGCGGCAGCGAAGTATTCCGGCGAGCCGAAGCTGGCGGCGACGCGGGACAAGAGCGGCGCGAGCAAGATCAGGATGAAGATGCTGATCAGCCCACCGCCGAGCGAACCGACGAGAGCCGACGACAGCGCGGTCTGCGCTTCGCCGCGCTGCGTCAGCGGGAAGCCGTCGAAGCTGGTGACCATCGACGACGGAACGCCGGGCGTGCGCAGCAGGACGGCCGGCACGCCGCCGCCGTAGTAGCCGCCGCAGAACACGCCGAGCAGCAGCGACAGCGCGACCTCCGGCGACAGCGAGAAGGTAAACGGCAGCAGCAGGGCCATGCCCACCATGGGTCCAAGCCCGGGCAGGACGCCGAAGGCGATCCCCACCACGGAGCCGATGGAAAGGGCCAGAATGTTGGCGATCGAGAACGCCGCCTGGAGCCCGTCGACGAGACCGCTCACCCGCCGGCCCCCGCGATGAGATCCAGGATACCCGGCGCCGGAAACCACACGTCGAGGATGAGCTTGAACGCGACGTGGAGGATCGCCGTCATGCAAGCGGCGATGCCAAGCACGAGCAACGGCCTGCCGTGGCCGGTCAAGTGCAATCCGGCGGCGGCGAACAGGAAGGTGGAAGCCTCAAGCCCGATGAACGCCAGCGCGAAAGGAAAGCAGCACATCAAGGCGAACAGCCTGGCGGCCGTCCAGGGAAAACCGCGGCCGTCGAGCGGCTGCGCCGTCCGCGCGCTGAACAGCAAAAGGCGAACCGCGGCCGGTACCGACCCGGCCGCCATAATCGCCAGGGCGATCAGGGGGAATATCAACGGTCCTTTATAAAACGGCTCCGGGCCGGACCGGTCGACAAGCCAGGGGGAGCCGGCCAGCAGCGCGACCGCCGCGAGCCCAAGAACGGCCGCGAGCACATCGTGCGCCCGCGGCCGTTCTTCCGCCGACGATGCCGCGTCGTCGCTTCGAGACATAGCGGCGGTTCCCCCCGGACCCCGTCCTATTCGATGATGCCCAGGCTCTTCATCAGTTTGCCGAACTCCGCCAACTCGCCGTCCATCCGCTTGCGGGCCTCGTCCGGCCCGGTCGGGTGCGCGACGACGCCGACATTGGCGATGACCCGCTTCACGGAGGCATCTTCCATCGCCGAGAAGAGCGACGCCGACAGGGCGTCAACGATCTTGGGCTGCGTTGCCTTGGGCACGAACGCGCCGAACCAGATGGAATAGGCATCGCCGAAGCCCTGTTCGGCGACCGTGGGCACGTCCGGATAGGCCGGCACGCGGTTCGGCAACATCGCGGCGAGAAGCTTCATCTTGCCGGAGTCGACGTAGTCGGTAAGGCCGGGCGTCGAGAAGGTGATGACGTCGGCGTCGCCCTGCACGACAAGCAGCGGATTGAGCTTGGAATAAGCCGTCTCCTTCCACTGGAAGCCGCCGACCGCGGCGGCCTTCATGGCGATGAGGGTCGGCACCGCGCCAATGCCCCAATGGGCCAGGCGAAGGTCGTGGTCCTTGGCGTATGCGGCCAGTTCCGTGAGGTTGTCGTAAGGGGCGTCGGCGCGGGCGGCCAGGGTGAAGGGGCTGGACCAGACCAGGCCGAGCGGCCGCAGGTCCTGGTTCTTGTAGGGTGTCTTGCCGCGCAGGACCTGGGTGATCATAGGGCCGATGGAGATCAGCCCGACGGTGTAGCCGTCCGGCCGCGAGCCGGCCAGTTCGGCCGTCGCCAACACGGCGCCGCCGCCCGGCTTGTTCACGACTTTCACCGGAACGCCGAGGTCCCGGGACATGACAGGTGCGATGGCCGTCGCGACCAGGGTGGAGGGGTCGTTCGTTGCCGGCCACGGAATGACGATCTGAATGGGTTTTTCCGGCCAGGCGGCGAAAGCGCTGCCGCCAAAGAAACCGACCGCAAGCGCGGCGGCTACGAGTATCTTTTTGATCATTACCAAATTCCCTCTGCGTTTATCGTTTTATGCCGCCTCGCCTTAGTGTCTGTCCAAAAATGCGTCTCGCGACGCTTTTTGGGCGCCTAGCCGGCCCGCTCCCCCGTCCCAACCACCCGTCCCAACCACCCATGAGGGGACCCTGTACGGGTGGTTGGG
>JANQEE010000052.1 GCA_028278525.1 Minwuiaceae bacterium | reverse complement strand
GTCATCGGGAACGCGATTCCGTCGTTCTTGTTCGCCATCCTCTTGATCGTCGTCTTCGCCGGCGGCCGGTACTTCGACTGGTTCCCGCTGCGCGGTCTCGTCTCGGACAACTGGGCCGAGCTCGGCCCCTGGGACCAGATCGTCGACTACTTCTGGCACTTGACGCTGCCGATCTTCTCGATGGTGATCGGCGGATTTGCCGGGCTGACGCTGCTCACCAAGAATTCGTTCCTCGAGGAGATCAACAAGCAGTACGTCATGACCGCGCGCGCCAAGGGGCTAAGCGAACACCGCGTGCTCTACGGGCACGTCTTCCGCAACGCCATGCTGATCGTGATCGCCGGCTTCCCGAGCGCCTTCATCGCCATCCTGTTCACCGGCTCGCTGCTCATCGAGGTGATCTTTTCGCTCGACGGGCTGGGCCTGCTCGGCTTCGAGGCGGTGATCAACCGCGACTATCCGGTGATCTTCGCGACGCTCTATTTCTTCACCCTGCTCGGCCTGCTGATGGCCATTGTCCGCGACCTGACCTACATGTTCGTCGATCCGCGGATCGATTTCGAGGCGCAGAATGTCTGACCGGCGCGTCCTCGGAGTCCGCATCACGCCGCTGGACGAGCGGCGCTGGCACAACTTCAAGCGCAACCGGCGCGGCTACTGGTCGGCGATCCTGTTTACGATCCTGTTCCTGGCGAGCCTGTGCGCCGAGTTCATCGCCAACGACAAGCCGCTGCTGGTTTCCTTCGACGGCGGGCTCTACATGCCGGTGTTCGTCGCCTATCCGGAAACCACTTTCGGCGGCGATTTCGAGACCGAGGCGGAGTACCGCGATCCGTTCGTCGCGGAGCTGATCGAGGAGAACGGCGGCTGGATGCTGTGGCCGCCGATCCGCTACAGCTACCGCACCATCAACAAGGACCTGCCGGTGCCGGCCCCTGCGCCGCCGTCCGCCGAGAACTGGTTCGGCACCGACGACCAGGGCCGCGACGTGCTGGCGCGGCTGATCTACGGCTACCGGCTGTCCGTGGTGTTCGGCATTCTGCTGGCGGTGGCCAGCAGCATCATCGGCGTCGCGGCCGGCGCGGTGCAGGGCTATTACGGCGGCTGGCTGGACCTGATCGCGCAAAGGGTGATCGAGATCTGGGAAGGGCTGCCGGCGCTCTACATCCTGATCATCTTCAGCGCGGTCATCGTGCCCGGCTTCTGGACGTTGCTCGGCATCCTGCTGCTGTTCAGTTGGACCGCGCTGGTCGCGGTGGTGCGGGCGGAATTCCTGCGCGCCCGCAACTTCGACTACGTACGCGCGGCGCGGGCACTCGGCGTCTCCAACACCAAGATCATGTTCCGCCACCTGCTGCCGAACGCGATGGTGGCGACCTTGACCTTTCTGCCCTACATCCTGACCGGCGCGATCACCAGCCTGACCTCCCTCGACTTCCTCGGCCTCGGCCTGCCGCCGGGCTCGCCGTCGCTCGGCGAACTGCTGGCGCAGGGCAAGAACAACCTTCAGGCGCCGTGGCTGGGTTTCACGGCATTTGCGGTGATTTCGATCATGCTCACTCTCGCCGTCTTCATGCAGGAAGCCGTGCGTGACGCCTTCGACCCACGAAAGACGTTCCAATGAAGCTGATAGCTGACGGCTGAAAGCTGATGGCTTTCCTCGAAATCAAAGACCTGTCCGTCACCTTCAGTGTCGAGGGCCGCGACGTCGAGGCGGTGAAGCATGTCTCGTTCGACCTGGACAAGGGCGAGACGCTGGCGCTGGTCGGCGAGAGCGGGTCGGGCAAGTCGGTGACGGCGTTGTCGATCCTGCAACTGCTGCCCTACCCGCAGGCGCGGCATCCGTCCGGGTCGATCATCGTCGACGGGGAGGAGATGGTCGGCGCCGGACAGGGCGTGCTGTCGGAGATGCGCGGCAACAAGGTCTCCATGGTGTTCCAGGAACCGATGTCGTCGTTGAACCCGCTGCACACCGTCGAGAAGCAGGTGATCGAGGTGCTGGTCCTGCATAAGGGCCTGACCAAGGACGCGGCGCGGGAACGCACCCTGGAACTGCTGCAGCTGGTCGGGCTGCAGGAGGCGGAGAAGCGGCTGGACGCCTATCCGCACCAGCTCTCCGGCGGGCAGCGGCAGCGGGTGATGATCGCCATGGCGCTGGCCAACGAGCCGGACCTGCTGATCGCCGACGAGCCGACCACGGCGCTGGACGTCACCATCCAGGCGCAGATCCTGAAGCTGCTGAAGGACTTACAGGACCGGCTCGGCATGGCGATGCTGTTCATCACCCACGACCTCGGCATCGTGCGCAAAGTGGCCAACAAGGTCTGCGTGATGACCGGGGGCGAGATCGTCGAGGCCGGGCCGACGGCAGAGGTTTTCGACGCGCCGCAGCACGACTACACCCGCATGCTGCTGGCGGCCGAGCCGAAGGGCCACCCGCTGGAAGCGCACCCGGAAGCGCCGACGGTGATGCAGGCCAGGAACCTGAAGGTCTATTTCCCGATCAAGAAGGGAATCTTACGGCGCACCGTCGATTACGTGCGCGCGGTCGACGACATCTCGGTCACGGTGCGCGAAGGGCAGACGGTCGGCGTGGTCGGCGAGAGCGGGTCGGGCAAGACGACGCTCGGCCTCGGCCTGCTGCGCCTGATCGAGAGCCAGGGCGGGATCGATTTCAACGGCACGGCGATCCAGGAACTGGGCGGCAAGGCGCTGCGTCCGTTGCGCAAGGAAATGCAGGTGGTCTTCCAGGACCCGTTCTCCAGCCTGAGCCCGAGGCTCTCGGTCGGCCAGATCGTGGCGGAAGGGCTGGAGGTGCACGGCCTCGGCAGCTCCTACGAAGAGCAGCGGGCGCTGATCGGCGAGACCCTGGCCGAGGTCGGCCTGGACCCGGAGGCGCAGGACCGCTACCCGCACGAATTCTCCGGCGGCCAGCGGCAGCGCATCTCGATCGCCCGCGCCCTGGTGCTGAAGCCCCGCTTCGTCATGCTGGACGAGCCGACCTCGGCGCTGGACATGTCGGTGCAGGCGCAGATCGTCGACCTGTTGCGCGAGCTGCAGGAACGCTACCGCCTGGCCTACCTCTTCATCTCCCACGACCTGAAGGTGGTGCGCGCGCTGGCTGACGACGTGATCGTGATGAAGGACGGCAAGGTGGTGGAACAGGGGACGGCGAACAAGATCTTCGACCGTCCGGAGACGCCGTACACCCAGGCGCTGATCGCGGCGGCGTTCGATATGGAGGCCGTAGAGGGCGGGGTGGTTGGGACGTAGGGAGTTAGCTGTCAGCCGTCAGCCGTCAGCCTAAGGGGTGCAGATGCTTGGCCGGCGGGTTGGAGTTAGGGCCACTCTTGTCGTTCCAGCCCGCACTTCGTCATTCCGGCGGAGGCCGGAATCCATGACAACGGTCGGTTCTGGACCCCGGCCTTCGCCGGGGTGACGATGCTGAGGTGGTTGAACTCGCTTGTGACGGTCTTTCGGCTGCGCCTAACTCGTTTGCCTCACTTCTCCTGTAGCGCCAGGCGAACGCCGAGCGCGCAGTAGATGCCGCCGACCACTTTGCCCTGCCAGCGCAGGACGACCGGATTGCGACGGAGGAAGGCGCCGACGCGGCCGGCGGCGACGGCCGTGACCAGGGTGCTGAGCAGACCCATCAGGACGAACAACAGGCCGAGCACGAAGAGTTGTAGGGATACCAAGCCGTTTTCGGGCCGGACGAATTGCGGCAGGAACGCGAGGAAAAAGAGCGCGGATTTGGGGTTGAGGACTTCGGCGAGGATCGCCTGGCGGAACGCCGCCTTGAAGGTCAGCCGTCCCGCGCCGGCCGGCTGATTGACCTGTGCCTTTTCGAAGATCGCCCGGAGGCCGAGATAGACCAAGTAGGCCGCGCCCAAATACTTGATGACGCTGAACAGGAAGGCTGACGCCAGGATGACGGCCGAGATCCCGACGACGGCCATGATTGTGTGGACCACGTCGCCCGCGGCGATGCCTAGCGCCGTGGCCACGCCGGTGCGCGTGCCGGAACTGGAGGCGCGGGCCAGGGTCAGCAGGACCGCCGGGCCGGGAATGAACACGAAGCCCAGCAGGATCGCCAGGTAGGTAATCAGCGTCGTTTGATCGATCACAACTGCGTCTCCCCGGAACTGAACGCGGTGGGGAGTATAGCGGGACGGGCCGCGCCGTTCACGGATCGCCGCCGGCTCACGCCGGCAGCGCCGGGTCGGCGCGCAGGCGCTCTACCAAAAAGTCGACGACGGCGCGGATGCGGGCGGAGGTTTCGCCCGGTTCCTTGTGCAGCACGTGGACCGGGACGGCGGGCGGCTCGGCGTCTTCCAGGACGAGTTCGAGCGTGCCGTCCCTTAAATGCGCGGCGATCATGTAGGACAGCACGCGGGCGATGCCGTGGCCGGCGGCCGCGGCGGCGATAACGGCGTCCGCGTTGTTGACGTGAAAGCGGGCGCCGGGCGTGAAGCGATGGATCCGGCCGTCGGTGTCGAAGGTCCAGTCGGCGCCGGGCGTCATGGTCGTAAAGGCAATAGTCCGGTGGTTCGCCAGATCCGCCGGCCGGCGTGGGCGGCCGTGGCGCGCGAGGTAGGCGGGCGCGGCGCAGAGCACGCGGCGGACCGTGCCCACGCGGATGGCGGACAGGGTCGAGTCCGGCAGTTCGGCGATCCGGACCGCGACGTCGATGCCTTCGTCCATCATGTGAACCACGCGGTCGACGAAGGTCGCCGAGACCGAGATGGCCGGGTGGCGCTCCAGCAAATCCAGCAGGATCGGCGTCACCACCATGCGGCCGAACAGGACCGAGGCGGAGACGGCGACCAGGCCGCGCGGTTCGGCGTGGAGGCCGGCGGCGTGGCTGTCCGCTTCCTCCACCTCCGCCAGGATGCGGCGGCAGTCGGCGAGGTAGCGCTGCCCGGCTTCGGTCAGGCGGACCGAGCGGGTGGTTCTGTGTAAGAGCCGTGCGCCGAGGCGGGTCTCCAGCTCCGACACGGCGCGGGTGACCGAGGGCGGCGACAGGTTGAGCCGGCGCGCCGCAGGCGAGAAACCGCCCTCCTCGGCCACGCCGACGAAGACGGCCATGGTCTGCAAGCGATCCATCTATTATTCCGGATCACAAAATAATGACTTTTAATCTATGCATATTCTATCCGAATGTGGAAAGCCCTAAATGTGGCTCGACGGCCCAAGCGGCCGATCCACACAGGAGACAGACCATGCCCGATACACCAGTCACCAGCGGCGCTCACCATGTCGGCCTGACCGTGCCGGACCTGGCGAGGACCCGCGCCTTCTTCCTCGATACGCTCGGCTTCGCGCAGGTCGGCGAGAAGCCGGACTACCCGGCGGTGTTCGTGACCGACGGCGCCACCATGATCACGCTCTGGCAGGCCGCCGAACCGGCGAAAGCCGTGCCGTTCGACCGGCGGAACGTGATCGGCCTGCATCATCTGGCGCTGAAGGTCGAAAGCGCCGAGGCGCTCGACGCGCTGCACGGGCGCTTGAGCGAGGCGGACGGCGTGGCGATCGAGTTCGCGCCCGAGGCGCTCGGCGGCGGGCCGGCGCGGCACATGATGTGCGCGATACCCGGCGGTATCCGCGTCGAGTTCATCGCGGCCTGAGGCCGGGGCGATGCGTCCCGATCCTTCCCCCTTCCACGCCGGCGAGCAGGCCGTGCAGGCGCGTCTCGGCGTCCGCGATATCGAGGACTGGGCGCGCAAGGTGGTGCGCGACCACTTGCCGGAACAGCACCGCGCCTTCCATACCGCGCTGCCGTTCCTGGTGGCCGGCGCCCGCGACCGGTCCGGGCGGCCGTGGGCGACGCTGCTCACCGGCCCGGACGGGTTCGTCGCCTCGCCCGACCCCCGAACGCTGACGATCGACGCCCGGCCGGCCGCGGGCGATGCGCTGGAAGGGGCGTTCGCCGCGGGGGCGGATGTCGGCATCCTCGGCATCGAGCTTGCCAACCGCCGGCGCAACCGCGTCAATGGACGCATCGCCGACGACGGCGGCGCGCTGGTCCTGGCGGTCGACCAGACCTTCGGCAACTGCCCGCAATATATCCGCGAGCGGCAATGGCGGCGGGTCGACGGCGAGCCGGCCGGGGCGCCGAAGCGGGGTAACCGCCTGACGCCGGCGCAGCGCGACTGGATCGCGGCGGCCGACACCTTCTTCGTCGCCAGCGGCCATCGCGGCGAGGGCGAGGACCCGGCCTTCGGCATGGATGCTTCGCACCGCGGCGGCGACAAGGGGTTCGTCCAAGTCGAGGGCGAGACGCGGATCACCTTTCCCGACTATGCGGGCAACAACCACTACAACACCATCGGCAACCTGGTCGCCGATCCGCGCGCCGGATTGCTGTTCGTGGACTTCGAGACCGGAAGCCTTTTGCAACTGACGGGCCGGGCGACGGTCGACTGGGACTCGGACGCGGTGGCGCGGGTGCCCGGCGCCAGGCGGCTAGTGACGGTGGAGATCGACGAAGTCGTCGAGCTGCCCGCCGCCGTGCCGCTGCGCTGGGTGGAGAACGCGGAGCCGGTGCGCTCGCTGCGCGTGGTCGAGAAGATCCGCGAGAGCGAGGACGTGACCTCGTTCGTGTTCGAGGCCAGGGACGGCGGGCCGCTGCCGGACTTCGTCGCCGGCCAGCACCTGCCGCTGCTGCTCGACGTGCCGGGACATGACGAGCCGGTACGGCGGACCTATTCGCTGTCGGGCGGGCCGGGCGATGGGCGGTATCGGATCAGCGTCAAACGCGAGCCGATGGGCGTGGCGTCACGGCACCTGCACGATACGGTCGAGCCGGGCGCGATTGTCGATGCGCAGAAACCAGCCGGCGAGTTCCTGCTACCCTGCGCGGAATGCCCGGTGGTGCTGGTCAGCGCCGGCGTCGGGCTGACGCCGATGGTCAGCATGCTGCACGCCCTGGCGAAGGAGGACGGCGAGCGGCCGGTCTGGTTCGTGCACGGCGCGCGCGACGGGGCGCATCACGCGCTGGCGGACGAGGTACGCGGCCTGGCGGCCAAACGGCCGGGCGTCGGAATCCATGTCGCCTACAGCCGGCCGCGCGCGAAAGACGACGGTCATGACAGCGAGGGCCGGGTCGACGGCGCGCTGCTGGCGCGCCTGATCGGCGACACGGACGCCCATTACATGCTGTGCGGCCCGACCCGATTCATGGCCGACGTGCAGACCGGTCTGGAGCGCCTCGGCGTGCCGGCGGAGCAGATCCACACCGAGACGTTCGGGCCCGTCGGTTAGCTGGCTGTCGGCCGAGGATCGGGGTTCCCGTCCCAGGCCGGCAGGTCGGAGTCGACGCGGTGCCAGGGCTGGGCCGAGGCGGTCCAGATGCTGCCCTGGGACTTGAACTCGCTCGGGTCGTCCAGCACGCCGACCTTGATCGCGCGGAAATTCGGATTGCCGCTGTTGTGAGAGATCAGGTGCACGCCGCAGTCCGGGCAGAACTCGCGGTAGACGTCGGAGCCACTGTCCGCCTTGACGGTGACGGTGCGGGTCTCGCCCTTGGTCACGGTCACGGCCTCCTTCGGATAGGCTATCGCGTAGGCCGCGGCGCCGCCTGCGACGCGCTGGCACGCGCGGCAGTAGCAGGCGCCGGCGAAAATCGGCTCGCCCTCGATCCTGATGCGCACGGCGCCGCAAAGGCAGCCGCCTTCCTGTACGGTCATGGTAGTCCCCCGTTTCTGTCTCCTGTTTGGCATATGGGATGTTTCGTCGATTCGCGCAATCCGGTCGTCCCTCGGGATGACAGGCGTTGGGAAAGCTGATAGCTGACGGCTGACAGCTGAGAGCCGGAGCGACATGAAGAAACTAGTTCTAGTACTGAAGACCGAGGCGTTCGACCGGGTCGACTGGTGGATCGAGCATCTGACTTCGCGGGTGCCGAACCTGGAGGTCCGGCATTGGCCGGACGTCGGCGCCGAGGACGAGATCGACTACGCGCTGGTGTGGAAGCCGGTGCCGGGCGACCTGAAACGCTATTCCAACGTGAAGGCAATCTTTTCCATCGGCGCCGGGGTCGATCATATCTTCGTCGACCCGGACCTGCCGGCTGGCGTGCCGATCACGCGGATGATCGACCCGAACATGACCTTGCGCATGACCGAGTACGTCGCGCTGCACGTGCTGCGCTACCACCGCCGCCAGCCGGAATACGACGCCTTGCAGCGGAACCGGGAATGGCGCGAGCTGGAGCAGCCGCATGCGGGCGAGCGGACGGTCGGTATCCTGGGGCTGGGCGAGCTCGGCGCGTCCGCCGCGCGGGCGCTGGTGATGCTCGGCTTCGACGTGGCCGGGTGGAGCCGCAGCCCGAAACAGGTCGACGGCGTGGAGAGTTTCGCCGGGGAGGCGGGGCTTAAACCCTTCCTGGCGCGGAGCGAGACCGTCGCCTGCCTGCTGCCGCTGACCGACGAGACACGGGGGATCCTGAACGCGGACGCGTTCGCCGCGATGCCGAAAGGCTCCGCGGTGATCAACGCGGCACGGGGCGGCCACGTGGTGGTCGACGACCTGATCGCGGCGCTGGATTCCGGGCAGTTGCAGGGCGCGACCCTGGATGTGTTCGAGCCGGAACCGCTACCGCCCGAACATCCGCTCTGGGTCCACCCGAAGGTGACGATCACGCCGCATGTCGCCGCGATCACCGACCCGCGCTCGTCCTGCGATCAGGTGGCGGAGAATATCCGCCGGGTTGAGGCGGGCGAGCCGCTGCTCAATGTCGTGGATGCGGCTAAGGGGTATTGAGGGTTGGCCGCCCGTTTCGACACCCCCCTCACCTAGCCTCTCCCCCCGCAAGCGTGGGGAGAGGGACTCCTCAACTCCCTCGCCCCCTTTAGGGGGAGAGGGTCGGGGTGAGGGGGTGGTTGCTGTATGCTCTATGTTCGACATTGGAGCGTGGCGATGACGCGACACAGAAACCGGCCGATAGATCAGGCCCGGCGTCTCAGGCGAGACTCAACGGAAGCAGAAAAGCTGTTGTGGTCGCGGTTGCGGGATCGCGCGTCGATAGGCCACAAATTTCGCCGTCAGCATGCAATTGGTCGGTATGTGGTAGACTTTGTCTGTCTTGAAAAGGCGTTGGTAATTGAGGTTGACGGCGGGCAGCATGCGACCTGCTCGACGCGGGATCGCGCGCGGACTGAGTGGCTGGAGAGCCAGGGGTTTCGGGTGTTGCGGTTCTGGAACAGCGAGGTGCTTGAGAACCTCGAGGGCGTGTTTGCCGCGATTGAAGGTACGCTCGGGTAGGTTCGCGCGCTGCATCGGCACCCCCCTCACCTAACCTCTCCCCCCACAAGTGTGGGGAGAGGGATTTTTACAGGTTGTTGAGTCTTCGGATCGCCGTGATGCGGCCCTGTTCGGGGGTGAGGCGGGCGAAGAGGTTGGCGATGGGTTCCAGGACGACGGCCATGTCGTGGGCGTTGGCGTGGAGGCAGCGGCCGTCGCCGTAGGCGATGACCACATGGCCGGGGATGAAGACCAGGTCGCCGCGGGGCAGGGTCGCGAGGTCGTTCGGCGGGTCGACCGGATTGCCCAGCGATGTCGCCATCATGTCGCTGTCGCGGGGGCAGTCGAGGCCGGCGCGTTCCAGGGCGACCTGGACCAGGCCGGAGCAGTCGAGCCCGGCGCTGGAGCGGCCGCCCCAGAGATAGGGCACGCCGAGGAACCGCTCGGCCGTCGCGACGTAGTCGGGGTCGGGGTTGTCCAGGCACGCCAGATGGCGGCTGTAGATCCAGCCGATGCCGTCGCCGACCGGCGCGCGGCTGTAGCCGTCCTGCTCGCCGTCGACGGCGAGGCGCGCGCCGAACGGCAGCCAGTCGATCGGCGGCACCTTCAGGCTCGGTTCCGGGTACAGGTGCGTGGAAAGCGCGGCGACGACATGGGTCGGCGGTGTGACGTCGGGGGTAAGCAGGTCGGCGCGGACGTAGCCGACATAGTCGTCGAGGGTGCCCTGGCACCAGGCCCAGCCTTCGCGGACCTCGTAGACGGTGACGGTCTCGCCGAACAGCAGCTCGCTGGTCCGGGTCGAACGGGCGTCCGGCTTGGCGTGGACCGGCGCGGTCGGCGCGGTCACCTGATACAGGCTACCGTCCACGAAGCGCTCCGCCGAGACCTTGCCGGAAAGCCGGCTGGCGGCGAGGTCGTCGCGGTAGGCGTGAATGCGCGGGTCGAGCGGCGCGGTCATGGTTGATCCTGTTTCTGTGCATCGGCGACCAGTTCGGCGAACTCGCTTAAAAAAACCGTGCCTTTCACGGTGCGCTGGACCAGGACGCTGCGCCGGTCGGCCTGATCGCGGCGGCGGCGGATCAGTTCCAGGCGGCCCATGGTGTCGAGCGCCCGGGTCACCGCCGGCTTGGAAATCTTCAGGTCGGCGCTGAGGCCGCGCACAGTATGCGGCGGCGGCGATAAATAGACCGTCAACAGGATGGCCATCTGGCGCGCCGACAGGTCCGGCCCGTCGCGGCGCACGCTTTCGCAGATCGCGCCCCGCCAGACGCTGAGCAGTTGCAGGATTTCGGCGCCCGTTGCCATACCGACCTCCGCGGCTGCGAGTGGTTGGTCGCCACCAAATTGTCACAGACGCAGTCGTTACGCAACCGGATCGTTCAAGCCGTCGGCGGGTAGCGCTCGCTGAGCAAAGCGAACAGCGCGCGGATGGCGAAGGCTTCGCCGCCGACCGGCCGGCCCGGACGCGGCTTGTCGTTCCAGGCATAGAGGTCGAAATGCACCCAGGACTTCGCCTTTTCGACGAAATCCTTGAGGAACAGCGCGGCCGTCACCGCGCCGCCGAAGCGGCCCTCGCCGGAATTGTTGATGTCCGCGACCTTGCTGTCGATCAGCTTGCGGTACGGCTGCCAGAGCGGCAGGCGCCAGAGCGGGTCGCTTTCCGCCGCGCCGAGGCGGGCGAGGTCGGCGGCGAGGGCGTCGTCGTCGGTGAAGGTGGCGGCGAGCTCGGTGCCGACGGCGACCCGCGCCGCGCCGGTAAGCGTCGCCATGTCGACCAGCAACTCGGGCTCCTCCGCATCGGCGTCGGCCAGCGCGTCCGCCAGGATGAGGCGGCCCTCGGCATCGGTATTGCCGATTTCGACGGTGAGGCCCTTGCGGCTTTGCAGGATGTCGCCGGGGCGGAAGGCATTGCCGGCGACGGCGTTCTCAACCGCCGGAATCAGCACGCGCAGACGGACCGGCAGATTTGCGCCCATGATCATGTCGGCCAGGCCAAGCACGTTGGCGGCGCCGCCCATATCCTTCTTCATCAGCAGCATGCCGGATGCCGGTTTGATATCCAGGCCGCCGGAATCGAAACAGACGCCTTTGCCGACCAGACTCACCTTGGGCGCGTCCGGGTCGCCCCAGACGAAATCGATCAGCCGCGGCGCGTCGGTGGCGGCGCGGCCGACGGCGTGGATCATGGGATAGTTTCGCGCCAGCAGATCGTCGCCGACGATTACCGTGCAGGCGGCGCCGTGTTTGCCGGCGACCTGTTCGGCTGCCGCGACCAACGCGGTCGGCCCAAGATCCCCCGCCGGCGTGTTGACCAGATCGCGGACGAGGCGAAGCGACGCGGCGCTGCGTTCCACGTGGCCCCTGTCCGCGCCGTCCGGCCACACCAGAGTGGCGTATGTCTGCTCCGACGTCTTGTAACGGTCGAAGCGATAGGTGCCCATGGCCCAGCCGAGCGCGACCGCGCTTGCGCGGTCGGCGGAAAGGCCGCCGGCGATTTCGTAGGCGCCGCCGGGCAGGGCCGCCGGCAGTCCGGCCAGCGCCCAGAGATCGGGGTTCTCGGAAACGCCGGCAACGACGCCGGCGATGCCGCCGTCGCCCGACGGCAGCAGCAGGTGAGCGCCCGGCGCGGCTTTGAAGCCGGCTGCCTCGACCCAGGCCGCTTGTTCCGCCGGGCGACCGCCGAGCCAGTCCTTGAGGCCGGCCTTGGTGACGAGCCAGATCGGTATCGGCGTGGATTCGGGCGACTCGGTCAGGTAGATCATCTGCTGCATTGCTCCAGTTCGGGGTCTGACTTATATCGCCCGTGGCCTCGCCGAGGTAAAGAGGCGACGGTAAAGGGAGTACGCATGTCCGAATTTCTGCTGGTGATCGGCAACAAGAACTATTCGTCGTGGAGTCTGCGGGCATGGCTGGCGCTCGCCGCGACCGGCGTGGACTTCGACGAAGAGGTCATCCTGCTCGGCAAGCCGGATACCAAGGAACAGATCCTGCGGTATTCCGGCGCCGGCAAGGTGCCGGTGCTTAAGCACGGTGGGTTGACCGTCTACGATACGCTGTCGATCTGCGAGTATCTGGCCGAGCGTTTCCCCGAGGCCCGGTTGTGGCCGGACGATGTGGAAACGAGGGCAACGGCGCGCAGCATCAGTGCGGAGATGCATTCCGGCTTCTTCGCCCTGCGCGAGAATATGCCGATGAACTGCCGCGCCTCCCGGCCGGGTGCCGGCATGACCGACGAGGTCGCAGTCGATGTCGCGCGGATTACGGAAATCTGGCGCGACTGCCGGACGCGGTTCGGCGAGAAGGGGGACGGCCCCTTCCTGTTCGGCGCGTTCACCGCGGCGGATGCGATGTATGCGCCGGTCGTCAGCCGCTTCGCGACCTATCAGGTCGAACTGGACCCGGTCTCGGCGGACTATCGCGACGCGGTGCTTGGCTGGCCGGCGATGATTGCGTGGTTGGACGCAGCTAGGTCGGAGGACGGCGTTTTGGACGGGGAAGACCGCCCTTGATCATGTCGCGTTCCCGATAGTACCGCTCGGCGCCGGGATGCAGCGGCGCCGACACGCCCTTCAACGCCGTCTCAAGCTGGATCAGGCGGGCCTTGTCATGGCCGGAATCGAGCAGGGCCCGGTTGTTCGGATGCCAAAGCGCCTCGGTCAGGCGGTAGACGAACTCTTCCTCAAGGCCGGCGTCGACCACCCACTGCGCGCCGACGCTGACCGTGTCGGTCTCGCCGATTTCGGTATAGGCGTCGGCGGGAATTTGGTCGACCGCCAGGTAGGGGTGACGTTCAAGCAGGCGAAACACCCGCTCGTCCGCGATGGGCAGCAAGGTCGCCTTGCCGACCCGCGCCAGTTCGGTCACCGCGCGGGTCGGATAACCGGCGACCAGAAAGAAGGCGTCGACCTCCTCCGCGAACATCATGTCGACCGCCTCGCCGGGCGGATAGTCGGCGGCAATTAGGGCATCCTCGCCGATTCCGAAGGCATCGAGCACGAGATTGGCGATAACCCGCGTGCCCGAGCCCTTGGTGTCGAGGGACACCCTTTTGCCGCGCAAATCGTCGATGGTTTCGATGCCGGCTTCCTTGCGCACCACCAAGTGCAGGCTTTCCGGATAAAGGTTGGCGACGACCCGGATGGTGTCGTGGCGGCCACTGCCCGCGAATGGGCCGGTCCCTTTCACCGCGGCGTCCACGGTGTCCGACTGAGCCAGGCCGGATTCCAGCGCGCCGGATGCGATGGCGTTGATATTGGCGACCGAGCCCTGGGTCGCGACCGCCGCGCCGATCACGCCGGGCACGCCGCAGGAGCCGCCGGCCTCGCAAGCGCGGCTGCCGGGTGGATTGGAAATGGCGTTGGCGATCAGCGCACCGACGGGATAGTAGGTGCCGGCCGTCGAGCCGGTGCCGATGCGGAAGAAGGTGATTTCCTCGGCGACGGCCGAACGGTGGCCGGCGCTCAGACTTAGCCCCGCGAGTGTCGATATTACCAACAGGGAAAAGCCGAACGCGCGTTGCATAAGGTCTTATACGCCGCTTCGTTCGGTCCGCCAAGGGAACGCGGTTTGAAAGGCGGCGCTACATAGCTCTAGAGCCGGCCGCCGGCCTCGCCGGAATTGCGCTTGATCCATTCGATGTCGCGCTTGGTGCAGCGCTCGAAATCCACGCTGCCGCGCTTGAAGCCGGCCTGGAGGCAGCGCTGTTCGTACCAGGTTTCCGGTAACGGCTCACAACTCGCCAACACCGCAAGCGCGATGCCTGCGACCACAATCCGACCCATGTGCAGTGCCCCATCTTTGTCGACGCGCCGCCGGCTTGGTTGCCGGCTGATCCAAACGCCGACATTAAGGCAGAACTGGGGGCGGCGTCATCACGAAGTCTTGCGTGGGCCGGGATCGGGTCACTCGGCCGGGGCGGCTTCGGCGGTCGCGGGAGCCACGCGGGTGGAGCGGCGCGTCAGGAAGACGGTCAGCATCGGCGGGATCAGCAGCAGGGTGAGCACCGCCGAGAGCGACAGGCCGCCGACCACAACGGAGCCGAGACCGCGGTAGAGCTCCGACCCGGCGCCGGGGAACAGCACGAGCGGCAGCATGCCGACGACACTGGTCAGCGTGCTCATGAAAATCGGACGGAGCCGGTTGCGCGTCGCCTCCAGAATCGCCTGCTGCGGTTCCAACCCTTCCTCGCGCAGATGATGCAGGGTCTGGTGGACCAGCAGGATGGCGTTGTTGACCACGATGCCGATCAGGATGACGAAGCCGAGCAGGGTCAACATGTCCAGCGCCTGGTAGGTGAACAGGTTGAGGATCGCGAGACCGCCGACGCCGCCGGCCGCGGCAAGCGGTACCGAGATCAGGATGATCAGCGGATAGACGAAGCTTTCGAACAGCACTGCCATCACCAGATAGACGATGGCGATGGCGAGCCCCAGGTTGAGGACCATGGCGTCCCAGGTCTGGGTCAGTTGATCGGCGGTGCCCGACAGGCCCAGTTTGACGCCGGGCGGCAAGCCGCCGGCCTCTAGTTTGTCGATCACTTGGGCCTGAAGGATCTCCATCGCCGCTTCCAGCGGCAGCTGGTTGGTCGGCCGGATCTCCAACGTTACCGTGCGCTCGCGTTCCAGATGGCGGATCTCCGTCGGCCCGGAGGTAACACGGATGTCGGCGAGCGAGGCAGCCGGCAGGATCTGGCCGGATTCGGTGACCACGGGCAGCGCGTCGATGCCCTGGGTTCGGAGCGTCTCGTCGACCGGGCCGATCAGGGTGAGGTCGATACGCTTGCCGTCGACGGTGATTTCGGCGACGCGGAGGCCGTCGTTGAAGGCGTCGACAGTCATGCCGAGATCGCGGGCGGTGACGCCGCTGTCGGCCAGGCGGACGCGATCCGGGAACAGGCGGACTTCCGGCGCGCCGAGTTCCAGGCCGGGGATCGGCCGCAACTGGTGGCCCTCCTCGCGGGGCAGGATGCCGCTGACCATGCCGGTGGCCTGCAGAGCGATGCCGAGCGTCTGCTCCAGGTTCGGGCCGGAGATGTTGAGTTCGATCGAGCGGCCACCGCCAATCCCGCGGCCGAACAGAGACGGTTGGGTGAGAAAGCCGAATGTGCCCGGTTCGCGGAAGATCGGCTGGCTGAGCGGGCCGATCAACTCGCCCGCGCGCTGACCGTCGACGGCGGTGGCGCCCAGGAACGTCGTGGCGCGGGTTGCGACGAAGAAGAAGTTCTCTACCTTCGGCGGTTGGCCCGGTTCGGATTCAGGGCCGGTCTCGATTGCCCAGAGCGGCTTGGCGGAGCCTTCTATCTGCTCGGCGATCTCGGTCGTCGTGTCGAGATTGTAGCCGGGCGGCGGCAGGATGATGCCGAATACCAGGTTGCGGTTGCCCTCCGGCAGGTATTCGAGCTTCGGCAGATAGAGGTAGCTGCCGACACCGGCCGCCGTGGCGACCGTTGCGACGACAACGACGGCAAGGGGGCGACTGGCGACGACCACGCGGGTGAAGGCCATCACGCCGCCGGCGAACAAACCGGCGAGATCGTCGATCACCGGCAGGCGGCGCATGACCAGGCTACCGGACGACGGGCCGCCGAGCAGGCGCCGGGACATCGCCGGTATCAGGGTAATCGCGACGACGAGCGACAGCATGACCGCGACGGAGATGGCGACCGCGATGTCGCGGAACAGCTGGCCGACTTCCAGCTTCATGACCAGGATCGGGATGAACACCATCACCGTGGTGAGCGCCGAGACGAGAACCGCGCCCCAAACCTGACGCGCGCCTTCATAGGCCGCTTCCGAGGACGACCGGCCGGACTGACGCAGGCGGTAGATGTTTTCCAGCACGACGATAGCGGCATCGACCACCATGCCGACGGCGAAGGCGATGCCGGCGAGCGAGATCACGTTGATCGACCGCCCCATCGCGGCCATGGCGACGAACGACGCGACCACGGAAACCGGGATGGCCACCGAGATGATCAGGGTCGCGCCGAACGAACGCAGGAACAGCAGCAGGATGACCGCCGCGAGCAGCCCGCCGATGTAGATATTCTGGATCACCAGATCGATGGCGCTGACGATATAGACGGTCTCGTCATAGACCTGATTCAGCACGAGCTTTGCGTTCGGCAGGGCGAAAGCGTTGAGGTCCGCGACCGCCTCCCGGATGCCGACCATGGTGTCGATCACATTGGCGCCGGTTTCGCGAATCGCGTTGATGGCGATCGCCGGCTGGCCGAGGAAGCGGATCCTGGCGGTGGGCTCCTTGTAGCCGAAGCCGATCTCGGCGATGTCGCCGACGGTGACGCGGGCGAGGCGGCCGGTTACGGGATCGTTGATGCTGCGCAGGATGACGTCGGCGACCTGGTCCGGCCGGGTGAACTCGCCCTCCGTGCGGACCACGTAGCGGCGCTTGCCTTCGTCGACGTCGCCGGCGCTCATGGAGATGTTGGCGCGGCGCAAAGCGTCGACCACCTGCGGCACGGTCAGGCCGTAGCGGGCCATCCGCTCCGGCAGGATTGTGACCTGCATCTCCCGTTCGCTGCCGCCGAACAGGTTGGTGCGGGAGACGCCGGTGACCCGTTCCAGCCGGTCCTGGATCGCGTCTTCGCCGAAGTCCCCGAAGCTGTGGATCTCTTTGTCGTTGCCTTCCGCCCGGGTCAGGATGAACCAGGCGATGGCGGAATCTTCGCTGCCCGAGGTTGAGAGGATAGGCTCGTCCGCCTCGTCCGGGTAGCCGTCGACCCGGTCGAGCCGGTTGGCGACAAGCAGCAGAGCCCGGTCCATGTTCTGGTCGATGCGGAACTCCAGCGTGACTTCCGCTTCGCCGTCGCGGGAGCGGCTGATCATCTCCTCCAGGCCTTCGACGCCCTTCAGCACCTCTTCCTGGCGGTTGACGATCTCGCGCTCCACCTCGGCCGGCGCGGCGCCGAACCAAGTGGTGGTGATGGTGATGATCGGGCGGCGCACGTCGGGCGTGAGCTGGATCGGGATCGTCGCCAGCGCCACGGCGCCGAACATCACCGCCATGATCACGGCGGAGATCACCGCGATCGGCCGTTCGATGGCAAGGCGGATCAGGTTCATGGCGCTGCCTCGCGGATACCTGAGTTTATGATGCGTCGCGTTTCGGGCCGGTAACGGCGCCGGCCGCGGCGCCGGTCTTATCGGGCTGGACCGGCTGTCCCGGCCTTAAGCGTTCGTTGCCGCGGATCACAACCACGTCGCCGGGCTTCAGGCCGCTCAAGACCTCGAAACGGCCGGCTACGGCCTCGCCCAGGCGGACGGGGCGGATCTCGGCCTTGCCGTCCAGGACGATATAGACCAGCGCGCCGCCCTGGCGCTTGATCACCGCGTCCTTATGCACGGTCACCACGTCGCGGGCGACGCCGATCGGCAGGTTAAGCGTGACGGACTGGTCGATCGCCAGCGGCCGGGCGACATCGCCGAAGGCCGGCAGGAACCGAACCGCGCGGGTGCGGGTCAGCGGGTTCTCGCGCGGGACCACGGCGCGCACGCTGGCGCCGTGCAGGCTGCCGTCGTCGAGCCGGATGCCGATTTCGGTGCCCGGTTTCAGCGCCGCCACGCGCTCGGTCGGGACGTCGGCCTCAACCTCCAGGCCTGAATCGTCGATCAGCGTGACGATCGGATCGCCGACGCCGACGAACGCGCCGGCGCTGACATGTTTGACGTTGACGACGCCGGGATAGGGCGCCAGCACGCGGGTCTGCTCCAGGTCCCAATCGGCCAGATTGAGACGGGCCTTGGCCATCTGCATGCGTTGCGCCGATTCGGACAGGCGACCCTGCGCGACCACGATTTCCTGGCGCTTGTCGTCGAGGCGGGCGCGGGAGAAGGCGGCGGAGCCGGTCAGGCTCTCCAGACGGCGGAATTCCTGGCGGCGCAGCCCGAGCTCGGCATCCGCCGTCTTCTGCTGCGCCTCCGCCGCGGCGAGTTCCGACAGGGCAAGCTCGCGCTCGTAGCGGCGGCGCTCGTCGACCAGCAGGGCGAGCACCTCGCCGGCCTCGACCCGGTCGCCGACCTCGACCTTGACCTCGGCCACCGCGCCGGCGACGCGGGTCGCCACCGGACCCTGCTGGCGCGCGACGACGCGGCCGAGCACCGGCACGGTCTGGGACAGCGGCTCCGTCTTGACCTGGTCGACCTTGACCAGGGCAGGCCCGCCCTGCGCCAGCGCGCCGGCGGGCGCGAAGGCGATTGTTGCGAGCGTCACTACCGACAGCGATTGCCTGAGCACCGTCACCAATCCATCCCAATGAAGACCGAATCCCGGGCCGAACGACCGATAGCCGGCGCACCCAGATGCGCGGTCGGGCCGGCGGAATACTATCAGCCGTGTCCCTGCTGGATCAAAGCTCCTGCGATGCCAAGCCTAAGCCATTCGGCAGGTTAGGCAAGAGAGTGTGACGGCCGTCACACTTGGCCGGAAACACTTAGCCCTGACCGGTCTTTAGCAGGACAAGCGCCAGGCGCGCCCGATACGGCGCCGTATCGGTCAGGCGGTCGAAACGGCCGATCGCGACGCGCATATCCGGGACGACGGCTTCGGCGGTGGCCGGCAGACCGGCTTCTATGCCCGATTCGGCGACGGTCAGCAGCAGGTCGGCGCGGGATTCGGCGAATTCAACCGCCGCCGCCGCATCGACCGCCAGATCGAATGTTTCGGCGGCCGCCGAACGGTCGATCGTCGCGTACTGGACGGCGATGTCCCGCAGCAGGGTCGCGCGATGCCAGGCGTTTTCGGCGGTTTCCGCGAGATCGATCGCCCGGCTGAACCAGGTGGCGTCGGCATCGCCGCCGAGTTCGGCGCTCGATCGGGCGACGCGGAGCAGGCTGTGGACCTTGGATCGCACATCCAAGCCGGAATCGCCGGCGACCGCGGTGTCGACCAGTCGGGCAAGGCGGGTCAGCGTCGCGAGGGCCGCCGGCCGGTCGCCGATATCCGACTGCAGCCTGGCGACATCCTGCAACAGCGCCATCCTCAGGCTCGGCATCGACACGAACTCGAGGGCCGCCAGCGTGTCTGTCAGGGCGCGCGACGCGGCCGCGCGATCGCCGGCCGCGGACCAGGACCTTGCGATGTGCAGGAAATAAACGGCGCCGTCGCGACCCTGGCGCAGCGCTTCGGCGGCGGTCCGCGCATGGCGGGCAAGACAGGCCCTGGTCGGGTCGGCGAGGCAGTCGTCGCGGCTGCCGTCATCCGGGGCGCCGGCCGGAAAATCCCCGAACGTCAGCATTGTGAGCATGATGCCGCCGGTCAATCTGGCGCGTTCGGACGGATTCGCGACCTCTGCCGCCGCGGTGAGCGCGGCCCGGACGGTTTGCACGGCCAGCCGCAGCGCGCCCGTCTGCAACGCGGTTACCGACGCAGCCGACAGCGCCGCGACCCGCTCGGCCGGTGATGGGATTTCGGTCGCGGCGTCGACGGCGCGGCCCAGGGTCTGCGCCGCCGCTCGGGGGTCCAGTTTCGACTGGGCCTCGGCGATCATCGATAGCGCGGCACTGCGCAGGCCGGACTCTTGTATCCGGTCCGCCGCCCGGATCGAGCGATCCGCAGTTTCGGTAAAGGCATCGGATTGGCCGAGCCGCGCCTGCAGGGCCGCGAGGCCGCGCAGGACGGCCAGTCTTGCCATCAGGATGTGACCGGGCTGGCCGTTCAGGCCGTCGCCGACGAGCCGCACCGCCTCGGCGAGGGCGCGCCGGCTGGCGGCGTCGGAACCAGACGCCTGCAGGCGCTCGGCGACCGACGCCAGTATGGACAAGCGGCGCGCGGGGTCGCGGATCGCGCCCGCCGCGGCGACGGCGGCTTCGATCGCCCGGTCTGCGCGGGCACTGTCGCCCGTCGTCGCATGCGCCTCGGCGATGGCCAGGAACAGTCGCGCGCGACTCTCGGGCGAACCGGTTTGCGTCGCGGCTTGATTGGCGATGACCAGCAAGCATTGGCGGGACGGCCGGTCGATACAGGCCTCGAACGATGACGCGTTGCTGTCGGATGGCGCGGCCAGCAGCGCAAGGACGGCGGCAACGACGGTGGATTTGCAGATAGATCGCATGGCCGGTTCAGCGCCTTAGGGTTGAATGTCCGGGTCGAATACTAAACGCTAAAACCGCTAGATTTCCGTTACTGCAACCCAAGGGTGATAATCCCGCCCGGCCCGAAGGACGCCGCCGCTGGTGAATCGCGGCAGGGCCGGCCAACGCACCGCAAAAACGCGCTTCCGAAATCTGGAGAATACAGCCGAATACGGGAAATTACGTAGGAATTCGCGGGTGGCGATCCGACCTGCGGTGACAGGGATCGTCTTCGGCAAAATTTTAATCAATGCCACAGAATTGACCCAACCATAGCGGGTGATCTAACCTATATGCTAGATGGTGTAGAGTAACGGTCGAGAGGTTCGGCGCGTACGCGGTAACGTTGCGAAATCGGGCGCGTGACGATGCTTTGATAGGGAAGCATTGGGTGGATCAGGGATAGTCACATGCCATGGACGATCACGAGATATCAGGAGCGCTATTCGCCATGGGCGAAGAAATTCGACCAGGTGCGCTACTTATGCGATATGCAGCGACCGAACACGTCCGAAGACAGCAACGCCGCGAAAAATAAGGCAGACCCCGTCCCAAAGCCGCAAGCGTCGGCCCTGCTGCTGGTGCCGGCGCGTAAACAGCCGCAGGAGAGTCATTAGGACTGGAAGGCCTATCGGGCCATCCGGTCGGTCGCTGAACCCACCGTGAGCTTCGTTCAACACACTTTACAGCCGCTTCATTGTTCTTCGTCGTTCACACTTTGCTCATACTCCGCAAACTAGGTTGAGCGGTCCAATGTGAGCAACTGACGACTTGAGGAGAGCAGCCATCATGGGCAAAGCGGCCCGTGTTCTCATGCTGACCTCAAGTTTCCCGCGGTGGCAGGGCGATGCCACCGCGCCATTCATCTTGAATTTGGCGCAGGATTTACAGGCGCTTGGCTGGCAGGTGGATGTCGTCGCGCCGCACGCTCCAGGTCTTGCCATTCGTGAAAACTACGGCGGCGTCGAGGTAGAGAGATTTAGGTACCTGTGGCCGGAGCGGCTCCAGACCGTCTGTTACGGTGGCGGAGCGCTTATCGAGTTGCGACGCCATCCCGCCAATCTTCTGAAGCTACCCGCGTTTGTTGCGTCCGAATGGGCCGCCTTGACGTGGCGCCTCCTGCGGCGGCGATACGACCTGTTGCACAGTCACTGGATACTGCCGCAGGGCCTGGTGGGCGCCGCTGCGAGCGCTGTTTCGGGGACGCCTCATGTCGTCACGGTGCACGGCAGCGATGTGTTTGCCTTGCAAGGCGGTCTTCTTCGGAGGCTCAAGTGTTTTGCGCTCCGCGGCGCCAACGCCGTAACCGTCAATAGCAGCGCAACCGACGAGGAGGTGCGCGCGATAGCAGGCGATCTGCCGGTGATGCGCCGGATACCGATGGGCATCGACACCGAGGCGCCCACGCGCCCCGATGCGGTGTCTGAGATTCGACAACGCTATCGGCGTCGTCAGGGGCCATTTCTGATCTTCGTCGGGCGCGTTGTTAGAGAAAAAGGGGTCGGCGATCTCATCCGGGGCATTGCCCTGTTAAGAGACAGAGCGCCGAACCTCACATTGGCAATTGTCGGAACCGGTCCCGAACAGCAGGACTTCGAGCGCGAGGCAGAGCGATTGGGGGTCGGCGATCGTGTTTTCTTTGTCGGCGCCGTTCCGCCGGATCAGGTTGCAAACTTCATGGCCGCGGCCGACATGTTTGTTGGGCCGTCGCATTTCGAAGCGCAGGGCTTGGTATTCGCTGAAGCGATGTCCGCGGGCACGCCCGTAATCGCCACCCGTGTTGGCGGTGTCGTCGATACGGTGCGTGACTGTGAAACCGGCATTACCGTACGCCCCCGGGCGCCTGACGAGATTGCCGAGGCCGTATCGCGCTTGCTGGACGATCCGGCTATGGCTCAAACACTAGCACGCACCGCACGGACGTTTGTCGAACAAAAGCTCGACAGGACAGTGTCGGCACGTGGATTCTCTGAGTTATTCCAATCAGTTCTCAACGCGCGCGGGATGCAAGCAAGCGGGCTTAACCGGTCGTTAAACCGGCGCCGACCATGATGTGAGATCCGAATGTCGGCTTCGAAGACAAGCGGTCTTGCGGTCCGATTCCTTAGGCTCGGCCGGTTTCGTAGGGCACAAATCCGGAAATGATCAGGACTTTCGTGCATCGAGTGCTCACAAGCCTTGGGCATATGTCGCCGTCGAGGCAGATCCTCGCCGAACTGCTCTATCGCCAATACTGGCAAGAGCTGAGATTCAAAACGCCAGATAGTCCAGCTTTGAAGGGCCGAAAAGCCTATTCCCAGAACGACGAGGACGGGATTATCGAGGAGATCTTCTCTCGTGTCGGCGCACATCCGAGAGTATTTGTGGAAATCGGCTGCGGTGATGGCCGGGAGAACAATAGCCATTTGCTTGGCATCGGAGGATGGAGCGGTGTTTGGATCGATGGCAGCCGGAAGAACATTCAAACGCTCCGTAGCGAATACGAGGCGGTGGAAACCGGCCGCTTTCGGCGAGAGTGTCTGGCCGAACGGCAGAAGATTGTCGTGGCCCACCGTTTCATGAGCAGGGAGAACGCACAGAGCGTCGTCGCCGAGTGCCTGAATAGGCTTGGAGTCGGACCTGAAGATGTGGCCTTCCTGTCAGTCGATATTGACGGCAATGACCTGGAAATCGCCGATAGCATTCTTGGCAGCCTTCAGCCTCATTGCCTGTCAATCGAATACAACGCCATTTTCCCGCCCTCAGTCAGATACGAGACGCCATACCAAGAGAGCTTCGTGTGGAAGGGCGATGACCATTTTGGCTCTTCCCTATTGTCGATTTGCGAAAGACTGAGTAAACGAGACTACAGTCTCATCTGCTGCAATTTGTCAGGCGTGAACGCGTTTTTCGCCCACAGGAAGATCATCGAGAAATTTGAACGCTACGATGTCGGCGACCTCTACGTCGCGCCACGTCACGATATCCTGGCCATGCACCACATAGGGTACGGTCATCGCCGCAGCCTAAAGAATCTGGCGACGAACGCCGATCTTGTCTTTTTGTAGATAGCCGATGCCGCTTCTCGGGCCACGCGCACCGTTAACGCCGCGTTAAAGCGCCGTTGCCATGCTTGCCGCTCCAATTCAACGAAGGGCGGGCAAGACGGTGTTCGGTCGCCATCTGGTGAAACGCAGATTTGTGGAATGAATATCTGGCTGCCGTTTCTGCAGACGGGTAGCGGGAGCGATGTGTTTACCAGCCGCCTCGCGGCCGCTTTGACGAATGAGGGGCACCGGGTGACGACGACGGGCCTCGCCCGGTATTGGCAATACCTTCCATGGGGCCTCAAGACGCTGAAAGCGCCGGCGGATACGGACATCACGATTGCCAGCGCCTCATACGGCTTCGCCGTCCGCCGTCCGGGCAACAAGTTAATCGCCGTCGAACATCACTGCGTCCTGGACCCGACCTACCGGCCTTACCGCAGTTGGTTCCAGGCGATCTATCATCAAGGCCTGCTTCGAGCGTTCGAGAAAGCCAGCTTGATGGCCGCCGACGCGATCGTCGCGGTTAGCCGATATACGGCGGGCAGCCTGACGCGAGCGATGGGATGCGACGGTATCGATGTTATCGCCAACGGGATCGAGACGGACTTCTTCTGTCCCTCGCCGGAGGGAAAACCGCCCTTGTCCGACCGCCCGGTCCGGTTGCTGTTTGTTGGGAACCTCACCCGGCGCAAAGGCGCCGATCTGCTGCCCGACATCATGAACCGACTAGGTCCCGGATTCGAACTGCACTACACGTCCGGTCTCCGGACCGACGGTTCGGCCTCGCGAAGCTCGAATATGAAGCCGCTCGGCCGGTTGGACCGGCGGCAGCTTCGCGACGCTTATCGCCGTGCGGATTTATTTCTGTTCCCCACCCGATTCGAGGGGTTCGGATATGCAGTGGTGGAGGCGATGGCCTGCGGCACGCCTGCCGTGGTCACCGACTGCTCGTCGCTTCCGGAACTGGTGGAGGATGGCGTGACCGGGCGCTTGTGCCCCATCGATAATACCGAAGCCTTTGCGAACGCCGTCCGGGACCTGGCCGGTAACGAAACCGGGCTGCGCGACATGGGGCAGCGGGCAAGGGCGGTTGCCGTCGAGCGGTGGAGCCTGCCTCGAATGGCCCGAGACTACAGCGAGCTATGCGAAAGAGTGCTGCGTAACGCGCCGTTCGAGGCGACGGGCAGTTCGTGAGTTGGCGTCGATGATTGAGCGAAAAAGCATTGCCGAAGCCCCAGCATGTCGACAGTTGCAGCTATGCAGTCAGTGCACGCCCCACGATCCGTCGGTGCCGACGCTTGGAAACCGCTGGTTTCGGGCACAGTTTCTCGATCCTGGTTTGTGGTGAATACCGTGAACTCGCCGACTCGGCTTTCCGGCGCCCGGAAGCGGCGGATCTCGATTTTCGATAACTTCACCGCCCTATCGTTGGCCCAGATCGTCGCCAGCGTCGCGCGCTTCGCTTATTTGATCGCGATTGCACGGTTTCTGGAACCGGGTGCGTTGGGAGTGTTCACCTATGGCATGGCTTTCAGCCTTGCCTTGATGGGTATCGCCGGACTGGGGCAGCGCACGACACTGTCAACGCGGATCGGGAAGCGTCCGAAATCCGCGGACCGGACCGTCAGCTACAGTCTGACCGCGACGTTGGCAACGTTGAGCGCGGTTGCAAGTTGCGCGATCGTGCTGCAATGGGCCTTTGGCGACAGGGGCGAGGTGTCCGTCGCCGTTACGTTTTTCCTATTGACAGTCGTCGCACGTGGGATCGCCATTTGGGTTAGGTCCTGCGGGATGGCGTTGGAAGACACCAAATGGATTCTTCGGTACGAGGCGATCTTCAGACTCGCCGAAGTCGCGATCGGTATCGCGGCGCTTACTGCCGGCGCCGGCCTCATTTCGATTTGCGCAATACACTTGGTCGTATGGACCACGGAAGCCGTTGCCGGACTCTGCCTCCTGAAGCGGCGTAGCGGGCTTACTCTCGCTCTAGGATCGGATTTCCGGCTACTTAAGGCGGTGATCGTCCATTCGCTGCCCTTTGCAGTCACGCTGTGGTTGACCGTTCTTACAACCCAAGTCGGTGTGGTTGCGCTCAAATTTCTGCAGCCGGATACCGCGACCGTTGGCCATTTCGCCATTGCGATGCAAGTCACAAGCGTCCTGCTGA
Organism: Minwuiaceae bacterium; assembly: GCA_028278525.1. Classification (GTDB taxonomy): domain Bacteria; phylum Pseudomonadota; class Alphaproteobacteria; order Minwuiales; family Minwuiaceae; genus JANQEE01. The sequence continues at coordinate 11,949 of JANQEE010000052.1, read as the reverse complement.
TCGGGCCGCTTGCACTTGGGCAGGCTTTGTTACCCGGGTTGGCGAGGGCTTACCGTTCCAATAGCGCTGCGGACTTGTCTCTGTTCCTAACGCTGATCAAACTCGTGATCGTCGGTGGGACCGTCATTGCCCTTCTGACAGCCACGGGCGGCCCCATCCTGCTAACATTTCTTCTGGGCTCGGATTACGCAGCGGCAGGAGAAGCTTTCTCTGTCGCGATCTGGACGTTGGCGCCGCTGTCGGCCGTTATTCTGATGGTCGAAGGGTTAAACGCGTTCGGCCAGCGCCATAATGCCACGTTGCTTGTGGGCACGGTGGTCGTTTTGCACGTCGCTCTGATGGCGCTGCTAATCGAGCTCTGGCCGCCGCTGGCCGCGGCAACGGTCTCCTTCGTTGCGGCGAGCCTCGTCGGCGCGGTGTTGGGCAGCGTACTGGTCGCCCGATGTTTTAAGTCGAGCCAAATTCTTTGGTTGTCGGTCCCCGCACTGCTGTCGGCACTCGCGGCCGCGGCAATGCAACTCGATCCGCTTCCGGGGATGTGGGCTGGGCCGCTGATTTCGGCCGTGCTGTCAATTGTTGTTTTGATGTCAGGCGCAGTGCCGCTTTCGCACCTGAGAACTCTGCTCCGCCGCGCTACGGTCGCATAGAAGTTCGAAGAGATTTGCAGACAAGACGAACCTGATCACTTCCACAAATAGAGATCCTGATGAGCGCGGTCCCTGCCGTTCAAGTAGTCAAATACCTCGCCGGTAGATTTGCGAGGCTTCGACCCGATTGCGAGATTTGGGAACATGGAGATGCGTTGCTCGAAAGCAATCCTGTCGAAATCCGGTTTCCCGATCCGCCAGAGTTCGATAATCGCAAATGAAATTCGGCTCCAAACATCCATGGGTACAAGTGACACGATTAATTCGTCGTAACCCTGCGTATCCGACTTCCATATGATGTTCGAAGCGCCGATGCGTGGTTTCGTTTCGGCAAAGAAATCGGCGACCGACGTTATTGTAACGACTTCCGTGGAATACGATCTGCCCCCCATCGCTTCGATGTTGAGAGAATAGTTTCCGCAGTTTGAATGATCCGCATAGAATTCCTGGCGAGCGCTGGTGTCGCCCAAACCGAAATTGAAGCATTCGACATTTTGGTATCGGTCCAGGTTTTGCACGAGACAGGAAAAATTCTGAGCGTTCGGTTCAAGGCAGAAGCAGTTTTTGAGTTTCAAACCGGATTCCAGGACCTGTCGAGTAAACAGTCCGACGTTCGCACCTATGTCAATTAGGCAATACTCGTCTTCTCCTTGGACCTTGCTTTTCAGGAAATCGATTTCTTCACCTTGCCAACTTCCGCTCTTGACGACGGCAGGGAAGATCACGCCGTCCAGAGGCATCACCAGCCGGTCGCCTGACGCGCCCAGTTTTCCGGGCTCCAGCAACTCGACCGTGGCCGGCAGAATTTTATTCTTTCCGGACTTCAGGTCTTCCAAAGCGGCCTGATAGACAAACGACTTGCGGAACTTCAGCAGATCAACCAAGTGCTTTCGGGCAAACTCTCTGATCATCGCGAAGTTCCTCCCCCGATTGGGCCGGGTTTTCCGAGTGTTTCTATAGGCTTGTTCCGTAAACCCTTTGTAAAGAAAACCGGTTTGTCCGGGTAACCGGTCAATTACCCGGCGTGCCAATGCCCTGCCGCCCAACTTGCGACACATGCCCAATCCACCTAACGTTCTGCACCATGAGAAACACAAGCGGTAGAGGGCAGCCCGGATGTTGAGTGCGGCGCAGAACGAGCTGGTGACCCGGACCGGGGCGGGCACGGGGGCCGGGGAGTTGATGCGGCGGTACTGGCAGCCGGCCGGGCTGACCGAGGAGCTGGCCGGGGCGCGGCCGGCCAAGGCGGTGACGCTGTTCGGCGAGGAGCTGGTGCTGTTTCGGGACGACCGGGGGCGGCCCGGCCTGATCGGCCGGAAATGTCCGCATCGGGGCGCCGACCTTTGCGTCGGGCGGCTGGAGGACGGGGGGTTACGCTGTCCGTTTCATGGCTGGCTGTTCGACGTGAACGGCGCCTGTCTGGAGCAGCCGGCGGAGCCGCCGGGCAGCACGTTTCACACCAAGATCCGGCACACGGCCTATCCCTGCCTGGAGCGGAACGGCATCATCTTCGCCTATCTGGGGCCGGGCGAGCCGCCGGCGCTGCCGGACTTCGATTGTTTCGTCGCGCCGGACGCCTTCACCTTCGCCTTCAAGGGCTTCATGGAATGCAACTGGCTGCAGGCGCTGGAGGTCGGCATCGATCCGGCGCACGCCTCGTTCCTGCACCGCTTCTTCGAGGACGAGGACCCGGAAGACGGCTACGGCCAGCAGTTCCGCGACCAGTCGGCGGATAGCGCGATCCCGGTGACCCGGGTGCTGCGCGAGCATCCCTGCCCGAAGATCGAAGTGGCCGAGACCGATTACGGCCTGCGTATCATCGCGCTGAGGAACCTGAACGAGCAGAGCACCCACGTCCGGGTGACCAACCTGGCGTTCCCGAACGCCATCGTGATCCCGATGAGCAACGACATGGTGATCACCCAGTGGCACGTGCCGATCGACGACGTGCGCTGCTGGTGGTACGCGATCTTCTCCAGCTTCGGCGAGCGGGTCGACAAGGCGGCGATGCGCGAACAGCGGCTGGAACTCTATTCCCTGCCCGACTACGTGCCCCGGCGCAACAAGGCGAACAACTACGGCTACGACCCGGAAGAGCAACGGACGCTGACCTATACGGGCATGGGCATGGACATCAACGTGCACGACAACTGGGCGGTGGAATCGCCGGGTGCGATCCACGACCGCACGAACGAACATCTGGGCGCCACGGATCGGGCGATCACCGCCTATCGCCGCATGCTGCTGAAGGCGATCAAGGGTTTGGCCGACGGCGACAAGCCGCCGCTGCTGATCGGCGACAACGACGCCAAACGTCTGCGCGGGCCGGTTGCCGTGGACACTATCGGGCCGGCCGACGGCTGGCAGCAGAGCTGGAAGGACTTCGACCTGGACAGACGCGCGAAGTCGGACTGGGCGCCGGATCCCTGGTAGAGCTTTCGTTGTCCGGATCGAACAAGATGTTGCGCGTTTATCCCCTCTCCCCCCGTTTGCGGGGGGAGAGGCAGGGTGAGGGGGGCGTTGATGTAGGACACGGTTCGCGGCGGACTGACGCCGAGTCGTGTCCTGAAAGATCGTCGATTTTGTTGAGGCCGGTCACCCCCTCACCCAGCCCTCTCCCCCTTAAAGGGGGAGAGGGTTTTTTGTGGCGGTTTCCGGGTGCTGTATCTCATGTCCGATAACCGTAGCGTCGGCAGCGCCGGCTTCGTCGAGCGGCATGGGCTGTGGCGGGATGGCGACGCGGAAGCGGCCGAGCGTGTCGAGCGGTCGATCGACGAGCAGGAGTTGGAAGTCGTGCGGCTGTCGTTCGCCGACCAGCACGGCGTGCTGCGCGGCAAGACGCTGATGGCCGACGCGGCCAAGGCGGCGATGCGCGACGGCTGCACCATGACCACCTCGCTGCTGGCCAAGGATACGTCGCACAAGACGGTCTATCCGGTGTTCACCGCCGGCGGCGGCTTCGACATGGCCGAGATGGGCGGCGCCGGCGACTTTGTGATGGTGCCGGACCCGGCGACGTTTCGCACGCTGCCGTGGGCGCCGGGCACCGGCTGGATGCTGTGCGACATCTATTTCCCGAACGGCAAGGCGGTGCCCTTCTCGACCCGGCAGATTCTGCGCGATGCGTTAAGCGATCTGGCGGAGGCGGGATACGATTACGTGTCCGGCCTGGAGGTCGAATTCCATATCCTGAAGCTGGAAGACCCGAAGCTTAAGCCGGAGCAGGCCGGTCAGCCGGGCGAGCCGCCGGCGGTCAGCCTGCTGGCGCAGGGCTTCCAGTACCTGACCGAAAACCGGATGGATCAACTGGACCCGGCGCTGGAAATTCTGCGCCGCCATCTGGTGCAACTGGGCCTGCCGCTCCGGTCCATCGAGGTGGAGTTTGGGCCGAGCCAGTGCGAGCTGACCTTCCATCCGGGCGTCGGGCTGGAGCCGGCGGATACAATGGTGCTGCTGCGCAGTGCCGTGAAGCAGGTCTGCCAACGGCACGGCTATCACGCGACCTTCATGTGCCGACCGAACCTGCCGAACCTGTTTTCCAGCGGCTGGCATCTGCATCAATCGCTCTGCGACCGGAAGACAGGCGAGAATGCCTTCATGCCGACGGGAGGCGATGACCTGCTGTCGCCGTTGGGCCGTCACTTCGTCGCCGGATTGCTGGCGCACGCGCCGGCGGCTTCCGTCTTCACCACCCCGACGATCAACGGCTACAAGCGCTATCGCCCTTACACCCTGGCGCCGGACCGCGCGGTCTGGGGCCGCGACAACCGCGGCGCGATGATCCGGGCGATCGGCGGCGCCGGCGACGGCGCGACCCGGCTGGAAAACCGCATAGGCGAGCCGGCGGCCAATCCCTATCTCTATCTGGCGTCGCAGATCCTGTCCGGCATGGACGGCGTGGCGCGCAATCTGGAACCGGCGACGCCGGTGGACGCACCGTACGAGGCGGACGCGCCCGCCTTGCCGCAGAGTTTGATGGACGCGGTGGCGGCGCTGCGCGGCAGCCAAATGTTCCGCGAGAAACTCGGCGACCGGTTCGTCGACTACATTCTGACCATCAAGGAATTCGAGATCTCCCGCTTTTTGTCGACCGTTACCGACTGGGAACAGCGCGAGTATTTCGACCTGTTCTAGCCGGCTGGCAGCGCGCCGGGCCTTGCCCTCGGTGCCGCGCGGAACCATGATCGGCCCTTCCAGACAACGGGGACGAAATTTATGGCACTTTCGGTAATCGGCGCGGGTTTCGGGCGGACCGGCACGTTATCGCTGAAAAGCGCGCTGGAGCGGATCGGCTTCGATCCCTGCTATCACATGATGGAAGTCGGCAACAATCCGACGCATGCGGAACAGTGGCTCAGCGCCGCGAATGGCGAGCAGGTCGATTGGGACACACTGTTCAACGGCTTTCATGCCGCGGTCGACTGGCCGGCCTGCAGCTTCTATCGCGAATACGCCGACCTCTATCCCGACGCCAAGGTGATCCTGACCTTGCGCGACCCGGACCGCTGGTTCGACAGCGTGCACAACACGATCTACCCGCGGATGATGAACGCGCCCGAGAATGTCGACCCGGAGCGCAGGATGCGCCTGACGATGGCGCGCAAGCTGATCATCGAGAACACGTTCGACGGCAAGATGGATGACCGCGCGCATGCGATCGCCGTGTTCGAGCGGCATATCGAAGACGTGAAACGGACCGTTCCGGCCGAGCGGCTGCTGGTTTACCGGGTCGCCGACGGCTGGGGGCCGCTCTGTAAATTCCTGGGTAAACCGGTGCCGGACGAACCGTTCCCGCAGGTGAATTCGACGGAAGAATTCCAAAAACTGTTCGGTCAGTAGTCCGGCCGCACCGAAAGGCGGCGCTTCTTCCGGGGCCGGGGGCCGTGTTGCAAGTGCCCCGGTATCCCGGCATCCTTCCTATTATGACACGCCGCGCATCAGCTGGCGGGGATAATAAACAGGGAGGATGTAATGCGTCTGTTCGGATTTATGAGCGCTTTGGCGCTGGTGTCGGGGGCGCTGACGCCGGCCGCCGCCGAGGACCTCGATTATTTCAAAAAGCAACTGGATCCGTTCCGCGACAAGCCGGGTTTTACGGCGCCGGGCGAGCCGTTCGACGCCAAGGCCTGCATGCAGGACAAGAAAATCCTGACGATTCCGATTACCAGCACCAATCCGTTCAATCAGAACATCCATCGCGGGATGGAGAAGGCGGCCGCCGCGGTCGGTTTCGAGCTGGTGCAGTGGGAGAACCAGGGCCAGCCGACCCAGTGGGTTCAGGGCATGAACCACGCCATCAACCAGAAGTTCGACCTGATCGATCTGGTCGGCGGCACCGACCCGCGCGTGCTGGTGCCGCAGGTGGAGGCGGCGAAGGCCGCCGGCATCCCGGTGGTCGCCTCGCACTACAGCGGCCTGGAACAGGAGGTGCCGAACGCCACACACGCCGTGCCGATCGACTATTTCAAAGCCGGCCAGTTGCTGGTCGACTGGGCGGTGGTCGAGACCGGCGGCAAGCTGAACGCATTGCTGATGTACACGACCGGGCCGCTGTCGACGGATTCGATGATGGCCGGGATCGACGCCGAGCTGGCCAAATGCCCGGATTGCAAGGTGACCAAGAAGAACATCCTGGTCACCGATTGGGCGACGCGGACGCAGCCGACGGTTCAGGCGGCGCTGCTGGCCGACCCGTCCATCAACTACGTCATCGTCATGTACGACAGCATGTCGCAGTTCGTGGTGCCGGCGATCGAGATCGTCGGCGCGCGGGAACGCGCCCCGATCGTCACCTTCAACGGCACCGACTTCGTGATCGGGTTCGTCCAGGAAGGCAAGGTGGCGATGGATATCGGCGAGAACCTGGACTGGGTCGGCTACGCCATCATGGACGCGGAGATGCGGATCGTCTGCGGCCTGGAGCCGGTCAAGGACCCGAAAATTCCGTTCTACCTGTTCACCAAGGAGAACGCGAAGGACGCAGGCACGCCGCCGCAGCCGTCGATGGGTTACGGCGCGGCCTATGTGGACGGGTACCTTGAGCTCTGGGGTGTGAAATAGTGCATCACCCCGCGCCGGGGGCGGCGGATCGTGCGCCCCCGGCGGATAGCACGCCCCCGGCCTTGCGGCTGACCGGGCTGTCGAAGCATTTCGGCGGCGAACGGGCGCTGACCGGCGTCGACCTGGATGTGTCGGCGGGCGAGGTGCACGGCCTGCTTGGCCAAAACGGGTCCGGCAAATCGACGCTGATCAAGATCCTGGCCGGATACCACGCGCCGGAACCGGGGGCCGAGCTCTATTTGCATGGCCGGCGCATGCGGCTGCCGGCGCCGCCGGGCGGTTTCCGCGACCACGGCATCGCCTTCGTGCACCAGGATCTCGGTCTGATCCCGTCGCTGACCGTGGTCGAGAACCTGTTCATCGGCGAGTTGGCCAGCCGGCCGCGCTGGCTGATCTCCTGGCGGCGCGAGCGTGAGCGGGCGGCGCGGTTGTTCGCGGAGTACGGCCTGCCGATCGATCCGGGCGCGGTGGTCGGCGATTTGTCGCCGGTGCAACGGGCGTTGCTGGCCATCGTGCGTGCGGTCAACGACCTGAAATCGGCGACGGGCAAAGGCGGGGAAGCCGGCCTGCTGGTGCTGGACGAGCCGACGCCGTTCCTGCCGGAAAACGACGTGCATCAGCTGTTCGCGCTGGTGCGTGGTATTGTTGCCGACGGCGCCGGCGTGATCTTCGTCTCGCATGACGTGGACGAAGTGATCGAGATTACCGACCGCGCCACGGTGCTGCGTGACGGCCGGGTGGCGGGGACGTTGGTCACCGCCGAGGCGACGGCCAGGGATTTCGTCGAGATGATCGTCGGGCGGCAGCTCGACGGGCAGGCGCCCGTGCATCGCAATGCGAGCCAGGGCGCCATGGACGTACGCATCGACGGTTTGAGCGGCGGCGCAGTCGACGACGTCTCGATCGCCCTGCATGGCGGCGAGATTGTCGGCCTGACCGGCCTGATCGGGTCCGGGTACGACGAGATCCCCTATCTGGTCTACGGCGCGCGTCCGGTTGGCAGCGGAAGACTGTCCCTCAAAGGCCGGGCCTTGGATATATCCGGACTGGATCCCGCCCGCGCCGTCGCGGCGGGCATGGTGCTGATCCCCGGCGACCGCCAGAACGCCGGCGCCGTCGGCTCGCTCAACGTTGCCGACAATATGACGATTCCCGTGCTGCACACGCTTTACAATCCCTGGGCGCTGAACCGGTCCGGCATGCGGCGGCGAACCGGTGCGCTGGGCGCGGCGTTCGAGGTCCGGCCGAACGCGCCGGCGCTGCCGTTCGAGGCGCTGAGCGGCGGCAACCAGCAGAAGGCGCTGCTGGCGAAATGGTTTCAGACGGAACCGGCGCTGATCCTCCTGGACGAACCGACCCAGGGTGTCGACGTCGGCGCACGGCAGACCGTGTACAAGGCGATCGACGAGTCCGTGCGCGGCGGCGCGGCGGTGTTATGCGCCAGTTCCGACTACGAACAGCTGGCGGCGATCTGCGACCGGGTCCTGGTGTTCAGCCGTGGCCGGGTCATCGGCGAGCTGACCGGAGACGACGTCAACAAGGATACGATAGCGGAACACTGCTACCGCAGCGTCGGCGGCGTGTTGGAACGGCAGGAAGGCAGCATGCGGGCATGACCACGGACACGACAACCTCCGAGGGGCGCGCGGCCGGCGGCTGGGACTGGAACTGGATCGATTTCGCCGAGCGCTTCGGCCTGGTGATCGCCTGGGCGGCGCTGATCGCCGTGTTCGGCGCGATCGCGCCGAACACGTTCCTGACCTGGCCGAATTTCTCGACCATCTTCGGATCGCAGGCCGTGCTGGTGGTGGTGACGCTCGGCATCATCATTCCGCTGACCGCCGGCGATTTCGACGTGTCGATTGCCAACGTGATGACCCTGTCGTCGATGATCGCCGGCGTGCTGAACGTGCAGTATCAAGTGCCGATCGGCTGGGCCATTCTGGCCGCCATCGGGGCCGGCGTGCTGGTCGGCTTCGTCAACGGCTTTTTCATCACCGTCTTCCGTATACATTCCCTGATCGTGACTTTGGGCACCGGCACGTTCGTGCACGGTGTGACGCTCTGGATCAGCGATTCGATGACGATCAGCGGCATTTCCATGAACCTGGTCAAATACGTGATGATCGAACGCCTGTTCGGCATTCCGCTGGCGTTCTACTATGCCGTCGCGGTTTGCGCCGCGATCTACTACGTCTTCGAATTCACCGCCGTCGGCCGGCGCATCCTGTTCGTCGGCCGCGGCCGCGAGGTGGCGCGCCTGAGCGGCATTCGGGTCAATCGGGTACGCTGGGGCTGCCTGATGGCGTCCAGCTTTCTGGGCGCGACGGCGGGCGTGATGTATGCCGGGACGACCGGCGCCGCCGACCCGGTGTCCGGCCTGTCTTACATGCTGCCCGCGTTCGCGGCGGCATTCCTCGGCGCGACCAGTGTCATTCCCGGGCGCTTCAACCCGCTGGGCGCGATGCTGGCGGTCTATTTCCTGGTCACCGGTATCACCGGCCTGACCATGCTGGGGATCAGCACCTTCGTGCACGAGCTGTTCTACGGCGGCGCGCTGGTGATCGCCGTGACGTTGTCGCAACTGGTGAGCGGCCGGCAGGAGAGGTTCTAGAACGATCGACGCGGGACCGGCAGGGCCGCCCGGCGTCGTCCGCAGATAGTGAGGAAATCGGATATGAAGTTAATTGGCGTGGATGTCGGCGGTACTTTTACGGATGTCGTATACACCGACACCAACAGGAACGAGACGCTGATCCATAAGGTCGCGACGACGCCGGCGGATCCGTCGGAAGGGGTCATGACCGGCATCCTGGGGCTGTGCCGGCGTGGCGGGATCGATCCCGCGGCGATCGATCACGTCTATCACGGCACGACCATCGCGACCAACGCGGTGCTGGAATACAAGGGCGCTCGGACCGGCATCGTCACGACGGCGGGCTATCGCGACATCGTGCATATCGGTCGGCACCAGCGCCCGCAGCATTATTCGATCATGCAGGACATTCCCTGGCAGGCGCGGCCCCTGACGCGCCGCCGCCACCGCAAAGTGGTGGAGGAACGGCTGGCGCCGCCGAAAGGCGAGGTGCTGGTACCCCTGAACGAGGAGCAGGTGCGCAAGGTTGCGCGCGAACTGAAGGCCGAAGGCGTGGAGGCGGTCGCCGTCTGCTTCCTGTTTTCCTACCTCGATCCCAAGCATGAAGACCGGGCGCGGGACATCATCGCCGAGGAGTATCCGGAAGCGTTCGTCACCACGTCGTCCGGGGTGTCGCCGCAGTTTCGCGAATTCGAGCGGTTTACCACGGCGGCGATGAACGCCTTCATCGGGCCGAAGGTGCGCACCTACGTCAATCAACTGAACGGCGCGCTGGACGAGGCGGGCCTGAAAGCCGACCTGCATATCATGCGCTCCAACGGCGGCGTGGCGACGCCGGCGATGATTTCGGAAACGCCGGTACTGACGCTGCTGTCCGGCCCGGCGGCCGGCGTGCTGGGCGGCGCCTTCGCCGGGCAGGGCCTGGACCGGCAGGGACTGATCACCTTCGATATCGGCGGCACCAGCGCGGATATCGGCGTGGTGACCGGCGGCCGGTTCGGCGAGGCGACGGCGCGCGACACCTGGATCGCCGGCTACCCGGTGATGGTGCCGATGATCGACATTCACACCATCGGCGCCGGCGGCGGCAGCATCGCCGGCACCGATGCCGGCGGCGCGTTCCGGGTCGGCCCGCAGAGCGCCGGATCCGTGCCCGGCCCCGCGGCGTACGGCCGCGGCGGTACCGAGCCGACTGTGACCGACGCCAACGTGGTCCTCGGCCGGCTGGACAAGGACAACTTCCTGGGCGGCGAGATGAACCTGGACGACGACGCCTCGCGGCGGGTGATCCGCGACCTGGCCGAACGGCTCGGCCTCACGGATCTGGAGGCGGCCGAAGGCATCGTCACCATCGTCAATTCCAACATGGCGAACGCCATCCGCTCGCGCACGGTGCAGAAGGGGATCGACCCGCGCGGCTATTCGCTGGTGGCGTTCGGCGGCGCCGGACCGCTGCACGGCGCGGAAGTGGCCAAGATGCTGAGCATTCCGGAAGTCATCGTGCCGCCCTATCCCGGCATTACCTCGGCGGTCGGGCTGCTGACCACGGATCTGAAATACGAAACCATCAGAACCGAGTTCCAGGTCAGCACCGACATCGATTTCGCGCGGCTCAACGACGATTTCGCGGGCATGGAAAAGAGCCTGCGTGACCAGTTTGCCGCCGACGAGGTGGATGTCGGCGGCGTCTCCTTCGCCCGGGCGGCGGACATGCGCTATGTCGGCCAGGGCTACGAGCTGCGCGTCGACATGCCGGACGGCGGCATCGACCCGGCGGCGTTGGACCAGGCGTTCGAGCGGTTCCACCAGCAGCATACGGCGGAATACGGGCATCATTTCGCGGACAGCCCGATCGAAATCGTCAACATTCGGCTGACCGGCATCGGCGAGACGCCGAAGATCGGCCGGCCGGCGCCGGCGGGCGGACCCTCCCTGGAAGAGGCGCGCGTTAAGGTCAGCGAGAGCGTGTTCCGTAAGGGCGACGAGCTGGAGACGGTCGAGACGGCGTTTTACGAACGCGACAAGCTGCCGATCGGGGAACGGTTCGACGGCCCGGCGATCGTGTTGCAGACCGACTCGACGACCGTGGTGCCGCCCGGCTGCAAGGCCGCGGCCGACCCGCACGGCAACCTGATCATCAAGGTTGGCGACGGGTGATGCCGTGGCGCTCGATTATTCCCTCTCCCCCTCGTGAGGGGGAGAGGGTAAGAGTGAGGGGGTGTCGATGACGGCCGCCGTGCGGTGTTGCCAAAAACAAGCTCTACCGCTAAGAATTAAGAATGATTCTCAACTGCGCCTGCTATGCCTGTGGAACAAAAGAATGCTTCAGGCATTGGGACTGACGGAATGACCGAGACGTTCGGAACGAACGGATCTGGACATGGTCTGACGCGTGCGGCGGCGGCGCCCAACCAAAGGGCGAACTGTCCAAAGCGCGCGGAACAGACCCAACAACGGGGTGCATTGAGAGCGAACCTGGAAATCGAGCTTCCTGTTGCGGGCAGCGCGGCGTGGCTTGAGGCAAAAACGATCACGGGTCAGGCGAAGGTTGAGCGAAACCGAAAAGCGATTGCGGATCTATATGGAAAACCGGCCGGCGCTGGTGGACTACGCCGCGCCGATCGTCGGTTCGCGTTCGACCGCGGA
>JANQEE010000037.1 GCA_028278525.1 Minwuiaceae bacterium | reverse complement strand
TGTTGTCAACAAGCTAGCCCTCATGCTGAGGAGGCGCGAAGCGCCGTCTCGAAGCATCCAGGCCACAAAGCGACTTTTGCAGCAGCCTGCTAGGCGGCGCGGATGCCGGCGAGGAATTTTTCGACTTCCGTGCGGAGGCTTTCGGATTGCTCGGAGAGCTGGCCGGCGGCGGCGAGGACTTCGCCGGCGGCACTGCCGGTTTCGTCGGCGGTTTTGGTCACGGTGCCGATATTGTCGCTGACCTGTTGCGTGCCGGTGGCCACTTCCTGGACGTTGCGGCTGATCTCGCCGGTTGAGGCGCTTTGGTCCTTCACCGACGCCGCGATGGTCTTCGAGATTTCGTCGATCTCGTGAATGGTGCTGGCGATGGTCTCGTTCGCCTGGACGGTGCCGCCGATGGATTGCTGCACCTCGGCGATCTGCGCGCCGATCTCGTCGGTGGCGCTGGCCGTCTGCTGGGCCAGCATTTTTACTTCCGACGCGACCACGGCAAAGCCCTTGCCCGCCTCGCCGGCGCGCGCCGCCTCGATGGTCGCGTTCAGCGCCAGCAGATTGGTCTGGGCGGCGATGTTGGAGATGAGGCCGACCACCTCGCCGATCTTCTCGGCGGCTTCGGCCAGGCCGGCGACGGTGACCTTGGAGTTTTCGGCCGTGCCGGTCGCCGCCTCGGCGATGGACGCGGCCTGCGCGACCTGGCGGCTGATCTCGGCAATCGCCGTGGTCAATTCTTCGGACGCGGTCGCGACCGTTTGCACGTTGGACGAAGCCTGGTCGGTGACGACCGAAGCCTCGACCGCCTGTTTGCTGGTCGACTGGGCGGCCTTGGCCATGGTTTCGGCGGTCTGCCGCATGGCGTTCGACGCGGTGCCGACGCCGGTGACCACAGCCATGACGTTCTCCTCGAACCGGTCGGCGAGCTGCAGCATTTCCTGCCGGCGCTGCTTTTTCGCCTGCTGTTCGCTTTCAAGCTGCTGCTGCGCGACCTGTTCGATCTTGATCGCGTTGTCCTTGAAGACAAGCAGAGCGCGGGCCATGGCGCCGACTTCGTCCCTGCGGTCGACGCCGGGAACCTCGACCGTCTTGTCGTTGCCGGCCAACAGCTTCATCGCTTGGGTAATGGTCTTGATCGGCGTGGAGATGGTGCGGGCGAGCAGGATGGCGGCGGCGAAGCCGATCACGATGGTCAGAGCGAGGGAGCCGATCTGCAGCTTGACGTTCAGGTCGTTGAACGCCTTGGCGTCCTGGCTGAACAGATAGCCCTCCTCCGCCGAATGCTCGACCAGGATGTCCAGCTTTTCCTCCAGCGCCAGGAAAAGTTCGGCGCGACGGTCGCGCGTCGCGGCCGACACCTCAGGATTCTCGGCGATCCGTTCGCGGATGGCGGTGGCCTGGTCCATCAGCGCGGTGAGCTCGCCGACCAGGGCCTGCGCCTTGCCGGTCATGAACCGCTCTTCGACGACCTCCAGGTCCTCGCGCGCCAGCTCCTCGTACTCCTCGGCGCGCTCCAGCGCCTCTTCCCGGTCTATGTCGGCGGAGCCGGCCAGGATCAGCGACAGCTCCCGGTCCAGCTTGATGAAGTTGGTATGCGCGCTGCGGGCGAAGCTGGTCGACATCAGAGCCTCGTCGTACATACGCATCGTCAAAGCGCTGACGTCGCCGAACGCCTTGATCGCATAAAGCCCCATGGCCGCGCTGGCCAACAGCACAAGGGCGAACCCGGCGATCAGCTTGGCGCGGATGTTCACGATGCAGCTTCCGGTTCGCGATGCAGCCGGCTATTCGACCACCACCGTCATTTTCATTTTGGGATGGATGGCGCAGCGCACCTTCTGTTTGCCCTTGTTCTTGAAGACGATCCTGTCCGAGGCGCCAGGCTTCTGCGCGCCGGTGTCGAACTGGTTCACCTTCTTCGAATAGACGTTGTGGGTAATATTGTCGTCGTTTACGAACGTGATGCTGTCGCCGGCCTGTATGGTCAGCTTCTTCTCGCTGAACTTCTTGCCTTTCTCCGTAACGGTGTGGTCGGTCGCCGCGAGCGCAATGGCCGACACGACGAGCCCAAGCGCGGCGAGTAGGGAAAGCGAGATGCGCAACATGATGGTACTCCTGAAATCGTACGATGGATCGACAAGCAGGCCAGCGGTCAGCGCGGCATCAGGGGAATGGAGACCGGTTCTTCGGGGCTGGTCAGCGTCTCCATGAAAGCCACCAGGTAGGACTCCTCCGCCGGCGTCAGGCCGAGCGGCTTCATGTCGTCCGACAGGCTGGGCCGCTGGATGCCACCCGCGTTGTAATGTCGGACGACGGCGGCGAGGTCGGTGAGCGAGCCGTCATGCATGAACGGTGCGCGCAGATCGATATTGCGGAGCGTCGGCGTCTTGAAGGCGTGCCGCATCTTCTCGACACCCGGCAGTTCAGCCGCACGGCCCGGGTCGTCGTCGTTCAGACCGATATCGTGGAAACTATCGTCGGTGAAGTTCCAGCCTGAATGGCAGGCGACGCAGTTGGCCTTGCTGTTGAACAAGGCGAAGCCGCGCTTGGCTTCTTCGGGTATGGCGGTCTCGTCACCGGCGACCCAGCGGTCGAACGGCGCGATGCCGGTCACCACCGTCCGCTCGTAGGTGGCGATCGCCTTGGCGATGGTGTCGATGGTGATGCCTTCGTCCGGAAAGGCGATGTTGAACAGCGCCCGGTAGCCCGGGATCGCGCTCAATTCGCCGACGATGGTGCTCATGTCCTGCGCCATCTCGACGTCGGCGGCCATCGGGCCCAGCGCCTGTTCCTCCAGCGTCTCGAAGCGGCCGTCCCACATCAGCAGTTCGGCCCAGGCCAGATTCCAGATGGTCGGCGTCCGGCGGCCAAGCTGCCGGGAGCCGTGGCCGACGCCCTTGGCCAGACCGTCTCCCCAGGAAAAGGCCGGGTTGTGGCAGGACGCGCAGGAAATCGCATTCGAACCGGACAGGCGCGGATCGAAGAACAGCTTCTTGCCGAGATCGGCCTTTTCGACCGTGTATGGATTGTCTTCGGGAAACGGCACCAGGCCGGGCCGGACATAATCCGTCTTCCATTGTTCGAGGCTGGATTTATCCAGTTGGGACGCCGAAGAAATGCCGGCGGAAAATACGGCGAGCATGGCAGCGCAGAAGGCCACTGCCCGGACGTCAATGAGTTTCATCGTTAAACCTCCGGCGAGAACGCATACGAATTCCCACCTGCACCGGTCGCCCAGCGCCAACAAAATCAAGTCAAAAAAGGCTGAAAGGACTTTTCACCAAGCAGATCGGAATGTTACGCAGGTCAATAGTTTGGAGGCGTATAACAGTGCGAAACTTAATTAACAGTAAAAGAGACTAATTTATAAGTCATATTACAACAATTTACTTATCTTGAATATTCCAATGTTCTTTGGAATAGCCTCAGTATTCTAGATATATAGTTTATGTAATTTAACCTATGCACTTATACCTAAGCGGGATTCCTGGCGACGAGCTGCTTGGCGATGATGATGCGCTGGATCTCATTGGTGCCTTCGCCGATGCACATCAGCGGCGCGTCGCGGTAATAGCGCTCGATATCGAATTCTTTGGAATAGCCGTAGCCGCCGTGAATGCGCATGGCCTCCAGGCTGTTCTCGACCGCGGCCTCTGAGGCGAACAGCTTGGCCATGCCGGCCTCCATGTCGCAGCGTTCGCCTCTGTCGTAGGCGCCGGCAGCGCTTTCGACCAGGAGCCTGGCGGCTTCGCAGCGGGTCGCCATGTCGCCGAGCTTGAGCTGGATCGCCTGATGCTCACAGATCGGCTTGCCCATGGTCTTACGTACCTGGGCATAGGCGACGGAGTCGCGCAAGGCGGCGTTGGCGATGCCGACGCCGCGCGCCGCGACGTTGATGCGGCCGAGTTCCAGCCCGCCGACGGCGTGGTGGAAGCCGCGCCCCTCCTCGCCCCCGATCAGGCAATCGGCCGGCACGCGGTAGTCCTGGAAGATCAGTTCGGCTGAATCGAGGCCCTTATAGCCGAGCTTTTCCAACTTGCGGCTGACCGAAAAGCCGTCGCGTTTTTCCGCCAGGAACATGGTCATGCCGCGGTGGCGCGGCTGAACGTCCATGTCGGTCTTGACCAGCAGCGCGAAGCAGGAGCCCTCGATGCCGTTGGAGATCCAGGTCTTGGTGCCGTTGATGACGTAGTCGTCACCGTCGCGGACGGCGCGGGTGCGGATCGCCTGCAGGTCGGTGCCGCAGTCCGGCTCGGTCAGCGCCAAGCCGCCGCGGATTTCGCCGGCGGCGAAGCGCGGCAGGAAATGGCGCTTCTGCGCTTCGGTGCCGTAGCGCTGCACGGCGGTCGCCATGATCAGGTGGGAATTGAATATGCCGGTGAGCGACATCCAAACGGAAGAGATCATGGTGACGATCTTGGCGTAGGTGGAAGCCGGCAGGCCGAGGCCGCCATATTCCGGCGGGATTGTGGCGCCGAACAGGCCGAATTCCTTCATCTGCGCGACCATCTCATGCGGGTACTCGTCCGCGTGCTCCAGGCGCAATACATGCGGCTTGACGTCCTTATCCAGCCAGCGCTGGATGGAATCGAGGATCTGGGTTTCGTCTTCCCGGGTGATCGCGTTCATCGTCGTCTCCCTATCCTTCCGGCCGCGCTGCGGCGTCCATTCTATCCTCGACCGTGTGGCCGCGCTTCGGCACCAGGACGGAGCGCTTGTAGGACATCACCAGCGTGCCGTCCTGATTGTGGGCACGGGTCTCGACCGAGACGATGCCCTGGGTCGGGCGCGACTTGGACTCGCGCTTCTCCAGCACCTCCGACTCGGCATAGATGGTATCGCCGACGAAGACCGGGGCCGGCATCACGATGTCGGTCCAGCCGAGATTGGCGATCGCCTGCTGACTGACGTCCGAGACGCTCATGCCGGCGACGATGGCGAGCGTCAGCGCGCTGTTGACCAGGGGGCGGCCGAACTCGCTATGTTTTGCGTATTCGCGGTCGAAATGCAGCGGGTGCTGGTTCATGGTGAGCAGGGTGAACCAGGTATTGTCGGATTCGGTGATCGACCGGCCAGGCCGGTGCTCGTAGACGTCGCCGAGGTTGAAGTCTTCGAAGACGCGGCCGTAGGTCTCGCGGTAGCGGTTGTCGCCGACGGGTTTGGCGGTTGCGACCATTTCTGTTTCTCCGGGTAATCAGGACGGCGGCGGGTCGGATTCGGCCCAGTGGGCCGCGATCTGCTGGCGGGTGGCGATCCAGACCTTGTCGTGGGCGGCGACGTGGCGCAGGAATTTCTCGAACGCGCCGATCCGGCCCGGCCGGCCGATGATGCGCAAATGCACGCCGAGCGACATCATCTTCGGCTGATCGGCACCTTCGGCATAGAGCCAGTCGAAGCTGTCGACGGCGTAGTCCAGCCAGTCGGCCGGGGTCAGCGCCGGCGACACCCACATCTTCATATCGTTGGAATCGAGCGCGTAGGGCACGATCAGGATCGGCTTGCCGTCGACGGCATCCCAGAACGGCAGGTCGTCGCTGAAATCGTCCATGTGGTAGCTGTAGCCTTCCTCGACCAGCAGGCGGCGGGTGTTCTCCGTCAGCAGGTAGCGGGAAAGCCAGCCCGTCGGGCGCGTGCCGGTGGTGCGTTCGATCGATTGGGCCGCCGAGCGGATGAAGTCGCGCTCCGCATCCTCGTCCATGCCGAACTGGTGCACCCAGCGGTAGCCGTGGGCGCAGGTCTCGTGGCCGTCGGCGGCGATCTGCTTGGCCAGATCCGGCGCCCGCTCCAGGCTGAGGGCGGCGGCGGTGAAGGTCGCCGGCACGCCATAGCGCCTGAGCAGGGCGAGGACGCGGGGCGCGCCGGCCTTGATGCCGTATTGATAGTTGCTTTCATTGGAGAAATTGCGGATCGGCTTGCGCAGCGCGATGCCGAGCTCGTCGACGGCTTCCGGGCCCTTGTCGCCGTCGGCGACGTTCATCTCGGCGCCTTCCTCGACATTGACGACGACCGACAGGGCCAGACGCGCGCCGTTCGGCCATCGCGACTTTTCACTCATTCACTTCGCCTCCCTCATCAGGACGGATTTGTCACGAGCGCAATTGTACGTAGACTTGCGCCATAAACCCAGAGAGCAACAGGGAGCTCGTACAATCGTGCCTTACGCGAACGCCGACGGCGTCAAACTCTATTACGAGGAACAGGGCGAAGGTATCCCGGTCGTCTTCGTCCACGAATTCGCCGGCGACCACCGGAGCTGGGAGCCGCAGATGCGCTATTTCGCGCGCCGCTACCGCTGCGTCGCCTACAACGCGCGCGGCTATCCGCCGTCGGACGTGCCGGCGGACGTGGAGGCCTATTCCCAGGCCATCGCGACCGACGACATCGCCGCGGTGATGCGGCACCTGGACATCCAGAAGGCGCATGTGGTCGGCCTGTCGATGGGCTCGTTCGCGGCGCTGCATTTCGGCCTGCGCTATCCGGAGATGGCGCACTCGCTGGTGGTCGCGGGCGGCGGCTACGGCGCGCTGCCGGTCAATCACGACCGGTTCCAGGAAGAGGCGCGGCTGATGGCCGACAAGATCGAACAGGAAGGCATGCAGACGGTGACCCAGGCCTATGCGGTCGGGTCCGGCCGGGTGTCGTTCAAGGAAAAGGACCCGCGCGGCTGGCAGGAATTCGCCGACCAATTGGCCGAGCATTCCACGCAGGGCTCGGCGCTGACCATGCGCGGCTATCAGGCGCGGCGGCCGGCCTTCACCGAGGTGGAAGACGGCTTACGCAAGATGACCGTGCCGACCCTGGTGATCGCCGGCGACGAGGACGAGCCGGGCCTGGAACCGTCGATTTACCTGAAGCGCAACATCCCCTCCGCCGCCCTGCTGGTGATGCCGAAGACCGGGCATGCGATGAACTTGGAGGAGCCGGCCCGGTTCAACGACGCGCTGCAGGACTTCTTCTCGACGGTCGAATGCGGCCGCTGGCGGTCGCGGGAGCTGCCGGACGAGGCGGGGACCATTCTGAAATCGGGTTAGGAGGCGGTCAGGCCGCGCGGCGGGCTACGCGGCGGCGAACCCGCCTCCAATGGCGGACCGCGCCGGACGCGTCGTCGAGCGCCCCCGCCACCAGTTCTCGGATCTGAACCCGCGCCGGGTTTTCGCCCGGCATGTGGATGCCGTGGCCGGCGGCGGATTGGAAGCCGAACCGGCCGTAGTAGTCCGGGTCGCCGACCAGGACGACCAACCGATGGTTCGCCCAGGTCGCCATTTCCAGACTTTGGTTGATCAGGGCGGCGCCGATGCCCTCTCCCCGCCGTTTGGGCGCTGTCGCCAGGGGGCCGAGCAGCAAGGCCGGCTCGCGGGCCTCGCCGATGGCGATCGGCCAATAGCGGATGGTGCCGACGGTCTCGTCGCCGTCGCGCGCCACCAGGCTCAAATACGGATCGGGCAGCAGTCCTTCACGGTACCTGTATGAGGTTTTCCTACCGCGATTCGGACCGAACACGGCGTCGAGCAGGGCTTCGATCCGGTCGGAATCTTCCGGGCGTTGGGTGGTGACAGTGAACATGGCGGGCATCTCTGGATAAACGACGAAACAAATCCGGGCGGCATCGCCGCCGGCGCCGTCTCGGCAAACCTAGGTCGTTTCGCTAAAGAGAGCCTGGGTTGGGTCCGGACAGACGTCAGTCGGCCACGCCTAAGCGGGGCGCGGTGGAACGTCGTCGTCGAAGGGTCCGGATCGAGATCACGTCAGATTTCTCCCAACAGGGAGCGGTGGTTAGCACAGATGGAGATATGACGGCAAGGTAATTTGCGCCACCCGGTTGCCTGCATTAGCTTTGCGCCCAACGCGTCGACACCCCAAATCGGGCAGAGGTTAAGTGCACATGTTCTACGAAACCAAGGACCACCACGGGCTGAAGCATAATCCGTTCAAGAGCCTGGTGGTGCCGCGCCCGATCGGCTGGGTTTCCAGCATGGCGGCGGACGGCACGATCAACCTGGCGCCGTACAGCTTCTTCAACGCCATGGCGTCCGACCCGCCGGCGGTGGCGCTGGGCTGCAACGGCCTGCATGTGGAAGGCGGGGCCAAGGACACCGTCGTCAATATCGAGACGACGGGCGAGTTCGTGGTCAATATCGCGACATGGGAGTTGCGCGAGCAGATGAACCTGACTTCCGCATCGGTACCGCGCAGCATCGACGAGATGCGCGAGGCCGGCCTGGAGCCGGCCGAATGCAGCCTGATCAAACCGCCGAGGGTCGCCGCGGCGCCGGTGAACCTGGAATGCACCTATCTGCAAACCCTGGACCTGCCGAGCAACGACCCGGATGCGAAGAACCAGGTGGTGTTCGGCCAGGTGGTCGGCATTCACATCGCCGATGAAATCATTGCCGATGGCATGATCGACATGAGCAAGTTCAAGCCGGTCGCGCGACTGGGGTATATGGATTACACGGCGGTGGACAACGTGTTCACGATGGGGCGGCCGAAATAGGGCGGTCGATGGCCCACCCTTCGAGACGGCCCGTCGGGCCTCCTCAGGGAATCCCTTCGTCCCAGTAGGGATCGTCGCCGTAGCGTTCGGCGAGGAAGTCGACGAAGGCGCGGACTTTCGGCGACAGGTGGCGTTTGTGGGGGTAGACCGCGTAGATGCCTAGGTCGGCGACTTCGAATTCGGTGAGCACCGGCAGCAGGCGGCCGGCGCGGACCTCGTCGCCGACGATGAAGGTCGGGGTCATCATCAGACCGGCGCCGGCCAGCGCCGCGCCGCGCAGCACGTCCGAATTGTTGGCCCGCATGCTGCCGGAGACTTCGACGGTCTCCTCCCCGTCCGGGCCGCGGAAGCGCCATTCCCGGCCATCGGCGACGTAGGTGTAGCGCAGGCAATTGTGCTGCTTGAGGTCCGACGGACGCTCCGGCACGCCGTGTCGGGCGAAATAATCCGGGCTGCCGGCGACGATACGACGGACCGGCGCCAGGCGGCGGGCGATCAGGCTGGAATCGTTTAAGTTGGCGATGCGGATCGCGAGGTCGTAGCCTTCTTCGATCAGATCGACGAAGCGGTCGCTCAAATCGATGTCGACGGTGATCTGCGGGTAGCGGGCGAGGAAGTCGGGTATGGCGTCCGCCAGATGCAGGATGCCGAAGCTCATCGGCGCATTGATCTTGATCCGGCCGCGCGGTTCGTCGTGCAGGTGGGTGACCGCCTGCTCCGCCGCCTCCGCCTCCTCCAGCACGCGCACACAATGGCGGTAGAAGGTCTCGCCCACCTCGGTCAGGCTGAGGCGGCGGGTGGTGCGGTTGAGCAGGCGCGCGCCGAGCCGATCTTCCAGGCGGGACACCTGTTTGCTGACCGCCGATTTCGACAGGGCGAGGCGAACCGCGGCCGACGAGAAGCTGCGCGCCTCGACCACCGCGGCGAACACCGCCATGCCGGCCAGATTTTCCATCCCCGCCATTTGTTTCTCCCCGGAAACAATATATTGGGTTCTCCTTGACAGAGAACAATAGCGGCCGAGATATTCGATGGAAACGGTGCGCAAACCGGCCGGCGGTCCCGCCAATCGGTTGTGACAGACGGTTGGTTTGTCTATTGTCCGCGGCACTTTAATCGCCCGTCCGGACGACAGACGCCCGATGCCTCAGCACGTCGATTCACTCTTCCCGGAAGACCAGCCGGGCACGGAAAACGGCGCACGCCGGTCGACCGGGATTCTGCCCTCGCAGACCATTCGCAGCATGATCGGCCTGCGCGAAATCGATGGCGACGTTGCCGTCGACGACAGCCAGATTCAGCCGGCCAGCCTGGACCTGCGGCTTGGGCCCGTGGCCTATCGGGTAAGGGCCAGCTTTCTGCCCGGGCCGCAATCGCGCGTACAGAGCAAGATCGACATGTTCGGCATGCACGAGATCGACTTAAGCCGCGGCGCGGTGCTGGAACGCGGCTGCGTCTATATCGTGCCGCTGCTGGAAAACCTGGCGCTGGACAAGGCCGTGTCGGGACTGGCCAATCCCAAGAGTTCCGCCGGCCGCCTGGACATTTTCACGCGCCTGATCACGGACTACGCCGATACGTTCGACAAGGTGCCGAAGGGATATGGCGGGCCGCTCTACGCGGAGATCTCGCCCGGCACGTTCAGCGTATTGGTGCGCACGGGCACGCGGCTCAATCAATTGCGGCTGCGGCGCGGCAACCCGCGGTATTTCGACGGGCCGGTGCGGCAGTTGCACGAACGCGAGGGCCTGGTCGGTTCGGAAAGCGGCGATGCCGATATCTCCGGCGGCGTCGCGTTCACGGCGGACCTGGTCGGGCCGGGCGACGGCAAGCCGATCGGCTACCGCGCCAACAAACATGCCGGGCTGATCGATTTCGACCGGCCGGCGCACTACGACTGGACCGAGTTCTGGGAGCCGATCTACCCGAAACGCAACGCCAGCCTGATTTTGGATCCCGGCGATTTTTATATCCTGGTCTCCAAGGAATCGGTCGCGGTGCCGCCGGACTACGCGGCGGAGATGCGCGCCTACGACACGCTGGTCGGCGAATTTCGCGTGCATTACGCAGGCTTTTTCGATCCGGGTTTCGGCCATGCGGAAGCCGGCGGCGACGGCGCCCGCGCCGTGCTGGAGGTGCGCTCCCACGACGTGCCGTTCGTGCTGGAGGACGGCCAGACGGTCGGCCGGCTGCTGTACGAGCGGCTGACGGAAACACCGGACCTGCTGTACGGCCCGTCGATCGGATCGACCTATCAACGGCAGGGCCTGATGCTGGGCAAACAGTTCAAGCAGGCCGATTGAGCCGCTGACGGAAACAGAGTTGTTCCCGATGCGCGGATAAACGGCGCGCGGCAAGCGGCTACCTTATGCCGGATGCACCGGCACGATCACGCGCATGTTATGTGCAATCGGCGATGGAACCATGATGATTCCGTCGGGACCCGGCGCGAGTTCCACCGATTGCCATCGTCGACCGAAAAGCCGCCATGAGTAACCTGCTGGATCCCAACAATCCCCTGTTCTTCTCGGCGGTGGTGCCGCTTTGCGCGGCGCTGGCCGCCGCCGGGCTGATCCGCCTGCTGGGCGGGACGGACCGGGGCGCTGGCCTTGCCGTTGTCGGGGCGGGCATCGGCTTTCTGGTCGCTTACTTCCTGGTGTTCGGCGCGCCGACCTATCCGCCGCGCGCCTCGACCCACAAGATGCCCTATCTGGCGGTCGGCGGCGTGCTGATCGGGTTCGCACTGGAAGCCTTGCGGCCGGCACCGGCCGTGGTACGCGGTGCGGCGCTGGCCTGGATCGCCGTCGGCATTCTGTGGCTGGCGGAATCGCAGCTTCGGCGCGGCGGCATTGTGCTGCCCGTGACCGTGACAGCCGGCGGGCTGATTGCCGGTTGGCGCCTCACGCGCCAGGACGGCCAGACCTTGGCGGCGCCCCTTATGATCCTGCTCGCCACAATCGGCTTAAGCGCCATCGCCTTTATCGCCACATCCGCCTCGATCGCGCAGACGTGTGCGGCGCTGGCCGCCGCGCTCGGCGGTTACATGCTGTGGAACTGGCCGAAGTTTCGCTTTCCGTTCGGCGCGGCGGGCGTCGTCGGCGTCGGCGCCACCGCGATTTTCCTGGGGAGCCAGATGGCGCTGTACACGCGTGCCAACGAATGGGCGCTGGCGATCCTGCTGTTGGTGCCGTTCGCCGATCTGGCGTTCCGACGCATCGGTCCGGGCCAGGGCACCGTCGGCAATCTTGTGGCGCCCCTGGTTATCGGGATCGCCTGCGCGATACCGGCAATCGCCGCCGTCGCGGTGGCGCATTTCATGAGTTCGGGGGGAGGCAGTGGGTATTAGCGGAATCGGTAAACCAAACAGGAGGCTACCAATGAAAACGAAACCTATCGCCCTGGTGGCGGCTGCAACTCTGTTCGGCGCGTCGGCGTGGCAGGCAGAGGCCGCCGATACCTTCGAGATCGACCAGAGCCATACGAACATCGTATTCCTGGTCAACCATCTCGGCTATTCCAACATGGTCGGGGAGTTCCAGGAATTCTCCGGCAGCTTCACGTTCGACCCGGACGACGTGACCAACAACAAGGTCGAAATGGTGATCAAGACCGACAGCGTCGACACCGATCACCAGAAACGCGACGACCACCTGCGGTCGCCGGATTTCTTCAACACCGCCGAGTTCCCGGAGATGACGTTCAAGTCGACGGCCGTCGAAAAGACCGGCAAGACGACCGGCAGGATAACCGGCGACCTGACGATCCTGGGCGTGACCAAACCGGTGACCATGGACGTCACCTTCAACAAAATGGCGCCGCACCCGATCCCGTCCTACAACGGGGTCGTGGTCGCCGGGTTCTCCGCCCGCGCCAAGGTCGACCGCACCGAGTTCGGCATGAAGTACGCCGCCGGCGCGATCGGCAACGAGATGGACCTGATCATCGAGGTCGAAGGCCACAAGAAGTAGGCGGAAGGATTCTTTGTCCCCTCACCCTCCCGACGCTTCGCGCCGGGGCCCTCCCTCTCCCGTGGGGAGAGGGTTGTGAAGGCTTGGCGAGGCGGCAGCCGAGCCTTAGCCAAAGCTGGGTGAGGGGGCGAACCTATCCGCCTAGATGATCGACAGGCCGCCGTCGATCACGAGTTCCGCGCCGGTGATGTAGCGCGATTCGTCGGACGCCAGGAAGAGCACGGCGTTGGCGATGTCTTCCGGCCGGCCGAGCTTGCCGGTCGGGATCATCTCGCGGTAGCGCTGCCGCCCTGCGTCAGCGTCGCCTTCGGCGCGGGCGGCGAACATCGGCTCGGTCATCGCGGTTTCGATCACGCCCGGATGGATGGAATTGCAGCGGATCTCGTCGCCCTGCTGGGCGCAGTGCATGGCGACCGACTTGGTGTATTGCCGCACGCCGGCCTTGCCGGCGCCGTAGGCCGCGATGGCGGGCGTCGCCAGCATCGCCGCCAGCGACGAAATGTTGACGATGGCGCCGCCGCCGGCCGCGCGGAGCGCGGGGATGGCGTGCTTGCAGCCGAGGAAGACGCCTTCCAGGTTGACATTGTTGATGCGGCGGAAGTTCTCCAGCGTGCCGTGTTCCGGATCCTGCGGCGCGCCGAGGCCGCCGACGCCGGCATTGTTGACGAGGATATGCGGCCCGCCGAAGCGGTCGCGCGCGGCGGCGAACACTTCCGGCCAGCCGGCTTCCGACGTCACGTCCTGGGGCATGGCGAAAGCCTTAGCCCCGGCCGCTTCGATCGCCGCCGCGGTTTCGGCCGCGGCCTGCTCGTTGATGTCGGTGACGACGACGCCGGCGCCTTCGCGGGCCAGCAGCTCGGCGGACGCCCGGCCGATGCCCGACCCGGCCCCGGTGACAATCGCGGTTTTCCCTTCGACGCGGCCCATATCGTTTCCTCTCCAATCAAGAACGTTGTTTGACCGGCATCATAGCGCAGAGCGCCGGCAATGGCTCAATCGAGTTCGAAGCGGGCGAGCACCGGGGCGTGGTAGCTCTCCGCGTCCTGGCGGCCGGTCATGAAGGCGACCAATTCGTCGGTCAGCAACTCGTTGTGGATCTCGGCGCCGCGGAACTGCGCGAGCAGGCCGCGGGAGACCATGATGTGGTCGAGCATCAGGCGCTCGCCGTAATGGCGCACGGTGAAACGGCGGTCGGCGGGCAGGCTGAGTTCCAGCGGCGTCAGCACCCGGTCGGCCAGGGCCGGGTTGCCGGTCTCCTCCACCTCGCCGCGGATGGTCTTGAGCGGGACCTCGCGACCGTCGGCGTTGAAATCGCCGCAGACGGCGATCCAGGCGTCTGCGTCGTTGTCGAACAATTGCTCGATCAACAAGCGTGTTTCCAGCGCCTGCCCGGCCCGCTTGACCGCCGCGAGGAACGTGCCCTCGGCCCAGCCGCCGACGCTGTTCCAGACGAACGGCGCCTGCTTCTGGCCGGCGATGACGGCGGGCAGCGGCGCGCGGAGATGCAGGTTGATCAGCTCCAGCCGCCGGCCCGATCCAAGATCGATGGTGGCGTGCAGGATCGGCCGGTCCCAGTGCACCGGCAGTGCCGCCTTCTCCGCCGGCCGGGCGGTTACCGGCCGGTAGCGCGGCTCCGGCACCAGATCGTGGCAGTATTGGCGGCTGTGCAGGATCGGCCAGCGGCTGAGGATCACCAGGTTCTGGATATCGCGCGGCTTGGTGCCCTTGTCGTTGGTGGTGGCCGCGCGGCGGTAGTCGGCATAAGGCGTGTCGTCGAGCAGCGCATCCAAAGCCGAAAAGACGCGGCCGCCGCCCGGAACGTCCTGAGCATTGACTTCCTGCAGACACAGAAGGTCTGCATCCAGCCGGGTCAGTTGCGGGCGCAGCGTCCGGACACGCGTCGCCAGGTCCGGGCCGCCGCCGGATTTGGGCTCGTCGAGATTCTCGAGGTTGAATGTCGCCAGACGCACCTAGTCCTCCCACGCACTAAGCTTAAGATTGCTCGGAGGGAGGAAGGTTGATCGGGATCAAGCCGTTCCGGTCAGAACGACGAGTTCGGCTCCTTCAAAAAAGCCGCCTCTTCCGGCGTCGTTTCGCGGCCCAGGATCTCGTTGCGGTGGGGGAAGCGGCCGAAGCGTTCGACGATCTCGCGGTGCCGGTCGGCATAGCCGTACCAGTCGGGATTGGAATCGAGGCTCTGGAACAAGTCGCACGACCGCTGCTGCACGGCCAGGTCCTCGCAATGCTGGAACGGCATGTAGAGGAACATGCGCTGCTGCTGGGTAAGAGACGCGTCGTGGCCTGCGTCGATAGCGCGCGTTGCGACCTCAAGCGCACGGTCGTCGGTTGCGAACGCCTCCGGCCGGTCGCGAAACATGTTGCGCGGGAACTGGTCGAGCAGGATGACCAGCGCGAGGCAACCCTGCGGCGTCGCCGTCCAATCGTCGCAGCCGCCCGCCACCGCCTTTCGGTAGAGCGCCTCGAAACGGTCCCGGATCTGAGCGTCGAACGCATCCGACCTCTCCTGGAACCATTTTTCTTCCGGGGTTTCATCGAACCAAAACGCCAGAACCTCGTCGAACTCAGCCATGGTCTACCCTAATCCGTCACGATTACGTGGGTTGTTTTACCAGGATCGACGGATGGTGTACCATTATCGGGTTCGCGACCGAGGAGGGTGCCATGCGCTGGGTGCTTCGCGTGTTGAGTGGCGTTGCATTGGTTTCGGCGACGTTCGGAGGCGCGCAGGCCGCGCCGCAGGTTCTGGGGCTGATCGCCACCAACGACGCCGTGCCGCTGACCTGCAAGCATGGCGAATGCGCGGCGGAATTCACCGCGATCTGTCTGCAGCCCGACCGGGCCAGCCCGGCCCCAGGCAAGATCTATAAAGCCGCCGGCGGCGAGGGCGTTACCGTGGTGGCACAGACGACGGACGGGCGGGAAATGACGTTGCCCGCCGAAGGACTGGTCACATACACGGCGCTGCGCGGGCACAACGCGGTGCGGCTCAGCATCCCCGGCCGCCGGCTCAACCAGCTCGGCATCAAGCATGCGGCGCTGAAAGTCGGCCAGATGGTCTCGCTGATTCCGACGCCGATGCAGGGCGACACCCGGCCGCAAAGCGTGGCGGAGATCGAGCTGGCGACCGGCCCGTTCCGGCAGTTGGCGGCGAAGCTGGTCGACAACGGCGGCATCCAGGTGGAGACGGCGCGGGTCACCCGGGACGTGCTGAACGGCCTGCCCTGGCGCGGCCGGTCCACCGCCGAACAGCGCGACGCCGCCTGGCAACGGGCGCTGGGCGCCAAGGCGGCGCAGGCATCGCAGGACGCTTTGGCGCGGGCCGAGCGAGCCTTCCGCGACTGCGAGGAGGTCAGCGCCACCGGCGTGCTTACCATGCGCGCCTGCCTAGGCTCGAAGCACGACTCGATGATCGGCATGCTGAACAACGAATACTGGGACGCGCTGAACGCCGGCAGTTAAGGATTCTTTGATGCGAAGGGCCGGCCAGGCCGAAACACGGAATCCAACTAAATTACCGCATAGCGGCCATACAGCCCGGCCGCCGTCATTTCAGACGGCGGCCGGTTGCGTTATCAACGGCGCCGTGATGCACTTTGTGCCTATCCGAAACAGCGAAAGACGGCCATGCGGTTAAGCGTTCTCGACCAGTCACCCATCCGCCGCGGCGCGACGCCGGCGGACGCGGTCAACGAGACGCTGGAACTGGCGCGGGCCTGCGACCGACTTGGCTTCTACCGCTACTGGCTGGCCGAGCATCATTCGACCGGCGGGCTGGCCGGCTCCTGCCCCGAGATCCTGATCCCGAAGGTCGCGTCGGTGACCGAGAACCTGCGGGTCGGCTCCGGCGGGGTGATGCTGAGCCACTACTCGGCGCTGAAGGTGGCCGAGATCTTCCGCATGCTGGAGACGCTTTATCCGGGGCGGATCGACCTCGGCATCGGCCGCGCGCCCGGCAGCGACCACAAGACGGCGATGGCGCTGAGGGCCGGCCCCGGCAGCCTGCCGATCGAGTATTTCCCGCGCCAGATCGCCGACCTGATCGGCTTCATGAACAACGAACTCGAACCGAACAATCCGTTCGCCGGCATCGAAGCCATGCCGAGCGGGCCGAGCAGCCCGGAGCTCTGGCTTTTGGGATCGAGCGCCGAGAGCGCCACCTTCGCCGCGCATTTCGGCTGCGCCTTTTCCTTCGCCCACTTCATCAACCCGGAAGGCGGCGACTGGGTGATGCAGGCCTATAAGGACAACTTCCAGGGCGGCGGGCTGCTGCCGGAACCGCACGGCAGCGTCGCCGTGTTCGTGATCTGCGCCGACACCGAGGAAGAAGCGCTGCACCTGCGCAAGAGCCGCGACCTGTGGGTGCTGCGCCTGCGCCAGGGCAATCCGGGGCCGGTGCCGACGCCGGAGGAAGCGGACGCCTATCCCTACACCGACCACGACCGGCTGGTGATCGAGGCGAGCCGGCCCAGGTCCATCGTCGGCACGCCGGATCAGGTCAAGCAGCGGATCGAGGAAGTCGCCGCGCAATACCGCGTCGGCGAAGTGGTGGTGGTGACGATCTGCCACGACTTCCAGGCAAGGCTTCGGTCCTACGAACTGCTGGCTGACGCTTTCGGTCTGTCGTCGCGGCGCACGGCCGGGGCGGCCGCATGAACGTTCGCCGCGAGGACATTCTCGACGGAAGCATCGAGGCGTTCCTGATCGAGGCGGAGCGCATGGGCCTGATGCAACGGCTGCCGCCGGAGGAACGCCAGGCCTCGAAACAGGCGATGATCGACCAGCATGCCGACGGCGACGACATCTGGGTGTTCGGCTACGGTTCGCTGATGTGGAACCCGTGCATCCACTATAAGGAGCGGCGGCCCGGGCTGATCCACGGCTTTCATCGCAGCTTCTGCTTCTGGGTGCCGCTGGGGCGCGGCTCGCCCGACCGGCCCGGGCTGATGCTGGCGCTGGAACAGGGCGGCGCCTGCCGGGGCATGGCGTTCCGCATCGCCCGGGAAGAAGCCGACCACGAGTTGGACGTGATCTGGAACCGGGAAATGATCAGCGGCGCCTATCGGCCGAAGCTGGTGCCGGTGGCGACGCCGGACGGTCCGACAAAGGCCATCACCTTCGTCGCCAACCGCAGCCATCCGCGCTATGCGGGCCGCCTGCCGATGGAAACCATGGCCGACACGATTGCTGTGGCGGAAGGCCGGCTCGGCTCCTGCGCCGATTACCTGTTCAGCACGGTCGCGCATCTGGACGAACTGGGCATCGCCGACGGCCCGATGCATCGGCTGGCGCGGCTGGTCCGGGAGCGGCAGAAGGCCGGATGAGGCTGACCCGGCCGGCCTGGCGACCTATATTTACGACTGAGCCCATCAGGAGAGACGATATGAGCGACAAGGCGATGAAGACCGACACGCCCGAGTCCACGCCGGGCAAAGTTGAGAAATCAGAGAACGAATGGATGCGGATCCTGTCGCCGGAGCAGTATTCCGTACTGCGCCAGCACGGCACGGAGCGCGCCTTTACAGGCAAGTACCACGACGCCAAGACGCCTGGAATCTACCGTTGCGGCGCCTGCGGCCAGGAACTGTTCGACAGCGACACCAAATACGATTCCGGCACCGGCTGGCCGAGCTTCTGGGCACCGATCGACGACGAGAAGGTGGCGACGAAGACCGACAAGTCCCTGTTCATGACCCGGACGGAGGTGCTGTGCAGCCGCTGCGACTCCCATCTTGGTCATGTGTTCGAGGACGGCCCGGCGCCGACCGGACAGCGCTATTGCATGAACTCGATCGCGCTGAAGCTGGAGCCGAAGAAAGAGTAACCGAGGACAAGTAACCGAGTGGGGGATCGAGTAGTGCAGGACGAAGGCAAGACCGCGACGATACTGGACGCGGTGGACGCGGCGTTCGACGAGCAGGTGGAATTCACGCGCGATCTGGTGCGATTTCCATCGCAGCGGGGCCAGGAGCATACGGCGCAGGACTTCATGCACGAAGCGATGCGGAGCCGTGGCCTCACCATGGACCGCTGGACCATCGATATCGACGCGATCCGCGACCATCCCGGGTTCTCGCCGGTCTCCATCTCCTATGACAATGTCTGGAACGTCGTCGGCACGCACCGGCCGAAAGAGACCACGGGCCGGTCGCTGATCCTGAACGGCCATATCGACGTGGTGCCGGCCGGGCCGCTGGATATGTGGACCAGCCCGCCCTACGACCCGAAGGTGGAGAACGGCTGGCTGTACGGGCGCGGCTCCGGCGACATGAAGGCCGGCCTCGGCGCGATGCTGTATGCCTACGACGCGCTTAAGACTGCCGGCCTGGAACCGGCGGCGCCGGTCTATTTCCAGTCGGTAACGGAAGAGGAATGCACCGGCAACGGTGCGCTCGCCTGCCTGCGCCGCGGCTACCACGCCGACGCGGCCCTGATCCCGGAGCCGAGCGGCGACGCGCTGACCCGCGCCAATGTCGGCGTGCTGTGGTTCCAGGTGGAGGTGCGCGGCCGGCCGGCGCATGTGGCCGTGGCGAGTTCCGGCGCCAACGCGATCCTGGCGACCTACCGCATCATCGAAGGGCTGAAGGCGCTGGAAGACAGGTGGAACGCCGCCAAGGTGGACCACCGTCATTTCGAGGACGTCGACAAACCGATCAACATCAATGTCGGCAAGATCGCCGGCGGCGACTGGGCCTCGTCGGTGCCGGCCTGGTGCAAGATCGACGTGCGCGCCGCGATTTATCCCGGCGTCAAGGTCGCGGATGCGCAGGCCGAGATCGAGGCCTGCATCGCCAAGGCGGCGCACGACGACCCGTTCCTGTCCAACCACCCGCCGACCGTGACCTATAACGGCTTCACCGCGGAAGGCTACCGGCTGGACGAAGGCGGCGAGGCCGAGCAGGTCCTGCATGCCGCGCACGAGCGGGTCTACGCATCCGCCTTGGAAAGCCGGATCTCGACGGCTTACCTGGATGCGCGGGTGTTCGTGCTGTACGACGACACGCCGGCGCTGGTTTACGGCCCGGTGTCGGAGCATGTGCACGGCTTCGACGAGCGGGTGAACCTGGACTCGGTCCGCCACGTCACCAAGTCGATCGCCCTGTTCATGGCCGACTGGTGCGGCACCGCGCCCGCCTGACATGCGGGTCGCGACGGCGGAGAGCTGGTACGAGACCGAGCGCTTAAGCGACGGCGTCACCCATATCTGGGAGCCGCATATCAAGCCGTTCTACCGCTGCAACATCTGGCATGTGCGCGGCCGCGACCGCGACATGCTGGTGGATTCCGGCATGGGGGTGGTGAGCCTGCGCCAACAGGTCGAGACGGTCGCGGAACGGCCGTTGCTGGCGGTGGCGAGCCACACCCATTTCGACCATATCGGCGCCCACCACGAATTCCCCGACCGCGCCGTGCACCGGGACGAGGCGGACCTGATGGCGAAGCCCGACCGGCCCGCCACCCTGGCCGACCCTTACGTCGCGGACGACATCTTTACCGCTCTGCCGCCCGGGGACTACCGGTCCGAGGCTTACGAAGTGACGCCGGCACCGGCGACTGAGGTGCTGGAGGACGGCGACATCGTCGACCTGGGCGACCGGCATTTCGAGGTGTTGCACCTGCCCGGCCACTCGCCCGGCGGGATCGGCCTGTGGGAAGCGGCGACCGGCATTCTGTTCAGCGGCGATACCGTCTATGACGGCGAACTGATCGACGACGCGTATCATTCCGACATCGGCGATTACGTGGCCAGCATGGAAAGGCTGCTGACGCTGGCGCCGAGAGTGGTGCATGGCGGGCACTTCCCGAGTTTTCCGGGGGTGAGGATGCGGGAGTTGATTGCAGCGTTCCTGGCGGAGAAGGGCTGACGGTTCGCCGCTGTCTCCAGATTGCCGGATCAAGTCCGGCAATGACGATTTTCCATGACATTCGCATTATGCCTCACCTGCCATCCTTGGACTTGATCCGAGGATCCGTGCTTCCGCGCGCACGACTCTCACGGCACACGGCTGGCATTGCGAGCAGAGCGAAGCAATCTCGCTAGGCCGGGCTTCATCCCCTCGAGATCGCCGCGGCGCTACGCGCCTCGCGATGACGGCCGAACTTTTCGAAGCCTCGTCCTGAGCCTGCCGAAGGATCGGCCTCACTCACCTCTTTCCCAATACGTAATGCAGCGGCGCATACTGCTTGTGCGGTTTCTCGGGTTCCCGCTGGCTGGCATCGCGCGTACTCAGGGTTAATAGGGGTAGCGCAAGCCAATCGAGCCGTTCGCGCATGCCGTGGC
>JANQEE010000054.1 GCA_028278525.1 Minwuiaceae bacterium | reverse complement strand
AAGCGGGGGCTGCGGCTGGCCAAGCCGGCGCGCCGGTGGTGGGTTTGGCGCATATGTATCAACCTAAAGCGCTTGTGCGTGTCGATTTCCGACGACAAGCAGCTTCTGGAATGGGAGGCCCGGGGGCACAACGCGACGGTCGAGGAGGCGGCGGACGACCTGCGTTACGCGGTCGCCTCAGAGATGGCGTACACCTCTAAGACCCGCGAAAAAGATGACAACCGTTTCCAAAGAATGCACACCTTCGACGCATACAAGCAATCCGTAAAAGATTTCATCGATATGTACGGCGCTTATTCTGAAGATCCGAATGACGTAACGCAGGAAACACTGAAAACACTAGTTGCCATCCCGCGTCGGAAAGACTCCGACTATGAAGAATACTCAAAATGCAAAGATGACAACGAATGGCGCAAACTGAAATATACCGAGGACCACAACGAATGGCTTCGTTATGGCGACGGGTATCGAACCATACTCAAAGCCCTTTCAAACGAAAGTGTAACGAAATGGGACTTCCGAACGATCGGGCCCGACGCGGAAGAGGGTTCCGTCGAACATCAGATCTACAAAGCGCTCCCAAAAGATCTTCGAAGATCGCTGCGCAAGGATCGGGACGTCTTCAGGGATCCCTTTACCGGAACCAGCGCCCGCCTAGTCTACGACCGAGCGAACAACGACGTTGTCATATGCTACAACGCGTCGGGCGGAAACAACGATCTGGAAGCCGAGCAGGACATGGGATCTGCGGCCAATTACCTCAATGAGCCGTTGCCGAGCGCGAGCCAGGCCAAGTCGCTCGGCAAGGCCGTTCGCGACGCGGTGTCCGAGGTCGACTTCAATCAGCCCGCCAACCAAAAGATCAAGGTGGTGAGCACCGGGCATTGCCGCGGCGGCCTGCTGGCGAACAAAGACGCGCAGGCCAACGTCGGTACGTCGATCACCTTCAACCCGGCGCCGGAGGGGGGCGCGCTGCGGGACGAAGACGGCCTCTATTCCAGCGAAGTCGTCCCAAAGGGCGTGAACATCAAAAACTACAGCGTGCGAAACGATTTGATTAGCGGATCCGGCATCGGGTCCTTCGTCGGCAACTGTATCGAAACGTGCACCGGCATCGGCATGCCGGTCATCTACGGCCCCCGCCTGATACTGCCGCGACATCCGGGTTACTCAAAGCATAGGGACCCGGTAACGCATATGTGCCACCTCATCGCCGGCGGTGAACCGCCGCGCAAGGCGCGCTGGCGCTGGGGCTCGGAGGTCGACATTCCCAGGCTGTATATGCCGGGAAACGGGTGGCTTACGCCGAATCAGGACGAAGAGCGGCGAAAAACCAACGCGCGGAGTGCCCTTATCGAACAAAATTACGGGACCGGCCTCATCATAGAGGAGGAGGAGGCCGGCAGCGACGAGTCGTTAGACGTAATGTGACCTTGGCCGCCGTCGAGGAGCCATCGACGCCTATTGCAGCCGCCGACGGAACAGCCAGGCCGCCGCATTTGACGTCAGATCTCGGCCGCTTCTGACGTTTCCTCGCGGAGCCGAGGAAACGTCCTTCCTCAGCTCAGAGCCCCGAGAAATTTCTCTTCTAATTCAAGATGATAATGGTAGCGGGGGAGGGACTTGAACCCCCGACACGCGGATTATGATTCCGCTGCTCTAACCAACTGAGCTACCCCGCCACAAAGGCGGATATAGGGGACCGGTAGCCGGGCTGTCAAGCAGCCCGATTAGGCCGTCGTCAGGCCGCCAGGGCCGATTCGGTCGCCGCGATCCAGCCGCCGCCGAGCACCCGTTCGCCCCGGTAGACGACGCAGGCCTGGCCGGGCGAGACGCCGGCTTCCGGCTCGATCAGTTCGACCTCGGCCCAGCCGCCGGGGGCGCCGTAGATCCTGGCCGGCATCGCCGGCTGGGTAGAACGGATCTTGACCTCGGCCTCAAGTACTCCCGGGGCTTCGCCGCCGTCGTTACCCAGCCAATTGACCTCGTTGATCGTGATCCGCTTGCAGAGCAGCGCACTGCGCGGGCCGACCACCACCCGGCGCTGCGCCGGGTCGAGCCGGACCACGAAGAGCGGCTCCGTCTCCCCGCCTTCGCGCCCGCCGATCCCAAGCCCGCGCCGCTGGCCGATGGTGTAATGGATGATGCCGGCATGCCGCCCAACAGACCGCCCGTCCAGATCGACGATCTCGCCGGGCTCGGCAGCGCCGGGGCGCAACCGCTCGATCACGGCGCCGTATTTGCCGTCCGGCACGAAACAGATGTCCTGGCTATCCGGCTTGTCGGCCACCGGCAGCTCGAAACGGGCGGCCAGCGCCCGCGTCGCGCTTTTCGGCAGGTGGCCCAGCGGAAACCGGAGGAATTCGAGCTGTTCCGACGTGGTCGCGAACAGGAAATAGCTCTGATCCCGGCCGAGGTCGACGGCGCGGTGCAGTTCCGGCCCCTTTGGTCCTTCGACCCGCTGGACATAATGTCCGGTGGCCAAAGCCGCCGCGCCCAGGTCGCGGGCGATGCCGAACAGGTCGCGGAACTTGACCGTCTGGTTGCAGCGCACGCAGGGAATCGGCGTCGCGCCCGCCAGATAGGAATCGACAAAATCGTCGATCACCGCGTCCCTGAACCGGCTCTCGAAATCCAACACATAGTGAGGAATTCCCAGCCGTTCGGCGACCCGTCGGGCGTCATGAATGTCCTGCCCGGCACAGCAGGCGCCCTTCCTGCGGATCGCCTCGCCATGGTCGTAGAGCTGCATCGTCACGCCGACCACGTCATAGCCCTGCTCCGCCAGCAGGGCGGCGGTCACCGAAGAATCGACGCCGCCTGACATGGCGACCACGACCCGGGTGTCC
This sequence comes from Minwuiaceae bacterium, assembly GCA_028278525.1. Taxonomy (GTDB): domain Bacteria; phylum Pseudomonadota; class Alphaproteobacteria; order Minwuiales; family Minwuiaceae; genus JANQEE01. Next base: position 38,054 of record JANQEE010000054.1, on the reverse strand, counting down.
TCAGGCGCGCTATCGAGACCGAGCGAGTTCATGGCCGGGGAATATAGGGCTTTCGCAGGCCCCCGCAAGGGGCGCGGCGGGCGCCCCGCCCCTGCCCTACAGGAAGTTGAGCAGCGTTAGCTGGGTCATCCGGCTGACCACCGCCAGCGAGCTTTCCAGGGCCGCCTCGTCCAGATTGAGCTGCGAGATCGCCTCTGCCATGTCGACATCCTCCAGATCGCCGATCAGGACTTTCGTCACCGTCAGCCGTTCCTCCTGGCGGACCTGAACCTCACTCAGCTTCTGCTGGTTGATGCCGTTCAGCGAGGCCTGGGTCGTCAGGTCGCGGGCAACGACCTCCAACTGGGTCAATTCAGCCGTCAGAAAGTCCCGCTGATTGGCGTCGAGCGGGTCGTTGAACGGGCCGGCCGGCCCGAAGGCGCCGGCGCCGACGGGCAGCGTTCCAGACTCGAACAGCAATATGCGCTGCATTGCCTGAAGCAGATCCTGACCCAGGGCGTCGGCCAAAATGCCGTAGTCCATGGAAAGGCTGTCATCGACCTTGGCGCTGAGCGTGACCTGGTTGTTCTCGAACGCTCCGGCGGGCGGTTCCGGCAGGGCCAGCAGAGCCGGCACGGTAGAGATGTTGACCGGGGCCTCGTCCGTATTGGTGCCGCCGAATATGTATTTGCTGTCCAGTTTTGTGTTCAACAGGCCGACGGTCAGATCGAAGAACGACGTGACCGAGTCCGTCAAACCGATGCCCGACTGGGTAGTCAGCGCATCCAGTACGGATTCCTTGAGCTCCCGCCCCACGTCTTCCAGCGCCCTGAGCGTGGTGTCGTAGGTGTCCAACCTCAGTTTCAGCGTCTGGTTCGCCTGACTGAAGCCCTCCAGGCGGCTCTCGACCGTCTTGGTCGCGATCAGCACCGGCGACTCCCGCGCGATGTCGCTGAAATGCTGGGCTTTGTGGCCGGTCGCTACCTGGCGCTGCGTATCGAAACTGCGCGCCTGGTTGCGAAGCATTTCCGCGATGATCGTCTGGTTCTGCTGGAACGAGCCTATCCGGGTCATGCCGTCCTACCTTTTTGTCCTATCTCACCGTGCGCCGGTCAGAGTGAATTCAGCACGTCGAACATCTCGCGCGCCGTCTGTATCAGCCGGGCGGCGGCGTTGTACGACGTCTGAAAAACCACCATGTTCGACAGTTCCTCGTCCAAATTGACGCCTTCGACTTCCGACAGCCGCTCCCGCAATTCGGTCTCCAGGGCGGCGCGGTCGGAGCCCAGCCGTTCCGCCTGGGCCGCTTTGGCGCCGGCGTCGCCCAGTACCTGGGCGGCGTAATCGTTCAAGGTCATGGTCAGCGAAGGCAGGCTGCCGGCGCCGGAGAAAGACACCTCCAAGAGCTCCAGCTCCTGAAACAACGACGCGCCACGCCCGTCCGACGCCGCGACCGACGGCGAACCGACCGCATCGACCTTGGCCAGGGAGATCAATTGCGGATTGGCTTTGATGGCAGGCGCTACCTGAAAGTCCGCTGCGGCGTCCATGCGAAAGGAGTCTCCGAGGCCGAACATCTGACCGAAATTGACGCCCGTGCCGCCGCGGTTGGTGCCGTCGCTGGCAATATGGATTTTGTAATCTTCGAATCCGGCGGCCGGAGTCACGATCAATTCGCCATTGGCGCCGAACGAGAAATCGGCAAACCCGGCGAACTGGGTGTCCAACGCGGTTTCGATCGTGCCGAACGTGCCGCCCAAGGCGCCGAGGTCGATGTTTACGTCCACAGGCACGTCGTTGTTCGGCCCCCGAAGCTGGAGGTTGATGATGCCGGTGAAGTTGTGCGCGTTGCCTGCGGCCACGCCGGTATCGAAGTGGGCTTCGGATTTGGCTTCGATCAGGTCGTTCATGCCGAAGAAATGCGAGAAGCCGCGGCCGCCCCGGTCCGACGGCGATGCGGCATCCTGCTGGATGCCGATGCCGGTCGCGGCGCCGCCCGCCGTGAGCGACAGGACTCCATTGGTGATCGCCATCGTGCCGTCGCCGCCAAGACCCGCGTTTACCGCGGCGATCACGTCGTTAATGGTTGGACCGGTGACCCCGAAGTCGATGGTCACCTGGTTGGTGATGTCGTTGTTGGCATCGAAGGCGAAAAATGTAGCCTGGCCGGTAAAGTTGTGCGGATCGCCGCCAAGCAGACCGGTATTGCGCCCCGTGAGGCTGGCCGCCGGCGGTACCGCCACATTGTCGTTGTGGATCCGGTTTATCTCGTCCGCGACCTGGCTGGCCATCTCGCCGATTTCCAGCGCCAGGTTGGGCAATTCTCTGTCGCGCATATCCAGCCAGCCGCGCAGCGAACCGGAACTGATTTCGGCATCCAATGCGTGGCCGACGCTGCTGACGATGCCGGTTGTGGTGTCTACCCGATTGACGGTGATCTGCGAGAACACCGAGTTCGCGCTCGCCGCACCGCTCGGCGTATAGACCAGCTTGCGCAGGGAGTTGTCCAACAATGCGACGCCGGAGGTCGTACTGATGCCGAGGGCGCCGTCCGCCATATCGAACGTGCGGATGTCTATGATCGACGCGATTTCCTCGATGGCCCGGTCCCGCTGCTCTTCCAGCCCGGGGGCGCTGCGGTTGGAAATCTGTTCCCGCTGGATCTGCTGGTTCAGGTCGAGAATACGCTCCAGCGCTTTGTTGACCTTGTCGATATCCAGCCCGGCCTGCCGGTCGGCTTCCGCCCGCAGTTGCTGCATCGAGGTTGCGAGCCGGTTGAATTCGTCGCCCAACGCGGTGATATCGGCGACCAGACCGGTGCGCAACGGCACCGAATCCGGCGACAGCGGCAGGGAACCGAAGGTCTCGAAGACACTGTTCAACTTGCCCGGCAGGGAGGTGTTGGCCGCCGGGTCGCCCAGCAGGCTCTGGATCTGATCGTGAATCCTCGACATGGCATCGAACTGGCCCGAATGGGCCGTTGCGACGCGAAGCTCTTTCGCCACGAATTTGTCGACGATGCGTCTTACCTCGGCGATCTCCACGCCGGAACCGACGCCGCCCAGAACCCTCGTCTGCTGGAATACCTGGGACCGCGCGTAACCCGGCGTATTGACGTTCGCGATATTGGTCGACGTCACCTGCAACGCGGCTTGGGACGCATTCAGGCCGGAGATGGCGTTGTTCAGGACGGCGGTGATACTCATCGGGCTTTCCTAGTTTCCGCTCGGCGGCAAAGCATGCCGGCCGGGTTTGCCGTGCATTCCGGCGCTGGGCACAAGCTGCCGGGCGCCGTTCGCCGGAAGAAACATCGCGAACGGCCGTTTTCGGCTCATTTCGAGCAACGACGCGATACCGGCGTATGTCTTCGGACTCTTCATAGCGGGCAACGATGCAAGCCGGGTGCCAAGACCGGCGGGGCAGGCATCCCGCCCTACTTATAAAGAGGCGCGTATAGAGCGGCGCCTGAGGATGCCCCATCCCCGCTGCCCGCCGGCCAGCGGCACATACGACACGGCAAACCCGGATCGCACCGGCAGTAATTGCCGCCGCCATGCGGGCCCTACCATTTTTTCACCATGCCTATTTTTCAATAACCCAGCGAAAACAAAGCACTAAACAAAATTCCCTCGTCGTTTCCGGTTGGCCTGAGGTTTGCTTCTACCGACCCGAAGTCAACGAGCGAGTGCAGTCATGAGTATTGAGGCTACGGAAATTTCGGCGTATCAGGCGCCGCCGCCCCGCAAGACGGAGCCGGAGAAATCCGACGAGAGTTTCGACCAGCATCTGGCCGAGGCGATCGACGAGCCGGCGCCGGCGAAGCAAGACGATGCGCCGGTCCAGGATACGGCACCGGCGGAAACCGCCGATGTGCCTGAAACCGACGCGCCGGCGCCGGAGTCCGATAGCCCCGTCGTCGATACCGCCGCGACGAAGCAGGAGACCAAGCCTGAGGCAGCGGCGCCGGTTGTCGTTCAGGCGCCGGACGTTGCCGGCCAGACCCCGGCTGACGCGGACCCGGCACCGGCCGAAACACCTGCACCGGACGCCCCGCCCGTCGCCGCGCCGGCCGTCCCCGGCGGGGACATCCAGGAAGCGGCCAAGACGAATGTCGTGGCGGCCGCGGCCTCCGGCGTGCAAACGCAACAACCGGAAGAGAAGCCGGCCAACCCATCCGCGCCGGTCGAGACCTCCACCGGCAAATCGACAACGGCCCCCACACCGGCGCCCGCGGAAGCGGCGACGGCTGCGGCAGGTCAGGCGGCGCAGAACACGGCGCCCCAACCCGTTACGCAGAACGCCAAAGCAAAGCCAAATAGCGTTGCCACGAGCCCGACGCCACAGAACAACGCCGGCCAGACCACGCTGGTCTCCCAGGTCGGCAAGGAAGTCTCGCAACTGCTCGGCAATGACGACACGGCCGCCGCGCCGCCGGCCAACCCGGACGCGCCGGAGACGGTCATTTCCAACGCCGCGGTGGCGAGGACATCAAATGCTTCGGCTGCAGGAACGGCGGCCGCCAATACGGCCGCCGCGGCGACGCCGAACGCGAACCCGACGGCCGTGCCGACTGACCGGCCACAGGCCGGCGGCGAGCCGGCCAACCCGGCCCCGCCCGCTCCGGCCCAGGCCGGCAACGCCGCCCAGCCGGCCAACCCGGCGGCTTTGCCTCCGGTCGACATGCCGGCAGACACCGCCGTGCTACCGCCGGTCGGCGGGAATTCACAGCCGGCCACGGTTCAGCCCGCCGCCGCCCAATCGGCCGCGGCGTCGCAGCAGGCGGCGGCCCACCAACCGGCCGCGCAGCAGGTGGCGGTCCAAATCGCCAAGGCCGCCGACGACGGCATCGACAGAATTCGCATCCAGCTCAATCCGGCCGAGCTCGGCCGGGTCGATGTGCGGCTGGAAGTCGGCCACGACGGCCGCGTCCAGGCTGTCGTCATGGCGGACCGGCCAGAGACACTGGACATGTTGCGGCGCGATATCGCCGGCCTCGAAAAAGCCCTGGCCGACGCGGGACTGAAAGCGGACACGGGCGGCCTCAGCTTCTCTTTGCGGGGTGACGGCGATCCGGGCGGCTTTGCCGGCAACGGCGATGACTACGGTGTCGCCGCGGACGGCCTGGAAGACGACGTTCCGGGTCCCGAAATCATCGCCGAAACCGGCCGGCTGATTGCGGTCGACGGCGCCTTGGATATCCGTGTTTAGGGAGCGAGGATCATGGAAGTCAATAACAACACGGCCATCGGCAACACGTCCGGAGCGGCGCTCAGCTCTGCCAGCCTGGCCGAGAATTTCGATACCTTTCTCACCTTGCTGACAACCCAGCTTCAGAACCAGGACCCGCTGGAGCCGCTGGACACGAACGAATTCACCGACCAGTTGGTCAGCTTCACCAGCGTCGAGCAGGAGATCGCCACCAACAAGAACCTGGAACAGCTGCTTGATATGTTCGCGGCGAGCCAGAATGCCGACCTCGTAAACTACCTCGGCAAGACGGTCGAGGTGGTCAGCGATTCGACGGAACTGCGTGACGGTGCCGCCTCCTGGTCGTACGCGATCGATGCCGATTCCGAATCGACCAAGCTTCTCGTCCTCGACGAGAACGATAAGGTCGTCTTCACGGCCGATGGCGAAACCGACGCCGGCCTGCACGACTTCGTCTGGGACGGCAACGACAACAACGGCAATCCACTGCCCGAAGGCAGCTACCGGCTGGAGGTCGCCGCCTTGAACGGGGACAACGAGGAAATCGCCACCGCGATCAAAACGACCGGCCCCGTCTCAAGTTTCGAAGTCATAAACGGCCAGGCCCTGATCACCGTGAACGGTGTGAAGGTGCCGATTCAGAACGTGCTGAAGGTAAGTGTTACCGAATCCATCTAATCGACTGGCGCGGCAGAACAACGCGACAGCTTTCAATCACTGCCCGCAACCGCGGGTAGACCAATAAGGAGACGTCCAATGAGCTTATACGGCGCCCTGTTTTCCGGAGTGTCCGGCCTCGCCGCCCAGAGCCAGGCGATGGGCATGATCTCGGACAATATCTCGAACGTAAACACGATCGGATACAAGAAGACCCAGGCCCAGTTCAAAACCCTGGTCACGCAGTCGGCGACATCGACGACATACTCGCCCGGCGGTGTGCAGTCCCGACCGAGCCAATTGATCGACCAGCAGGGCCTGTTGCAGGCGTCCGCATCGGACAGCGACCTGGCATTGGCCGGCGACGGCTTCTTCGTGGTCAACACGCTGGCCAACCCGAGCTCGATCAACGGCGAGTACCTGTTTACGCGGGCCGGCTCTTTCACGCCTGACGAGAACGGCGACCTGCGCAACGCGGCCGGTCTTTACCTTCAGGGCTGGCCGATCGACGCGAACGGTAACATCCCGTCGAACCGGAGCGATCTGACCCAGCTCGAAACGGTCAATATCAACGGCCTGACGGGCACGGCCTCGCCGTCCACCGCGGTTAGCTTCAGCGCCAACCTGCAGGCCAGCCAAGCAATCAACGCGGCGGTTTCCGGCGCGACCTATGTGGTCGGCGATCTGGCCACCGACACGGTGACTCCCGATTTCGAGCGGACGCTCCAGATCTTCGACAGCCAGGGCGGCTCCCGCTCCCTGACATTCAGCTTCCTGAAGGACAACGGCGCCAACCAGTGGTTGGTCGAGGTGTTCGTCGAGCCGGCCACCGACGTAGACGCCGGCACACACCCCAATGGGTTGATTTCAAGCGGTACGATGGCCTTCAACACCGACGGCACGTTGGACCTCGGCGCCACCACCGCCGGCCTGCTCAACCTGGCGATTACCTGGGATGCTCCGCTCGGCGTCGATCCCAGCGCGATCACGGTCGACTTCGGCACCGATGCCACGGCCGACGGCATGACCCAGTACGACAGCGCCTCGCGTCTGGAAAGCTCCGATACCAACGGGTCGGTGTTCGGCGCGCTCGATTCCATCGTATTCAGCGAGGAAGGCGTGGTTACCGCCGTGTTCAAGAACGGCACCCGGCGGGACATCAACCAGTTGCCGGTCGCCGTTTTCACCAACCCCAACGGGCTCGGCAATAGAACCGGCAACGCCTACATCAGCACCACGGAATCGGGTGCCCTGAGCCTCAACGAAGCCGGCATCGGCGGGGCCGGACTTGTCGCCCCGTCGGCCCTGGAAGCCTCGACCGTCGATCTGGCCGAGGAGTTCACCAACATGATCATCACCCAGAGGGCCTACTCCGCGAGTGGCAAGATCATCACCACGGCGGACGAGATGCTCGACGAGTTGATCCGTATCAAGCGTTAAGGTTTTGCCGGCTCTTAGGCCCGTTAAGGCCCTGAGCCGGCATACTTTTTAACCATGTACCTTAGGCGTTTTTTAAGCGAGCCCAGGTAGTTTGGCTCTCGGATTGTGAGTTGAGGTATGGGAACGATGGCTAAGGCAACAAACGGTTCAGAGCCGGGTGTAGTCGGGCCGAACGGTAAGTTGATCACGCTGGACAGCCTGCCGCCGCCGAATACGAAACGTTGGGTGATTCGGCGCAAGGCCGAAGTCGTGGCGGCTGTCCGTGGCGGTGTCCTCACGCTGGATGAGGCGTGCCGGCGTTACACGCTGTCGGTCGAGGAATTCCTCGCCTGGCAACGCGCCATTGACCGGCACGGCGTGCCGGGCCTGCGCGCGACGCGCGTTCAACAGTACCGCTCTGGGCCTTCCGCCGCGAGCGAAAGCTAAACCATCAATCGCCGGCGCAAGCGCAGCGCCGGCGAAAACTCAATCCAATAGATCAAATTTTACGAAATTTCTGCAAAACATTATATTTACGTAACGATAATATTATTTCTTTTTACAATGAACCTCCGTCAATACTTTTAAATAAACACAAGACAACTTAGCGCCAAAACTAGGCAAATTTTGCCGCTAATTAACTGGCCGTTTACCGCGCAAGCCTATCATCGACGCGTCAACAGATTGGGGAGAGCCGTGCGCGTTGCCGGACCTGCCCGTGATGAGTGAGTGAGGTTGGCGCAACGTGAACGATTTCGTGCAAGTCCTGCGAAGCCTGGGGGCGGCGCGGATAGTGGCGATGGGAATCGCCGCTGTCGGCGCCATCGCTTTCTTCGTGTTCATGGCATCGCGCTTCAGCCAGCCGCAAATGGCGCTGCTCTATCGCGGCCTCGATCTGGATGATTCCTCGCAGATCGTCAGCCGGCTGGACGCACTGAACGTCCCGTACCGCTTGAACAACGACGGCGCGGAAATCCTGGTTCCGGAGGAGCGGGTCCTAAGGCTTCGCATGGACATGGCCCAGGACGGCCTGCCGTCCGGCGGGTCGATGGGCTACGAGATCTTCGACCGGTCGGATTCGCTCGGCACGACCAGTTTCGTGCAGAACGTGAACCTGGTGCGCGCCTTGGAAGGAGAACTCGCGCGCAGCATCCGGTCGCTCAATCGGGTCGAAAGCGCCCGGGTGCATCTGGTCCTGCCACGTCGTGAGGTCTTCGCCCGCAACAAGCGTCAACCGAGCGCGTCGATCGTTATGAAGCTGCGCGGCGCCAGGTTGGACCGCTCGCAGGTGGAGGCGATCCAGAATCTGGTTGCCGCGGCGGTACCGGAGCTCAATCCGGCGCGGGTCTCCATCATCGATTCTCAAGGCCGGCTGTTGGCGCGCGGCGGCGACGGGGAAGACGATCCGGCCGCGGCGCCCGCTGCTCTGGACGAAATGCGGGAGGCCCATGAAAAGCGTCTGGAGGGGGCAATCGAAGCCTTGCTGGAACGCACCGTCGGCTTCGGCAAAGTGCGCGCCGAGGTGTCGGCCGATATCGACTTCGACCGGATAACGACCAGTTCCGAAACATACGATCCCGACAGTCAGGTCGCACGGTCGACGCAGATCGTCGAGGAAACGTCCGAAAGCAGCGAAGGCGAGGAAGGCGGCGTCGTCTCGGTGGAAAACAACCTGCCGGAAGAGGACCAGGAAGTCGAAACGACCATCTCGTCGAACGCCAGCGGCAGGACCGAAGAGACCGTCAACTACGAGATCTCGAAGACCGTCAAGACCGAGGTTCGGCAGGCTGGGTTGATCCGCCGCCTGTCCGTGGCGGTGCTGGTCGACGGGATCTATACACAGGACGCCGATGGCAACCGCAGTTACGAACCGAGGACCGAACTCGAGCTCGAATCTCTCACCGCGCTGGTCCAGTCGGCAATCGGTTACGACGAGGAACGTGGCGATACCGTCCAGGTGGTGAACCTGAAATTCGCCGAACTGGACCAAGCGTTCGACGAGACCGCCGACGAAGGGCTCCTGATGGGCTTTTCGAAGGGCGACGTTTTCCGCATCGCCGAGATACTGGTGTTGGGACTGGTCGGGATACTGGTTCTGCTGCTGATCGTCCGGCCGATGATCAACCGTCTGCTCAGCGGCGAGCCGCTTGCGCCCGGCCAGCTTGCCCATCAGGTCGTTGGCCAGATCCCCGGTCCGGGCGGCGCCGTCGCCCTGCCCGGCTCGCCGGAGGCGGCCGCGCTGATTGGCCCGGACGGCGCGCCGATCGCGGCCCTGCCGCCTGGGGAAGAGGACGAAAGCGAGGCGATGATCGACCTCGAAAAGGTCGAAGGCCAGGTCAAGGCATCGTCGCTCAAGAAGATTGGCGAAATCGTCGACAAACACCCGGAACAGGCGATCGGCATCATGCGCCAGTGGATGTACGAGGAAACCTGACCCCATGAGCGCCAGAACACATTCCGCGAGGACGGACGCGCCCATCGGCCTGAAGGGTATCGGGCAATGACGGAATCGGCCAAGTTCACCTTCGACGAAGACTTCGACGACAGTCCGGAGCGACTGGCGGCGCGGCGTGCCAAAGAGGCAAGCCGTTATTCCGAAGAGGAACTGGAAGCCGCCCGGCAGGCCGGCGTTGCGGAAGGCCGCACTGCCGGCGCAAACGAGGCGCACCAGCAGATAGAAGACAGTATCGCGCGCGCCCTGGAGGGCATCGCCGGGGCACTGTCGGATTTTACCGCCCTGCACAACACCGCCCAGTCGGCGCAACGCGCCGAAGCGATCGCGCTGGCGCACATGATCGCCGTCAAACTCGCGCCGTCTTTGATGGCAAGGCAGCCGCTGGCGGAGGTTGAAGCGTTGGTTTCCGAATGCCTGTCGGAATTGACCGACGAGCCGCGGATCGTGGTGCGCGCGGCGGAAGCACTCGTCGGCGGCCTCACCGAACGGCTCGACGGGCTGGCCCAGCGCGCCGGGTTTCCCGGGCAAATCGTCCTGTTGCCGGACGACTCCCTCGTCGGCGATGCCTGCCGCGTCGAATGGGCGGATGGCGGTGCCGAAAGAGACCCGGCACAGGTAGCGAAATCTATCGAGGCCGCCGTTCAGCGATATCTGGCCACGGCGAGCGCCGCGGCGACACCGGATGCACAACCGAACGACCCGGGGCCGGCGCCTGATGCCGCGCCACCGGCAATCTGACCCATGCGCGAGAATTGAGCATGTCCGAAAACGACGACCTGAAACTCGAGAACCTGGAAAATAGTCCTCCCGCCGAGGCCGAGGAAGAAACCGCCGTGGAAGCGGTAGCCGCGGATGAGATGGAATCCGACAGCCACACCGCGTCGGATCTTGAGGCCGTGTTCGACATCCCGGTCCAAGTCTCCGCCGTCCTCGGCAAGTCGCGCATGCAGGTCAGCAACCTGCTGAAACTCGGGCGCGGCGCCGTCATCGAACTCGACCGCAAGGTCGGCGAAGCCATCGATATCTACGTCAACAACCGCTTGGTAGCGCGCGGTGAAGTCGTCGTCGTAGAGGATCGGTTGGGCGTGACGATGACTGAAATTATCAAGGCGGACCGGACGTGACGACCGCTTACCGCATTGCCGGCACTCGTTGCCGCGGGACAGGAGCCTGACGCCATGGATATGGCGACCGTCCTTGGACTGCTGGTTGCGTTCGGCCTTCTGCTGGCCGCGATCGTGCTCGGCGGTTCGTTCGTCGCCTTCATGAACCTGCCGTCGTTGCTGATCGTAATCGGCGGAACGTTTGCGGTGACCTCCATCTGTTTCACGATCGACGAGGTCGTGCGGGCGCAGCGGATCATGTTCAAGACGATGTTCCACGAACTGACCAACGTCAACGAAGCCGCGAATGCCGCGATGCAGCTTGCGGAAATGGCGCGCAAGGACGGTGTCTTGGGCCTTCAGAAGCTCGCCCCGCGCTTCGAAGCGGATCCCTTCCTGTACAAGGCGATGATCCTTGTCATCGACGGCACCCCCGGCGACGAGGTGGAACGCATCCTCCAGCGCGACGTCGATGCGATGAGCGCGCGCCATGTCAAAAGCGCCAGTGTTTTGCGCAAGGCTGCGGAGATTTCTCCGGCAATGGGGCTGATCGGCACGTTGATAGGCCTCGTACAGATGCTCAGCAACCTGGACGACCCGTCCAACATCGGGCCGGCTATGGCCGTCGCGCTGCTAACCACGCTGTACGGCGCCATCATGGCAAACATGGTGTTTTCACCGCTTGCCTCGAAGCTGGAGCGGAATTCGGAAGAAGAAGCGTTGCTCAACAACGTCTACGCCATGGCGGCGGCCTCGATCAGCCGGCAGGAAAACCCGCGCCGGCTGGAGATGTTGATCAACACGCTGCTGCCGCCGCTTCAACGTCTGCAGTACTACGACTAAGGAACCCAGGAGAGTCTGAAAATGCGTCTTCTCATCATCGGCTCGCTGGAAGGGCAATTCAGCACCGCCGGCAAGATCGCGATAGATCGCGGTGCAAAAGTCGCCCATGTCGAGGATATCGAGCAGGCCCTTGCCGCGCTGCGCGCCGGCCAGGGTGCCGATCTTGCGATGATCGACGTCGCCCTCGACGTGGCCGAACTGGTTCACCGGCTTGATGCGGAGCGTATCAGTCTGCCGGTGGTGGCCTGCGGCGTCGGCACGGACGCGGACGCGGCTGTCAAGGCCATCAAGGCCGGCGCCAAGGAGTATGTCCCGCTCCCTCCTGATCCGGACATGATCGCCGCGGTCCTGGAGGCCGTTGCCGACGACAGCCACGCTCTGATCTTCAAGGACCCGAAGATGGCCGACGTGGTCCGGCTGGCCGACCAGGTCGCGCCAAGCAACGCGTCGATCATGATCACGGGCGAGAGCGGCACCGGTAAGGAGGTTCTGGCCCACTACCTGCATACGAAGAGCAACCGGTCGACAAAACCGTTCGTATCGCTCAATTGCGCGGCCATCCCGGACAACCTCCTGGAATCGGAACTGTTCGGCCACGAGAAGGGCGCGTTTACGGGCGCCGTCGCGCGCCGCGTCGGCAAGTTCGAAGAGGCCGACGGCGGCACCCTACTGCTGGACGAAATCAGCGAGATGGATATCCGACTGCAGGCAAAGCTCCTGCGGGCGATCCAGGAAAGGGAAATCGACCGGGTCGGCGGTAACAAGCCGATCAAGGTCGACATTCGGGTCATCGCGACCTCGAACCGCGATCTGGCGGACGAGGTCCAGAAAGGCAATTTCCGCGAAGATCTCTGGTTCCGGCTGAACGTGGTCAACCTGAACCTGCCGCCGCTGCGCGAAAGGCCGGCCGACATCGAATTGCTGAGCGAGCATTTTGTCGGCAAGTACAGCGACCTCAATTCGGTCCCCGCCCGTCCGCTCTCTCCGGCAGCCCGCAACGAACTGGTCGCGGCACCCTGGCGCGGCAATGTTCGGGAACTGGAAAACACGATACACCGTGCCGTTCTGCTGGCAACCGGTGACGAAATCGGCCCGGATGCCATCCGGATGCCGGACGGCAGTCGGCCCGGCGCCATCGCGGCCGGCCTGGAAGCCGCCACCTCCGCTACCTCGCCCGCTCCGCCGAGCGCCGACGGCGCCGCGCCCGTCGGCCGCACGGTGGCGGAGATGGAACGCCAGCTGATTTTGGACACCCTGCAGCACTGCCTCGGCAATCGCACCCACGCCGCCAACATTCTCGGGATCTCCATTCGGACCTTGCGCAACAAGCTCAAGCAATACACCGAGGAAGGAACCCGCGTGCCGATGCCGGGTGAAGGCCAACGGATTACCGGTTAGGACGATTGGTCTCGGTCCGAACGACCGATGCCTGATCGATAGCGCCCTATGAGCGACGCCAGCCCCGAACCGTCGACAGCCGCCGGACAAGACTCGGCGCAGTCCCTCGCGCAATTCGGCAACATGATGCGCCGCGGGGATATCGGGCTTGCCCTCGGTGTCGTCGCGATCCTCGTCGTGCTCATCCTGCCGATGCCCGGTTGGTTGCTCGATATGAGCCTCGCGATCTCCTTCACCTTGTCGGTTCTGGTTTTGATGACCTGCCTGTTCATCGCCAGGCCGTTGGAGTTCAACTCGTTCCCGACCGTCCTGTTGATCGCCACCATGCTGCGGCTGGCGCTCAACCTCGCATCGACCCGCCTAATCCTGTCGCACGGCCATGAAGGGACTCACGCCGCCGGCAAGGTGATCCAGGCGTTCGGCAATTTCGTGATGGGCGGCAACTTCGTTATCGGGATCATCGTCTTCACGATCCTGGTGATCGTCAATTTCGTCGTCATCACCAAAGGGTCCGGCCGTATCGCCGAAGTGGCGGCGCGCTTCACCCTGGATGCAATGCCCGGCAAGCAGATGGCGATCGACGCCGATCTCTCGTCCGGCCTGATCGACGAGAATACGGCACGCACCCGCCGCAAGGACCTGGAGGACGAGAGCACTTTTTTCGGCGCCATGGACGGCGCCGCCAAGTTCGTCCGAGGCGATGCCGTCGCCGGCCTGCTGATCACCTTCATCAACGTGATCGGCGGCATGATCGTCGGCGTTGCCCAGATGGATCTGTCGTTCCAGCAGGCGGCCGAATCCTATGTGCTGCTGACGGTCGGCGACGGCCTGGTATCCCAGATCCCGGCGCTGATCGTTTCCACCGCCGCCGGTCTGCTGGTTTCCAAATCCGGCGTCGTCGGCTCTGCCGACAAGGCCTTGTTCGCCCAGCTTGGCGGCTATCCGAAATCGCTCGGCGTCAGTTCGTTCCTGTTGGCATGCCTGTCCCTGCTGCCGGGCATTCCGATGCTGCCGTTCCTGATGCTGGCCGGCGCCACCGGCGCCGGCGCGTTTTATCTGGCCAGGGAACAGTCGGCCACCGTCCGCGAGACGGAACGCCTGGAGGATGAAGCGGCGAAGGCGGTGCCCGCTGAGGAGCCGATTGCCAATGTCCTGGCAATCGACGAGCTGCGTCTCGAACTCGGTTATGGCCTGCTGCCGTTGATCAACGAGTCGCAGGGCTACCGCCTGACCGACCAGATCAAGGCGCTGCGGCGTCAGGTCGCCAGCGACATGGGCTTCGTCATGCCGAGTGTCCGGATCCTGGACAACATGCAGCTCGGCGCCAACACCTACACGATCCGCGTGAAAGAGGTCGAGGCCGGGCGCGGCGACATTCGACCCAACAAACTGTTGGTCATGGACCCGCGCGGCCAACCGATCGACTTGCCCGGCGAGGACACGACGGAGCCGACCTTCGGCCTGCCTGCCATGTGGGTCGACGAGAGCCAGCGCGAAGAGGCATCGTTCAAGGGTTACACGGTCGTCGACCCGGCAACGGTGGTGACCACGCATATCACCGAAGTGCTTAAGGACCACATGCCCGATCTGCTCTCCTACGCGGAGACGCAGAAGCTGATGGACGAGTTGCCGCCGCAGCATCAGAAGCTGATTGCCGACCTGGTGCCGCAGCAGATTTCCGTCAGCGGCGTTCAGCGGGTCTTACAGAACCTGTTGAGCGAGCGGATTTCCATTCGCGACCTGCCGACCATCCTGGAAGGCATATCGGAAGCCTGTGGCACGACACAGAATGTCGCTCAGATCACCGAACATGTCCGGGCCAGGCTGTCGCGCCAGATCTGCAACGGCAACAGCACGGCGGACGGCTTCCTGCCATTGGTGACCATGTCGCCGGAATGGGAGCAGGCGTTCGCCGAATCCGTCGCCGGCCAGGGCGATGACCGGCAGCTCGCCATGGCGCCGAGCCAGCTTCAGGATTTCATAACCAAAATACGAGAAACCTACGATCGGCTCGCCGCCGAAGGGCAGGATGCCGTGCTTCTGACCAGCCCGGGGATTCGCCCCTATGTCCGCTCGATCGTCGAACGGTTCCGGCCCGCCACGACGGTGATGTCGCAGAACGAAGTCCACCCGAAAGCGCGATTGCGCACGCTGGCGCAGATCTGAGGTCTGAAGCGGAATGCGGGTCAAAGCCTACAGCGCACCGACCGTCCGGGAAGCCCACAACCTGATCCGAGAGGATCTCGGCGACGATGCTGTCATTCTGGGAACCCGCGAAGACAGCGGCGCCATCGTCGTTACCGCGGCGGTCGAGGACGATCTAGCCGAGGAAACGCTGACGGAGCAGGTCGCCGCATCCGACGAAGCCGCCATGGCGGCGGACGAGGCCGAAATCCCCGCCGATGCCGACAACCTGATCCGCACGCTGGCCTACCACGGCGTTCCGACCAATCTGGCGGAGCGGTTGTACCGCGACGCCGCCGACCTTGCCATGGACGGATTGCCGGTCGGCGTTGCCGCCGCGCTGGATGCCCGCTTCTTCTTCGAGCCGATGCCCGCCGCGCCACGCCGCCCCTGCATGCTGGTCGGCCCGCCCGGCGCCGGAAAGACGGTAACCGTCGCAAAACTGGCGGCCCGGGCGGTGATGGCCGGATTGAAGGTCAACGTTGTTTCCACCGATACGGCCCGCGCCGGCGGTGTGGACCAGCTTGCCTGCTTCATTGACCTGCTGAAGCTCGACCTGATCGCCGCCGAGCGGCCGTCGGAGCTGTCGCGCGCCGTCGCGGGCGGGGCGGAGCATGGCTCCGTTGTCATCGATACGGCCGGCGTCAATCCCTATGACGTTGACGCCATGAAGGCATTGGGCGACTTGGTGCAAGCCGCCCAGGCCGAGCCGATCCTGGTCATGCCGGCCGGCGGCGACGCTGCCGAATCCGCCGACATAGCGCGACGGTTCGCCAAGCTGGGCGTCCGCCGTTTGCTGATCACGCGGCTGGATGTCGCCCGCCGCTTCGGCAGCGTGCTGGCCGCCGCCGACGCGGCCGGCCTCAGTTTCAGCGATGTCTCGGTTACGCCCTTCGTCGGCCAAGGGCTGCACCCGCTTAATCCGGTCTCCCTTGCGCGCCTGCTGTTGCGCGACCCGGAACAGCCGCATCTCGATACGGAATTCGACAGGGCATCATCATGACAGCGTCCCAGACCCCAATCGCACGCCGCCCCGCCACCCATCCGGCATCGGGGTCCCGTGGCGCCAACATCGTAACGGTCGCCTCCGGCAAAGGCGGCGTCGGCAAGACCTGGCTGGCCATCACGCTGGCCCATGCCTTCGCCCGCAACGGCCGCCATGCCCTGCTGTTCGACGGCGATCTGGGACTCGCCAATGCCGATATTCAACTCGGACTGATGCCGGAATCCGATCTCGGCGCCGTGGTCGCCGGCAAACTGCGCCTGGATCAGGCGGTCACGCCGGTCGACGCCGGCGGGTTCGATATTATCGCCGGCAAGTCCGGGTCCGGCGCTCTGGCGACGATGCATCCCGACCGGCTGGCAACGCTGCGCGACGACCTGATTGACATGGCGGCGAACTACGAGGCCGTAATCCTCGACCTCGGCGCCGGCATCGACGGCGCGGTTCGCACGCTGGCCGACAATGCCGGTCCGAAACTCGTGGTAACCACTGCGGAACCGACCGCGCTGACCGACGCCTACGCCTTCATCAAAGTCGTAAACAGCCGCCAGCCGGGCGCCGACCTCCGTGTCGTCGTCAACATGGCGGCCAATTCGAAAGACGGCGAACGGACCTACAACAAGCTACTGAAAGCCTGTCAGGGTTTCTTAAGGATCCGGCCGCCGCTGGCCGGTATCATTCGCGCCGACCCCAATATCCCCGACTCGATCCGCCATCAAACGCCGCTCCTGACCCGCCATCCCGCGACGCCGGCGGCGGCCGACGTGGAGGCGATGATCGGGCGCTTGAGGATCCTCTCATGAGCAACGTCACCGCGCCCCCACCCGCCACGCCGACCGGACAGGGCGGCGGACAGGGCGGTGCGGCGCAGCAACAAAACCAGGGCCAGTCGCAAACCCAGACGCCCCAGCCCGCGCCCCACTCGACGTCGGCGGTCAGCCTGGCCGGGACCCTCGCCGGTATCGATGCGGGCGCCAGGCTGGCTGGCCTGATCCTGGGCGGCGACGCCGCCGGCCAGTCGATCCTGCGTACCGATCAGGGCACCTTCGTGATCGTCGGCCGCGGCCCGATGCCGGCAAACACGCAGTTGCAGATCCAGGTGCTGAACGTCGGGCCGACCATCCAGGCCATGGTGCTGGCCCGCGACGGCAAGCCGCTGCACCCGCCGATGAGCCTGACGCTGGAACTGGCCAAGCCCGCCGCGACCCAGCCGGCCCCGACGCAGGCGCTGACGCCCTCAGCCACACCGACCGCGCCGCTTCCAGCCCTCCAGCCGGGCGCACAGATCAGCGCCATCGTCCTGCCGCAACCCGTACCCGGCACGGCCGCGACCGCCCTGGCCCCAGGCACTGCACTCACCCTGCAGGTCACGACCGTAGCACCGCCGCCGGCGATAACGCCGGGTCCGGCGCAGCCGCCGGCAACTCCGGCTACCCCGACAACGCCTGCGACGCCCGCCGCCACGCCACTGCCAGAGGCTGCGCGCCACCCAGCCAGCCCCGTGCAAGGCCTACGCGTCTACAGCCAGGTCGCGCCACAGGGCGCAGCGACGGGACCAACCGCCCCGGCCGCGCCGACGATCACCAGTCTGCCGCCCGCCTCGCCGACACCGACCGCACCGCAACACGCCTCTCCCGTTGCGCCGATCACGGCGACCGTCATCGGCCGCAGCGATAGCGGGCAGCTCACCGTGCGCAGTCCGGCCGGACTGCTGGCGCTCAACACGGCAACCGATCTCGCGCCGGGCAGCCGCGTCACGCTTCAGGTCGTGCGCCAGGAGCCGGCGACGCAGCCGCTGGCCCAACCGCAGCCCCTGCCGGAACCGCCGCCGCTCCGCCTGCCCGCGACCGGCCCGGCGGCGCTGGCCGGCCTGCTGCGCACCTGGCCGACGCTGGAACAATCGGTCGAGCAGTTGAAGGCGGTGGACCACGGCATGTTCCAGCGGGTGATGGTCGACACCGTGCCGACGCCGACCGCGCGTCTGGCCAGCGCGATGCTGCTGTTCATCTCCGCGCTGCGCGGCGGCGACCTTTCCACCTGGCTTGGCGCCGACGCACTGCGCCAGTTGGAGCAGCGCGGCCGGCCGGACATCGCCGGCCGGCTGGGCGACGAGTTCCAGCGTTTCGCCGCGGTGGCCAACGAGCCCGGCGGCAGCGACTGGCGGATGTTCGCCATCCCCCTGTTCGACGGCTGGCGCTGGTACCAGTTGCAGCTGTTCGCCCGCCGCCACCGGCGGGAGCACGGGGACGGCGACGGCGAAGAAGAGACGCGGTTCGTGCTGGACTTCGACCTGAGCCGGCTCGGCGGCATGCAGCTCGACGGCCTGGTGCGGGAGAAGCACTTCGACCTGATCATTCGCAGCGAGACGCCGCTCACCCGCGTCATGCGCGACGATATCGGCCTGATCTTCAAGGAAACGCTGGAGATCGGCGGCTGTGCCGGCAGTTGCGTCTTCCAGGCAGGCAGGCCGTTCCCGGTCGACCCGCTGGCGGAGATGTCCCATCACGACGACGGCCCCGCGCCGGACCCGGCCACCGTAACCGTATGAGAGCCCGATGCAGACCGAAGGCAACCTGATATCGCTCCGTCGCGCCCGGCTGAAGACCGCGCCTAACCCGGGACGCAAGTTGGACTACCTGGTCGGCCTGACGCACGGGCTGGACGACGGTACGCGGGTCGAGATGCGCTACGTACCGGACAAGCGGGTCCTCACCGAAGGCGCCTTCGCCGACTACCTCGCCGCCATAGGCCACGACGGTGCGGCGACGATCGAAGCTGCGGCGGCGACCCTGTTGGACGACCTGAACAACGAGTTGGTGCCGCGCTGGATCGCGATCTCGGTCGCGCGCGGCGGGCATCGGGTGCTGTGCGAGGACCGGCAGCCGAACTGGGATAATCCCTCCCTGCTGGACCGGCTAGGGGGGCTATAGGGAGCCCCGTTCGGCTTTTCGCGTTTGCCGCGTGCACGCGGCTGTGATAGCCACCGAAACATGCTCCAAATCCGGTATCCGACGGCGAGACGAATTACCAGCCCGGCCTAGCAGACTGGGCCGGGACAGCGACCGTTCGTTCACCGATACCATAGGGAGCCCTCATGCCGACTCCGACCCTGCACCTGCTGTGCGGCAAGATCGCCGCCGGTAAATCCACCCTGGCCGACCGCCTGGCCGCGGCGCCGGCGACCGTGGCGATCGCCGAAGACGCGTGGCTGTCACGCCTGTACGGCGACGAAATAACCTCGGTCCAGGACTATGTGCGCTGCTCGACCCGCCTGCGCGACGCCATGGGCGGCCATGTCGAGGCCCTGCTCCGCGCCGGCCTGTCGGTCGTGTTGGACTTCCCGGCCAACACCGTCGCCACCCGGCAATGGATGCACGGCATTTTCGAAGCTGCCGGCGCAGCCCACCGACTGCATTACCTGGATGTGCCGGACGCCGTCTGCAAGGCGCGGCTCAAAGAAAGGAACCGAGCCGGCACCCATGCCTTCGCGGCGAGCGACGCCGAATTCGACGCGATCACCAGCCGTTTCGTCCCGCCGTCAACGGAGGAGAGATTCAACGTCATCGTTCACGCCGAACGGTGAACGATCAGTCCAGCGGACAGCCGGCGTTCCGCAGCCCTTCAAGGAAGTAGCGGTCGTCCGCCGGGTCCTCGTACATGTCGGTGGTCGCCCATGCCCTGGCGAAGCCTGGCCGGAGGCGCTCGCAGGCCTCGAACGCTTCCAGCGCACGATCATTTTGGCCCGCATGCCCGAGCGCCGAAGCCAGGATCAAATACGCAAGAGGGTGATCGGGCCGCCGCCCTGCTGCTGATCGGCCTGTCGCTGTTCGTGCTGGGGCTGGTTCTGGCCCGGGTGGTGACAACCGAACGGGTCGGCGCCGACGCGATTTGCGGCGCCATCGCCGTCTACCTGCTGATCGGCGTAGTCTGGGCCGTCTGCTATAGCGTGATCGAAGCGCTGGCGCCGGGCTCCTTCGGCTTTACCGATCCGTCCTTCGACAAGGCTTGGAACGAGCTGCTGTATTTCAGCCTGGTGACCCTGACCACGCTCGGCTACGGCGACATCACGCCGGTCGGCGCCGTCGCCCGCATCTGGTCCGCGCTCGAGGCGGTGACCGGAACGCTCTATCTTGCGGTCCTGATCGCGAGGCTGGTTAGTCTGTATCGGCAGTAGCCGGCTCCTCCAAACGCTTGCTTTCCGCTCCAACATGTGCTCTTAATTTAGAAAGTATTTATTTTCTAAATTAAGAGCACCTGCGATGGCGAGCGATACCGAACAGGCCTCTGCCGGCTGGCGCGATGTCGTGAACGGCCGCTACGGCCCGGCGCTGGCGCTGGTCTGCATGGGGGTGTGGCTGCACGCAGCCGACAGCCTGCTGGTCGCGACCATGCTCGCCTCCCTTGTCGCGGAGATCGGCGGCGAGGAGCTGGTCGGCTGGATGGTGACGTTGTACGAGATCGGCACCATCCTGACCGGCGCGGCCGGCGGTCTGCTGGCGATCCGCTACGGCGTGCGTGCGCCGATGGGCGGCGCGGCGCTGCTGTTCGCCGCCGGCTGCGCGATCAGCGCGCTGGCGCCGACGATGTGGATGGTGCTGTTCGGCCGGCTTTTGCAGGGCTTCGGCGGCGGCGGCCTGATGGCGCTGTCGTTCGTCGCCGCCGGCATCCTGTTCCCTGCCCCCCTGATCCCGCGCGTCATGGCCGCGGTGTCGGCGCTGTGGGGCGTCTCGGCATTTTTCGGGCCCCTGATCGGCGGCCTGTTCGTCGAATACGCGGACTGGCGAAGCGGCTTCTGGTTCTTCGCGGCCCAGGCCCTGGCGCTGGCGGCGTGGATCGCGTTCGGGCCGAAGACGGGCACCGCCCGCAGGCAAGACACGCAGGCGAGCCCCGTCTCCATCCCGCGCCTCGCCCTGCTTGGCTTCGGCGTGGTGCTGATCGCCTATAGCGGCGTCGACGTGGCGCCGGTCCGGACCACTTTGCTGGTGCTGGCCGGCCTGCTCTCAATCGCCGCCTTCCTGGTGCTGGACGGGCGCAGCGGAGAAGCCCGGCTGCTGCCGCGCCGGCCGCTCGGGCTGGGCACGCCGACCGGCGCGGCGCTTACGATGATCTTCAGCCTGTCGGTTGCCACCGTCGCGATTGTTGCCTACGGGCCGCTGCTGATCATCATGCTGCACGGCCTGTCGGCGCTGGCCACCGGCTATATTGTCGCCTGCGGGTCCATCGGCTGGACCATCGCCGCGCTGATCGTCGCGGGCTATCCGGAGCGGCACGACATGAAATTCATCGCCGCCGGCATGGCCGTGGTGACGGTGAGCGTAGCCGGCTTTCTGTACGCCATACCGAACGGCCCGGTCTGGCTGATCGTCGTCTGTGCCACGGCGGAGGGCGCGGGCTTCGGCATGGCCTGGACCTTCATCCTGAGGCAAACCACGCGCCTCGCGCCGACCGGCGACGTGGAGCGCATCGCCGGCGCCATCCCGACCGTGCAGCGGCTGGGCTACGCGACCGGCGCGGCCTATGTCGGCATCGTCGCCAACGCGGCCGGCTTCGCCGAGGCGGCCGCGCCGGCCGAGATCGCCGACGCGGCGGTCGCGATCTTTACCGCGTCGCTGGTATTCGCGGCGATCGGGCTCGCGGCGACGGGACGGTTCGTTTTTCTCGGCTCCACGGGCCGGGCGACCTAAGGGCGTCAGGCGACCAGCAACAACGCCTCCAGCGGCGGCTTGGGCGCGGCGAGCCCGGCCCAACCCCGCAGCGAGCGAAGTTGTTGTTAGGTATTATGTCTTCGGAATTATATGTCCCGGAAATTTGCCGAATTGACTCAAACAAGTCTAAGGCTCAATCTATTAAGTATAAATCGTAGAGAGTGTAAATTTATTCAACATCTCAGGACTCACTTCAATAATGAGCATGAAAGCGCATCTTG
Organism: Minwuiaceae bacterium; assembly: GCA_028278525.1. GTDB lineage: Bacteria > Pseudomonadota > Alphaproteobacteria > Minwuiales > Minwuiaceae > JANQEE01. The sequence continues at coordinate 15,879 of JANQEE010000054.1, read as the reverse complement.
AAAAAGTCGATTCCCTATATCGAACTGAGGTGTCGATATCGGACGCGCTATCACAGTCAATAATTGCAACGCAGAGCGCAGCCAGCGAAGTCACATTTGAGGATAAACTGGAGGTCGCTCGCCGTTTTTTTCTAGCAAGCCCCAGTGGCACTGATGATGTCCGATATTCGCAATGGGGCCACTATGGGAGTATATCTCTGCCGACCATAATATCGATACAAGGGCAGGTAATCGTGGATATTAAGAACATACCAATAGATTCCTTCCCTTCGGAATATGGAATAACATTTGACCAGTTTAAAGAACTTGCCCGAAGAAATATTATCATACCTAATGTGTACGAAGATGGAGAAATGACTGCGGAGTTTATTAACACTGGGCGGATAACAGCGTCTAAATATTCTGCAAACCCCGAGCTGATCGAATTGTTTGACCAAGATGAATTCGGAACGCGTATTTTGGGTGTGCGAAGACGGAGCATGATAGATTGTTTTTTGAGAACTGAGGGATTTTCTCGCTCAAGAGAAGGAGAAAAAGAACATATAAAAGCCATGATATTGAATGCAGTTAAGAAATACGACTTAGATTATCTGAACGAGACAATTGTCGGCCCAATATCTCATGATCATGAAGGAATCGCTCAAAGATTTGCTGAAAATTTACATTATTTAGATGTATTCGGTGATGCAGCAGATCATCAATATTTGTATAATTTATTGGATTCGGATAGTTTAGATGATTTTATTGATCAAGAGACTGAATACGGAAGTAGTGCGAAATTCATTGATCCGGTTGGGTTTTTACTGTGGACGGCAGGTCGTAAAGTAAACGTCGCTTCTCCATTTACTGCCGCATATGGGGGTACTTATAATAACAAATCTGACGAGGCAGCTTTAGGTGTTCTTTTCAAATCCGATAATGGACCGATAAACGAAAAAGGTCCAGAGATACTTCACGCAATAACGTCGAATGAAGAGCGCCTAGCTTTAGCAAAATTTCAAGAAGTACTAGCGACTAGCAGGATATTAAGTCCATGGGATATACCAGACGAGCCAATCAGAATTTACGATAGCGCGTATCACTTTGATATTTTTACCCGGTTTATCGAAGAAAGACTGCCACTTTTGCAGAGCGCTGATACAGCCATTTGGAAAAATCCAGATTTAGATATTGACGACCACGAGATGATGGATTTTGGCGACTGGAAAACTTACGCTAAAGTTACCAAAGAGATATGGTCGGAGCCAAATGATCAGTCACAGCGCACAGTCATGCGAGCTGCTAAATATCGAGCGCTGGAAGTTGCCGGTGAAAAGCTGGCAGAAAACCTAATCTCTGCATATGCGGGATATGCAATTGCGAGGAGTTTATCTCGCCGAAAATTCATACAAGGTAGCGCAGCGGTTTTTTCTGCCGTCGTCGGATCAGCCGCCGTGGCCGGCGTTCGTCAATACTTGTCGAGTGGTGCGATGTTGTCTGACCGCGTGAAATCAGCCAGGCGCACCTTGGTCTATCGTACTCGGCAATTAGCCGATCTCCCGACGCCTCGATACTTGGAATAGAAATCCCGCTAGCCGAGGGTAAGCATGCGTTCGGGAGCTTATGGGGACAGTATACATGATCGGCAATACTTAGTTCGTCGGTTATATATACGGTCCCTGAAATTTCCAGCTTGCACGCGGCGAGCCCAACCCAATTCCGAAAATGGGGAAGCCGCCGCTAGGTACTGTTTCCGGAACTCGCGGTTCCGCCCCCGCCACCGCGTGGACGTGGCGGCGGGGACGGGGCGTTGCGCGATGTTCTAGAGCACGCGTTTCAGATCACGATAGGCGCCGGTGGTACGGAGCGTCAGGGTGACGTCCTGTTTGGTGCGGTTGCGCCAGAACCAGCCGTGGTTGCCGTCGAAGGCGGCCACGAGCAGGCCCTCGTCGCCGGGAACGCCGCGGCCCTTTTCGTAGGATATCGATCGGCCGCCGCCGTCGCCGTGGGTGTCGTAGTTCAGCAGGCCGCCGTTCGCTGTCCACTCGAAACGGGCCTGGGCGCCCTTGTCCATGACCAGCTTTATCTCCGTGCCCTGGCCCGGCGACAGCGTGACGCTGATCTCGTCGCTTCGGGTTTCCGGCCCGGCCGGCGGTGGCGCCTCGGCCGACGCCGTCGGCACGCTGTTGGCGGCGGCCCGACTCGCCGGCTCCGCCGCTGCGGGCGGCGCCGCACCTGCAGTGGCCGGTTCGGGTGCGCCGCCCTCGCGTGCCGACGCGGTTCCGGCCGCGGCGTCAGCCGCGGCCTCCTCGGCCAGTTGGATTTTGATCTCGCCCATCTCGGTCAGGCCGAGGACGCGGCCGGCGCCAGTGGGATCGATGCCGTATTCGGAGGGGAGCACGACCGTTACCAGAATCGCCGCCGCGCCGACGATGGCAATGGCGGTCGAGCGCAGCAGGCGCCCCGAGCTCGGGAGTTCGTCGGCAACAGGTTTGTTCGCATTGTACATGGGGATTTCGCTTTCTTTCCGTTCTAAGACGATCTAGGCGACGACATAGCCGGTGAGCTGATAGCCGATCAGCACGAAGCCGGCGCTCATCATCACGACGTTGGCGGTGTAGGCGTGTTTCCAGAAACCGGCCGTCTGCCGCCAGTAACCCATCGCGATCAGGATCGCGGCGAGGGCGATAAGCTGGCCGATTTCGACGCCGACATTGAATGCCAGTAGGTTGGCCAGCAGGCCATCGGGCGAGATCTCGTAGTCGAGGATCTTGCTGGACAGGCCGAAGCCGTGGAACAGGCCGAAGATCAGGGTCGCCGCCCTGGTGTTCGGCTGGACCCCGAACCAGCGTTGGTACGCGCCCAGATTGTCCAGCGCCTTATAGACGACCGAGAGACCAATGATCGCATCGATCAGGTAGCTGTTGATCCCGATGTTGAAATAGACGCCGAGCAGCATGGTCGTCGAATGGCCGAGGGCGAAGAGGCTGACATAGATCGCGATGTGCTTCAGCCGATAGAGGAAGAAGATCACGCCGAACAGAAACAGCAAGTGGTCGTAGCCCGTGACCATGTGCTTGGCGCCGAGATAGACGAACGGCAGGAGGTGGATGCCCGAGATCTCCTGGATGTAGCCCTTGTCGCCGTCGGCGACGGCGTGCGCCGAGGCGACGCCGGTTAAGGCCAGGACCAGAAAGATAGCGGTGAGGAAACAGAACGGGAGGCGTAGGGGCGCGCGATGCACCCGCCGGCCATCCCGGGAAGATGGTTGGTACATGGATCGATCCGTCGTTGAGATTGCAGAAAGAGCCCCCCGCAGGGGCTCGGCTGACAGCAACGACTCAGGTACGCGGCGGACGATCTATGCCGAAAGATGGACCGTGATTATGGGAACGGGGGCCAAGGTCGACCCACGCGTTGCCGACCATCGGACCGGCCTGGCCCGCGAAAATGGCGGGCGTCGGGACATCGTGCGTGTGGTCGGCCGGGTTGTGGCCATGCGAATGGCCGGCGCGCCGTTCGTCGGGCCTGCCGTCTTCGTGGCCGTGCCCGTGGCCGGCGTCGTGAAACGCCAAAACGGCATGGCGCTCGACTTCGGCGAGGGCGAGTGCGGCCGGGTTGTGAGAGGCGGCGTGGTCTACGGGTGCCAACAGCATATGGAACGCCATGGCAAGCACGAACGCGAGGCGAAAAACCCTGCTGTGGCGGCGACCCGACATGATCAACGACTATACATCACGCTCTTAACGAAAGGTTACCGGAGGGTTGATTCGACCGGCATCGTCGCCTTTTTATGCGTCGAATTCGGGAGGTACAATACCCAATTCGTGGCCGAGCGGTTCAAGCTTAGAACCGCTCGGCCCGCAAAACCTCGCAATCGGTGATGCGGACGACGCCGATATGCCGTTCGACGACGGAAAACGCGGCTTCGAGCAAGCCGTCGAGACGGTCCGGCGGCTGACCTGGCCAGACCCGAACCGGCGAAACCGTAGTTAGGTATCGTCGCCAACAACCGCCACGGCGCGCGTTGGGTCAGTGCCCACCGACACATCGGCTGTTCCGGAAAATTAGCCGAATAGCAGCCTGCCAATACGACGGTCGCGGCCGCCCAGATTTTCGCCGCCAGGTCTTGCAGGCGCTTGATGAGTGTCTCCGGCCATGCGGACCTCCATCGATGGATGAGCGTTCTCGGATTTCGGAAACCCGATGCGGCGATCAACAGCCCGTCGAACAGGCCTCATAGATGCTGTTTATCGCCTTTGGCCAATCAATCGAAAAGGCGCCGATCGCGATTAGGGAAGTCCAAAGCACAGCCAACCCCCATTGCCACATCCCCGCCTTTTTGAACGCCCAGACGATGGCTCGAGGACCGGAGCCCGAGATACACGCGGTCAGGTTTTCAAGACGTTGGCGCTGATTCTGGCGGCTGGCGTACTTTGACGCTATTTTGCCGGACGACGGATGGCCGGCGGCCGTCTCAAGATACACGGCGCGCCACGCCATACTCGCCAGATTTCGGATAAGCCGTTTGACGAACTGTTGCATCCAGAACAGCAGGCCCAAGAGTCCTATGAATCCAGTGAGCCAATCGGCCCGCGAAAAAGCCGGATCGACGACGCTCTCGGGAACGATGGGAACAAACTTCTTGACCAGACCGGCGGCATACTCTTGCCAATCGGCAGGCGCCGCCGTCGGCGCGCAATACACGCCCCAGACGAGATAGCCGATAAACCATAAGGTGACCGCCAGGAACGCAAAGTAAAGACGACGACGCCACGTCGCGAACCCTTCCGCGCGCGCCATCAATTTTTTGTAGACGCACGACGTGGTTGGTTCGGACTGGTTCATTAGGGTCTTCGGCGCGGCATCCGTGCCCACCACCTCGTAATCGTTCTGGATGTTGCTGGGTGCATAACCGTCGGTTCGGCGCGCGATCCTCGCCATGACGCTGGCGTGGATCTTCGCTTTCCCTGATATCGTACTTCGGGAGAATGCGCCGACGTCCCGGTGGCGCGGACGGTAGTAGGCAGACAGTCCGGATCGCGAGTCGTAAACCTTGCCATGCAGATTTGCGACGTCTCTGACCTCATCCAGAGCGCCAGGGTGAAAGCGCAGTGCCTTGCCGTTGCCGTGGATCTTCTCGTCCGAGGCGTTCCGCATCATCCAGTACAAGCTGATATAGGCAACCTGGTCTTTCGGATACCCACCGCCGACATTGGAATGCATACCCGCGAACCACACCTGTTCGATCGGCCCGGCCTCTGGCGAATGTTCTGTCTCGTCGAACATGGTCGGGTGAAAGCTCTGCCGCTCGTCGTCTATAGCCAGCGCGTGAAACACCGACCGGACGGAGTTGTTCGATTCATATTCGTGGTGTTTCAATCCCAGATACGCCCTGGCTAAATCGCGCAATCCGTCCACCGGCACACCGATTGCATCGACCGTGTCCCAAACGCCTAGCATGGCAATCACGCCATCTTGTTTGGGATGGGACTCGGGTGCGGTAGCGCACGCAATCAGCCGGTCTTTCGGCGTCCGCCGGTAGTCTTTGTACAGGTCAGATATTTTTCGCGTCAGTTCGTCGGGGGTGGCGAAGGCGTGCCGGTCGAGGATACCGAAGATATGGATGAAATTCGCCAGGGAGCGGACGGTGTAAGCACCCCTGCTGAACCCGTACAGAAAGACGCTGTCGCCCGGATCGTAAACCCTGACCAGCGAAGCGTAGAGCTCGCGGATGTTGCGCCCAAGTCCATAGCCCGTGGCTCCCGCCACAATCTTCAGGAGCTTGAAGTCCTCAGTTCCAACACCGTCATCGTGAAACGCGACTTGATCGCCTTTGGACAGATCCACGGCCTGAAACAGACGCCAGACATTGGTGCCCCGCCCCTTGCCACCTGAATTGCCCGTCCCATCGGAGCAGAGCACGATGTTTTTGCCGGTCGCAGCGCTTTCGCCCACAGTGTCCCCCTATCGTATGTTGTATTCGCTATGGGGTCTTGCGGCTGCCACCAGGAACTGTTCCTCGGTCTGTCGTTGCCGTCCCTGGGGCGCAGGAATGGACACGATTCCTGTCGGCTGGGAGACGCCCAACTGCAACGTGTCACCGCGTTCCCGGATCGTCCGATCGTCTATACGCTGCGAAGCCAGCGGGCGGCCTTTGGCTACGCCTGGCGCAAACCGCACACCCCGAATGACATCCCCCTTACCTAAAGCAATTTTTCAGATATCTTCTTTCACTAATTGCTATTTAAAGGTGTAATTGTGCAACAATCTGGAGATGTCAGTCAACACTTTCTGGACAACCATTTGGTGACTGGTTTGCGATTGCGAGATTCAGGGGACCGGAGTGCCGAGGACATTGCCAGGGCCAAGTTCCCGGCCAGCGACGAAGCTCGCTCGTTACCCGAATGCTGTCACTACCGATACTTCGCGCCAACTTGGCGGGGTGAGGTTCCGCCCCAGCCCGGCAACAGAACGCGGAGCGCCTGTTCAATCTCCGTGTTCAGTAGCGAGTCCTGTAGGCCGGACTTGGTCATCACACTGCGTTCCGGCACACCATCAAGCCACAACGCGATACACCTTCGATACTATTCGCCAACGCCCGTCGACTCGCAAAAAGCTGAGCAAGTCGACAAATCTTGTGGGTGGGACAGCCACGTTTACTTTTGCCACGGCGCTGTCGGGTCCGGCCATGTCTATGGAAACGACATGGCCTGACCGCGGATGCGACTGTGTCGCCGGCGAGTCCCGACCGGCGACAAGCTCCAGGTAATCGGCGATCGATATGACCTTCAGCTCTCCGTCCGAGGACGCATAAAGGTTCGCTTCCGGGACGAACAGATCGCGGAGGCGGTCGGCGTCACCGGTATGTAGCGCATCGAAATAGGCTTCCGCCGCTGCGCAGATTTCCGAACAATCAGGCATTATCGTTGGGCTCCATTCCCAGGGGGCTAAGTGGTTGGAACGCTAGTTACCGCTGCGGATTTCACAAACGCCAAATTGCTCGCCGTCATTACATTTTGTAACGTGTGGGCATGCTACGGCTTCCGTTCAATGCCATGCAGGTCGTCGAATCCGTCGTTCGTTTGGGCAGCTTTTCCCAGGCCGCGCGCGAACTGGGGCTGTCCGAATCCGCCATCAGCAACTCGGTTCGGCGGTTCGAGCGCGACTTGGGTTTGCCGTTGTTCGACCGGCGCGGTGGCCGTGTCCACGCGCGGCGCAGCGCCGTCGACATTGCGACCGCGACATCTGAGGCGAACGGTGTTTTGCGATCCGCACTGGACGGGTTATCCCGAGATGCCGCGACGGAACCGATCACGGTTGCCAGCACACCGACATTCGCCACGCGCTGGCTTGCGGCCCGCATGCCGGACTTCGAGGCATCCATGGCGCCGACCAAGACCGCGGTGTCGTCACGCGTGGCTTTTTCGGACGATGCGGATCTCTGGGTTCGGCATGGTACGACCGGGCGGTGGCCCGGGCTTGAGACGCAGCGGCTTCTGGTGGATGTGAAAGCGCCCGTTGCCGCGCCGTCGCTTGTCGGCAACGGAACCGTGCGCGACCGAGAGGTTGCCCGCTTCCCGCTCATCAGCGTGGAGGCACGCCCGGACGAATGGCCCAAGTGGTTCACGGTTGCCGGTCTGGATGCTGCTCCTACAGCACGGCTTAGCTTCGACGTGACCGCCAATTGCTGGGAAGCGGCGATCTCCGGCTCCGGTATTGCCTTGGGGAACCTGACGCTGCTTGAAGAAGAACTGACGTCCGGTGCGCTGCGTCCGTTGGGAAGCACACGCCTGGAAACCCATTCCTATTTCATTTGCCGCCGGCGCGGGGACAACCGACCCGCCGTGATGCGCGCATGGCAATGGTTTCGGTCACAGCTTGGCTGACAGGACAGTGGATTTGTCCCGGGGGGCGCCGTTGGGATGGGGAGCGGCCCGGCCACAGCACTCTTGAACAGACACTTAGAACCGCTCGGCCCGCAAAACCTCGCAATCGGTAATGCAAACGACGCCGATGTGCCGTTCGACCACGGAAAACGCGGCTTCGAGCAAGCCGTCGAGACGGTCCGGCCGAATGATGCAGATCACCTGCACCATGCCGCCGGCGCGGCTGACCTGGCCGGATCGGGTCCACTCGCCGGACCGGCCCGAGCCGCCGAAGACCGGCAGGATCGTGTAGCCTGTCACGCCGGTATTTTTAAGCGCTTCCGTCAGGCGGGACTGCATCACTTTCTCGATCGTGATCTCGACCCGTTTGGCTTTGTGTGTCTGCATGTCAGGCTCCGGTGGCGGCTTGCGCCATCGCAAGATAGATGGGAATGCCCAGCACAAGGTTGAAAGGAAAGGTCACGCCGAGCGAGAGGGTCAGATAGATCGACGGGTTCGCCTCGGGCAACGCGACGCGCATGGCGGCGGGGACGGCGATGTAGCTGGCCGACGCCGACAATGTCATCATCAACATCGCCCCGCCGGTGGAGAGCCCCAAGGCCAACGCGGCCGCCAACCCCAGGATGCTGCCCAGGACGGGCATGAGCAGGCCGAACGCGATGCTGCCGAGGCCGAGCGCCTTGCGTCCCGATTGCATCCCGCGCCCGGCCAGCAATCCCATGTCGAGCAAGAACAGGCAGAGCACGCCCTTGAAGGGCGTGACGATGAAGCTCTCGATCTCCGCCAGTCCCGCAGGCCCGGTTGCCCAGCCGATCAGGAAGGCGCCGACCAGCAGCACGATGGAGCCGTTCAGCAGAACCTCGCGCCAAAGCGCGGAATCCATCCGCGAGAAACCGCCGCCGCGCGATACCAGCCAAAGCGCCGACAGGATGGCCGGCGCTTCCATGGCGGCGGCGACGGCCACCATATAACCCTCGGCAGCGATGCCGCGGCCCGCCAGGACGGAACTGGCGGCGACGAAGGTCACGATGGAAATCGATCCGTAGTGGCCAGCCACGGCCGCGGCATTCAGGCGGTCCATCTTCGATATCAGCCGAAGCAACAGAAAGGCCAGGAAAGGCAGCGCGCCCGAAAGCACGATCCCGGCCAGAAGCGACAGGCCCAACGAGACATCCACCCCGTGCTCGGCGACGCTGACCCCGCCCTTGAAGCCGATGGAAAACAGCAGATAGATCGAAAGCGCCTTGGCCACGGCTTCCGGAAACGAAAGGTCCGATCGCGCCAGCGCCGCCGCCAACCCGAGTGCAAACGATAAGACGATGGGAGAAATCAGGTTCTCGGCGGCCAGCGCAAAGATCTCGGTCATCGGGTCTCCTTAAGCGCCAAGATACAAGCGTGGGCGTATACCGACGAGGCGTCTTTGTCGATAGGCGGGATGTGATTTTCAGAAGGACGTACAATCACAAATGCTGCCTCAAAAGCGTGCGTTCGCATCCCCGCAATCCGCTGACCGGGAGCAGGCCGGTTCTTGCACATTGCGCCAAACCGATAACATATAGTGCCAAGTCGGCCGTTCGATCCCCGCCGAGCTGGTCAGGACTGCGATCACCCGCAAGTATCGGCGTGCCCGGCTGCTGGCGCGGCCTTCGCCTTGGGGAAGACGATGCTTCGAAAAGACAAGTATCGAATTGCTGATTCCACGCGGAAGATCTGCGCCATTCTGAAGATCTCGCCCGAGATCGTGTTGCGGCGCGCGGGCCTGCCTACGGATTATCTTCAGCATGAAGGCCGCGGTGTCGATGCGAGGCGGTGCTTCGACCTTTGGAATGCATTCGTCGCCGAGGCCAAGCGTCCGGACCTGGCCTTGTTCCTGGGCAAGAAGGTGGCGCACGGCCCGTTCAACCCCGCGGTTTTCGCGTTTTACTGCAGCCCGACCATCGAAACTGGGCTGACGCGCCTTGCGCTCTTCAAGCCGCTGATCGGCCCGATTTCGCTGACGGTCGAGCGCGGACCAGAGGCCGTCGTCATGTCTCTTGCATCAGCCGATGCGGACGCACCCATGCCAGGCAGCCTGGCCGCCTTCGAGCTGGTCTTCTTCGTCGAGCTGGCGCGCACCTTCACTGCCGAGCATATCGTTCCGCTGTCCGTCGGCTTGCCGGACGGCGCGGACGACCGCACCGGTCTGGAGGCGCATTTCGGTATCGCGACCGAGCCCGCCGAGCACGCGACGATCGCGCTGTCGGTCGAGGATGCCGAGCGACCGCTGGTCACGCGGAACGACGCGATGTGGGCGGGCCTCGAACAGGGCCTCCGCCGTGAGCTCTCGGACAGGAACCACGACGCACCGATGAGCGCCCGCGTGGAGAACGCGCTGCTGGAGATGCTGCCGAGCGGTCAGTCTTCCGCCGAGGCCGTCTGCGACCGCCTGAACGTGAGCAAGCGCAGCCTGTACCGGCATCTCAAGAACGAAGGGCGGTCCTTCCAGGGGTTGCTGGATGGCGTTCGTACCAATCTGTCGCTGCACTATCTTGCCAAAGACGACATCAGCGTCGAGGAGATCTCCTACCTGCTGGCCTTCCGCGACCCGAACTCGTTCTACCGGGCCTTTCGCGGCTGGACCGGCATGACGCCGATGGAGGCACGCACGCGGCGACCGCATTAGCCCGCATTGCCAAACTCGATATTGGCAATATCCGCAAGCGGATTGGCACGATATGCGTTTGTGCCGATCGGCACGCTTCCTAACCTTCAGACCATGCAGACCGACCGTCACCCCGCGTGGACAATTGGGAAAGGAAACATCGTGCCGACCGACAACGAGAACACCATCAACGCACCGTCCGAAACCGGACCGTCGGATCCGAGCCGCCGGACCCTGCTTGCCGGCAGCGCCGGCCTAGGGCTTGCCGCGGCGGTCCCCGCGGCCACGGCCGCGGCGCAATCCGCAGAATCCCCGTCACGCGAGTTCGCCGGCCGCAGCGCTTTCGTTACCGGCGGCGCCCGCGGCATCGGTTACGCGACGGCCGAAGCCCTGGCCAGGGCCGGCGCGGACATCATGCTTTACGACGTCGCGGGGCAGATCGAGCATGTGAAATATCCGCTGGCGACGCCCGAAGATCTGGCCACGGCAAAGGCCAACATCGAGGCGCTGGGGGTGAAATGCATCGCCGTCCAGGGCGACGTGCGCGACGGCCCAAAGCAAAAGGCGGCGATGCAGGAGGCGGCCGCGACGTTCGGCAGCGTCGACTTCGTCGTCGCCAACGCCGGCATCACGCAGGTCGGCCCGCTGGACATATTCAGCGAGGCGGAGATCGACGTCGTGCTGGACGTGAACCTGGCGGGGGCGATGAAAACCCTGCAGGCCGCCATTCCGATCATGCGCGCGCAGAATGCCGGCCGCATCGTCCTGATGTCCTCCATCACCGGCCGGCGCGGCAGCGAGTTCTTCCCGGTCTATTCCGCGTCGAAATGGGGCATGATCGGCCTCGCCAAGAGCACGGCGCGGCTGCTGGCGAAGTCGAACGTGACCTGCAACGCGGTCTGCCCTTCGCTGGTCCGCACCAGGCTTCTGGATAACGACTACATCCTCGGCACGATGATCCCGGACAATCCGACCATCGAGGCAGCCGACGCAGGCGCCAAGCAACTGCATGTCATGCCAGTCGGACTGTACGGCCCGGAGCATGTCGCGAACACGGTCAAGTTCATCTGCAGCGACGCGGCCGCCTACATCTCCGGCGACGTCTTCGACATCGCCGCGGGCCGAAATACGGAGTTCCCGGCCTAGAGCAGTTTTACCCGGTCGGAGTTAGGTTCCACGCCAGCCCGGACCCAGAACGCAAAGCGCCTGTCCGACGCCCATGATCGTCAGGCCGACCGCGACGGCGATGAAGAGGGCGGCGATATCCCAGGCGTAAGAGACGGCCAGGGCGCCAATGGCCGCAACGGTCAGAAAGCGGACGAACGTCACGCTGACAGGCAAGACCATGCGTCCGGTTCCCTGGCTGGCGAAGTACAAGGCCTGGCCCGCGCCGAACAGGCCATAGAACGGCGCGGCGATGGCGAGGTAGCGGGCGCCGAAGTCATAGGCTTCCGCGTCGGCCGTAAACAGGTCCAGCCAGAGGCCGGGCATCGCGGCGGCGCAAACGCCCAGCAGGCCGGTCAGGACCAAGGTGACGCCCGCGCCGGTCCAGGCGATACGCCGGGCGCGGGCAAACCGGCCGGCGCCGACATTGACGCCGACCGCCGCCGTCAAGGCAGCGCCGACGCCGAAGGCAATCGGCACGAGCATCAGTTCCAGCCGGGCGCCGAGGCCGTAACCGGCCAGCGCCGCGGTGCCGTAACGACCGACGAACCCGGTTACCACCACCACGGTCATGGCCATGCAGAGGCTATTGATCAGGCCCAGGCCGCCGACGCGCATGATGTCGCCGACCGGCGCCCATTGCAGGGAATGTGGGCGCAGGCGCAGATTTCCTTCGCCGCGCAACAGATGCAGGGCGAGATAGACCGACGCGAAACCCTGGCAGACGACCATCGCGGTCGCGGCGCCCGCCACACCCAGCGACGGCAGGCCGAACCAGCCCAGCGTCAGGGCGCCGGATAAAGGGACCTGCGCGATGCTGGCCGTGCCGATGGCGCGGGCCGGCGTTGCCGTATCGCCGGCGCCCCTGAGGATCGCGGAAAGCACAAACACGAACCAGATGGCCGCCGCGCCGCCGAAGGCGACCCGGGCATAGGCGACGGCGCCGTCCAGCGCCTCCCCTTCACCGCCCAACAGTTCGAATATGGGCCGCGCGAACAGGCCCAAAAGGATCATGTAAAGCCCGGACATGGCGATCGCGATCAGCACCGCATGCCAGGCGGTGCTTTCCGCCCTGTCGACAGCCCCGGCGCCGAGGGCGCGGGCCACGGCCGAGGTAATACCGCCGCCGATCGCCCTGCCCGCCATCATCTGCATCAAGGTCAGAAAGGGAAACGCCAGAGCCAGACTGGCCAAGGGCGCGGTGCCCAGTTTCCCGACATACCAGGCGTCGGCGAACGTCACCGCCGTCAAGGTCGCGACGGCAAAGACGTTCGGCGTCGCCAGGCGCCACAGCATTTTTCCAATCGGCGCGTCCAGCAAGAGTTGAGCGCCTAGGGGGTGGGCATTGGACACGCTGTTACTTCCCTCGGCGGTGGCCGTGACGCCGGGTGCTCCGTCCAAGGAAACAGGGCCAGATGGAAGGCAGGAAACCTCAGATCTGTATATACACCTAACTTTGTTGCGACCCACCCGTCAACCTGTGTTCGTGGCCGTCCATGACGGCGGTTACTCAGCCGAGCAGGAATTCCAACCGGCGGTCCGCTCTCGACGGCGCGATTTCGAGGATTTCCGCGCTTACGACATCTTCCGCGACGAACGGGTCGTCATTCACCCTGCTTTCAAGGTCCGCCAGCGACGTGTTGTGCGCCACGATCCCACCGCCGACATTCGGTTGGAGACTGCCGGCCAGCAGGAATACGCCGTCGTCGAACCCGCGTTGCAGCCATTGTTTGTGGCCTTCCATGTATTGGCCGGCCTGGCCTTTGTTGCCGGCAAACCTGAGCTGTACGATAAACATACGGTCCATTCTCCTTTTGACTTGGTGGGCGTAGTCGTCAGTCCGCGCTTTCAGCGCACGATTCCAGCCAGTCGCACATCTGCCTTACTTCCCGCCGAACGAATTTCTCGTCGCGGTAAGCGCTTGCCAGCGTGGCGACGCCCTGGCTGCGGGCAAGAAGCTGCATCGCCAGCGCGTCGGCATCCGCCTTGCGGCCGAGCAGGGTGAATTGTTTGCGGAGCCAGGTCCGAAACAGCGTGAACAGCTTGTTCGCCTCGGCCTGCGAGGCGTGATTCAGCTTGGCCAGCTCGGTAGACAGCGTGCCGACCGGGCAGCCGTAGCGCTTTATGTCGGCCCGGTTCGCGATCAGAATATGGATAAAGCTGCGGATGCGATCTTCGGGCCGTTTCCCGTCGACCTCCCATTGCTTCAGCATCTCCCGGGTGTCGGCCAGGCGCCGGTCGATCACCGCATCCAGAATTTCGTCCTTGTATTTGAAGTGATAGTAGAAATTGCCGCGCGAGATTTGTACGGCGTCCGCGATGTCCGAAAACGAGGTATGCCCGTAGCCCTGTCGATAGATCAGCCGATCGGCGGCTTCGACAATGCGGTCGCGTGTCGTCCTGTCGTTCATGAAAATCTCGGGCGTTCGGCACAGAGGGCTGTGGGACAATCGTCCTAAATCGGAGATTAGGGCAATCGTCCTAATTCGTCAAGAACCGGATACAACGCGATTTAGGATCAAGTCGCGGCGCGCGCGCAGCGACACTGACGTTGCCGCCGCGGGTGGCGGAGCCGCGAAAGCGGGCTTCAACCGCCCTGTTTTCTTTTCATTTCCGCCGCCTGAAGCGAGACCCACCACATCGCGGCGGCACCGATAAAGAAAATGCCCAGGCCGGCAAAAAACAGGCAGATAAACAGCATCGGTGAAATTCCCATATCGACCTCCAATTCCGAAGCAAACAGTCAATCGCCGCTTCGAAAGAAGCCGACGACCGGTCCATGCCGCATGCGAGCCCCACGGTTTGCGCATTGCGCAACGGGCACACATCGGACCGACAACGAACGGCATTGATACCACCATGAATGGCGGATCTATTGACCCTGGTCAAAACATCGGGCGAGAGAGGACAGCTCCGCGCGCCGGAAACGCTGCAATTGAGCTTCATACGCGCGAATTCCACCGCTTTACCTTTGATTTACCATTGCTTCCTTATGGTCGCCGCGCCAAACATTAACGGCACTGTCCGAATCGATTCGATACTCTTCCGAGATCAAGCGGGAAGGAAAAACCATGACCGTAACGAAGACCCAGCTGGCCGACGCGTATTCAGCAGCCCTCAACAAAGGGCTCGGCAAGGAATGGGACACCGAATTCAGCCGCAGGGACGCGAGCAAGCTGCTTGATCTGCTGTGGCCCGTTGTCTCCGACCTGGCGCTGAAGGACACCAAGAAGACGGTGCCGGGCAGCGTGCCGCTCGGCAACCTCGGCCGTCTGAAGATGCGCTACAAGGCGGCGACCAAGGCCCGCAAGGGAACCAACCCGTTCACCGGCGAGCCGACCACTTTCAAGGCGAAGCCCGCGACCCTGCAGCCCCGCTTCACCGCCGGCAAGGCGCTGAAGGACGAGGCCGCCTCCTACTTCAGGAAAAAGATGAAGTAACGCAGAGCCATCCATTGCTGGAAAATGCCCGCACCGAGCTTCCGGCGCGGGCATTTTTTTGCAGCCGGTTCGCCGGCATGCGGTTGTGTTGTGCCGATGACGGGGAGTGCTTGCCTTGCTTTTCGGAATGCAATTGAGATCCCTCCTCCCGCTGCTGGCGGCCGGCCTGCTGTTCGGCGCCGCCGGACCGGCCACCGCCGCGTCGCCGGCGGAGACCCTGGTTGGCAAATGGACATGCCAGGCGAAGGAGGGTGAAAGCGAGATCTCAATGACGCTGAACTATCGCCTGAGCAACCGCTGGCTGATCGGCGAGATCGTGGAGGACAACGGCGCCGCGCTGCTGGATATCTGGCTGGACGACGGCGAAGCGGCGTTCGCGCTGCGCCGCGTCATTTCCTACGACGCCACCGTCGAAATGGCGCTGGCCGAGAAGACGGCGGACCGGCTGACGCTGTCGGGGGAAATGCGCCACAAGCTCGGCAACGGCGGACCGGTGCGGGAGGAAATCCGCTTCGTCGGCCGCGACCGGTTCGACGCCTTGTGGGAGGCCGACCTGGGCGACGGCTGGGTCCCGATCCTGAAACGCCGCTGCAAACGGACCTAGCAGGCTGTTGAAAAAGGCAGTTGAACGTTTGCCCATCCTTCGAGACGCGCCCCTTCGGGCCGCTCCTCAGGATGAGGTCGTCGTGTTGTCAACAAGCTAGCCCTCATGCTGAGGAGGCGCGAAGCGCCGTCTCGAAGCATCCAGGCCACAAAGCGACTTTTG
>JANQEE010000004.1 GCA_028278525.1 Minwuiaceae bacterium | reverse complement strand
TCGAGACGCGTCGCCCTCTAACAAAAAAGGGGAGATTCATCTTTTTGCAATTTGCAAAAAGATGAATGTCCCCTTTTTTGTTAGAGGGCGACGACGTGGGGGCAGTTGCGGGTGGGGTGGCGGGTGATGCGGACGGGGAGGCCGAAGACGGTGGCGACGGTTTCTTCCGTCAGGACGTCGGACGGCGGGCCAGCGGCGGCGAGGCGGCCAGCGTTCAGCATGACGATGCGGTCGGCGTACATGGCGGCGAGGTTGAGGTCGTGCAGGACGGCGACGACGCCGACGCCATAACCAGCGGCGCGGCGGGCGGTGGCGAGCGTGGTGTGCTGGTGCGAGGGATCGAGGCTGGAGGTCGGTTCGTCGAGCAGGAGCGCGGAGCGGCATTCCGTGCCGACGGGCGGCGGGTAACCGATCTGGGCCAGCACGCGGGCCAGGTGGACGCGCTGCTTCTCGCCGCCCGACAGCGTGGTGTAGACTCGGTCGACCAAATGGTCGGCCTCCGCCTCGGCCAGCGCCGCCTCCGCCGCCTGGAGATCGTCGGCCCGGCTGCTTTCGCCGGCGTGGGGGGAACGGCCGAGGAGGACGACTTCCAACACGCGAAATGGAAAGCCGAGCTGCGAATGCTGGGCCATCACCGCGCGCTGCCGGGCCAGCACGTGCGGCGGCCAGTCGGCGAGCGGCCGGCCGGCGAAATCGACATTGCCGGAAAACGAGCGTTGCGCACCCGAGAGCACGGCCAGCAACGTCGATTTGCCGGCTCCATTGGGCCCAAGCACGGCGACCACCTCGCCCGCGCCGACCGAAACCGAGACGTCACTGAGCACTTGTGTGCCGCCGAGCGTGACCCGAATGTCTGCGGCCTGCAGCATTACCAGCCTCCGATCGCCCGGTAGCGCACGAGCAGCCAGATGAAGAACGGACCGCCGACGCAACTGGTCAGGATGCCGACCGGCAGTTCGGCCGGCAGCACCAGGGTGCGGGCGAACAGGTCCGCCAGCAGCATCAGGCCGGCGCCGAGCAGGATCGACGCCGGCAGCAGGACGCGGTGGTCCGGCCCGATCAGCAGACGGACGAGGTGCGGCACGACCAGCCCGACGAAGCCGATCACGCCGGTCAACGCGACGGTGCCGCCGGTCGCGAGCGCCGCCAACGTGACGATCAGGCGTTTGGTGTTCTCCACATGGAAGCCGAGATGCAGGGCTTCGGTCTCGCCGAGCAGCAGGGCGTTGAGGCGGCGCGCCAGCAGCGGGATCACGACGACCGCGAGCAGAACCAACGGCACCGCCGGCAGCAGCTTTTCCCAGGTGACGCCGCCGAGGCCACCGAGCAGCCAGAAATTCAACTCGCGCAGCTGACGATCGTCGCTGAGAAAGGTCATCAGCCCGATGCCGGCGCCCGCCATAGCGTTGACCGCGATGCCGGCGAGCAACATGGTCGCGATCTCGGTCCGCCCGCCGCGGCTGGCGATACGGTAGACGATGACGGTGGCGACCAGCCCGCCGACGAAGGCTGCGACCGGCAGGGCGTAAAGCCCGAAGACGCCGGTGCCGATGCCGAGAACGATGACGCCGACGGCGGCGAGCGCCGCGCCGCTTGAAACGCCGATCAAGGCCGGGTCCGCCATCGGATTGCGGAACAGGCCCTGCAAAGCGGCGCCGGACACCGCAAGCGCGGCACCGGCGAGCACGGCGAGCACGGCGCGCGGCAGCCGGATCGCGAGCAGGACCGTGCTCTCGCGGTTGTCGAACGCCCATGGCAGGTCGAGGCCCAGCGGTTCGGCCAGGATGGCGACGACCTGGCCGGGCCGGATCGGCACCGCGCCCCAGCCAACGGAGAGCAGGAAGACCGCGACGAAGCCGGCCACCAGGGCAGAAATCGCAATAATATTGCGCCGCCGATGGCGCTCGGCAACGGCGGCGAGGCCGGACACCGCGACGGAACTCATCTGGTGGGCCGCCGGCGCGCCTAGTCCGCCGCCGCTCTTATGGACAGGCCGGGATGCAGATGGCCGGCAAGCTGGCGGATCGCCTTACCGGTGCGCGGACCGAAGCCGAGCAGCAACAGCCCGTCCATGGCGACGATGCGCCGCGCCTGGCCGGCCGGGGTTACCGCGATTTCGGGAATGGCGAGCAGCCCCTGCTCGCCGCCGAGCAGGCCGAGCGAGCGTTTGGTAATCAACAACACCTCCGGCGCCGCCGCCACCGCCGCTTCCGGCGACAGGGGTTTGTAGCCATTGAACCCGCCGACGGCGTTCTCGCCGCCGGCGAGCTGGACGATGCCC
The DNA here is from genome assembly GCA_028278525.1 of Minwuiaceae bacterium. Lineage (GTDB taxonomy): Bacteria > Pseudomonadota > Alphaproteobacteria > Minwuiales > Minwuiaceae > JANQEE01. The sequence continues at coordinate 42,458 of JANQEE010000004.1, read as the reverse complement.
GCCGCGGAGGTGTCCGCGCCCGCCGCCATCGGCACCCGCCCCTGGCCGATCGAGAGCACGAACATGACGCGCGGACGCGCGGACACCTTGGCGATTTTGGCGGCCAGGCCGTCCAGCTCGGCCCGCAACGCGGCGCGGAGGGCGTCGCCCTTGGCCGGCACGCCGAGCGCGGCGGCAACGATGTCGATCTTGTCCAGAACGCCGTAGGGCGTCGGCTGGTCGGGCACGAGAACGACCGGCACGCCAGCCTCCCGGATCTGATCCAGCACCGCCGGGGGCCCGGCATCCTCGATGGCGAGAATCAGCGCCGGCTGCATGGCCAGGATCGGCTCCGCCGCCAGTTGCCGCATGTAGCCGACATCCGGCTTTTCGGTCGCGGCCGGCGGATAGAGACTGGTGGAGTCGACGGCCACGATACGGTCGGCCTGACCGAGGGCATGGACGATTTCCGTAACCGAGCCGCCGATGGAGACGACCGGGCCGAAGGCCGGCACCGTTACCGCCTTGCCGGTGGCGTCCGTCACCGCGATATCGGCGGCGGCGGGCCGCGCGGCAACAAACGCAACGAGGCAGAGGACGGATAGCCACGAGGCAGCGGTTTTCATCTGGAGACTCCTTGGTTGCGGGCGCCGGCAGCCTTCACCATTTGAGCGAATAGCTGACCGTCGCCTTAAAACTGCGGCCCGGCTCCGCCGAGTCGGTGAAAACGCGGTCGTAGGCCTCGTCGAAGGCGTTATCGACACCGAGATCGAGGCGGAACCCGTCGAACGGCTTCATCGACGGCTGCCAGGCAAAATAGAAGTCGTGTACGACATAGCCGTCGCGTTCCTCCGCCGGGTCGTTGACCTCGTCGAACCGGTTCGCGAGCAGGACGCGCCAGCCGATCAGCGAGTCGATTTCGTGCAGCTTGGCCGCCGTGTTGACCGTGAACTGGTCCGGCGTGAGCACGCCGAGCTTCTCGCCGGTGTCGTCGTTTTCGCCATCGATCGAGGAGAAGCCGAACGACCAGAGGAAGCGGCCGCTCTCGTAGGAGGCTTCCACCTCCATCCCGTCCAGTTCGGCGTCGGGAACGTTCACCGTCTCCGTCGTGCCGTCGCAATTGCCGGGAATGAACGGGTTGCAGTCGATGAAGGGCGTCGGCTGGTTGACGTCGGTGTCGATGAAATCGTCGCCCCAGATAAAGAAGCGCGAGATCTTCACCTGGAACAGGTCGCCCGGCACGACCATGCTTTTGAAGGTGATGCCGCCGCCGAACTCCACCGTCCGCGTGCTTTGCGGATCGAGATCCGGGTTGGGCACGAAGCGGTTGGTGACGCCCGGGCCGATCGGGATGACGAAATGGGTGCCGGTCGTGAACAGCTCGTCGAAGGTCGGCGCCCGGAAGGCGTGGGCGTAGTTGGCGAAGAACAGCAGCCAGTCGTTCGGCAGATAGCTGACGCCGATGCGCGGCGAGAGCTGGCTGGCTTCGTTGTCGTCGGCGATGTCGCTGGAAGATTCATAGTCGTCGTAGCGCAGCCCCGGGATGATCAGCAGGTCGCCGGGAATGACGCCGAACGGTTCCGAGACGTTCACTTCCGCCTGGGCGAAAATGCCGTAAAACAGGGCGTCCGCATCCGGCACGCCGTCGCGGTCGCCGGCCGCGGATTCGCCGTCCTGTTCGTCGGCGTAGAACTCGCCGCCATAGGTGAAGACGGTCGAAACGCTGTCGGCCAGATCGAAGCGCGACCGGTTGTCCAGCCTGAGGCCGACCGTTTCCACATCGCGCTTGAGCCGCTCGCCAATCGGGCCGGCGCCGTCGGCGTCCAGCCGTTGCTCGTCGACCTTCATGCCGGTGTAGTAGGCGATCACATCCAGGTCGATCAGGCGATTGTCGGGGTTCTTGTAGCCGTAGCCGGCCCGCCAGGTGTTGGAGCGGACTTCCTTGTCGGTCAGGTTGTCGCCGCCGGCGCCCTGGCCGTTGTTCGGCTCCTCCGCGTCGTTGTTGAAGCTGAGGAACGAGCCATCGACGCGGTGATGGTCGGCGAAGGACCAGCTTGCCTTGGCGAGGCCGGCGAGGACGTCGTCGTCGGAATCGTGCAACGTATTGCCGTCGCCGAGTTCGATGGAATTGGATTGCCTTAAAGTCACGCTGCCGACCAGATCGATGCCGGCGCCCGGCCTGCCGAAGGCGCTGAAACTGCCGGACCGTTCCGAATTGGCGGTCTGATAGCCGGCGGAGGCGCTGGCGCCGTACCGTTCGCCCGCGCCCAGCAGGTCGTCGGCGTCGACGGTGCGGAATTCGATCACGCCGCCGGTCCCGCCGCTGCCGTAAAGCGACGAGGCCGGGCCGCGGATGACTTCGACCTGCTTCAGCAGGCTGGGGTCGATAAAGAAGCGGCCGTCGTGGGCCGAGCCGAAGTTCTGGCGGGCGCCGTCGAACAAGACGATGACGTCGGCGCCTTCGAAGCCGCGGATGCTGGGCACCTCGCCGGTGCGGCGCGGCCCGCCGGTAAATTCGACGTTGGGCACCACCTTCAGGATATCGTCGGGCGTGGACGGCTGCGTCGTCAGGATGTCGTCGCGGCCGATCACCGTGACCATGCCCGGATAGTCGAACGCCTTTATCGGGTTGCGCGTCGCCGTCACCGATATCGTGCCTAGGATTTGCGCGTCCTCCGTATCCGCCGTCTTGTCCTGCGCCGCGGCGCCCGCGGTTCCGATCGTCACAAAAATGGCGGCCTTCGCCGCCGGGCCCATCCAACCTGTTCTGCCAGCCACGACCTATCCCCTTTTGTTCGTTGATCGCACTGCCGATGCCCGTGCGGTTAATCGGGCCTTCGGCTTTTCCGTTGTCCGGGCTGGCTGCCATGAGCACGGTGGCGATCGGTGGCTGGCTGGGACCGTTCGTTCGGCCGGCCGCCGGAACCGGCGGCCATGTTTCATTTGGTGAGAATCAATTTCCCTTTGCTGGTGCGACGGAGGCGGTATCGGTCGCCGCAATGGTCGATGACAATTTCGCGGGCATCCGCGAACAGATCGGCAGACCGGACCGTGCGGAGGCCAGGGAGGCCGGTGGCGTCGCCCGATTGCCGGTCGGCCACGCGGCCGACGCCGGCGCCGCCCAATTCGTCCCGATCATCCACGTCCTGCCTGCCCCTGGGCCCCGATACATACATTTTCCGCGAAGGACATACGGCCATCGCAACAACACCGTAATGATATTAAGACTGACTCGCATTTGCAAACGAATTTGACCGGCCGTTCAGCGGGCCGTGCCGACGACCGTTTATTTGACATAAGCAACTATCTAGGTGACACTGTCATTCAACAGGAGATGACGATGACCGACACAGCTTTAGCGGAGAAGGTCGCGGCGGTGCGGCGGTTCAACCGGTTCTACACCAAGCAGATCGGCGTGCTGCTGGAGGGGCTGCTGCAAAGCGGCTTTTCGCTGGCGGAGGCGCGCATTCTCTACGAGATGGGGCAGCGCGACGGGATCACGGCCACCTGGCTCGGCGAGATGCTGGGCCTGGACGCCGGCTATCTGAGCCGGCTGCTGGCCGGGCTGGAGAAGCGGGGCGTGCTGCTGAAGACACGCTCCCCCGAGGATGGGCGTAAGAGCCTGCTGACCCTGACCGAGGCCGGACGGGCGGCGTCAACAGATCTGGACCAGCGCTCCGCGGCGGAAGTCGGGGAGATGCTGTCCGCCCTGACCGAGGAGGAGCAACGCCGGCTGACCGCGTCGATGGCGACCATCGAGGCCCTGCTGGGCGGATCTTCGAAAGGACGGGATCCCTACATCCTGCGGCCGCACCGGGCTGGCGATCTGGGCTGGGTGGTGCATCGGCACGGCGTGGTCTACGGCGAGGAATACGGCCTGAACGAACAGTTCGAGGGGCTGGTCGCCGGCGTCGCGTCCGAGTTGATCAAGAACTTCGATCCGAAGTGGGAATGCAGCTGGATCGCCGAGATGGACGGCGAGATCGTCGGCACGGTGTTCCTGGTGAAGGTGTCGGACAGTGTGGCGAAGCTGCGCCTGCTGCTGATCGAGCTGAAGGCGCGCGGGCTGGGGCTCGGCCGGCGGCTGGTCGACGAATGCATCCGGTTCGCCCGGCGCGCCGGCTACGAGAAGATCACGCTTTGGACCATGGGGCATCTGTACGTCGCGCGCCGGATTTACGAGAAGGCGGGATTTGTGAAGGTTCACGAGGAACTGGTGCGGGACTTCGGGCAGGAGATGGTGGACGAGACCTGGGAGTTGGACCTGCGCGGCGGTTGAAGGAACGTCATTGCGAGCGGAGCGAAGCAATCCGGGGAGGCGAGGCTCGATGTTTTCCAGATCGCCGCGGCGCTTCGCGCCTCGCGATGACGGCGTGATGTTGCCGGCACTGGCCGGTGCCGTCGCGGGGTTTCTGGTCGGGGCGACCATGGTGGCGACGCGGTTCGTGATCGACCAGTCGGCGCCGGCGTCGCTGGCGCTGCTGCGCTATGCGGTGGGCGCGGTCTGCCTGCTGCCGCCGGTGCTGATGGCCGCGCGGGTGCGGTTCCGGCCACGCGATCTGGCGCCGGTCGCGATCCTCGGCATCGTTCAGTTCGGCGTGCTGATCGCGCTGTTGAATTACGGGCTGCAATTCATTCCGTCGGCGCTCGGCGCGCTGATCTTCTCCACCTTCCCCTTCCTGACCATGCTGTTCGCCGCAGCGCTCCGGCTGGAGGCGCTGACCTGGGCCAAGGCGGCTGGCGTTATTCTGACCATTGCCGGCGTGGCGCTTGTGCTGGGCGAGAAGCTGAGCGTCGGCCGCCTGGACGGCGGCGGCTGGCTCGGCGTCGCCGCGGTGTTCGGCTCGGCGCTCTGCGGCGCCGTCTGCAGCGTGCTGTACCGGCCCTACGTCGCCCGTTACCCGCCGGCGCAGGTCGGCGCCTTCGCAATGCTGGCGTCGGTGGCGTTCCTGGCCGTGCCGGCGGCGTGGGAAGGGTTCTTCGACGCCCTGCCCCGCTTCACCGCCGGCGGCTGGGCGGCGGTGCTGTTCATCGGGGTGAGCAGCGGCGTCGGCTATTACCTCTGGCTGTGGGCGCTGAAGCATGCGACGCCGACGCGGGTGACGATCTTCGTGGCGCTGAGCCCGATTACCGCGACGGCGCTCGGCGCGCTGCTGCTGGGCGAGCGGATTACCGCGCTGTTCGTGCTCGGCCTGGGCGCGGTGGCGGCCGGGCTGTGGCTGGCGAACCGCGGCTAGTAGGCGGTCATTGCGAGCGGAGCGAAGCAATCTCGATGGGCCGTGCCCTATCTTCCCGAGATCGCCGCGGCGCTGCGCGCCTCGCGATGACGGCCGGGGTTGCGCGTTACTCGATGAGCTTCGCGTATGCGTCCAGTTTGGGCAGGACGACGTCGCGGCCGGCGGGGGGCAGGCCGAACAGGACGCGGTCGATGCCGGCGTTGGCGTAGCGGTCCAGCGTCTCCCGGTCCGGTTTGGCGCCGAACACGGTGCAGGAAATGGTGCTCATATCGCGGTCGGCTTCCGCCGCGATCTGGGCCAGATGCGCCATGCCCTCGGCCGGGTCGAAACCGCGCGGGCGCGGGAACCAGCCGTCGGCAAAATCGACGATGCGCTTCATGGTGTATTTGGTCTCGCCGCCGAGCAGCAGCGGCGGATGCGGCTTCTGCACCGGCTTCGGGTAGGACCAGATGGGATCGAAGTCGACGAACTCGCCGTGGAATTCGGCCTCCTCCTCGGTCCAGATGGTCTTCATGGCGCGGATCCGCTCAGCCATCACGCGGAAGCGGGTTTCGAAGACGGTGCCGTGGTTCTCCATCTCCTCGGCGTTCCAGCCGGCGCCGACGGCGAAATCGAACCGGCCGTTCGACAGATAGTCGAGGCTGGCGGCCGCCTTGGCGGTGACGATCGGGTCGCGCTGCGACATCAGGCAGATGCCGGTGCCGATGCGGAGCTTGGTGGTGACCGAGGCGGCGGCGGTCAGCCCGACGAACGGGTCCAGGGTGTGGATGTATTCCTTCGGCAGCGGCGCGCCGCCCGGCCAGGGGCTCCGCCGGCTGGTCGGGATGTGGGTATGTTCCGGCACGAACAGAGAGTCGTAGCCCCGGCTTTCCAATTCCCGCGCCAGTTCGTCGATGCGAATGGCGTATTCCGTCGCGAAGATAAAGACGCCCACCTTCATGTCGCTCACCCCGTTCGTGTGTGTCGATCCCATCTGGTGAGATTCTAGCCCGTATTCCGCCCGCGGGGAAACCGGCCTAGAGTGCGGGATGAGGAGGTTGTCTTGGGCACACCGATCGTGTTCGGCATGGCGCGCAGCGTCTATGTGCGCGCCGCCCGGCTGACGCTGGAGGAAAAGGGCTGCCCGTACCGGCTGGCGGAGGTCGATCCGTTCCAGGAGGGCGGCCCGCCGGCCGCGCACATGGCGCGGCAGCCGTTCGGCAAGGTGCCGGCGTTCGAGCATGACGGCTTCCGCCTGTACGAGACCGACGCCATCGTCCGCTATGTGGACGAGGTATTCGACGGGCCGGCGCTGACCCCGCCGGAGCCGAAGGCGCGGGCGCGGATGACGCAGGTCATGCGCATCATGGACAGCTACGCCTATCCCTCCTTGGTCTGGGGCGTGTTCGTCGCCGAGTTCCGCGAGCCGGATGCAGCGAAGGTCGCGGCGGCGGCCCCGCTGGTGAGGACGACGCTTACCGCGCTTACCGATTTGCAGGACGGGGCGGACTATCTGGCCGGCGACAGGCTGACGCTGGCCGACCTCTACGCCGCGCCGATGTTCATCTATTTCGCCATGGCGCCGACGGGCCGGGAACTGTTGGGAGAGTTTCCGACGCTCCGCGATTGGCTCGGGCGAATTAAACAAAGGCCGAGCATCGCCGCGACACAGTCGCCGTTGGAAGACCGTTGATACCTATTCGACGGTTACGGTGAGCGTGTAGTCGCCGTATGTGCCGCGGCTGTCGTTGCGGACCTGGACATAGTATTTGGCGTTGGGCTGAGCCTTGGTCCGGTAAACCAGATCCGCGCCCGCCGTGCCGTTTTCCGCGCCGCCGACGTGAGACTTGCTGCCGTTATAGACGTGCAGTTCCGGCTCCAGGGTCGTCGACCGGTTTTCCAGCGTCACCACCAAAGTGCCGCCCGCCTCGCCGGTTTCCAGCCGGAAATAGTCGTTGTCGTGAGCATCCATGATCCCCGCTTCGACAGGCTCGTTCAGCGAGACGGGCTTGGCCTCCAGGATTGTGTGGTTCGGCTCGAAAGCATCATAGGACTTGTAGCGCAGGATCCGCAGCAGATAGGCGCCGGTGGTTTGCCGGCTGTCGTTCCGAACCTGAACGAAAAATTTCGTGTCCGGCCCGGCGACGAAATTGTGGCTGAGGTTCGCGCCTTTGGTGCCGTTTTCCTTGCCGGTAATGTGGGCCTTGTTTGCATTGTAGAGGTGGAATTCCGGCTCCAACGTCGTCGACCGGTTCTCGAGCTCGATCTTGTACCAGTCCCGATGCGTGCCCGGCGTCGTGAAGGTGTAGTAGTCGTTATCCGCCCGGTCCGCGATGGCGCCGGTGATCCATGTGTCGAGCTCGATCGCGTTGGTGTTGAGCGGGTCGTTGTTGGGCTCCTTCTCCTGCGCCTCGACTTCGACTTCCGCCGGCGGCGTGACCTGAAGCTGGGCGATCGCCTGGTCCTGCCGGACCTTGACGATATTCCGGTTGAACGCCTGAGAGGTGGCGGTGGCGGTTTCGATGGCGCCGGTCAATTCGCGCGCCGTCTGCTCCACCTTGTCGCCGAGCTGTTCGGCCTCGGCGGCGACGGCCTGCTTGACCAGCGTGACGACGCGGTCGAGGTCGGCCTGGTACTGGCGGGCCGAACCCTTGCATTGCAGGAACTGTTCCGGGTCGAGCCGGCCGGCGTCGAGCACCGTGCAGCAGGCCTTCAGGTTGAGCGCCGTCATCTGGGCGCGTTCGGACAATTCGTCGACCTTGTCCTTGCCGACATGGACCTCGCCTTCCGCCTCTACGAACTTGATCTTGGTCTTCAGGCTGACGGCCGCCTGCTGATAGATCGATTCGCAGGGCGACAGCGACGTTCGGACAAGGTCGTAGACGAAGTAGATCAGCGGCGGCACGGCGAGCGCGCCGACCAGCGCCGAGAACAGGATAAGTCTTTTCCGCAGCTTGTCTTTCGGCTCGCCGTTCGAGTCCTGTTTGGCCATGGCTCGCCCCCATTCGCCAGCCTTGAACGCCACACCGGGTCCGGCGCACGCCACCCACCGGCGCGCGCATTTCCCGGCGCCGAATGATACCGCGTGGTGGAAGCATCGAAAACGGCTTTGCGTTCACCCGTCAATGCAGTAACGGCCATGCGACAAAGTAACCGATTGTTGCATATGAAATTGACAGTCGAACATCGCCGTGTCTTCCTACGCGCAGGGCTTTTCGCTGAACCGCGCGGGGTGACGCGACGGCGGAAAGCGGTTGGATTTACATGGGAGGATCACGTGAAAAGCCATTCGTTTATCTGTGCGTTGGCGGCGACCGCAGCGTTCGGGCTGATGGGTCAGGCGCTGCCGAGTACGGCCCAGGCGAAGACCCTGGTGTTCTGCTCCGAAGGCAGCCCGGAAGGCTTCAACCCCGCGCTTTATACCGCCGGCACCACCTTCGACGCCTCGTCGCGCCAGGTGTTCAACCGGCTGGTCGAGTTCGAGCGCGGCACCACCAAGATCGTGCCGGCGCTGGCCGAGTCCTGGAACGTCTCCGACGACGGCCTGACCTATGAGTTCAAACTCCGCAAGGGCGTCAAGTTCCAGTCGACCAAGGACTTCACCCCGAGCCGCGACTTCAACGCCGACGACGTGGTGTTCAGCTTCGAGCGCCAGCGCGACAAGAACCACGCGTTCCACAAAGTGGGCGGCGGGTCCTACGAATACTTCAATTCGATGGACATGCCGAACCTGCTGAAGTCGGTCGAGAAAGTGGACGACCAGACGGTGCGGTTCACGCTGAACCAGCCGGAGGCGCCGTTCATCGCCAACTTAGGCATGGACTTCGCGTCGATCATGTCGGCCGAATATGCCGACCAGATGCAGCAGGCGGGCACGCCCGACAAGGTCGACCTGAACCCGGTCGGCACGGGACCGTTCCAACTGGTCGGCTACCAGAAGGACGCGGTGATCCGCTACAAGGCGCACCCCGGCTATTGGGGCGGCAAGGCGCCGATCGACAACCTGGTGTTCGCGATCACGCCGGACGCGTCGGTCCGCTATCAGAAGCTGAAGGCCGGCGAATGCCACGTCATGCCCTATCCGAACCCGGCCGACCTGGCGGCGATGCAGCAGGACGGCGACCTGAACGTCATGCAGCAGGAAGGCCTGAACGTCGGCTACCTGGCGTTCAACACCGAGAAGGCGCCGTTCACCGACAAGCGGGTGCGCCAAGCGCTGAACATGGCGATCAACAAGGACGCGATCATCGAGGTGGTTTTCCAGGGCGCCGGCAAGGTGGCCAAGAACCCGATCCCGCCGACCATCTGGTCCTACAACGAGAAGACCCAGGACTATCCATACGACCCGGAGAAGGCCAAGGCGCTGCTGAAGGAAGCGGGCGTCACCGACCTTAAGACCAACCTCTGGGCGATGCCGGTGCAACGGCCCTATAACCCGAACGCCAGGCGCATGGCCGAGCTGATCCAGGCCGACTGGGCCAAGGTCGGCGTCGAGGCGGAGATCGTCTCGTTCGAGTGGGGCGAGTACCTGAAGCGTTCCAAGCTGGGTGAGCACGAGACCCTGCTGCTGGGCTGGACCGGCGACAACGGCGACCCGGACAACTTCCTCTATGTCCTGCTCGGCTGCGAGGCGGCGAAGGACAGCGCCAACCGCGCACGGTGGTGCCATAAGCCGTTCGACGACCTGCTGGTCAAGGCGAAGCGGACCGCCGACACGGCGGAGCGCACCCGTCTGTACGAACAGGCGCAGACCATCTTCAAGGAAGAAGCGCCGTGGGTGACCATCGCGCATTCGGTGGTGTTCAAGCCGGTGCGCAAGGAAGTGGTCGACTTCCGCATCGATCCGTTCGGCGGGCATGTGTTCAACGGGGTCGACCTGAAGGAATAGGCGGCGACCGCCGATTCCCCTCCTACCCCCTCACCCTCCCGCTGACGCGGGTCCCTCCCTCTCCCCCTGGTTAGGGGGAGAGGGTTGGGGTGAGGGGGTCGATCCCTCGGCCTAGCGCCGACATACGCCACTCGAGGCGCCATGCTTCGTTTCCTGCTGTCCCGGATCGGCCTGCTGATCCCGACCTTCATCGGCGTTACGCTGATCGCGTTCGGCTTCATCCGGCTGATCCCGGGCGACCCGATCGAGGTGCTGGCGGGCGAGCGCGGCGTTTCGCCGGAGCGGCATGCGGAACTGATGGCGCAGTTCGGCTACGACCGGCCGTGGTGGGAGCAATATGCCGGGTTCGTCGGCAATGTGCTGCAGGGCGACCTGGGCAAATCCATCGTCACCAAGCAGCCGGTGCTGGACGAGTTCCTGACGCTGTTCCCGGCGACCATCGAACTGGCGCTCTGCGCCATCCTGTTCGCGATTATCATCGGCCTGCCGGTCGGCGTGCTGGCGGGGGTGAAGCGCGGCTCCGTCTTCGATCACACGGTGATGGGCATCTCGCTGACCGGCTATTCGATGCCGATCTTCTGGTGGGGCCTGCTGCTGATCATCTTCTTCTCCGGCATTCTGCAATGGACGCCGGTGTCGGGCCGCATCTCGTTCCTGTTCTTCTTCGAGCCGGTGACCGGCTTCATGCTGATCGACAGCCTGCTGTCGGGCGAGAAAGGCGCGTTCAAATCCGCCGTCAGCCACCTGATCCTGCCGGCGGTGGTGCTGGGCACGATCCCGCTGGCGGTGATCGCGCGGCAGACGCGGTCCGCGATGCTGGAGGTGTTGAGCGAGGACTATGTGCGCACCGCGCGGGCCAAGGGCCTGCCGCCGTCCCGCGTGATCGGCCTGCACGCGCTGCGCAACGCGCTGATCCCGGTGGTCACGGTAATCGGGCTGCAGGTCGGCGTGCTTCTCGCCGGCGCGATTTTGACCGAGACGATCTTCGCCTGGCCGGGCGTCGGCAAATGGCTGGTCGATTCCATCGCGCGGCGCGACTATCCGTCGGTGCAGGGCGGGCTGCTGCTGATCGCCTTGGTGGTCATGCTGGTCAACCTGCTGGTCGACCTGCTGTACGGCGTGATCAACCCGCGCATCCGGCACGTGCGGTGACGTCATGAGCGCCGAAGACACTGCCGCGACGCCCGAGACCGCCAGACCGCCGCATCCGTTGCGCGAGTTCTGGTTCTATTTCTCGGAGAACAAGGGCGCGGTCGCCGGGCTGATCGTAGTGGTAACGCTGGTCATCGTCGCGCTGGGCGCCGACGTGATCGCGCCGCATCCGCCGCACGAGCAGTACCGCGACGCGCTGCTGGTGCCGCCGGTCTGGCAGGAAGGCGGGCAATGGAAATTCCTGCTGGGCACCGACGCGACCGGCCGGGACATGCTGTCGCGACTGATCCACGGCTCGCGCTTTTCGCTGATGATCGGCAGCATCGTCGTCACGCTCGCTTTGTCACTCGGCATCGCGCTCGGCCTGGCGGCCGCGTTCTTCCATATCGTCGTCTCGTCGGTGGTGATGCGGCTGATGGACGTGATCCTGTCGGTGCCGAGCCTCTTACTGGCGCTGGTGGTGGTGGCGATCCTCGGCCCCGGACTGATCAATGCGATGATCGCGGTTTCCGTCGTCTACCTGCCGCATTTCGTGCGGCTGACGCGCGCCTCGGCGATGGCCGAGATGTCGAAGGATTACGTCACCGCAAGCCGGGTGTCCGGCGCCGGGCTGTTGCGGCTGATGTTCGTCTCGGTGCTGCCGAACTGCATGCCGCCGCTGATCGTGCAGGCAACGCTCGGCTTCTCCTCCGCGGTGCTGGACGCGGCGGCGCTCGGCTTCCTCGGCATGGGCGCGCAGCCTCCGACGCCGGAGTGGGGCACCATGCTGGCCGACGCGCGCGAGTTCATCCTGCGCGCCTGGTGGGTGGTGACCTTCCCGGGCCTCGCCATCCTGATCACGGTGCTGGCGTTCAACCTGATGGGCGACGGCCTGCGCGACGCGCTGGACCCGAAGCTGAAGCGGAGCTGACGGCATGGCGCTGCTGGAGATCCGCAACCTGGCCGTCGAGTTCCCGATCGCCGACGGCATGTTCCGCGCGGTCGACGGCATCGATCTCACGGTCGACGAAGGCGACCTGCTGGGCGTGGTGGGCGAATCCGGCTCGGGCAAGAGCGTTACCATGCTGGCGGTGATGGGCCTGCTGCCCTGGACCGCGCATGTGACCGCCGACCGCTTAAGCTTCGCCGGGCGCGACCTGCTGGGGCTGCCTCCGGCGGAGCGCCGCAAGCTGACCGGCAAGGACATGGCCATGATCTTCCAGGAGCCGATGACCAGCCTGAACCCCTGCTTCACCGTCGGCTTCCAGATCATGGAGGCGCTGAAGGTGCATGAGGGGCTGAGCCGGGCCGAGCAGCGGACGCGCGCCATCGCGCTGCTGGAACAGGTCGGCATTCCGGCGGCGGAGAGCCGGCTAAGCTCGTTCCCGCACCAGATGTCCGGCGGCATGAACCAACGGGTGATGATCGCGATGTCGATCGCCTGCAACCCGCGGCTGCTGATCGCCGACGAGCCGACAACGGCGCTGGACGTCACCATCCAGGCGCAGATCCTGGACCTGCTGTTGGGCCTGCAGCGCGAGCGCGGCATGGCGCTGGTGCTGATCACCCACGACATGGGCGTGGTGGCGGAGACCGCGCGCAAGGTGACGGTGATGTATGCCGGCCAGCAGGTGGAGGAACGCGCGGCCGACATGCTGTTCGACAAACCGCGCCATCCCTATACCGCCGCGCTGCTGGACGCGCTGCCGGAACGGAGCCCGAAGCGGGCGGCGGACGAGGCGGCGGGCGGGCGCCGGCGGCTGCCGACCATTCCCGGCGTGGTCCCGGGCGCGATGGACCGGCCGGCGGGCTGTCTGTTCAACCCGCGCTGCCGCTACGCCGAGGAACAGTGCCGCGCGGTGCCGCCGGCGCTGGAACAGGACGGCGGCGGCCGGGTGCGCTGCTACCTGCCGCTTGACGGTACGGGGACATCGGCATGAGCGCGCCGGTGCTGCAGGCCGAAGCGCTGACCCGGCATTACCGGGTCGGCCGGGGCTTGTTCCGCGAGACGGCGACGGTGCGCGCGGTGGCGGAGGCCAGCTTCGCGCTGCATGCCGGACGGACGCTAGCCGTAGTCGGCGAGTCCGGCTGCGGCAAGTCTACACTGGCGCGAATGGTGACGCTGATCGAAGCGCCGACCGCCGGGGAACTGAAGATCGACGGCACCGACGTGACGGCGGCGGACGACGCGACGCGCAAACGGCTGCGCCAGGAAGTGCAGATCGTCTTTCAGGACCCGTACGGCTCGCTGAACCCGCGCAAAAAGGTCGGCACCATCATCGAGGAGCCGCTGGCGATCAACACCAAGATGAGCCGGGCGGAGCGGGCCGACGCGGCGCGGACTATGATGGCCAGGGTGGGCCTGAGGCCCGAACACTACGACCGCTATCCGCACATGTTCTCCGGCGGGCAGCGGCAGCGCATCGCGGTCGCCCGGGCGCTGATGCTGAAACCGCGCATCCTGGTGGCCGACGAGCCGGTCTCGGCGCTGGACGTGTCGATCCAGGCGCAGATTCTGAACCTGCTGATGGACTTACAGGACGAGTTCCAGCTCGCCTATCTGTTCATCTCGCATGATCTCAGCGTCGTCCGCCACATCGCCGACGACGTGATGGTGATGTATCTCGGCCGCGCGGTGGAGCATGGCGGCCATGCCGCCCTGTTCGAGCGGCCGGCGCATCCCTATACCCGCGCGCTGCTGGCCTCGACGCCGACGGTCGACCCGACAAGGCGGCGCGAACGGATACGGCTGGAGGGCGAACTGCCCTCCCCCCTCGACCCGCCGCCCGGCTGCGCGTTTCATCGACGTTGTCCGCATGCGACGGAACTGTGCGCGCGGGAGCGGCCGGAACTCAGGCCGTTCGACGGGCGGGCGGTGGCCTGCCATCACGCGGAGACAGTTGGGTAGGGCCGGGTCGGTCGCAACCAACACTGTGGTCATTCCGGCGAAGGCCGGAATCCAGGACAGAGGCCGGTCTGGATTCCGGCCTTCGCCGGAATGACGATATAGATTGGTCGCCTCATTTAGTTGCGTGATGAAACTACGTTCTCTATAGTTTCATCATGCAACTTACTTCCTTCGACCAATGGAACTGTTCCCTCGCGCAGACCATGAACGTGATCGGCGAGCGGTGGACGGTGTTGATCCTGCGGGACGCGTTCTTTGGCGTGACGCGGTTCGAGCATTTTCGGAAGCGGCTGGGGATTGCGCGGAACATTCTGGCGACACGGTTGAAGCAGCTTGCCGACGAGGGGGTGTTGGCGCGGGCCGTCGGCGAGAATGGGCGGCCGGAATATCGGTTGACCGATAAGGGCTACGAACTGGTGCCGATCCTGATCGCGATGGCGCATTGGGGGGACAAGCACAAACCCAACCCGAAGGGCGCGCGGGCGATCTTTGTCGACCGGAAGACGGGCAAGAGAATCCAGCGGATGGCTGTTCGGTCCGCCGAGGGCGAGAGGCTGCATCCGAAAGAGATTGGGATGAAGCGCGGGCCGGGTTTGTCGGCCTAGAGGAGGCTTGCGATGGCGGAGGCCTATCCGGTTATCGATCACGACTACGACGTGGTGATCGTTGGCGCCGGCGGCGCGGGGCTGCGCGCGGCGGTCGGCATGGTCGAGGCAGGCCTTAGGACCGCTGTTGTCACCAAGGTGTTTCCGACGCGGAGCCATACCGTCGCGGCCCAGGGTGGGATTTCGGCGGCGTTGGGCAACATGGGCGCGGACGACTGGCGCTGGCACATGTACGACACTGTCAAGGGATCGGACTGGCTGGGCGACCAGGACGCGATCGAGACCATGTGCCGCGAGGCCATCCCGGCCGTGATCGAGCTGGAGCATTACGGGGTGCCGTTCTCGCGCACCGATGCCGGCACGATCTATCAGCGCGCGTTCGGCGGCATGACCACTAATTTCGGCGAGGGCATGGCGCAGCGGACCTGTGCCGCCGCCGACCGCACCGGTCATGCCATCCTGCACACGCTCTACAAGGCACTGAAGCAGCAGGCCGAATTCTTCGTCGAGTACGTCGCTCTGGACCTGCTGATGGACCGGAACGAAGGCGCCTGCCGCGGCGTGCTGGCCTGGAACCTGGACGACGGCACGATCCACCGGTTCAACGCGCATGCGACCGTGCTGGCGACCGGCGGCTGCGGCCGGGTTTATTTCACCACGACCCAGGCGCATACCTGCACCGGCGACGGCAACGCCATGGTCTTACGCGCCGGGCTGCCTTTGCAGGACATGGAGTTCATCCAGTTCCACCCGACCGGCATCTACGGCGCCGGCATGCTGATCACCGAAGGCGTGCGCGGCGAAGGCGGGTACCTGACCAACGCGGAAGGCGAGCGCTTCATGGAGCGCTATGCGCCGTCGGCCAAGGACCTGGCGAGCCGCGACGTGGTCAGCCGGTCGATGACGGTGGAGATCCGCGAGGGGCGCG
Organism: Minwuiaceae bacterium; assembly: GCA_028278525.1. Lineage (GTDB taxonomy): Bacteria > Pseudomonadota > Alphaproteobacteria > Minwuiales > Minwuiaceae > JANQEE01. The sequence goes on along the minus strand of JANQEE010000004.1, from coordinate 26,803 downwards.
GCGTCGGGCCGGACAACGACCACATCCACCTGCATCTGGAGCATCTGGCGCCGGAGATCGTGCGGGAGCGGCTACCGGGCATCGCCGAGACGGCCAGTATCTTCGCCGGGGTGGACGTGACCAAGGAGCCGATCCCGGTGCTGCCGACAGCGCATTACAACATGGGCGGCATTCCGACCAACCACCTGACGGAAGTGATCGACCCGACCGAGACGGACACGGACCGCACGGTGCGCGGCCTGCTGGCCGTGGGCGAAGCCGCCTGCGTCTCGGTGCATGGCGCCAACCGGCTGGGATCGAACTCGCTGCTGGACCTGGTGGTGTTCGGCCGGGCGGCGGGGCGGCGCGCCGCCGAGACGGTGCAGCCGGGATCGGTGCACAAGCGGGCGCCGGCGGCGGAGACGGAACGGGCGCTGGAGAGGTTGGACCGCTTCCGCCATGCGAAGGGCGCGCTGCCGGCGGCGGACCTTCGGCTGGAGATGCAGCGGACCATGCAGTCGGACTGCGGCATCTTCCGGCGCGGCGACTGGCTCGAGCAGGGCGTCGAACGGATGGAACGGTCCTGGGCGAAACGCGGCGACGTTCGGGTGACTGACCGGTCCATGATCTGGAATTCCGATCTGGCCGAAGCGCTGGAACTGGACAACCTGATGGCGCAGGCGGTGGCGATCCTGGGTTCCGCCGCGAACCGCACCGAAAGCCGCGGGGCCCATGCCCGCGAGGACTATCCCGACCGCGACGACCGGGACTGGCTGAAACATTCAACCGTCTGGGTCGACGAGGCCGGCAAACCAACGCTCGGCGACCGGCCGGTGCACCTCAACACCATGAGCAACGACGTCGAGCCGATCCCGCCCAGGGAGCGGGTCTACTGAACCAAAAAAGGGGACATTCATCTTTTTGCATTTTGCAAAAAGATGAATGTCCCCTTTTTTGGTGTCCCCTTTTTTGGCATGCCTTGCTGCGGCAGTTGGCGGCGCAGTATGCTCGGGCGCAAAATTCCGGGCTTTGGGGGCGGCATCGTATGGCGGAGGTTTTGCGGCGGCTGGCGCGCGACAGGCTGGCGCTGTTCGGCTTGGGCGTGATCGTCGCGATGACCTTGGCGACGGTGCTGGCGCCCGTCATTGCCCCCTACCCGCCCAATGAGCAGTTTTTCGACGGCCTGACACTTGAGGGCGCGCCGCTGCCGCCGAACCCGCGGTTCTGGCTGGGCACGGACCTGCTGGGCCGCGACCTGCTGTCGCGGCTGATCTTCGGCGCGCAGACCTCGATGATCATCGGGGTCGCGGCGAACGGCGCGGCGGTGCTGATCGGCACCTTGCTGGGCGTCGCGGCCGGCTATGCCGGCGGCTGGGCCGGCGCGGCGATCATGCGCTTCACCGATTTGATGATGGCGTTTCCGGCGCTGTTGCTGGCGATCGTACTGGCGGCGATCTTTACGCCGAGCCTTTGGATCGTCGCGCTGGTGATCGCCATGGTGAACTGGGTGCAGATCGCGCGCGTCGTCTACACCCAGACGCGATCGCTGGCCGAGCGCGAGTTCATCGAGGCCTGCTACAGCCTGGGCGCGACCTGGCCGCGCATCCTGTTCCGCCACATCGTCCCGCACCTGCTGCCGACCGTGCTGGTTTGGGGCACGCTCGGCATCGCGACCACGGTGCTGCTGGAGGCGACGCTATCCTATCTCGGCATCGGGGTCCGGCCGCCGACGCCGAGCTGGGGCAACATCATCTTCGAGAACCAGACCTACTTCGCCACCGCGCCGTGGCTGGTGTTCATCCCCGGCGCGGCGATCCTGCTGCTGGCGCTGTCGTTCAACCTGCTGGGCGACGCGCTGCGCGACATCCTGGACCCGACGCAGCGGGGACGCGCCTGATGGCAACGTATCTCATGAAGCGGCTGGGTCAGTCGGTGCTGATCCTGCTGGGGGTCACGGTCATCACCTTCGTGCTGCTGTATCTGGTGCCGGCCGATCCGGCGCGGCAGATCGCCGGGCGCAGCGCGACCGCGCAGACGGTCGAGAATATCCGCGAGCAACTGGGGCTGAACCGGCCGCTTTACGAACAGTACGCGCGCTACTTAAGCAGTCTGGCGCGGGGCGACATGGGCCGGTCCTACATCCAGAAGACCAACGTTTCCGAACTGATCGCGAGCCGGCTGACGCCGACCTTGGTGCTGCTGGCCGGCGCCATCGTGCTGGAACTGGTCATCGGGCTGACCGCCGGGGTGATCGCCGCGGTCTATCGCGGGCGGCCGGCGGACAACGCGATCATGGTGGCGTCGTTCGTCGGCGTGTCGGCGCCGCAGTTCGTGGTCGGCATCCTGCTGCTTTACGTGTTCGCGGTGCAGCTCGGCTGGTTTCCCATCGGCGGCTATGGCACGCTGGGCCATCTGGTGCTGCCGGCACTGACGCTGGGCATCCTGGGCGGCGGCTGGTACAGCCGCATGACCCGGTCCAGCATGATCGACGTGCTGCGCCAGGACTATGTGCGGACGGCGCGGGCCAAGGGAGCGGGCGAAACACGCGTCGTTCTGGTGCATGGCCTGCGTAACGCAATTCTGCCGATTGTCGCGATGATCGGCCTGGATATCGGGATCTTTATGAGTGGCGTTGTGGTGGTAGAGTCGGTATTCGGTTGGCCGGGTATAGGCCAACTCGCCTGGCAGGCGATCCAGCGGGTGGACATCCCCATCATCATGGGCGTCACGCTGGTCGCCGCCGTCGCCATCGTGCTCGGCAACCTCTTGGCCGATCTGGTGGCGCCGTTTATCGATCCGCGCATCAAATTGCGGTGAACAGTAGCGTTAGAAGACAGACAGGGAGCAAGAACATGAAAACGGGTATTAAACTCGCGGTCGCCTTGACGGCCGCCGCCGGGCTTAGCCTGGCGACGCCGATGGCGAGCGCCGACGACATCAAGCAGGGCGGGCGGATGATCGTCACCTATAAGGACGACGTCAGCACGTTGGACCCGGCCATCGGCTACGACTGGCAGAACTGGTCGATGATCAAGAGCCTGTTCAACGGGCTGATGGACTACAAGCCGGGGACCACGGAACTGACCCTGGACCTGGCCGAGTCCATGGACATCTCCGAGGACGGCCTGACCTATACCTTCAAGCTGCGCGACGGCGTGAAGTTCCATAACGGCCGGACGCTGACCGCCGACGACGTCAAGTATTCCATCGAGCGCACGGTGAATCCGGCGACGCAGAGCCCGGGCCAGGGCTTTTTCGGCATGATCGCGGGCTTCGACGAGGCCGCGCCCGGCAACGCGGAAGGCCTGAGCGGCATAGAAGTGCTGAGCCCGACGGAGATCCGCTTCACCCTGTCGCGCCCGGACGCCACCTTCCTGCACGTGCTGGCGATCAACTTCGCCTTCGCCGTGCCGAAGGAGGAAGTCGCCAAGCACGGCGCCGATTTCGGCAAGAACCCGGTCGGCACCGGCGCCTACCGGATGGCCGAATGGTCGCTGGGCCAGCGGGTCCGGTTCGAGCGCAACGCGGATTATTACCAGGACGGCCTGCCGAAGCTGGACGAGATCGTGTTCGAAGTCGGCCAGGAGCCGCTGGTCGCCCTGCTCAGGCTGGAACGCGGCGAAGTCGATATCCTGGGCGACGGCATCCCGCCGGCGAAGTTCCTGCAGGTCAAGGACGACCCGGCCAACGCCGACAAGATCGTCGAAGGCGGCCAGCTTCACACAGGTTACGTGACCATGAACGTGAAGATGGCGCCGTTCGACAACAAGGACGTGCGCCAGGCGGTCAACATGGCGATCAACAAGGACCGGATCATCCGCATGATCAACGGCCGCGCGGTGCCGGCCGGCCAGCCGCTGCCGCCGGCGATGCCCGGTTTCGACAAGGCCTACGACGGCTATCCGTTCGATCCGGCCGGCGCCAAGGCCAAGCTGGCGGACGCCGGCTTCGGCGACGGCTTCACCACGGAACTGTTCGTGATGAATACCGACCCGAACCCGCGCATCGCCCAGGCGATCCAGCAGGACCTGGCGGCGATCGGCATCAAGGCCGAGATCAAGTCGCTGGCCCAGGCGAACGTGATCGCCGCGGGCGGCGAGGCCGATCAGGCGCCGATGATCTGGTCCGGCGGCATGGCCTGGATCGCCGACTTCCCCGACCCCAGCAACTTCTACGGCCCGATCCTGGGCTGCGGCGGCGCGGTCAAGGGCGGCTGGAACTGGGCCTGGTATTGCAACGAGGAACTGGACGCCATGGCTGCCAAGGCCGACGCGATGACCGACCCGGCCAAGGCGGAGGAGCGCATCGATTTGTGGCGGTCGGTGTTCGTTAAGATCATGGACGACGCGCCGTGGGCGCCGGTGTTCAACGAACAGCGCTTCACCATGCATTCGGAGCGTCTGGGCGGGCCGAAGGAAATCTTCGTCGACCCGGTGCACATCCCCGTCAACTACGACCACGTGTACGCCAAAGATGCCCAGTAATCCGACCTATACGATCCACAAGCACGATCACCACATCGGCTGGGACAATGCGCTGCCGCCCAAGCTGACCGTGGGATCGGGCGACAGCGTCGCGTTCGAAACGGTGGACAGTTCCGGCGGGCAGTTGTCGCCGGGCTCCACCGTGGCGGACGTGCAGACGTTGGATTTCGGCAAGGTCAATCCGGTGACAGGCCCCGTCCGGGTGGACGGGGCCGAGCCGGGCGACACGTTGAAGGTGACGATCCTGTCGTTGACGCCGTCCGGCTGGGGCTGGACCGCCAATATCCCGGGCTTCGGGCTGCTGGCGGATCAGTTCACGGAACCGGCGCTGAACCTCTGGTCGTACGACGCGGACGCCCCGGGTTCGTCGATGTTCGGCGGACACGGCCGGGTGCCGCTGAAACCCTTCATCGGCACCATCGGCGTCGCACCGGGCGAAGCGGGACAGCACAGCATCGTTCCGCCGCGCCGGGTCGGCGGCAACATGGACATCCGCGACCTGTCGGCCGGCACCGAGCTTTACCTGCCGGTCGAAGTCTCCGGCGCGCTGTTCTCGGTCGGCGATACCCATGCGGTGCAGGGCGACGGCGAGGTCTGCGGCACGGCGATCGAAAGCCCGATGGACGTGGCCTTGAAATTCGAGGTGATCAAGGGCGAGGACCCGACATTCCCGTGGTACCGCACCGCCGGGCCGGTCTCCCGCCACCTGGACGAAAAGGGCTACGACGTTACCACCGGCATCGGCGAGGACCTGATGGAGGGCGCGCGCGCCGCGGTCAGCGGCATGATCGACCTGCTGTCGGGACGGCATGGCCTGTCGGCGATGGAAGCCTACATGCTGTGCAGCGTCTGCGGCGACCTGAGGATCAGCGAGATCGTCGACCAGCCGAACTGGGTGGTGTCGTTCTATTTCCCGCGTCTCGTGTTCGAGTGACGCCGAAGCGGCCGTTTCCCACGACAGCGCCATGACCCTGCTGTCGGTGGAGAACCTGTCGGTCGGGTTTCGGACCGAGACCGGCAGCGTGCCGGTGGTCGAGGATATGTCGCTGGATATCGAGGCCGGCCGCGTGGTCGGGCTGGTCGGCGAGTCCGGCTGCGGCAAGAGCGTTACCGCCATGTCGATCATGCGGCTGTTGCCGTCGCCGCCGAGCGAGGTGCGGGACGGGCGCATCCTGTTCGACGGGCGCGACCTGCTGGCGCTCACCGAGACGGAAATGCGCGACGTACGCGGCAACCATATCGGCATGATCTTCCAGGAGCCGATGACCAGCCTGAACCCGGTCTATACGGTCGGCGCGCAGATCGCCGAGGCGCTGTACCTGCATCGCAGCATGAGCCGGCAGGCGATCCGCGCGCGCAGCCTGGAATTGTTGGACATGGTCGGGATCGGCGCCGCCGAGCGCAGGCTCGGCCAGTATCCGCACGAACTGTCCGGCGGATTGCGCCAGCGGGTGATGATCGCCATCGCGCTGGCCTGCGGGCCGAAGCTGCTGATCGCCGACGAGCCGACGACGGCGCTGGACGTCACCATTCAGGCGCAGATCCTGGAGCTGCTGTCGCGGCTGCGGTCCGAATTGAACATGGCGATCCTGATGATCACCCACGACCTGGGCGTGGTCGCCGAATTCTGCGACGAGGTGGTGGTGATGTATGCCGGCCGGGCGGTGGAACAGGCGGAGACGGCCGATCTGTTCGCCAAACCGCGCCATCCTTACACGCACGGCCTGCTGACATCGATGCCGCGGCTGAACGGGCCGCGCGACCGGATTCCGGCGATCCCGGGCATGGTGCCGAGCCCGGGCAACCGCTTGTCCGGCTGCAGCTTCCGCGACCGCTGCGCCCGCGCCGTCGACCGTTGCGCCGCCGAGATGCCGCCACTGGACGCGAACCGGGGCCATGGCGTCGCCTGCTGGAGCCCGGTCGCGTGAGCGACCTGCTGGTCGTCGAGGACCTGGTCAAGCACTTCCCCGTCAAGGGGGAGCGCACGGTGATCCATGCGGTCAACGGCGTCAGCTTTGCCCAGAAGCGCGGCGAGACATTGGGCATCGTCGGCGAGTCCGGCTGCGGCAAGTCGACCCTGGCCCGGCTGGTCCTGCGCCTGATCGAACCGAGCGCGGGCGCGGTACGGTTCGACGGCGACGACCTGCGGGCGCTGTCGGCGAAAGAGCTGCGGCAAAAGCGGCGCGAAATGCAGATCGTCTTCCAGGACCCGTTCGCTTCGCTGGACCCGCGCATGAAGGTGCGCGACATCGTCGCCGAGCCGCTGGCGATCCACGGCATCGGGACGGCAAGGAGCCGCAAAGACGAAGTCGCGCGGCTGCTGGATATCGTCGGATTGCCGCCGGATGCCGCGGAGCGATACCCGCACGAATTTTCCGGTGGCCAGCGGCAGCGTATCGGCATCGCCCGCGCCATCGCGCTGAAGCCGAAGCTGATCGTCGCCGACGAGCCGGTCTCGGCGCTTGACGTGTCGATCCAGGCGCAGGTGCTGAACCTGCTGGTCGACCTGCGCAGCCAGCTCAACCTGACCTATATGATCATCTCCCACGACCTGGCGGTGATCCGCTATATCAGCGACCGGATCGCGGTGATGTATCTGGGCGAGATCGTCGAGACGGCGGCGGCCGACCGGATCTACGAAGAGCCCGCGCATCCCTATACGCAGGCGCTGATCTCCGCGATCCCCGAGCCGGACCCGGCGCGCAAACGACAGCGCACGGTGCTGGGCGGCGACCCGCCGAGCCCGGAACAGCCGCCGGCCGGCTGCCCGTTCCACCCGCGCTGTCCGAAGGCGATGGCGGAATGCAGCGTTGCGCGGCCGGCGGAGACGAACATCGGCACGGCCGACGATCCGCATCTGGTGCGGTGTCACCTGTATGGCGAAGGCGCAGGCGCACCGTCCTGAAACGATGCGCCTGCGATACGACCCCTCAGTGAATTTCGACCCGCAGCAAAGAGCGGACGTGCTGGATCTGATTAAGGATCGTCGCGACCGACGAGCCGGCGAACAGCAAACCGACCGCCTCGTTGTCGCGATTCAGGACCAACGAGCCTGAATCGCCGCCAGCCGACATGTTCGTGGTGATGATCTGATCGCGGAACCGCGCGATCTTGCCGCCACCGTAATTGACGTCGACCGTCGCGTTGACCGCCGTGATGCGGCCGACGGAATAGTTGGTCGTACGCCCGCATTTATGAACCTGCATGCCGACATGGATTTGCGCACGGTCCAACCAGCCCCGGGTGTGGCCGACCCAGTGGATCTCCCGCTTGAGATCGTGGAACTGGCCTTCGGCGATCGCCGCGTCGACCAGATTGCGGTGCAGATTGCGCGGCACCGGCGGATCGAACGTGATCGGCACGAACCGGCTGAGTTTGCCGATGCGGTCGGCCGGGTCGGTACCGCCGTCGAACGGCCCGGGCTGCAAAACGGCATCGCCCAGATTGGCATTGTTGCTGTTGGCCAACACGTGATTGTTGCTGAGGATGTAGAACCGCGGCGGAATGCCGATCGGGTCGCCCGGACGGCCGAGCCGGTCATACACGCAGGTTCCGATCGTCCCGGCCGTGATGTTCCGGTGGCCGACGCTGTAGCCGCCGGACACGGGACGGACCCGTTCGGCCAGGGCCAGTGCCGCCGCCTCCTGGATCGGTTCGGCCTGTCCGGCGAACAGTTCGCCGACGGCCAATACGTCGGTCTGCACGCCCTCGACCTTGGACGGGATCATGTCGTTTTCGGCCAACTCTTCCTTGGGCACCTTCTGTTTGACCAAGGCAATGACCGCAGGTTTGCCCGTCGGTTCGCCGTTCGACCATTTCACGCCGTGACCGATGCCGACGATGTTCTCGCGCGGCTTTTCCGGATCCATCAACTGATTGACCGCGGCAGCATGCATTTTCTGCACCTTCGCCGGCGCCGCATCGCCGCCGCTGAGAACCATTTTGCTTGCATCGTTGTTCATTGTGATTTCCTCCGAGTTGGATCAGGTTGTTCCAGCTTTGAATTCACCAACTTCTTCGACATCGGTCGGATATCCGTCCAACGCCGAGGGGATCACCTCGTCCGGCTGCAAGGACGCAACCGGCACCTTCATGCCGACAAACACCTTTATCACCGGTTTTTCGTTCTTGCGGCCGATGCCCACCCCCTGAACATTGGGCAGGTCCAGCAACGCATCCTCATGTCTTTGCAGTACGGTTTCGATATCGCTCACGACCTTCTCCTCCCGCGCGCGCTCGCGAGGCCGTGGCTCCGCGCCGCCGGCACTTTCGTATTTTCTGACAGTCGGAATCGCAAGAGAGCCACACCACCGGCATCGGGCGCCGCCGTTCGGGCAGGCCAACAGGCCCGGCTCTAAAGCGGCACGAGGCAGTTAGCTACCGCTAACGGATCATTGGCTACAGATACGCCAACAGGACAATGTAATGAACCGGGCTCCAACCCCACGGTACGAACGAAACCGTACGATAATCCCGCCATTGGCGGCCGGGGAATCGGAAAGCGGCCGCCGCGTCAAAACGGGCATTCCGAGAAGCTGAAACCTACTCTGAAATGATGCCTACCACCAAAGGAGGATGCAAGAAATTATTGTATTAGTACGCGAGAAAACCCGCGACCGCGACCATTGCGTTGACCGCGGACGTTACACTCTACCGAAACGTCATAAATTACCGCCCGGCGCGCATCCTGTCCGTGCGCGCCGGGTGTTCAGCCGGTCGCCCCGGACTTTTCGATTTGATCGGCCGCCTGTTCCGCCGCCTGTTCCGGCCGCAAACCGCGGTCGAAGGCGGCGCGCCAGTTGTTCGGAAGTTTGGCGATGTCGTGGCCGAGGATGGAAAGTTCGCATTCGACCCAACTGAGCCACGTCTGATAGTCCCAGCCGGGGAAGGCCACTACCGTGTCGTCTCTCATAGTCTGCAACTCCGTAGTTTGGCAGTGTCCCCCTGTCTCATGTCTGCGTTACGCGCTGTTCTCAACGCGCGGAAATGCTTATTTGGATGGTCCGAACGAGTCAACGGATTCAGTAATCGGAAGCGTTATCAAACAGTAAACGGCGACGCCGGTCGCCGGCTGCCCGCCGCGACCGACACGACGCGGCCGAATCGCCCGGCGCGCCGGCTTGGCTGCTGCACGCCGCCGGTCTGATTCTCCTGGCCGGGCGGCTGCTGCACGCGTTCGGCCTGAGCGCCGTGAAGGCGCCGACCTTCGACCGAGTGGCCGGCATGCTGGCGACCTGGGTCGCGGTGCTGCTGGGCGGCGGCGCGTCGCTCTATCTGGCGGTCGCGGCGGCTTAAGCGGCGCGTTCCTCCAACCAGGCGATCACGTCGTCGGCGTTCCGGTCCGGCGGGAAGACCGGATAGAACACCTTCTCTATCCGGTTGCCGGCGGCGATAAAGGTGACGCGCTTCAGCAGCGTCATGCCGTCGACCGAGAAGGTCGGCAGCTTCAGCGCCCTGGCGAGCGCGAGGTCTGCATCCGACAGCAGTTCGAACGGCAGGTGCAGGCGTTCCACGGCCTCGCGCTGATAGTCGGTGTCCTGGGTGCTGATGCCGTAGACCACGGCGCCGAGGCGGTCGAGCTCCGCCCGGTGATCGCGAAAGGCGCAGGATTGCGGCGTGCAGCCGCGCGCGCCGGGAATCAGATTCCAGTCGGTCGGCAGTTCCTGGCCGGGCCGGCCGGTGCGCGGGTAGCAATAGAACACGGTGAATGTCGACGGCTGATCGCAGAGCGCGACATTGCGGCCGGATGTCGAGGCAAGCGCGAGCACCGGCAGGTCGCTGCCTTCCAGGTGCGCGCAGGCGCCGTCGTCCTGCGGCACCGGCAGGTCGTCGGGTAACTGGGTCGGATCGTGCGGTTGCATCGGTCTATCCAAATCGATTGTCGAAAAAACACTCTCGCCGACGCCAGACTGATAGGTAGGCGACGATCCGGCAATTTCCATGTCTTACCTCCGACGTAATTGCTAGCGTCCCGCAACCGCCGGACGATTGCCGCCACGGGGCGACAACCGAACGGGGGAGACGATGGCGGAAACGGCCGAACAGGCGGGTATTGGCGCAAGCGGCGCCAAGACGGAAACCGGCGCCGGGCTGCGCCAGGCCGCGCTGCTGTTGCCCGCCGCGCTGATGACGCCGCCGGCGGTGGCCATCGCCGCGTCGATGCCGGATTTCCACGCCGCCTTCGCCGCGACGCCGAATGCCGATCTCTGGGTGCGGGTCATTCTGGCGACGCCGGCGCTGTTCATCGTGCTGTTCGCCCCGGTCGCCGGCTATCTGGCGGATCGGATCGGCCGGGTGCCGCTGCTGTCCGTAGGCGCGCTGGTCTATGGCCTGGGCGGCAGCGCGCCTTTACTGCTGGACACCCTGCCCGCGATCTTCGGCGCACGGGCGTTGCTTGGCATCGGCACCGGCACGCTGATGGTCGCGACCACCAGCCTGATCGGCGATCTGTATCAGGGCGAGGCGCGCGCCAAGGTGATGGGCCGGCAGGGCGCGTTGCTGGCGGTCGGCTCCATCGGGTCGATGATGCTGGGCGGCGCGCTCGGCGAACTCGGCTGGCGCGCGCCGCACGGCCTGTTCCTGATCGCCCTGTTGCTGATCCCGCTGTTCCGCGTGGCCTTCGCCGGCGGCGTGGCCCGGTCGCAGCCTCAACAATCGGCCGGCTCGTTACCGCGCGGCCTGATGCCGGCGGTGATCGCGCTGTTCACGCTGAACCTGCTGTCGGGGGCGGCCTATTTCGTGATGTCGACGCAGGTGCCGTTCCGCATTGTGGAGCTGGGCCTGGAGCGGCCGGGCCTGATCGGGCTTACCATCGGCGCGACGGCGGCGATCTCCGTTGCGTCGGCGATGTGCTTCAAGGCAATGCATAGCCGGTGGAGCCCGTTCACGGTCGGCGCGTTTACCTACGCGACCATCGCGGCGGGATACGGGATGCTGGCCCTGGCGCCCAGCGTGTTCTGGGGCGTCACCGGCATCTCCATCGCCATGATCGGGATGGGGCTGTTCGCGCCGAACATCCAGAACTGGCTGCTGTCGATCGTGCCGGAGGAGACGCGCGGGCGCATGGTGGGCACGCTGACCATGACGATGTTTCTGGGCATGTTCCTGTCGCCGCTGATCACCCAGCCGATTGCCGGCGCTTTCGGGCTGTCGGCGGCGCTGCTCGCGGTGTCCGCGGGGCTGGCCGGGTTGGTGTTGGTTCTGCTGCTGCTGGGAGCGATGGCGAGCCGCCGACAGTAGACCCGGCCGCCGGACTGTTGCACCCTAGGGCAATGTCCGACGACCGCGTCATCATCGACGGCCTGCAGTACTGCAAGTGGTCGCCGAAGATCTTCCGCCAGTTACACGACGGCGGCGTCACCGCCGTGCATGTGACGATCTGCTACTGGGAAAACTTCCGCGAGACCGTCGCCAACATCAGCCAGTGGAATCGCTGGTTCGAAGAGCATGCCGACCTGATCGTGCCGGGACGGACCGCCGACGACGTCCGCCGCGCCAAGGCGGAAGGCAGGACGGCGATCGTCTTCGGGTTTCAGAACTGTTCGCCGATCGAGGACGATATCGGGCTGGTGCCGGTCCTGCACGACCTGGGCGCCCGCTTCATGCAACTGAGCTACAACAACCAGAGCCTGCTGGCGACCGGCTGCTACGAGGCCGAGGATCCGGGCATCACCCGGATGGGCCGGCAGGTGATCCGCGAAATGAACCGGGTCGGCCTGGTGGTCGACATGTCGCACAGCGCCGAACGGTCGACGCTGGAGGCGATGGAGATTTCCGAGCGGCCGATCGCGATCACCCACGCCAATCCGCATGCCTGGATGCCGGCGCTCCGCAACAAGTCCGACACGGTGCTGAAGGCGCTGGGTGAGAGCGGCGGCATGCTGGGCCTCAGCCTCTATCCGCATCACCTGCGGGATAAGTCCGCGTGCACGCTGGAGGACTTCTGCGCCATGGTGGAGCGGGCCGTGGAGCTGATGGGGATCGAGCGCGTCGGCATCGGGTCGGACCTCTGCCAGGACCATGGCGACGAGGTGGTGGCGTGGATGCGGAACGGCCGCTGGACCCGCGACGTGGATTACGGCGAGGGATCGAAGGACGCGGCGGCTTGGCCTGAGCCGGTCTCCTGGTTTAGCAGCAACCTGGATTTTCGAGGCATCGCCGACGGCCTGAAACGACGCGGCTTTTCGGACGACGCGGTCGACCGGATCATGGGTCTGAACTGGCTGGATTTCTTCGAGCGGTCGTTCGGCCCGCAGGAAAGCCGGTGAAACGCGCGGCCGAGACGGCAGCGCCACCCGCCGCCCCGCTGCGGCCTGCTGACGAGGTGATGCGGCTGGAACGGCTGGGATCGTTCCACCAGACGCGGATCAGCTTCATGCGCAGCCTGCTGCGGCGGATGGCGCGCGAAGCCTGGCGGATCTCGCGCGCCCGGTTCGATTTGGACGACGACGGCTACGGCACCGCGGTCTACCGGGTGGAGACGCCGCACGGCGATTTCAGCCTGGCCGCCTTTTCCGACGCGCTGGCGCCGGAGGAACGGAGCGACCGGGTGATCGCCGAGAAGTGGGACGCGACCTTCGCGCTGACGCTGGGCCGGCCGGACACGGAAGCCATCGAGCGGCTCAGGCAAAACGTGCCGAAGCAGGAGGCGGGCCGGTGCAGCGCGCGGGAGCTGGTGTTGAGCCGCGCCAACAAGAGCGTGCGGCTGTTCGAGACGGTGGTGGCGAGCCTGGCGGAAGGGCGTCAGCCGCCGAGGCAAGCGCTGGCCGAGGTCGGTTATCTGATGCGGACCACGGCGGTCTACGGCAACGGCAAGTTCGGGCTGGCCGACCGGCCGGTGCTGCATGACGGGCCGGTATTGAACGGGCCGTTCCAGGCGGAGATGCTGACCGTCTACCTGATCCGCACCTTCACCTTCGACCTGGTCGACCATGTCGCGGCGCGGCGCAGCCCGGCGGGAGCCGTGCGGCTTGCGCCCGAGTTGAAACGGATGCTCGGGATCGGCAACGCCACCGGGCTGGGCATGGCGCCGTTCCTGGTCGGCCATCCGAAGCTGCTGGACCGCTGGATTACGGCGCGGGAGACGGCCATCGCGCGGGTGCGCGCGGTGGAGACGGCGGAACCGGCGCGCCGGGCGCGTTTCCTGGCGTTGCTCGACCGGGCCCGGCGGCATGTCGCGGCGTGGCGGACGGACGATGCGCGGCTGGCCGCGCGGATCGAAAGGCTGGGGCCTGAGTTGGCGACCTTCGCAGAGTGGGTCGAAGACGGGCCATGGGGCTCGCCGAGGCCATGGGGCGCGATTGCCTGCCGGGCGCGCGAGCAGCTCTCCATCGAGGCGCAGGAGATGGTGAACAGCCTGATCCTGGAGCCCTATCCCGACCTGGTCGACGGCCTGGAAAACCAAATGGGTTCGGACGAGCGGATGGCGACCGACCCGCGGATGACTCTGGCCGATCTGAAACGCCTGATCGAGGATCGCTACGGCTGGGCGCTTACGACCGATTTCGACCGGCCGGCGGCGCAGCATCTGTTCTGGTATGTGTCGGAAGAGAAGCTGGAGCCCAGGCTCGGCGAGCGCTTTCACGAGCCCGGCGCGGACAAGGAAATGCGGACCGGTGTCGCGCGCGACGTGCGGCGGCTGTACGACCGACTCACTGGCGCGTCGGGCGAGATGGTCGCCGAGTTCCTGATGCGCGAGCCGGAGTGGCGGCACATCGTTCGCCGCGTGCAAAGCCTGGCCGACTGCGACTACGGGGAGATTCGGGACAACCTGCTGGCAGAGGATTGCCTGGCCATCGACATGCTGCGCTGCAAGCTGTCGTTCTTCGGCGCGTCGAAATTCGACCCGAAGTCCGACCGCTGGGTGCGGATCACGCTGTACCAGGGCGCGCCGACCGTCGACGAGTTGGGCCGGGCCGACGCCGACGACTGGATTTTCGCCGCCCCGGAAGCGTGACGCGCGGCCATGCGGGTCTCGCTGAACGAAATCGAGAAGGTCTGCGAAAAGGCGGCCTGCGGCGTTGGCGTACCCGCCGGGGCCGACAGCGATATCGGCTTCGGGGCGGCGTGGCTTGAGGCGCGCGGACTGCCCGGCGTGACGGTGGCGGCGCGGGATTTGGCCAACTTCGAATACGCCGGCCTGACATGGCGAAACAGCGGCGCGGAACGTTATGGGGACGCGCAGGGCTCGTCGCTGCTGCCCCATGCCGGCGGTCTGATCGATCTGGCCGCCGCGGATGCGCTGGGCGCGCGCGGCGAATTGAAGACGGTCACCTTGGCGAATGCCCGCTCGCCGCTGTTTCTACTGCCGGCGGCGGTGCAGCGTTTGGAGGATGGCTGCACGTTTCGGCTGACCTGGGACTCGCCTAAGGTCGCCGCGATGGCAGACGGCGACACCGGCGTCACGATCCATGGGGACGCCCTGTTATCGGACGCGGCGACAACGCTGCGCATCGAGGCCGTTGTTGGCGACGTCGATTCTAAAGGGCCGCCCTCCCCGCCTTTGCTTTGCGATCACGAAGCGCTGGAAAGCCGACTGGCTGCATCGTTGCGCGAGGGTGTCGCCGTGGATCAGGCGTCGTGGGATCGGCTGCAGGAACTGGCGGCGCGGACGCTGGTGCCGGCTTCCGGGGAATCGCGGCGGCGCGGGGCGGGCGCGGAGATCGACGACAACGAGTGACGGCAGGGCCGCAAGGGCAGTACCATGCCGGGCATAACGAGTTATTAGGGACGAGGGCATGCCGTATCTGGACCGCGACGGGGTGAAGATCTTTTACGAGGCGGAGGGCGACGGGCCGCCGGTGTTGCTGAGCCACGGCTACAGCGCCACGTCGCGCATGTGGGACGAACAGGTGGCGCATCTGAAAGACCGGTATCGGGTGATCCGTTGGGATTTTCGCGGCCATGGGGAAAGCGACTATCCGGAAGACCAGGGAGCGTATTCGGAGACGGCGACGGTGGCCGACATGGCCGCGATACTGGATGCATGCGACGTCGACCGGGCGGTGGTGGGCGGCCTGTCGCTCGGCGGCTATATGTCGCTCGCGTTCAACCTGAAGCATGCCAAGCGTGTCCGGGCGCTGATGCTGTTCGACACCGGGCCGGGCTTCAAGAAAGACGCGGCGCGCGACGCCTGGAACGAGCGCGCGATGGAGCGGGGAGACAGGCTGGAGGCGGACGGGCTCGCCGCCCTGTCGTCGAGCCGCGAGGTGATGTCCAGCAAACACCGCGACGCCACGGGACTGGCCGGGGCGGCGCGCGGCATGCTGACCCAGCGGGACGCGAGCGTCATCCAGTCGCTGCCGGCGATCGCCGTGCCGACCCTGGTGCTGGTCGGCGCCGACGACACGCCGTTCCTGGGCGCCACCGAATACATGGCCGCGAAGATCCCGCAATCGACCCACGTGGTGATCCCGGACGCCGGCCATGCCGCCAATCTGGACCAGCCGGCGGCGTTCAACCGGGCCGTCGATGGGTTTCTGGACGGCCTTTCGGCGTGATGCGTTCCTGACAACCGATCGAAAGGGGGGAGCCATGATCGATCACGTTTCCGTCGCGGTTCGCGACCTGGCCGCGGGCACGGGGTTCTACGAACCGTTGTTGCAGACGATTGGGCTTAGCAAGCTGGTCGAGCGGGCCGACACTGTGGGGTTCGGCAAACGCTATCCGGAATTCTGGATCAATGTCCGCAAGTCCATGGCGTCGGTCGAGCCGGATTCCGGGGTGCATATCTGCCTGAGGACGCGGACCCGCGAATCGGTCGACGCGTTCTACGCGACCGCGCTGGAGAACGGCGGCGTCGACGACGGGGAGCCGGGGCTCAGGCCGCAATACAGCGATACGTATTACGCGGCGTTCATTCGCGATCCGGATGGGAATCGGATCGAGGCGGTGACTTTTTTGGAATAACGCTTGCGCGCTATTCGGGGTTGCCTGGCCGCCCGCTCCCCCTTCCCAACCACCCCAAGGGTACCCTGATGGGTGGTTGGGAAGGGGAGCGGGCGGCCAGGCGATTGACAGGGTCTAACCCAGTACCGAGAAGCTGCTTTCCGGGTTGATCTCGCGGCGGCGGGAGTAGAAGCCGATGTCGATGTCGAGGCCGATATGGCGGAGATGGAACTTTACTGGGTCGGCGTCGTGGTCGTGGCCGGCTTCCACGCACTCGATTAGCTCGGCCATCATGGCGCCGGCGACCGGCGCGTTCTTGAACTGGTTGCCGCTGGAGCCGACGGCCATGTAGAAGCCGGCGAGGTCCGACTTGTCGTAGATCGGGATCCAGTCGTCGGACACGTCGTAGAGGTCGACCACGCCCTTGGCCTGGCCGGGGATGCCGAGGCCCGGGATGCGCTGGGCGACGCGGTAGACCTGGGCGTTCCACTGTTCGGTGAAATCGCGGTTGAAGTCGTCCGGATCGACCCATTCGCGGTCGTCGCATTCCGGGTCTTCGGAGCCGATCAGGATGTGGTTGCCATGCTCCGGCCGGCAGTAGCAGCCGATGTCGCTGTCCGAGGTCACCATCCCCTGGGCCTCGAAATCGAAGCCGTCGGGCGACGGTACGTGGGCGACCTCCTGGCGGAGCGCGCGGGTCTTGATGGTCATGCCGGATTCGACGCCGGCCATTCGGTTGATCTTGTAGGAATGCGGACCGGCGACGTTGACCACGACCGGCGCGTCGATCGCCGGGCCGTCGGCAAGCGTGACGCCGGCGATGCGGCCGCCGGATTGGCGGATCTCGACGATCTCGGCGTTGAAGCGGAAGGTTCCGCCGGCCGCTTCCGCCGCGCGCTGGACGTTGTGGGTGGCGAGCTGCGGGTCGGTGATGTAGCCGGCCTTGGGGAAGAAGACGGCGCCGGCGAGCGGCTCGTCCGAGGCTTTGCCGAAGTCGGGATCGCTCGGCAGGCGCACCGGGCCGAAGCGGCGCGGATCGTAGATCGGCAGCTTCTCTTTCAGGGTCGCGACGTCCCAGTCCTGCCAGGGGATGCCGAGACGGTCCATGTTGGCGCAGATCGGGGCGAGATTCCGGTTGAGCTCGGTCTTCATCACCGCGCAGCCGGTGTTGACGAAGCGGGCGAGGCCACGCTCGTCCTCGACGCCGAGATAGCCGACCCAATCGTCCCAATAGTGATAGCCCTCGTAGGCCATGGCGCAGCCGTCGTAGGTGGAATAATGCGTACGGATAATGGCGCAGGACGCGCCGGTCGAGCCGTAACCGGCGGCGGGCAGCTTGTCGATATTGAGGGTCTTCAGGCCCTTTTTGGCCAGTTCGAACCCGGTGCAGGCGCCGATGATGCCGGCCCCGATGACGATGGCGTCGTAGCGCTCGCTCATATGCTCGATCTCCGCTGTGGTGGAGACATGCTAGCGCCGATTGCCGGCGGGTTCATCCATGCCAGCCGTCATCGCATGGCCGCTCCAGATTGCTTCGCTGCGCTCGCAATGACAGTCATACCGTCAGCCTGGCGTAGTGGCCAGATAGTCAGCGAGCTTGCCGTTCAGGGCGGCGATTTCGGCGGGTTCCAGGAACGAGGCTTCGAAGGAATTGCGGGCGAGCGTTACGAGGTCGTCGCGGTCCAGGTTCAATGCCTGTTGCACGGCGCGATAGTTGGCGTTGACGTAGCCGCCGAAATAGGCGGGATCGTCGGAATTGACCGTGACCATCAGGTCGGCGTCGAGCATGCGCTTCAGCGGATGCTGCATCATGTCATCGACGACGCAGAGCTTCAGGTTGGAGAGCGGGCAGACGGTGAGCGGCATGCCCTCCGCCGCCAGGCGGTTCACCAGGGCCGGATCGTCGAGGGCGCGGTTGCCGTGGTCGATGCGGCGGACGCGCAGCAGGTCCAGAGCTTCTTGCACGTACTCGGCCGGTCCCTCCTCCCCGGCGTGGGCGACGGCGAGGAACCCGGCGTCGCGGGCGCGGGCGAACACCTGGCGGAACTTGGACGGCGGGTGGCCGACTTCCGAGGAATCGAGGCCGACGGCGACGATGCGGTGCTTGTGCACCAAAGCCTGATCGAGCGTCTTGCGGGCCGCCGCCTGATCCAGATGGCGGAGGAAACACATGATCAGTTTCGATGAAATGCCGAGGGTGGCCTGGGCGTCGCGGCAGGCGCGATCCAAGCCGTCGATCACGGTGGCGAAGGGCACGCCGCGGTCGGTATGGGCCTGGGGATCGAAGAAGATCTCCGCGTGCAGCACGTTGTCGGCCCGCGCCTTTTCCAGATAGGCGTAAGTCAGGTCGTAGAAGTCGCGCTCGGTCTGCAGGACCGCGGTGCCCTGGTAGTAGAGGTCCAGGAAGTCCTGCAGATTGCCGAAATCGTAGGCGGCGCGGAGTTCGTCGACCGAGCCGTAGGGCAGCGCGACCTTGTTACGGGCCGCGAGGGCGAACATCAGCTCGGGCTCGAGCGTGCCTTCTATGTGAAGGTGCAGTTCGGCCTTAGGCAAGCCGGCGATGAACGAATCGAGCGATTGCATGGCTGACCGTGGCACAGTGCCACGGCGGCGTTAAGCGAATATTGCCGCCGGAGTGCGGTGCGAGGGATGCTTCGAGACGGCGCTTCGCGCCTCCTCAGCATGAGGGCCAACTTGTTGAAAACACGATGAACTCACCCTGAGGAGGCCTGAAAGGCCGTCTCGAAGGGTGGCCAGAGGCTCAATTACCTAATTCGTAGCAATCAACGGGCGGTGTCGCCGACCAAGGTGCGTTGGGCCGGCGCTTCGCGGCTGTTGCGGTGGCGGTTGGTCACCATGCGGCCGTGCAGGTCGGTGATGATCGAACTGCCGGTCTTGACGCAGAGGAACGGCAGGAAGGCGTGAACCAGACAGGCGAGGCTACCCAGGAACAGGCGGCCGCTGAACCCGATGGCCATGCCGAAATGCTCCCCATAGGTCTCGTCGACGGAGGCCGGATGTTCGGTAAACAGGGTCTTCAGGGACATAAGCGCTGCCTCAGGTTCAGGTATCAGCAGACAATACCGCCGGGGTGTAAAAAAATGCTTCCAAATTTTCCATAAATACGGCAGAAACGTGGAATATTTTTCTAATCTATCGGAATTTTTCGCAGAACTGTCATATGGACGATCTGGATAGAAAAATCCTGTCCCTTTTACAACGGGATTCCACGCTCGCGGTCGCTGACATCGCGGAACAGGTCGGGCTGTCGACCACGCCGTGCTGGCGGCGGATCCAGAACCTGGAGAAGGCCGGGGTGATCCGGGCCCGGGTGGCGCTGCTGGACCCGGACAAACTGAATGTGGGCGTCACCGTGTTCGTGCGGCTGAAGACCAGCCAGCATAACTACGAGTGGCTGGAGAGCTTCGCCAAGGCGGTGGCGGAGATCGACGAGGTGGTCGAGTTCTACCGGATGAGCGGCGATATCGACTACCTGCTGCGGGTGGTGGTGCCGGATATCGCGAGTTACGACGATGTCTATAAGCGCCTGATCCAGGCGGCGGACCTGACCGACGTCAGTTCCAGCTTCGCGATGGAGCGGATCAAATACACCACGGCGCTGCCGCTGACTTACGCACGCTGAGCCGACCGCCTGCGGCCGATGGGCGCCTCCATGCCGATCAGGCCGCCGACCACGAGAGCGACGCCGAGCCATTGCAGCGGCACGAGATGCTCCCCGAATATCGCCATGGCGAACAGGATGCCGAGTACGGGTTCGATATTGCTGATCATGGTGGCGCGCACGGCGCCGATCAACGGTATCGCGGCGAAGAAGCAGAGCAGGCCGACGGTGAAACCGGCGCCGGTGCCGACGATGCCGACCCAGCCGATGCCGGTCCCCGGCAGGGCGGTCGCGCCGGTAATCGCCAACAAGGCAACAACGATGACCGTGGATGTCGCCACCATGTAGAAATTGACCAGCACGGTGCCGGCGCGGCGCATCGCCGTCGCGTTGCCGATGATCATGGCGGCGCAGGCCACCGCGCCGAGCAGCGCCAGCGCGATGCCGCGCCAGTCCAGGCCGACGAGGTCGAAGCCGAGCGTCAGCGAGAGGCCGCTCAAAATGACGAGGCCCCAGATGAGATGCTGCCGCGTCGGTCGCCCGCCGCGCAGCAACGGCTCCGCGATTGCGACCAGCATGGGATGGAGGAAGAAGATCAGGATGGCCAGGCCGACGGGGATAAATTCGACCGAGCCGAGGAAGCCGTAGGACATCACGGCGAACACCACGCCGGTGCCGAGGCAGATCTTCAAAACCGAGCGGTCGACGGCGAACGACGCGCCCATCGCCTTCAGCACCACGGCGACGGCGACGATCATAAACAGGCTGCGCAGCGCGATCACCGTCAGCGTGTTGGCGCCGCTGTCCAGCGCAAGTTTCGACAGGCTGGGCGAGATGCCGACGGCGACGGTGGACCAGAGCACCAGGGCGATGCCGAGGGCGTCGCGGGCGCGCAACGAGAGTTTTTGCGGATCGAACGACAAGACGGGCCTAGCGTTCACCGAGATAAAACTGCATTTCCGACTCCGTCGGCACGAAACCGGCCTTGGCGTAGACCGACCGCCCCGCGTCGGTCGCGGCAAGCCAAATACGGTTAGCGCCCTGCTCCCGCGCCAGCGCCTTGGCGGCCTCGACGATCGCCGCGGCAATGCCGAAGCCACGGTAGTCGGGCAGCGTGTACATGTTGAGCAGGTAGAAGTCCCTGCCGCCGCTGTCTTTCGGCGTCGGCAGGCGCAGGAAGACGTTGGCGCCGCCGGTGGCGACCACGACGCCGTCGGCTTCGGCAAGCCAGCCGACGAACGACCCGTTCGCGATGACCGTTTCCAGGTGCGGGATCGTGCGGCGGCGAAAATCCTCCGCCGCGGCGGCGTCGGCAACCTCGCCCATTTCCTGGAACATCAGCATGCGGAAGCGGGCGAATTCCGCCGCGTCGGCGACGGTCAGCCGCCTGATCCGGTACTCCATCTTTCCGTACTCCCCGATCTTCGGCCAACGATTACATGAAAGCGCCGGTTCATGCGATAGTCCGGCCGTTGGGCGATTGTCGCGCGAGGGGAATCAATGACGGACCAGCCTGTTTACCTGGAAACCAAGGGTGAGATCGCCACGCTGGTGCTGAACCGGCCGGACAAGCGAAACGCGCTGAACGAGGAGATCTGGCGGACGATCCCGAAGCTGGCGGCCGAGGTCGCCGGGAATTCGGCGGTCAAGGTGCTGATCCTGCACGGCGCGGGGCCCGAGGCCTTCGCCGCCGGGGCCGACATCAGCGAGTTCGCCGAGGTGCACGCCACGCCCGAGCGGGCACGGGACTACCACGCGAGCATCGCCGCCGCCTACGAGGCGGTCGCCGGGCTGATCAAGCCGACCATCGCCATGGTGCGCGGCGTCTGCTACGGCGGCGGCTGCGCCCTGGCGCTGACTTGCGACATGCGCTACGCCGACCGTACGGCGCGGTTCGCGATCCCGCCGGCGCGGCTGGGGCTGGCCTACAGCCTGCGCGAGACCAAGCGGCTGGCCGATCTGGTGGGCCCGTCGAAAGCGAAGGAAATGCTGATGGGCGCGAAGGCGCTGGACGCGGAGGAGGCGCTGCAGGCCGGGCTGGCGACGCGCCTGTTCGACGCGGCCGACCTGGAAAGGGAAACGCTGGGCTTCGCCGAGGAGCTTTGCCGGCTGTCGCAATATACGATCCGGGCGGTGAAGCAGACGGTGGGCATTATCGCCGACGGGGCGACGGACGATACGGAGGAGACCCGCACGCTTAGCATGGGGGCGTTCGACGAGCCCGACTATCAGGAAGGGCGGGATGCGTTTCTGGAGAAGCGGGAGCCGAAGTTCACCTATCGGTAGGTGGTTGGCTTTGAGAGGCGACCCGCTCAGGATAGGCCGCTACCACCGTCGTCATTCCGGCGGAGGCCGGAATCCATAACCACGGCCGGTCTGGATTCCGGCCTCCGCCGGAATGACGGTGTATGCGTTGCGAATTGGAGCCTCTTGCTGGGGCTGCTTTACGCCATGGGCGGCTGGGCGTCGAATTTTGCAGCCTGTTCGAACGCCAGGGCGGCGGCGATGAGGCGGGGTTCGGCGTGGCGGGGGGCCATGATCTGGAAGCCGATGGGCAAGCCCTCGGGCGTCAGGTCGACGGGCAGGCTGATCGCCGGGCAGCCGGAGAAATTGGCCGGCGCCATGAATTCCGACTGGGTGACCGGGGAGTCTCCGCCGAACAGGAACGCCACCTGGGGTGCGGTCGGCGAGACGATGAAATCGACCTGGTTGAAGGCCCAGTCGACGCCGTGGGCGACGGCGGCGATATCGCGTTCGGCCTTGATCAGCCGCGCGCCGGAGACATCGCGGCCGTATTCCAACATGGTCTTGAGCGGGCCGGTGAAGGCGTCGGGAAAACGCTCGATATCCTGTTCGTAGGAGACCCAGGCCTCCGCCTCGATCACCAGCAGGCCGGCGCGGCGGGCAAGCGTCGGGTCGTAGCCCGGCAGGGTCAGGTTTTGGATCTCGCTGCCCAGGCTTTCCAGGATATCGAGGCCGCGGCGGAAGCCGGCGGCGACGGCGGGTTCGGTCTCGACGGCGGCGAAGTTTTCGATCACGCCGATGCGGACACCCTTTAGATCGGCTGAGGACGTAACCGCGTAGTCGACAACCTCCGGCGCGGCGACGGATTCCGCGCAATCCGGATCGAAGCCGGCCATGGCGTTCAGCAGCAGGCCGACATCGGCGACGGTGCGGGCAATCGGGCCGACGTGGTCGAGCCGCCAGGAAAGCGGCACCACGCCGCGGGTGCTGACCAGACCGTAGGTCGGCTTTAGCCCGACGATGCCGCAATAGGCCGCGGGCAGGCGGACAGAGGCCATGGTGTCGGTGCCGAGCCCGGCGACGCAAAGATGCGCCGCGACCGCCGCGCCGGTGCCGCCGCTGGAGCCGCCCGGCGTGTGGCCATGTTTCCAGGGATTGTGGGTGAGGCCGTGATGCGGGTTGTCGGTGACGCCGCCGAACGCGCCCTCGTGCATATTGACCTTGCCGAGGATGACGGCGCCGGCGGCCTTCAAACGCTCGACCACGGGCGCGTCGGCGGCCGGGTCCGGCACCTGGCGGGGCCCGAGGCCGTTGGAGGTCGGCACGCCGGCGACATCGATGTTGTCCTTCAGCGCGAGCGGTACGCCGTCAAGCGGGCCGAGGCGTTCACCCCTCGCCGCGCGTGCATCCGCCTCCGCCGCCTGCCGGCGCGCCAGATCGGCCGTTACCGTGACGTAGGCGTTGATATCGCCGTCGAGGCGGGCGACGCGGTCGAGGTAGGCATCGGTCAGGGCTGCCGACGTAATGTCGCGGCTGCCGAGTTGCTCGGACGCTTGCCGAATGTCGAGGGTCGTTAGGTCGGTCATGTAAAGCGCTCGTCGATCAGGCGGATGGGTTTCTGGCGGGCTTCGATTTGGGTGAGCGAGGCGGTTTCGCCGGGGCCGACGAGGCCGACGGCGACTTCGACGCCGAGTTTTTGCCGAAGCAACGTTGCGATGTCGTCTTGCATTGCCGCGCCGCGGTCGGCGTCGCCGCGCAGTTCGACGACAACCGTCATTCGGTCACGGTCGCCGTCGCGACCGACGCGGCAGACATATTCGCCGGTGGTGGCCGGATGCGACTCCAGATGGGCGCCGATGGCGGTGGGATAGACGTTGACGCCGCGCAGTTTGACCATGTTGTCGCTGCGGCCCTGGAAACCGGCGAGGCGGTTCAGCGTCAGGCCGGTGGAGGCCGGCGCGGTCAGAAAAGAAGAGACGTCCTTGGTGTCGAACCGGACGACCGGATAGACGTCCGCCTTGAACAGCACGGTGACGCAGATGTTGCCAGGCTGGCCGGGCGGCAGAACGGCGCCGGTGTCTGGGTCGAGGATTTCGACCACATGGGCGTCGTCCCAGACATAGAGGCCGTCATGGTCCGGGCCTTCGGCGGCGATGATGCCGGTATCGCCGACGCCGTACCAGTCGAACACCTCGGCACCGCCCCAGGCAGCAGACAGCGCGGCGCGGTCCTCCTGCCCCAGATGGCCGGAGATCATGCGGACCGGGATGTCGCGGCCCGGCTCCAGCCCGGCCTCGCGCGCAACCTCGGCCAGATACTTGATGTAGTTGACGAAGCCGACGATCGCGGTAGCGCCGAAGCGGTGCATGATGTCGACCTGTTGGCGCGAGCGGGTCTCTAGCCCGGTGCCGGCGCTGAGCAGCAGCGCATCGGTGAAATGCAGGATCGCCTCGCGCACGTAATGGCCGCCGTTGACCATGCCGTGGCCGTAGACGGAATGCACCACGTCGCGGCGGCCGAGGCCCTGGAACTGGTAGGCGCGGGCGAGCAGCAGGTTCTGCACCTCACGGTCGTGGGCGCCGAAGAACAAAGGCTGTGGCGCGCCGGTGGTGCCGCTGGTAGTCTGGAACACGATGTCGGGCCGCCAGCCGCCGGAAAGGCCGACGCCGTGATAGTCGCCGAACGGCGGGTTGGCCTCGACGCTGGCCATCAGGTCGGCTTTCGAGAAGGCCGGGATCTTCTCGAGGTCGTCGAGGCCGCGGATGTCGCCGGGTTCGATGCCGGCGTCGGCCCAGCGGCGGCGGTAGAACGGCACCTGCCAGGCCCGGACCATCAATTTGAGAAAGCGGTGGTTCTGTAGCGCGCAGACTTCGTCGCGGGATTGCCGCGCGACGCCGTCCAGGAAGGCGCCGCCCATGGGATATTCGGCGCGCGTGCGCTGTAATTGCATCTGCTCGAAATAGCGGCTCATGGGTGCGATCTTCTACGTAACGGCCAGATCGATCAACGCACGGATGTCGGCGACGGTTTCCAAATCGTCGACCGCGGCGATCAACGCCTCGCCGCGCGCAGGGTCGAGTGGGACCGCACCGCTTATCCAATTGCGCCGGAACTTCGCGAGATGGGCGTCGTGGGTCATCGGCTTGGCGGGGTTCCCGTATACGATATCGAGCGTGATGTAGTGGCGCGCACCGCTCTCCAGGCCGACCTCTATGGCGATCGGGACCAGGGCGTTGCCGTCGGGATTATCGTCGGCGACGATCTCGACCCGTTCCGCCAGCGTCAGAGTGCCCGGGTCGACGAGCGCGTCGCCAGAGAAATCGTCGACGCCGACACCGCCGGTCAACAGCGCCCGCGCGGTGACGTAAGCACCGCAGAGACGGGCGTAGTTGACGGTCATGTCCGGCTTGAGCGGCCGGCCGACCAGCCGGCGGGTGAGCGGCGGCACGCGGGCGGTGACTCGGGCCACCTGGGCTGCGGCGAAGCCGTGGGCGCGTTGTAAGTCCAGCACACCGTCGACGATGCCGTGGGTGGCGCGGCCGCTGGGGAAGGGCTTGTGCGCCAGTTCGGCGATGCGCCAGTCGCGGCCGAGGCCCGTAAGCACCGGGTCGAGATCGCGGTCGCCTTCGAACAGGGCGTAGTAGCCGAACTGGCCGTCCAGCAACTCGCGCGGCGCCCTCAGGCCCCGCGCCGCCATGTCGCAGGCGACGACCGCGTTGCGGGCGTTGAAGCCGATCTGCATGGCCAGGACCGTGGAGCCTTCGACATGCGCCTGCATGGTGCCGCACATCTGGCTGTAGACCAGGCCGAGGGCGTCGAGCAGGGTTTCCCTGTCGAATCCGCGCAGCTTAGCCACCGCCGCCGCCGCGCCGAAGCCGCCGGCCGTGCCGGGGCGGAAGAAGCGGAGCGGCGCTTTAGAGGCGACGCCGATGCCGCAGGCGACGTCGACGCCAAGCGCGACGGCGGCCATGAATTGCGGGCCGGTAACGCCGCCGGCCCGGTCCGCCTCCGCCAGCACCGACGACAGCACGCAGGCCATCGGATGCACAACGGCGCCCTCGTGCACGCAGTCGAATTCGGAGTTGTGGGTCTGATAGGCGTTGCCCATGGCGGCGGCCGGCGCCGGCAGGCGCGTGCCGCGCACCAGCAGACGCGCGTCGTCGCCCGCGCCCCAGCCCGAGAGAGAGGCAACCAGTTCCTCGACCCACGGCCCGGCGCTGCCGACCACGCCGACGCCGATGGAATCGAGGATGAAGGTCTTGGCCGCCCGGACCGCTGCGGGCGGCAGGTCGTCGACGTCGCAGCCGACGACATGGTCGGCGAAGCGTTCTATGGCATCCATCAAAGAAAGCCGAAATCAGTGAATTGCCGGCCAGGCCGGCTGCGCCGTCATTATCGACGGTCGCGGTCGCCCTCGGCAAGCCGTGCCGGCAGCTGCTGAAAAAGGGAGCGGAGCGTTTGCCCACCCTTCGAGACGGCCCTGCGGGCGTCCTCAGGATGAGGTCGTCGTGTTGTCAACAAGCTAGCCCTCATGCTGAGGAGGCGCGAAGCGCCGTCTCGAAGCATCCAGGCCACAAAGCGACTTTTG
>JANQEE010000027.1 GCA_028278525.1 Minwuiaceae bacterium | reverse complement strand
CTGGTGATCGTCACCAAGACCGTCTCCCGGTCGACCATCCACCGCCCGGTCCACCTGGACTATGTCGGCATCAAGCGGTTCGGCAAGAACGGCAAGGTGGTCGGCGAACGGCGGTTCGTCGGGCTGTTTACTTCGTCTGCCTATAACCGCACGCCGCGCGAGATTCCCTACCTCCGGCGCAAGATCCAACAGACCATGGAGCGGTCGGGTTTCGAGCCGTTCAGCCACGACGGCAAGGCCCTGTTGAATATCCTGGAGACCTATCCGCGCGACGAACTGTTCCAGGTTTCCGAAGAGGAGCTGCACGAGACGGCGACCGGCATCCTCGGCCTGGAGGAACGGCCGCGTATCCGCCTGTTCGTCCGCCGGGATAAGTTCGAGCGGTTCAATTCCTGCCTCGTCTATGTCCCGCGGGAGCGCTACACGACGGACCTTAGACGCAAGTTCCAGGACATCCTCGGCGCGTCGTTCAACGGCCGTAATTCGGCGTTCTACACGCAGGTCAGCGAGAGCCCGCTCGCGCGCATCCATTTCATTGTGGGCACCGACCCGGGCAATGCGCGCAACCCCGACATCGCCGAGGTCGAGCAAAAGCTGATCGACGCCGCCCGGTCGTGGGACGACGATTTGTACGATGCGCTGATCGAACGCTGGGGAGAGGAGTCGGGCAACCGGCTTTGGGAAAAATACAACGGCGCGTTCCCCACCGCCTACAAGGAACTGTTCAACGCCCAGATGGCGTTGTTCGACATCGACAAGGTCGAAACGCTGGGCGCCGACAGGCAGGTTGCCCTCAACTTCTACCGATTGATCGAGGACTCAGAAAACGTCGCGCGCCTGAAGATCTATCACCCCGGCGATCCGGTCGCACTGAGCGATTGCCTGCCGATGATGGAGCATATGGGCCTGCGTGTGATCGAGGAGCACCCATACGAAGTCGGCACCGGTGTCGGCGAGGCCATGTGCTGGATCCACGATTTTCGCATGGTCGATCCGTCCGGCGCCGATCTCGACTTTGCCAAGGTCAAGGACAAGTTCGAAGAAGCCTTCACCAAGGTCTGGCTCGACCAGATGGAAGACGACGGCTTCAACCAGCTTGTGCTGCGCGCCGGTCTCGGCTGGCGTCAGGTGGTCGTGCTCCGCGCTTACTGCAAATATCTGCGCCAGACCGGGATCACCTTCAGCCAGGACTATATGGAATCCACCCTGGCCGCGAACCCGGCCATCGCCCGCCATTTAAGCGATCTGTTCGTCGTGCTGTTCGATCCGGCGGATGACGGCGACCGGCAGAAGGCGGCGAAGAAGATCGTCGGCCAGATCCGCTCGGCGCTCGACGCCGTCACCAGTCTGGACGAAGACCGCATCCTGCGCCGTTTCCTGAACCTGGTGCAGAGCACGCTGCGCACCAACTTCTTCCAGCCGGACGCGGATGGTCAGCCGAAAACCTACGTCTCGTTCAAGTTGGACAGTCAGAAGATAAACGAGCTGCCGCTGCCGCGGCCGTTCCGCGAGATCTTCGTCTATTCGCCGCGGGTCGAGGGCGTGCATCTCCGCGGCGGCCGTGTCGCCCGTGGCGGCTTGCGCTGGTCGGACCGGCGGGAGGATTTCCGGACCGAGATCCTGGGGCTTATGAAGGCGCAGATGGTCAAGAACGCGGTCATCGTGCCGGTCGGCTCCAAGGGCGGCTTCGTGCCGAAGCGTCTGCCGGTCGGCGGCGATCGCGAAGCCTGGCTGGCGGAAGGCATCGCCAGCTACAAGATGTTCATTTCCGGCCTGCTCGACATCACCGACAACCTGGCCGGCAGCGACGTCGTGCCGCCGCAGGACGTGGTGCGTCACGACGACGACGATCCCTACCTGGTCGTTGCCGCCGACAAGGGAACCGCGACGTTCTCGGATATCGCCAACGAAGTGGCGGAAAGCTACGGCTTCTGGTTGGGCGACGCTTTCGCCTCCGGCGGCGCCGCCGGCTACGACCATAAAAAGATGGCGATCACTGCGCGCGGCGGCTGGGAATCGGTCAAGCGCCATTTCCGCGAAATGGGCCACGACACCCAGAACCAGGACTTTACTGTCGTCGGCTGCGGCGACATGTCGGGCGACGTGTTCGGCAACGGCATGCTGCTCAGCAAGCATATCCGGCTGCTGGCGGCGTTCGACCATCGGCATATCTTCCTCGACCCCGATCCCGATTCGGCGAAAAGCTGGGTTGAGCGCAAGCGGCTGTTCGATCTGCCCCGGTCGTCCTGGGAAGACTACGACGCCAAGCTGATTTCCAAAGGCGGCGGTGTGATCGACCGCAAGGCGAAGTCGGTCAAGTTGACCGCGCAGGTCAAGCAGATGCTGCTGCTGGAAGAAAGCGAGGTCACGCCGACCGAACTGATCGGCGCGATCCTGCGGGCGGAAGTCGATCTGCTCTGGTTCGGCGGCATCGGCACCTACGTGAAATCCAGCGATGAGAGCCATGCGGAGGCGGGCGACCGTGCGAACGACTCGCTGCGCGTTAATGCGAAGGAGTTGCGTTGCAAGGTCGTCGGCGAAGGCGCCAACCTCGGCGTCACCCAACTGGCCCGTATCGAGTACGCCCAGGCCGGCGGCCGGATCAACACGGACTTCGTCGACAACTCCGCCGGCGTTGATTGCTCGGACCACGAGGTCAACATCAAGATCCTGCTGAACTCGGTTGTCGCCGACGGTGAAATGACCCGCAAGCAGCGCGACCGCCAACTGGCCGAGATGACCGAGGAGGTCGGCCTACAGGTTCTGCACAACAACTATCTGCAAACCCAGGCCCTGACCGTCGCCGAACACAAGGGTGTCGCGCTGACCGCGTCGATCGCCCGGTTCATGCGGAGCCTGGAGCGGAGCGACAGGCTGAACCGCGAGATCGAGTTCCTGCCGGGCGAGGAGGAACTGGCGGAACGGCAGGCCTTGGGTACGGCATTTACGAGGCCCGAGCTGTCGGTGCTGCTGGCCTACGCCAAGATGGAACTGTACGACGAGCTGCTGCAAAGCGATTTCCCAGATCAGACCTATCTGGTCGGCGACCTGACGAAGTACTTCCCGCGGCCTTTGCGCAAAGGCTTCACCGAGGTGATCGACCGGCATCGCCTGCGGCGGGAGATTATCGCCACGGTGCTGTCGAATATGGTCGTCAATCGCGGCGGCATCACCTTCGTCAACGACCTGAAAGAGGAAGCGAACGCATCGGGCGCGGATATCGCGCGGGCCATGGTCATCGCGCGCGAAGCCTTCGACCTGCGCCCCATCTGGATTGCGATCCAGTCGCTCGACAACAAAGTGCCCGCGGCGACGCAGACCCGCATGATCCTGGAAACCCAGGAGCTGCTGAAGCGTGCAAGCCTGTGGTTCCTGAGGCACGGTCCTAAACCGCTCGACATCACCGCTCTGGTCGGCGATTTCGCGCCGGGCATCGCCAAGCTCCGCGCCGGCCTGAATGCCATGCTCGGCGATCTGGAGTCAGGGCAGCTTGCAGACCGGATGTCCGCCTTGGTCGGGCAGGGGGTAAAGAAGGAGCTGGCTGCCAAGGTCGCCGCGTTCGAACCGTTGGGCTCGTCGCTCGACATCGTCCAGGCGGCGCAGGACGGCAAGCGCGAGGTTGAAGATGTCGGCCGGGTCTATTTCGCGGTCGGTGCGCGCCTTGGCCTCGATTGGCTGCGCGCCCAGGCCGAGCAGATCCCGCCGGAGAACAATTGGGAACGGATGGCGATCGCCGCCATGGTCGACGATCTGTTCAGCCAGCAGCGCGCGCTGACCAACCGCGTCCTGAAATCGGCGAACGGCGCGGTCGGCGAAGCGGCGATCGACCGCTGGGCCGACAAGGAACAGAATGCCGTGTCGCGCTCGGCGCAAATGATTGCCGACTTCCGGGCGACCGGCGGACTGGACGTTGCGAAATTGGCCATCGCCAATCAAATGGTCGGCGGTATGATCTCCCACTAGTCAGGCGATTCTCAGGGGGGACTGTTGTCAGTACAGGCTGCGGATGCCGTAGGCGCCAGCGAAGCGTCGGCGGCCGGCAAGTTCGGTTGGGCGATGTTCGATTGGGCCAACCAGCCTTACTTCACGATCATAACCACCTTCATCTTCGCCCCATATTTCACCTCCGCCGTGGTCGGCGACGCGGTGCAGGGTCAGGCGCTCTGGGGCTATACGCAGGCTGCCGCCGGCGTCACGATTGCGCTTCTGGCGCCGTTCCTCGGGGCCATCGCGGACGCCGGCGGGGCACGTAAGCCCTGGATCTTCGTTTTCTCCGCGCTTTGCATCGTGGCCACATTCGCGCTTTGGTGGGCGGTGCCAGGTGCCGATGCCGGGGTTCTGGCGTTCACGTTGGCGGCGATCGTGCTCGCCACCATCGGCATCGAGTTCGCGACCGTCTTCAACAACGCGATGCTGCCGAACTTGGTACCGGACGGCCGGATCGGCCGCCTGTCGGGATTCGCCTGGGGGCTCGGCTATCTCGGCGGCCTGGTCTCGCTGTTTATCGTCCTGCTCGGTTTCAGCTTTCCCGAACAGCCGCTGTTCGGTCTGGACAAACTGACACACGAGCATGACCGGATCGTCGGGCCGCTATCCGCGATCTGGTTCGCAGTATTTGTGATCCCGATGTTCGTTTGGACGCCGGACAGGGCCGGCAGTGGCCTAGGCGCGGTGGAAGCGGCGCGGCGCGGCGTCGCCACCTTACTCGGCACGTTGCGGGCACTGCCGCGTTACCGCAACATCGCGCTCTATCTCGTGGCGCGCATGTTCTACTACGACGGCCAAACCGCGATATTCGCCTTTGGCGGCATTTACGCCGCCGGCCTGTTCGGATGGGGCACGACACAGCTCGGCATTTTCGGCATCGTCATCCTGGTGTTCGCCGCCGTCGGCTGTTTCGTCGGTGGCTGGCTCGACGACAAACTGGGGTCGAAAACCACCATCGTGCTGGCGGTGCTCGGGCTCATTTTGAGCGCCCTGGGCGTGGTCTCGGTCGGCGACGGCAAGGTGTTTTTCTTCCTTGAAGTCGGCATGCCAGAGCCGGACGGCGCGCTGTTCGCCTCCACCGGCGAACGGATCTTCATGGTGATCTCTGTTCTGCTCGGCATCTTCGGCGGACCGGCGCAGGCGGCCAGCCGCACCATGCTGGCGCGCCTGGCCCCGCCCGAAATGTCGGGCGAGTTCTTCGGTCTGTACGCGCTGTCCGGCAAGGCGACGGCGTTCATGGCCCCGCTCGCCATCGGCATCCTGACCGACACGTTCGAAAGTCAACGTATCGGCATTTCGGTGGTGCTACCGTTCCTGGTGCTCGGCTTAATACTGTTCGTCGGCGTGAAAGAGGAACGCACGCCTTCTGCCGAACACTGATGCGTTAGTGCCGGAAGTGCCGCATCCCGGTCAGCACCATGGACAGCCCGGCCTCGTCCGCGGCGGCGATCACCTCCTCGTCGCGCAGCGAACCGCCGGGCTGGATGACGGCGGTCGCACCGGCCTCGGCGGCCGCCAGCAGGCCGTCGGCAAACGGGAAGAAGGCGTCGGACGCGACGACCGATCCTTCGGTGCGCGAGGCCGTCTCGTGCGCGGCGCCGGCCGCATCCGCCGCCTTGCGCGCGGCGATCCGTGACGAATCCACTCGGCTCATTTGCCCTGCGCCGATGCCGACGGTCGCCCCGTCCTTGACGTAGACGATGGCGTTGGATTTCACGTGTTTGCAGACCGTGAAGGCGAACAGCAGATCCGTCAGTTCCTGCTCGCTCGGCGCGCGTTTGGTTACCACCTTCAGATCTTCGCGGGCAACGCGCCCGCCGTCCCGGCCTTGCACCAGCAATCCGCCCGCCAGCGACTTGACCGTCATTCCCGGGGCTGTGGGGTCCGGCAACCCGCCGGTCACCAGCAGACGAAGGTTCTTCTTCTTGGCCACGATGGCGCGGGCGGCCTCGTCGGCGTCCGGTGCGATGATCACCTCGGTCAGGATTTCCGTTACCGCTTCGGCGGTCGCTGCATCCAATGTTTGGTTCAACGCGATGATACCGCCGAAGGCGCTGACCGGGTCGCAGGCAAGTGCCTTGCGGTAGGCTTCCAGCAGGCTCTCGCCCCGGGCCACGCCGCAAGGGTTGGCGTGTTTGATGATCGCGACCGCTGGTCCCGCGCTTGGGTCGAACTCGCCGACCAGTTCGTAGGCCGCGTCGGTATCGTTCAGGTTATTGTAGCTCAGCGCCTTGCCTTGAAGCTGAGTCGCCGTCGCGACGCCGAACCGCGTGTCGCCGGTTCGGTAGAACGCCGCCGTCTGATGCGGGTTCTCGCCGTAGCGAAGAATTTCCTGCAGATTGCCGGAAAGATTCAGCCGCAACGGATAGGCATCGTCCACTTGACCAGCAAACCAGCCGGAGATCGCCGCGTCGTAGGCGCCGGTCCGCGCGAAGGCTTTCGCCGCGAGACGTTTGCGTAAGCTCAGACCCGTGGTGCCGTCGCCCGCCATCTCGTCCATCACCGCTTTGTAGTCGTCGGGCTCCGTCAACACGGCGACGTGCTGGTGATTCTTGGCGGCGGAACGGATCATGGCCGGGCCGCCGATGTCGATGTTCTCGATACAGGTGTCGAAGTCGGCGCCGCGGGCGACCGTTTCCTCGAACGGATAGAGGTTGACCGCCAGAAGATCGATGGCGCTGATGTCGTGGTCCTGCATCGCGGCCTGGTGGTCCGGCGCGTCGCGCAGCGCCAGCAACCCGCCGTGGATCTTCGGATGCAGCGTCTTGACCCGCCCATCCATCATTTCCGGGAAACCTGTGTAGTCGCTGACCTCGCGCACCGGCACACCGGCGTCGCTCAAGGCCTTGGCGGAACCGCCGGTCGAAAGGATTTCGACATCCCGGTCGGCGAGAAAGCGGCCGAACTCAACCAGGCCGGATTTGTCGGAAACGGAGATCAGCGCCCGGCGAATGGGTATCGGCCGGTCGGCGGAATCGGTCATTGCGGTCTTTCCTCAAAAGATGGCAATCGGCGGCGTCGATACCGCTTCGTTTAACATGGCTGCCCGGCGGTCGTCAGGTGTCAGTGGGCGATGCGCGACAGGACCCAGTTGATTTTGGTTTCCTGGCCCTCGCAGCGGCCGGATACCACGATCTGTTCGCTGCGCCGTTTCGCGCCGGCAACACCCAGATATACGCTTTCCTGCAGCGTTACCTCACCGCCCGCCGCCTTGAACTGCCAGCCGGCGCCCGAAGACGTCCGCAGCAAGGCGCCGGTCCCTTCGCCAAGCAACGATGCGGTCACGTCCGGATGCAGATGGAAGCGGGCGGTGAATGGAACGTCGTCCGACTTGCGCAGGTTCGTCGACCGCAGGATATCCTCGCCGCGCAAGTCGATGCCGGTTTCATCCAGATAGAGGCGACGGCGGTGGGTCAGAGCGAACGGCTGTTCGTACCCGTGATGCGCCGCTTCGATCCAGACCTGGCCGTCGGCTTCGTTTCTTTCGCGGCGGTCGCAGGCAGGCGGATGGCCGACACCGCGGCCCTGCTTCAGCTCCACCGAATTCCGTTCGCCGACGGTCACGGTGCTGTGCGCGGCGGTCGCGGCCAGGGGCTGTGTCCATTCACTGCCGGTATCCACGGGCGCCCCGCAATTGACGATCAGGCGTTCGCCGTCGGCGCTGGCTTCGAAGCTGAGCAGTCCGGCATGCCCCGTCTTCCAGGCCTTGTTGTCTGTCGGGCCGGTTTCGATCAGCAGCAGCGTTGCTCCGTTTGCGACCCTCTCGAAACCGGTATCCGTGGCGCTGTCCGGCGGTTGATCGCCGCACTCGGATTTAGCCAGCGTCAGGTCCAACGCCGCCGGGTCGTTCTGGTTCGCGCCATTGAACAGGGCGAGCCCACGGTCGCTATGGCGAAAGAAACGCAGCATCGGCGCCATTCGGCCGATCGCGGCGCTCAAAGATTCGGGTGCCGGTGCCTTGCAGGCCTCCAGGCAGAACCGCACGGCGATCAGATCGCGCAGCACTTCGTGATGAACGACCGGGTTGCGGCTGACATGCCCGCCGTCTGGCAACACCTGCCGTTCGATCTCTTCGTCCAGAACCTTAAGGCCGCGCTTCAGCCGTCCGGCGCCGTCGGGCAACGCTGCGCCGCTGAAGACCAGGCCGGCCGCCGCCGTCAGCCGCGGCGATCCGCTCGGGCACATCCGCACGGTGCGGGTCAGATGCCGGGCCTGGCGCGCCAGGCTGTCCAGTGCCGACGACCGGAACATCGGTTCCGCGTCGTCAAGCAGGAACCGTCCCTGGCTGATCCAGGAGATCATGCGGCGGCCGAGCACGTCCGACCGCCAGACATCCGCGTCGTACTCCGACCAATGCTCCAGCCATGCCTTGACCAGGGCGCGGGCATGGCGCTGCGCGGCATCACCGCCGGCGGCCGCGAAGTCCCGCAGCCAGACGAAACCATGCATCGCCTCCCACCAGCCGTCGTTCGGCGGCGTCACGGTCCAGGGCGATTGGTTGGGCAGCACTACGTCGGCGTCCGCGAACCGGAAGGTGCCGCGAAACAAGTCGTCCGCCGTCGCGGGATCGCCCGGCCAGGGATCTTCCGGCTTGGCGGAAAGCTGCACAGGGTGGCGTCCGGACAGGCTCATCCGATACAGGCGGGATTTGAACAACAGGTTGGCCGCGGCCTGGCCGATTGCGCTGGTTTCCGGTTGTTTGGCCAAGGCGCTCAACCGGCTCTCTACTCCCCGCGCAGGCGTTCGATGTTCGTCGCGTAGGCGTCCGGCCCGCCTTTAAACGTCGCCGACCCGGCAACCAGCACGTCGGCGCCGGCGGCTTTGGCCAGCGTTGCCGTTTCCGGATTGATCCCGCCATCCACTTCCAGGTCGATGTCGCGGCCGATCGAATCGATGCGTCGGCGCAATGCGCGAATCTTATCCAATTGGGATGTGATGAAGCTCTGACCGCCGAAACCGGGATTGACGCTCATCACCAGAACTAGGTCCAGTTCTTCCAGAACCGGGTCCAGCACTTCCACCGGCGTTCCCGGGTTAAGCGATGCGCCGGCCTTTTTGCCCAGCGCCTTGATTGCCTGGATGGTGCGGTGCAGATGCGGCCCGGCTTCCGGGTGTACCGTGATGATGTCCGACCCGGCCTCGGCGAACGCCTCCAGATAGGGATCGATCGGCGAGATCATCAGGTGCGTGTCGAACGGCTTGTCGGTGTGGCGGCGCAGGTCTTTGACGACCTCCGGTCCGATGGTGATGTTCGGTACGAAGTGGCCGTCCATCACATCGATGTGGATGTAGTCGGCGCCGGCCCGGTCGATGGCCGCGATTTCCTCGCCCAGTTTGGCGAAATCCGCGGCGAGGATCGACGGGGCAATCCGGATCGGTTTCTGCATGCGGCTTCTCTAGCAACTTGACCGGTTACCCGCAAGGGAACCGACCCCGTACGTGTTAAAGTCGTCTGAGGCGACAGGCATAGAAGCCGTCCATGCCGCCGATGTCGGCCAAATGGGACGGCAGCGTGCGCAGGTCGCCGGCCGGCGTGATCAGATCGGTCAGGTTGCCGACGTCATCGGCCGAAGTCGGCTCGCGTTCCACCGGCGCTCCCTTGTTCAGCAAGTCCTCAATCTGCTGCGGCCCCTCTTCCGGCTGCAGGGAACAGACGCAGTAGACCAGTAGCCCGCCGGGTTTGACCATGTCGACGGCCGCCCGCAGCAGCCGGGATTGGACCCTGGCCAGCTTTTCGACGTCGCCGGGTGTCTTCAGCCACGCGACGTCCGGGTGACGCCGTATTGTGCCGGTTGCGGAGCAGGGCGCGTCCAGCAACACGGCGTCCGCCGCGTTGTCGGGCCGCCATGCCGCCGCGTCGGCCGCGACCGTTTCAGCCCGTAAGCCGAGCCGCTCAAGGTTCTGGCGCAGCCTCGCCAGGCGACTGGAGGCTCGGTCGACGGCGATCACGGAAGCGCCGGTGGCCGCCAGCTGCGCGGTCTTTCCGCCAGGCGCGGCACAAAGATCGATGACGGTTTGCTCCGAACCGACCCCGAGCAATCGGGCGGGCAGGGCCGCGGCGGCGTCCTGCACCCACCAGGCACCATCCGCATAGCCCGGCAGTTTCTCTATGCCGCCGGCGCCGCGGCGCCGAATGCTGCCGGTTGGCAGCAGATTGCCGTCCAGCCGCTTGGCCCATTCGGCGCCATCGGCCTTTACGGTGATGTCGGTCGGCGGCTCGGTTAGTTGGGCTGCGACGATGGCGGCCGCCTTGGCGTCGCCGTAAGTCGCTGCCCAACTTTGCCAAAGCCAGTCAGGCATTGCCGCGCTGATCGGCTCGCCATCGTCTCCGGTTCCCTCGCGGGCGATCCGCCGCAGAACCGCGTTTGTCAGTCCCCTGAATTTGCTGGACGCTGGCAGCAGCGCGACGCTGCCGTCGACGGCGGCGTGGGCCGGCACATCCATATAGAGAAGCTGGGCTGCGCCGATGCGCAAGGCATCGCGAGCCGGCGCCGCGGATTTCGGCAAGGGGCGGTCCAGGCATCGGTCGATCCGCGCGTCGATCTGGCCCAGCCGTCGCAAAGCGGTTGTCGCGATGGCCCGGGCGAAGCGTCGGTCGCGGTCTTCCAGGCCCGTCAGGGCCGGGTCCAGCGCATCGTCCAGAGGCTGCTTCCGGCGCAGCACCAGCCGTAACAACGCCGCCGCCGCCGCCCTGGCGTCGGCCGCTTTCGTTTCGATAGTGCCGGTCTGACCGGGTCGCGCCGGCGTCACCCCCAGGGCCCGGCGCCGGCGCCCGCCATCTGCCGCAGGCGGCGGACGCGCTCGTCCATCTTCGGGTGGGTGGAGAACAGGGAATCGATGCTTCGCATATGCAGCGGGTTGACGATGAACAGGTGCGCGGTGGCCGGATTGGCCTCCGCCACCGGATTGTCGATCCGCTGGGCGCCCGCGTCCAGTTTTTCAAGGGCACTGGCTAGCCAGAGCGGCCGGCCGCAGATTTCCGCGCCGATCCGGTCCGCCTCGTACTCCCGGCTGCGGCTGATCGCCATTTGCACCAGCATCGCGGCCATCGGCGCCAGGATCATCAGCGCGATGGTGCCGATCAGGCCGAGCGGGTTATTGCGGTTGCCGCCGAAGAACAGGGCGAAATTGGCCAGCATGCTGATCGCGCCGGCAATCGTCGCCGTAATCGTCATGATCAGCGTGTCGCGGTTTTTCACATGCGCCAGCTCGTGTGCCATCACGCCCGCGACTTCCTCGGTCGACAGCCGGCGAAGCAGTCCGGTAGTGGCCGCGACCGCTGCGTTCTCCGGGTTGCGCCCGGTGGCGAACGCGTTCGGCTGGTCGTTCTCCATGATGTAGACCTTGGGCATCGGCAGGCCGGCATTGTCGGCCAGTTGCTCGACGATACCGAATAGTTCTGGCGCGCTGCGGCGGTCCGCCTGCCGCGCGCCATGCATGCGCAGGATCAGTTTGTCGGAGTTCCAGTAAGAAAACAGGTTCATAGCGAGCGCGATAATCAGCGCGATGGCCATGCCCGCTTCTCCGCCCAGCATGTACCCGACGGCCAGGAAAAGGCCGGTCAGACCGGCCAGCAGCAGTGCGGTGCGGGCGTAACTCATTCAGTCCTCTCGTTCGGCCCCTCGACAGCAGGGCCATCAGTTTCATATGTAAGGGAGTACTTATCGCCTTCAAGCGAGCGGCGGCCGCCGAAAACGGGAGATCAGGCATGAGCGAACAGGCGAAATCCGAGGCCGAGGCCAGCGCCGAAAATGGCCAGGAAGAGCAGGATCAAAGTGCGAAAGCGGCGAAGGATAATCCGGCCCACAAGCTGAAACAGGTGCCGGGTGAGATCAACGGGCCATCCGGCCCGGAGCCGACCCGTTACGGCGATTGGGAGAATAAGGGAATCTGCAGCGACTTTTGAACCGATCGGTTCGCTTTCACTTCCGGCAGGGGAATAATTCCTATTTCCGCCGAATCGATTCGGGCGACCCATCAGGAACGATTCTCTACCAGGACATTAACGATAAATTATCTCGGTCAGTCTGCTTACGAATCGAACAACAAAGCTAAATCAATGTATTAGATGTTCGTCTAGGGTCGTTCGGAAATTAGTGCCCAAGATCTAGATCATGAACGGTGGGCCTCCGTCTTGGTTAACTGAGACGGCCACACCCTGTTGCGAATCGGTCTAGGTACAAATTCTTTTGTTCTTTTTATGTTCGACCTATATGGCCGCCATACCGATTTGGTGTAGCGGGTCCTACAGGTCGAAATGGTCGAGGTATGAAGGCTGGGAAATGCCCGGCTTGAGCTTCGGATCTGGCTCCGCGGTCCCGGTGATTTGCCGGATTGGCACAACGCCCGCCCAGACATCCAGTGTGTAATCCTCCTCGTCGTCCGCGGGCTGGCCGGTCCGCGTCTTGGCCGATGCTTCCTCGATTTCCATGGCAACGACCGTGGTTGCCTTCAGCTCTTGATCGTTCATCGGCCGTAGCTCGGCCCACCGTCCCGGCGTCAGGCGTTCGACGAAGGCTTCCAGCGCGGCGGATTTCTCGGCCTTCTCGCTTACTTCGGCGGCGGACCCGAACGCCATGACGCAGCGGTAGTTGATGCTGCTATGGAAACCGGATCGGGCGAGTACCAGGCCGTCGAAATGAGTCACCGTCAGGCAGGCGGGGATGCCGGTTTTGACCTGACGCAGCATGCGGCTGGCCGACGAGCCGTGCCAGTAAAGCCGGTCGCCCTCCCGCCAATAGCAGGTCGGCGTCACGTAGGGCTGACCGTCTATGCTGTACCCCACATGGCAGACCACGCCGGCATCCAGGATCGGGTAGATGGACTCTCGGTCATAGGCAGCCCGTTGGTGCAGCCGTTTCGCGCGGGATCGATCGGTCGGGGTAAAGGCGGTCATCGTCGGTCGTCCTATTGTCGGGTTATCCGTCGGTCCGGACGCTACCGGCAAATTGGTTTGCTCAATAGGTCCATTTTGAACTATTGGAAGGGACCACTTGAGTGTCGATCGGGATCTGTCATGTCACGCCGCGCTACCCGCGAAGCGCTACTCGCGCTGGACCTGGACCGCAATGCGGGCCGGCCGATGCAGCGGCAGCTCTACGACCAGCTGCGCGGCCTGATCCTGCGCCGCGGCGTGCCGGCTGAAACGCGCCTGCCTTCGACCCGCAGCCTTGCCACCGATCTGGGCGTCTCGCGTAACACCATCGTCGGCGCTTTCGATCAACTGCTGGCGGAAGGCTATCTGGTCAGCAAGGTTGGCTCCGGCACCTACGTTTCCCCGGTTTTGCCGGATGCCCTGTTGGATACGGGCGCCGCACCCGGTCTGACGCCATCATCGGCCGTGTCCCCGCTCGGCGACCGGCCCGGCCTGTCCCGCCGCGGGGAGGCGCTGGCGGCCTCGGTCAACCCACGTATCTTCAGTTATCGGGCGTTCACGCCGGGCCTGCCGGCGCTGGACGAATTTCCGTTTCAGCTTTGGGCCCGCCTGTTGGCACGGCCCTGGCGTCGGCCGGCGGCGCGGCTGCTTGCCTTCGGCGATCCCGCCGGCGATCGGGACCTGCGCGCGGAAATCGCCGCCTATCTCGGCGCGGTGCGGGCCGTGCGCTGCGATGCGGACCAGGTGATAATCGTTTCGGGTGCGCAACATGGCCTGGATCTTGCGGCTCGGGTGCTGCTCGACCCCGGAGACGCCGCCCTGGTCGAGGAGCCCGGCTATATCGGCGCGTGGGGTGCGCTCACCGGCGCTGGCGTCGATCTCGTCTCGGTCCCGGTGGACGAGGAAGGGCTGGATATCGCGGCCGGCGAACGGGCAGCGTCTCACGCGCGGCTCGCCTGCGTCGCGCCGTCGCATCAATACCCGCTCGGCGTGACCATGAGCCTGCGCCGCCGCTTGGCGCTGCTCGACTGGGCCTCGCGCCGCGGCGCCTGGATCCTGGAGGACGATTACGACAGCGAATACCGCTATGCCGGCCGGCCGCTCGCAGCCTTGCAGGGCCTCGATCGTTCCGGTTCCGTTATTTATATCGGCAGCTTCTCGAAGGTGCTGTTCCCGTCGCTCCGTCTCGGCTATCTGGTGGTGCCGCCGGATCTGGTGCAGCCGTTCCGCCGGGCCCGGGCCGCACTTGACGATCACCCGTCGTCGATTGCCCAGGGCGCGCTGGCCCGGTTCATTGCCGACGGCCACTTCGCCGCCCATGTCCGCCGCACGCGGCGACTCTACGCGGCCCGCCGCCAGGCCTTGCTGGAGGCGGGAAACCGCCATTTATCGGGGCTGCTGGACTTCCGTCCCAGCCAGTCGGGCATGCATCTGGTCGGCATGCTGTCGTCCGATCTCGCGGCCCGCCTGCCGGACCGGACGGTGTCGGAGAACCTGGCGGCCGCCGGTATTACCGCACCGCCGCTATCCGGCTACTACCGTGGCGGGGATGTAACGCAAGGTTTGCTG
Organism: Minwuiaceae bacterium; assembly: GCA_028278525.1. Lineage (GTDB taxonomy): Bacteria > Pseudomonadota > Alphaproteobacteria > Minwuiales > Minwuiaceae > JANQEE01. The sequence goes on along the minus strand of JANQEE010000027.1, from coordinate 51,298 downwards.
CTCGGTTACGCCGCCGTGCCCGAGGCGGAGATCGAGCCGGCGGTCGAGCGTATGGCGTCGGTTCTCGCTGGCTGAAGACGCCGTCAATGCTCAACCGGTTCGGCCGCGAAATGGTTCATTCCCATTCCGATACAACTGGTTTCGCATGTGGAACAAAATCGTTCCGTACCGGAAACGAAACCAAAAGTCGTCCCGCGCAACTTGCCCGGCGGCTTACCGGTTCTGCCGGTTGTCGACCAGGTCGTTGACCACCGCCGGATCCGCCAGGGTGGAGGTATCGCCCAGGTTGCCGTAGTCGTTCTCGGCGATCTTGCGCAGGATGCGGCGCATGATCTTGCCGGACCGGGTCTTCGGCAGGCCGGGCGCCCACTGGATCAGGTCGGGGGAGGCGATCGGCCCGATCTCCTTACGCACCCACTGCACCAGCTCCTTGCGCAAGTCCTCGGTCGGGTCCTCGCCGGCGTTCAGGGTGACGTAGGCGTAGATGCCCTGGCCCTTGATGTCGTGCGGATAGCCGACGACCGCGGCTTCCGCCACCTTGTCGTGGGCAACCAGGGCCGATTCCACCTCGGCCGTGCCCATGCGGTGGCCGGAAACGTTGATCACGTCGTCGACCCGGCCGGTGATCCAGTAATAGCCGTCCGCGTCGCGGCGGCAGCCGTCACCGGTGAAGTAGCGGCCCGGATAGGTGGAGAAGTAGGTCTGGATGAACCGGTCGTGGTCGCCGTAGACCGTGCGCATCTGGCCCGGCCAGGAATCCGCGATGCAGAGGTTGCCCTCGGTCGCGCCCTCCAGCTTGTTGCCCTCGGCATCGACCACGATCGGTTGGATGCCGAAGAACGGCCGCGTGGCGGAGCCCGGCTTCAACGCCGTCGCGCCCGGCAGCGGCGTGATCATGATGCCGCCGGTCTCGGTCTGCCACCAGGTATCGACGATCGGGCTGCGCCCTTCGCCGACCACGTTGTAGTACCAGAGCCAGGCTTCCGGATTGATCGGTTCGCCGACCGAGCCGAGCAGACGGAGCGACTTGCGCGACGTCGCCTTGACCGGCCCTTCGCCCTCGCGCATCAGGGCGCGGATCGCGGTCGGCGCGGTGTAGAAGATGTTCACCCCGTGCTTGTCGCAGACCTGCCAGAACCGCGACGCGTCGGGATAGTTCGGCACGCCCTCGAACATCAGGGTCGTCGCGCCGTTGGCGAGCGGCCCGTACAGGATGTAGGAGTGGCCCGTCACCCAGCCGACATCCGCCGTGCACCAGTAGATATCGCCGTCGTGGTAGTCGAACACGTACTGATGCGTCATCGACGCGTAGACCATGTAGCCGCCGGTGGTGTGCATCACCCCCTTCGGCTGCCCGGTCGAGCCGGAGGTGTAGAGGATGAACAGCGGGTCCTCCGCGCCCATCTCCTCCGGCGGGCAGTCCGCCGACGCGCCGGTCATCAGGTCGTGGTACCAGACGTCGCGGCCGTCCGACCAGTCGATGGCGCCGCCTGTATGCTTGACCACCACGCATTTCTCGATCGACGGCGTCGATTTCAGCGCCGCGTCGGTATTGGCTTTCAGCGGGATCGGCCGGCCGCCGCGTACGCCCTCGTCCGACGTGATGATGACGTTGGAATCGCAGTCGATAATCCGCCCGGCCAGCGCGTCCGGGGAGAAGCCGCCGAACACCACCGAATGGATCGCGCCGATCCGGGCGCAGGCCAGCACCGCCACCGCGATCTCCGGAATCATCGGCAGGTAGATCGTGACCCGGTCGCCCTTCTTCACGCCGACAGACTTCAGCCCGTTGGCGAACTTGCAGACCAGTTCGTGCAGCTCTCGATAGGTGATCTTCTTGTCGACCGACGGGTCGTCGCCTTCCCAGATTACTGCGACCTGGTCGCCGCGCTTTTCGAGATGCCGGTCCAGGCAGTTGGCGGACGCGTTCAGCGTGCCGTCGTGGAACCATTTGATATGCAGGTCGCCGGCATCGTAGGAGACGTCCTTGATCTGGCTGTACGGCTTGATCCAGTCTACCCGCTTGCCGTGCTCGGCCCAGAAGCCCTCCGGGTCTTCCACCGACCGCCGGTACATGTCCTGGTAATGGGCGTCGCTGCACCAGGCCTTTTCGGCCCATTCGGCGGGAACGGGAATCAGGTCATCCGACATCGTTGGGCGTCTCCCTATCTCTGCGGCCCGGGCTTCTCTGCGGTCCGGGCCGCGGTTATCCTTATGCCGATTATGGTCGTAAAACACGGCGGCGGACAAGCGGCGGTAGGGCTTGCGGCGTCAATCGAAGAAGGAAAATCATGCGTTTACAGCTAATGACCTGGCCGGCGGTGGAGGCTTACCTGAAAGACTCGACCGGGATCATCATTCCCATCGGCTCGACCGAACAGCACGGGCCGAACGGCTATATCGGCACCGACGCGCTCTGCCCCGAATTCCTGGCCGACGGCATCGCCGAAGCGACCGGCGCCCTGGTCGCGCCGACCATCTCGACCGGCATGGCGCAGCACCATCTGGGCTTCCCCGGTTCGGTGACGCTCCGCCCCTCGACCCTGATGGCGGTGGTGCAGGACACGGTCAATTCGCTCAGCCGGCATGGATTCGACCGGTTCTTCTTCCTCAATGGCCACGGCGGCAATATCGCGACCGTCACCGCAGCGTTCTCGGAGATCTATGCCGAATCCAGCCTCGGCACCGCCGGCCACAACCGGCCGCCGGTCCGCTGCAAGATGCAGAACTGGTGGGACTGCAAGGGCGTGCGCGCGCTCTCGAAAGAGCTGTTCGGCGACGCGGAAGGCGGCCATGCTACCCCGTCGGAAGTCTCGCTCACCTACTACGCCTATCCCGACCATATCCCGGAAGCAAAGATCGACCCGCCGATCGCGCCGACCGGCCCGATCTACGACGCCGATGACTATCGCCGCCGCTTCCCCGACGGCCGCATCGGCTCCGACCCGTCGCTGGCGTCGGTGGAGGCGGGCGAGAAGCTCTACCGTGCCGCGGTCGACGACATCGCCGAAAAGTACCGCGCGTTCCTGACGGCGGATTAGGAGAGCAACCGCGCGACCCAGTTCAAAACCGTCACCACGGCTTCGAACACCCAGTTGATCACCGGCTGGGCGAAAGCCCATGTCCAAAGCCACGCACGATCGAAGAACGAGAGGCGCTCCCCGACGTCGGTCTTCAGCGCGTCGACCGGCTCGCCGTTCATGCCGGCGCGGACCAGCCACAGATAGGCAATCTGGTCGTCCCGCTCGACGCCGTCGCCTTTCGCCAGCCGTCTGCCGAGTTCGGCCTGCGCCGGCCCGTGTTCGTATGAAGCGCCGCTTTCGAGATACCCGACGGCTTCCTCCGTCGTATCGAAAGTCCAGGTGCCGTCCAGCGTCAGCATTGCCAGCTCGAAGTATGCTTCCGGGAATTTTTTGCCGGCCGCGTGGTGAAGCCAATCGCGCGCTCGTTGGTCGTCTTTGCGAAAGCCGTCGCCGGCTCGGAACATTTGGTGAAGCCGATAGGCTCTGGCTTCCTCATCCGGTTCAATTCCGTGAAACCACGCAATTGCTGCTTTGAAAGCGGCTGCGCCGGTTTCGGACCGCGGCATATAGGCTTCCAACATCGGTTGGTAGTGCTCTGCTGACAGGGGGCCGATATCCAGCACCGCCAGTCGCATCAGCTGCTCGGCTTCCGCAGCGTGCGTTCCACGATAGGGGCCATCCAGGTAAAACGCCGCGAGTTTCTGCTTGGGCCGCGGTTCATCGGGAAGGCGGTTCACGACGAACTCCAAGATCTCCCTGTGCTTTTCAACGTTGACTGAGAAGCAATCGCTACTGCGTGGGCTCTCGTAAAAATTTGGCATCATCCCGATGGCCTCGTCGCTGCCGGCGGCGACGGCGGCATCCAGATAGTGCTTGGACGTCGGGCAGTCGCCCTTGTCCAAGGCGACCCAGAAGTGGGGCTCCCACCACAGGTCGTCCCTGCCGGGCGGCGGCTTGGCCGCGGCCTCTCTAGCGTCCTGCCACATGTATTCGCTGGCCTCGGCGCCGACCGCGGCGATTTCCTCGTCGACGTCGCCGCCGTTTTGCCGCGCGCGCAACAGCCAAGTCAGCGCGTCGGTTGTGCGTTTTTCATGGTTTAGCCGGAAGATGGCCAAATTCCGCTGCGCCTCCGGGTCGCCGCGGATGGCCGCCCATTCCAGGCGCCACTGGGCCAGTCGGTTGTGTGCGCTTTCATTCAGTCCCTGGAACGCCAGCAAGTGTTGTGCCTGCGCAAACCCCAGATGTTCGGCCCATTCCAGCCAGGCGACCGCCGCCGCATCGTCCTGCGGCATCCCGTCGCCGTCCGCGAGCTTGAGCCCGATCCGATAGATCCGCTCGGCCGCGTCCGGCTCGGCGCATTCATGGAACAGATAAAACGACCGCGCCGGATACAGCCCCGCCACCTCGCCCGCCGCCGCGCCCCGCTCCATCAGATCGACCGCGGTCGTGCAGTCGCCTCGGGCCAGGACGATGCCTGCGTCGGCGAGCCAACTGGACGGCAACTCGTCTGCCGTCGCCTGCACGGTACTAAGCGCAGCGATAGCGGTAACTAACAACCGGGTTGCCGGCCGAAGAATAATGCCCGATCCCATGCGCTATGGTTGCACGATCTCAAAAGCCTGCAAAGAGCTGAGAGAATGCAATATGTAGAGTAAACCTCTCCGCAACCAGGCGCCGCCAGCGTTCGTCAGAGTGGGTGGCTAAGACCCGGGGGGCAGCGGTCGCATTTCATCGGTCAAGGACTTGCGGCGTTCTTCCTCGGCTCTGATGGCATCTCGTTGCGATATCAATCCACTAATCGCGCTCTGCAATTCCTGCCTTTGTCGGTTCTGTTCGTCGACTAAATCTCGCAGCTTCATGCCAAATCTGGACCTAGAGTTCGCTTTTTCGTGATCTTGCGCCAATCGAAGCCCGAATGTCAGTGCCGGTGGGGTCAGTTTTCTAAAAAGCTTACCTAGTGAGTTCACTGTCGGATCCAGTAGTCCAATCGCATCTAATCCCGCATTCGTTAGCGCTTCATCACGCAGTCTCTCTTCCTGCTCCGCCACTGCGCCCAGCTGAGCTCTATCTAACCGGTCTTTCTCATTGAGCTTATCTAATGCTTTCGACTCCACCTCTACGAAATTGTCGAGTCTCTGCAAGACGCCTGCGAGTTCTGAATCGCTCAGCGTTGAAATAGCGCTGGGTGAGAGCCTAATGCGTTCTCCTGATTGTATGCGGCTTGCGATGTCTGTCGGAGAGTTCAGGTCTTCCAATTCGATTTGCCGTATGTCCGGCTTCGGCGAACCTGATTTGGATGTCGAAGGCCCGCCGGTCGCATCTGCAATCGATACCGCACGCCCTTGGCTAGGAAAGGCGTCTGCTTGAGCTGACTGTCCACCAACCTTGATGTTCGCCACCGGCACGCTCGGCGCAAGCAATCCAGCAGTACGTGCGGGCTCGACCTTGGGCGCTAGCAAGCCCAAACTGCCTTGAGCCATGCGCGCCGACCCGCCGGAGACAGGCGCGTTGCGAAGTGCCTGTTTCTCACGTTTGGATTTAGTTGGATCGCGTTGTGCCATGTCGGTCGGGCTCCGTCTGCGGGTTTTGAGCTGGGGAGACTGTGATAGGCACAGACAATATTCAATACGTATCTAATGTATAAAATAAGTGCGATTTGCTACCGATTTTGCTGGTCGCTCACTCTGGCGCACCATTAACTACTCAAACTCATAAAAAAGGAGTCCGCGCGCGTCCAAGCTGATAAATACCTCCGCCAAATCCCGGTTGTAGGCGAAATCGCTGTCGTATTTGTCCTCGCTGTGGACGACGACATGTTGGCGCCCCTCCATATCGCACATTTGCAACAGAACGTAATTGAAGCGCATGAATGTGTTGTCGGTCATGAAAAGATAGAAGTCTATCGGATCTTCCGGTTGCGAGCAGAGTTTGCCGTCGTTGCGTGTGCTACCGAGAGCCGTCATGATCCGTTCGATCGCGTCGCTGTCCTTTGTCTCGAACACCAGTTCATTCTTGGGCGCTATGTCATAGGCGTCATCCAGATACGATCCGTCCGTTCTCTTCTGATAGACCTGGATACCGTCGACCAGACCCGCGTAGCCTTCGTTTGGTCGTCGCATCAAAAGCGTGCGATCCGGAAAATCGTTGTCGTACCGCCATGGAGACTTAGGCGTCCGCTCCCATGTGGCTTCGAAGAATAGGAATCCGAAAATCAACATCGTGGTCTCGACGACAACCACCACCGATAATACAACGATTGCCAGTGTGCGAATTACGCCCCATACCGATAATCGGCGCCTCGGCTCTTTGTCCATTTCGGCCAACCCCACTGCTTCGTCGCTGCTCATGATGGCGACGCGCTATTGTATCCAGAATGCATAACGCAACGGTCGCTATGCTCGGAGCGAATTGTGGCGACAATGGGTCGGGTCGGGTCGGCGTTACGGCGACGGCACGTCGGAGGGATTCATCCCTATTCTCTATTCATCGTCGTTCCAGCCATGTGGCCCGTCAGAAGGACTTCCCCTCTCGCAACCTCCACCGGCACTGGCGTCAGGTACTCTCGGTGACAAGGGCCGGAGATGCAGTAGCCATCTTCCAGACGAAACAAGGCGCCACGGGTGGCGCAGCGGAGGTGGGTGCCGGCGCGGTTCAGCAGGTCGCCCGGCTTCCAGTCCAGTGCCGTGTGTGCATGCAGGCAGTCGTCGACGTAGGCAACGGCAGCGCTCCGTTGCTCACTGCGCCTCGCGGCCCACCACTCCGTAAGCGCCAAGTTCCCTTAGAGTTTCGGCCAACCTTCGACTGCTGGTACCGCCGTGGCCGTCATAGTAATCCGAGGCCGGAACACTAATGTACTGACCGGCTTCGCCCCAACATAAACTCATTTGTAAGTAGGCTGCCCGCATAAATGTGTTGTCGATAGCAATGAAATTGAACCTCCGTGTCTGCCCGCGTCTCTCACAATTGTCGGCGCTCTCGTACTCCCGCAAGGAGGAAACTATCGATCTGATCTCCTGTTTGTTCTTGGTCTCGTAGACCAGATCGCCGCCTGTCACTCTGTCAAGCCAGTTATCGGTATACTGCTGCTGTCTCTCGTAAATTTGTATGCCGTCTACGGTATCAATGTCGTCAAGTTTCTCGCTCGGTCCGGCTATAAGCCTTTCCGCATAGGCATCGTCTATTCGCCAAGGAAGCTTGGGCTTTTGCGCACACAACAGGCAATCGAGAACGAATACCCAATACAGGAAGGCCAGGGTTAAGAGAACGACCACCGCGAAAAGAAGTTTGACTTTAAGTGGTTGGCTTATTGCCATTTGCCACCGTCCTGTACGGTTCGGCTGCCATTGAAAATGTACTTGAATGGTTTGCCGCCTGGGACCAACGCAAAAATTCGTGTTGCAGCCTCGGCGTCAAGGCGTCGTTTCCCGAGTTCTTCGGGATTGAAATCGAAATCGTCGTCTTCAGCTTCAATTGAGCCTTTGAAGGTCCACTCATCGCGCGTGGTGTGGAACGTTCCTCTAAGCGTATAGGTCATTTGGCCAAAAGGCTGGCGTATCGTTGCTTTCTCCCACCCCGAATAGGGAAATGTCCCCGTTTTTCCTCTCAGACTCTTTACCGTAACGTCGAACGGTTCGCTGTTTTCAAACTTCGTTCCGTCCCGTTTTCTGAAGTCCCGAGGCTGCAGGCCGATGTCCACAAGACTGAAGGCAACATTGACATCCGAGTTATTCGGGTCGAAGTACCATTCCACGGCTCCTTGCGCCGTCGTTGGATCGACATTGTGGCCCGGCTGGGTTCGGTCGAAAGCGTCGTCCGTGTCCGCAGCTGCGATTGGGCTGCCGGTCTGGGCATCAATTATCGGCGGGAATTTATTAGGCTGTCGTTTGTTGGCGGTCGCTTGAACCCTGGATTGCGTGCCTGCCACTGGCACGCTTGGGCCCAACAACCCAGCTGTTCGCGGAGGGTTGATTTGCGGGCCGAGCAGGCCAAAGCTTCCCTGCGGCGGTCCGACCGGTCCGTCGGGCGAGGCGCCGTTCCTGCGCGCCTTTTTGGAGCGGCTGGCTTTCGTGGGATCGAACGGTGGCATGTCGACTGGTCTCTGCCTATAGATCGTGGGGCCGTGGAGACTGTGATAGATATAATTTATATTCAATACGTATCTGATATATATTCAGCCTAAGAATTGCTACCTTGTTCAATGTCGCGCAGTCCGGGCCTCATGCTGTCCGCGATGCTCGCATTCCCGCCGAGGAAATGAACCGAAACGGCAGTGAGGTGTCTACAACGGCCAACCTCCTTACTGGATCGCCCGCCCGAAAACGCCGTAAACGCGGAAATCCGTCAATGTTTCGGCAAGCTGCGAACTGCCGATGCCGCTAGTCCCAATGGCCCCGCTATCGGCCTCCAGGGCCCGAAGAACGACGTGCCGATCGTTTTCGTCCCAACAGGCGGTCAATTGAAAGTACGCCGCCCGCATGAATGTGTTGTCGAAAGCGACAAGACTAAGTTCCTTTCCTACGCCGCGCCTTTCGCAAATGTCGGTCGTTTCGTGCTGCCTCATAGAAGAAACAATCGACCTGATCTCTTGCTCGTTCTTGGTCTCGTAGACCAGATAGCCATCCTCAACTTCTTCTTGCCAATTGCGTGGACCGAGCCCCCGCCTATCGTAGATCTGGATGCCGTCGACGGTATCGACACCGTCCACGTTCTCGTTCGGCCCGAAAAGCAGCAGCGCCGCATAGTCTGCATCCGTCCGCCAAGGCGGCTTTGGGTTCCACGGGCACAGCAAGCAGTCGAGAACGAAGACCCAAAGCAGGAAAACTATGATTTGAAGTACGATGACCGACACGAGAGCTTTGATTTTAAACGAGTAGCTCACTGCCATCTGTGATCGCCTGCCGCCATGGCGCAGGGGTTCATGCGGCAACCCTCCCCACCTGCGCGAAAGCCTTTGTCAAAGTGTCATCCGCAACACATAGTATGTTGACGTTTACACTCCGCGACAATTGTGGCGACATTGCGTCGGGTCGACGGTTGATTAAGTTCTGGAGGCGCGCCTCCCGCCACTTTGGAGGTCGGTGTGTTTCAGACAGTACTATCCGCAATGCATACCAGACTGTCGACAATTTGCACCGGCACCGGCACCAGATGGTCGCCTCGGCAGGGGCCGGAGACGCAATAACCGTCGTTCAACCGGAACAGCGCGCCATGCGTCGCGCAGCGGAGGTGGGTGCCGGCGCGATTCAGCAACTCGCCAGGCTTCCAGTCAAGCGGCGTGTGCGCGTGCGGGCAGTCGTTGACATAGGCGACCGCGGTCTCGCCCCGGCGCAGCACGATTACAGCGAAGCGGTCGTCGGGGCGTGCGTCAACGGGGCTTAAGTCGAAGGAGCGGGCTTCGCCGTCGGCCAGGTCGTCCAGGCGGCAGAGCGCCGTGCCCGGAGCCGGCGCGTTGGGATAGGCGCGCCAGTCCGGCCGGCCGAGCGTCATCAGCGGCGCGGCCGGACGGCCGGTCAGGGCTTCAACCCGCCCATCTTGCAGATCAGTTTCCACGACGGGGCGTCGACCGGCAGCACCGACAGGCGGCTTTGGCGAATCAGCGGCAGTTCCGACAGCTTCGGTTCGGCCTTGATGTCGGCCAGCGTCACCGGATTTGGCATCGGTTCGATGGCGCGGATGTCGACCATGCCGAAGGCCGGCTTGGGCGACGTCGGGTCCGGGTACCACTCCTTGATCACCTCGCAGACGCCGACCACCCGCTTCTCGTCGACCGAATGGTAGAAGAACACCCGGTCGCCGTTCTTCATGGCCTTCATATTGTTGTTGGCCTGGTAGTTGCGGACACCGTCCCACTCGGCGCCCTTGTCGCCGGACTTTACCTGGTCGTCCCACGACCAGGTGCCGGGTTCCGATTTCATCAGCCAGTATTTCATGCCGCCAGTTGCCCCCACTTGTCTCTCACTTCGTCGGCCCGTCGCCAAGCACATAGCGCCACGGTCGCACCTCGACCGACTCGAACAGGCCGGCCTTGGCAAACGGGTCGCCGGCCGCCCAGGCTTTGACCTCTTCCAGGCTGTCGCCCTCGACCATCAGGAAGCTGCCGTTCGGCGTCTCGCCGTCGTCGGCCAGCGTCGCGCCGCCCAGCTTGATGCTGTCGCCGGCGGCCTTCAGGAACTCGATATGCTCCGGCCGGTTGTCGGCGCGGACCTGGCCGGCGCCCGGCTTGTCGGTGCAAAGCACGATGTAATACACGGCTGCCCTCCCGTTCTATCGTCGTTTGTTGCCGGCACTCTATCGCACGGCGAGGACGTCAGCCAGTTTCGGTCGTGAACGGGCGGTTCAGCAAAGCCGCGATCGCCGCGTCGACATCGGCGCCGCCATGCAGCACGTCGTTGACCGCTTCGGCAATCGGCATCTCCACGCCCAACTCTTGCGCCAGCGCCGTTACCGCCGCCGCCGTCCAGACGCCTTCCGCCACCGTCCGCCGTTCGCCCAGCACATCGTCCAGCTTTCGGCCGCGGCCGAGCTCGATGCCGAGGGAATAGTTGCGCGAGGTCTCGCTGGTGCAGGTCAGCACCAGATCGCCCAGGCCGGAAAGGCCCATCAGGGTTTCCGGTCGCCCGCCCTTGGCCTGGCCGAGCCGCAGCATCTCCGCCAATCCACGCGCGATCAGGGCGGCGCGGGCGTTGTCGCCGAGCTTATGGCCGTCGACGATGCCGCAGGCGATCGCCAGCACGTTCTTCACCGCGCCGCCGATCTCCGCACCGGTGACGTCGGCGGTCAGGTACGGCCGGAATGTCGGCCGGCCGATGGCCGCGACCAGGGCTTCGCCGAGCGCTTCGTCGGCGCAGGCCAGCGTCACCGCCGCCGGCAGCCCGCGCGCTACTTCGATGGCGAAAGTCGGCCCGGACAGCACCGCTTGCGGCGCGCCCGGCGCGATCTCGCCGACCACCTCGCTCATCAGCTTGCGGCTGGTTTGCTCGATCCCTTTGGCGCAGATCACCAGCGGCGTGCCGTCCGGCAGGTGCGGCGCCAGGTCGGCCAGCACGGTGCGCAAATGCTGCGCCGGCACCACCAGCAGCACGGCGTCCGTCTTCGCGGCGTCCGCCAGGGTCGCGGTGGCGTCGATGCGTGGGTCCAGTTTGACGCCCGGCAGATAGAGCGGGTTTTCCTGGGCGTTGGTGACGGCGTCGACCACATCCGGATTGCGCGCCCACAACGTCACCTTGCGCCCGGCTTCCGCGGCGGTCTGCGCCAGGGCTGTGCCCCAGGCGCCGCCGCCGATCACGCCGATATGCTGGACCGCCACCCTTTAGCGCTCCGTGCCCGGCGCCAGGATCTCCTCGATCCCGTCCGCGCCGCCGATCACCGCCCGCTCGGCCATGCCGATAAACAGCCCGTGCTCGACCACGCCGGGGATTGCGCCGATCTCGGCGGCCAGGGCCGGTGGGTCGGCAATCGTCCCGAAGGCGCAGTCCAGAATGTGGTTGCCTTCGTCGGTGACGAACGGCGCGCCGTCGCGGCTGCGTAACGTCGCCGTGCAGCCGAACCGTTCCAGTCTCGGCTTCAACGCCGCCGCCGCGAACGGCACGACCTCGACCGGCAGGGCGAAGGCGCCGAGCCGGGCAACCTTCTTCGACGGGTCGGCGATCACGATCATCCGGTCCGAGAGCGACGCCACGATCTTCTCGCGTAGCAGCGCGCCGCCGCCGCCCTTGATCAGGTTGAGGTCCGGGTTGAACTCGTCGGCGCCGTCGATGGTGAGGTCCAGGCGCGACACCGTCGCGAGGTCGGTCAGCGGCACGCCGTTCTCTTCCGCCAGCCGCCGCGTCGCTTCCGATGTCGGCACGCCGCGAACGTCCAGGCCATCGCGGACGCGCGCGCCGAGCAACGCAACCATATGCGCCGCCGTCGACCCGGTGCCGAGCCCGAGCGTCATGCCGTTTTCCACGAAATCCAGGCTGCGTTCGGCGGCGCGGCGTTTTCCCTCGTCTGCGGTCATGTCTCTCTCGTGTTCTAAGCCTTGCCGACCGGCCCGCGGACCGGTGGCGCTTCCGGATCCAGCGGCCAGCGGGCCCGGGCCGGCGCGTCCAGCGGGTCGGTCAGGCCCGCCCGCAACCGCTCTAGTCCGGCCCAGGCGATCATCGCCGCGTTGTCGGTGCAGAGCGCCGGCGGCGGCGCGATCAGGTCGAAGCCTGCCGCCGCTGCGCATTGTTCCAGTCGTCGGCGCAATGATTTGTTGGCCGCGACCCCGCCGGCGACGACCAGCGACCGCGCCTCGGGATGCAGCGCCCGGAACGCCGCGATGCCGTTGGCCGTTCGGTCGACCACCGAATCCGCGACTGCCGCCTGGAACGACGCCGCGATGTCCGCCTTGTCCTGCCCGGTTGGCGGGTGGCCGAGCCCGGCGATGGCGTGCCGGACGGCGGTCTTCAGGCCGGAGAACGAGAAGTCGCAACCCTCCCGCCCACGCATCGGCCGCGGCAGGTCGAACCGCGCCGGGTCGCCGTCCGCCGCAGCCCGCTCGACCGCCGGCCCGCCCGGATAGCCAAGCGCCAGCATCTTCGCGGTCTTGTCGAACGCCTCGCCGATGGCGTCGTCGATAGTGGTGCCGAGACGGCGGTATTCGCCAACCCTCTCCACCGCCACCAGTTGGCAATGGCCGCCAGAGACCAGCAGCAGCAGATAGGGATAGGCCAGGTCGTCGGTCAGCCGCGCGGTCAGTGCGTGGCCTTCCAGATGGTTGACCGCGATCAGCGGCAGGTCGGCGACGGCGGCGATGGCCTTGGCGGTGGTCAGGCCGACGATCACGCCGCCGATCAGGCCCGGCCCCGCCGTCGCGGCGACGCCGTCCAGCTTGTCGAACGTTACGCCGGCCTCGCGCATCGCCGCCGCGATCAGGCCGTCGATATGGTCGATATGGGCGCGCGCCGCGATCTCCGGCACGACGCCGCCATAGGGCGCGTGCTCGTCCAGTTGCGACAGCACAAGGTTGGCAAGCACGGTCCGGTCGCCGTCGACCACCGCGGCGGCGGTTTCGTCGCAACTCGTTTCGATGCCCAGAACGACCATAGTCCGCCGCATAACCGTTAGGAATGGCGACCCTTTTGCGATAAAAGGGCGGCTCCAACTGACACAGGCTCTACACGTCGTTCCAGCATGACGCAAGCCGCCATCCGCATCGGCACCCGGGGCAGCCCGCTGGCCCTGGCCCAGGCCAACGAAACCCGCGTCCGACTCTGCGCCGCGCATGCGGATCTAAGCGAGAACGCGGTTGAGATCGTGGTGATCAAAACGTCCGGCGACCGCATTCAGGACCGGGCGCTGGCGGAAGCCGGCGGCAAGGGCCTGTTCACGAAGGAAATCGAAGAAGCCTTGCTGGACGGCCGCATCGATATCGCCGTGCATTCCATGAAGGATATGCCGACCGTCCTGCCGGACGGGCTCGAAATCACCTGTCTGCTGGAACGGGAAGATCCGCGCGATGCCTTCATCTCGCTTGCCGCCGACAGCATTTCGGCGCTGCCGGCCGGCGCCCTGGTCGGGTCGGCCAGCTTGCGCCGGCAGGCGCAGATCCGCCGCCTTCGGCCGGACCTCCGGGTCGACATCCTGCGCGGCAATGTCGATACGCGTCTGCGCAAGCTGCAGGAGGGCCAGGTCGACGCGACGCTGCTCGCCAATGCCGGCCTCCGCCGCCTGGGTCTGACGGCGCATATCGCCAGCCTGGTCGAACCGGAAGAGATGCTGCCCGCGGTCGCCCAGGGTGCCATCGGGATCGAACAGAGGGCGTCGGACGACCGCGTACGTGGGTTTCTAGCGCCGCTCAATCACCCTGATACCGCCGTTTGTGTCGCAGCCGAGCGGGCTTTTCTTGCGGCGCTCGACGGCTCCTGCCGCACGCCGATTGCCGGCCTTGCCAACCTGGACGGCGCGGGCCGCCTGTCGTTCAAAGGCGAGATCCTGCGTCCCGACGGCAGCCAGTCCTTCACCGCCGAGCGGGCCGGCGCTGCCGCGGACGCGGCGACGCTTGGCCTCGATGCCGGCGAGGAGCTGCGGCGCCAAGCCCCGTCGGATTTCTTTCTCGTCGGCGACTGACCGATGCGGCTGATGATTACCCGGCCGCGGCAAGACGCGGAGGAGGTCGCGGCCCGTCTATCCGAACTCGACATCCAGTCGATGATCGAACCGATGCTCGAAATCCGGTTCGAACCGGCAGAGCCGCCGGACCTGGATGCGGTGCAGGCCGTGCTGCTGACCAGCCGCAACGGCGCCAGGGCCCTGGCCGGCGCCACCGAACGCCGCGACAAGCCGGTCTTCGCCGTCGGCGATTCCACGGCGCGGGAGCTGGTGGACGCCGGCTTCGCGCAGACTAAAAGCGCAAAAGGCGACGTCGGGGACCTTGCGATATTGGTTGCCGAAACGCTCGATCCCGCCGACGGGCCGTTGCTGCACGTCGCCGGCAGCCATCGCGCGGGCGATCTCTCCGGCATGCTTAAAGCGGACGGCTTCGACGTGCGCCGGTCCGTCCTCTATCGGTCGGAAACCGCTGGCGGGTTTTCCGAAGAAGCACGTCACGCTCTAAAGGACGGTCCGCTTGACGGCGTACTGTTCTATTCGCCGCGTAGCGCCGCGGCCTTTGTGGACCTAACGGAGGCGGAAGACCTGGCCGAAGGCTGCCGGCGGCTCACCGCTTTTTGCCTGAGCGCCGCCGTCGGCGATGCGGTCAACACTTTGCCCTGGCGCCAGGTCGCGGTCGCGCCGCGGCCAACCCAAGAATCGTTGTTGCAGTTGGTGCGCGAGGCGGCGTATGCAGGGACCGGACAAAAGGAAACCGGTATGAGTTCACCATCCGACCGGAACGATAAAGACGACACGACGGAACCAACCGGCGAGACACGGGCGCCGGCTGTATGGGCGAGTGCCGATTCGGGCGATGACGCGCCTTCCGAGACCGACGAAACGCCGCCGCCGATCAAAAAGCGCCGCCGCTGGCCCTGGGCGGTTGCTGTCCTGGTCGTGGTTTTCTTGGCCGGCATCGTCGCCTGGCCGTTGCTGATGCCGCGCATCGCGCCGCTGTTGCCGGCGCCATTGGCCGCGATTGCCGCCGGGGGCGGGCTGTCGGAGCAACTCGCCGATCTCGACCGCCGGCTTGCCGCGTTGGAAGATTCGCCGCGTCCCGGTTCCGACCAAATCGGGGCTATCGAGCAACGCGTCGTGGCACTGGAAGCGCGCGACCCTGCGGCCGCTCTCAGCGATATCGAGAGCCAGGCCACGGCGGCTGACCAGGCGCTGGCCGCCCTGTCGGCCAGGCTGGATGCGGTCGAAGCTCAGGCCGCGGACGGCGATTCCGAACGGCTGGAAGCACTGGAGCAGCGCGTTGCCGCCTTGTCGGAGGCACTGGCGGATGCGGCGGTACGGGGCGGTGGCGTGGACGCCGCGAAACTGAGCGAGTTGACGCGCCGGCTCGATACGGTCGAATCGCGCGCGGCGGCGCCGGATTTATCCGACCGGCTCAGCCGGCTCGAACAAACCGTCGCCGATATCTCCAGCGGGCTCACCGGGCAGGATACGCGTCTGGCGGCGGTCGAATCCTCCGCCGCGGCGGGCGTCGGCGATGCCCGCAAGACCGGCTTGGTTCTGGCCGTCGGGCAATTGCAGGACGCGGCAAAGCGATCCACGCCGTTCTCGGAACAGCTGGCGGCGGTGCAGGCACTTGGCGCGGATGACGCGTCGCTTCAGGTGCTGGACGCGCATGCCGCGGCCGGCGCGCCGACCATGTCGGATCTGCGGGCCCGGTTCCCGGCGGTCGCTGCGGCCGCGGTCCGCGCCTCCCGGTTGCCGGAGAACGAAGGGTGGATCGGCCGCACCATCAACCGCCTCGGCTCCATCGTCACGGTGCGCCGCACCGGCGAGGTCGAAGGCGACGATACGGAAGCGATTGTCGCTCGCGCCGAAGCCCGGCTCGGCGCCGGGGACCTGACCGCGGCGGTTGCTGAGACCGAGAAGCTAATCGGCGCGCCGGGCGAAGCGGTAGCAGATTGGCTCGGCGCGGCGCGCGATCGCCTAGCGGTCAATGGCGCTCTAGAGTCCCTGCAATCCCTGGTGATCGGCCGCCTCAGCGGCGACGCCGTCAATTGACGCGGCCCTGTTCGTAATGCTGCGTCTGTTACTCGCATTTGCCCTGATCGTCGCCTTCGCGGCCGGCGCCGCCTGGCTGGCGGACCGGCCTGGCTCGGTCGTGATCGACTGGGCGGATTACCGCATCGAGACGTCGGCCGGCATCGCCGTGGTCGCGGTTCTGGCGTTCTCGCTGATCGTCGCGGTGCTGTACCGCGCATGGCGCTGGCTCAGGCGGGCGCCGTCCGAACTCGGCGAAGCCCGGCAACAGGTTCGGCTCAGGCGCGGCCACCGGGCGCTGTCGTTAGGCATGGTTGCCGTCGCGGCTGGCGACAAGCGGGAGGCTTTGCGCCAGGCGAACCGCGCGGCATCGCTGCTGGACGAACCGCCGTTGACCATGCTGCTGTCGGCCCAGGCGGCCCAGCTGGCCGGCGATACCGCCGCCGCCGAGACGCAGTTCCGCGCCATGCTGGACCGTCCGGAGACTGAGTTTCTTGGGATCCGCGGCCTGTTGTCGCTGGCCGGCCGCGACGGCGACCGGCAGGCCGCCTTGCAACTGGCGCGTCGGGCGACGGAATTGCGGCCGGACATGCCCTGGGTGACCGAAATCTCGTTCGAGCTTCAGGCGGAGGCGGGAAACTGGCGCGAAGCCGAAGCGGCACTGGACCGGGCGGATAAGAAAAAGCAGTTCCCGCCGGACGAGGTCCGCCGCCACCGCGCGGTCCTGCGGTACGCTCAGGCCCTGGAAGCGGATCGGGCGGACCGCCCCAGGGATGCGCAGAACCTGGCGAAAGCCGCGTCCGATCTGGCTCCCGATTTCGTGCCCGCCGCCGTGATGCAGGCTTGCCTGTTCACGGCGGCCGACAAGCTTTCCAAGGCGGAACGGGTGATTTCCGATGCCTGGGCCAAGGCGCCGCATCCGGCACTCGCCGCCGCCTGGCAGCGCATCCGCCCCGACGACTCGCCGTCGGAACAGCTTAAGCGGCTGGAAATTCTCAAAACGCGCAACCCGGACCATCCGGAAACTCACCTCTTGATCGCCGGTGCGGCGTTCGCCAGCGAAGACTGGCAGACGGCGCGCGAGAGTCTCGCCGGCGCGGGCGGTGAGGGCGCCAATCCCGACGCCAGGGTATGCCGCCTGATGGCCGATTACGAAGAGACTTACAACGGTAACGCTACGGCTGCTCGGGAATGGCTTGTCCGGGCGGCGCATGCCCCGGTCGCCGGTAAATGGCACTGCAGGGCCTGTGGCCAGCAGAGTTCGGATTACGAGCCGCTTTGTCCGGCCTGCGGCGCCTTCGATACGCTGCGTTCCAACGGGGCGGTGACTGGCGGCGCCGGCGCGTTGCAGCCCGTGCAGGCAAGCCCGTGATCGCCCGCTTGCGGGGCGCCGGCAAAATCCCTATTTTCCGCCAAGTGCCGAAGTAGCTCAGGGGTAGAGCAACTGATTCGTAATCAGTAGGTCCGCGGTTCAAATCCGCGCTTCGGCACCATTTAAATCAATGCTTTAGCCGATATACACGACTCGTATCTCTGCCTGAGGTAACACCTTAGGTAACAGGTCGTATGTCCTTTGTGTGTCTGGGGCGCGTGGCCGATGGCTGGATCGAGCCGGGGAACCACATGGTGGGGCCGCTAGAATTCGTTGGTAGGGCGTGTCGGTGCCGGGCTGACCCAAACGAGATGAGGCCCCCAATCGGGAAGGGCCGATGTAGGGGCCTCGAACCTCGAATGTAGCACTTGCGATGAGCGGCATTGAGGATGTAGACAATATATACCCAGGATAGATTTACGGCAACAAATATTTGTCTTTCTAGTTGAAGTTAAATGACAGTGAAGGTTTCTTGAACTTCTGATTTAACTGACGCGTCTTTTGGGCAATAATTGCCAAAGCACTTGCGACGGGTGATTCGACACCCCACTAAGAATCAGCCATCGCAGACAAAGAGTGCCGAACGACCGTCGCCTACGGGCCAGTCGATTGCAAGTCCGAGCGCGGACAACACGCCCGCTCGGCACCTCTCTGAAGAAGAAGCGAAGAAGTTGAGTTGAAGGGAGCGGCCAGCGCGGCAAACCCAAATTGCGCTGGCCGGGGATGAACGCTTGATGGAGCGCCCTGCGCTCCGGCTAGAGAGGACCGCGATGAGCGATTTGAGTATAAACGAGAACCCCAACCACGGCAATCAGAACGCGAACAACATAGGAGAAAAGTCGCGTTTTAATAAACAGGGCACGGACCGGCGCTTCGCAGCCGTTCCCAACGACCTCAAGTCGATCAATCGCTGGGTCACGTGGCGAGACGCGGACGGCAAGAAGATACCGAACCAGAGGATCGATCGGCCCGATCAGTTCCTGACTTACCAGCAAGCCGTCGAGCGAGTCCCTGCTGACGGCGGGATTGGTTTCGTCTTCACGAATGACGACGACCTCGGCGGCGTCGATCTCGATGGGTGCCGGGACCCGGTTACCGGCAAGGCCGCCGACTGGGTCCATAAGTGGCTGATCCTATTCAACAGCTACGCAGAGGTGTCGCCGAGTGGCACCGGGTTCAAAATCTTCGCTCATGGCTGCCCGAAGTCGCTCAGGACAAACAGCCGAAAAATGGAGGGCGATCCGATACCGATCCCTGGCAGCGACAAGACTAAGTCTCCAGGCATCGAGGCCTACGTATCGGGCAGGTTCTTCGCAGTCACTGGACAGGCCGTTAGTGATGTAGACGAAGTTGGAAGCAGTCCGAAGGCGTGGAATGAACTCGCCAAGTACCTAGACGAACCGTCGAAGTCGTCGGCGCGCGTTAAGGCGGCGGGCCGGAACGACGCTCTGTTCAAGGTCGGCTGCTCGATGCGGTCCTACGGCATGCCCGAGAGCGCCATTCGTGCGGCCCTGCAGGAGGCCAACAGGAAGAATTCCGACGTTCACGCGAGCTTTGCTGAGGGTCCGCTCGACGACGGCGAACTGAACGGCATCGTCGAGCGGGTCTTAAAGTACGAGGCAGGGTCCGCCGGTCGATCAGCCACGCCTGATTGGGTTGACAGGATCAACGACCGATTCGCGTGTGTTGTCGACGCCGAGGGGAGCGGCTTCCGTATCGTCGAGGATCGATACGACGGCGCGTTGAAGAAGCGGCGCTACGTCAAGCACAAGCTGGATGACCTGATCAAGGCGCACGCGCACGAGAAGGTCGTGGTCAATCCAACTAAGAACCCGCCCGCTGGGACACCAATCTTCAAGGCCTGGAACGAACATCCGGGCAAGCAACTATACGAAACGATGGGCTTCTATCCGGGGGGAGCGCCGAATTGGTGCCTCAACACGTGGCGCGGCTTCGGCATCGATCCATGCCCAGGCGATCACCACCTCAGATATCTCGATCACCTGAGGGAAATCATCTGCGCCGGCAACGAGGAGCACTTCCATTATCTGGAAAGGTGGCTGGCGCACATGGTTCAGCATCCCGACCACATGCCCGGGGTCGCCGTTGTTATGCGTGGGCCTGAGGGTGCCGGAAAGGGCATGGCCGTCGCGCCGCTGGGAAGGATCATGGGCGACCACTTCATGCATCTGACGGAGCCTGAGCACTTGGTCGGCCGATTTACCGGGCACCTGAACGCCTGCGTGCTGTGCTTCGCCGACGAGGCATTGTATGCGGGCAATAAGAAGCACGAGGCCGTGCT
Organism: Minwuiaceae bacterium; assembly: GCA_028278525.1. Taxonomy (GTDB): domain Bacteria; phylum Pseudomonadota; class Alphaproteobacteria; order Minwuiales; family Minwuiaceae; genus JANQEE01. The sequence continues at coordinate 31,488 of JANQEE010000027.1, read as the reverse complement.
TAAGGGCCTGATAACCGAAGCCGAGGTTCTCAGCGAGGGCAAGTACCAGCCGGCGAAGATGGTCCGCCGCTACGTCCACCTTATGATGGCGTCGAACTCCGAATGGGTCGTACCGGCCAACATCAACGCGCGGCGATTCTTCGTGCTCGATGTGTCGGATATCAAGCGCAACGACTTCGACTACTTCGGCGCGATGGACCAGGGCATGCGCGGCGGGGGCGACGCAAATCTCCTCAACCATCTTCTGAACGTTGACCTCTCGGCATTTAACGTCAGGCGTGTTCCGCGGACGGATGCGCTGCGCGCGCAACAGGCGCTAACACTCGACCCGAAGGTCGCGTGGCTGATGGACCTGCTGGACGTGGGCGAGTTGCCTTGCGCGACGGACTGGCCCGACCGTGTATGTCTGTCGAAGGACGCCCAATACGGCGGCAAGCGCTATCCGGGCCTATTCGACGAGGCCAGACGTAGCAACCCGCAGCTGAAGAGCGTTTCGGACCAGATGCTGGCCAAGCTGATCAAGAAGATCGGAGCCGAGAAGGTCCATCCACGGCCGACGCTGCCGCCGCTCGGGCAGCGGAACGCTTGGCTGATGCCGAGCCTGGTGGAGGCCAGAAGCGCTTTCTGCGATCGTTTCCTGGAGGTCGAGTTCGACGACACGCTGACCGATTGGAACCTGGGAGTCGACGGCGAAACCGGCCCTTCTACGCCGTTCTGATCCGGGTCTCGACAAGCACGGCAGTTCGACGAAGCCTTCACCTCATAGTGGTTTGGCCCGGAGTTTCGATGCTTAGCGCAACCGGGTCAAACAACTTGGACTAAGGTCTTGCTGGGCTTAAGCGCTGTTTTTACTGGTAGTTTTTCAGTTAGTCCAAGTAGTCCAAGTTGGCAGCAGACTTTTTTGGAATGCGTGTAATTCGCCACAGCGTTGAACCGGTCAGTTTGGCGGTTTGATTATTTTTTGTAGCTTTTAGTAGAACTACCTGAACTAAATTCATATAAATAGTTGATACCGTTTGCAAAATTCATAGTCCAAGTCGTAGTTCAATTGCGACCGGCTTGGACTAAACGAACTAAGTGTCGTCGCAGTGTGATTCACTGCCAATTTGGCATCCGATAGGGGAACGATTTGATCGCGTTGATTGGGAAGGCCGCGCCTGCGTAAGCATCCTTGGCGACGAAGCCATCCACGCGCAAACCCGGTCGACCAACACACCCCGGCCAGAAGGCACATCAGGCCGACATACAGACCCAACAAGCGGCCTCGAGGATCGAGCCGGCAGTTGTCGACCCTGACCAGCCGGGCGCGCGCTGCAAGCTCTCAAACACGCCTCGGTCAATCGATCCCGGATCATCGAACGCTGTAACAAAACCACCTGTTTTTGAAACACCACCACGGTCAGCATCGATCCCCCGGCAAACTGCGGCCAGCATAGCCCGGAACTTGCAGGGGTTTTTGTTACACCAGCTTCGGGATTTTTTGATCACGTAAGAAGCACCAGCTTATCTCCATTTAATACGTCGTACTTACTGTGTATTATTGCGTCAAGCTACTCCGACTGAAGTAATTTCTGCATGGACAAGCTCGATCACACCTGGAACGAAATCACCGACCAGCGCATCGAGGTCTTCCTCGAAACGCTGCAAGAGACGGGCAGTGTAACCGCCGCGGCCAGAGCGGCCACCCCCTGGTCCAAGCATCGCACCGGGGGACTGAGCGGCTTCAGAAGGCGGCGCGCCAACGACCCGGAGTTCGCGGCCAGATGGGACGAGGCAGAAGAGCGCGCCCTAGGAAAGATCGAGGCCGAGATTAGCCGGCGCGCAATGACGCCCACCGAGCGCCCCGTAGTCTCGAACGGTCAGGTGGTCGCCAAGGAACTGCGCTACGACAACCGGCTCCTGCTTCGCTACGCAGCTGCCCTGGCCCCGGAGCGGTGGAGCGAGCGCCAGCAGATGAAGCTCGACGGCCAGCTCAATCACAGCGCTATCGACGAGAAGAAGGTCCACGCGATCTTCGAGATCCTAACCAAAGACGAGCGGGCCGCCCTGAAGGGCGCTCTTGAGGTGCAGGAGCGGATCATGCAGATCGGCGCTGAGCGCCTTGCCGGTAGACCGGCAGACATGTCCCCCACGATAGGTAGCCCAGGCCCCCGGTCATCAGGGACACGAGAACTGCCCTCCAGGATCGAGAACTAGGAGTATCGAGTGGTGGAAAACAGACCGGACCTAAGAAGGCTTTCGGCGGCGTTGGACCTTCTTCGCGAACACCATGACAACCTTGATAGCGAACCGGCGTTGCTGGAGGCGCTCTTTGACGTGGCGGTGGACTCCGTAGGCGAGATGATCGAAGACGCGTTCCCCGGTTCGTACGCTCAGTTCGCCCCGGTGATCACCTCGAAGAAGATGCGGGCGCTCTACAAGCTGCGCGACGACGGCGGTGACCGATGCGGTGTGATCGACCGGTTCATACGCTTCATGGAGGAATGATGTACCTGAAGCGAGAGGACCTTCTGTCACTCCTCGACGTTCTCCTGTACCACAAGATCGTTGACGACGAGATCGCGCTCAAGTTCGCCAACACCATCGACGAGCGCACCTTCCTGATCGCGATGATCCTGTGCGAGCGCCAGGAGCGCGAGGCCAGTGCCTACACCCCGGAAGACATCATCGGCATAGCGCGGGGCACGAGGTGCGACGAGCAGGTGATGCTGGCCATGATGGGCTTCCTTCGCGATCCGGTCGCGAACGCCTTCCGCTCGGTCCACGAACCCGGCTCAGGCGCCCTCGTGATCGACGAACGCCGGCTCGACGTGCTGCGCGCTCTGTACGTTCACAGGGCGTGCTGCGAGGGGGCCGACAGAATGATCGCATGCGAGGTGGTCCTGGCCGGCGACATCGAGCGACCCGACGACCAACCGACCCCGGTTCCCCTGCCCAGCTATCCCTACCCAGCGTTTCAGGCATCTTAGGAGGACAGCGTTGTCGAGAGACAGACTTCGGAAGACCATCAGCGACCTGACCGACAGGATCGAGACCTTCGCTGAGCGGCGTCAAGCCGTCAGGGAGTCGATACCCGTACTCACCGAGCAGCTAAACGCGGCAATCGTCGAGGACGACGACGAGCGGACGAGGGAGCTTCGTGAGCAGATCGCCACGGCCAAGAGCCAGTTCAAGGAGATCGAGTACGCCGTCATGACGCTGACCGGCGAGCGCGATCGCGCGGTGCGCGACCTCGAGGATCACGAGACCGATCTTCGGTTTGCGCGTGCTGGTCAAGTGCGTAAGAAGCGCGCGACGCTGGCCGGCGAGATCGACCAGACGATTAGACAGCTCGGCCAGCAGACGGACGAACTCACCAAGATGGACAGCGAGATCGCGAAGCTGGAGGGCACACCCGGCAGCACCCTACGAGCGCGCCAGTACGCGCTTCGCAACGCCTTCTGGCACGGGGCCGGCTCGCTCTGCAAGCTGATTGGCGTTCCCGCTCCCTTCAACCGAACCAAGATCAAGCCGCTTGCCGACGCTCTCGGCGTCGAGAAGGAGAGGGCAGCATGACCAGCATCACGATGATGAAGCGCGACGCCAAGGGACCGACGACGTTCAACAAGCAGGCGATCCTTACCACTGCCACTGACGGACACACCCACCTGCTGCTGATCGGAGAAGATCCCCGCGACAGGAGTACCCCAAACCCATCGTTCGAGGGTCTGTCGACCCCCGGTGGAAGCGACGGCCACCAGCACCCCTGGGTGATGGACATGAGAACTGGGAGGGTCATGATTGGCGAGGCTGAGGGGCACGCCCACCGAGCAGCCGCCGTGTCAGCCACCCCTGGACAGGTACGTGCCGCGAACAGGGCGCGGGAGCGAGGAGAGGCACGCGACGCCCTTACGCAGATGAGCATAGACGCTCAGCGTCGTGGCGACGACGCGGTGAAGCTCGCCACCCTGGAACGTACTTTCGCCAAGGAGAAAGCGCTCCTGGCCGAGATCGAGGAGACCAAGACCATGACCAAACAGACCACCCCGGCAGACGTACACAAACAGCACACCGAGGCCGGCACCCTTTTAGACGATGTGATCGAGAAGCACAGAGCCGAAGGCGAGCCGTACCACAAGGCCGCCACACGACTGGGCTTCGAACGGTCCGAAGCCGGGGACGAGTACAGGAAGGTTGCCAATCTGGCAGACAAACTTCACCGCGAGGCCCAGGCCGCCGCAACCAACCCCGGCGACAACCAGCGCTTCCAGATCACCAAGCGATACGCGGACAACACCTGCTTGGTCGCGATCAACAAGTCGAGAGCAGAAGTCGAACTAGAGACCGTCGCCAAGGGCATCATGCGCGACGAAGGTTGCGACTACTACACGGCCTACGCGCGGGCGATGGAGCAGAATCCAGGTACAGCGGCAAAAGCAGTCTTTGGTTAGTTCTGTATGAGACAGCGACCGACGAAGTCGTCCTAACACTGACGTTGCCGTTCCTCCTAAGCGACACTCACTCAAATTTGTGAGAAACCATTTGACGGATTAGTAACGAATCGCTTCAATTTTTCAACGTAGGATAGTAATGCTCACAGTTGAAAAAGAAGATTTATGGCTTTTGACCGATGAAAAGCCCGAGCGAAATAAAGCTACGCCCGTCCGATGAAGAAATTAATGAATACCATAATAGGAGAGCTAGAAAAAAATCAAACAGTCATTACAAGAATAAGTACATCAATTTCTTTTCTATGCCCCCTTGGAAACATTTATTCTTTTTATTGACGATTCTTTGCGCGATATCTGGGTTTGTTTATTGGTACTTCTTTAAAAGCGCTGACGATGCGGACAATATTGCTGCCGCCCCCAATCCCATAGACGCCAAGGTTCTGGAGCGACCAGAACGGATTGCAGTTGGGGCTGAGGAAGGTGGCGACCAATTGATGATGGAAGGAAGATTGGCATTCGTTCATCTTCATCCCTTTTACAGGCACAGATTACGACTCCTCTTCATCGGTGATTGTCTGTCATATGATGAGGCAGTCGAGACCAATGTGTCAGGACGATTACTGAACGATGGATTCGCCGAATACGACGTAGAACTGTTTGGCCCTAGTCAATTATTGTCACAAAAATCAGACCGAACGTGGGAATTCATTCGAATCCACCTGAGGATCCGAGCCGCTTTTGAATCTGAAGTTACTTACACGGTGTTTATACCGCGAGCACAAATCGCTTTTTCACCTCCCAATACCCGTCCGCCACTGGTTCGATTTCAAGAAATGACCGAGGCGCATATTCCGCTTCTTGCAGAATTTCAGTCGGGTCTTTTGTCTCAGCTAGCTCACTGCATTAGTGGTCGGTTTGGTGTGTACGACTGGGAATAACAAACGAGTATTTCAGAGATACTGAATCATGCCCGTTGATATTCTAAAGAACCTTATCGGCTTTTCACTTGTTGGGTTGCATATTTGCGCGGTTGGGCTTTGCTATATTTGGTTAGACAGTTTCGTAAGCAGGCAAGAATTCAACATAATAGTTCTAATTCTTACGCCAGTTACAGCGGTGTATGCGATGGCTTTTGTAAAAGATATTATAAAACATAACTTATGGAAAGAGAGTAAAAGAACAACTAAACTCTTCGTTTCTTGGGAATTTTCGGCAATATCTCTAGTATTTACAATCTCATTTGGCGCTCTTGTAATCTACAACCTATATAATTTTTTCTCCGGGGGAAACCTGTCCGCTGATGACCTAAAAGAACGTCTTGCCTTAATCGAAGTCGTAGTAGGTGCGTTTATCGGAATTATTGCTGATACTCTCTTTGGTAACCGACAGACGGAGTCTGGGGAAGCAGATGATCGCTAGCAATGTTGCGACTTGATGCTACCTACATCGTCCACATCCTGTCCTCAGGCCTTGTGTTCCCAGCGGGCCTGAAGCAATCGATGAGGATCCTACTTTTCGATCCAATGCGTTAGGTGCTTCTCCGGGGTTAGATCCGAATAGGCTGTCATCCGCTTCCTGCGAAAGAAGACCTGGGCCCAAGACCTGCGAAAAAGGGATGCATAATGTGAGCGTCGGCTGGTACGCGACCCGGCGCTACAGCTGCTCCAGGTCGAGCCGCTTAACGTCGAGGGCGTCGAGGCAGCGCAGGAAGAAGGTCGCCGAGAACCCACCCCGGTTGATCTTGTTGTTGATCGAGTGCGCGTTGACGTCCATGCCGGTCTCGCGCAGGCGCGCGGCCAGGTCGTCGTAGTTCAAATTTCGGCGCTTGATCTCGGCCTTCAGGATGCCCTTCACGCGGTCGCGCCACTCCTTCTCGGTCATCGGCGAGTACGCTCAGGAAGATCAGGCGGGGGCGCTGCGTGACGCACGTATAGGCCTTGGTCGGAGTGGATCTAGGGAAGCAGCGGAACTGACCGCGTCTAGACGTTTAATGATAGTGAACAGACGCTCCGTCTACAAGACTTGATCTAATTAATTCATATATGTGCTAAAGAACTCGTATTCGTGATTTTTGACCCGAATTAACCCTTTATTAGGAGGTCGAGTAGATAGTCGGGCGAGGCTCAGCAGAGAGGAGTTCACATCATGATTCGTGTCTTTTGCCTCGCCAGAGAGTTCTTCCAGGACCGCGAGGGCGCGACGGCCATCGAGTACGGGCTGATCGCCGCGCTGGTGTCGGTGGCCGCCATCGGTGCGCTTACCCAACTCGGCGGTTCGCTCGAAACGATGTTCAACAGCGTCGCGGGCCACCTGACGAACGCGGTCGGCGACGGAACCTAACCCGCATCGGCGATACCACCAGCGTGGTCAGGACCCCGGCCCGCCCTCCTTACACCTAGGGCCGGGGTCCGTCTTCTCGGAGATACAAATGCTCGGGATCGTAGACTTGGTCGTCATCGTGGCCAGCATAGCGGCCAGTGGTATGCTGTTCGTATGGACGGTGCTGGACGTGCTGTTGGGCGTCGAATGGTTGAGCGCGGAGAAGCTCTGTAGGTTGCTGAAAAGGCGTTTTGTCCTGGACAAAATTCGAGTCGGGGAGAACTAATTCACAAACCCGACCTGCATGATATTCGCCTAAGCGGCATCGACCGCAGCATCCGAAATCCCACAGTTACCGTTATCGACAAGGCCTCCGACCCGCTTGGTGCCAAACCTGATGAACTGGTCACTCGGGGGCGTTTGGAGAGTCGGAGTCGATCCTGGAGGTGGGAGCCCTTTCGAGGACCGTCACAACAGCAATCAACCCATCCACAAATAAATCTCTGCTTGCTTGTTCATAGCTAATTACGAGGTTCGCCCTGCTCTAGCGGATTACTCGCCTGTTCCGCCTTTCTTAGCAACACTTGTGCGAGTTCGCGTGCTTGGTCCGGGGCTAGAACCAATTGAACAGCTGCAAGGTCTTCTTCTTTGTCGGGAGATTTGGCGTATTCTAATCGTAGGCCACACGCCATCCCGAACGGGACGAAGGCCGACCAACCTACGACAGGATAGACTATGATCCTGCCTTCTTCGTCCAAATCCAACCCCCTGTACTTGTTTGGCATTTGCGCAACTCCTTATGGCTCTGAGCCATTGAAATCTTCATCTGGAACTGGCGGTTTTGAGTATGGCATATAAGAGTTGAACAACACTGCGAGCGAGGCTGGCGCCTATGTGGTTATATAGTGGTCTCTGGCCAGCGTTATGCCTCTGTTCTCGGCGTTGAGACGTACATAACCTCTCAGAACATTCTCACGAAATGAAAACCATCCAGAACCATGACCCACCAGGACCCGATCGTGGGATTCTTCCCTCAGCCTTAACAAACGATTGTTAAACTGAGATTTGGTCAGGCGTTCCCCAGTCCTCTTTCCAAGCTGTTGCGAAATTGGCAGGTAAGACTTGTTGTAGATCTCTGTAACCTGTCGACGGAGGTTGTGATGGTCGGCCAACGACCATAGGGCGACTTCGTAATCCTCTGTGTTTTTAGTTTTCTGAGTGGCTTTGAAATAAGCTGTTCGGAGAATTGCCTCTGTTCGCGTGAGCGCCCCATTCACGCCCGCTTTGTAGTGGCGTGCGCCGGCTCTCCGAACCTCTTCATTGTCGTCAAACATCTTCCAGAACAAGGACTCTCCAATAAGATGGACATAATGTGGAAAACCATCACTTGTAATGCCAATCCTAATAAGCATTTCCCTGTCGATTTCCACGTCCAACTTCTCAGAAACAGCGGTGATGATCCGCCACAGGTGATCGTGGTGTAGGCGCTCCAATTCAACGGTTTCTAGGCGTCGACCAACCGACGTGTGCGACCCTAGTAGTTCATCGACCGTCGATCCAATCCCGCAAAAGACAAACTTCATCCGGCCATCGAAGTCAGGTACGCTTCTCATGAACTCCGCAAAGATAGTTTTGTCGGCCTCTTCGGTTATACGTTCATACTCATCGATAACGACGACGATGTTGCCTTGAAGTCGGGAGGCCACGTAACGGATGACATCGAAAGCGCTGTTGAGGTCGGTAGGTTTTTCTATCTCCGGGCGCGGACGCGAACCACGCGAAAGTCCACCTCCACTCCCCATAATCGTCATGTTAAGCGAACTGGGGCTACCTGGATGCTCGAAACGCTCCGTCACTGCAAATGACGCATTGCCGACAGCTTGGATGATGTCGCCAAATGTGGAGGTCTCGCTGCACGGGACGTATATTGGATCACTGCCGCTTCCGTGATGCATATGTGCCGCAGTAAGCGCAAGTGATGACTTTCCAACTCCTCGGTCACCATAAATGAAGACATGACGACCAACCGAATTGAAAGCCCGGCCTATCTGACGGAGCTTACCTTCTCGTCCAAACAAGCGTTCCGGAGTTGTTATGTGCGCCGACGGTGTGAGGTGCTCTCTTAGCACCTCAGACAGATGGTCTTGCGAAATATTCCGAATTGTCACGCTCGCCTCGTTGACGAAACCGAACTGGAACTACCCTCTACGTGGAAACTGGTCAGCCTACTTATCTACTGTCGAGCATGTGAAGGATTCGCGCAAGGGGAGAAGAGTTTCGACTATCGTAGGTTGCAAAGACGGCCAGATCTTGACACATAGGCCTTAGCTTGCCGCGCAAGCGCGTGTCTGGAATGATCGCCCCGGTCGGGTCGCGGGATCTCGAAATCGGAGACGAGTCAAATGGCGAACGATACGTATGAAGGTATCAGTCACGTCGTGAAGGTAAGCACTGACGTGATTAAGGGATGCGAGGAGTGCAGCGCTGTGTTCGGCTCGACGTCGGACATCATCGCCGACTCGATCAATCATTACATTGACGAGCACGGGTATAAGCTGTTGCACGTGGGTCAGGAAACGACCGACGACCACGCCGGCAAGCCCTGGCACACCACCGTCGCCGTTCTTGGCAAGCATGGGTGGTCTGTCGCCTGACCGCGTAGACTCTGTCAAAGAGGGCGCGCGTCCAGGCTCGGCGCGCGCCAAGTCTCTTCGACACGACTGTCACCATAATTGAACCCTTTCGATCAGGCGCCATCGCCTGGTCAAATCCGCATGTTTTGTTTACAGCGCCGGTGATCCATCCATAAAATCTATTGGTCATATGTACTGCATATGATCTGCAAGAAGATAGAGAAGAAGGATGGACCGATGAGCAGAGCAGGGCGCAAGCGAGCAAAACCAGAGCGCCGCGCGGCCCTCTATGCCAGGGTCAGCACGTCGAACGGGCATCAGGACCCTGACGTGCAGCTGACGGCGCTCAGGGAGGTCGCTGACAGGGCCGGGTGGCAGGTGGTAGGCGAATACACCGACAACGGCGTAAGCGGCTCGGTGGGCCGCTCAGGCAGGCGTGCGTTCGACGGACTTTTGCGTGACGCAACCCGGCGCGAGTTCGACGTTGTCGCTGCTTGGTCCGTCGACCGACTGGGCAGGAGCCTTCAGGACCTGCTGGCCTTCCTGCAGGACATCCAGTCTGCCGGGGTCGACCTGTACCTTCACCAGCAGGGGCTCGACACGTCGACTCCGTCGGGACGCGCCATGTTTCAGATGCTCGGCGTGTTCAGCGAGTTCGAGCGGTGCATGATCCAGGAGCGGGTGAGGGCCGGCCTCGCGAAGGCGCGGGCGAATGGTAAGCGGCTGGGCAGACCCCCGGCGCTCGACGACCTACAGGTCCGGGGCATTCGCATCGACAGGGAGCGGGGCATGAGCCTTCGCGCGCTGGCAACCAAGTACCGGACCAGCGCGCCTACAATAAGAAGGGCGCTCGGCGGAAATCATAAGGTCGCTGGTTTAGTCAAACTCGCTTCTGAGTCTTGAGCGGACCAATAATCTATCAACCTAGTTCTTTAGGACACGCCTCTCCAAACTGCGCTTTTGAGCCGCCAGCGCATCAGCTTTCGGCAACCACAACGGATCGATTTGCGCGGCTTCGTAAAGCCGGCCCATGAGACGTCGCATGACCCGCAATCGGTCTTTGTCATTCGCCAATCCGTCGAGAGATAACAGCTCGTCATTGATGACCTTCTGACGCTTATTTGGAAGACGACTCCCTAAGCGCGTTACGGCTATGCCGGTAATCACCTTGGGCTGACCAGGTTTGAATACTTTCGTTTTGTGCCCCCATAGCCGATAACGGCGAACTATTCGAATGACGTCGTAGATTAAGCGACGCGTTGCGTGGGGTCCGGTGAAGACCATATCGTCGACATAGCAGGTCATAGCAATGCCGCGGCTAACGGCGAGTGCTTCGATCTCAGCAAACATGTCTTCGTAGGCGAAATAAGAGAGGATCGGGCTCGCGCTACTGCCGGTTGCGAGATGGCCATCCACCGTTAGTAGTCTCGCGAGAATTCCGGCAACATCCCCATCACACAGCATTCTATCGCGGAAAAAGTGAAACACCGCCTGCGCGCGGGTCGACGGGTAGAACTTGCGAATATCGATCTTGACGGTTGGTTGGTTCGCATCGTGTTGGGACGCATTAGAGATGTACGAACGCCCCCTAATTGCCGAGTGCAAAAAGTCCGGCGTTTCAATGCGCGAAAGAAGAACACCGACACGCTTGTGCAAGCGCTCGGGCAACGGTTTCGGCCGCTGAATTGGCCGGCCCGTCTCTTTGTCTGTCCAACGAATGTAGTTGTCGTCTGCTTCCAGAAGTTGCTCCAGCTGCTCGGGCTTCATAAGAAGCCTCGCGGCGAGTTGTGCGGGACTCGTGATTTTGTAAAGTCGAGACTGATTTCTGGGATACGCCCGCCGTTTAACCATGGGTATTTGAGCCTTTGTCCGAAGAGATCATCGCGACCCAGTCGAGCATCTTCAAAGCTTTGTCCGCGACGTACACGCGCGTATCGTCAGCGAAGCTAGCTTCGCCGGCCTTTTCAGCAAACAGCATCAGCGACGACACTGGGATATCGAAGGCGTTGGAATACTTCTCCAGAACTTCAAGTGTGACCTTCTTGTTCCCTGACTCAATCTCTGAGATGTAGGATTTCGACAACCCAACACGTGCGGCGGCATCAGCCTGATTAAGGTCGTGATACACCCGAATCAGCCTGAGAGCCTTGTTTATCATTTCACTTCATCCCCGCTGAAGATGTAGACACCTAGGAGCCGTCGATAACTTGGCCAATAAGCCGCGCTAGTTGCACGATGGTGTTAACCACCCAAAGCACGACCAACAGCACACGCCGATTCCTAAAAGCTCGAAGACTCTTAAGAACGCGCCGCCACAGTTTCTTGATACGGCGCTTTAGACGCTTACGACGGTTCCGCTGCCCGGTGTCCAGGGGGTCAATGGAATTCAAATCCATCTTCCATCCTCCTGGGCAACCCCGTGAGACTATTCCCACGGGTGTGCGCCGACCCAAGAGGCAAGTCGGGCTCGCGGTAACTCCTAGGCACCCCATGCCGCAAAGTGCGCTTGCGGCCTTTAGCCCGGGATCGGCGGCCGGTCCCCACGAACTGGAACACGACGCGCTCTCCCGGCGAAGGGAGGGGCCGAAGCCCCCACGGCCAGCTTGGCTGACCAACCTGTGGCGCTATTCATTCACCTGAACATGTTCGCTAGATTAGCGGCGAAGTTCGCCGTTGTCAAGAAAAAATTCGCTGTTGGCGAATCCGATATGCATCGAGTGCTCTTGCGGCGCAACATTTTGATGGCGTAGTCGGGGTCTGCAATCTGCTACGACCGTCAGCTATGAAGCCAAAAGGGCCGCATGACTTCTTGGAAAACGCCGGCTCAGATAGGTGTTCCACACCGATCCCCCGGCCATGATCGCGGCCTGAAACTCGACCCTCTCGACCGGCCCGGCGTCGAGCATCCGCGCGACCTCTGCTCCAGCCGGGGTAACGATTAGACCGACGTACCGGCACCACGCGTCGAGGGCCGCGCACTTCTCGTGCGCCCAGTCGTGGCGCTGGTAGACACCAACGATGCCGGACTTCGATCCCGACGTGTGGCCGAGCACGGCCTCGGTGACCTCCAGCCTGACGCCGAGCCTCTGTAGGCCTGTCGCAACGGTGCGCCTGAGGTCGTGCGTCCGCCAGTAGTTGATGGGCTGGTCTTCTTCGAGGTCTGCTCCACCGGCATCCACGCCAGCGACCAGCGCGTCGAGGCGCCTGCGCGCCTTGAAGCCTACGGCCGCGTGGGTGTCCCCCGTCGTTGTGAAGACGTAGTCGCTCGGCCTCTGCTTACGGCGCGACCCTGTCAGCACGACGGGCAGCGGGTCCAGCACGTCCAGAGCCTGCTGCGACAACGGGATGATCCGGGGTTCACCGTTCTTGGTCCGGTCGCCGTCCAGCGCGATCATGCCCCGGTCGGTGTCGAGTTCGTCCCTGGTGCAGGCGGCGATCTCCGTAAGCCGCGCGCCGGTGAGGATCAGAAGTCTGATCTGAGGACCGAACGGATAGCCCATTCTCAGGCTGGCGTGCCACACCCTGGCAAGTTCGTCGTCGTCGAGTACCCGGTCCCGCGGGTTTTCACGACCCGGCTTGGGCAGGTCCGCCATCGGGTTCACGTCGATGATGCCCCGGCCAACGGACCAGCGAAACATGCGATGAAGGTGTGCGTGCATTCTTCTGGCGTGGATCACCGCGCCCCGGTCGACGATCGCGTCGATGACGTCGATCACGTCCCTGCGCTTGATGTCGTGGATCAGCCTGCCTCGCCACCGGGGCAGTACGTCCTTGTCGAACAGGCGCCTGACGCCGTCGACTCCTTTGTTCTTGGACTGGTCGCGCTCGATCCACTCCGCGACGACGTTTTCGACCAGGTCCCTGTCGTCGTCATCGTTTCTGGTCGGGTCCTCACCCCGGTCGATCTGGTCGAGCAGGTCGGTGGCCTTCTTCCTGGCGTCAGCGAGACCGAGCGCGGGCCACCTGCCGAGCGTGATGCGCTTCTGGCGGCCGTTGATCCTGGTCATCAGCGCGAAGGTCTTGGCTCCCCTCGGCGTGATGCGCAGCGACAGGCCTGGGAAGCTGGCGTCGAAGTACTCGGTGCCAACCCCCGGTTTAGGCGTCTTCAGTTTGGCAACTGCTGCGGCGGTCAAACGCACCCTCGGCACTTGTAATACCCTTCTTCATCCGCCGCCCCCTGGCTGTACAACGACCTCCTGAGGTAACATTTGAGGTAACAATGTTCCCATTTCGTACAGCAATCGTCAGATCCATTGTAATCCATGGACCGGAACTAAAATATTGGAATGATTAAGAAATTTCCGCCAAGTGCCGAAGTAGCTCAGGGGTAGAGCAACTGATTCGTAATCAGTAGGTCCGCGGTTCAAATCCGCGCTTCGGCACCACTATTGCAACAACTTGACGCACTTTCGCTATTCTTCGGAGTGCTGGTCAATGTGCGGCTTGGCGGTCGCCCGAACGTCGCGATCGGATATCAAACTGCCGCCCTCTTCGAGTCCAGCCGAGGGTTGCTAAGCCCAGCGCAATCAATCCTAACGCTGCAGGCGCTGGAACCTCCGCAACCGGTTGGGGTATCACCGTGAGTTGCGGCATTGCCGCCTCATCAAACTGGCCAGTAGCGGCGGCAGCGAATCCAAGCACATTTCCGCTTACACTGTTCGCGAAAACAATCTGGACAACGAATTCGACCGTATCCAAATCGAACGTTACCTGCTCCAGTACATCGAATAGGGTGTCGCCGCTGAGGTCGGGATCAACAGTTGTGCCGCTGAATGATGTGACCTCATTGGTTTCCAGCAGCTTGTCGCCGTCCAGATCCAATCCCTCGAACGAAAACCCACTGAAGTTCCTTCCCAAGGTCGTGGTCGTCTTCGTTTCCACCCGGTACAGCGCACCAAATATCGGTCCTGGTGGCGCTTCCACCCGGATCGTAATGACTGAGGCGCTAGCCGACCCGAAGCTAACGACCGTAAGCAGGAAGGCTACAACAAAGCCACGACTATACCGCATGGTTCACTCTCAACCCCTCGAATCATCCCGAGAGGAAGTCTACTCGTCGCAACGTTTGCGTGAAAGGTCCATAAGGACTACACAACTTTGACGTCAGTGAGTATAAGCGCCGGGCCGATCAGGCCGTTCCTTTCGGTGCGTCATTGGATACTGTTCAGCCATTGGGCGTTCAAGTTTTTGAATTCTCTTCAAATGTGGCGGCGATGGCGCCGCACTCGGGGTCCAACTTGTAAGCGATCCCGCGGTTGCTTCTGAGAACTTCATGGCGTTGCTCCAGCGCCTTGCCGAAAAGTGTAAGGCGCGTGCGAAAAACCACAGAGCCGAAGCCGCCTCGGCGTAATAGTGCATCGCCGAGTGTAGCGGCCGATAAGGTCCGAGCGCCGTTCGCCGTTCCGTCGGGAACGGTTTCGGCTAGAAGGTAATTCAAGTCGCGAACCAACGGGTTTCTCAAGGCCGGCGCTAAGCAATTCGGCCGATGGGAAAAATGGACGCAGCTAGAGGCCACAGGGGACGGTCGCTGAGATCTGCATCCTGGATGCGCGAAGGGGAAGGTTTATGAAATTCCGCGAAGAGTGGGTGATCGCAGGCGCGTTGATTTCTCTCGTGGTCGGCATCGGCACGATAATCGTGCTGTTTCTCGTGATCATGCAGGAACCGGAGACGGTTCTTCTGAAAAGCGGCAGTTTTATATCTCGGGTCGGGACGGAAGCGGCCGCGCCATGGCAAGGGGATCGCCGGCCGGAAAGCGGCGTGCTGGAAGCTCAGCAGGGCGTTTGCTGACCTGACCCAGTTCCCATTGTTTCTATGACCTAAACGGCACCTCGCTCAATGGGCGCCAAGGGGGTCAGGCCCGCATCGACGGCGATGCGCACGGCCTGGGTGCGGTTGTGCACCTTGAGAGTCCGCAATATCGCCTGCACGTGGTTCTTGACCGTGCCGGGCTCGATCCGCAGCTCTGTCGCTATCGTTGAATTGGACTTGCCGGCGGCCAGCAGCCTTAAGACCTCCATCTGGCGTTGGCTGAGGTCGCCCAGGCGGCCCGGCGGCTTCTTCGGTATCCGCAGCCCGGCAATACCGTGATCGGCCTGTTGGGTGGATTCGAAGATCGACGAAGGAATGAACACTTCGCCTGACAAGACCAGCTTAAGGGCGCTGATCATCACCTGGGTATTCGCGCTCTTCGGGATGAAGCCGGCGGCGCCGGCGGCAATTGCCCGCCTTGCCGTCGCGCTGTCGATATGCTCGGTCAGCAAGACAATCCGTATCTGCGGCAAATGCTGATGCAGGTCGGAGATCTGGGCGAACATGCCCTCCTGCGGCGAATCGTAACTGATTACCGCTAAATCGGCGTCGAACGATGCCGGCTCCTTGCTCAAGATTTCGTCGATGCTTTCCAGTTCGACAAACTCGATGTCGCGATCCAATTCCGCAAGCAGTCCGCGCAACCCGCTCCTGATCAAAGCGAATCGCTCTATTATCAAGAGCCTCACTATGGCGTTTTCCCTCTCTCCTACGCGCGGTCCGAAATGCCTGACCAACACTCGGATTGCGCGGATCAAGGCGATTGTGAGGGAACGGGTTTCTCGCCGTCCGCTCATATTTTCGTGAAACATCGAAAGAGTCCGACCTGCGCACCCGGTCTCGCTGATTTGTGATCGTATATGGGTCGGATGGTATGGTCTGCAACCCGCTCGGTTGCTGCATGTGGAAAAATCGGTGTAAGGCCGAATCAGGCTCGGTCGGGGGGCTTCAGAACCAAGAAACGGCGCCGATAAAACTGCGGATGCATGCCGTCGTTACGCCCGAGATCCAGGTCGACGCTGAGGCGAACCGCGGACGCCGTTCGGCGCAGGATCAGAGCGGCGTTCTCGGCGCCAAGCGGCCAGTCGAGGCCATATTCCAAAACCGCAACCTCGGCGCCGTCGATCAGCGCCACCAGTTTGTGCCAATAGGTGTCAAGCTCTCGCCGGTCGGCATGGGGAAACTTCAGAGAACAGCCAAGCAGTACGAAGCCATAGCCACCGTCCCGCGGCTGGATCTCGATATTCTGGAACCGTTCGGCGATATGGTCGACTTTGCACGGTTTGCCATATAGCGACGTCGCGGAGAACGGGTCGACCTTCGGGTCGATCACAAGAACGCTTTGAGGTACCGACGTCAGATACTTGGTGATCGGCATCTTGTATCCGCCGATTTCGATCACGTGATTGCAATGGCGAACGAAATGCGCCGCCAGAACGGATCGCGTTTCCCCGGCCTCGCTCAGCAGGTAGTCCATATCCATCGGCGAATTAGGACTGTACGCGTCCCAGGGATAATCCTCGTGCGGCATGGTGTCGGTACTGCCTTCCGCCGGATCGGCTGATCGTTCGACCGCCAGCTAATCGGAGCTCAGAAGCTCCTGAAACGGGCCGCCGGCGCCGTTTAGGTCGTCGAACCCGCCGTCTTCGACAATCCTGCCGCCCTGCACCACGAAAATGCGGTCGAAACCCTGTGCCAGCGATGCGCGATGCAGCACCGCGACCAGGCAGCGTCCCTGCATTTCCGACCGCAGGTTCGCGAGAACCTGTTGTTGCGTAGCGCCGTCGAACACCGCGAGGGAATCGTTCATGATCAGGATGTCCGGCCGTTTCAACAGAGCGCGGGCGATTGCCAGCTTTCGCCGCTGCGGCGTATTCAGCCGCGATCCGGCGATGCCGACCTGGTAGGAAAAACCAACCTCCATCACGGTCGACCGAAGATCCAGGTCGTCCAGCACCTCGTTGATCAGGCCGCTGACCCGGGCCTCGGCGCCGGCCTGCCCATAGGCAAGCTTGCCGAACAGTATGTTGTCTTGAAGGGTCGCCGCCGCGTTGTAGCTCTCGGGATCGAAAAATTCGACGGTACCGTGCAAACGCGACGGAAGGTCTTTGGCGAACAGCGCGCGGGCCTCCAGCAGTCTTTGCTGCATGCTTTCGTCGATCAGGCCCAGACGGTGCCTGGCGGGGATCAGCTTGAACGGCAGTGACAGCAACAGCCGCCTGTCTTCGGGCTTCAGGGTATCCAGCTTGTCCTGGCCGACCCGACCGCGCAGCGCCTGCAATTCAGGCAGGTCGTCCGCGTCGATGAACGAGAACTGCTCGAAAATCTCATGACCGGGTTGCAGGTCCGAGAACAGTTCGACCATCGTGTCGGCGATCTGCCAGCCAATCGACAGCATGTCGTCGACCAACTCGACCTTCTCCAGGGTTTCCAGGATGTAGTCGTTTTCGGCCAGCCGGTCGATCTGGAAGGTGGGGCCGACCGGTGTTCCGAACAGCAGGTTTTCGCCGGTCGTCGCATTCAGGTTATATCGTTCGGTATCGAACGGCTCGACCAACTGGGCGAGGTTATCGCTGCTGAGTTGTTCGCGCATGGCGGCGCGCGCTTTCAGGATAACATTGGCCAGGCCCGGATTCTCGGCCGGGTCGATCGTGCATTGCCGTCCCAATTGGTAGGTATCCTCGTCCAGGCCAACCAGGCGCAGGATGTCGAACGCCTTCTCCGTCAATTCCGCCATGCTGGACGCGCCGGCGCTTTCGAAGTCGATCCAGTCCGCTTCGACGTCCAGCGCCGGGTTGCCGCCGCGCACGGCTTCGGCCATTGCAGCTTCCCGCGCGGCGGCTTTCTCGGGCTCGTAGTCCTTGCGCAGTGGCCGATGGCCCAAGCCGAAGAACAAATTCTCGCCAAGCGACGCGGAGAACAGATAAGAGGTTTGGCCGACATAGCCGATGCGTCGTCCGACAACCGCTTCCGGAAGGTTTTCCAGGCGCTGTCCGCCGATGCTGACCTGGCCGTCGGTCGGGTTGAGCAGGCGGGCGAGGATCTGGCCGATCTCTTCCTTGCCACTGCCGCCGCCGCCGACCAGCGCCACGTGCTGGCCAAGGCTGAACTGGAAGCTCGCGCCGCTGACTATTCTCACCTTGGCTTCGTCGACCAGATTGATGCGCGTCACGACGACGTCGCCGCTCAGTGGCTCGATGGTTGCCGGTTCGACGGTTTGCAGCGCCTCGTCCATCAATTCCGGCGGTTGGAACTGCTCGACAACCTGGTCGTACTTGATCCTTGCGTCCGCCTGCTGCTGGTAGTAGGCGAGCAGTTCCTTCCACGGATAGCCCAGGTCTTTTTGCGCGGCGATAACGGCGACCAGGGCGCCCAGGTCCAGCCGCCCTTGGAACACTAGGTACCCGCCGATCGAATAGAAAAAGAAGGGCGTCAGTTTATCGATCGAGTTGTTGAGATATTTGGCAAAGAACTTCAGCCGGTAGATCCGATAGCGAATGCCGTAGATCGTGCCCAGCCGTTCGATGAAATCCGCGCGCGCCGCGTTGGAGGCATCGTTGGCGTGAATCTCCTGGATTCCCGAAACCGTCTCGCCAATCCTGTCGGAGAGTTTGCGAACGACCCTGACTCGCTCTTTGGCCAACAGGTTGACCCGCCGCTGCAGCTTCGGGATCACGTACATCTGCAACGGATAAAGCGCGATCGCGGTCAGTCCCAGAATCGGATCCTGAACCAGGATGAACACCAGCGGGACCAGCAGCAATCCGCCCTGGAACAGCGGCTGAACGAATACGTCGCCGATGAAGCCGCCCAGCGGCTCCACTTCCGCCGTCACCATCGGGATGATTTCGCCCTGACTGACCTTGCGGAATTGCGGCAGGGGAAAGCGCAGGACACGGCTGTACAGTCTGTAACGCAGCCGCCGCAGCATGCGCTCGCCAAGTTGGCCCTTGTAAACGTTGATGAAATACTTGAAGCCGCCGCTGACGATCACCAGGAACAGGTAAACGACGCATAGTGCCAGCAGATAGGGCAGGGCCTCCAAATCCAGCGTGCTGATCGCCTTGAGCGGATAGCTCTCGAGGTCGTTGTCGAGAACGTGTTCGCCCACGTCCTTGATGTGATTGACGATCAGTTTCGGCAGTTCGTATGAGTAGTACAGAAATGGAAACGAGATCAAAGTCACTACAAGCAAAATGATCTGCTGCCGCAGACTGTACTTTAATGCGAACCTGAAAATACTCGATTCCAAATTCGGTGCCCCTCAGTCCGCTTTACCGGTTTTTGTATTCTTCGATAGCAGGCAGGTTAGCGGATGCGAATTTGTGGGTAAACGCAGCCCCGCCCGCCGCATTGCCAGGCTTAGGGATGCTTTGGCGAAATCCGGTCCGTGGTCGGTCAGTTGCCGCCCTCATAATATGGGTCGGCGGCGTCTCGCAAACCGTCGCCGAGGAAATTGAATGTCAGGACCACAATGATAACCGGTACGACGGGCAGCATCAGCCACGGATAAAGATCCACGGCGTTGATGTTCTGGGCTTCGTTCAGCAACACGCCCCAGCTGGTGATTGGCGGCCGCAACCCAAGACCCAGGAAACTCAACGCCGTCTCACCCAGGATCATGCCGGGTATGGCCAGTGTGGCCGACGCGATCAAATAGCTCATGAAGTTGGGCAGCAAATGGCGGCCGATGATGCGTCTGGGCCCGGCGCCGAGCAGCATGGCTGCGGTCGCATAGTCTTCTTCTCGCAGCGACAGCAGTTTCGACCGGACCGATCGCGCCAGGCCGGTCCATTCCAGCAGGCCGAGGATCAGGGTAATCCCGAGGAAGATGAACAATGGGCTCCAGTTGACCGGCAGGATCGCGGCCAGGGTCATCCACAGCGGCAGATGCGGAAACGACCGCAATACCTCGATCATGCGTTGGATGACGTTATCGATCCAACCGCCGTAGTAGCCGGCTATCCCGCCGAAGAACATTGCCAGGATGAACGAGATCGTTATGCCCAGCAATCCGATCGTTAGAGAGATCCGTGCGCCGTAGATCAGCCGCGACAGCATATCGCGCCCCAGCCGGTCGGTGCCCAGCAGGAAGAAGGTGCCGTCTTCCGGCGGGCAGACGAAATGGAATCGGCCGGGTATCGCGCCCCAGAAGCGGTATTCGTCGCCGAGGCAGAAAAACCTCAGGGGATAGGGTTTGGACGTGTTCGGTGTGTACTCGCGCTTCAGGATTTCCATGTCCAGGCGATAGTCGAAGCCATAGACGAAAGGACCGACGAATTCGCCTTCGTGGAACAGGTGAATGCCCTGGGGCGGTGCGTAGATGAAGTCTGGATGGCGCGTGTGCAGATTGTATGGCGCCAGGAATTCGCTGATCAGAATCGACAGATAAAAGGCGAGCAGAATGGCGCCGGATACCACAGCCAGCCGATGCCGTCTGAATTTCCACCAGATCAGGCGCCATTGCGGCGCCATGAAATAGCGTTCCTGTTCCGGCGTCAGCCGCTCGACGCTCTGTGGGTCGTACGGACCGGTGGCGACGTAATGCTTCGGGGCGTCGTTGTCGCGGTCGACGGTGGTCATCGGGTGATGCCCCCCTCCAGCCGGATGCGCGGGTCGAGCGCCGCTAGCGCCAGGTCGGAGATAAGCACCCCGATAACGGTCAACGTCGCCAGCAGCATGAGGAACGATCCGGCCAGATACATGTCCTGGCTACGCAGGGATTCCAACAGCATCGGCCCGGTGGTCGGCAGCGACAGAACCACCGATACGATCGCCGAGCCGGAGATGACGCCCGGCAGCAGGCTGCCGACGTCGGAAACGAAGAAGTTGAGCGCGACGCGCAGCGGATATTTCAGGATCACCTTGGTCGGCGCCAGGCCTTTGGCGCGGGCGGTGATCACATACTGCTTCTGCAATTCGTCCAGCAGGTTCGCGCGCACCCGCCTGATCATCTCGGCGGTGCCGGCGGTACCGATGACCACGACCGGGATCCACAGATGTTCCAGCACCGACAGCACCTTGTCGAAGCTCCATGGCTGGTCGATATATTCGGGGTCCATCAGGCCGCCGATCGAGGTGCCGAAGACGACGTTGGCGAAGTAAAGCAGCACCAGGGCCAGCAAGAAGTTGGGCGTCGCCAGGCCCAAAAAGCCAAGGAAGGTGAGTCCGTAATCCCCCCAGCTATATTGATGGGTCGCCGAATAGACGCCGATCGGAAACGAGACGATCCAGGCGAACGCGATTGTCGTCACCGACACTAGAAATGTCAGGAAAACCCTGTCTCCGACCACGTCGGTGACCGGCAACCCGTACTCGAACGAATAGCCGAAATCGCCCTGCAGCATGCCGATAGCCCAGACGAAATACTGCTCGATCAGCGGTTTGTCGAAGCCGTATTGCTCGCGCAGGAATTTGATCTTCTTCGGGTCGACCTTTTCGCCCTGGCTCTGCAGTTCGGCGATGTAGCTGTCGAGGTAGTCGCCGGGGGGCAGCTGAATCAGAATGAACACGATCGCGCTGATCGCAATCAGCGTGGGAATCATGATCAGCAGTCGCTGGATCACATAACGGATCATGTGGTGGATTCCGAGTTCCGTTCAGCTACCGATGGAATCGGCCACCGGCGTCGTTTCCCGCAAATTGGCGGATCACTGGGACTGATCGCGCTTTCGACGCGCTTCAGTAAACCAGAAGGTGTCCGGTTTGTACACGCCGAAGGCCGCGCCGGGATCCCAGTTGTAGACACCAACTTCCGGCACATTCTTGAGCTCGTTGTTTACGACCACCGGGCGCTGCACGCCGTTGACGACGCCGATGGTGAAGATCTGCTCGCTATGCAATTTGAGGATCTCGTGCCAGATCCTGGCCCGCTCTTCCGTATCGTTCGTGTGCCGCCAGGCGTCGTGCAGGGTAGCCAGGTCGACAACGCCCTGGATGTCCGGCTTGACTCCCGACTGGCCGCTGGTCTGGTAGTATTTGCCGAATTTGGACCATTGAAGCTGGTCCTGCTCGGTCGGCGCGAACTCGGCCGGACTGGTGTCTGCATTCGGTACCGCGTTCGACAGGCCCGACCAGATCGACAGCAGCGACTCGCCGGCATAGACGCGGTTGCGGAATACCTCGCGCTGCGACGGACGCGAATAGAGCTTCACGCCGGCTTTGAGCCAGCTGTCGCTGATCAGCTCCAGCACGTCGGTCTCTTCGGTGCTTTCGCCAGCCGTGTCGATGATCAGTTCCATCGGTCTGCCGTCCGGCAACAGCCGCACGCCGCGGTCGTCGCGTTCGGTCAGGCCCATCTCGTCAAGCAGCTGGTTGGCCTTTTCCAGGTCGAAACTGGCCCAGCCGTTACGGTATTCCGGCCGGAACAGCGGGCTTTCCTCCAGCACCGAGTTGTTGCCCTCGCGCGCCAGCCCGTAATAGATCACTTGGTTGATCTCGTGCCGGTCGATCGCCAGCGAGAGGGCGCGACGGAACCGCACGTCGCGCAGCACCTCGCGCCATACCGGGTCCCGATTGTTGAGATTGGGGTACAGCGCGACCTGCGCGCCCTTGATCGTGCGCCACAACCTGACATCGAAATTATGCCGCTTTTCGGCCCGTTTCAGGAAGGTGAAATGGTCGAACCGGATGTAGCGCGCCTGTAAATCGGTCTCCGAGGCGCCGGTTTTGGCAGGGATGATCTTGGCGTCCGCGATCTTGATGATCACCCGGTCGACGTACGGCAACTGATGGCCGTTCTCGTCGATCCGGTGATAGAACGGGTTGCGAACGAAAATGAACCGTTCGGCGGGCAGGTCCGTTGTGTTGTACCAGGGCTGCAATGTGGGCAGCACCGGATTGTCGAACCGGTATTGGCGGTCGCGCCGGTGGTGCAGGCCGGCCCAGTTGCGCTGCCGGGTTTCCTTGACCATGGCTTTCAGCGTCTTGGGATCGGCGTAGGCCGCGTGGAATTGCTTCAGGTAATGGGACGGGCGGTAAATCCAAAGCGGTGCGGCCCCGGCCAATGCCGGCAGGAACGCCGTGTTGGGCTGCGACCAGCTAAATCTCACCGTCGTTTCGTCGATCACCTCGAACTTCGGTCGCTCGCCGTCCACCAGCAGCGGCTTCGGCGGGCCGAACGGTGCCAGCGCCTCGTTCAGCGACATGTCTTCCCAGAAATACCGGAAATCCTCGGCGGTGAATGGCGCGCCGTCGGACCATTTGTGGCCCGGCCGCAGATGCAGGGTGAAAATGCGGCCTTCCTTTATCTCGAACCGTTCCAGCAGGTCGGGCACGAGATTGAAATCCTCGTCGTAGGCAACCAGGCGGGCGTAGCCGTAGACGGTCATCAGGCGCACGTCCTTCGGTTTCGCCATCAGGGTTTCCAGGTCGCCGCCCGGCTTGCCGGCCGACCGCCCAGGCTGGTCGAACCGGACGATCGACGGCACGTCGGGGATCCGATCCGATACCGGGGGCAGCTCCCCCCGCTCCACGGCCGGCGCCAGGAAAGGCGTTTCCACCATTTGCGGTTTGGCCGCCGAGGCAAGGTTCGCGTAAGTGAAAACCGCCGCTATCGAAGAAAAGGTCAGTAGCGCCCGCAACGCGAACCCACTTGCGGATCGCCGCCGGCTGTCGCAACTCGCCATTTTTATCCCTGTCAGACTATTGTTGTTTTGTATCAATCCCGGTGCCGGCCACGCATCGCCGCATCTTCATTGTGACCGGCCGTGCTATTTTCTCCCAATTAGCATGAAGCGGCTATATCTATTCAGCTTGAGTTCCCCGGCAAACAGAGTTTCGGACATCGGCGCCTGCCGGCGCAAGGCGTCCAGGTCGGGAACGCAGTTCACGTGCTCCGGGTCGTCGAACAGGTTGTTGGACTGCAAAACCTGAAGCATGCCGGCCGGAATCCGGCGGTACCAGCCGTCGAAGTCCGGCAGATGCTCGCAACTGGTGTTGATCACCAGCGACTCGGCGGACCCGCTGCCGTTCGACCGCAGCGGCCGATAGTCGATCGTGCAGATGTCGGCCGTTATCGCTTCGAATTTGCCGTCCGCGACATGTGTCCGGTTCAGGCTCCGGGCCACGTCCTCGCAGGTCGGATCCAGGTCGATGCTGGTCACGGTGTCGATCTGCGGTCGACCGTCATGCAACAGCATGGCGGCCAGCAGGCCGTACCATCCGCCCAGCAGATAGACTTGACCGAAACGCCCGCCGGTCGCTTTGCATAATTCTTCGATCAGCCATTTCTTGCTGGCGATCTGGTTTTTGCCCATGGCGTCGGCGAAATCCACGTTGCGGGCGTTGGTGAACGTCACCAGGGTTTTCACCAGATCGGTCAGGAAGGGGCTTTCCAGGTAGCGGGCCACGCCGTCCATGATGACCTGGTAGTATTCGTCCTTGTTCAGGTCGGTGCGCCGCTCGAACGGTACCGGTTCCCCCACCCGCTGCTGAACGTTGCTCAAAGCCGACCTCGAACCATCGTCATCGCTCCCGCCCATTGGGTTAAGGCGCCATACTATATCGCACGGCGCCGTTCGAGGCGCCGTCAAGGTAGCAGACTCCCATATCCACCAGGTCCGCCGAGACGGCGACCAGGGGATCGCCGATAATCCGTTCCCAGGCTTCGGTCATGCTCGCCGACCAGCGGATATCGTCGAACACCAGCAAGGCTTTAGCGGACAAATGCGGTTTGATCTGTTCGAAATAGCCGACGGTCGCCGCGCCGTCGTGGTGCCCGTCGATATAGGCATAATCGAACGGCTCGTTGCCGTTCAGCACGTGCTGCAAAGTATCCTGAAACCGGCCGATGGTGATGCCCACTCTGTCGATACCCAGGCCGGACAGGGTTTCCCGGGCAAGGGCCGCGACCGGCTCGGCGCCTTCCAGCGTTATCAGCCGGCCCCGGTTGTTCAGCGCCAGCGCCGCGCCCTGGTACGCGGCGGAAATACCGAGACAGGTGCCAAGCTCCAGCCCGTGCGTGGGCCGGAACGCCCGCAGCAGTTTCATCAGCAGCAACGCCGCGCGGTGGCGCTTGCTGGTTCGCTGTTCAAGGTTGCCGACGGTCCGCTCCACCGGCTTGCCGCGATACATTTCCTCGGGCGTTTCGCTGGCGTCCCGGGTCGATGCGCCGAAATCCATATAGGCGATAGGAGCGGAAGACGCGGCCAGTTCCGCCCGCCGCCGTTCGATCTTCGCCACGATGTCGCTCTCGTCCGCCTCGATTGTCCCGTCGACAATGTCGGCGACGGCGGCGCCGATCAGGCGCTCGGCCTCGCTTGCCCCCGCGCGCATACGCTCAAGGTCGGGGCCCGGCCGGTAGTCCGTCTCGGGGGCGCCATACGGCAGGTGAAGAACGTCGACGAAATCGGTCATGGTTTGAAATATGCCTTGTGAGGATTGTCTTGAGGTCGGCGAGCCCGGCCCGGCTCTGTTCGATCAACGATCCGCGGGTGGTTCCGGATGTCCGAGCGCATCGAACAAGGGGCCAAGATGGGCCCGGTACCGCCGCCAGCGCGCGATCGACGACTTGTAGATCGGTTGGCGAGCCTGCCAAAAGCTCGCGGTTCGGATCTCCCGTTCCGTCCGGTGGAAATCGAGGACCGTGTCATCCCAGTCCAGCCCGCAAAAGTCAACGATTTGCCGGCTCACGCGTTCCTGATCGGCGATCAGTTCTTCGTAGTCGACGTCCAGGATCGGCACCGGCAACACGGCCTGCCAGTGCGCCATCAGCCGCTGATAGGTCCGGTGGGCCAGGCCCAGGTGGCGCAGGTCGTAGGTGAAGTTCATGCCCTGGCCGAAGTTCTGTAAATAGCACGACACGCAATTGTCCAGCGGATCGCGGCGGCAGTGCACGATGGCGGCTTTGGGGAACAGCAGCGCGATCAGTCCCAGCCTCAGATAGTTGCTCGGCATCTTGTCGGTGACGCGCGTGGCGCGTGGCGAGAATGCCGTTAGCCTCTCCAAATGACCGGCCGCCAGCTCTTTCGACGTCTCGGGCGTTATCAGGCTGACGCATTCGGGCTCGTCCAGCCTTGTTTCAAGTACCGAAGGCAACGCAGTGACCATGTCCAGAAACAGGCGCAACTCGCCGGCGCCGTGAACATCCGGGTGGCTGGAGAGGATTTGCTCCACCAGGGTCGTACCCGACCTTGGCATGCCGACGATCAGGATAGGCAACCGGCTGTCGCTGCCGTGGCCCTTTCGTTCGGCGAAGAACGCCTGGTTGTAGGTTTCGATGATACGGTCGGTGTAGCGTTCGTTGGCGTCGATGTCATAGCCCAGCAGGCGCGATTTCAGGTCGTTGGCCGCGCGGTAATACTGGAACGCGCGGTCGACAAGGTCGCGGTCGTCATAGGCCTGGGCGAGCGCGAAATTCAGATGCACTTTTTTTTCGTCGGACAGGTCGCCCTGCGCCAACAACCGCTCGATTTGCGCAATGTCCGTATCGTCTGCTTTGAATTCTTTGTTGGCGGCCAGGGAGTAGTAGGCTTCGGCCAGGTCCGGCTTGGATGCCAGGGCTTTCCTGTGCCACGCGATTGCCTCCGCAAACTGGCCACGGTTTTGCAGGCCGACGGCGATGTTGAAATGAGCTTCGGCAAAGTCGGGGTCGATCTGCAGGGCGGCGCGGTAGTAGGTCAGTGCACCCTCGTGATCGCCTCTTTCGTCGAAACAGAGACCCAGGTTGTTCAGGGCCTCAAGGCTATCGGGGGCATGGCGCAACGCTGCTTTCAAGATATCGATCGCGTCGTCGTAACGCCGGGCTTCGCGTAGCGTATTGGCCAGGCTCAGGTGCGCGGCTTCGGAATCCGGACGTAGCCGCAATGCCTGTCGGTAGCAATCGATGGCGTCATCCAGGTTGCCGGATTGCCTGAACCGCCGGCCCAGATTGGTCAGCGCTGGCGTGTGCTCCGGGTCGCCGGCGATCGCGAACTGATAGCAGGCGATCGCGTCGTCTTCGCGGTCCTGTTTCTCTCGCGCCAATCCCAGATGATAGTGCGCGTCGGCATAGTCCGGACGCAGTTTCAACGCAGCGCTGAAGCGGTCGACAGCCTCTTCGGTTCTGTCCAGTTCCGCCAGCGCGATGCCCAGGCAATTGAGGTATTCGGCGTCGTTCGGTTCGGACGCCAGAGCATTCTGAAACGCGCCGGCGGCGCCTTCGGGGTCGCCAAGGTCAAGCAGGCTGTTGCCCAGCGCAAAGTGCAGGTCGGCAACGCCCGGCTCCAGCGCGATGCCCCGGCGATAACTCGCCGCCGCGTCGGCCGCGCGCCCGGCGACGCGATAGGCTTCGCCCAGATGGTAGTGATAGGCGGGATCGCGGTCGTTCTTGGCAATCGCCCTTTCGATCAGGGCTGCCGCTTTGTCGTGCTGGCCGCGCTCATACGTCAGGACGCCCAGCCAGTGCAGCGCATCCGGCTGGTCCGGCGCGGCCTTAAGGACGCGCCGGTACAGCTTCTCCGCCGCGTTCCGACGGCCGGCCTGGTGCTGCTGGACGGCCTCGTTCAGCAGGGCGGCCAGCCGTTCCGCCGGTGGCGGTCCGCGCTTCGCGCCGGCGCGGGATTGTCTGCGGCTCAACGCCAAATCTCCAGTTGGACTTCGCCAAGGAAGGCCGCAGCATGCCCGTATTGTCGGATAAGGCCAACCGGCAAGTTGGCCGTTCTCTGTCGCGGGTAGGGACGAAAGAAAGCCCGCGCAGCCAAGCCGCGCGGGCCATATCGTCGTCGCTTATCAGGTCTTCAGAAGTTGAACCTGCCGGCGACCTGAAGCCGGATCTGATCGTTCTCGTCGTCGCCGCCCGGGTTGTCCTCCACTTCGGCGCGGCCCCAGACTACTTCGGCCCCCAGATTGACCCGCGGTACCGGGCTCCATTGAAGGTTCACGTGCAGCGTCTGCAGGACGTTCGGCACTGTTGCCGGCACGTCGTCATCGTCAATATGCGTTCGGCCGAAGGCGACGAAGCTCTTAAGGAAGTCGTTCCAGCGGTGTCCGTAGCCGACCGAGAACGCGTACTGGCTCACGGTCTCAAGCTCCCCGCTGGCATCAATGAAAGCGTCCAGTCCTGACGACAGCATATGCCGGCCGATACCGTCGCCGCCCTGAATGTTTGCGACGATCGTATCGCCGCCGAATACATTCGCGGAAAACGATCCGTGCAGGCCCCAACCGAACTCGTCTTCGTCGATTTCGCTATCGCGAGGGTGCTTCGGTGTCACATGCTTCAACAAAAGAAAACCGCCCGCGCGGTAATCGCGCGGGCGGGTTGGTGATCGTGAGTAACGTCGTTTAGAAGCTGAACCGGCTACCGATCTGGAGCCGGAACTGATCGTTATCGTCATCGCCGCCTGGGTTGTTGTCGACTTCGATCCGACCGTAGATGCCCTCGATACCGATCCAAACGCGCGGTACCGGCGCCCAGATCAGGTTGAGGTGGATCGTATCCTGCTGTACCGGCTGGGTGGCGACCGCGAGATCGTCGTCGTCGATCTCGACGTGGCCCCAGCCGACGGACGACCGGAGGTAGTCGGTCCACTTCCAGCCGGCGCCGACCGTCGTGCCCCATTGCGTGACCGTATCGAGGTCGTCGCCGTTCACGACCAGCGCGCGGCCGGACGTCAGCATGTAGCGGCCGATGCCGTCGCCGCCATGGACGTTGGCGACGACGTTCATCCGGCCGCCGACCAGATCGGCCGACGCGGAAGCCCGCAGGCCCCAGCCGAACTCTTCGTCGTCGATCTCCGCGGCGCCGCCTAACCCGTTGTCGACCGTCAGCCAGCGCGCCACTGCGCCGGCGCTGAGTGTGACCATCTCGCCGGAGTATTTTATCCGCGCCGTGAAGTCCGGATATTCATCGAATGCGATACCGCCTCGCGATTCGTCGATCGCGGCGCCGGTACCGGCGATGCGGCCGTCGGTCTCCGGGTTCTCGGCCGACACCGACACCGCCAGCCCCGGGCTGGGTGTGAAGGTATAGCGGATCTGCGCCTGCCGGAGGAACGGCATGCCGGTCGGGCCGAAGAAGTCGATCGTTTCCGGATAGCCGTGCAGGCCCATGAAGTTGGTCCAGGTCTGACCGATCAGCAGACCGCCCAGGGTGCCGTAGGCATGGCGCAGACGGAACAGGCTCGAATTCGAAAACGTCTCGTCGAACTCGCGGTCGCTCGGGTCGGAATCACCCGTGCTGCCACCCTCGAAGTCGCCTTCGATATGTGTCCGCACCTCGCCGAGATCGCTCGGAGTCCAGGTCTTGAACCAAACGCGCGACTGACGGGCATGGAAACGCACATGACCTTCCCGCTCGTCCGCCGGTTCTGAACCTTCCAGCGGGATCGCGCTGACTGCGAACGAATCGCCGTTCTCAGACTTGACGTCGTAGATCAGGTCGCCTTTGACGTAGCCACCCACCTGCAAGGATGTGTCGGTGCCCGGAAGCTTGTAGGTCCGTGGCTTGTCGCCGCCGACCACCGCCTGAACCGGCGCGGCCGCGGTCTGCTGTTGGCTGAGCTGATCGACCTGCGCTTGCAGCTTGTCGATCTGGGCTTTCAGCTCTTCGGCGGTTTGCGCGGCCACCGACGCGGTCAGCATTGTTGTCCCCAGCAACGCCGCGCCGCCAACCGCCGCCACACTGCCCCCGAGACCTGGGCGTAAGTATTTATCCATTTCTGCCGTGCTCCCTCTGCAACATTTGGCACATCGTGATTGGAGGACGGTAGATCAGCAGTATTGGCGAAGCATATTTCTTTGTATTCTTTGGATTTTAACTTTCTAATATGTGTTGTAATTTCGCAACTTTAGATCGTTATTTTAACCCGCTAAATGAAACTAAAGATCTATAAAATATAGAGAAATGTCTATATTTTGTCACGAAAACGAGAGTCCGATTGTGCGGGTTGACGAATCGGCAAAAGAAAACCGCCCGCGCGGTAATCGCGCGGGCGGTCAGGTGAGCTACGGTATTTGTTTAGAAGCTAAACCGACTACCGATCTGGATCCGGAACTGATCGTTCTCGTCATCGCCGGTTGCGGCTTCATCCACGGTAAGTCGACCCCAGATGCCTTCAATGCCGATCCATACCCGCGGTACCGGCGCCCAGATCAAGTTGACGTGCAACGTTTGCTGCCGAACCGGAAGGGTCGGGGCGAGGATGTCGTCATCGTCGATCTCGACATGGCCGTAACCGATGGACGACCGAACGTAGTCGGTCCATTTCCAGCCGCCGCCGACCGTAAAGCCGTACTGGAAGACGGTATCCAGTTCGCCGGTGGCATCCAACGTCGCGCCGAGACCCGAGGTCAGCATGTACCGGCCGATGCCGTCGCCGCCGTGGATGTTGGCCACTAGGTTGGCGCGTCCACCGGCGAGGTCGGCAGACGCCGAGCCCCTCAGACCCCAGGCGAACTCGTCTTCGTCGATTTCACCCACGCCGCCGACGCCGTTGTCGACGGTCAGCCAGCGCGCCAAGCCTGCGGCGCTAAGCGTGACCATCTCGCCCGAGTATCTCACGGCAGCGGTAAAGTCCGGAACCTCGTCGAATCCGAGACCACCTCGTGATTCTTCGATGCGGCCGCCACCCACCGCCGCATCGGCACGACCGTCGGTCTCCGGGTTCTCGGCCGACACCGACACCGCCAGGCCCGGGCTAGGCGTGAAGGTGTAGCGGATCTGTGCCTGCCGTGCGAACGGCATGCCGGTCGGGCCGAAGAAGTCGATCGTTTCCGGATAGCCGTGCAGGCCCATGAAGTTGGTCCAGGTCTGACCGATCAGCAGGCCGCCCAGGGTGCCGTAGGCATGGCGCAGGCGGAACAGGCTCGAATTCGAAAACGTCTCGTCGAACTCGCGGTCGTTCGGGTCGGAATCACCCGTGCTGCCACCCTCGAAGTCGCCTTCGATGTGGGTGCGCACCTCGCCAAGGTCCGTCGGCGTCCAACTCTTGAACCAGACGCGCGACTGACGGGCATGAAAGCGCACATGGCCTTCCCGCTCGTCTGCGTCACTGTCTTCGCCTGGAATCGCGCTGACCGCGAACGAGTCGCCGTTCCTCGACTTGACGTCGTATATCAGGTCGCCCTTGACGTAACCGCCGAATTGCAGCGACGTGTCGGTACCCGGCAGCTTATAGGTCCGCGGTTTGTCGCCGCCGACCACCGCCTGAACTGGCGCGGCCGCGGTCTGTTGTTGGCTGAGCTGGTCGACCTGCTGCTGCAGCTTGTCGATCTGCGCCTTCAACTCTTCGGCGGTTTGCGCCGCCGCCGGTGCGGTCAGCATCGTGGTACTCATCAGCGCGGTGGCGCCGATCGCCGCGATACCGCCGCCTAGA
>JANQEE010000069.1 GCA_028278525.1 Minwuiaceae bacterium | reverse complement strand
AGACGGTCGCGGAGAACCTGAAACTGGGCGCCATGACCCGCAAGGACAAAGCCGGCATCGCACAGGATATGGATCGCGTCTACGGCTATTTCCCCCGGTTGCGGGAACGCAGCACGCAGCAGGCGGGCACGCTCAGCGGCGGCGAGCAGCAGATGCTGGCCGTCGGCCGCGCGCTGATGATGCGGCCGCGGCTGATGCTGTTGGACGAGCCGTCGTTCGGCCTGGCGCCGCTGCTGGTGCAGGAACTGTTCGGCATCTTGCGCACCATCAACCAGGAGGAAAAGGTCAGCATGCTGCTGGTGGAGCAGAACGCGTCGCTGGCGCTCGACCTGGCAAGCCACGCCTACCTGCTGGAGACTGGCAATGTCGTGATGTCCGGCACCGCGGAATACTTCCAAAGCGACGAATCGATCCGCCAATCCTATCTCGGCTATTAGAACGGACCGTAACGCGTCATGGATCTCTTTCTTCAACAAGTCTTGTCCGGTCTGGCCACGGGTGGGATCTACGCCTGCCTCGCCCTTGCGGTGGTGATGATTTATCAGGCGATCGACCACTTCAATTTCGCCCAGGGCGAGATGGCGATGTTCAGCACGTTCGTCGCCTGGCAGTTGATGCAGTGGGGTTCGCCCTACTGGGTCGCTTTCTTCGCGACCGTCGCCGTTTCCTTCGTCGCCGGCGTGGTGCTGGAGCGGGTGGTGTTCGCGCCGATCAAAAACGCCCCGGTCTTAAGCCATATCATCGTCTTCATTGCATTGTTCTCCGCATTCAACTCCGTCGCCGGGTTTATCTGGGACTTCACGATCAAGGAGTTCCCGAGCCCGTTCCCGAAAGAGTCGGTGTTCGAGACCACGCTGATCGGTGCGCACGAGATCGGGATGATCGTGGTGACGCTGATCATGCTGGCGCTGATCTACCTGTTCTTCCGGTTCACCCGTGTCGGCCTGGCCATGCAGGCGGCGGCGGCAAATCCGGATTCCGCGAGACTGGTCGGCATCAGCGTCGGCTGGATGCTGGCGCTCGGCTGGGGGCTTGCCGCGGCGGTCGGCGCGGTGGGCGGCATGATGATCGCCCATGTGGTGTTCCTGGAACCGAACATGATGGTCGGCATATTGCTGTACGGCTTTGCCGGCGCCGTGGTCGGCGGCCTGACCAGCCCGGGCGGCGCGGTGGTCGGCGGCTTCCTGGTCGGAGTCGTGGAAAACCTTGCCGGCACGTTCATCCCGTTCATCGGCAGCGAGCTGAAGCTCTCGGTCGCGCTGGTTCTTATCGTAACGGTTCTCCTGGTCAGGCCCAGCGGGCTGTTCGGCCGAACCGTCGTTAGCAGGGTGTGACGAAGATGGCTGTAGAAACCGACATTGCCGACGGCACCGCCGACCTTACGCTGGCCGGCGTATCGCTTGCGGTGTGGCGGAAGGGCGGGCTCGCGCTGTTTCTCGTCGTCGCGTTGCTGCTGCCGCTGTTCATCAGCGACTTCTACGCCTTCCAGTACACCCAGGCGGCGATCTACGCGATTGCTATCCTGGGGCTCAACCTGCTGACCGGCTTCAACGGCCAGTTCTCGCTCGGCCACAGCGCGTTCTATGCGATCGGCGCCTATACGGCGGCCATTCTGATGGACCAGTTCGGCGTGCCGTACTATGCGACGCTGATACCGGCCGGCGTTATCTGCCTGATCGCAGGGTTCCTGTTCGGGTTGCCGGCGCTGAGGCTCGACGGGCTTTATCTCGCATTGGCGACCTTCGCCCTGGCCGTCGCTATGCCGCAGATCCTTAAATACGAGCCGTTGGAGCACTGGACCGGCGGCGTTCAGGGTATCGACCTGGATAAGCCGGAGGCGCCGTTCGGTCTGCCGATCAGCGACGATCAGTGGCTCTATTACTTCACCCTGTTCGTTATGCTGATCCTGTTCGTGTGTGCCTGGAATATGGTGCGCAGCAGGCCGGGCCGGGCGATGATCGCCATCCGGGACAATCCGATCGCCGCGCGTACGATGGGCATCAACACCGCGTTCTACAAGTCTCTGACCTTCGGCGTCAGCGCGCTTTACACTGGCGTCGCCGGCGCGCTCAGCGCCATCGTTATCCAGTATGTCGCGCCCGACAGCTTCACGTTCCTGCTGGCGGTCGCCTTGTTGGTCGGCCTCGTGGTCGGCGGCGTCGCATCGATTTCCGGCGCGATTTTCGGCGGCCTGTTCATCCTGTTCGTGCCGAACATCGCGAACGAGATTTCCGACGGCTTGGCCTGGGCGGTCTATGGGGTGTTCCTGATCCTGACCGTTTACGTCATGCCGTTCGGCGCGTCCGGCCTGGTAAGAATAGTTATCGGCCAACTGGTCGCGCGAAAGTAGTATTGAGATTAGCCATGAATCATGGGCGCAATCCGGCTACAATGACTGAAACAACCAGTGAATTAACCAAATAACCTCAATAAGAAATCAAGGAGGAAGGCATGACGTTACTGAGACAATATCTCATTCCGGCTGCGGCTGCATTTGGCCTCGCATTGGCCGCTGGCGCAGCGACTGCCGCGGAGTACGGGCCCGGCGCATCCGACAAGTCGATCAAAATCGGCAACACCAACCCCTACAGCGGCCCGGCATCGTCCTACGGCACCATCGGCAAGGGCCTCACCGCCTACTGGAAGAAGGTCAATGCCGAAGGCGGCATCAACGGCCGGATGATCGAATTCATCTCCGTCGACGACGGCTATAGCCCGCCGAAAACCAAGGAACAGTTCCGCCGCCTGATCGAAAGGGATCAGGTGCTGTTCGTGTTCAACTCGCTCGGCACGCCGACCAACTCGGCCGTGCATAAATACGCCAACAAGAAGAAAGTCCCGCAGCTTTTCGTGGCGACCGGCGCCACCAAGTGGGGCGATCCGAAGAACTTCCCGTGGACCATGGGCTTCCAGCCAAACTACCAGACCATCGGCAAGATCTTCGGCAATTACATTCTGCAGAACCATGCCGACGGTAAGGTCGCCGTTCTGTTCCAGAACGACGACTACGGCAAGGACTACGTGATCGGCCTGAAAGAGGCGCTCGGCGACAAGTACAGCCAGCTCGTGGTTAAGGAAGAATCCTACGAAGTCACCGATCCGACCGTCGATTCGCAGATCGTGAACCTGAAGGCGAGCGGCGCGGACGTCTTCGTCAACATCGCGATCCCGAAGTTCGCGGCTCAGGCGATCAAGAAGATGTACGACATCGGCTGGAAGCCGACTCATCTTCTCAATGACGTTTCGGCATCGATCGCCGCGACTTTGAAGCCGGCCGGCCTGGAGAAATCCAAGGGGATCATTTCCTTGACCTACCTCAAGGACCCGACCGACCCGGCCTGGAAGGACGATGCCGAGTACAAGGAATGGGACGCCTGGATGCAGGAATACTATCCGGAAGGCGACAGGAAGAACCCGTTCAACGCCTTTGCATACGCGGTGTCCTCGCTGATGCATCACGTTATTGAGCAGGCGGGCGACAACCTGACCCGTGAGAACATCATGAAGCAGGCCGCCAGCGTGAAGGATCTGCGGATCCCGATGTTGCTGCCGGGCATCGTGATCAATACCAGTGAGACTGACTTCTATCCGATCGAGCAGATGCAGATGCAGAAGTTCGACGGCAAGGAGTGGGTCCGCTTCGGTCCGACCCTCAGCGCCGATACCGGTTCCTGATCCAGTCGGGTAACCGTTTCGAATTGGTCGCCGGCGGGAACGCCGGCGGGCTTTTTCGTTAACCGGACTTGGACAGGGCCGCTTCCACCAACGGCATGCGGTCGTTGCCGAAATACATGTCGCTGCCGTTCACGAATATGGTCGGCGAGCCGAACCCGCCGCGCTCGATCAGTTCCTCGGTGTTGCCGCGCAGGCGATCCTTGACGTCCTGGCTCGCGACGCCGGCGGTGAATACGTCTTGGGCCAACCCCACCTTGTCGCATATCTCGGCCAGCACGTCGTCCTGGGAGATGTCCTTCAGGTCGCCCCAATAGGCCTGGAAGGTCGCCCGGGCGTAGGCCGGCAGGCAGCCGTTGTCCAGGGCCACCAGGGCGCCCCGCATCGGCGTCACGGCGCGCACCGGAAACACCGATGGCCAGCCGATCTCGATGCCCTGGTAGCGGGCCCAGTCGGCCAGGTCCTTGTGCATGTATTTCTGCTTGCGCGGGTTGGGTTTCTCGCGCGTCTCGTAGACCGTCTGGTTGACCGCGTTGAACACACCGCCGACCAGGAACGGCTTCCAGACCAGTTCGGCGCCGGTTCGCTCGCAGACGCCTTCGATCCGTTCGAACGCGAGATAGGTCCAGGGGCTGGAGCAATCGAAAAAGAACTCGACGGTGGCCACGGCGGTCTCCCAAAGCGTTTGGATTTATTGGCCATTATCGCACGCCGGCGCGGCCAAGAAAGCCCTGCCCGGCCTTTCGATGGCCGGGCGCTGACGGTATGATTGCGCCGCTTTTTGGGATCGACACGTACGGGGAGGAGTGCCGGATGCATCCGGGGTTGATTGCAGAGAAAACGCCGGACAAACCGGCCTATATCATGGCCGGCAGCGGCCGGGCCGTGACCTATCGGGAGCTTAATGAGGCATCCAACCGCGGGGCGCATCTGTTTCGCTCGCTCGGCCTGAAGCGCGGCGACGGCATCGCCATCTTCATGGAGAACAACGTCCACTACTTCCAGATCTGCTGGGCCGCCCATCGGGCCGGCCTGTACTACACCTGTATCAGTAGCTACCTGACGGCCGAGGAGGTCGAATACATCGTCGCCGACTGCGCGGCCCGGGTTTTCATCACCTCCAGCGCCAAACAGGATGTCGCGCGGGAACTGACGGCGGGCATGCCGGGTGTCGAGACCCGGTACATGGTGGATGGTCCGATCGATGGCTTCCAGTCTTACGAAGACGCGGTCGCCGACATGCCGACAACGCCGATTGCCGACGAGGCGGAGGGCAGCGACATGCTGTATTCCTCCGGCACGACCGGGCGGCCGAAGGGCATCAAGATCCCGCTGAAGGAGGAGCCGTTCGGCACGCCACCAACCCTGTTGGTGCTCTTGAAGCAGCTCTACGGTATCGGTCCCGACGCCATATACCTGTCGCCCGCGCCGCTCTATCACGCGGCGCCGCTCCGCTTCAATCTGGGCGTGCAGCGGCTGGGCGGCACCTGCATCGTCATGGAACGCTTCGACCCGGAACAGGCGTTGGGCCTGATCCAGCGCTACAAGGCCACCCACAGCCAATGGGTGCCCACCATGTTCGTCCGTTTCCTGAAACTGCCGGACGCGGTGCGGCAAAAGTACGACGTTTCCAGTATGGGCATGGCGATCCACGCGGCGGCGCCCTGTCCGGTTCAGGTCAAGGAACAGATGATCGATTGGTGGGGGCCGATCATCACGGAATACTACGCCGGCACCGAGGGCAACGGCTTCTGCGCGATCTCAAGCCCCGAATGGCTTGCGCATAAGGGTTCGGTCGGCAAGGCGATCATCGGCGTCGTGCACATCATGGACGAAGCGGATAACGAGCTGCCGCCCGGCGAGCCCGGCATCATCCATTTCGCCGATGCGCCGGAGTTCGAGTATCACAACGACCCGCAGAAGACAGCGGAGTCGCGCAACGCGCGCGGCTGGACCACGCTCGGCGACGTCGGCTATCTGGACGAGGAGGGCTACCTCTATCTGACCGACCGTAAGGCCTACATGATTATCTCCGGCGGCGTGAACATCTATCCGCAGGAGGTGGAGAACCTGTTGGTCACCCATCCCAAGGTGTTGGACGTCGCCGTAATCGGCGTGCCGAACGAGGAGTTCGGCGAAGAGGTCAAGGCCGTGGTGCAGCCGATGGAAGGCGTGCGCGGCGACGAGATGCTGGCAGAGGAATTGATCGGCTTCTGCCGCGAACACCTTAGTCGGGTCAAATGCCCGCGCAGCGTCGATTTCGAGGCCGAACTGCCCCGCCACCCCAACGGCAAGCTGTACAAGCGCCTGCTGAAGGACCGCTACTGGGGCAAACAGGACAGCCGCATCGTTTGAGGCCGGCCTACGCGACCCACTCACTGACCGGCGCGCGCGCCTCGTGCAGCGGCTGGCAGACGATGTCCACCAGGGACGGCCCGCCATGCTCGCAGGCGGCCGCCAGCGCTGCCTTCAGGTCCGCCGGGTCGGTTACGGTCCAGGTCTTGATGCCGTAGCCTGAGGCAACCTTGGCGTGGTCGGTCCGGCTGAAATCGACCGAGAAGTAACGCTCGTTGAAACCGGATTTCTGGCCCGCCTTGATCCAGCCGTAGACCGCGTTGGAGATCACGACGAAGGTGATCGGCAGGTTCAGCCGGGTGACGGTTTCGATTTCGCCGATGGTGAAGCCGAAGCTGCCGTCGCCCATCACGGCGACCACCTTGGCGCCGGGACGGCCGTAGTGGGCGCCGACCGAGGCGGCGAGCGAATAGCCGAGCGCGCCATGCGCCCGGTTGGAGATGAAATTTCGGCCGCTCTCCTCTAACTCGT
Organism: Minwuiaceae bacterium; assembly: GCA_028278525.1. Taxonomy (GTDB): domain Bacteria; phylum Pseudomonadota; class Alphaproteobacteria; order Minwuiales; family Minwuiaceae; genus JANQEE01. The sequence goes on along the minus strand of JANQEE010000069.1, from coordinate 208,112 downwards.
AGTAGGCGGAGATGTAAGGGCAGGGCGTGCCGGGATCGGCGACGATCACCGCATCCGACGGCAGCACCTGCTGCAGTGTCGCCACGACCCGCTCGGGCCGGATCGGCGTTTCGTTGCTTTCGGCCAAGGCCCGGAACGCCGCAAATTTCTGCTCCCTGGCGCGGGCGACGGCGCTTGCATCGAGGGTGCCGCTGGCGCGTCGCCGGTCGCCGAGTTCCGCGTTGAGCGCGGCAAGCGCCAGTCGGGCATCGCCCACCAAAGCCGCATCGGCCAGATAGGTGACGCCGATCACCGCGGGATCGGCGTCGATATGGATGATTTTCGCGGCGCCCGGCGCCGGATGGCGCCACCGTTCCGTGGTGACGGAACCCGCCCGGCAGCCGACGAAAACCACCAGGTCGGCGGCACCGACGACGGCCCGGGTCTCCGGCGTGCCGCCGTTGCTGCCGACCACGCCGACCGCCAGGGGATGGGTTTCCGGCAGGGTGCCCTTGCCGCTGATGGTGGTCGCCACCGGCGCCGCCAGGGCTTCGGCAAGGCGCAGCATCTCCGTTTCGCCGCCGGCATTGATCACGCCGCCGCCGCAGATGAACAGTGGGTTCTTGGCGTCCAGCAGCAATTCGGTGGCTTTGGCCACGGCCGCCGGTTCCGGCCCGCTCGGCCGCGCCGGATACCGGCCAAGCGCGGGGTCGGCCCAGACTTCAGACTCGTCCACCGCGCCCTTCTGCACGTCGAAGGGCAAGCCCAGATGCGTTGCGCCGGGCCGGCCGGTGCTCATATGCGTGAACGCGGCGCGGATCTGTTTCGGCACGTCCTCAGCGCGATCAATCACCGCGTTCCATTTGGTGACCGGCCGGAACAGGCTGGTCTGGTCCAGTTCGGTCAGGGTGTATTTGCCGCGGCTGCTGACGGCGATATCCGTGGTGACGGCCAGGATCGGCACCGACGACTCGTTCGCTTCCACCAGGCCGGGCAGGATGTAGGTCGCACCGCCGCCGCTCGGCCCCTCGCAGATACCCACCTTGCCGCTGACCCTGGCGTAGCCGTCGGCCATGTAGGCGGCCGAGCGCTCGTCGCGGCTCAGGATATGGGTGATGCCGTGGTCCAACCGGAACAGCGCGTCGTAAAGCGGCAGGCTGGTATCGCCGCACAGGCCGAAGACATACTCGACCTCATGCAGTTGCAGCATGCGCACGAAGGCCTCGGCGCCCGTCAACTCGTTCATTTCTCTTGCCTTCCTGATCTTATGCCCCGGCTTTCCCCCAATTCCCCTATCACGCGGTCCGGGCCCGCGCAACGTCATGCAGCTTGCAGTCGCGGGCCAAAGCGGCACAATCCACCTTGGCCGATTAGGGGCCGAAACGGGGAGTTTAAGAACATGATCGTGGAAGAACGGGTCTATACGCTGGTGCCGGGTGGGGTGCCGGAATATCTCAGGCTTTATCAGGAATTCGGCATGGAAATACAGAAGCCGATCCTGGGCCACATGGTCGGCTATTTTCATACCGAGATCGGCACGCTCAACCAGATCGTCCATATGTGGGCCTACGACAGCCTCGACGAACGGACCCGGCGCCGCGCCGAGTTGGGCGCCGACCCCGGCTGGCAGGACTACGTCAAGAAGATCAGGCCGCTGATCCTGAGCCAGGAGAGCAAGATCTTGATCCCGGCACCGTTCTCGCCCAATCCTTGAAGCCTCGGCCATTCGATGACCCAGTATCAGCTTCGGCTTTACGAAGACCGGCTCGAAGCCGATGCCGCGTTCGACGGACCGCTGGCGGCGACGAACCGCGTCGTTTACGTGGTCTCGGGCAGCGCGACCGTCGGCGCGGCAGCGCTGACCGCGGACCAGGCATGGCGCGGCACCGGAGAGATGAAGCTCTCGGCGGGGTCCGACGGCGCACGCGTTTGGCGCTGGGAGCTGGTCGGCCCAACCGAACCGGACACTCTGGGCCAGGGGCAGGGCGTCGCCTCTCGCGCACTGGCTGTCGGCGGCTTCGATCTTGCGTCCGACGGTAAGTATCTGATGCGCTGCGACAGTGTGGAGTTCCCGCCGGGCGGCGTGGCCTATTCCCACACCCATCAGGGCCCCGGCATTCGCTGCCTGCATCACGGCAGCATCCGGATCGAGACGGAGGGCAAGATCTTTTCCGTCGCGCCGGGCGAAGCCTGGTTCGAGCGAGGGCCGTCGCCGGTGTTCGCCACCGCGTCGCAAAGCGAGCCGACCGGCTTCGTCCGGGTTATGATCCTGCCGCGAGATCTGCTCGGCGAAAGCTCTATCCGCTATATAAGAGATGAAGACCGCGACAAGCCGAAGACCCAGCAGTACAAAGTCTTCGTCGACGAGTTTATCGAGATCTGAAGGAGACCGTCATGGCGTCCCTAGCCAATCAGCGTACCGGCGGCCAGCTTGTGGCCGACGCCTTGAAACTGCACGGCGTCGACACCGTGTTCTGCGTGCCGGGCGAGAGCTATCTGGCGGTCCTCGACGGATTATACGACATCCGTAACGATATCCGGGTGGTCATCTGCCGCCAGGAAGGTGGCGCCGCCAACATGGCGGAAGCCTACGGCAAGCTGACCGGCAAACCGGGCATCTGCATGGTGACCCGTGGGCCGGGCGCGTCGAACGCCACGATTGGCGTGCATACGGCGATGCAGGATTCGACGCCGATGGTGCTGCTGGTCGGCCAGGTCGGCCGCGACATGATGCACCGCGAGGCGTTCCAGGAGGTCGACTTCGAAAAGATGTTCGCACCGCTCGCCAAATGGGCGGTGCAGATCGACGATCCGGCCCGGGTCCCGGAAGTCATCAGCCACGCCTTCTACGTGGCCATGTCCGGCCGTCCCGGGCCGGTCGTCGTTGCCCTGCCCGAGGATATGCTGACGGAGCGCTGCTCCGCGGAATTGGGCGACCCTTACAAAGTCGTTCGGCCTTATCCCGACCCGCGCGATATGGCGTCGATGCGCGCCATGCTGGCGGAAGCAGAGCGCCCGCTGATGATCGTCGGCGGTGGCGGGTGGAGCGCGGAGACCCGTGACGACATCATGGCCTTCGCCGAAGCGAACAACCTGCCGACCGGTGTGTCGTTCCGTTGCCAGGACTATTTCGACAACCGGCATCCGAACTATGTCGGGCATGTCGGTATCGGCATAGACGGCCCGTTGGGCGAACGCGTGAAATCCGCCGATCTGTTGCTGGTCGTCGGCGCCCGGCTCGGCGAGATCACCACGGCCGGCTATTCGTTGATCCAGCCGCCCCGGCCCAGACAGCGTCTGATCCACGTGCATGGCGGCGCCGACGAACTCGGCCGGGTCTATCAGGCCGATCTTCCGATCAACGCCGGTTCGACCGCGTTCGCCGCGGCGGCGCGCGCCCTCGAACCCATTGCCAATCCTGCGTGGGCGGGCCAAGCGGATGCCGCGCGCGCCGACTACGAAGCGAGCTTGGAGCCGAAGGCACAGCCCGGCGACCTGGATATGGGGGAGGTCGTAAAATACCTACGCGCCGAACTGCCGGAAGACGTCATCGTCACCAATGGCGCCGGCAACTATGCTCAGTGGGCCCATAAACACCTGCAGTACAAGATGTTCCGCAGCCAACTGGCGCCGACCAGCGGGGCCATGGGCTACGGCGTGCCGGCGGCGGTCGCGGCCAAGGCGGTGTTTCCGGACCGCATGGTCGTGTCGTTCAACGGCGACGGCTGTTTCATGATGTGCGGCCAGGAACTGGCGACCGCCGTGCAATACGGGCTCGATCCGATTTTCCTGGTCGTCAATAACGGCATGTACGGCACCATCCGCATGCATCAGGAGCGGGAGTATCCGACCCGGGTGATCGGCACGGAACTCGCCAATCCGGACTTCGCGGCTCTTGCCCGGGCCTATGGCGCGCATGGCGAGACGGTCGAGCGCACCGCAGATTTCGCCGAAGCGTTCCAACGCGCCCGTGATTCCGGCCAAGCCGCCGTCATTGAACTCCGCATCAGCCCCGAGTCGCTCAGTCCCGGCATGACTTTGAGCGGCCTCCGGGAAAGCGCATTGGCCCGGCAATGAAGATCGACGGCGTTCACCATCGCACCATCTGGGTCGCCGACGACGGCTGGTCGGTCGAGATTTTCGACCAGACGCGCCTGCCGCACGAGTTGACCGTGGCGCGGCTCGCAACGCTGGAAGACGCCGCCAACGCGATCTCCGACATGCAGGTTCGCGGCGCCCCGCTGATCGGTGCCACCGCCGCCTATGGCATTTGCCTGGCCCTGCGCGTCGATGCGTCCGACGCCGCGATCGACAGGGCGTACGACCGCCTCCTCGCCACCCGGCCGACGGCGATCAACCTGCGCTGGGCGCTGGACGAGATGCGCGCGGCGTTGCGCAACATCGCGCGCGAGGATCGCCTCGCCGCCGCCTACGCCCGCGCCGCTCAAATCTGCGACGACGATGTTGAGATCTGCGCCGCCATCGGCCGACATGGGCTGGAAATCTTGCGCCGCCTCGCGGCAGATAAACCGAAAGGTGAGCCCGTCAACGTGTTGACCCACTGCAATGCCGGCTGGCTCGCCACTATCGATTGGGGCACGGCGACCGCACCGATCTACATGGCCCATAACGAAGGCATTCCCGTGCATGTCTGGGTCGACGAGACGCGGCCGCGCAACCAGGGCGCGGCGATCACCGCCTACGAGCTCGGCCATCACGGCGTGCCGCATACGGTGATCGCCGACAATGTCGGCGGCCATCTGATGCAGCAGGGCATGGTCGACATGTGCATCACGGGCACCGACCGCACCACGGCGTCGGGCGATGTCGCCAACAAGATCGGCACCTATCTGAAGGCGTTGGCGGCGCGCGATAACGACGTGCCGTTCTACGTGGCGCTGCCGTCGACCACCATCGACTGGACCGTGTCGGACGGCCTTGTCGAAGTTCCCATCGAACAGCGCTCCGGTGACGAAGTGGCGCGCATTTCCGGGCGCACGGCGGCGGGCGACATCGAAACCGTTCAACTCATCCCCGATGGCAGTCCGGTCGCCAACTACGCCTTCGATGTCACGCCGGCCCGTCTGGTCACGGGCCTGATTACCGAGCGTGGTGTTGCGGAAGCGTCGGCGGAAGGCCTGCTGGACCTGTTCCCGGAACGGGCGGAGGACAAGACGCCATGATCGTCGTCTTCGGTTCGCTCAACGTCGATATCGTCATGCTGTCCTCGAAATTGCCGAGCCCTGGAGAGACGGTGATCGGCGCAGACTGCCTGATGGTTGCCGGCGGCAAGGGCGCCAACCAGGCCTGCGCCGCGGCTCGGGCCGGCGGTGACGTCGCCATGTTCGGCGCCGTCGGCGACGACGATTGGGCGGCGCAGGCCACGGCGACTCTCGCCGAAGCGGGGGTCGATATTGCCGGCATCGGGCGCGGCAGCCGACATACCGGTTGCGCGACCATCATGGTCGACCGGGGCGGCGAGAACGCCATTGTCGTGGCCAGCGGCGCCAATATGGAAGCGCGGGCCGACGGCGTGCCCGATGCGATGCTCACGCCGAACACATGGCTGGTGCTGCAAATGGAGGTCGACGTTGCGGAGAACTGGGCGCTGATCCGGCGCGCCAGAGACCGAGGCGCCCGCATCCTGCTCAATGTCGCCCCGGCTGCAGCGGTGCCTGCCGAGGCGCTGGATGCCGTCGATATTCTCGTGGTCAACCAGATCGAGGCTGCCATGATCGCCGAGTCGGAAGGCCTGCCATTAGACGACCCCGGCACGGCGCTGGTCACGCGGCACGGCCTGGCCTGCGTCACCACCCTCGGCGCCGGCGGCGCGGTCGCGATTAGCCCCGACGGTGGCTGGCGTATCGATGGCTTGCCTGTCGATCCGGTCGACACCACGGGTGCGGGCGACTGCTTTACCGGCGTACTCGCCGCGACGCTGGCCGGCGGCGCCGACATGCCGGCCGCGATGCGCCGCGCGTCGGTTGCCGCGGCGCTCTGCTGCACCGTCGCCGGCACGCAATCCAGCCTGCCGATGGCAGAGGCGATCGATGCGCGCCTCGGCGATCTTTCGCCGGCGGAGCCCGTCTAGTGGCGCTCAAACATCAGCGGCTCCGTCGGCAACTCATCGACACCTGCCGCCGGATGAACGGTCTCGGCATCAACCAGGGCACCTCCGGTAATGCCAGCCTGCGCATCGACGGCGGCTTCCTGATTACGCCTTCCGGTATTCCCTACGACGACATGCGCCCGGAACAGATCGTCGAGATGGATCTGGACGGTCGCTATCACGGCGACTTTCTGCCGTCGAGCGAATGGCGCTTCCACTACGACATCATGTGCAAACGCGAGGATGCGGGCGCCGTCGTCCACACCCACGCCAACTTCTGCACCACCCTTGCCTGCCTCGGCCGGGGCATCCCGTCGTTCCACTATATGGTCGCGGTCGCCGGCGGTCCCGACATCCGCTGCGCGCCTTACGCCACCTTCGGTACCCAGGAACTTTCCGATCATGCCCTGAAGGCGCTGAAGGATCGCAAGGCCTGCCTGCTGGCCAACCACGGCATGATTTGCCTCGGGCCCGATCTCGAGAAGACGCTGCGGCTGGCGGTGGAAGTCGAGACCTTGGCCTCGCAATACTGGCGTGCCCTGCAGGTTGGCGAACCGAAGCTGCTGCCGAAGCGGGAAATGACGCGCGTGCTCGCCCGCTTCGCGTCCTACGGCAAACAGTCGGTCGATGCCAGCGATGCGGCGGCGGTTGAGCCGCCGAAGAAGGCGAGGCCTAAGCGCCGATCCGGCGGTAAATGAAATCCGGCGGGGCCGTCGTCGATTCCGTCGCGGCCATTTCGAACATCGACGCGTGCAGCGGCGATTTCTCGCAGGCTGGGTCGGTGTTTGCCGCATCGCCGGTCAGGGCCAAGGCCTGGCAGCGGCAGCCGCCCCAATCGATCTCGCGCCGGTCGCAGCTCCGGCAGGGTTCCGGCATCCAGTCGGTGCCGCGAAACCGCAGGAAGGCCGGCGAGCTCTGCCAGATCTCGGCCAACGGCCGGTCGCGCACTGACCAGAATTCAAGCTCGGTGATCGTCGCCGCGGCATGGCACGGCAGCACGCGGCCCAGCGGGTCGATGTTCAGGAAGCGCCGGCCCCAGCCGCCCATGCAGGCCTTCGGCCGCCGCGCGTAGTAGTCCGGCACCACGTAGTCGATGGCAAGCCGCCCGGCGAGCCGTTCCCGGGCTGCGTCGACCACCTCGGTCGCCCGGTCCAACTGGTCCCGGCTCGGCATCAGCGCGGCGCGGTTCCGCAACGCCCAGCCGTAGTACTGCACGTGCGCCACCTCCAACCTTTCCGCGTCCAGCCCGACCGCCATGTCGATCACCGCGTCCAGGTTCTCGAGGTTCTGCCGGTGCATCACGGCGTTCACGGTTAGCGGCAGACCCACGGAGCGCACGAGTTTGGCGACCGCCTGTTTTTTCTCATGTCCGCCGGCGTAACCGCCGATCCGGTCGGCATTGCCGGCCTCGTTGTCCTGGAAACTAATCTGAACATGATCCAATCCGACCTCGGCGAGGCGGCCGATACGTTCGGCGTCCAACAGCACGGCGGAGGTGATCAGGTTGGTGTACAGCCCTTCTTCCGATGAAGCGGCGATAATCTCTTCCAGGTCGCGCCGCACCGTCGGTTCGCCGCCGGACAGATGGATCTGCAGCGCACCCAGATCGGCCGCTTCCACGATCACCCGCCGCCATTCTTCCGTGGTCAGTTCCGAAGAAGCGCGTTCCAAATTGATCGGGTTAGAGCAATAGGGACATTGCAGCGGGCAGCGGTGCGTCAGCTCGGCCAGCAGGGCCAGGGGCGCGCCCGGTGCGGCCGCCGCGCTCATGCCGTCACGTAGCCTTTGTCGGCGAGGTCCTGCAGCATCTCCGTCACATCGGCGGCGATGTCTTCGGGCTTTTCATCGTATTCCGCCGCCAGCGCCGCGACAATCTCGCCGAGCGTCGCGGCGCCGTCGCACTTGTTCAGGATCTCCACCGCGATCTCGTCCGGGAACATCACCTTCTCCGGCGCCTGGATCACCCACTTTTCGCGTCGTTTGTCCCAGCGCAGTTTGATGTGCCGGGGCAGGGACGGGACCGAGTCGGTTCCCAGCACCACGCGGCCGGTCATGACGCGGCCGGCTGAAACGCGCCAGGCGGGATCAGGCCGGGCTCCACATAGGCGTAGTGCAGGGCGTCCAACTGCGACCAGAGCACGTTGCATTTGAAATAGAGCGCGTCGATCACGGCCTGCTGCTGGTCCGGCCGAACCGCGTGTTCCTTCACATAGGCAAGGGCGAAGTTGGAATCGCGCGGCGCCTGGTCCATCCGTTTGTTGAAGTAGGCCAGCGTTTCGGCGTCGATGAAGGAATAGTTGCTGAGCATCCCGGCGACCCGCTCGGCGATGATCTTCGGCGCGAACAGTTCCGTCAGCGACGACGCGATGGCTTCCAGCAGGCTGCGCTCCGCGACGAAGTGGACATACGCCTCAACCGCGAACTTGGTCGCCGGCAGGATGCCCTCGGTCGACATCACATAGGCGCGGTCCAGCCCCAGCGCGCCGGTCAGCCTGAGCCAACGCTCGATACCGCCGTCGTCTTCCTCGCGTCCGTCGTGATCGCTCACCCGGCGGCGCCATTCGCGCCGCAATTCGGGGTCGTCGACGCGCGCCATCAGCGCCGAATCCTTCATCGGGATGCGGCTTTGATAGTAGTAGCGATTGAGCGCCCAGGCCTGGACCTGCGGCTTGGTCAACGCGCCCTCGTGCAGCATGTGGTGGAATGGGTGCTTGTCGTGATAGCGCTCTGCGCCGATGCCGCGCAGGCGGTCTTCCAACTGGTCCGGCGTCAGCGCGCTGCTCACAGTGAAATCTCCATGCCGTCGTAGGCGATTTCCCAACCGGCCTCGGCCACCGCCTCGGCCTCCGGCGAATCCTCTATCAGAATAGGGTTGGTGTTATTGATATGGATCAGGATCTTGCGCCGTACAGGCATGTCCCGGAAAACGGCCAGGGTGCCGTCCGGCCCGGACAGGCTGATATGCCCCATGCGCTGGCCGGTCTTCCTGCCGACGCCGGCTTGGATCATCTCGTCGTCGGTCCACAGGGTGCCGTCGAACAGGACCAGCGGCGCGTCGGCCAGACGGTCCGCCAGTTCCGGCGTGACCCGGGCGCAGCCGGGGATGTAATAGAAGTGCGCGTCGCTGTCGCGGGCGCGGACATGCAGGGCGACGGTGTCCTCGCCCGTGTTCTCGTCCAGCCCTTCCAGGAACAGCGCGACCTTGCCCGGCACGGCGAACGCCTCGATCTCCAGTTGTGGTACATCGCCGACCGGTGTCGCCAGTTCGACCGGCCGGTCCAGCGACAATGGCCGGCGGCTGACGAAGTCCGGGTTCAGCACGTTGAACAGGCTGTTGGCGGCCAGGGCGTCCAGCACCTTGGCCGTGGCGTACAGATTAAGCGGCTGGCTCTCGCGCACCGTCAATAATCCGCCAATGTGATCGACATCGGCGTTGGTCAAGACAACGCCGGCGATCGGACTGTGTCGTCCTTCGACGGCGGGTTGCAGCGGCGGGTTTGCCGCGATCTGTTCGCGCAGGTCCGGCGATGCGTTGAACAGGAACCACTGCTCACCGTCCGCCGACACGGCGATCGACGATTGTGTGCGGCGGCGCACACGCGCATCGCCCCGCCATGCCAGTTGGCATACCGGGCAATTGCAGTTCCATTGGGGATAGCCGCCGCCGGCGGCGGACCCGAGTACCCGGACTTTCAGCATCGACCTACCGCGGGCCGACGCCGCGTCCCAGGCTGGTCGGCCGTGTGCTTAGAGGTCGGCGCAGGCGTAGCAGTTGATTTCCATCCCGACGGCCACTTCGACGATCCGTGGCTTTTTCCAGGCTTTCCGCATGGCTTTTTTCTCCCATTAGCCGGGTCATGGTTAACGACGCACGGCCAGACTAGTGCCAATATCCGTTAATATGACCGCAAACCGAGTAGTCGCGCAAGAGGCAAACATACCAACGCTTCTCCGCCCTGGGACCTTTGGTCGCGCATGGTCAACTTGATTTGAATCAATGTGCGGCGCAGGTTGCGGGTGTTGGTTACGCCCCGAAACGCTGCGGCTTGCCCTCGGTGGCGCGGGGTAGTGTGCGGATCCGGTAGCGAGAATACCTGCTGACCTTTTTGGGGGTGACGGGCAATGAGTGTGCAAGAAACAGCACCCGGCAATACGGTGATAAGCTGGCTGATGGGGGTGCTTTTGCTGGCCGGCGCGTTGATCGGCTTGATGCTGACGGCTTTCGCCGCGGACCCGGTGATGGAATTTCACGGGCTGCTGTTCCTGTTGTTCTGTGTCGGCGGGGTGTTCTTCCTGATCCGCTACGGGTCGGCGAAGGACGATGGCGATCCGTCGCCTTACCAGGACTCGGTCGTCAGGGCTGGCGTCATCGCCTCCATGTTCTGGGGCATCGCCGGCTTCGCCGCCGGCCTGATGATCGCGCTTCAACTCGCGTTTCCGGTCCTCAATTTCGACCTTCCCTGGATCAATTTCGGCCGGCTGCGGCCGCTGCACACCTCGGCGGTGATCTTCGCGTTCGGCGGCAACGTCCTGATCGCGACCTCGTTCCATGTGGTGCAGCGTACCTGCAAGGCCCGGCTGGCCGGCGGCGTAGCGCCGTGGTTCGTGTTCTGGGGCTATCAGCTCTTTATCGTCATCGCGGCCACCGGCTATCTCCTCGGCGTCACCCAGTCGAAAGAGTATGCGGAGCCGGAATGGTATGCCGACCTCTGGCTGACCCTGGTCTGGGTGGTCTACCTGCTCGTCTTCCTGGGCACGCTGTGGAAGCGGAAAGAGCCGCATATCTACGTCGCCAACTGGTTCTACCTGGCGTTCATCGTGACCATCGCGATGCTGCACATCGTCAACAATCTGGCGGTGCCGGTGTCGCTTACCGGGGTCAAGAGTTACTCGCTATTCTCCGGCGTGCAGGACGCGCTGACTCAGTGGTGGTACGGCCATAACGCCGTCGGCTTCTTCCTGACAGCGGGCTTCCTCGGCATCATGTACTACTTCGTGCCGAAGCGGGCGGAACGGCCGGTCTATTCGTACCGGCTGTCCATCGTCCATTTCTGGTCGCTGATCTTCCTCTACATCTGGGCCGGTCCGCACCACCTGCATTACACGGCGCTGCCGGAATGGGCCCAGACGCTCGGCATGACCTTCTCAATCATGCTGTGGATGCCGTCGTGGGGCGGCATGATCAACGGCCTGATGACCCTCTCGGGTGCATGGGACAAGCTCCGCACCGATCCGGTCATCCGCATGCTGGTGGTATCGGTCGCCTTCTATGGCATGAGCACCTTCGAAGGCCCGGTGATGTCGATCAAGGCGGTCAACTCGCTCAGCCACTACACCGACTGGACGGTCGGCCACGTGCATTCCGGCGCGCTCGGCTGGGTCGGCTTCGTCAGCTTCGGCGCTCTCTACGTCCTGACGCCGTTGCTGTGGCGCCGCAGCCAGCTCTATTCGCTGGCGCTGGTCAGTTGGCACTTCTGGATCGCGTCGATCGGCATCGTGCTCTACATCACCGCGATGTGGGTGTCCGGCATCCTGCAGGGCCTGATGTGGCGCGCCTATGACAGCCTCGGTTTCCTGGAATACTCGTTTGTCGAGACAGTCGAAGCGATGCACCCGTTCTATGTGATCCGGGCCTTCGGCGGTGTGCTGTTCCTCGCCGGGGCGCTGATCATGGCCTACAACCTGTGGCGGACGGTGCGCGGCGACGTTCGGGTCGAAGGCGTCGCGGCGGCGCGGCCGATGGCCGCCGCCACGGCCGCCGAGTAAGGAGGGCTCAAGCGATGTTCAGTCACGCCCGTATCGAAAAGAACTCGATCCTGCTCACCGTCCTCACCCTGATCGTCGTGTCGATCGGCGGCTTGGTGGAGATCGCGCCGCTGTTCTATCTGGAAAGCACGATCGAGAAGGTGAAGGGCATGCGGCCCTACACCCCGCTCGAACTGAAGGGCCGCAACATCTATATCCGAGAGGGCTGTTACAACTGCCACAGCCAGATGGTCCGCTCTTTGCGCGACGAGGTCGAACGCTACGGCCACTACAGCCTGGCGGCGGAAAGCATGTACGACCACCCGTTCCAGTGGGGCTCGAAACGGACCGGGCCTGACCTGGCCCGGGTCGGCGGTCGCTACTCCGACGACTGGCACGTGGCGCATATGAACGACCCGCGCAGCGTGGTCCCGGAATCGATCATGCCCGGCTATCCGTTCCTGGCGGAGACGCCGCTCCGAATCGACCAGGTCGCCGACCACATGGCGGCTAACCGAACAGTCGGCGTGCCCTATACGGACGAGATGATCGAGAACGCTCAGGCCGACATCAAGGGCCAACTCGATCCGTTCTCCGACGAAGTCGACGGTTTCCTGGAACGCTATCCGAACGCGATCTCGCGCGACTTCGACGGCAACCCTGAGATGGTGTCGGAGCTGGATGCCCTGATCGCGTACATGCAGATGCTGGGCACCCTGGTCGATTTCGACGCCTATAAACCCGAAGAAAACCTGCGTTAGGGGCGGGCCATGACCTATCAAAACGTTGCCCTTTTTGCCGACACCTACGGGCTTCTCTACCTGTTCGTACTATTTCTTGGCGTCGTGGCGTACGCGCTCTGGCCGCGCAACAAGAAGAAGTTCGACCACGCGGCGCGTATTCCGCTTGAGGAGGATTGATCGTGGCCGGCCAACCCGACGTCGACGAATTCAGCGGTACCGAAACCACCGGGCACGAGTGGGACGGTATCAAGGAACTGAACAACCCGCTGCCCCGCTGGTGGCTCTACACCTTCTATATCTGCATCCTCTGGTCGATCGGCTATTGGATCGTCATGCCGGCCTGGCCGCTGATTAATTCCCACACCAAGGGTTTGATCGGCCATTCCGACCGGGCGAGCGTTGCGCGCAGCATTGAAGAGGCGAAGGCCGCTCAGGGCGCTCTCGCCAGCCGTATTGCGGAAACCGAGCTTGATCAGGTAAGCGCCGATCCCGAACTGCTGTCTTTCGCTCTTGCCGGCGGCCGGTCGGCCTTCGCGGTCAACTGTTCCCAATGCCACGGGCTCGGCGCGGCCGGCTCGCGCGGTTATCCGAATCTGAACGACGACGACTGGATTTGGGGCGGCACTGTCGCCGACATCCACCAGACGATCCTCTATGGCATCCGGTCGGAGCACGACGAGTCGCGCCAGAACGACATGCCGGCCTTTTTGAACGACGAGATCCTGACGCGGGAGCAGGTCGACGACGTGGTGGAATACGTGCTCTCGCTGACCGCCCGTGCGGAGGACGACGCGGCGGCCGCCCGCGGCGCCGAGATCTATGCCGAACAATGCGTCGCCTGCCACCAGGAAGGCGGTGTCGGCGACCGTGAACTCGGCGCGCCCAACCTGGCGGACCAGATCTGGCTCTACGGCGGTGAGCGGCCCGATCTGGTGGAGACCGTGTCGGCCAGCCGCCGCGGCGTTATGCCGCCCTGGATAGACCGGTTGGATTCCGCCACATTGAAGAAACTGGCAGTCTACGTCCATTCGCTCGGCGGCGGGGAGTGACGCCGCGCCTGCAAGGTAGGCAACCCAACCGATGGAACACAGTCCGGGCATAGCCGATACCGCCTTGTCGAACCCGGTGGTGGAGACGGTCGACGTTCAACCTGTCAACAAGCAGGAACGTCGCGAACTCTACAAAAAGCGCGAGAAGATCTTTCCCAAAAGGGTCAGCGGTACGTTCCGGTCCCTGAAATGGGGGATCATGGCCGTCACGCTCGCGATCTACTACCTGGCGCCCTGGATTCGCTGGGACCGGGGGCCGAACGCACCGGATCAGGCGATCCTGATCGATTTCCCGGCACGCCGGTTCTACTTCTTCTTTATCGAGATCTGGCCGCAGGAAGTCTACTACCTGACCGGGCTGCTGATCCTGGCGGCACTCGGCCTGTTCCTGGTGACCAGCCTGGCCGGCCGCGTCTGGTGCGGCTATACCTGCCCGCAGACGGTATGGACCGACCTGTTCATCCTGGTCGAACGCATGGTCGAAGGCGACCGCAACGCCCGTATGCGCCTGGACAAGGCGCATTGGACGGTCGAGAAATTCGCCCGCCGCGTGGTCAAGCACGGCATCTGGATCGTCATCGCGGTCGCGACAGGTGGCGCCTGGGTTTTCTACTTCGCCGATGCGCCGACCCTGTTGCCGCAACTTTTCACGCTGCAGGCGCCCGCGGTGTCGTACATCTTCATCGGGGCGCTCACGCTGACGACCTATCTGCTGGGCGGCTTGGCGCGGGAACAGGTCTGCACCTACATGTGTCCGTGGCCGCGCATTCAGGGCGCGTTGCTGGACGAGGAATCGCTGGTCGTCAGTTACCGGACGGACCGAGGCGAGCCGCGCGGCGCGCACAAAAAAGGCCAAAGCTGGGAAGGGCGCGGCGATTGCATCGACTGCAATCAATGCGTCGCCGTCTGCCCCATGGGCATCGATATTCGCGACGGCCTGCAGCTCGAATGCATCACTTGCGCGCTCTGCATCGATGCCTGCAACAGCGTGATGGACAAGGTCGGCAGGCCGCGCGGCTTGATCACCTACGACACCTACACCAACAGTCAGCGGCGGGAGCGGGGAGAGCCGGCGCGGATCAAGCTGCTGCGTCCCCGCACCATCGTTTATGGTTCGGTCATCGTCGTGGTCGGGCTGATCATGCTGGCAACCCTGATCCAGCGCCCGACGCTGGAAGCGAACGTGCTGCGCGACCGCAATCCGCTGTTTGTCACCCTGTCCGACGGTTCGATCCGCAACGGCTATACCGTCAAGATTCTCAACAAGCGGCACGAAACGCGCAGCTATGGCCTGACACTGGAAGGTTTGAACGATCCGAAGATCGCCGTGGTCGGCCAGCAGGATGTCGGCGACCAGGCGCGCTTCACAGTCAAGCCGGACAGCCTGGGCAGTTTCCGGGTTTTCGTCACCGTTCCGACCGATGCTGTCGCTGACTCGTCGATGCCGGTCACCTTCGTGGTGACGGACGAAGACGACGGCACGATGGCTGCCAACGACACCAGCTTCCGGGGGCCGGACCGATAATGCCGACACGCGTGACCGGATATCATGTGCTCTGGGGGATGCTCGGCTTCTTCGCGGTGATCATCGCGGTCAATGCGGTGTTCGTCTATCTGGCGCTGAATACTTTTACCGGCCTGTCCGAACCCGACGCCTACCGCAAAGGCCTGGCCTACAACCAGAACCTGGAAGAGGCGGAAAAACAGCGTGCCCTCGGCTGGAAAGTCAAAGTTGGCGCGGAACTCGATCCCGGCGGCGAAGCCCGTTTTCGGATCGAGGCCGCGGACAAGAACGATGTGGCGCTGAACGGCCTCCGCCTGAGCGGAACCCTGCGCCGGCCGACCAACGAGGGCTTCGACCGGCAGGTCGAATTCCGTGCCGTCGGCGACGGCCGTTACGCGGCGGACCTTGTGTTGCCGCTGCGCGGCCAGTGGGACCTGGACCTTATCGCCGAAGATGCCGCCGGGCAGCGCTACCGGCAGGAGCAGCGGTTGTGGCTGAACTGAGCGCCCAGGCCGGCTCCGCCGCCGCGCCGGAGGCGCGTGGCTTCGATGCGGAAGCCTACATGCATGGCGAGGCCGACGGCAGTCAATCGCTGCATATGGTGGTCGACAACCTCCACTGCCCAAGCTGCGTCAACCAGATCGAATCCACGCTGAAAGGTTACCCGGGTGTGATGGATGCCCGGGTCAACCTCACCACGCGCCGGCTCAGGCTACGCTGGTTGCCGTCCAAGGCCAATGCCGACGACCTGCTGGACGCGGTGATCGCCCAGGGCTACCGCCTGACGCCGTACGACCCCGGCCTGATGACCGAGGCGTGGCGCGCGGAAGACCGCATGTTGCTGCGTTGCCTGGCCGTCTCGGGCTTCGCCGCCGCCAACGTGATGTTGCTGTCGGTCGCCGTCTGGTCGGGGCTGGCGCAGGATATGGGGCCGGCGACGCGCAGCTTCATGCACTGGCTGTCGGCGCTGATCGCCCTGCCGACGGTGGCCTACGCCGGCCGGCCGTTTTTTCGCTCCGCCCTGGGCGCGCTTCGCAACGGCCATACCAACATGGACGTGCCGATATCCCTGGCGGTGATCCTGGCCGCGGGTGTCAGCCTGTGGGAAACCGTTTCGGAAGGCGAGCAGGTCTATTTCGACGCGTCGGTCACGCTGCTGTTCTTCCTGTTGATCGGCCGGTTCCTGGACCGGCGGGTGCGTGGTCGCGCCCGCTCGGCGGCGGAAAACCTGATGCTGCTGCGCGCCGTCGCCGCGACGGTGGTGGAGGCCGACGGCACCCGGCGGGCGATGCCGGTCGGCGCGGTGCTGCCGGGCATGACGGTGGCCGTCGCCGCGGGCGAACGGGTGCCCGTCGATGGCGTCGTCATCGAGGGTCGCTCCGATATCGATACCAGCCTGGTGACCGGAGAGACGGTGCCGCAAAGCGTTTCGCCGGGCACCACTGTCCATGCCGGCACCCTCAACCTCGGCGCGCCGTTGCAGGTCCGTGTCGCGGCGGCCGACGAAGACACACTGCTCGCGGAGATCGTGCGCCTGATGGAAGGGGCGGAGCAGGGCCGCGCCCGGTATGTGCGCCTGGCGGACCGGGTCGCCCGTTACTACGCGCCGGTGGTGCACCTGCTGGCCGCCGGCGCCTTCCTCGGCTGGTTCCTGCTCGGCGGTGTCGGTTGGCAGCCGGCGCTGTTGATTGCCGTCGCGGTGCTGATCGTCACCTGCCCGTGCGCGCTCGGCCTGGCGGTGCCGGCGGTGCAGGTCGCGGCGGTCGGCCGGCTGCTCGGGCACGGTGTGCTGGTAAAAGCGCCTGACGGTCTGGAGCGACTGGCACAGGTCGATACCGTGGTATTCGACAAGACCGGAACCCTGACGCTCGGCCGGCCCGAACTGGCGAACGCGTCCGAGATTTCCAAAACCGCGATCACCCGCGCCGCCGCCCTCGCGGGCGCCAGTCGTCATCCGCTGGCGCAGGCGGTGCTACGCGCCGCCGGGCCGGTGCCTGTCGCCGGTGACGTCCGGGAAGAGCCGGGGATGGGCCTGATCGGCACGGTCGAAGGCATGGAAATGCGCCTCGGTAACCGCGAATGGTGCGGCGTGGAGTTGGCAGATTCGGATCGGCCGGAGTCCGAGTTGTGGCTTGCCGTGCCGTCGGCCAAGCCCATCCGCTTCGCGTTCCGCGATCAGGTTCGCAACGATGCCGCCGACGTTGTCGCCACGTTGCGTGATCGAGGTCTGACACTCGAGCTGTTGTCCGGCGATCACCAGGCTGCGGTTCAAGACGTTGCCTCGGCCATCGGGATCGACGCCTGGCGGGCCGGCTGCCGGCCCGCCGACAAGATCGAACGGCTGGAAGCACTGTCCGCCGAAGGCCGGCGCGTGCTGATGGTGGGCGACGGCCTCAACGATGCGCCCGCCCTGGCGGCGGCGTTCGCATCCATCTCGCCTGCGACCGCCGCGGACGTCAGCCAGACGGCTGCCGATTTCGTGTTTCAGGGCGAAGCGCTGGCGCCGATCGTCCAGGCTCTGGATACCGCGCGCGTCTCACGGCAATTGGTTCTGCAAAACTTCCTGCTGTCCTTTGCCTACAACGCCCTGGCCGTGCCGATTGCCGTTGCCGGTTTCGTCACGCCGCTGATCGCGGCCATAGCGATGTCCGGCTCGTCGCTGATCGTCACCCTCAACTCGCTACGCGCCAAGCTGGAGCCGAAGCCGTGACGGCCCTGGCGTTCCTCATCCCGGCCGCGCTCTTCCTGGGCCTGTTAGGCCTGGTCGCGTTCCTCTGGTCGATGAAAAGCGGGCAGTTCGACGACCTGGACGGCGCCGCCCACCGCATCCTCTACGACGACGACGCGGACTCCTCCCGTAAGTAGCGCGCTCAGGCGTTCTCCACCAGGCTGCGATAGGCGTGCCATGTCGCATGGCCGACCAGCGGGAAGGTGATTGCCAGGCCGACGAACAATGTGGCGATCCCGACCGCCGTCAGCAGCGCGATCAGCCAGCCCCACAGCAGCATCGGCCACAGGTTCTGGCGCACCGCGTTCACGCTGGCGACCATCGCCGTTATCGTGTCCACGTCGTGCACCATCAGCATCGGCACCGAGATTGCGGCCAGCGAAAAGACGATCACCGCCAGCACGCCGCCGATGATGCCGCCGACGATCAGCAGGCCCAGGCCGTTGGGCGTGAACAGCAGGACGGAGACCCATTGGTCCACCGGCGGAAAGCTGGATTGCATGAACAGTGCGAACAGCAGGGTCGCGATTCTCACCCAGGCCAGCATGAACAGCATCAGCAGCACGCCCAGAAAAGCGAGCTGAGTCGGCGAGCGCGTCTTGACGAACATCACGTCGCCCAGCGTCATCGGCTGGCCCGTTTCCAACCGGCGGCTGGCTTCGTACAGCCCGACTGCCAGCATGGGCCCCAGTAACAGGAAGCCCGCCGACAACGGCAGCAGCAGATAGGCCAAACCGGCGAAGAACAGGCCGGCGGTCAGCGCGGCGCTGATCACTGAGAAGGCAATGCCGTAAGTCAGGCTGATCTGCGGCGCACGCCACATGTCGCGCCATCCGGCGCTTAGCCAGGTCCACGGCTGTTCCGGCGCCACATTCCGGATGATCGGCTTGTATAAGGGCGTGTCTACCTGATCGGTGGTCATCGTTTCCCCCGCGAGATTCTTCTGACGGTAAGTCTAGCGATGACAGTTGGTCAAGAATTGACCTGAATCAACTCGGATTTTGGACGGTAGGGCCGGCTGGGCCGAAACAAAGCCTCCCTCACGAAAACGCGTCGGGCATCGAGTCCTTTTTTTCCGCGATGAAGGCCTGAAGGGCCTCGTCGACGGCCGGGTCCAGGGCCGGCGCCTCGTAGTCGGCCAGCATCTGCTTCCAGATCTTATTGGCGCGCGTGGCGGCGTCCGCCGCGCCCTCGGCTTCCCACTGCTCGTAGCTGTTGTTGTCGGCAATGGCGGAACGGTAGAAAGCCGTCTCGAAGTTGGCCTGGGTATGGGCGCAGCCCAGGAAATGGCTGCCCGGGCCGACTTCGCGCATCGCATCCATCGCCTGGCCGTTCTCGCTCAGGTCCACGCCGCCCGCCAGCACCTGCATCATGCCCAGTTGATCGGCATCCATCACGAACTTCTCGTAGGACGAGACGAGCCCGCCCTCCAGCCAGCCGGCGCCATGCAGTACGAAATTGACCCCGCCCATCAGGGTCGGGATCAGCGTCTGCGCGCTTTCGTAGGCTGCCTGCGCGTCCGGCACCTTGGAAGCGCAGAGCGAGCCGCCGCTTCGGAACGGCACGCCCAGCCGCCGAGCTAGTTGGGCGGCGCCGTACAGCACCATCGCCGGTTCCGGCGTGCCGAAGGTCGGCGCGCCCGACTGCATGGACATCGAACTGGCGAAGCTGCCGAACACCACCGGCGCGCCCGGGCGGACCAACTGCGCGAACGCCATGCCGGCCATCGCCTCGGCCAGGGTCTGGGTCAGCACCCCGGCCGGAGTGACCGGCGCCATCGCGCCGGACAGTATGAACGGCGTGATAATCGTTGCCTGGTTGGCGCGGGCATAGACCTTCAGCGCCCCCAGCATGGTGGCATCCCAGGTCATCGGCGAGTTGGCGTTGATCAGGCTGATCAGCACCGTGTTGGTATCGACGAAGTCGGCGCCGAACAGAATCTTCGCCATTTCGACCGTGTCTTCCGCCCGTTCCGGCGCGGTGACCGAGCCCATGAACGGTTTGTCGGAATACCGCATATGGGCGTAGACCATGTCCAGGTGGCGCTTGTTGACCGGCACGTCGACCGGCTCGCACACCGTGCCGCCGGAATGGTGCATCGCCGGCGTCATGTAGGCGAGCTTCACGAAGTTCTGAAAATCCTCGATCGTCGCATAGCGGCGGCCGTCGTCCAGGTTGCGGATGAAAGGCGGGCCGTAGACCGGTGCGAACACCGTGTTGTTGCCGCCGATCTCAACCGACCGCTCGGCATTACGGGCATGTTGCGTGAAACTGGCGGGTGCCGTCTTAATCAGGCTGCGGCAGAGGCCGCGCGGGAAGCGCACCCGCTCGCCGTCCACGTCGGCGCCTGCGTCGCGCCAGATCTGCAAAGCTTCTTCGTCGTCGCGGAATTCGATGCCGATTTCCTCAAGCACCGTCTCTGCGTTGTGCTCGATCAGCGCGAGGCCTTCTTCGGTCAGTACCTCGTAGGCTGGAATCTTGCGGGTGATATAGCGAAGTTTTTCCGTCGACGTGCCGCCGCGCGCGGCGCGTCTGGCTTCGGCGCCGCCGCCGCCACGCCCGCGTCTGCCGCGGCGCCCGCCTTGCTCCGTGGCGCTGTCGGTCATCTGACGTCCTCCCTGGGAAGCCCGCCCGAACGTTCTGCTCGAACGAGTTTATCGTCTCGGCGAAACCACGTCGAACCGGTTGTCAGTCGAACCCGGCGACGGTGAAGCCTTTGGCCTTAGGGCGCAGCGTGACTGTGCCATCCGCGCTGGCGCGGGCCCAGCTTGCCGTCCGCTCCAATGCCCCGAACGGGAAGAAATGGGCATGGCGAATGCCGCAATCGGGGTTCTCGGCGCGGTGCTGCGCCAGATCCAGAACCAGCTTGTCGGGCGTTGCCGTCTTCGCCAGCCGGCTGATCCGCATGGCCTGCTTGCTTAAGACCTTCGCGGAATTACCGACGCCGCAGAGGGCCGCATAACGGATCAGCGTTTTCAACGTTGCGCAGCCTGGCAGGCCGATATGCACCGGCAGGCGGTTGCCCGCGTCGCGGATCGCCTTGTCCCAGGCGATGATCGGTGCCGCTTCGAAGCAGAACTGCGTTACCAGGTAGAACGTCGCTTCCGACTGCTCGGCGTAGGCGTTCTTCTCTGTCAGTGCTTTGGCAACACCCGCGTCGCCGATGTCACTGCTGCCTTCCGGATGCGCCGCAAGCCCGATCCGATGGATGCCGCGACGCTCCAGAAGGCCGGTACGCAGCACTTGCATGCTGTTGTCGAAATCGCCGACCGGCCGGTCGACACCGCCGCCCACAACCAGCACTTGGTCGACCCCGGCTTCGCCGGTCAGCCGGGCAAGCTGCTCGTCAAGCCACGCCGCGCTCGGCGTGCTACGCGCCGCGATATGCGGCACCGGGACCATGCCGTCGTGGCGCAGCCGCTTCGCGGCCTCGACCACCCGGCCGTAATCGGTGCCGGGGATGAACGCGATATAGACGCGCGTGGCGGGCGGCAGGTAGGCCCCGAACGACTCCGTTTTATTTACCTCGCCCGGCGTCGTTTCGACGGAAAAGTCGAACAGAAAATCGCCGATCTGCCCGACGGCGACGTCGGTCTCGGTCAGCGGCGGCGTCCAGGCGCCCGCCGTTTCGGCGGTGGCGTCGCCCGGCAGGGCGGCTTCATGCAGGCTGTTCAGAAGGTTCATGGCCCGTAATCCCAAGCGCGATACTTCGCGAAAATTAGGGTTCGATTCGGGCCGTCCCAATCACATGATCGACCACCTATATCCCAAAAAGGACGCTTGTTCTGAGGCCGACATATGTCGTTTTCAGGCCGACTTGCTTAACGTCGATTTTCGTGATTTTTCTGCCAAAAAAAGCCGATGACGGCCTGCTTCTTGGACCGGCAGGCTGGTCTGGCTGCGACAGGCGGCACCTCGGCCTGCGCCGAAATCTAATTCAGTATCAGGTTCGGCAGGAACAGGATGATGTCCGGGAAAGCGATGAACAAAGCCACCGTCAGGATATCGCAGATGAAGAAGGGCGCGATGCCGCGGAAGATGTCCGACAGCGGTATGTCCGGTCTAACCCCGTTGACGACGTAACAATTGAGCCCGATGGGCGGCGTGATCAGGCAGATCTCGACCATCTTGACCACGATGATGCCGAACCAGATAGGGTCATAGCCCAGGCCGACGATGGCCGGGTAGACGATCGGCAGGGTCAGCAGCAGCATGCCGATGCCGTCCATGAACATGCCCAGGATGGCATAGGCGATCAGGATCATGATCACGATCATCACCGGCGGCATGTCCAGCCCGGTCACCCAGGCGGCGAACGCCTCCGGCAGCCCGGCGAAGCCCAGGAAGCGCACGAAGACCAGCACGCCCCAGATGATCGAGAAGATCATCACCGTCAGCCGCGCCGTCTCCAGCAGCGCTTCGCGCAGCTTGCCCATGGTCATGCCGCGGTAAACGGCGATGCAGAACACGACGAACGCGCCCAGCGCGCCGGCGTCGGTCGGCGTCGCCCAGCCGCTGTAGATGGCGCTGAAGATAATGGCGATGACCGAGATGATCGGTAGCGTGCCGGGCAGTGACTTGAACCGTTCGACCCAGGTGAAGCCCCTGACCGGCGGACCCATCTCCGGGTTGACCGCCGCCCGGCCGGAAATGATGAAAGCGTAGACAATCGCGGAGAGCACGCCGGGGATGAACCCGGCCAGCAGCAATTGGCCGACCGACTCTTCGACGATGATGGCGTAGATCACCAAAATCGCGCTTGGCGGGATCAACGAGGCCAGCGTGCCGCCGGCCGCGACCACGCCGGCGGCAAGCCGGCGGTCGTAGTTGAGCTTCAGCATCTCCGGGATGGCGACGCGCGAGAACACGGCGGCCGTCGCGGTGCTCGCGCCGGACACGGCGGCGAAGCCGGCCGTGGCGAACACGGTGGATACGGCCAGACCGCCCGGCACCCAGCCGAACCATTTCTTTGCCGCGTCGAACACCGACTGAGTGATGCCGGCGTGGAACGCCAGATAGCCGATCAGGATGAACATCGGCAGGACGCTCAGCGTATAGGTCACCGATTTCGAATGCGGGATGGTGCCGGCGATGCCAACGCCGGCGTCCCAACCGATCATCGCGATCAAACCGGCCAGCCCGACGACGCCGGCGGCGATGAACACCCGGACACCTAAGAAGACGATGACGACCAGGGCGCCCATACCGATCATGCCGATGGTCAGCGGATCCATTTCGGTCATCGTGCCGGGCCTCCCGCATCGTCGCCCAGCGCTTCCCGGATTTCCTCCGCGGCGACTTTCTCGACGTCCTGCACCGTCGGCACCGCGATCGGATCGGCGTTCGGCGCC
The DNA here is from genome assembly GCA_028278525.1 of Minwuiaceae bacterium. Classification (GTDB taxonomy): domain Bacteria; phylum Pseudomonadota; class Alphaproteobacteria; order Minwuiales; family Minwuiaceae; genus JANQEE01. Next base: position 184,904 of record JANQEE010000069.1, on the reverse strand, counting down.
AGTATCAGTCGCCAATAGCCGAACACCTGCAACAGCAGCCTGAGCCAAAGCAGGCTAAGCGCAAACGGCACGGCCAGTTTCGACGGCCAGATCGGGATGCCGGCGTCAATGGTCGAATCGCCCAATTCGTAGGCGCGGATGAAATGGTCGTAACTCGGCGGAATCATAATGGCGATGAACACCAGTCCGACCAGCACGGCCAGAAACTCGACGATCCAGTAGGTGCGGCCCTTGAACCGGGAAATGATCAGGTCCATCCGCACGTGGCCGCCCAGCCGCTGGCAATAGGCGACCGCCAGAAAGGCGAACAGCGCCATCAACTGCTCGACGATATCGATATAGCCCCAGATCGGCGCGTTGAAGAAACGGCGGAGCACGATCTGCACCACGCCGAACAGCATCAGGCCGAAAATGCTGAGCGCGGCGATGCCGGCCAGCAGGTCCTCGACGCGCGCGTACCAGGTGTTCAGGCGGTCAAGCAAACGCCCGCTGTTCGGGCTGTCTTCGGAGGATATCGTCATCGCGGCTGACCGGCGGCGGACAGCCGGGCGCTCACGCCCGGTTCCCCGCCGCCGGATTGCGCTTCTTCGTTACGACCCTTGTTGGGCGGTTGTCAGGATCAGGTCCAGAAGTTCCTGCGCCGGCAGGCCCTTCGCGGTCTGCTCCTTCACCCAGTCGTCCCAGACCGGCTGCGCGCCGACGCTACGGAAGGTTGCCAGCTCTTCATCCGAATAGCGGACTTCCTTCAGGCCCTTTTCCTTGAACATCGGCAGGTTTTTCTCGTCCGCCGCCTTATAGGCCTTTTTAAGCACTTCATAGGCCGGCAGGCGGGATTCGGTCAGGATGTCCTGGTACTCCTTCGGCAGCTTGTCCCACGCCTTGGTGTTGATCACCACCGGGCAGGTCACGGCGCCGGGCGACAGGTTGCCGGTGTACCAGTCGGAAATCTCATACAGCCGGTAGGCCGCGTGAGCATAGCTGAACGGCCACGACGCGGCGTAGACCGTGCCGCGTTCCAGCAGTTGATAGGTTTCCGGCGCCGTCGAGGTGGTCGGCACGGCGCCCAGCTTGGTCATCGCCTTGCCGATGCCGCCCAGCGCGCGGACCTGCTTGCCCTTCCAGGCCTCCAGCGTCTTCGGCGGTTCGCCGACGCCCATGAACTCGTACTGCGGCAGCAGCGAGGTCATCAGAATGCGGGCGTTCCAACGGGCGACGTCGGCAACCACGGCCGGGTGCGCGTAATAGGCCTCATGCACTCTCTGCTGCACGTCCAGGTCGCCGAACGGCAGGAACGGCAGATCCAGGCCGCTCAGGGTCGGCGTCTTGTCCGGGTGGTAGGAAGCGCAGAAGGCCGCCATCTGGAAGGCGCCGAGCTTGATGCCGTCCAGGTTCTCGCGAGCCTTCGACAGAGCCTCGCCGAAATGTACCTTGATCTTGAATTTGCCGTCGGTCTTCTCCGCGACGTAGCGGGAGACCTCGTCCAGGCCCTTGGTGAAGGCCCGCGGCTTGCCCCAGACCGACAGGTTCCAGTTGACGTTCTGCGCAAAGGCGCCGGACGCGGTAAGGCCGAAGCTGGCCACGACGGCCACGGCCACGGCATTGCTGATGGTAAACGGCTTCATGAGGTCGTGTCTCCCTGCTGCGATTTCGTTTGCTCTACGCGGCGCCGTTTCCAAGGCGCCTTGAACTTGTCCGGGAGCATACCGGGGCACTCTGGTTGCATCAACGGATTTGCAGATTCAGACTAGTTAAGGCTTTGAGATAATTACAGTTTAAGTTGATTAGTCCGGTAAATTTACCTCTATGTCGAGCAGAATGAAGCTGAACGACTTGCCGTGGCCGTCCAGGTTCAAAGACCCGTTCACGCCGCCTTCCAGGGCCTCTTTCAGGACGAAATTCAGGCCATGCAGGTGGTCCAGGCTATAACGGGTCACATCGCCGTGCAGCAGCCCGCGATAGGCCTCGGCGACCCGCTCCGCCGTCACCTGAGCCTTAACGGCGGGAAAATGTCCGGGCTCGTTCACCCAAAGGGAAACATTAGAGACATTACCCTTATCCCCTGCTCGGGCATGGGCGATTTGCCGCAGGGCGACCCGGCGGCTCATACGACGATTACCTCGGTCCGGGTCGGCACCGCGTCGCGCGGCAGGAAGGCGGAATGGGTCGTGACGCTTGGGTCGATCCGCCCTCGGAAACCGCCGCCGCCCGCCGGCCCGTCGCAGAGCAGGGATTCGACCTCCCAAAGCAGCATTTCCGCGGCCTCCCGATCGGTCGTCCGCATCGCTGCGCGTAAGCGCACGTCCCGGCTGGCCTCGCTGCCGGCGTCCGGTCGGTCCAGGCTGCCATGCAACGCGTTCAGGCCGATCAGGTCGGTCCTGAGCGGCTCCTGCCGGCTATGGACCTGCCGCATCCGGGTCTCCACGATTTCGCCTGCCAGCCGCGCCCGCGCCGCCGCGCCAGCGCCGGCATAGGAGACCTCGCCCTCCGCCAGATACCCTCCGTCGAAAGCCACGGTTACCTTCAGCAGGTCCGCCCGCGCGCGGCCGCCGGCGCCGGACACCATGACCCTGTCGCGGCCGTCTTCACCGATTTCGACGCCCGAAAAATCCGCGGTAACGTCGGGCGTCAGATAGGCCGCCGGATCGTGCACCTCGTAGAGCATCTGTTCCTTCACCGTCGCCGCTGTCACGCAGCCGCCGGCCCGCTCCAGTTTGGTAATGGTCGCGCCGCCATCCGCCGTCACTTCCGCGATGGGCATGCCGACGAACGTCAGGTTGGGCACGTCCTTCAGGCCGGGGTCGGCGAAATAGCCGCCGGTAATCTGCGTCCCGCATTCCATCAAGTGCCCGACCAGGGTGCCGGCGCCCATTGTCGGCCAGTCGTCCTCGGCCCAGCCGAAGGCATGGCGCAGCGGTGCCAGGAATAGCGACGGGTCGGCAATCCGACCGGCAATGATCACATCCGCTCCCTCGGCCAGCGCCGACAACAAGGAATCTGCGCCGATATACGCATTGGCGCCGACCAGCGGTCGCCCGACATCCTTTACCCGGCCACCGAACTCCGGCAGGTCGGTGGCCGGCGTGACCAAGGGCGTCACGTCGTCCCCTTCGATCCAGGCGATCTTGAGGCCGGTCAATCCCAACTCGCGAGCGATTTCGGCGGTCCGGGCGGCTGCCCCCGCCGGGTTGGCGACGCCCATATTGGTGATCAGGCAGGTGCCGTGCCGCTGTATCAGCGGCAGCATGGCCCGCATCCGCTGTGGCAGCAGCTTGTTGTAGCCGGCTTTTGCGTCGGCCATCCGGTCCCGGTGTCCGAAGGCGAGGGTGCGCTCCCCGACGCATTCGAACACGATAGCATCCAGGTTGCCGTGCTCGACCAATTCGACCGCCGAATCCAGGCGGTCGGCGGAGAAGCCGGCGCCGGTGCCGATCCGGAATATGTCCTGGTTTTTCGCCATTACTGTGCGCGGACCCTAGCACAGGCCAACGCCGGGGTCCGCCCCTTGCCGCGCCCGAGACCTGGGGCTAGCCTTTGCGCCCGGGCATGGAGTGTATGACATGGACTTTTCGCTGAGCGAGGAGCAGCAGGCAATCCGCGACAACGTCGCCAAGGTCTGCGAGACCTTCGGCGACGACTATTGGCTGGAACACGACCGCACCGGCGAGTTCCCGTTCGACTTCCACGCGGCGATGGCCGAAGGCGGCTGGCTCGGCATTGCCATGCCCGAGGAGTTCGGCGGCGCCGGGCTCGGCGTGACCGAGGCGGCGCTGATGATGCATGCCGTCGCCGGATCGTCCGGGGCGCTCAGCGCCGCCTCGGCGATCCACATCAACATCTTCGGCCCGCACCCGATCGTCGTCTTCGCCAACGACGAGCAGAAGCAGCGCTGGCTGCCGGATTTGGTGCAGGGCAAGGTTAAATCCTGCTTCGGCGTCACCGAGCCGGACGCCGGTCTCAACACCACCTCGCTCAAGACCAAGGCGGAAAGGAACGGCAACGGCTATGTGGTGAACGGCCGCAAGCTGTGGACCACCACCGCGCAGGAAGCCGACAAGATCATGCTGCTGGCGCGTACCACGCCGCGCGAGGACTGCGCCAAGGCGACCGACGGCCTGACCCTGTTCTACACGGACCTCGACCGCGACTACTGCGACGTCCGCGAGATCCCGAAAATGGGCCGCGCCGCCGTCGATTCCAACGAGGTGTTCATCGACGGCCTGCCGGTCCCCTTGGAGGACCGTGTGGGTGAGGAAGGCCAGGGCTTCCATTACATCCTGCATAGCCTCAACCCGGAACGTATCCTGATCGGCGCGGAGGCCGTCGGCATCGGCCAGAACGCGCTCGCCCGCGCCGTCCAATACGCCAAGGATCGCGAAGTGTTCGGCCGGCCGATCGGCCAGAACCAGGCGATCCAGCATCCCCTGGCGGAAAGCTGGATGGAACTGGAAGCCGCCTACCTGATGGCAATGCGCGCCGCCCATCTCTACGACACCCGCCAGCCCTGTGGGCCGGAATCCAACGCCGCCAAGTACATGGGCGCCGAGGCCGGCTTCCAGGCCTGCACCCGCGCCGTGATGACCCACGGCGGCATGGGCTACGCCAAGGAGTTCCATGTGGAGCGCCTGATGCGCGAGGTGATGATCGCCCGCATCGCGCCGGTCAGCCCGCAGCTCATCCTCTGCAACATCGCGGAAAAGGCCCTCGGCCTGCCGAAGTCCTACTGACGCGCCGCCAATCCGGAGTTTCGTTCGTTATGCCAGGCCCCCTCGACGGTATCCGTGTGCTCGACCTCACCTCGGTCGTCCTCGGACCCTTTGCCACGCAGATCCTTGGCGATATGGGCGCCGACGTGATCAAGGTCGAAGGGCCGGACGGCGACATCACCCGCGGCATCGGCCCGGCGCGGCACAAGGGCATGGCGGCCGTCTACCTCAACTGCAACCGCAACAAGCGGGCGATCGTGCTGGACCTGAAACAGCCGTCGGCGCGCGACGCGATACTCCGGCTGGTCGAAGGCACCGATGTCTTCGTCCACAACATCCGGCCGCAGGCCGTCGACCGGCTCGGGCTCGACTACGACACCCTGGCCAAAATCAACCCGCGCATCGTCTACGCCGCGACCTACGGCTACCGCCGCGCCGGCCCATTCGGCCACAAACCGGCCTTCGACGACATGATCCAGGCCGCCTCCGGCCTGGCGCGGCTACAGGCCCGTTTCACCGAAGAACCGGCCTATATGCCGACCATCCTGGCCGACAAATCCTGTGCCCTTGCGCTGGTAGGCAACATCTCGATGGCCCTGTTCCATCGGGAGCGCACCGGCGAGGGACAGCATATCGAGACCACGATGTTCGAGACCATGACCGCCTTCACCATGGTGGAGCATCTGTTCGGCCACACCTTCGATCCGCCGCTCGGCGAACTCGGCTATTCCCGTGTGCTGTCGCCGAACCGCCGGCCCTACCGCACAAAGGACGGCTATATCGGTGTGCTGCCGTACAACGACCGGCAGTTCCGCACCTTCTTCGAAGTCGCCGGCCGGCCCGACTTGGCGGACGACCCGCGCTTCGCCAATGCTACGGCGCGCAGCGAAAACATCGACGTACTGTACGGCCAGATTTCCGACCTGATGGAAGCCAAAACCAGCGCCGAGTGGCTCGAGGCGTTCGACGCGGTCAGCATCCCGGTGACATTGGTCAACGACCTCGACGACCTGCTGGACGATCCGCATTTGCACGACGTCGGGTTCTGGCGGTCCGTCGAGCATCCGACGGAAGGTGCGATCCGGCAGACCGACATTCCGCCGACATTCTCGAAGTCGCCGGGCTCGGTCCGCCGCCACGCGCCGCGCTTCGGCGAACATACCCGCGAATTGCTTGGCGAGGCCGGAATCTCTGAACAGGATATCGACGCGATGATGTCGTCGGGCGCCGCTCTGCAGGCGTCCGACTAAAGGAGAAGAACGAACATGGATACGGTAGGCCTCGGTTTCTACTGGAACGAACTGGAAGTCGGTTACAAGTTCCAGACGGTCGGACGCACCATCACCGACTCGGATATCACCAACTTCATCAATACGACCGGCATGACCGAAGTCCTGTTCATGGACATGGAATTCCTGAAAGAAGGCTCGGCGATCAAGGGCGGCCGGCCGGCCCCCGGCGCCCTGGTCTACAGCTTCGCCGAAGGCCTGCTGATCCAGGCGACCATGCAGGGCACCGGTCTGGCCTTCCTGGAGATGGAGCTCAAGGTTCTCAAACCGGTCATCGCCGGTGACACCATCCACGTCGAATGCGAAGTCACTGAAATCCGCCCGACGTCGAAAGGCAATCGCGGCCTGGTCCGCACCTTCAACAAGATCGTTAATCAGCGCGGCGAAACGGTGATCACGTATAATCCGTTACGTATGATGAAGGGAAAAGATTGAGGCCAGATCTAGGCTTTCTCGTCTTCCGCTGCGTCTTCTTCGAATAGCTGTTCCAGCTCCTCCGCCGTTTGGCGTGCGTGAATGATCATTTTCTCCTCGTCACTCCGGAGCGGGTACTGCTCGTGTAGCCTGCGAACGTCATGATCGCGGAACGTCTCGATAGAGCGTGTGGCGTCCGAATCCGCGAAACCCAGTCCCTTCAGCACCTCGCGCGTCAGCTCCAGGCTGGAATGGAATGTCTCGCGCCGGATGATTTTGACGTCCAGGTCGATCAGGCGGTGCGCATGCTGCCGGTTGCGCGCCCGCGCATAGATCGTGAGGTTGGGAAAGTGGCGCTTCACGGTCTCTGCGGTGCGAAGGGACGCTTCCATATCGTCGATGGCCAGCACGAACGCGACCGCCTGATCGGCCTTGGCGGCGCGCAACAGGTCCAACCGTGATGCGTCGCCGTAGTAGACCTTGTTGCCGAAGCGCTTGACGAAATCGACCTGGTCGGCGCTGATCTCCAGCGCGGTGAACGGAATTTTCTTCGCCCGTAGGATGCGCCCGACGATCTGACCGAAACGGCCGAACCCGGCGATGATCACCTGGTTTTCTTCCGGTGCAGGCTTTTCGTAAGTCGGCTCGTCGGACTTTCCGGCGGTGCGCTTCTGGATGGCGTCGTTGAGCGCGACGGCCAACGGCGTCGCCGCCATCGTCAGAGAGACGACGACGATCAGCAAGTCGGAAACGTTTTGCGCGATAGCGCCTGCGGTAACGGCCACCGCGAACAGCACGAAAGCGAACTCGCCGCCCTGCGGCAGCACGACGGCGAGTTTGCGAGCGCTGGCATTATTCAGCCCGCTGATGCGCGCGATCCCAAACAGCACCGCGCTCTTGACCGCCAACAAACCCAGCACCAGGCCGACAACGGCAAGCGGCTGAGCGACGATCAGCCCGACATTGACCGACATGCCGACGGCAATGAAGAACAGGCCGAGCAGCAGGCCTTTGAACGGCTCGATGTCCGCTTCGAACTCGTGCCGGTATTCGGAATCAGCAAGCAGAACGCCCGCGAGGAACGCCCCGAGTGCCGCCGACAGTCCGATCTCCTCCATCAGTAGCGCGGCGGCGATCACGGTCAAAAGCGCCATCGCCGTAAACACTTCCGGCGTCCGCGCGGCCGCCACCGCCCGGACCACGTAACGCAACAGGTAGCGGCCGCCGACGACCAGCACCGCGATGGCCAGCACGACCTTCAGCGTGCTGAGCAGCACGCCGCCCTCCGCCGTTTTGCCGCCCGATCCGCCCAGCACCGGGATCAGCGCTAGCAACGGGATGACCGCGAGGTCCTGAAACAGCAGAATGGCGAAGGCGACGCGGCCATGCCGTGTCGGCAGTTGCTTCTTTTCCGCCAGGATTTGCAAACCGAATGCGGTCGACGACAGCGCCAGGATCAGCCCGACCAGGATCGCCGTTTGCAGCCCCAGCCCGAACAGCAGGCCACTCACCGCAAGCGCACCGCCGGTAACCAGGACCTGCGCGCCGCCGAGGCCGAACACCGACCGTCGCAGCGACCAGAGCCGCGACGGCTGCAACTCTAGCCCGATCACGAACAACAGCAGCACCACGCCGAACTCGGCGAAGTGCAGCACGTCTTCGACATGCCCGATCAGACCGAGTCCGCCTGGCCCGATGATGATGCCGGCGGCGAGGTAGCCGAGTATCGCGCCGAGCCCGAGCCGTTTCGAAAGCGGTACCGCGACCACTGCGGCGCAGAGATAGATCGCCGACTGCATCAGCAACGACATGCCGGATGTCCTCTTTGCCCAATGCCCCTCAATTCGGTGAATAGATAGGGCGATGGTTGCTCACGGACAGTCTAGCCGCCGGCGCGCTTTCGAAGCAGCTTCCATTGCTCGTGCAATGTGTCGCGGAATTCCGGCGCGGCAATCCCGATCAGCGTCTCGGCCCGTGCCTCCACCGGCAGGTGGCGCAGCCGAGCGGCGCCGTATTCAGTGACCACATAGTCGATGTCGGTGCGCAAGGCCGTCGCGGCATTCTCCGGCGCCAGCGCCGGCACGATGCGCGACAGCTTGCCGCCCGCGGCGGTCGCGTTCAGTGCCACGATGGAACGCCCGCCACGTGAGAGGGCCGCGCCGCGCATCAGGTCGACCGAGCCGCCCGTGCCGCTCACCTGCCGGCCGCCCAATATGTCGGCATTGACCTGGCCGAACAGGTCGATCTCCAGCGCCGAGTTGATCGAAACGAAATTGTCGATCTGTCGCAGCACGCCGACGTCGTGGGTGTAGTCAACCGGCCGGAACAACAGGTCCGGTCGCGTCCCGGCCCAATCGTAGAGTTTTTGGGTGCCAAGGGTGATGCCGGTGACGATCTTGCCCGGGTCTACGGTCTTGACTTTACCCGTCAGCACCCCCGCTTCCGCGAGGTCGATTACGCCGTCGGCGATCATACCGGACTGGAAGCCAAGATCGTTTTTCGACCCGAGTGCCGCCAGCACCGCGTTCGGAATCGCGCCGATGCCGGTCTGAATGCAGTCGCCGTCGTTGACCAGGGCCGCAACATGGGCGCCGATGGCGCGCGCTGCGTCGGTCACTTTGCCGACCGGAAATGTCGGCAGCGGGTGGTCGGCCTCCACCGCGTAGTCGATTCGATCCAGCGGTACCGCCGGCGCGCCCTCGGTCGCCGGCATTGCCTTGTTCACCTCGGCGACCACGGTCTTGGCGTTGTTCAGCACGGCCGGCACGAAATCGACGTTCAGCCCCTGGCTGCAATGGCCGTCGGCGTTGGGCGGCGCAACCTGAATAAGGGCGAGATCGATCTGGATACCGTCCGCAAGGTAATCGTAGATCGCGCGATATTGCATTGGCACAAAATCGATCCGGCCGGTCTCCAGTCCGTCGCGCAGCGCCGGGGTCGCGAAGAACACGGTCAGCCGTGTTTCCGGGTGCAGGGCGGTATAGTCGGTGTCGTTGATCCCCGGCACCATCAGCGCGACATAGCGGACGCCGGCGCTGGCGGCCGGCTCGGCTTTCAGCGCGTCGATCAGGGCCAGCGGCTCGTTGCCGGCCCCGGCTACGAAGACCGTCATGCCGGGCCGCAGCAGTTTCGGTACCGCGTCGGGCGCGATCCATTTCGTCATCTCAGGCTTCCCGGGTTATAACGCTGCTCAAATCGGTGGCCACAATAACCGGAACGGGAACGCGACGACATGGTGAGCCTCGACATTTCCGAGTTGATGACGGACTTCCCCGAATACCGGGTGGCACTGGTCGTGGCCACTGGCCTGAAGATACAGGCGCCGTCGCCGCCGTCGCTAGAGGCCGCGGTCGCGTCCGCCGAGGCCAAGGTTCGCGATGCCATCGGCGAGACGCCGCTTGCGGAGATCGACGCGCTAATCGCTTGGCGCTCCGCCTACAAGGCGTTCGGCGTCAAGAAGACCAGCTACCGCTCCTCGGTCGAGCGCCTGTTGAAATCGATCCAGCAGGGGCGGGGTCTGCCGCGCATCAACAGCCTGGTGGATGCCTACAACGCGGTCTCGGCCCTGCATCACATGCCGGTCGGCGCGGACGACCTGGCGAAGGTAAGCGGCCCGCTGGCGTTCCGCATCGCCCGTGACGATGACACATTCATCGCCCTCGGCGACAGCGACAACAAGCAGGATCCGCCGAAAGCGGGCGAGGTCGTCTACGCCGACGGCCAGAAGCTGCTCTGCCGCCGCTGGAACTGGTACCAGGACGCCCGCAGCGCGGTCAGCGGTGGTACTGCAAACGCCGCTTTGACCGTGCAGTCATTGGGAACGGGCGCTCTGGTTGAGACCGTGACGGAAGACCTCTGCGCCTGGCTGACGGACCATTGCGGCGCGACGACTGCTTACGCGGTCGCCGACGCCGACTCCCCATCCGTGAGTTTAGGCGGCGATTGAGCTCAGCCGGCGATTTCCGCGTAGCCGTTGTTCAGCACCACCACGTCTCGCTCGACCACTTTGGCCCGGTACGACACTTGGCCGCCGTCCCGCCAATATTCCACCCGGATCGTCTCGCCCGGATAGACCGGTGCCGAGAAACGCACGTCCTGGCGCACCAGCCGCTCCGGCTGGTAGTCGCAGAGCGCCTTTACCAGGGCATGGCAGGCGACGCCGAAGGTGCAGAGTCCATGCAGGATCGGCCGCTCGAAGCCCGCCTTTGTCGCCACCGCCGGGTCGGCGTGCAGGGGGTTGTAGTCGCCGCTTAAACGGTAGATCAACGCCGCCTGGGCTAAGGTCGGCATGTCGATGGCGCCGTCCGGGTCACGGCCCGGCAGGGCGTGCGGCTTCGGCGAAGGGCCTGATGGACCGCCGCCGAATCCGCCGTCGCCGCGGCAGAAGGTGGATGCGGTCAGCGTGCAGATTTTCTCGCCGGTCTCCGCGTCGCTCACCGTCCGTTCCTGGTACATCAGCGCGCCCTTGTCGGCGCCCTTGTCGTAGATCTCCGTCACCCGGCTCTTGCCGATCAGCTTGCCGCGCGTCGGCAGCGGGCGGTGCAGCACCATCGACTGCTCGCCGTGCAGCACCTTGACCCAGTCGATCCCGGTGTCCGGGTTCTTGACCCAAAAACCCGGATGGCAGAGCACCACCGCCATGCTCGGCATCGCCTTCAGCCCGTCCTCGTAGGCGAACTGAAGCTGTCCGGTGTCCATGGGGTCGGCGCCGACGCCGACGCCCAGCGCATAGAGCATGCTGTCGCGCATGCTCAGGTCCTGCTCGACCGCCGGTATCGGATAGTTGAGCAGCTTGTCGTAGTCGATCGGCATCGGCCCGCTCCGCTCAGACCGGATCCCAGTTGAACACGTCCGCCGAGCGGTCGAGCGGATAGAACGAGGCCTCCAGCGCCGGCATGCCGTGCTCGGCGATTGCCGCCGGAGTCCAGCCGTCGCCACTGTGGACCGAGCGAACCGGCCGTGGCTGGCTGATCAGGAAGATCTCGTTGCGGCGTACCGCGAAGATCTGGCCGGTCACGTCCTTCGCGGCGTCGGAGCCGAGATAGACCGCGAGCGGCGCGATATCGCCCGGCTTCATCTGCTGGATCTTGGCCAGCCTGGCCTGCTGCTCCGGCGTATCCGACGGAATGGTCCCGATCATCCGGCTCCAGGCGAACGGCGAGATGCAGTTGGAGCGCACGTTGAACCGCGACATATCCAGCGCGATCGATTTCGACAGGCCGACGATGCCGAGCTTGGCCGCGGCATAGTTGGCCTGCCCGAAATTACCGATCAGGCCGGAGGTCGACGTGAACTGCACGTACGCGCCGCTCTCCTGCTGGCGCATGTAGGGCGCGGCCGCGCGACTGACGTTGAAGGCGCCGTTCAGATGCACGGCGATCACCGCGTCCCATTCCGGTTCGCTCATATGATGAAAGATGCGGTCGCGCAGAATGCCGGCGTTGTTCACCACAACGTCGACACGCCCGAACGTGTCCATCGCGGCGGAGATGATGTTCTCCGCGCCCTTGCGCTCCGCGACGCTATCCGTGTTGGCGACGGCCTCGCCGCCGGCCGCTTTGATCTCGCCGACCACTTCCGCCGCCGGGCCCGCATCCTGGCCTTCGCCGTCGACCGAGCCGCCCAGGTCGTTGACCACGACCTTCGCGCCTTCCTTGGCCATTAGTAAGGCGATTTCCCGCCCGATGCCCCGGCCTGCACCGGTGACCACTGCAACTTTGTCCTGAACCATACCGCCGTCGGCCATGGTCAATTCCTCCCTTAACTGATCGTTTCAAACTCGGTTTCTTGCCCGCAAACGGGCGGATTGGGTCGCCTAAAAGGCGGGTTCCAGGACCACGCGGCCGACAATGCGTCCTTCGCGCAGGTCGTCGATGGTCTGCTGCGCCTGCTCCAGCGCGCGGGCTTCGACCGGGATCGGCTTGACCTTGCCGCCCCGCACCAGGTCCATCAGTTCCTTCATTTCCTGTGGGCTGCCGACGTAGGACCCCTCGATCGCCATGGCTTTCAGCGGGAACATCGGCAGCGACAGCGGCAGCGCGCCGCCGAACAGCCCGACGATCACCAGTTTGCCGCCCTTGCCGATGGCGCCGACGCCGAAGCCTGCCGACGGGCCGGAGCCGACGAAGTCGATTGCCGCCGCGGCGCCGCCGCCGGTCAGCTTCAGCACCTGCTTTACCGCGTCGGCGTCCTTGGTGTTGATCACATGCGCGGCGCCGGCCTGTTTGGCGGCCTCAAGCTTCGCGTCGTCGATATCGGCGACGATGATTTCCGTATCCAGCACCGTCTGGGCCAGGGACAGGCCCGCCATGCCGACGCCGCCCGCGCCGATGATCAGCAGGTTGCGGCCGGTCGCCCGGCTTTTTGTCTTCATCAGGGCGCTGTAGGCGGTCAGGCCGGAGCAGGCATAGGTGCAGGCCAACGAAGCTGGCACGTCGCCGTAGCCGTACAGATAACGGCCGTTGGGGACCATCACATGGTCGCTGTAGCCGCCCTGCGCGTTGACGCCCAGCGCCCGCGGCCGGTTGCAGACATGCTCCTGGCCCGAGGCACAGACCGGGCAGTCGCCGCAGCCGATCCAGGGATAGACAACGCCTTTGTCGCCGACCTTCGCGTCAGTAGCCTGGTCGCCGACCGCGACCACCTCGCCGACGATCTCGTGGCCGAGCGAGAAGGGCAGGGGGCGGCCCTGGGCGAGGTCCAGCTTCTTATCGCCGCCCATGTCGAAATAGCCTTCCCAGAGATGGATATCGCTGTGGCAGACGCCGCAGGCGTCGATCCTGACCAGCACCTCTTCGCCCTGCGGGCTAGGCGTGTCGGTCTCGAACAGCTTCAGCGGCTGACCGTATTCGTCGAATTGATAGCTTTTCATAACCATCCTCTGGGGTTTGCCTGGACCTGTCTGATATGCCGCCGATGCGGCTTATGCAGAAGGTGTCACAGCAGACCGGTTGATTCAACGGGGCCGGGGGCACCCGGTCTCGGCGCGTCCGGCCGCAGCAGACCGTCCGCTTTCAGGTCGTGCCAAGGGGCCGCCGAGTCCGAGAAGCCGGATTTCCAACCCTTGTTTTCCGATCCGCTGACGCCGGATCGGATCGTTCATTGCGCCGACGTCATGCCGGCCAGGATGAGGTATGGCCGCATATCGGATCGCCGCAACTGCCCCGGACGATCCACTTCGGTGATTTGCTGTTCAATGTGCCGATGGGACAACACTTGAAATTCCGTTAGCGGCCGGCATTCGGGCGGGGCCCGGTGGGTGGAGGCCGTCTGCGCGGCGCAGGTTTGCGATCATCGATTTCAATGCCATCGGGTCGAGCGGTTTGTGCAACACGTCGAAGCCGGCAATGCGAATCTCTCGGGTAATGCCGGAATCGGTATCGCCGGTCAGGATCACCGTGTTCACCGGCCGACCCAGGCTGGCCATGACACGGTGCGCGGCGTCCAACCCGGTGCAGCCGGCGGCCAGGCGGTAATCTGCCAAAAGTAGATCCGGCGCGAAGCCGTCGCCGACCGGGTGGGCGGCCAGTTCAACAAGCACGCCTTCCGCATCCTGCGCGGCGACGACCCGCGCGCCCCATTTCTCCAGCAGGGCTTTTATCGCCCGCAGGATCGCTTTGTCGTCTTCGATTACGATAATTTGGGCCCCCTCCGATGCCACAGAACGGGTTGAGTCCGGCACACTGGCGGACTTGGCCGTGCCGGCTGCCGCGGAGGTCGGCACATCGACCGAAAACACCGTTCCCTTGCCGGGCTTGGATCGCACGCCGATGCGGTGATCCAGCAGCTTGGCGATGCGTTGTACGATGGAAAGCCCAAGGCCCAGGCCTTTTTCGCGGTCCCGGGCAGGATTGCCCAGCTGATAGTAGTCCTCGAAAATCGATGTCAGCTCGTCCTCCGCGATGCCGATTCCGCTATCCCAAACCTCGATCCGCACGACTCCGTTGCGTCGACGGCAGCCGACGCGGATTTTTCCACGATGTGTATAACGTACCGCGTTGGCGACGTAGTTTTGCAAGATGCGTCCAAGCAGCGCTGGATCGCTCCGAATGTAGAGATCCGACGTCACGATACGCAGGTCCAGGCCCTTTTTGCGCGCCTGTAGGCTGAAATCGCTCGCAATATGGTGCAGCAGCTCTGAAACCGGGAAGTCGGTTACATCGACCGGAACCTCGTTCTGCTCCAGCTTGTCGATATCCAGCAGGCCGTTCAGCAGGCTGCCCATTGTCTGGAGCGCCTGGCGCATATCGTCGACGATTACATTCTGTTCGGCAGGGTCCTGCGTTTGCGAGAGTTCGGAGAGATGCAGATTCAGGGCCTGCATCGGCTGCCGAAGATCGTGGTTTGCCGCAGCCAGGAAGCGGGATTTGGCCTGGTTGGCGATCTCCGCGCTTTCCTTGGCCTCCAACATTGCCGCTTCGGCAGTCTTTCTTTCGGTAATGTCGCGGGAAATGGTGCAGACGATCTCGGTACCGCCATGTTCCAGATAGTAGGCTGAAACCTCGGCGGATATCTCCTTGCCGTCCTTGGTTCGCTGCTGCCGCTCGACAGTCGTCTTCCCAAGTTCCTTCACAACGGACCAGGCATCCTGCCAGGATTTCAGATCCGGATCGATATCCGAGACATGGAGTGCAAGGAGTTCGTCCCGGCTGTAGCCGAGGCGCTGACACGCCGTTTCGTTCGCGTACATGAGAGTGCCGTCATGCGCGATCCAGATCACCGCGTCGCCGGCCCTGTCGATGGAGAAGCGGGCCAGCCGCAAGGCCTGCTCCGTCCGGCGGTGGTCGGTAATGTCGGTGTCGGAGCCGATCATGCGAACCGGCTTGCCGTCGGCGTCGCGGATACAAACGCCACTGACGCGAAACCACCTCACCGCGCCGCCCTTGCAGATCTTTCGATGTTCGTTGCTGAACTCGGGCGTCAGGCCGTTCTTGTGGTTCTCCGCGTCGGCCATGGTCCGTTCGGTATCGTCGGGGTGGACATACTTGATCCACTCCGAAGCCAGGTTGGGTACTTCGATATCCCTGTAACCCAGCGTTTCCTTCAGATTAGGCGCCAGATACATCTCCCCGGTTTCCAGGTTCCAGTCCCAGACACCGACCTGCCCCGCCTCGGCGGCGATCTGGTATCGCCGCTCGCTCTCCCGCAAGGCCTGTTCCGCCCGCTTTCGTTCGGCGATTTCAGCCGCCAATTGCTGGTTGCGTTCCGCCAGTTCTCTGGTCCGTTCCGCGACATGTTTGCCCAACTCGTCATGGGCCCGCTCCAGCGCGAACTCGGCCCGTTTGAGTTCTGTTATGTCGCTGCCGGTGCCGCGATACCCGGCGAACCGGCCATCTGCGTCGAACAGGGGTTTGCCGCTGCTCGAGAGCCATTGTTCCCAGCCATCCGGATGCTGCCGTGGAAACGCGAAGTTGCGAAAGGGCCGCCGGTTGTTCAGATCGTCCAGATGCTGTCGCCAGAGCGCGGGGGCCGCGTTGGCGGCGCCCAGTTCTTCCCGGGTCTTGCCGATGTGCCAGGCCACCGACCGCCCGGTCGCCTTCTCGACGCTCTCGGAAATGAAGCTGATGCGAAGGTCGGGGCCCATTTCCCACAGCCAATCCGATGAGGACTCGGCAAAGTCGAGAAACCGTTCCTCCGCAAGGGATGTGCCTTTGCGACCCCGTCTGTCCACCGTGGTGCCCCACGTTGCCGTTAGTGACGATCGAACAGGGGCACTTTATCAGAAAAAGTCGCGATCTGCGCGAGTGGCGTGGAACGTCGCAGGCCGTCGTCCCTCTTCCGGCGAGGGAAGGCAGTCACGGTTTCAGCCACGGCGCCCTTTTTGTGCGGCAGCCGTTCTCTGGGGCGTCGCGGAGACCGGACCCGCCGGTCAGGGAGAGACCGGTGGATCCGGCTCGAGTATGTTCAAGTTGCCGAGACGAGGCCGCCGAAAGCCGACATGTCGGACCACCTGGGTTGGAAACATATCGCCGACGATCCATGGTTCGTACTGGTAGAAGACTTCGGAGATAATAACGTTCTCGCCTGGTGCCATAATGAAGTTCGGGGGCAAGGAGGCAAGGTTGCCTTCCGTTCCGATCGTGCTGGCATGCGCTAAAGCGCCGCCGTTGTCGCGTTGCCAGGCAATCACGGGGGCAGGCGTTGTCGGTTCGAAAAACACCGAGGAGACAACGACATTACCATCCGTGGCGAGGTCGAACGGCGCCGTCACACTGCGCGTGGCCGCGAAGATAGTCGGGATTTGGCTCGCGAAGATGACGGGCGCGCGCGCGACCAGATCGGACACCGTGGCTGCCGCCCGATCCATTTTTTGCCGCATCAGGACGTAGCGCGTCGTCTCCAACACGCCGAACACGACTATCGTCATGACCGGAATGGCGAACGCCAGTTCGACCATGACCGTCCCGCGCCGGTCACGGCCGAAGCGCCGCGCCAGCCGTAGAGGCAAGCCGGCCCAACTGGCGATACCGATAATCATAGCGTGGATCCTCCGCCGCCGCCGCCACTGGTGTATGGCTCGTTTCGCACGGCGATCGACGAACTCATCGCCATCTTGCCGTTGGTGCCGATGAAGGTCTGGAACAGCCCGGTCACCATTTCCCACTCGTAGTCGATCTGATAGAGGACGATCGACTGCGGGCCGCCCAGGCCGGGCACGCCTAGATCCTCGTCGTAGGTGCCGTTGCCGTTCTGGTCTTCGAAATCGGCTGCCGGCGACGATGCGTCGCACGAAGCGGCGAGGCAGGTTTCACCTTGGCCAACCTGCTCGAAGCTTTCGTACTCCAAGAAGTCGATCTGCACGGATGCCGGATCGATCATACCGGCGCTGTGGCGCATGACGATATCGCGCACCGCCTGTTCGCGCTCGGCTGGCGTATTGCCGGCGCCGGTGATGCCGTAGCGCGACGCTTCGCGCAGTCCGCCTTCGACGATAACGGACGTAAACATCATCACACCCAATTCAATGACGCCGGTAACGAAGATGATCGCCACCGGGAACGACAGCGCGAAGTCGACAGCGGTGGCGCCCCTGCGGCATCGCCTGAATAGCGAAAACGAACGAATTGCAGAAGTTATAAAACGCATTTTTTTACCCTCCGTTCTCGAAGTGGAAAGTAAACCCGCCGCGCCGCCGCCGACCTGCCTCCCGCAACAAGTCGGCGGCGGCGCGGTGGTACGCGTATGCATGTGCGACAACCGCTACAAAGTGCCTGTTCAATCCCTGCATGATGCCGGCCCTTTACATAACGCCGCTGAAGCCGTCGATTGCCCTGATAACCGCGGGGCCGATCAAGACGACGAACAGAGGCGGCAGGATGAATATGATCATCGGAACCGTGAGCAGAGCCGGCAGGCGGGCCGCTTTTTCTTCTGCCTTCATCATCCGCTCCTCGCGGAACTCCGATGACAGCACGCGCAATGAATTGGCCAGCGGCGTGCCGTACTTCTCGGCCTGAAGCAGCGTGGTGACCAGTCCGCGAACGCCCGGCAGATCGATGCGGGCGGCAAGGTTTTCCAGGGCTTTGCGCCGCTCGGGAAGGAAACCGAGCTCCAGCGCCGTCAAGGCCAGTTCGTCCGAAATCTCCGGCGCCGCGACGGCCATCTCGTCGGACACGCGCTTCAAGGTGGCGTCCAGGCTAAGGCCTGCCTCCGCACATATAACCATCAGGTCCATGGCGTCCGGCAACGACTTGCGGATCTTCTCGGCGCGCTTGGAGACCATGTTCTTGACGAGGATGTCAGGCCCGTAGAACCCGATCATCACGGCGATCATCGCCGCCATGGGTTTGGCCATGGGCTCCAGGTCGTAGGCATCGAACCCGTAGACCATGACCAGGACGAAGATGCCGAAGACCGGCGGCACGACCAGTTTCAAGAACAGGAAGCGGACCAGGGCGTCCTTCGACCGCCAACCAGCTTGAGCCAGCTTTTGGGCGTATTTTTCTGCCTGTTCGTGGCGCAGCAGGTTCAGCTTGGTAACGACCTGACGCATCGTCGGCGTCGGCTGCAGCCGTTCGCGCCGCTGCCGCGGGCCCAGAATACCTGCACGCAAGGCGTCCCGCCGTTCGGCAATCTCTTTTATCCTGCGCGTCGCCGGCGTTTGGTTCAGCAGCCCCGCCCAGATCGCGGCAAGCGTCAGGAACGCGGAGCAGCCCGCCATGATGACGATGATGTCCTCGGGGTTCAGCCCGAACGGTATGAGGTCTTCGATCGTCATATCTCGAACCTCACCATACGAACCATAACCGCGATGCCGGTCAGGAACATGCCGCCGCCGACCGCCAGGGCCATCCAACCGCGCGGGTCGGTAAACAGCTTCATGACGTAGCCGTTATTCATCATGTAAATCAGCGCGAACATAATGAACGGCAGAGAGCCGATGATGTACGCACTGGACTTCGGCTCGGCGGCCAGGGCCTTGATCTTGAGTTTCATTTGGCGCCGCCGCCTTAACACGTCGGACAGGTTTTCCAGCGTTTCCGCCAGGTTACCGCCGGTCTCGCTTTGAATAGCCAGGGTGACGGTAAAGAAGTTGAACTCGGCGACGTCCAGGCGGTTGGACATGTCCCAGAGTGCGTCGTCCATTTTTTTGCCGAACTTGATCGCGTCGGTTACCGTCTGGAACTCGGTGCTGATCGGATCGTCCATCTCGTGTCCCAGGACCTTGATGGTTTCGGTAATCGGGAGGCCCGATTTCAGACCGCGGACCATCAGGTCGATTGCCTCGGGGAAGTTGGCGATGAACTTGTTGCGCCGCCGGTTGGCGAGGAACGTGATCGCCAAGTACGGCAGGCCGGCGCCCAGAAAGATCGCCAACAGCACAACGCCGGCTGTCGGGATGAATGGCATGGTCCTGAACCCGAGGAACGCCAAAACCGCAATCACCAGGTTCGCGGCGAGATACTTGCCGAGCGTGATGCGCAGGCCTGTTCGCGTCAGTTTGGTGCGCAGATTCTCAGGCTGCGGCAGCAACCGCCGGATCATCTCGTCCAGCACTTTGTTGGTGCTGAATGCCGTTGAACGCCTGATATTGACGGCATCGGCTGCAGTGGGATTGCGCTTGCCGGCATTCTTGACGCGCTGGACCCGACGGCTCGTCTTGCGCCTGTCGCTGCTGTCCAGGGCGAGCATGCCGATGACCACGAACAGCATTCCGATCATTCCGGCAATGCCGATAATCAGCAGGTTGGTGCCGTCTTCGCCGGCCATGAGGTTCTGCAGGCTTTCCATCAGATCGCCTCCAGCAACGATCGCTCGAGTCCGAAATACGACGCCTTGGCCGTGAATGCCGGCCGCAGGCCGCTCGACTTGAACGTGCCGAACAGGTTGCCGTCGTGGTCTTCGCCTTCGAACTCGAAGCTGAACAAGTCCTGCGTGGTGATGATGTCACCTTCCATGCCGACGACTTCGGTAACGTTGGTTACGCGGCGGACACCGTCGCGCATACGCGAGACCTGAACGATCAGGTCCAGCGCCGAGGCGATCTGCGTTCTGACCGCCTTCGCCGGGAGGTTAATGCCGGCCATGCCAATCATGTTCTCGAGCCTGGTCAGCGCTTCGCGCGGCCGGTTGGCGTGGATCGTGCCCAGCGAGCCTTCGTGGCCGGTATTCATGGCCTGTAGCATGTCGACCGCTTCGGAGCCGCGAACCTCACCCAGGATGATCCGGTCAGGGCGCATACGCAGCGCGTTCTTGACCAGGTCGCGCATGTTGATCTCGCCGTCGCCTTCCAGGTTGGCGGGGCGCGTTTCCAGCCGGACCACGTGCGGCTGCTGCAGTTGCAGTTCCGCTGCGTCCTCGATGGTGACGATGCGTTCGCCGATGTCGATCAACTGCGACAAAGCGTTCAGCAGGGTGGTCTTACCCGAGCCGGTACCGCCGGAGATCAGGATATTGAGCTGGGATCGCGACGCGATTTTCAGCACGGTGGCCATCGCTTCCGAGATGTTCTTCTGCCGTGCCATCACGTCCAGCGTGATCGATTGCTTGGCGAACTTACGTATCGAGATCGAGCCACCGTCGATTGCCAACGGCGGAATGATGATGTTGACGCGGCTGCCGTCGGCAAGACGGGCGTCGACCAGAGGCATTTTTTCGTCGATGCGGCGGCCCACGGCGCTGACGATCCGCTGCGCGATGTTCATGACGTGCGCGTTGTCGCGGAACCGGACGTCAGTCAGTTCCAGCTTGCCGCCCCGTTCGACGTAGATCTGGTACGGCCCGTTGACCATGATATCGGTGACGGCCTCGTCCGCGAGCAAGGGTTCCAGCGGTCCGAGACCCAGCATGTCGTCGAGCAGCAGGTCGACCAGTTCCCGCTGCTCTTGCATGTTCAGCCGGATCTGCTGTTCGTCCAGAATCTCCTGAACGATTTCGGTAACCTGATCCAGCATCTCCTCGCGGCTGAGGCGTGATGCGGCCGAGACGTCCATTCGCTCGAAAACGATCGGCTCGACACGCTGCTTGGCTTCCTCCGCCTTTGCGCGTGTCGGTGTTTGGGTCGGCTTCGAGGCTTTTTGAACGTACTGAACTTCCGGGCCGGCGGCTTCCTGCTTTGCAGGCGCCTCGGCCTTCTGGTCGGTCGTTTCGGGCTTTTTGCTTTCCGGGGCCTCGCCGGACCTTGCTTGCTGCGGACTGCCGCCTCCTTTGGGCGCACCGTCGGCCGGTTGTCCGGACAGTTCGGGCACGCACAGCGTAAGCCAGCTCATCATGTCGGTGACCAGATTTCGCTGGTCCACCAGGTTGAGGCCGTGTTGCCGCCCTTCCAGCTGCTCCGCGACGATCTCGCCGATCTTCACCGAGAGGTCGCGACGATTCCAGGACGAGAGATCCTCGCTGGCAAGCGCGTTCAGAACGACCGGTTGCAGTCGCTCTCTAAACGGAGCCAGGTATGCCGGACGGTCATCCCATTCCTTCGGGGTTTCGCCTTGGCGAGAGAACGGGATGACCTGCGGCTTATCCGCAGTATCGCTCATTCTTTCTTGCCTCGTTTCATCCAGCCGGTCAGGCCAGACGTTTTCCCATTCGCCTTATTCGGTGCGCCTTTGCCGGGAGACAGCTTCTTCGCGATTTCGCGAACCGTTCCGACGACCTTGCTCGACTTGGCCGAAACCGGCAGCGGCTTGCCGCTGTCCGCGGCTTGTTTCAGAGCCCTGCGGTCTTCGGCGACAACGTGGTCGACCTTCCGGCCCAGGGTTTTCTGAAAATCGCCTTTCGACATCGCGTCGTCCTTGCGGCCGGCCCGATTGGCGACGACGGTCACCGGCGTGTTCGGCGCACTCTCGTCGATCATCGAAAGGATACGGATCGCGTCCCTGAGGGAGGCCAGCGTAAGATCCGTGACCAGGACGACGTGCGTTGCCGCTTTCAGGACGCGGTGACGGAACCCGACCGCCGCGCGCGGCAGGTCGATGATGATCGAGTCGTTGTTGCGCGCCAATGTGTCGAACAGGATCTCGATTGCCGACGGATTGAACTCGACGTCACCGGTCATCGTCTCTTCCGTCGCCAGGACCGACAGTCTGTCGTTGACCTTGGCGATCGCGCTGGAAATGAACAGGCTGTCCAGGCGCGACGGATTTTCCAGGGCCTCGCGCAGGCCGTGCGTCGGCTCCAGGTCCAGCGACAGGGCGACGGTGCCGAATTCGAGGTCCAGATCGACCAGCGCCGTTCGGCGTTGTTGCTCCTCCGCCAACAACCAGGCGAGGGTGACCGCCACCGCCGACGAGCCGACGCCGCCGCGGGCGCCGACCACGACGACGCGCTGCGTCCGTTCAGGCTTGGCCTGGTTCTGCTCCGGCTCCGGCGTGTGCATATGCTCGAACGCCATGGCCAGGGATTTCTCGGTGACCGGCTTCACCAGATAGTCGGACACGCCGGCTTCCATCATGTCGCGGTACAGATTGATGTCGTTGACGGTGCCGATCGCGATCAGGCATGTGCTGTCGCCAAGCGCGCTGGACAGTGTCAGGACATCGGTCAGCGGTTCGCTGACGTCCGACAGGTCGACGATAACCGCCCGGGGCGACGACGCATGCGCGATGTGTTCCATGACTTCCTTGGTCGAACCGTCGCGAATGGCCGGCGCTTCGAAATACTGCTCGGAAACCATCTGAACGACGCCGAAGGTCTGGTTGTCGGTGACGAACGCAACGCAGTCCGAGGACGTGTTGAGGTTCGCATCCGTTAGCGTTTCTTGTGTTACCGCGTTCATGACTAGTTGGCCCCTGTGGATTCGGCTTTCAGGGTCTTGATCTTGTCGTTCTTGTAACGGCTGACGCCGGCGCCGAGCACCGTTGCGTCACCCGGGCCGAATTCGCGGCCTTGAGCCAGATCGTGCGGGTCGGCGACCATGGTCGCCAGGTTCGCCTCGGTCGTACAGCCGATCTGGATATCCGGCCGCTTATTGCGCGTCGGTTGCTCGACGCTGCAGTCGGGAATCATTACCACCGTGTGCAGGATGGTTATCCGAACCTGCTCGGCCTCCGCGTCGCTTTGCGCGGGGCTGGTGGACGTTGCAACATTAGCCTCCAGGCCGTACCTGGCCAATTCGGCCGCCAGCGTGCGCAGCCGACTAGCGGCGACCCCGTCGTTCTCGGCGCCAAGCAGAGCGGTCACCTCTATCCTTTCGGTGACACCTTCCCGCAGTTGCTCCAGAAAGGCTTGAAGTTGCAGTTGCTCCACCGGACTCAAGCCCGCAGAACCGGCTTCGAACGAAACCTGATGCTCAAGCGCCAGGGTTTCGGCAGTGGCCTTTTGCCGATACGGCATTTGTTGCCAGGCGCCGTAATGGATCGTGTTGTCGATATGGGTAACGGGATTGTAGTCTTTCGTACACCCGGACACGACCATCGCGGCAAGCGCCACGGCGCCGGCCGTCAAGATGGTGTGATTTGTCCTGCGCGGCATCTCTGAACTCCTCATTCGATCAAGAACCCGGCGGGACCGACCAGGCCCGGCTGCAGGCTATTCGCGGCGGCAAGCGGTACCGCTTGGCGCAGGTTCTTGTTCGCTTCCTGTATTGTCGTCTTCGGCGGCGCTTCGATGAGTGCGTCGGACGGTGTCTGGACCAGGTGCCGCCGCGATTGCGGCCGCACCAGGTAGGGGGTAACGATGATGACCAGTTCCGTTTCTTCGCGCTGGAAGCGCTCGCTGGTGAAAAGGCGGCCCAGAATCGGCACTTCGGACAGGCCGGGCACCTCGCTGATGTCATGTGCGTCGCGATCCTGCAGCATGCCGGCGATCGCAAAGCTTTGGCCCGACGCCAGCTCCACCGTGGTCTCGGTCCGACGCGTGGTAAGGGCCGGGATCTGAAAACCGTTCAGGACGATGGCACCGTTGTTCGACAGCTGGCTGACTTCCGGTTTGACGCGCATGCTGATGCGGTTGCCGTCCAGCACCGTCGGCGTGAAGGCCAGGCTGACGCCGAATTCCTTGAACTCGATACCGATACTGTCTTCTTCACGGGACATCGGGATCGGAAACTCGCCGCCCGCCAGGAACGACGCGGTTTCGCCGGAAATCGCCGTCAGGTTCGGCTCCGCCAGCAGGTTGACCAAACCGTCCTCGGCCATGGAATCGATCAGCGTATTGACGTTGACCGAACTGTTGTTGAACGAGCCGAAGAAGGCATTGCCTTCCGGCCGGATAAAGGCGGTCCCGTTGGTGACCCCGTCAGGGACGAAGTCGGTCCCGGTCGCGATACCGAACAGAAAGTCGCCGATCTCCGCGAAACCTTCCCAGCTGAGGCCGAATTCCCTGACCACATCGCGTGAGACCTCGGCGATGCGGACACGCAGGTTGACCTGATTGGACTCGGTTACGGCGACGCGGTTGATCACGCCTTCGTTTTCGCCCAGAAAACGGCTGGCGACCTTAAGCAGGTTTTCCGCGTCGTCGGCGCTGCTGACCGAGCCGTTGAGCATGATGCCGCCGTTGACCGACATTGCATTGACCCGGGCGCCCGGAATGATTTGACTGATCGCGGAGTTCAGCTCCGAGATGCTGTGCGAGACCTTGATCTTAATGTTGGCAACGACGTTGTCCTTGGAATCCAAGGCGTAAAGCGTGGTGTGGCCAGGCTTCTTACCGAATACGTAAACCAGCCGCGGCGACTTAACGTTGATGTCCGCGATTTCGGCATTGGCGACAAACATCGCGCTCGCCGGCCGGCTCAGCCGAATGAGCTGGCCCTCGCTGAGCTCCACGTTGACCAGCTGGCTGCCGGAAGAGGAGACGACGACCTCCGCGGCGGCATTCGCCGTCCGAATGCCGGAGGTTGAGATGACCGCGGCGGCGGCCAGCGCTAACAAACTTCGCCACATGATCGTTCGCCTGTTCATTTAAAGCTAACCGACTTCGTTTCGCCGCCGCGGGTAACCAGCACGCGGTTGCGGTTCGATTGGGTGCGTTGCGTGGCGACGCGGCTTACCTGGCTGTCGAATGTGTAGGTCGTGCCGCGTCGTGGATCGGGGTCGTCCAGGATCTCGCCGGACCGTGCCAGGATGCCTAGCTCGGCCTCGTTCTTGGCCAGACTGCGCAGGCTCAGCGACATATCGCCCAGTTGCTGCACCACAGAAACGAACTCGACCAGCTTCGGCGTCACCTCCAGGGTGGCCGTCTTGCCCTGCTTGGGCCGGCCGCCTTGGTCGCCTAGTCGCTGATCGATCGCCAGCACACGAACATTGGTCAGCACGGTCTCGCTGACCCGGCGCTGGACGGTTTCCTCCTCGCCGGACTCCGTGATGGCCCGGTTCAGGATCAGGTCGACACGATCGCCCGGAAACACCAATCCGGCGACACCGGTTTTAACGTTGATGGGCACGGAAATGGCACGATGGCCGGGCCGCAGGACGGCAGCGACGAAACCGCGCTCCCCGGGCTTCACCAACCGGCCTCTGGTGATCGGCTCGCCGGCTGTGATGCCACGGCGAACCACGGCGCCCAACAGATCCTCCATCTCGGTCTGCGCTTTGACATAGTAGGTCTCGGGCACTTCCTTATTCGGCCAGGCCTGCCAGCGGATATGTTCCTGGTTCAGGAACATGCCGGATGGCAGGTCCAGTCCGGCGACCAGAACCATCGTCAGTTCCTGTTTTTTCTCGACCGGCGCCGCGACCTGCCGACGCTGTCCCTCCAACCACGATTGGGCCAAAAGAATCGTACCGCCGGTGATCAGTAGCGCGGCGACGATGAGAATGATGGTCCGCGGGTTCATGGGGTCAGGCTCCTACTAGTTTGCTAAGCGCGACATGCACGCCACCGATCGCGATCGCCACGCCGTACGGTATTGGCCTTGCCTCAAGGGGTTTGGTCGTGTCCATCTCCGGGCCTTCGGCCGCGGCGACGTTGAAACGGGTTTTAAGCCACATGGCGAACGCAAGCGCGCCGCCACTCAGCGTTGTGATCAGCAGGAACGGGACGAAAAATTCGCCGCCGGCCCAAAGGGCGCACGCCGACATGAGTTTCGCGTCGCCGCCGCCGAGTAATCTGCCGGCGAAGAGCGCAAAGCCCACCGCCAGGGTCGCGGCCGCAACGCCGATTGAAAGAAGCCAGTCGATTGGTATCGGTGATGTCAGCAGATGCGCCGGATACAGCAGCACGATGGCCACGCTAAGCCGGTTCGGTATGAGGTAGTCCTTCGTATCGACCGCGGCTGCAGTCAATAACAAGACCATAAAGCCGATCAGTAACGCGAAGTGGACCGCAAATGGCGTGGCCATAGCTGAAAACACCGGGATTGCCAGTCAGGTGGCATGGTCGTGGAAAGTCGGAACGCGGCGAGGGGAGTAGATCGGGGAGGCGGCCCGGCGGCGAGATGCCGCCGGGCCATTTACCCGATTAGGGGCTCACTGCGTTCGACAACTCGCCGGCGACACTGTTGAACATGATGCCGAGCGAGTTACCCAAGCTGCCCAGAGCGGCGATTGCCGCAACGGACACGAGCGCCGCGATCAGACCGTATTCGATCGCCGTGGCGCCGGACTCGTCCTTGAAGAACGAGCTAAGCGTGGTCTTCATGGCTTTTGCCCTCCTGTCTACGGAAAAACCATGCGCAATATTGATAGGTGGAGGTTAAAGAAACGTTACGTCTAAGTTTGTTTAGTCAGCAGAAATTAGTCTATTTACTTTAACAATCTAAATAAAAAAACGATCAAATTTTATATAATTACGCTGAATATTGAAATTTGAATTACTTCTTTATTCACGGCTTGAGTGCCTGGGGCCTTTCGCTCGATTTCGGTCTTGGATAGTACTCGCAAACATTTACGTAAAAGTTTACCGAAATGGTAAATATTAAAGAAACGTTTACACCTGCCGCTTAGTATCGGCGCTGCAAATTCGAATAAATGATGCGGCGGTGCAAAATGACGCATTTCAACAGGTCGGGAATATTGAATTCCTTTCGACGGTTTGCCCGCGATCGCCGCGGTGCCGTCGCTGTTTTCCTTGCTGCCGGGGTTCTGCCCTTGGTCGCGGTTCTTGCTCTCGCGACGGACGCGGCCCGCGGCTACATGGTCAAGGCGCGTCTTAGCCAGGCCGTCGATGCCGCCGGTCTCGCGGCCGCGAAGGTCATCTTCGACGACACCGATATGGTCAACGACGCCAAGCGGTTCCGCGATGCGAACTTTCCGCCGGATTTCATGGGCGCGACCATCACCGAATGGCGGGTCGAGAAGATTGGTAGCCTGAACGATAAGCTGGAGCTGCGGGCGACTGCCTCGATTCCGACCTCGTTCATGCGGGCCCTCGGCGTCAAGGAGATCAAGGTCAGCGCCCGAACCGTGGTCAAGCGCGCGGTGCGCGGTATCGAACTGGCCCTGGTGATGGACAACACCGGTTCGATGGGTACCACTAAAATGCGGCAGATGAAGGATGCGGCCAAGGAAATGGTCGATATTCTCTACGCTGGCCGCGAGACGGTCCCGAACTTCTGGGTCAGCCTGGTGCCCTATACGGCGAGCGTCAACATCGGCAACAACAACGCCGACTGGCTCGACTGGCCGACCGGCTGGAATATGACGATTTATGACCCGGTGGATTGGAAGGGCTGCGTCGAGGCCCGCCTTACCGATAATGGTGATCAGACGGACGATCCCAAGGGTCCTGGTGTTGATGGCTGGACACCTTATTTCTGGCGATCGACCCTGGTCGAGAATTTCGCGGGCGAAGACTTCGAGGACGGCAGCTTTGTCGACGAGATCGCTCCCTTTCGCGATGGGGGCGGTGAGGGGACGGACTTTTTAGGCGACAATGATTGGAATCCCGCCGTCCCGAGTTCCATCAACGAGGCCCGCTCGGCCGGCAACGTAGGCACGGGTCCGAACCTCGGCTGCGGCCTCGCGATTACGCCGCTGGTGGCCGAGAAAACCAAGGTCGTAGATGCCATCAACGACATGTTCTCCTGGTCCCGTGGCGGCACCCTGGGTAACCTCGGCCTGGTCTGGGGCTGGCGCACGATTTCTCCCAAATGGAAAGGGAAATGGGGCGATCCCGACCTTCCGATCGACTACGGCGATCCGCTGATGGACAAGGTCGTGGTGATCCTGACCGACGGCGTCAATCAGCTCTGGGATTGGGGCTCTCGCCTTCCCGGTGATCCCTGGAAGGAACATCACGGGGTTCCTTACAGTCACAGAAGTAACTCCGATTACACCGCCTATGGCCGCCGGAACGAAGAGAGGCTTGGCCTCGGCATCAACACCTACGATGAGGTTCAGACGGAGGTCAATCGGCGCCTGACCAACACGTGCAACGCCATGAAGGCCCAGGAAATCATGATCTATACGATCACCTTTAAACTGGCGAACGGCCCGACCAAAGATCTTTACAAGGCTTGCGCCACAACGCCGGACCATCACTTCGATGCAGGAACCGGTGGCAAGCTGGAGGACGCCTTCAAGGCGATCGGCACCGAGCTGAGTAACCTCCGCCTTGCCGAGTAGGCTTTGCTCTTCATAGTCCTGTAAACCGATGCCCCGGCCGTTCGCGGCCGGGGCTTTTTTTGTGCAAGGCCTCCCGGCGGCCGGGCGCCCTTGACCTGATCCCGCCCTCCTGGGATCGTGGAGCCGGCGCGCAAAGCCGCGCTGCGTGGCTTGGGAGGGCGGATAATGGCGGTAAGACGCCTCGGCATTATCATGCATGGGGTCACCGGGCGCATGGGCGCTACCCAGCATCTTGCCCGCTCTATCGCCGCCATCCGCGCCGACGGCGGGGTCGATATCGGCGGCGGCGACCGCGTTATGCCGGATCCGATCCTGGTCGGCCGAAATGCCGACAGGCTGGCCGGACTGGCCGAGGAACACGGTCTCTCGCGCTGGACGACGGACCTTCAGGCCGCGCTGGACAGCGCGGAAGACACGGTATTTTTCGATTCCGGCACGACCCAGATGCGGGCAGGTCTGCTGCGCCGGGCCATCGCCGCCGGCAAAGACATTTATTGCGAAAAGCCCAGCGCGGCGTCGCTGGAGGACGCTGTCGATGTGGCACGCCAGGCGGCCAACGCGGGCATCCGACACGGCGTGGTTCAGGACAAGCTGTTCCTGCCCGGCCTTCGCAAGCTGCGGATGCTTGTGGATGCCGGGTTTTTCGGCCGCATCCTCTCGGTCCGCGGCGAATTCGGCTATTGGGTCTTCGAAGGCGACTGGCAGCCGGCCCAGCGGCCGAGCTGGAATTACCGCAAGGCGGATGGCGGCGGCATCATCCTGGATATGCTGGCCCACTGGCGTTATGTGCTGGACAACATTGTGGCGCCGGTACGCAGCGTGTCCTGCCGCGGCGCGGTGCATATCCCCCGGCGGTGGGACGAGAAGGGCGAGCCTTACGACGCCGATGCCGACGATGCGGCTTATGCGACCTTCGAACTGGAAGGCGGTGTGGTGGCCCAGGTCAACAGCTCCTGGTGCAGCCGGGTGCGCCGCGACGACCTGGTGACGTTCCATGTCGACGGCACCCACGGCTCGGCGGTCGCCGGCCTGACCCGCTGCGTCACCCAATCGCGGGTCAACACGCCACGGCCGGTCTGGAGCCCCGACCAGCCGCAGCCGATCGATTTCTTCGATACCTGGCAGGATGTGCCGGACAATCAGCCGCCGGCCAATGCCTTCCGCCTGCAATGGGAGGCCTTCATCCGCCATGTGACCGCCGGCGAGCCGTTCCCCTGGTCCCTGGTGGAAGGCGCAAAAGGCGTGCAACTGGCCGAGGCCGGCTTGAAGAGCTGGGCGGAGCGGCGCTGGATCGACCTGCCCGATCTGGAGCCCTGACCGTGCCGACGATCCGCCTGCCTGTCGGCAATGGCCGGCTCGAGGCTTACCGGACCGGGGATCCAAAGGTTTGGCCGGCGGCGTCGCCGCCTTATAACCGAGTTGCCTTCGCTGCCGCCCATGTAGTCGCCGATCCTCTGGCCGACCACGATCCGTGGCTGGAGCCGGCGATCGATTGGGACGCGACGATGGCGTTCCGCCGCCATCTCTGGGGCCTCGGCCTCGGCGTGGCCGAGGCGATGGATACCGCCCAGCGCGGCATGGGTTTGGATTGGCCGGTCTCGCGGGAACTTATAACCCGAAGCGTGGCGGCGGCGCGGGATTTCCCCGGCGCGGTTGTGTTCAGCGGCGCCGGCACCGACCACCTGCAGCCGGCCGCGGCCCTCGGCCTCGATGACATTGTCGCGGCTTACGAAGAACAGGTCGGTTTCGTCGAAGGCCTCGGCGGCCGGGTGATCCTGATGGCCAGCCGGGCGTTGGCCGCCTCGGCGCGCGGCCCGGAAGACTATGCCGCCGTATATGGCCGCATTCTGGGACAGGTGTCGGAGCCGGTCATCATCCATTGGCTGGGCGAGATGTTCGATCCGGCTCTGGCGGGCTACTGGGGCTCCGACGATCACGCCGTTGCCATGGAAACATGCCTCGGCGTTGTCGAAGACCATGCCGGCAAGATCGACGGGATCAAGATTTCGCTGCTCGACAAGCATAAAGAGATCGCGATGCGCCGCCGTCTGCCCGCGGGCGTGCGCATGTATTCCGGCGACGACTTCAATTACCCGGAACTGATTGCCGGCGATACGGAAGGCCATTCCGACGCGCTGCTCGGTATCTTCGACTGCATTGCGCCGGCTGCTGCGGCTGCCCTCGGCGCCCTCGGTCGGGATGACCGCGTTGCCTATGACGAGATCATGGAGCCGACGGTTCCGCTGTCCCGTCACGTATTCAAGGCGCCGACGCGCTTCTACAAAACCGGCGTGGTCTTCATGGCCTACCTCAACGGGCTGCAGGACCATTTCGTCATGGTCGGCGGGCAGCAGAGTGCCCGCTCTCTGTTGCATTTGGCCGAACTGTTTCGCTTGAGCGATGCCGCCGGGCTTTTGGCCGATCCCGATTTGGCGGCTGCCCGGATGCAGCGCGTGCTGGCCGTGCATGGCCTTGCGAACTGAGAGAGGCGTCGCGGCGCGGCTGGTTTTCCTGGCGGCCGCCTTCGTGTTTGCGCCGGCGGCATCCGCCGGGGACAAGGCTTTCGTGGAGGGGCTGTTTCTCGATGCGCCGGAAGCCGCGCTCAGGCTGTGCCGCAACATGCCGCTGATCGGTCTGCAATGCGTTGGCCTCGGCGATGTCGGAAAGCGGGACGGTGTGCTGACTTACACGCATTATCTGGCCGGCCCGGTGACGCGACTCCTTCGGCCGGGTGGGATCGACGACCTGCCGTCGGACTACCATGGCGAGGCGGACGGCAAGGTGATTGCCTTCGCCTACCAGCCCCCGGCGCGCGCTGTTAAACGCTACCGGCGCTTTCTGCGTGTCACCTTGGCGCGCGAACGGGTCTATCGTCGCGATCCGGACGGCCGGCTGCGTCTGTCCAGCGACCGGTCTATCGATTGGTTCCAGCCCATCAGCGCCGAACAAGCCTTGCGCGATTTGGCTTCGATATCTCGGAAGGCCGGCCAGCCGGCGTTCGCGGATGCGGTCCTGTCTTTGGGGCTGGACGAGTAATCAGCTCGTTTTCGGCTCGGCCTGTCCAACCATCAGGCTGTAGACCTGCTCGCGTTCGATGACCGGCCCCGCGTCGTCGAACAGCGCCGCTTTTGTCAGGGCGCCCAGCCTGTCGGCGGCAACCCTGCTCGGCAGTGCCGCGCGGACGGTGGCGCAGCGTTGCCGGGCGGCCTGGCGTTTCATTTCCGCCACCATCGCCGCGCCGATAATCGGCAGGCCGACCACCTCCATCGCGACGAAGTTCTCGACCGATAGGCGGCGCCCATGGTTGAGATCGTCTTCCTGGCGCCAGGTAAACATGCCGAAAATATGGCCCGCGTGGTTCACCGCGATCTTCGCGCCGGTAACGCCGGTCTGACGGGCGTGGATCAGCGTCCGCGCATAGGCTATCCACCGCTCCAGGCTGATGTCCGGCTTCAGGATTTGGATCAGCGGATAGACCATGGCGATCTGGTCCCGCTGCAAGGGCAGGACCGATAGCCCGCCCGCGGCTTCCGGGTCGGTTACGGTCACGTGTGACATCGAGGAGCGGGTTGCGATTGATGCATGGGTGCTATTCTGGCCTCGCGAGTGTTTTCGCTATTGATCTATGTCAAATCGGCCATGAAGTTGGTATTCTGAGGCTATGAAAGACGCGCATCCGACGGGACCGAGGGTGACTCTGCCGCACCCGGCGGCGAAACTGCCGGGCTCGAACCCGTGTGCGGCCTGTGCCGTGCGCGATCGGGCGATTTGTGCCGTTCTCGACGACTCCGAGCTGGAGCAGCTCAGCGGTCTTGCGCGGCCCTCGGATCTGGACGTGGGCCGGACCGTCTTCTTCGAAGGCGACGACGCGGATAGCCTTTATGTCCTTATTGCCGGGGCATTGAAGCTTTACAAGCTGCTGCCGGACGGCCGGCGGCAGATCACGGGCTTCCTTTTCGCCGGGGACTTTCTCGGCCTGGCCTTTAACGAGGAGTACCAGTTCACGGCGGAGGCGCTGATGCCAAGCCGGCTTTGCCGGTTGCCGCGGACCAAGATCGAAGGCCTGCTGCCGGAAATGCCGAAACTGGCCAGCCGGCTGCTCAACCTGGCCTTTACCGAACTGGCAAGTGCGCAGACACAGATGCTGTTGCTCGGCCGCAAGACGGCACAGGAGAGGTTGGCCTCGTTCCTGCTGCATCTCGCGGATCGCCTGGCCGGGCAGGGCGATCCCGTTAGCCTGATACATCTCCCGATGAGCCGCGCTGATATTGGCGATTACCTGGGCCTGACCGTGGAAACGGTCAGCCGCGGCGTGACCAAGCTCAAATCCGCCGGACTGATCGCGTTGCGCGACGGCAATTACATTCAAATACAGGATCGACCGGGGTTGGAGGGTGTCGCCGGCGACCTTTGACGGGTTGTTGCGACGCCTTCGTCCGCTGGCATTTCGGCCATCGCCGCCGCGTTGACTGCGCTGCCACTATGTGCATATAAACCTAATTATGAGCGACGAGCAGGATCTCCAATCAATATTGCGCAGTCGGATCACGGTGGACGGCTGTATGTGCTTCAACCTGCGCAAGGCAAGCCGCGCGGTGACGCAGGTCTACGACGAATTCCTCCGGCCTGGCGGTCTTCGGACCACGCAGTTTTCATTGTTGGCGATGCTCGTCGGCAAGGGCCCGATGCCGATCCGGACCTTGGCCGACTACATGGTCATGGACCGGACCACGCTGACCCGCAACCTGAAGCTGGTTGAGCGGGAAGGCCTGGTTACGGTGCGGGCTGGCGACGATCGGCGCACACGGATCGTCGAAATAACCGAACAGGGACGCGACGCGGTCAAACAATCCTTGCCATTTTGGCAAGATGCCCAGGATTTTATGGTAAGAGAGCTGGGATCGAAAACCTGGTCGGCGTTGCGGGCCAATCTCGGCGAAACCATCTCGGCGGCCCAGACGACCAACGACTAACGATTCAGAGGTCCCGTCGCCTCGCCGCCCGGAACCGAACGAACCCTCACCAATTCTCACCGAACGGCCGGATCTCCATGTCGAAGGCCCAGGCGGAGCGGTCCTGATGTGCCAGGTCCCAGACGGCGGCGGCAATGCCGTCCGGTCTGGCGAAGAAATCGTCGGGCCGGTCGGCATAGCGCTCCCGTGCCCAGGGCACGTCGATCACGGCGTCGATGATCAGATAGGCAACGTGGACGCCCTTTGGGCCCAGCGTTCGCGCCATCGATTCCGCCAGGATCCGCTGTGCCGCCTTGCTCGGGGCGAAGCCGGCAAAGGCCGGCTTGCCGCGCCGCGCCGCCGTATTGCCTGTGACGATAACCGCGCCGTGCCCGGCTTCGACCATGGCCGGCGTCACGGCCCGCGCCATGTGCAGCAGGCCCATCGTGTTGACCTTGAAGGCGTTCTCCAGCTTCGCCGGGTCGATCTTGTCGAACTCGGCGAAATGGGCGGCGACCGCGTTGTAGACCAATATCTCCGGCTCGCCGATCTCGGCGCGGATCTCAGCGACTGCGGCCTCGATGCTATCCGGCTCCCGGACATCAACCGCGTAGCCTTTGCTGTTCGGGATCTCCGCCTCCCAGGCGGCGAGCCGTTCGCTGGTGCGCGCCAGCATGGCGACCCGGTAGCCGCCGGCTGCGAACCGTCTGGCGCACGCGATGCCGGTGCCCGGCCCGGTGCCGGCTACAACGCAAACTCTGCCGCCCATCTGTCCCGCTCACGATTGCCCAACGATTGTGAGAGCATAGCTTGCCGCCGTCGGATCGGGAAATCCCCGCCGTTCGCCTGGCCCACCATGCTGCCCATGCCGGTGCCATTCCCCTGCCGAATTGACCTAGGTCAACAATCGGACGTCCCTCAGGTGCTATGTCTGTAGTCGATTTGGTCTTATACGGATAGAGATCTCGCGAACATCGTGACGACTTTTTATCGCTATGGCTGTTATGCTTGCGTGTAACGGCCTTTTTGTGTTTGTAGAAATATAATTCTAAAAAAAGTCAGGAAATTATAATATAGAAGTTCGTATTTACTGTTCTTTTACTTCTGTACCCCTAAACACAATTTGAAGTGTTTTTGAGGCGCCGATGTGCCGCCGAACGACACGGCGTGGCGCTCTCATCGTTATGCGTATTACGCGCGACGAAGTACCGAAAGGGGGAAATCGAAAATGGGGGGAGAAACGGCGACCACAGGGGTCGAACGCTTCTTCGGGGACGATGAGATCATTGTCAGCAAGACGGATCTCAAGGGTCGCATGACCTACGTGAACCGGGTGTTCATGTCGATCGCCGGTTACCGCGAGGATGAATTACTCGGCCAGCCGCACAGCATGATTCGCCACCCGGAGATGCCCCGCTGCGTGTTCAAGCTTTTGTGGGACACTGTGCAGTCCGGTCGCGAGATTTTCGCCTACGTAATCAACCGTTGCAAAAACGGCGACCATTACTGGGTATTCGCCCATGTAACGCCAAGCTTCGACGACGCCGGAAACATCGTCGGTTATCACTCGAACCGCCGGGTGCCGGAACGCGATGTCGTGGAAGGGACGATCGTCCCCCTATATCGGGCTCTCCTGGCGAAGGAGCGGGAGCATAGCAATCGCAAAGAGGGCTTGGCCGCGTCCGACCGGATGCTTGCGGAAATTCTCAGTGAAAAGGGGGTCGCCTACGATGAATGGGTTTTCTCTTGTTAGGGCGCAGGCCGCATCGGCCTGCGTATTGCTGGCGACCTCTGGTCTTGCGGTCTTCCTGATCGCGACCGGCGATTTCTCGATCGGCGCTGCCGTCTTCGTTTCTGTGGCGTTGACCGCGGGACTCCTGGCGATCTATCTGCAGTGGCGGACCGAAAAATCGATCTCCCGTGCCCTAACTGTTTGCCGGGCGGCGGCTCGAGGCGAATTCGAAACGCGCGTCACCGGCATTCGCGAGTCCGGCAGTCTCGGTGAGTTGATGTGGTCGATCAACGAGATGATCGATCGCAGCGATGCCTTCGTCCGCGAAGCCCGGGCATCGATGCAGTACGTGAGCGACACCAAGTATTTTCGGCGTATCGTCGAGAGGGGGATGATCGGCAGCTTCGGTCAGAGCACAAAGGTGATTAATGCCGCGACCGACGCCACGGCCGCGAAGGTGAGCGAATTCGCTGCCGTCGCCGATGCGTTCGAGAAGAACGTCTTTCAGGTGGTTGAAACGATTGCTTCCGCGTCGGTCGAACTGCAATCCTCGGCCCAGTCGATGGAGGCGGTCGCCGCGGCCACGACCGACCGGGCGACGGCGGTCGCGGCGGCTTCCGAAAAAGCGTCGAGCAATGTCCAGGTCGTTGCCGCGGCTGCGGAGGAGTTGTTTGCCTCGATCCAGGAGATTTCGCGCCAGGTGGCCCGTTCTACGGAGAGAGCGCGGAATGCCGTCGAGAAATCCGCCAACAGCAAATCGCAGGTCGAGGGGTTGACCGACGCCGCGCAAAAGGTCGGCGAAGTCGTCAAGCTGATCGAAGAGATCGCGGAGCAGACCAACCTGCTGGCGTTGAACGCGACCATCGAAGCGGCGCGGGCCGGCGAGGCCGGCAAGGGCTTCGCCGTCGTCGCCGCCGAAGTCAAAGGACTGTCCACCCAAACGGCGCGGGCCACGGACGAGATCGCCGATCAGATCGGCTCG
Organism: Minwuiaceae bacterium; assembly: GCA_028278525.1. GTDB lineage: Bacteria > Pseudomonadota > Alphaproteobacteria > Minwuiales > Minwuiaceae > JANQEE01. Next base: position 148,888 of record JANQEE010000069.1, on the reverse strand, counting down.
ATGCAAAGCGTGTCCGACGAGGCAAACATGGCGATGCAGGAGATCGGAGACACGGTTTCGGGCATCGACGAATCCGTCGGCGCGATTGCGGCGGCGATCGAACAGCAGGGCGCCGCGACCAAGGAAATCGCAACCAACGTCGAACAGGCCTCCGCCGGCACCCGTCAGGTTGCCGAGAACATCGGATCGGTGACCGAGGCCGCGACCGAAACCAAGGAGTCGGCCGAGCAGGTGCTTGAGGCTGCCGCCGAGTTGGCGACGCAGGCCGACAGAATGAAGGCGGAGGTCGGCGAGTTCTTGACCCGGGCCCGCAGCGTCGCCTAGGCCGCGAGCAACGTTCGCGCCTTGCTCTCCGCCGCTGCCGCGCTGGTCGTGTCGTCCAGCGCGGCCAGCGCCTCGGCATAGCGCTGCCAACTCCAGGCGCTGGCGGCTTCGCTCGCCGTACGCTCCGACAGCAACGCCCGCGCCAGATCGAACCGTCCGGCCTTCAGCGAGGCCGTAATCAGCATCTGCTGGAACAGGTCGCGCTGGGCGTGGCTGCCGCCGATCCGCTGGATGTCGTAACGGATCGGCAGGATCAGGTCGACAGCCTTGCCGTGCTCGCCTTGCGCCAACGCCAGAATGGCTTCGCAAAGCGGCAAGCCGACGTCGGCGAAAATTGGCCCTTCCGTCGTCGTATCGTCCGTCGCGCCGCGCATCGTCTCCAGCATGCGGGCTGCCGCGTCGAACTTGCCGGCCGCCGCCAGCGCCAGCACGAAATGCGCGTCGGCGAACACCAGCAGGTGGTCCTCGGTCCGCCGCTCGCTCTTGTCGGCCAATTCCTGCCAACGGCTGCCGACATCGACGCCATTGGCTTCCAGCCGCCACAGCATCGCCGCGCCGTTGCTCATATCCAGGTAGTCGTCGGAGTCCTGATCGCCGCGGATACGAGAATCGTACAGTTCAAGCACGCGGTCTAACTGCTGAAGTTCCAGATGGTAAAGGCTTCTATGCCACCAGACGTGATAGGCGAAATTGTTCGCGGTCGACCATGAACTTTCCAGACCGTTCAGCCACTCGATGCCGTCGCTGCGCCGGCCCTGCATTTCCATGACATGGGCGACGGCGTGCACCGACCAGATATCGGCCGGATTGTCGGCCACGGCCCGGCGCCCGAACTCTTCCGCCTTGGCATAGTCGCCGCTCTCCTCCAGTCCGAACGCGTAAAGGCCCAGCACGCGGCCATAGTCCGGCTGACCTTCGTCCCAGGCATAGAGAGCCCGTGCGACGGAATCGCGCATCGCGTCGCCGCGCCCGAAGTAGAAATGGGTGAAATGCGCCAGCCTGAGCGCCAGGGTGTCGCGCGGCGCCTCTAGCAGGATGTCCTCCCAGCGGTCGGTCGCGCCGATCAGGTCGCCTTTGCACCAGGCTTCCAGCGCGGCGATGTGCAGCTTTTCGCGTCGCGTCGCACCATTCTTTTCGGCCGAGGCCTTCGCCGCGTCCAGCGACTGCTGCGCCTTGCCGGCCACCGCCGGGTTGCAGAAAAGCTGGAAGAAGTAACCGCGCAGGCATTGCGCCATCGGCATTTCCGGGTCCGCGGTTAATGTCTGCTTCAGGTGCAGCCCGGTATCTTTTTGAAAGGTCAGGTAGGCCGAGACCGTGGCGTCGTAGTGGCCGACGGCATCGGCGCTGGCGGCGGTAAAATCCAGGCCGTGCTGGTTCTGATGCATGCTGTCCTCCCGGCGCTGGTTCGACGGTTGCGCCGGACTAACTATACCCATTGGGCCGGCCCGATGAAGCCGGGCAGGCTCGCTTGTTTTGCTTCAGCCGCCGATGCATAGTCGGCCCACCGCCCGCGACTTTATGAGGCCCATGATGGAATTCACCCTGACGTCCGAGCAGATCGACCTGCAAAGCCGCGCCCGGGATATGGCGCAGGGCCATGTCGCCGCCCGCGCCGCCGAGGTCGATCGTACCGAGGAGTATCCGTGGGACACCATCAAGCTGATGAAGGAAGCCGGCTTTTTCGGCATGACCGTGCCGCCGCACTATGGCGGGCCCGGCCTCAGCTACCTGGATGCGGTGCTTGTGATCGAGCAGTTCGCCCAGGTCTGCGGCCCGACCGGCCGCATCGCGGTCGAGGCCAATATGGGCGCGATCGGGGCGATCATGGCGTATGGCACCGAGGCGCAGAAGAAGCTCGCCGCCGATCTGGTGCTGTCCGGCGACAAGCCGGCGATCTGCATCACCGAGCCGGACGCGGGCAGCGCCGCGACGGAAATGACCACCCGCGCCGACAAGCGCGGCGACAAGTACGTTATCAACGGCAAGAAGCATTGGATTACCGGCGGCGGCGTCTCGAAACTGCATTTGATCTTCGCCCGCGTGTTCGACGAAGCGGGAGAGGAGCAGGGCATCGGCGGCTTCATCGCCGTGCGCGGTGAGGCGGAGGGCCTGAAGGTCGGCAAGCGGGAGCCGACAATGGGCCTGCGCGGGATTCCGGAAACCGAGATCATCTTCGAAGACCTGGAAGTTCCGGAGGCCATGGTCGTGCCGTCGCCGCGCGGCTTCCGCAAGGGCTTCGCCGACTTGATGGATGCCTACAACGCGCAGCGCGTCGGTGCCGGCACAGTCGCTTATGGCCTCGCGCAGGGCGCCTACGACCTGTCGCTCGGCTACAGCCAGACGCGGGAACAGTTCGGCCGGCCGATCTGCGAATTCCAGGGTCTGCAATGGATGCTCTCGGATATGAGCACCAAGCTCGCTGCCTCCCAGGCCTTGATCTACAAGGCGGCGGTCAGCGGCGGCAACGGCTTCCCGGATGCGCTGGCCGCGGCGCAGGCCAAGATCTTCGCCTCCGAAGCGGCGATCGAGATCACCAACAACGCTCTGCAGCTCTACGGCGCCGCCGGCTATTCGCGCAACAACCCGATGGAGCGCTTGGCCCGAGACGCCCGCATGTTCACCATCGGCGGCGGCACCGCCCAGATCCTCCGCACTGTGGTCGCCACCCGCATCCTCGACCGCAAACTCCCCCAGACCCGCGACGGCTACGCCAAACTCGCCGCCCGCGAGGCCTCGCCGAAACAAGCGGCGGAGTAGGGTCCGCTAAAGCCCTCTCCCACTGGGAGAGGGTTGGGTGAGGGGAAAGAGAATCGGCGATGTCAGTCACCACCGCCCGCAATCTCCGCCGCAAAATGACCGAGGCGGAGTTGAAGCTGTGGAACGCCCTCCGCGACCGACAACTCGCTGGCCACAAATTCCGCCGGCAACACCCTATCGGGCCTTACGTGGCCGACTTCTATTGTGAGGCTAAACGACTGATCGTCGAGGTCGACGGCGGTCAGCACACAACCAACAAGCAGGCCGACGCTGAACGCACGGAATGGCTCAAAACCCGCAGCTACCGTGTTATCCGCTTCTGGAACAGCGATGTGTTGACGAACCTCGAAGGAGTGCAGACAGTGATCCTCAGTGCACTCGAACAATCTGACGAATAAATGTGCCTGAAGAACAATAAGCCCCTCACCCAAACCCTCTCCCCAAGGGAGAGGGCTTCCAGCGTGCCTGTCACCACCGAAAGTCTCCCTCTCCCACCGGGAGAGGGTCGGGGTGAGGGGAAACAAGTATTTGAAGCGCGGCACGCCCGGCGCCGGAGTGCCCACCCATGACCGGCTACCCCCGCCGCCGCTGGCAGGACATGACCACGTCCGAGTTCGCCGCGCTGGACGCCGCGCGCACTATTGCGGTCCTCCCGGTCGGCGCGATCGAGCAGCACGGCCCGCACCTGCCGGTCTATGTCGATGCCTGCATCGCCGAGGGCCTGATCGACCGGGCGCTGGAACTCGCCCCGGACGATCTGCCTGTCACCATCCTGCCGACCCAGCCGGTCGGCAAGTCGAACGAGCACATTTCCTTTCCCGGAACCCTGACGCTGTCCGCCGAGACCCTGACCCGGCTCTGGACGGAGATCGGCGACAGTGTCGCCCGTGCCGGCATCCGCAAGCTGATGATTCTGAACAGTCACGGCGGCCAGCCTCAGGTGGTCGACATCGTCGGCCGCGACCTGCGCGTCCGCCACAAGATGATGGTGGTGGCGCTCAACTGGTACCGCCTCGGCCTGCCTGACGGCCTGTTCGACCCGGACGAGGTCGCGCACGGCATCCACGGCGGCGAGATCGAGACCTCGATGATGCTGCACCTCCGGCCGGATTTGGTGCAGATGGACAAGGCGTGGGACTTCACGCCGCTTTCCAAGGAGATGCAGGGCGACTACCGCCACCTCTCGCCGCTCGGCCCGGCGGCGCTTGCCTGGCAGGCGGAAGACCTCAATCCGGCCGGCGCGGCCGGCAATGCCGCGGCGGCGGATGCCGAGCGCGGCCGTCAGGTGGTGGATTTCGTCGCGCAGCGAATCGTCGAAGTCTGGCAGGAATTCGACCGGGCGCCACTCGATCTGCTTAAGGGTATGGCGTGATCGAAATGCGGGCAGCCTGCTCGTTCGCTAACCATAACCGGCGCCAATGCCGCCTTTTTTGCCAACTCGCGATGGCATAAGGTTTGCTATACAACACCGCATAAGCCGATCCGCGGCCGTACGCAGCGGGAACGCGGCAAGAAATCATGGAGGCATCTCGTGACATCATTCTTCAACCCGGCGCTGCCGCGCCGCGCGGTACTCGGTGGCGCGTTCGCCGCGGCCACCGTCTTGGCGCTCGGCGCCGGCCCGGCCCAGGCGCTCGACAAGGTCACCTTCGGCACCAACTGGAAGGCCCAGGCGGAACACGGCGGTTACTACCAGGCCGTCGCTACCGGCATCTACAAGAAACACGGATTGGACGTCACCATTCGTCCGGGCGGGCCGCAGGTCAACCACGCGCAGCTTCTGGCCGCCGGCAAGATCGACTTCTCCATGGGCGCCAGCAATTTCGAGGCGCTCAATTTCGTCGATAACAGCATCCCGATGGTCGCTGTCGCCGCGATCTTCCAGAAGGATCCGCAGGTCCTGATCGCTCATCCCGGCGTCGGCCATGACACCATGGCGGCGCTGAAGGGCAAGCCGATCATGATCTCCAACGACGCGCGCACCCAATGGTGGCTGTGGGCCAAGCAGGCATTCGGCTACACCGACGAGCAGATTCGCCCCTACACCTTTAACCCGGCGCCGTTCCTGGCCGACAGGAACGCCGTGCAGCAGGGCTATGTGACGTCGGAGCCGTTCGCGATCGAGACCATCGGCGGCTTCAAGCCGGTCGTGCATCTGATGGCCGACAACGGTTTCCACGCCTACTCCACCACCATCCAGACGTCTTGGAAGCAGGTGAACGAGAACCCCGATCTGGTACAGCGCTTCGTCGACGCTACCATCGAAGGCCACTACAGTTATCTCTACGGCGACCCGTCGCCCGGCAACGCCCTGATCAAGCAGGACAACCCGGACATGACCGAGGAGCAGATCGCCTTCTCCATCGCGACGATGAAGAGCTACGGCATCGTCGATTCCGGCGATACCGAAACGCTCGGCATCGGCGCCATGACCGATAAGCGCTGGCAGGCCTTTCTCGATTTCGCCGTCAAGGCCAAGATCTACAAACCCGACATCGACATGAGCAAGGCCTACACCCTGCAATTCATCAACAAGGGGGTCGGACTCGACCTCAAGAAAAAGTTGATGGGCAACTGAACGGTTCGGCGCACCGGCGGCAGCCGCCGGTGCGCCCGACATTCGAGACTTGATGCTCCAGGTACCTGCAAATTCCGGTGATGCCGTCGCCGGCGGCCGTCCGCTGGTCACGCTCCGCCATGTCGACAAGACGTTCTCCAACGGCACCGTCGCGCTGAAGGACCTGAACCTCACCGTCGGCGAGCATGAGTTCATCAGCCTGCTCGGCCCCTCGGGCTGCGGCAAGAGCACGGCGCTGCGTCTGATGGCCGGCCTCGGGGACGTCACCGGCGGTCGGATCGACTGGCACGGGTCCGGCGGCGGCGCGGCCGCCGACCGGGAAATCGGCTTCGTGTTTCAGGAGCCGACGCTGATGCCTTGGGCCACGGTCTTCAAGAACGTCTATCTGCCGCTTCGCCTCGCCGGCATTTCCAAAGCCGACGCGGCGCCCCGAGTGGCGGAGGCGGTCGCCATGGTCGGCCTGAACGGTTTCGAGAACGCGTACCCGCGCGAGCTTTCCGGCGGCATGAAGATGCGCGTCTCGATCGCCCGCGCGCTCGTCACCAAGCCCCGCGTCCTGCTGATGGACGAACCGTTCGCCGCGCTCGACGAGATCACCCGCTTCAAGCTCAACAACGACCTGCTCGATTTGTGGAAAGACCAGAGCTGGACGGTCATCTTCGTCACCCACTCGGTCTACGAGTCGGTCTATCTCTCCAACCGCATCGTGGTGATGGCGGCCCGGCCCGGCCGCGTCGTCGCCGAGATGGATGTGGACGCTCCCTATCCGCGCCACGAGGACTACCGCACCTCGCCGACCTACAACGACCATTGCCGGGCGGTCTCCGAACAACTCCACCGCGCGATGGAAGCGGGCGGCGCATGACGGCGACAGTGACCGAAACCGAGCGGAGGACCGAAGCCGCGCAGACCGGGGCCGGCCAGGCCGAGCGGACGGCGAGGCTCGCCCGCGTGCTGCTGCCGCTCGCCTTCGGCGTGCTGGCGCTGATCGCCTGGGACCTGATCGTCCGCATCAACGACATCCCGCATTACATCCTGCCGGGCCCGCTGCTGGTGATCGAAACCCTGATCGCCGATTGGCACACCCTCTACCCGTCGCTGCTGGTCACCATTCAGATCACCTTGATGGCGCTCGCTGTCGCGGTCGCCGGCGGTGTCACGCTCGCGATCCTGTTTACTCAGTCGAAGTGGATCGAACTCAGCTTCTTCCCCTACGCGGTCATCCTGCAGGTGACGCCGATCGTCGCCATCGCCCCGCTGATCCTTATCTATGTGGATAGCACCCACGCCGCGCTGTTGATCTGCGCCTGGATCGTCGCCTTCTTCCCGATCCTGTCGAACACCACGCTCGGCCTGAACAGCGCCGACCACAACCTGATCAACCTGTTCCAGCTCTACGGCGCCAGCCGCTGGCAGTTGCTCTGGCACCTCCGGCTGCCCGCCGCCATGCCGTACTTCCTGGGCGGCCTGAAGATCGCCGGGGGCCTGGCCCTGATCGGCGCCATCGTCGCCGAGTTCGCCGCCGGCACCGCGGGCACCGAGTCCGGCCTCGCCTACCGCATTCTGGAGGCCGGCTACCGGCTCAACATACCGCGCATGTTCGCCTCCCTGATCCTGATCTCGCTCACCGGGATCGTGATCTTCCTGTTCTTCACCTTCCTGTCGCACATGGTCCTGCGCAAGTGGCACGAGAGTGCCATGAAGCGCGAGAACTGAGCCATGGTCGCCGCCCCGCCGGTTGACGCCGCCCGCTACCGGCTCGCCAATGTCGGCGTGGCCGTCTGCCTGCTGGAAGACGCGTCGGGTCTAACGTCGGACCATGACGGCATCGCTCTCGCCGATATCGACATTGCTGACGGCCGCATCGCCGCGGTCCGCTCGGCGGGCGCGACCGAACCGGAGGGCGCGGTGGTCGATCTCCGCCGCGGCCTGGTCTGGCCCTGCTTCGTCGACATGCACACCCATCTCGACAAGGGCCATATCTGGGAGCGGGCGCCCAACCCCGACGGCAGTTTCGACCAGGCGCTGGCGACGGTCGGCCGCGACCGCGCCGCCAATTGGTCGGCGGAAGACCTGCGCCCGCGCATCGAGTTCGGCCTGCGTTGCTCCTACGCCCACGGCACCGCCGCGATCCGCACCCATCTGGATACCGACGAATCCCAGGCCGGCATCACCTGGCCGCTGTTCCGCGAGATCAAGCAGGAATGGGCCGGGCGGATCGAATTGCAGGCGGCGACCATCTGCGTGATGGACGACTTCGTCGGCCCGCCGGGCGAGCGGCTTGCTGACCTGGTGGCCGACTGCGGCGGCATGCTCGGCGGCGTCACCTACATGATGCCAGGTCTGGAGGAAGGCCTCGACCGTGTTTTCCGGCTCGCCGCCGACCGTGGCCTCGACCTCGATTTCCATGTCGACGAGAGCCTGGACCCGGCGGCCCGCTCGCTCCGCCTGATCGCCGAAGCGGCGTTGCGGAACGGCTTTCAGGGCCGCGTCGTCGCCGGCCATTGCTGCAGCCTGGCTATGCAGCCGGAAGACGATGTCGCCCGCACTCTGGACCTGCTGGCTGAGGCCGGCATCGCCATCGTCAGCCTGCCGATGTGCAACCTCTACCTCCAGGACCGGCGGCCGGGCCGCACCCCGCGCTCGCGCGGCGTCACCCTGCTGCACGAACTCAAGGAGCGGGGCATCCCCGTCGCCGTCGCCAGCGACAATTGCCGCGATCCGTTCTACGGCTTCGGCGATCACGACATGCTGGAGGTGTTCACCCAGGCCGTGCGCATCGCCCATCTGGACCGGCCCTATGGCGACTGGCCGCGCGCCGTCACCGCGACGCCGGCCGGGGTCATGGGCCTCGACGGAACGGGCCGCGTCGCCGCCGGTGCGCCTGCCGATCTGGTATGCTTCAGCGGTCGCCGCTACAGCGAACTGCTGTCGCGCCGCGAGCCCGACCGCGTCGTGCTGCGCGCCGGCCGCGCCGTCGACACGGCGCTGCCGTCTTACGAAGAACTCGACCATTTGGTTTACGGAGCCGAGACATGACCGACTGGCAGGGACTGATCGCCGACCTGGGCGACGTGCCCGTGCTCACCGACCCGGCGCAGGTGCGCCAGAAGAGCCGCGATTTCTACTGGTACAGCCCGATCCTTAAAGATCAGTTGGACGACGTGACCGCCGACCTGGTGGTGCTGGCGCGCAACGAGGCCGACGTCGTGCAAACGCTCCGGCTTTGCTACACCCGCGATATTCCCGTCACCGTCCGCGCCGGCGGCACCGGCAATTACGGCCAGGCGATGCCGCTAAAGCGCGGCGTCGTGCTCGATGTCACCGGCATGACCCGGATCGACTGGATCAAGCCGGGCTCGGTCCGCTGCGAAGCCGGCATCAAGATGGGCGCGCTGGAAGACGCGCTGATCGAGCAGTCCGGCCAGGAGCTTCGCTTCTACCCCTCGACCCGCAAGACCGGCACCATCGGCGGCTATGTCGCCGGCGGCTCGTCCGGCGTCGGCTCGGTCACCTGGGGCCTGCTGCGCGACCGGGGGAATGTCCTCGGTCTCCGCGTGGTCACCATGGAGGCGGAGCCGCGCATCCTGGAACTGCGCGGCGACGACATCCAGAAGGCCAACCACGCCTACGGCACCAACGGCGTGATTACCGAGGTCGAACTGCCGCTCACCACCGCCTGGGCCTGGGCCGACGTCATGGTCGCTTTCGACGACTTCATGACCGCCTGCCGTTTCTCGCAGGCGCTCTCGGAGGAAGTCGGCATCCTGAAAAAGCTGGTGACCCCGATCGCCGCCCCGGTGCCGCAGCAGTATTTCCGGCCATTGAAATCGCACCTGCCCGACGGCAAGCACATCGTGCTTCTGATGATCTCCGAACAGTCGCTGGAGCCGTTCGAGGCCCTGCTCGGCGAATGGCCGGGCGAGATGATCTACCGCCGCACGGCGGAAGAACTGAAGGGCAAGACCCCGCTCTACGAATTCGCCTGGAACCACACCACCCTGCAGGCGCTCAAGGTCGACAAGTCGATCACCTACCTGCAAACCCTGTTCCCGCCGCCGAACCACCTCGACTTGGTGCAGCACATGCACGAAAAGTTCGGTGACGAACTGCCGCTGCACCTGGAGTTCGTCCGCTTCGCCGGCACCATCGCCTGCTTCGGTCTGCAGATCGTCCGCTACTCGACCGAGGAGCGCCTGCGCGAGATCATCGCCTACCACGAAGACCACGGTTGCCCGATCTTCAACCCGCACGACTACACCCTGGAAGGCGGCGGTATGAAGATGGTCGACGAAGTGCAGTTAGCCTTCAAACGCGAGGCCGACCCGAAGGGCCTGATGAATCCCGGAAAAATGCTGGCGTGGGACAATCCCGACTACGCCGGCGAACCGCAGCGCACCCACCTCTACCCGGCGGCAGGCGCCTCCGCATGAGTTGATTGGCCGGCCGGTCGTTCCGGGTCTACGATCCTGTTGAACCGGGTCCATCCCGGGCCCGTTGCAACAGGGGGTAACGGTTATGGCCGATCCTATTCTCTACGGTCCCGCGTACAGCACCTACGTTCGCACCGCCCGCTTGGCGTTGGAAGAGAAGGGCGTTCCCCACCAGTTGGTCGAGGTCGATTTCCTGCAGGGCGAGATGCCGGAAGAGCAGGTGGCGCGTCATCCGTTCGGCAAGGTGCCGGCGTTCGAACATGACGGCTTCGCGCTCTACGAGGCCTGCGCGATTTCCCGCTATATCGACATGGCGTTCGACGGTCCGGCGCTGCAGCCGGCCGATGCCCGTGGCGCGGCGCGGATGACCCAGATCGTCTCCGTGCTGGACAGCTACGCCTACGGCCCGACGATCAGCCAGTTGGTGATCCAGCGCATGGTCCAGCCGATGCTGGGCGGCCAGTCGGACGAGGCCGCGATTTCGGCGGCGTTGCCCGACGTCGACAAGGCGATGGCGGCCCTGGAAGCGCTGATCGGCGGCAACGCCTGGCTCGCCGGCGACGCGCTCAGCCTCGCCGACCTGCATGCCGCGCCGATCTTCGCCTACTTCACGGCAACGCCGGAAGCGGCGCCGATCCTGGCCGACAAGCCGGGCCTGCACCGCTGGTGGGAGGCGATGCAGACGCGCGACAGCATGACCAAGACCCAGCCGCAGCTCGGCTAGCACGGACGTCGCGGCGGTCGATCTCGGTCGCCTCGTAGATGGGAACGAAAGCTCGTCACGCCGTGGTCGGCGCTGGCGATGCGTTCGGCCGCGTCCGTGAAGCCGCACTCGTGGATCCTGTCGATAATCGCAACACGGATGCGGCGGCGGGAAAGGTCGGTTTGCGGCAGCGATTTAACGGAATCGAAACTGCGGATGCGCCAAAACCGGATACGCGAACAGTGCAAAAGACATTCTACCTATTCCAATTAGTCTATTTGCCCGTTTCGGCCTTTGCGCGGGCCGTTTCGCATGGGGATGAAGGGTTACAGGTGCCGACGATCCGTCCGGCAGGGGCGTATGCCCCTACGGGGACCGACCGTCGGCTGTTGAAGTTGGACGTAGTAGGAGTCCCTGATGACCCGCCATACCCGTAGCATATCGGTGAAGCTCTATCTCATGGTTGCCCTGGCCGCCGCCGGCATCGGCGCGCTGCTGATCACCGCGTTCGTTGGCTCCGATCGAATGGAAAAGGCCGGGCGGGCGGTGTACGCCGCCGGGGTCGATGGGCTGGCCACGGTCTCGGCCATTGAGATTCGCTTTGAGCGCCTGCGGACGGTGGTTCTGCGTGCGACCACGGACGACGATACCGAAAAACTGACACTCTACCGGGCGGTTGCCGCGGAAACGCTCACTTTCATTCGAGACGGGCTTGCCCGCTACGAGAAGGGCGCCACCGCGGCCCGCAAGGAGACCTTGCGCGGCCTGGAGCAGACCCTGAACGAAGTACAGGCAGTTTCCGGCGAGATCTTCGAGTACGCCGAGGTCTATCGTCAGGCGGAAGCGGAAGAGCTGTTCCACGGTCGTTTCACCGAGCTTGAAAAGCAGTCCATCGAATACATCGTCGTGCTGGTCGCGCAGGAGAGAGAGCGGGCCAAGGCGGAATTGGTCAATCTCGACAGCGCCAAATCGACGATGAACCTGATCATCCTTATCGTCAGCTTGGCCGCGCTGGCCGCTGCCGGCGGCACGGGACTGTTTATTGCCCGCAGTGTATCCAGCCGCGCGTCGAAACTGACCGTCGCGATGACCGCCCTGGCGGGCGACGACACGACCATCGAGGTTCCCGGCGTTTCGTCGCGGGACGAGATTGGCGAGATGGCGCGCGCCGTCGAGGTCTTCAAGGAGAATGCGATCGAGGCGGCGCGACTGAAGCGGGAGCAGGCCGAGCAGGCCCGCGTCGCCGAGGAGGAGAAACGCCGGAATACGCTGAAAATGGCCGACGATCTGGAGCTCAACCTCAAGGGTGTGGCCGATACCGTCTCGACCGCGGCGGGCGAAATGAAAGGCACGGCGCAATCGATGTCGGCGGCGGCGGAAGAGACCACCACCCAGGCGACCGTCGTCGCCTCCGTGTCCGAAGAGGCATCCGCCAATGTCGCCGCGGTCGCCGCCGCGGCGGAAGAACTGTCGCAGTCGATCGACGAGGTCGGCCGCCAGGTGGGTCAGGCGACCAAGGTGGCGGAAGCCGCCACCGACCAGGCGCAGCAGACCAACGTGACGGTCAACGGCCTTGCCGACGGCGCCCAGAAGATCGGCGAGGTGGTCAGCCTGATCAACGACATCGCGGAGCAGACCAATCTGCTGGCGCTCAACGCGACCATCGAGGCGGCGCGCGCCGGCGACGCGGGCAAGGGTTTCGCCGTCGTGGCCAGCGAGGTCAAATCCCTGGCCAGCCAGACCGCCAAGGCGACCGAGGAAATCGGTCAGCAGATCGGCGCGATGCAGACGGTCACCCAGGAGACGGTCACCGCGATCCAGGCGGTCGCTGCGGCGATGGAAGAGATCAATCAGGTCACGGCCAGCATCTCGACGGCGATGGAACGGCAGACCGCCGCGACGACCGAGATCGCCCGCAACGTTCAGGAAGCGGCGACCGGCACCCGGGAGGTCTCGGCCAACATCACCGGTGTAAGCGAGGCGGCAACCAACTCAAGCGCCGCTGCGTCGCAGGTCGTCGGTGTGGTGGACAGGCTTTCAGGTCAGTCCCAGGCGCTGCGCGACGCCCTCGACACTTTCCTAGCCCGACTTCGCGCGGCGTAGACCGGCGTCGGCAGGGCGCGCCCATTGCGGCAGCCAGCGCCGCAAAACCTCGGAGAATCGCGTTTGTTTTCTCCGTGCCGGTATTACCACCAGCAGGAGTGATCGCGCGGTGTGAACTTCCATCTTTCCATCTGCCCGATACTGGATGAATGTTCTCAGTAAGCGAATCGAAGTTCTCAAACTACCATCGGGACGTGACAGAAATATTTCGCACGCTGAGTAAACAATTGTTCAAGGCTGTCTCGGAATATAGATGAAATACTGACATCGTCTATATTGTGGCCGGTTTAACGATTGTCGAAGGATGGGAGCGATGGATCGGGAAGCAATGCTGAATCGCGCCTGGGACAGGAATGCTGCACGCTGGACCCGAACCGTCCGGGACGGTTTGATTCCCAGCCGGCGCGCCGGGACCGACGAGGCCGTCGTCGCGGCGATTGCCGCTCGAAACCCGCGGCGGTTGCTCGATGTCGGCTGCGGCGAGGGCTGGTTGGTCCGCCGGCTTTGCCGCGACGTCGACTGCACGGCGCTCGGTATTGACGGCTCCGCCTCATTGATCGAAGACGCCCGCTCGGCCGACCCCAATAACAGCTACGAAGTCGCCAGCTACGCCGATTTGATTGGCGGGCAGACCCGCTTGGCCGGTGGTTTCGACGTCGCCGTTTTCAACTATGCGCTATTCGACGAGCAGGTAGACCGGGTTTTGGCCGCCGTCGCGGCGCTGCTTGCTCGCGGCGGTGTCATCGTCGTCCAGACGCTTCACCCCTGGGCATTGTCGCAGACGGAAACCTACGGCGACGGGTGGCGGATCGAGGATTTTTCGGCATTCGACGGCGAGGAATGGGAGCCGATGCCCTGGTTTTTCAGAACGCTCGAATCATGGCATGCCACCATTCGGGCCGCCGGTCTGACGGTGGTGGATCTGCTCGAACCGAAATCGCCGGTCGACAGTCGGCCATTGTCGCTGATCATGGTATGTAAGGCCGTGACCGATTGATGGATGGCGTGAAATGAGCGCATTGAAACCCGGTGAGACCGTGCGGACCTACGCCGATGCCTGGAACGAACCGGACGAGGGCAAACGGCTGGCGCTGCTGGAGATGGCCTGGGCGGAGGCCGGGGTTTATGTCGACCCGACGGTCGAGCTTTCGGGGCGGCAGGCCCTTTCGGATCACATCGGCGCGGTACAGGCGAAGCGGCCCGGCGCCCGGATCGTTCTCACCTCCGGCACGGACGAACATCACGGTCTGTTGCGGTTTCATTGGCGGCTGGATCTGCCTGACGGCTCGCAAGGCGCCGAATCCATCGATTTCGGCATGCTCGACCAGGATGGCCGTTTGAGCAGGATCGTGGGCTTCTTCGGCGCGCCGCCGGTTACGGACTAAACCCGCGCTTCCCGCCGAATGCACCGTGGCATGGGCGCCTGTCCGTTCCGCGTATTGTCTTGTAGTCAAGCTGCAACATTTATTTCACTTATCTTTCACATTTCCATCATCGGCATGCAACCGAAAGCCGCAAGTCTAACGTTGTTGGCTGAATGGCCGACGCGCCCTGACCCTTTCGGAGCATCTTGCGATGAGCGATGTCAGTTCGGCTTCGGTCTTTCTGGATGCCGGCAAGAACAGGTCTTTGCGCCCCGTTGCCGCGGCGCTGGACCCGGTCCTGAGCGATGCGATCCTGGTTTTCGGGTTGCCGCGGTCGGGTACGTCCTGGCTTGGCAAGATATTCGACAGCCACCCCGACACCCTGTACCGGCATGAGCCGGATACGGCCGTTAAGGCCGATGCCATCCCGCTAGCGCCGGGGGTCGATGAGTTGGACGGCTACGCAATGGCGCTGGTCGCGTATCTCAACGAAATGGTCGATGTGCGGTCGACCAAGGTGAGCGCGAAGCTTCCCGTGTTTCGAAAAAACTATCTTGGGCCGCTCCGCTATCAGGCTCGGCAGAAGGCGATTTGGGCCGCAAAGGTTGGCTCGCATCTGTTCGGCGAATTGTCGGTTCCGGACCTGATGACCGGACGCGAAAAACGCGATGTCAGGCTGGTTTGGAAATCGATCGAATCGCTCGGCCGGCTGGGCATGCTGTCGCGGCTCAATCGCGACTTCAGAATTGTCCATATCGTCCGCCATCCCTGCGGTTACATCGCATCGACATTGCGAGGCGAGGCCGGGGCCAAGTTCGTTTCGGCAACGCCGGCGGCCGAAGACCACCATATGTTCGAAATGCTGCTGTCGACGGAACCCGCGAGAGCCCGAGGCCTGACGATTGGCAAGCTTACCGATCTGAGCGCAGCCGAGCGTTTGGCATGGCGGTGGCTGCTGTTCAACGAGAAAGCCATGTTGGATGCGGAGGCGGCCGGCAACTGCCTGGCTCTGCGGTACGAGGATCTGTGCGCGGACCCGATGGCCGAATCCAAGCGCCTGTTTGCTTTCACCGGGCTCGATTGGGCCGCGCAAACCGAATCGTTTATCTCCCGCACCGTCAGCCGCGACGATACGGCTTACTATTCGCTCTACAAAAATCCCCTGAGAACGGCGAACGGATGGCGCGAGGACATGGCGCGCGACGACATCGCGCGTGTCCGGGATATCGTTGCGGACAGCCGCCCCGGCCAGCTATACGCCCAGGATTTCAGCTTTCCTGGGGACTCTCTCGCCGCTCCGCACCAACCGAATCGGTCGTCGCTGGGGCGAAATGGCAAACACTCCGAAACCGCTTTGCGCTCCGCCTGAGCGCAACGGTTGTTCAACCCTAAGTCTTGGTGTAGACGGTGAGTAATCCGCTGCCGATGGTGGTTGTTGGCGCGCCCATCGTTGCAGTGGAGACCATCGAGTCAGTCGCCGCCCGATGGGGTGCCGGCCGGCCAACGCACATCTTTTGCCGCCGGGGGAGCTCCTGGGGGTCGGAAAACGGCGCGCGTCGTTGCTTGGCAAAAGTCTGGTGACTTATGAAAAGACAAGATGTTGTGATGCTGGCCGTCGTGCTGTCGATGGCCGTGGCCGCCGTATTCCTGGTTTGGACATGACCGCCGGTAACGCCCGCCGGGGCGTAATCTAAGACGCCCGTCCGCTCTTACGACAGATCGAGGCGGCCGCTCGCCGTCCTGGCGCGCAACCGTGCCAGGACGCGGTCTTCGACCGACGGCGCCGGAAATGCGCCGGATATCCTGGTTTCGTTGGCTGGCCGTTCCAGCGATGTCCAGACGTCGATCTTCTTGCCGAGTTCCGCCTTGTCGACAGGCTTGGAAATGCAGTCGTTCATGCCGGCATGCAGGCACCGTTCCCGGGATTTCGCCTGTACGCTATCCGTCATGGCGATAATCGGTACGTTTGCGCGGGCATGGTCAAGGCGGCGGATTCTGCGTGCGGTCTCGAATCCGTCTATGTCCGGCATGTTGAGGTCTATCAGCACCACGGCGTAGTCGCGGTCGGCCAGCGCGGTCAGAGCCGCGTGGCCGTTGTTCACGGCTATCGCCTCGTATCCCGCATGTTCCAGCACCGTCGTCGCCAGCTGCCGTTCGACTTCGTTGCCCTCGACCACCAGGATCGGCCGGTTTTGGTCGGGCCGGATGGCGGGCTCGGCCGGTTCCGGCTCGTCCACCTCCGTCGGGTCCTGGCTTTCCGCCAGGCTTGTCAGCGAAGCCAACAGCCCGGTCGGCCGAAGCGGCTTGACCAGCACGCGTGCGCCGGCCTCTTTCGCCTCCTCGGGCGTTGCCATCACCACCGGTTGCGGATTGGCCAGGTCGCCGTTGCCGCATAGCTGTCTGGCAAGCGATCCGCCGTCTTCGGCCAACACCGCCCGGTCCAGGATCAGCAGGTCGATCGGCGCCGCGACCTTGGCGGCGGCCATCAGCGTGCCCAGCACCTCACCGGCGTCGCCGGCGGAGGAGACCTCCATGCCGATCGCCTCCAACTGCCGGACGATGGCGGCGCGGTTTGCCGCATTGGTATCGCCGACCACGGCGCGGCGGCCGATCAGGTCGGAAAGCGGTCGGGTCCAGGGCGCCTCGTTCCCCTCGGGCTGCCGTTGCAACGGCACGGTGAACCAAAAGCGGCTGCCTTGCCCGGCATTGCCCTCAACGCCGATACGGCCGCCCATCCGGGTAACCAGGTGCCGGCAGACGGCAAGGCCCAGCCCCGTGTTGCCGGTTGGCTCGGTCTCGGGCGCAGGGTGCTTCTTCGGTGTTTCGAACAGGGCGTTCCGCATTTCCGCGGTCATGCCGACACCCGTGTCGCTGACCTCGAACCGCAGCACGGTTTCGCCGGATTTGGCATCGTCATCGGCCGTCTCCACCGATAGGGTGACGCCGCCGGCCTCGGTGAATTTGATGGCGTTGCTCAACAGGTTGAGCAGTATCTGACGGAGCCGCCCGGCATCCCCGCGGAGCGCGGTCGGCACATCCGCCGTCACGACGGCGGGGATATCTAACCCCTTCTTGTGGGCGCGCGGTCCCAGCCATTCGATAACGCCGTCGATGGTGGCAAGCAGGTCGAAATCCTGGTTGTCCAGGGCGGGCTCCGTCGCCTCCATCTCCGAGAACTCGACAATGCCGCCCAAGCTGTCCAGCAGACTTTGGCCGGAGTCCCGCACCGTATGGGTGAACTGGCGCTGCCGGTCGGTCAGTTCGCCGTCCAGCAGCAGTTCCGACATGCCCAGCATGTTGTTCAAGGCGGCCCGGATTTCGTGGCTGACGGTAGCCAGCAGGTTGGCATTCGCGATATCGCTCGGTTCCGCGTTCGCGTCCGCGGCTTTGGGGGCCGGTGCCTCGTCGCGGTATCGGTCCTCGGCCCAGCGCAGGTTGGTCACGTCCTGCAGCACCACCAAAACGGCGGCGACGCGGCCGTCCTGGTCGAATTCCGGCCGGCCGCGCAACACGATGCCGCGTTCAGCGCCGTCGGCGCGGATCAGGCGGGCGTCCAGATCGAACGGTTCCCGGGTGTGCAGGCTGCCGGTCAGGTGTTGCAGCACGGCCACCCGGTCGTCCGGGTGGAACGCCGCGATGGCGCTTTCCAGGGTGGGGAAAAACCGCTCCGGGTCGGCGCCGTGGATGCGGTGGGCCTCGTCCGACCAGAACAGGCGGCCGTCCGCGACATTCCAGTACCAGTGCCCGACATGGGCGATTTCCTCGGTCAGGGCGAACAGCCGCATCCGCTCCGCCTCGTCGGACGTCGGCTGAAGGTATTCCGTGGCGTTGCTCTGTAACACGATGCGGACCGGCTGGTTGTTGTTGAAGGTCCGCTCATTATCCTTTTGGTAAGGTTAACGAGATGTGAACTTCGCGCGTCAATTGCCGGCCCGCGTCGGCGGCCATTTAGCTAGGCGCTAGCCGTTCGCGCCCGGCCGGGACTGGTCAGCATTCCGGTCACGAACGCGCCGCACCCGATGGTCAGCGTCGCGGCGGAAAGGAACAGCAACTTCGCGTACTTATGCTCAAGGCCGGTAAGCGCGCCGACGACGTTCGAATAGCCTGAGGAGTCCGTGAAATAGACCACGGCGGCCGCCATCGCCGTGAAGAAGGCGACCAGGTAGCTCCAGACCGGCACGTCCGTCCGCCCCATCCACAGCGAGAAAAAGATCACCGGAGCCAGGAACATGGACGCCGTGCCGGAGACCGCGACGGCGGCGAACAGGTCTTTCGATCCGAAGAACACCATCAGCAGACCGCCGATCAGGAAGGCCAGCATGGCAAGCCGCCCGTTGGTCACCGTCGGTTTGCCGACCCGCATGTCGACGATGGCGAGCTTCGCGGTGCTGGAAAACGTCGAGTCCAGGGTCGACATGCAGGAGACGACCAGGGCGATGTTGAACATCAGCATCGGCCAGTCGCCGACCAGGCGCGCCAGGGACGAGACGAAGCCTTCGTCCGGCAACTTGTTCAATCCGGCCCAAACGCCGATCAGCCCGAAGGCAAGGATGCAAAGGGTGGAGATCCAACCGGCGTGGTAGAAGCTTGCGATCGTCGTCTTGCGGTCGGCAATGAAGCCCCGGTCCATCATCACCGGATCGTGCAGCGGATAGCTCCAGACCTGCAGCAGTGCGACCGCGAGTAGCACCCATCCGGGATTGTCGACTGCCGGCGTCGATCCGACAATCGCGCCCACATCGAAGCTGCCGGTCGCGAACACCGCCGCGATCAATGCCGCAAGTACCAGCAGGAAGAACGACATCTGCATCACGTCGGTCCTGATCGAGGCGTTCAGGCCGCCCAGCAGCGAGTAGCCGAGCGCGACGAAACCGACCAGCAGGATGGACGCCACATAGGCGACCGTGCCGTCGGCGCCGAAGATCAGCCCGATCACCAGCAGATTGGCGAAGACTTCGGACAGCAGCCGGACGCCGACCACGAAATTGTAGCTCACGGTCCCGGCCGCGCCGAACCGGTCGCTCAGGAAAGCCTGCACACTCTTATAGCCGTGTCGGAACCGCAGGCTCCGGATGATCCAGGCGCCGGTGAGAAAGGACAGGTAATAGGCCGCATAGGCGAGCGCGCCGCCGATCCCGTAGAAGTAGCCCAGGATCGCGGCGTTCATGATCGACCGCGCGAAGATCCAGGTGGTTACCTGCGAAAACGTCAGCATCAGCACGCCGGGCGCCCGGTCCGCCGCGTCGCGGCCGCCGAAGAACGAGCCGATATGGCGGGCGCGGGGGCTGAAGTAAAGGCTCATCAGCGCCACCATACCCGTGACGATGGCGAGAACGACGGTCTGCTCGGACATGGAAACCTCAGGCTGGAATGAAGCGACGGCGATAAAGCGCCGCACTATGCCGTACCCAGGTCTGTAGGTAAGTCATTCTATCGTCGCGGGAGATCAACTCTTAGCGAAGCCGGCGTGATCTCTTTTAATGGGAACGGGTGGCTTGGCCCAAAACGATCATGCACTAGAACCGTTCTACCGCACGCTCGACCTTCTCCAGAAATGCGGCCCGGCTGACCGGCGTCGAACTGTCCATCTTGTAGTGCGCCAGCCACAGGGTCCGGCACTTCTTGTGGCAGAGCGGTTTGATCCCGCGCATCAGCGTCCGCCGGCCGGGGTCGCCGACCACGCGGGTCCACCACCACGGCGCGCCGTAGGTCGAAATGCCGCCGATCTTGCGGATATGCGTCATCGCGGGCCGGATCGGCTGGTTGCCGACCGGCATGTGAAACGTCACCTCCGGCACCCAGACCCGGTCCAGCCAGCCTTTCAGGATGGCGGGCAGTCCGTACCACCAGGTCGGATAGACGAACAGCAGCGCCTCCGCCCAGCGGATATGGGCGACATGGTCTTCGATGTTTCGCGTGTTCAGCGCCGCATCGTCGTAGTCGATCCGCTCCTGCCGGGTCAGCACCGGCTGGAAGTCCATCGCGTATAGGTCCAGGTCCCGCACCTCATGGCCGGCCCGTTCCAGGGCCGCCAGCGCCTTGCCGTGCAGCGCGGCGCAGAAGCTCTCCGCGACCGGATGCGCATAGACCACCAGGACTCGCATCAGAACCGCGCCAGTTCCTGTCCGACCCGTTCCAGGAACCGCTCTCGCCCGGCCGGCGTCGAGCGGTTCATGTCGTAGTGGGCCAGGTATGTAATCTTCGCGCCGCGCCGCACATACCACTTCCAGTAGCGGGTGACGTATTTGCGCGGCGGGTCGCCCATATAGAGAGAGGCAAGACGGCCGCGGCCATAGGTAACCACGGCGGCGAGCTTCCGAATGTGCCGCAGGTTCGGCTCGACCTTGCCGTCGTCAGTCAGGCGGAACGCGAAGCCCGGCAGCAGCACCCGGTCGAAAAACCCTTTCAGGATCGCCGGCGGGCCATAGCACCAGGTCGGAAACACCAGTACCAGAGCTTCCGCCCGTTTCAGCCGCTCTACGTAGTCTTTGACGGGCGCCGTATTGGTTGCGGTGTCGTGATACCCCAGCCGTTCGCTCCGTCCCAGCACGGGATCGAACCCCTCGGCGTACAGGTCGCAATCGTCGACGTCGTGACCGGCCTCGGTCAGCGCCGCCACCGCCCGTTCGTGCAATGCCGCCTGGTAGCTCGTCTCGACCGGATGGGCATACAGCACCAGGACGTTCATGGCGCTTTGGCGGCCATCAGGTCCACTTCGACCAGGAATTCGGGCCGCGCCAGGCCCGAGATCAGCAGCAGTGTCGAGGCCGGCTTCACGTCGCCCATGAATTCGGCGCGCGCCCGGTTATAGCCTTCCAGATGCTCGCGGCCGGTTACGTAGTGGGTAAGCTTCACCACGTCCGTCATATCCATGCCGGCCTCGGCCAGGATATGGATCAGGTTCTGCCAGACCAGCTTGGTCTGTGCCTCGATGCCCTTAGGGATTGTGCCGTCCGGGGCCAGCGGAACCTGACCGGATACCACGACCCAGCGCAGGTCGGGCTGTATCTCCAGTGCGTGGTTGTACGGCCCCGTGGTCGGATGGACCAGGATCGGCGGCGGGTTGATGATGGTGTGGCTCATTACGCTCAGCCCTCGATTGCCGACACAACTGTGTCCGCCCGTGTCACGAATCCGAAGCAGCGCTTCACGTTATACAAGGTTGCCTGCATGCAGAAGTCCGGCGACGACGTCGCCGTGCAATCCTCGACGAACAGGCAGTCGTAGCCCAGGAAGTTGGCGTCCTGCAGGGTGCACATCACGCATTGGTCGGCGTTGACCCCGGCAAACAGCAGGGTGGTGACGCCCAGGTTGCGCAGGATGCTGTCCAGCGGCGTGTCCCAGAAGCCGCTGATCCGGTACTTGTCGACGAACACGTCTTTCTGATTGGTCTCCAGTTCGGCGACGATGGCCGAATCCCAGCTGTCTTTTTCCAGAACCGGCGCGCCGCCTTGTGGCAGCGGATCGCCGATGCCGATCCCCTCGCCGTTGCGTTGGAACGATGCCAGCAGCGACGGGCTGAGGTTCAGACGGTCCGGCCGGTTGCCCCAATTGACCCAGACGACGGACGCGCCGGCGTCGCGCAGCGCCGGCAGCAGTCGTTGCAATGGCTCGATTGGGCGTCGCGCCGGCCCGACATCGCCGCCCAGTTGCGCGGCGCGGCCTTCCGGATGGCAGAAATCGTTCTGCATGTCGATCACCAGGATCGACGTCCGCGCCAGGTCGATAACGACATCGCGCGGCTCCGCAGCCAGTTGCACCGGCCGGCTGGCCGCCGGCGGTCGGGTCATGTCGACCTTGTCGTCGGTA
Organism: Minwuiaceae bacterium; assembly: GCA_028278525.1. Classification (GTDB taxonomy): domain Bacteria; phylum Pseudomonadota; class Alphaproteobacteria; order Minwuiales; family Minwuiaceae; genus JANQEE01. Next base: position 126,817 of record JANQEE010000069.1, on the reverse strand, counting down.
ACGCGCCAACGGTTGTTCGGCGCCGGCCCTATGTCAGTCATATTGCATTCTCCCCGCTGTCGTTACCCATCCCCCAGCGCTTTCAGGATCGCCGCGCGGTCGCCGTCCAGCGCCGGCACCGCACCGCGCGTTGCCGGATCGGCGAAGGCGGACATTTTTATCGGATTGCCGGCCATGCTGATGCTGCCGGCCGTCGCGTCTTCCGCCGTCACCACCATGTTGCGCGCCCGCACCTGCTCGTCGTTCAGCGCCTGTTCGACGTTGTTGATCGGCCCGCATGGGATGCCGGCGCGGTCCAGGATCGCCAGCCAGTCCGCGGTCGGCTTGGCCTTAAGCGTCGTTTCCAACTGCTCGGCCAACGCGTCGACGTTCTGGCAGCGCTCATCGTTGCTGGCGAAACGCGGATCGTCCAGCAGCTCGGGCCGCTCGATCGCCTGCGCCAGGTCGGCGAACAGCTTGTCGTTGCCTGCGGCGATGATGACGTGCCCATCCGCCGTGGCGTAGGCCGCGAACGGCGTGATCGACGGATGCCGCGCGCCCAGCGGGCCGGGCGGTTTGCCGGACGCGAAATAGCGCGCGATCGCGTTCTCCAATATCGCGACCTGGCAATCCAGCATGGCCACGTCGATCATCGTACCCTCGCCCGTTTGCGTGCGGTGGTACAGCGCGGCGTTGATCCCGATGGCGGTGAACAGCCCGGCGGTGATGTCGCCGATGGAAGTGCCGACGCGGGTCGGCGGCGCGCCGTCGTGGCCGGTCACGCTCATGATGCCGCCCATGCCCTGCACCACCATGTCATAGGCGGCGCGGGCCCGGTACGGCCCGGTCTGGCCGAAGCCCGACGCGGCGGCGTAGATCAGCTTCGGGTACTTCGCATGCAGCGTCTCGAAGCCGTAGCCGAGTTTCTCCATGGTGCCCGGCCGGTAGTTCTCGACCAGCACGTCGGCCCGCTCCAGCAGCTTCTCGAACACTTGCTTGTCGTCCGCGTCTTTCAGGTTCAACGCGATACTCTGCTTGCCGCGGTTCAACGAACTGAAATAAGCGGACGTGCCCTTGATGAACGGTCCGATGTGGCGCGCGTCGTCGCCTGTGCCGGGTGCCTCCACCTTAATCACCGTGGCGCCCAGGTCGTATAGGACCATCGTGCAATAGGGGCCGGCCAGCACGCGGGTCAGGTCGACAATGGTGACGCCGCTCAAGGGTCCCACATTCTGTTCGTTTTGGTGCATTATTTGGATCCTCTCGGTTGACTGGACGCGGCGTACCGGTGCGCTGGCGTTGCCTCGCACCGTCTTGTCTAGCCGCTTCCCGGGCCGAGGTCGAGGGGGCGCGGCGCGGGTTTGTCGGGGCGATCGCCGCCGCTTGACGACTGTGTTGGCGCGAAGGAGTTGGGTATGGAGCGGATCGGTCGCAGGGATTTCATCGCCGGCGCCGCGGCGGGCGGGACGACTCTGTTCTATGCAGTTCGCAGTGGGCAATCCCAGGCGCTGCCGGTAACGGCGTCGCATTCCACCGACAGAACGATATATGCCGCGCACATGGTCGCCCAGGAACTGGGCTTCATGGCCGACGAAGGGATCACGCTTTTGGTGATCGAAGGCAAGGGCGGCTCCAACGTCCGCCGCATCCTGGCGACCGGTCAGGTCGGCTACGCGCTCGGCGATTCCGGCCATCCGCTGCAGATCATCGGCCGCGGTAAGACGGCCAAGATGCTGATGGCAACCGACCGCCGGTGTTCCTATGCGAATATCATGATCCGCAAGGATCTCTATGACGGCGGCGTCAATTCCATCGCCATGCTGGCGGAGTACCGGCGCCCGGACGGGTCCAAGCCGGCCATTGCGGCAACCGGGATCGGTTCCGGCCCCTGGCTCTACGGCACCTATATTCTCGAACGGTTCGGCGTCGGCGATCAGTTCCGCTGGGTCGACGGCGGCGGTGCGAACGGCGTGCTGGATGGCCTTCGGGAAGGCCGCTTCGATGCCGCCATGGTGCTGCCGATCTGGGCGTTCCATGCGGAGGAACAGGGCTTCGGCAAGCTGTTGTTCGATGTCTCCGACGACGCCCGGTGGACGGTGACGTTCGGCGGCAACATCCCGACCACGGTGGTCTATGTGCTGGAGGAAACCATCGCGCAGAGCCCCGACCTGACCCAACGCTACATAAATGCCATGTACGCCGCGATGCGCTGGCTGCGGGACCAGGACGTGGACGTCATCTACAAGACGATCGGCGAGAAGTTTCTCGGCCGCTTCGGGCCGGAACGGGTGCGCCGCGAAATCGCGTTCTTCAAGTCGATCTGGAATTACGACGGACTGATCGAGGAAGCGGATTTCAACAACGGCGCCAATGTCTGGTTCCACAACGCCAACCGCGACTGGCGGATCGATTATGAAACCGCGACGGATATGCGCTTCATCCGCGAAGCCCGCCTGAAACACGGATGATCGCTCTCGGCGTTACTGCAACGTCTCGATAACGTCCGCGTAGGTGACGGCGGCCTCGCGTCCTTTTGGCGACAGGGTGTAAATGCCCCGCTCGACCCGTTGAAACCAGCCATAGACATCCTTTTGCAGAATCCCGGCGGCGCGTGCGGTGCCGCTCATATCGCGCAGCAGCGAGACTTTCAGCGGACCTTCCCGGTTTAGGAAGTGCACGCAGCGCAGCGCGTCCTGGCGGTAGGCGGTGACGATCGGCCGCCGTGTGCTGCCGCCGATGTTCGGGTCGCCGACACGATGCGCGAACTCCTTCAGCAGAAGGTTGTACTTCTGCCGGTTCGGCCGCGGTCGGTAGGGCAGGGGATCCAGCAGCACCTCCACGAAGCCGGCGGCCTTTTCGTTCGTATGCACCAGGATCAGGCCCAACCCCAGCCTGCGGCAAAGCTTCAAGGCCCGGCGCCGGCTGCGGTACGACAACGGCCCGCGCGATTTCGCCGGCGGCGCCGGCACGGCCAGGTAAACCTGGTCGGAGATGCGCAGCCGGTCGACGCCCTGAAACACCAGGTCGAGCGTGAAGCTCTTTTTCAGTTCGACGATCACCGGCGTTTCGTTGCCGCGAACGGCGACCGCGTCGCAGCCGTTGATCTCCGCCTTGACCTCGTAGCCCTGCGCTTCCAGGAAGGATTTGATCGGTGGATAAAGGTCCTGCTCGCTGGTCACGGCCAACCCGTCGTCGTGATTCGGCTGGTCCGATTATAGCTTTTGACAGGATCTTCAGAGTATTTCGAACAGGTCGTAGACCGCCCGGCCGGGTTCCCGCCGGCCGATGCCGACCGCGACGATGCGGTTGAGCCAATCGTATTTTTCGGAAGCCGTCTCGAAGAACGGCGCATTGCGTAAGTAATACTCGCCCGGGTCGACCGCTTCCTCGCGCGCCAGACGTTGCATCACCTCGGACGATGCGTGCCTGACGCCGCGGTAATGGACATAGATCAGCGCGCCGTCGTCGGTCTCCAGCGTCAGCCGCACGTCGGGCCGCACTGCACCGTCGGCCGTGCCGATCAGGCTGTCGCTGCCGCCGGCCAGTATTCTGGCTTTGATCCGCGGCCCTTTCAGGCTGCCGCCTTTGAAAACGTCCACACGCAGGCGTCCGCGCGGTATCTCGCCGACCATATGCGACGCTGCAAGCTCGATGCTCAGGGTGCCGAGATAGTCCGATTTCAACGTGCTCATCATTCCCACTGATCGTTCGGTTTATAATCTATATGGACTAAAAACCTTTTGCGACTGTCATAAAGGTTTCATAAAACGAGTGCCTAGCGTTAGAAAGAAATTCACGTTTTCGGTCGCACCCTGACAGACAAGGCCTTTCGGCTTGACTGAATTTCGTCTGCCAGCGTGCGTTACCGGATGTCCAGAAATCTTGGCGACATTGTCTTGCCTTGCCGCACAGTGCCCGATCATTTGCCGGGCGGCGAGGTGTACGAACTGTTTCTGCGTGATGACGATCTGTTGACCGTCGTCGCGATTAATTCCGGCACGCCGGTCGGCCTGATCAACCGACATGAGTTCCTGCTCCGGCTTGCCCATCAGTTCGGCCGGGCTTTGTACGACAAGCGGCCGGTTTCCTTGTTGATGGATCGGGAACCGCTGATCGTGGATGTTTCGGCGACCCTCGGGAGCCTGAGCAAGCTGATTGTCACGGAGAAGCCCAGCGCGTTGCTGAAGGGCTTCATCGTCACCGAACAAGGCCGGCTGCTCGGCGTCGGGACCGCGTTGACCCTGTTTCAGGCGACCCTGGACGACATGCGCCTGCATGCCGTCGGGATCGACCAGGCGCGCCGCGAGGCGGAGCATGCCAATCGCGCCAAATCGGAGTTTCTGGCCAACATGAGCCACGAGCTGCGAACGCCGCTGAACGCCATCCTCGGCTTTTCGGAAATAATCGAGCGGCAGGTGTACGGCCCGTTGCCGGACGAACGCTACCGCGACTATGCGCACGACATCAACGCCAGCGGCCACCACCTGCTTGGCATCATCAACGACATGCTGGATGTCTCGAAGATCGAAGCCGGCAAAATGGAACTGTCGGAATCGATATTTTCGCTCGGCGCCGTGCTGGAAAGAACCCTGCGCCTCGTAAGGGCTCGCGCCGAAGAGGCCGGCATTGCCATCAGAAAGCGTATCGACCCGGCCATGCCGGATTTGCGCGCCGACGAGGGCAAGTTTCGTCAGATCCTGCTCAATCTGTTGTCGAACGCCGTCAAGTTCACGCCGCGCGGCGGATGGGTCGCGATCGATGCCGTGGCGGATGCGCGGGAGATGATCGTTACGATCGCGGATTCCGGCATCGGCATTGCGCCGGCCGATATTCCCCGGGCCCTGCAGCCGTTCGGTCAGGTCGACAACGGCCTCGACCGGAAATATGACGGCACCGGTCTCGGCCTGCCGCTCGCCAAATCGCTGGTCGAATTGCATGGCGGCAGGCTCACCCTGGCCAGCGCGCCGGGCCGTGGCACCGAAGTTCGCATCGTGTTTCCCGGCCGGCGCCTGATCGCTAATAACAAACGTTCGCCGTCGGTCGCGGTCGGAGAGTAGGTGCTTCAGGCGGGCGCGCGTCGCACCGCCGCGGTGATCTGGCTTAGGGTGAACAGCAGCGCGGCTGCCACCACCACCGCCGGTCCGGACGGCAGGTCCCATTGCAGCGACCCGCCGAGGCCGAGCGCCACCGCCAGCATTCCGACGACGCTGGCCAGGACGGCCATCTGCTCGGGCGTGTTGGCGAAGCGCCGGGCGGTTGCCGCCGGAATGATCAGCAACGATGTCACCAGCAATATGCCGACGACCTTCATGGCCAGCGCGATGACGACTGCGATCAGCAGCATGAAGCAGAGCTGAACGCGGATCACCGGTACGCCTTCGACGCGCGCCAGTTCCTCGTGCACGGTGATCGACAGCAGCGGCCGCCAGAGCCAGACCAGGGCGGCGACCGCGGCGATGCCGCCGGCATAGATCCAGGCGATGTCCTGGCTGCTCACCGCCAGAATGTCGCCGAACAGATACGCGATCAGGTCGACGCGCAGGGTCTCCATGAAGGCGAGCGCGACCAGGCCGAGCGACAGCGCGCTGTGGGACAGAATGCCCAGCAGGGTGTCGTCGGCCAACTTCTGGCGCTGACGTAACAGGACCAACAGTAAGGCGAGCGTCACGCAGGTCGCGATGATGCCGACGCTGACATTGATGCCCAACAGGAAGCCCAGCGCCACGCCCAGCAGCGCCGAATGCGCCAGTGTATCGCCGAAATAGGCCATCCGTCGCCATACCACGAAAGAGCCGAGCGGGCCCATGAAGGCCGCCAGCCCAACCCCGGCAGCCAGCGCCCGCAGTATGAATTCGTCCATCGCTCCGTACCGCACAAAATCTCGTCGGTTGCACACATTATAATATAACATATCACAGTCGGCGGTCCTTCAGCCGCCGGCGTATCTGCACCTCAACCGATATCGCGACGATGCCGCTCAACCGGGATCAACAACTGGAACTGGCCGAAATGTTTCACCTGCTGGGGGAGCCCAATAGGCTCGGCCTGGTTCTGGCCTGCCTCGACCAGCCGGTCAGCGTCGGCGACATGGCGTCCCGCCTGGACCTGTCCCAGTCGCTGGTCAGCCATCACCTGCGGCTGTTGCGGGCGGCGCGGCTGTTGAAGGCCGACCGCCAGGGCAAGCAGGTCTATTACAGCATTGCCGATTCCCACGTCCGCGAAACGCTGAAGAACATGATCGACCACCTGGTCGAACCGCACGAAACGGAAGAGCATTAAAGGATTCTGGGCTTGCGCCAGCCTGGCCGGCCCGCTCCCCCTTCCCAACCACCCATGAGGGTACCCTGTACGGGTGGTTGGGAAGGGGGAGCGGGCCGGCCAGGCTGCAACATAGGAATCCCGACGGGGGAGTGGGCCGGCTTGGCCGCAACAGAGGAATCCAACCGGTTGACGCGGCGGCGGCATCGCGGTCGAATGGCTCGGCTGCAATGGGGAGGAAAATCAATGAAACTCGGTGTTCTCGGGGGATATTCCGGCGCTCACTTCAAGCTTCCCATGGACCTGATTCTCGAGGCCGAGAAGCTCGGCTTCGACTCGGTTTGGACGTCGGAAGCCTGGGGGTCCGATGCGATTACGCCAGCGACCTGGATCCTGGCGAACACCACCAAGATCAAGGTTGGCACCGCGATCATCCAGATGCCGGCGCGCACGCCGGCGATGGCCGCGATGACGGCGATGACGTTGCAGGCCATGTCGGGCGGGCGGTTCATTCTGGGCCTCGGCCCGTCCGGGCCGCAGGTGATCGAGGGCTGGCACGGCGTGCCCTATGGGCGGCCGCTCACCCGCACCCGCGAATACGTCGCCATCATCCGCAAGATCCTGGCCCGTGACGGGCCCGTGACGTTCGAGGGCTACCACTACCAGATGCCCTATACCGGGGAGGGGGCGACCGGCCTCGGCAAGCCGCTCAAGTCGATCCTGCACGGCGATCCGGACCTGAAGATCTACACCGCCGCCATCTCGCCCGGCGGCGTGCGCACCGCGGCGGAAGTGGCGGACGGCTTCTTCCCGTTCTATGCGATGCCCGAAAGGTTCGACGCCTTCGAGGACTCGTTGAACGAAGGCTTCGCCAAGGCCGGCGGCGGCAAGAGCCTGAAGGATTTCGACGTCGCGCCCTTCGTCCGCATCGCCGTCGGCGATGACCTGGAGGCCTGCCGCCGTCCGATCAAGGAGAACCTGGCGCTCTACATCGGCGGCATGGGCGCGCGGGACAAGAACTTCTACACCGAATTTACCAAGCGCCTCGGCTACGAGGAGGCCGCGCTGAAGATCCAGGACCTCTACCTGGACGGCAAGCGGCTGGAGGCGGTCGCGGCGGTGCCGGACGACCTGGTCGACGCGATCTCGCTGATCGGCCCGCGGGAGCGGATTCACGACCGCCTCGCCGCCTGGAAGGAAGCGGCGGGCAGGGGAGAGGTCGGATCGATGCTGCTGGCCGGGGCGACGCCGGAAGCGCTGCGCATCGTTGCCGAGGCAGTGCTCTAGCCGGAAGCGCTGATCCTGATGCCGTCCTTAAAATAATCTTTTTGATTTAATCTAAATTTAAGATTTATATAGAATAAATATCTATGAAATTTACGGATCGGCAGTCGCGGCGAACCAAGTCCTGTCCCCCGTGGTTTGTTCCCATGGCCCGATTTTCTTAAAGTAGCGTACCTCGTAGCGTACTTTGTATGGGCCCGCGCTTGCGCGGGCCCATATATTTTGGCCGCGTTGCCTGCGCCCTCGCCGACCCGCGGTAACACATTGTTTAGCAATCGAGCCTAGCTTCCCGACCCCTATGACCGGCGCCGCCGTGCCGCTTGGCGATTATTCTGGCCAGGCTCGGGTGGCGGCCTCAGCACGGTCGGGCGCTTGACTATGGGTCTTGGACTTTTCGCTGCGGCAATTTTCTGCCTGCTGACTCTCTTCGGCGGCGTTGTTCTGCTGCGGCGTTATCCTGAATGGCGTTTCGGGTTCCTTGCCGGCATGATCGCTTCGGCGGCCATGCTGATCGTTGCCCAGGCTTCCGCGCATCTTATGTCGGAGGGGACGGATCCATGGCTGGACAGCGATCACGGCTGGCTCGGCCTTGCTGCCAGCCTTGCCGTGCTGACTGCCATGCTCGGCTTGAGAAATATTGCCGCCAGGCGCCAGACGGCGGACCGGGCTTTACGCCTGCCGTTGTTCTCGATCGAGCGTGCCGCCATCTCCGCATTCTGGATCGGCCGCGAAGGCCATATCCTGTTCGTCAACGATTGGGCCTGCCGCACCCTCGGCTACGGCCGCGAAGAGCTGCTGGCTAAAAAGATCTGGGACATCGTGCCGGGACTGACGCCGGAATTCTGGGCAAAGAGCTGGGCGCAGTTAAAGCAGGCCGGATCTCTCACCTTCGAGGCGCGTCACATAACCTGCGACGGCGGCGTCTTTCCCGTCGACGTCACCGCCAACTACATCGAATTCGACGGCCAGGAATACAATTGCGCCTTTGCCCGCGACATTACGGAGCGTAAACGGGCGGAAAAGGAACTCGGTCTCGCCAAAGCGCGGGCGGAGGCGGCGAACAAAGCAAAGACCGAGTTTCTGGCCAATATGAGTCACGAATTGCGGACGCCGCTGAATGCGATCATCGGCTTTTCGGAGATGATGCGGATGAAGCTGTTCGGTCCGCTCGGTTCCGAACGCTACGAGGCCTACGCCCGGGATATCCACGACAGCAGCACTCATCTGCTGGGTGTGATCAACGGCATCCTCGACCTGTCGAAGGCGACGGCGGGCAAACTTTCGCTCGACGAACAGGAGATCGATGTCCGCGCCCTGATCGAGCAGTCTGCGCGGATGTTCCGCGACAAGGCGGCGGAGCAAGAGGTCGACCTGGTCTTCGAAGTCGCGCCGGATAGTCTCGTGCTTCGGGCTGACCCGCGGCTGGTCAGCCAGGTCGTGATCAACCTTCTGTCGAACGCCATCAAGTTCACCCGGGCATCGGGCTCGGTGACCGTCGCCGCCGGTCTTCACGACGACGGCGGCGGCTATATCAGGATTCGCGATACCGGCATCGGCATAGCCAGCGAAGATGTGGACAAGGTGCTTGAGCCGTTCGTGCAGTTGGAACATGCGCTAAGCCGCACGCACGAGGGCACCGGCCTCGGGCTGCCCTTGGTCAAGAAGTTCGCGGAGCTGCACGGCGGCGACATCGTCATCGACAGCAAGGTCGATGTCGGCACCACCGTAACCGTGTTCTTCCCGGCCGACCGCGTAATCGAAGGTCAGCCGACGTCAGGCACCCAGCCTATTCAGGCATAACCGCCGCGGTTACTCGATTTCCACCGCCAGCGTACCGGCGTCCACGCCTTCCTGTTCTTCCTGGATGTGGACCGCCGACACTATGCCGTCCGACGATGCCTCGTGCGGCACCTCCGTCTTCATCACTTCCAGGATGAACAGCGTATCGCCCGACTTCACTGCATCGCCCGGCTTGACCAGGACTTTCCATACGTTGCCCGGCACCTGGGTGCTGACCTGTTCCGCCATCTTTTAAACTCCTTCGATTATTCGATACTGGATGCGCTGCAGATCGAGGTCAGCTCGCGCGCCATTGACTGGGCCTGTTCGACCGTTACGGACGTGAAGCGGAAGATGTCGCCCGGCTTGGCCTGGGCCAGTTTCCAGAACGCCGCCGACGGCACCGTATAGGGATTGATGAAGCCGCCCATGCTGGGCCCGTCGTTGACCAGGATGATCGGCGTCTGTCCGCCTAAGTTGATCGCGCCCAGCGGATAGCCGTGATCGATGATGTTCGACGGTTCCGCGCCGTGCTCCGGCGCCTTGTTGTAGGCCTTGTCGGTGAAGGTCCATTCCGGGCCGTCCAGGCGGAAGCCGGTGCGGTTGCTGCGTGCCGATAGTTTCCAGTCGCTGGAGAGGAACCGTTGCTGCCCCGCCTCGTCGATCCAGTCGTCGTTCGGCCCCGGCACGACTTCGATCTGCCAGGTCTTGTCGGCGGAGAACAGCGGCCGCCGATCCTCCTTGACGCGCTTGCCCGGCGTTCCGGCCGCGCCGGCCACCGGCACGACCTGTCCGGCGGCCAGGGCATGGCCGTCCATACCGCCCACGCCCGCCTGGTGAAAGGTGGAGCGGGAGCCGAGCCACGGCTCGGTCGCGATGCCGCCGGCAACCGCGATATAGGTCCGTGCGCCGGCGGTGGAGAACGACGTCTCCAGCACCTGGCCCGCCTTGACCGCGACGCTTTCCCATTGCGCCATTGGTTCGCCGTCCAGCTTCGCCTGCATATCGGCGCCGCAGACGGCAACGACCGCGTCGCGCTGGAACTTCAGGGTCGGGCCCATGAACTGGCATTCCAGTGCGGCGGCGCCGGCTTCATTGCCGACCAGCAGGTTGGCCAGCCGGAACGACCAGCTATCCATCGGGCCGGACGGCGGGAACCCCTGGTTCCAATAGCCGATACGCCCGGGGTAATCCTGCACGCAGGTTTCGAGACCTGGTTTGATCACTTCCATCATTGTTCTGGCCTCCTAAAACCGCTGCGAAGCGTCGATACTCGAAATCCAGTCGGTGTAGTTGCGCACCGAGAATTTCTGGTACTCGACCACGTTTATCAGGTAGGTGCCGGCCTCGACTTCGGCCTCCACATGTTCGAATTCCTCGACGGTGCAGGGCACGAACTTCACCCGGTCGCCTGCCTGGAACAGGCAGATGCTGTCTTCGAACTGCGGGAACCGTTTCTCGGTGTCCCAGATCGGCACCGGCGTGCGGGCGAAGATCTGGTAGCCGCCCGGCGTCGCAACCGGATAGATCGCCGTCGACGCGCCGCCCATGCCGATGGTGCCCTGCGGCGTCCAGGTCCGCGGCGGGTTGTATTTCGGCGCCGTCAGCATGCAGCGCGGATCCAGCGGCATCATGAACGGCAGGCCCGGCCAGAAGCCCAGCGCGGCGACCCAGTACTCGGTCCCCGAATGTACCCGCACCAACTGCTCGACGTCTTTCAGCCCGCTCTGTTCGACCACGAATTCCGGGTCGGGCGTCTTCGGCGTTACCTTCTCGCAATAGTCCTGAACGCATTCCTTGGTCCAGGGGTCCAGATAGACCGCCGGGAAATAGAACAGCCGGCTGTCCAGTTCGATATCCGTCGACGGCCCGAGAGAGCCGAGCAGCGACGTCATCTCTTTCTTCAAGTCGTCGAAGCCGATCTCGTCCGGCTCGTAATGCACCAGCATCGATGCGAAGCAGGGCGCCGTCTCGACGATGCCCTTGGTGTTGTTCTCGGTGATCGCCGTCGCCAACCCTTGCGCGATGAAGTTCAGCTCGAGATTCATCTCGTTGCCGAGCTCGATCAGCATGTAACGGTCGCCACCGGGAAGGAATCTCGGTTCTTCATAGATCATGGTCGCCTCCCAGGCCCTATATCCTACAGTTCTGTCAGATCCGCCTTGTGGGCGTCGACGAATCCGGTATGCACCTCGCCGGCGCGGAATGCGTCGTGCGCCAGCGTCTTCTTCAGGAACTCGATATTGGTCGTCAGTCCCTCGACCTCGAACGCGTCGAGCGCCGCCAGGCTGTTCGCAATCGCTTCATTCCGATCGCCGCCTCGACAGACCAGCTTCGCGATCATCGGGTCGTAGTGAAAGGTGATTGTGTCGCCGTTCCGGAAACCCGTATCGACCCTGACGGTTTCGCTTTCCGTCGGAAGGTCGAACCGCGTCAGCGTGCCGGGCGAGGGCAGGAACATCTTGGCCGGGTTCTCCGCGTAGACCCGGCATTCGATCGCGTGGCCTTCGGCCGCGATCGTATCCTGTGTCAGGTCGGACATGTCGTCGCCGCGGGCGAGCCGGATTTGCATGCCTACCAGGTCCCGACCGGTCGTCATTTCCGTTACCGGATGCTCGACCTGAATGCGGGTGTTCATCTCCAGGAAATAGAAATCCTCGCTCTCGTCATCGACCACGAACTCCACCGTGCCGGCGCCGCGATACCGCTCCTGCTTAGCCAGGGCGACAGCCGCCTCCGCCATCCGGTCGCTCATGCCGGCGGGCAGGCCCGGCGCCGGGCTCTCCTCGACGATTTTCTGGAAGCGCCTTTGGATGGAGCAATCGCGCTCGAACAGATGCACCGCCTCGCCGTTGCCCAGTCCGAACACCTGGATCTCCACATGCCGCGCCTTGGCGACCAGCCGTTCCAGGTAGACGGTGCCGTCGCCGAACGATTTTTCGGCCATACTCTGAGTCGCGGTCACGACCTTCTCCAGGTCCGCCGGATCGTCGACCCGGCGCATCCCGATCCCACCGCCGCCGGCCGATGCCTTGACCAGCAGCGGGTAGCCGACATCGGCCGCCGCCGCGTCCAGGCCTTCGGTGTCGCCGGGCCCAAACCGGGCGCTGCCCGGCAGCACCGGCACGCCGGCCGACCGCGCCAGCAGCCGCGCCCGTTCCTTGTCGCCCATATCCTCGATGGTCTTCGGCCGCGGCCCGATCCAGGTCAGCCCCGCCTCGGCAACCGCTTCGGCGAAGCGCGGGTTCTCCGCCAGGAAACCGTATCCCGGATGGATCGCATCGGCGCCGGACCGTTTCGCCGCCGTCAGGATGTTCTCCGCGACCAGATAGCTTTCCTTGGCCGGCGCGCCGCCTACCGGCTCGGCGGCGTCCGCCAGCGCGACATGCAGGGCTTCCGCGTCCGCCTCGGAATAAACCGCGACGGCCTCAAGCCCCAGGTCGCGGCAACTGCGCATGACCCGGCAGGCGATCTCGCCGCGATTGGCTATCAGTACTCTCTTCATAGGAGCCTCAATCCAAGTATTTCGCCACAGCGTCGCGAATGGCCGCCGCCACATCGACCGCATTCGGCGTGTCGGAATGCACGCAGATGCTTTCCGCGCGCACCGCCACGTCGTTGCCGTCGACCGACTTTACCTTACCGTCCTCGACCGCACGCAGAACCCGCTCGGCAGCCGCCTTGGGCTCAACCGCCGCATGCTCGCGTGTAATGATCAGCTGGCCTTCCCTGCCGTAATCCAGGTCTGCATAGAACTCGGAGACAAACTCGATGCCGCGTGCGCGATAGACGTCTTCGTGCAGCGTACCGGCCATGCCGAACAACGGTACGTCGAATGTCTGCGCCGCGTCGGCCACCGCATTGGCTGTCTGCTCGTCACGCGCGGCCATACCGTACAGCGACCCGTGCGGCTTGATGTGGTTGAGCTTCATGCCCTCGACTTCCAGGAAGCCTTTCAGCGCGCCGATCTGATAGATGAGCTGGTCGGTCAGTTCGCCCGGATCCAGTTTCATCTCGCGCCGGCCGAAGCCCTGCAGATCCGGCAGCGAGGGATGCGCGCCGACCTTGACACCGCTCTCTTTCGACAGGCGCACGGTCTTGTGCATCACCACCGGGTCGGAGGCGTGAAAGCCGCAGGCCACGTTGGCGACGGTGATGTAGGGCATGATCCCTTCGTCGTCGCCCATCTTATACAGGCCGAAACTCTCGCCCATGTCGCAGTTGATCGCGAGCGCCATGCTGTCCTCCATCCTATTCCTGATCTGCCAACTCTATCGGCGCACCGCCGGCCGCCGCGGACGCCACCATCGCCTGCATCACGGCGACGGTATGGATCGCTTCGTCCGGCCGCACCCGAAAGGTGACGCTGCCGTCAACCGCGTCGGCGAACTCTTCCAACTCCGCCTTCAACGTATCGACGGGTTGCAGCACGCGCGGTTCGGGCCGCTCGCCCGGCGCCTGCACCGACATCTGGTCCGCGTCCACCAGGCAAAACGCGTTGGCGTCCGTGCCGTAGACGTTCAGCGAGTTGGTGTTCGGGCAGGCGGCCATCGTGCCCAGATAGCCGGTCGGCCCGGAGGCGAAATCGAACAGCGCCGACGTCGTGTCGTCGATATCCACCTGCGCCGCCCGCCGTTTCGCCTGCGCATTCACTTTGGCGACCGGGCCGAACAGCGCGCACATCAGGTCGATCAAATGCACGCCCATGCCGGCGATGCCGCCGCCCGGGCTTTCCGTACGGTCGGCCCGCCATCGGTCCGGCGTGTAGTTCAACGCGCCCATGCCTGAGAAGTTCGCCTCGGCATGCAGCACGGTACCGAACGCGCCCGCGTCCAGCATGCGCATCAACGCGGCGGCAACGGCTGAAAACCGACGGTTCTGACCCACCGCCAGCACCACGCCGGCCGTCGCACAGGCGGCCGCCGCCTGACGCCCGGTTTCCGCCGTCAGAGTGAACGGCTTCTCGACGAACACCTGCTTGCCGGCCGCCGCGGCGCGGATCACATGCTCCGCGTGCAGTGAATGCGGCGTGGTCAGGATCACCGCATCGATATCCGGGTCCGCCAGCACGGCCTCGTAGGACTCATGCTGGTCGGTGCCGAATCTATCCGCGAACGCCGACCGTTTCTCCCCGGACCGGGAATAACAACTCGCGATCTGGATCTTGTCGGACCGGCCCTGTATCGCCTTAGCCAGTTCGTCCGACCACCACCCCAGCCCAATGGATGCCGCCCGCAACATCGCCTAGCGCCTTTCCACGCATCGCTGCGCCCATTTTCCCCTCTCCCCACACTTGTGGGGGGAGAGGGTAGGGTGAGGGGGGTCTATCGGCAGTCCCGCAGGGACATTGAAAGCGTTGAGGCTGATCACCCCCTCACCCAACCCTCTCCCCCTCGACAGGGGGAGAGGGCCGTCTTTTCTGGATCTGCATGGAACGACTATCGGAAACATCGCCCACCCCTCAATCCTGCAGCCTGGCGATATAACGCTGGCGCAACTGATCGGCGATCACCGCCAGGATCAGCAGCACGCCGATCACCACCGTCTGCAAATACGACTCGATCCGCGCCAGGTTCATGCCGTTCTGGATCAATCCGATAAAGATCGCGCCCAGCACGACGTTTCCCACCCGGCCGATGCCGCCGCGCAGGCTGACCCCGCCGATCACGCAGGCGGCGATCGCCTCCAGCGGCATGGATGCGCCGATATTCGCTTCGCCGGTCTCCAGCCGCGCGGTCAGTAAAAGGCCGCTCACCGCCGCCATGGCGCCGCACAGCAGGTAGGCCATGAACAGGCTGAGCCGCGTGTTGATGCCCGACAGCGCCGACGCCTTGATGTTGCCGCCGACGGCGTAGAAGTAGCGCCCGAGCCGGGTCCAGTTGAGCAGTACGAACATGCCCAGAATCAGGATCAGCGTTGCGTAAATTGGCGTCGGAATGCCGAAGAACTGGCCAAACCCGAAAATGTCGCCGAACGCGTCCGGCATGCCGTAGACGGGCACGCCGCCGGTCATGTAAAGCGCGATGCCGAAGCCGACCGACGCCATGCCCAAGGTCATCATGAAGGGCGAAACGTTGAACAGGGCGACGCCGATGCCGTTGACAGCGCCGACCGCGCTGCCGGCGGCGAGCCCCGCCAGAATGCCGACGACGATGCAAAGCGCCGCTGCGTCGGGATACGCGGCATACATCGACGCCATCGCCGTCGCGCCCACCACGGATGTCAGCGCGATGATGGTCCCGACCGATAAATCGAAGCCGCCGGTCAGCAGCGCCAGCATCTGGCCCATCGCCACCATGGTGAGGTAGGTCGACTGGCGCAGCACGTTCATGATGTTGCGGCCGGTCAGGAAGTTGTCGGACATCGCGGTAAACACCACGACGGCGATCAGCAGCAGGAACGGCAGCACGCCCAACCGGACGAACGCGATCTGCAGCCAGTTGCGGCGTGGCGCCGGCTTCTTTCCCTGTTCCGTTTCCACGGCCACTTACGCCGCCTCCCGCTCGAAAAAATGCCCCAACACGTTGGCTTCGGTAATCTCCGGCCCGGTCAGTTCGGCCCGCATCTCGCCGCGATACATCACATAGACCCGGTTGGTCAGATGCAGGATTTCCGGCAGGTCGGAAGAGATCAGCAGCACGCCCGCGCCGGCCTCGCACAGGTCGCGGATGAATTCGTAGATCGCGACCCTGGTGCCGACGTCGACGCCGACGGTCGGCTCGTCGAACACGAAGAACGAGACCTCCCGCGCCAGGCTCTTGGCCAGCAGTACCTTCTGCTGGTTGCCGCCGGAGAAATGGTCGACCGCGCGTTCCGTCGACGGCGGCTGCAGGTTGAGGCGCTTGGCAAGCTGCTTGGCCAGGTCGGCCTCGGCCCGCCGGCGCAGGAACAGCCGCCCTGACAGGTGCGGCAGATGCAGCGACGGCAGCGTCATGTTCTCGCGCACGCTACGGATCATCACCAGGCCTTCGTCGCGCCGGTCCGGCGGCACGTAGAAGAAGCCGCGGTCCAGCATCCGTCGCGCGCTCAGCCCGGTGCAGTCGTCGCCGTCGTAGACCACCCGGCCGCTTTCGACCGGTGTCACGCCGAAGCAGGCGCGCGCGACCTCGGATTTGCCGGAACCGACCAGACCCGCCAGCCCGACGATCTCGCCGGCGCGTACCGTGATCGAAACGTCCGACACTGTGCCGTCGCCGGTCGTCAGGTTCTGCACGTCCAGCATGGTCTCGCCCGGCGCGAACTTGATCGCCGGGAAGACCTGGTCGATCTGCCGCCCGGTCATCAGTTCCAGCAGCCGGTTTTCGGTCACGCTTTCCGCATCGACCGTGGCCACATAGCGCCCGTCGCGCAGCACTGTGATGCGATCCGCGATCCGCCGGATCTCGCTCATCCGATGGGTGATGTAGATGATGCCGACGCCGTTTTGCTTGGCTTGCTCGATCAGGGCGAACAGCCGGTCGGTCTCACGTTCGGTCAACGACGAGGTCGGCTCGTCCAAAATCAGCACCGACAGGTCGGACCGGAACGCCTTGGCGATCTCGACCATCTGCTGTTCGGCGCGCGATAGGTGCGCCACCCGCTGCGTCGCCTTCAGCGGAAAGCCGAGCTCCGCCAATATCTCCTCGGCGCGGCGATGCAGCGCCCGCTTGTCCAGGAAGCCGCCGCGGGTGATCTCCTCGCCCAGGAACAGGTTCTGCTCCACCGTCAACGACGGCACCAGCGAGAATTCCTGGAACACCGCGCTGATGCCGAGCGACCGGGCATGGTGCACCGAATGCAGTTCGGTCGGCTCGCCGCGGAAGTAGATATGCCCGCCGTCGGGCCGGTGCGCGCCGGCAATGGTGGTGATCATCGTTGACTTCCCGGCGCCATTCTCGCCGAACAGCACATGCACTTCGCCTGCCCGCAGGTCGAAATCCACTGCGTCCAGCGCCAGCACGCCGGGGAACCGTTTGGTAATGCCGTCGAGGCGGAGCAGGGGAGGCGCGCTTGCGGCGCTGCCTCCCCGCTCCGTTGTTCCCTCCGCCATGATCAGCGGCTTTCGGGACGGTCTAGTCTACGGTGAAGGTCGGCTTGAAGCCGTCCGGGGCCAGCGACGTGCCGCGATCGAACGAGTTGATGTTCTCGGAATCGATCACATACAGCGCCGGTCCGGCGTGCTTCACGTAGTCCTTGCCTTCCAGGATACGCACCGCCTGGTCGATGGCGACCCGGCCCTGAACCACGGCCGAGTCGGTCGGCGCGGCCAGCATCTGCCCGCGTTTGATGCCGCGGAAGACGCCGGGGGTGAAGTAGTAGGAGATCACCTTGACCTTGTCGTCCAGACCGCGGTCGCGCAACAGGCCGGTGGCCGCTTCGGCGGTCACCGCCGTGCCGGCGATGTAGTCGATGTCCGGGTTGGCTTCCAGCGTATCCTCGACCAGCTTCAGCTGCACTTCCTTGCCGGTGTCGCCGTACTTGGTCTCGACCACGTCGATCGCGCCGGCTTTGACTGCTTCCTGGAAGCCGCTATTGCCGGCTTCGACCCAGCCCGCGCCGGGAGGGCCCGGGAACCAGGCGACCTTGACAGGGTCGCTGCCTTTCGGATGCAGCTTGGCCAGGTACTCGCCGGCCTTGAAGCCCATCTCGCCGAACGACACCAGCGATTTGGCCGACAGTTCCGGCGACGACATGCCGTTGATCACGTCGATTACCGGCACGCCCTTGCCGCGCACTTCCTTGACCAGGTTGTTCAGCCCGTCGAACGAAATCGCGCCGATCACCACCGCGTCGGCGCCGGCCGCCACGCAGTCCTCGATCTGCGAGACCTGCTTGTTCAGGTTGGTGTAGCCGCCCGCCTCGACCAACTGCATCTTGACGCCCGTCCGCTTGGCCTCGTCGACCACGCCGTAATTGACCGCCAGCCAGTAAGCATCCTTCATGTGCGGGAACGAAACGCAGATGTCCCACTGCTTGGATGCCTTTTCCAACGGCGCATAGTCCATCGCCGTGCGCGGGCTCTTCATGTCGAACGGCGGGTTCCATACTTCGATGTTGTATGGCCACCACTTCTCGGCGGCCCCGGCGCCTGCGGCCGTTGCCAATAATGCCCCACCGGCCAATCCGGCGAGCGTCGCTTTCAAGGTAAATGTCATTGCCCATTCTCCCTGCTGACGAAAAATCCTGCGCTTGTTGTCGCCGCGGCCATGCCAGCAATCTCCGGCGGTGCGTTGATGCCCGTCCGATTTGGCCGCCTTTCGGCCAATTGTTGACCCCGGACGATCTATTGTAAAATAAGAAAATCGGTGCCCTGCTATTGGAAAAATTGATGCCACTATCATTCCGGCAAGTTCGTTATTTTATTGCAACCGCGGAGGCCGGCAAGCTGTCGCTCGCGGCCGCCAACCTCAACGTCTCCCAGTCCGCGATAACGGCGGCCATCAAGGCGTTGGAAGCGGAGATGGAATCCAAGCTCTTCGACCGCCATTCCAACGGCGTTTCGCTTACCTACGAAGGGCATCAGTTCCTCCAGCACGCGGAAAACATCGTCGCCGCGGTGGCCGAGGCGACGCGCGGCCCTCGGCGGTCCGGGCGCAACGTGGCGGGGTCGATCCGCGTCGGCGTCACCTACACGGTGGCGGGCTACTTTCTGCCGCCGATCCTCGCCCGCTTCAGCCGGATCTTTCCCGACATCACCGTTCATCTCCACGAGATCCCGCGCGAGGAGATCGAACGCAGCCTGGTCGACGGCAACCTCGACATCGCGGTTATGCTGGTCTCCAATCTGCAGGATACGAAGCGGATCGATTCCGAAACCCTGATCCGCTCGCGCCGCCGTCTCTGGCTTTCTGCCGACCATCGCCTGGTCGCGCGCGATGCGGTATCGCTCGCCGACATCGCCGACGAACCGTATGTGATGTTGACGGTGGACGAGGCCAACCACACCGCGCTCCGCTATTGGGAGCCGACGCCCTACCGCCCGCGCATCATTTTCGAGACGTCATCGGTGGAGGCGGTGCGCAGTATGGTCGCGACCGGCATGGGCGTCACGATCCTGTCCGACATGGTCTCGCGCCCCTGGTCGCTGGAAGGCCAGCGGATCGAAGCGCGCAGCATGGTCGACGAAGTGCCGACCATGGATGTCGGCTTGGCCTGGCCGAAAACTGACACGCTCTCGCCGGCCACGCAGACTTTCTATGAGTATCTAAGCCTGACCTTCAACGGTTCGGGCCATGGCATTGTCGGCGCTCATAGCTAGCAGATGAGCGGTGGCCAAGCCGGCCCGATCCCCCGTCCCAACCACCCCGAGGATTATGCGTAGAGTATTGCCCCCATTTTCTCCTCTGCGAAGCGTCGGGCGGATACGAGCGTGCGGTTCTGGAATGCCGTGCCGAACTGGGTCTGCCTGTTCATCGCGCGCATGGCACCCGCACGCGGAACTTTGCGAAGTATCTTGGCCTTTCCGCCAAGACGGACGCAGTGGACGCACGGATGCTGGGGCTGTTTGCGGCAAAGTCGGACGGCCTCCGTCTCTGGCAACCACCCAGTAAAGAAACAGTTGAGCTGCGCGCGAACGAATGTTGGCATTGCACGCAGAATGTTTCCGTCGGGGCTTGCATGGTTTCAGATGGTGGCTGCCCAAATCACTTAATATAACTCCCCCGATGGCAAACTGTTTCAGATACCACCACATGACAGCGAGCATCTGATCGGGACGGGAATGGACCTTCGGCAATCCTTGCTCATTTTCCGCGTTCCACGAACGGACTGAATCGGATGGAGAACAAAAGAATGACAAGCAGGTTTGAGGATAAGGGGTTCAGTCTGGCGTACCGGGATACCGGTCCGGCGGACGCGCAGACGCTGGTTTTCGTACACGCAATGTCCTTTCACCAGGACATTTGGCAGGACGTCATTTCCCGGTTGCCGGACGGACTCAGGATCGTGAGCTACGATCAGAGAGGTCACGGCGAGTCGGACATTCCCGCTCTGCCATATTCGCTGGACGACTATGCTGACGACGCCATCCGGCTTCTTGATTATCTTGAAGTTCAGGGATGTCACCTTGTTGGCATTTCATTTGGTGGACTAGTCGCCCAGCGGGTTGCAGAGCTGCGCCCCGACCTCGTAGAGCGCCTCGTGCTATCCAACACGGCAACGAAGATCGGTGTTCTCGAAGACTGGATGGAAGGGGCTGCCGTGGCGCGCACCGAAGGGTTCTGCCGAAAGAAAATCGAAGACTCCTTTCAGCACCTGTTTTCCCCCACTTTTTGTCAGTCGTCTCCGCGCTACGAAGAATTAGTCGCCCGACGGCTGCTTTTGTCCGTTGAGGGCTATGTTGGCTGCTGCCAAGCGATTGGCCATGCAGATTTATCAAATTCAAATGTAGCTTCCCGTCCCGCCCAGCCCGCGCTTGTTATTGGCACCGACAATGACATCGTGACCCCCCGCGACATCGTTGAAGAACTCGCAGCTTATCTCCCAAATGGCCAGTTCCGACTGATCCGGGGAGCAGGTCATCTGCCTTGCGTTGACAAACCCAAAGAGTTCGCCGATTTACTTGTGTCGTTTCTCGATTTGTAGGCTCAGAACCCATTGATTTCCGTCCGGCATCGTGATTCACCGTTTGGAAAACGAGCGGTGATATGTCTGATCTATTCTGGCTGAGTGGCGCGACGCCCTGCAAGAATACGGCCCGCATAAAACGCTTTACAGCCGACCGCTATAGGATGGGGCGCAGATTAACGTCATGCCGCCTGGCGTCACGACCTTGCCATTGGGATAGGCAAAGCGGCCTTTCATGGACCGCGCTGCATTGCGCAAAAAAGGGCTCTCAGTCAGATTTCGCCGTGCTTTGCACGAACGACTGCTTTGTAAAATCCGCAAGGGCATTGAGCGCTCCGATATTTGGTGTCACCACGCTCAATGCCCTTGTTACTGTCAAGCCAGGCTTGGCCAGACCCGACAAAGACTCACTCCAGGCAGGCGTCCCGAAGCGCCTCGCGCTCGGTCTCCGTCAATCCGAGGTAGTCGGTCAGGTAGGTTTCGACAGTGCCGTGTCGAGCTTCGATCGCCCCGAACGCCGCATTCAGATATTTTTCTCGCGCCGAGAAGATGGCGGCGACGGTTTCGTCGTCCATGCCCGGCTTCTCCCGTCCGCCGCGGTCCCAGTAGGCGTTGGTCAGCAGATAATCCTCGAACACCGTTTCGCGCGGCACGCCCAGCGCGGTCAGCAGCACGGCGGCGGCGGTGCCGGCGCGGTCCTTGCCGGCGGTGCAGTGCACGATCAGCCGCTCGCTGGCGGTGACGCGCTGGAAGATCGTGCGGTAGGCGTTCCCGTAGAGGAACGGATACTGCTGATAATTCTCCGTCAGATACCGTTCCGCCAAATCGGCCGGGTCGTCGGATAGCTGGAAGGAATCCAGAAACGACGCGCCCGGCCGTTCCTCCAATCCCAGAGCCAATACCTCGACATGGTCATGGCCGAGCAGCCGAGACGGTTCGCTCTCCCGTTCTTCCGCATAGCGCAGGTCGCAGACTGTGGTAACGCCAAGCCCATGGACGGCGTCGATATCCCTGTCGGTTAGCGTCGCCATGGTGTCGGAGCGAAACACCGTCCGCCATTTTACCGTGCGGCCGTCCGCCGTCTCGTAACCGCCCAGATCCCGAAAGTTCGACACCCCTTCCATCTCGATACGCCGGTCCATGACAACTCCGTCTTCGAATCTCTGCCCAATTCTACCCCACCATGGTTACGGATCTTAGTCATGGCAATGGGCGTGCCGGCCGGGCGGCCATGTCCGTTGACCGTCGTCTCTTCTGATGATTTCATTCACTAACCGCTATTGACTTAATCATTGGTTATGTGGCCGCCATGCCGGATCGTCCTGATCTCACATACCATCCTCTAACGCCGGACCGCTGGCGCGATTTCGAAACCCTGTTGGGGCCGAAAGGCGCCTACGGTGGCTGTTGGTGTATGGAATGGCGCAACACGCCGGCCGAGCAGAAGGCAAGGAAAGGCGAGGGCAATCGCCGCGCCATGAAGGACATCGTCGAGGCCGGTCCGCCGCCGGGGTTGCTCGCCTACGATGGCGGCGTGGCGGTCGGCTGGTGCGCGGTCGCGCCGCGTTCCGCATACACCCGGCTGGAACGGTCGCGCGTGCTCAAGCCGGTCGACGACCGGGAGGTCTGGTCGATTTCCTGTTTCTTCATCGCCAAATCGTATCGCAAACAGGGGGTCTCGGTCGGCCTGCTGAATGCCGTGGCAGATTTTGTCGCGGAACAGGGCGGCACCATTCTCGAAGGCTACCCGATCGACCCCAAGAAAGGGCCTTACCCCGCGCCTTATGCCTGGACCGGCTTCGCCCGAGCCTTCCGCAAGGCGGAATTCACGGAGGTCCTGCGCCGCTCCGATACGCGGCCGATCATGCGCAAGACCTTCGGCGAGGCGACTTAATTCTACTTCTTCGGGTTTTCTCGTGCCTGGGGTCTTCCATTCGGAATCGGCCTGTGGCATAAGAACGCTGCCGCACCTCGCGGCGATTCTGTTTAACCGGCTTTGTCCCAGAGAAAGGGGAGCGTTCCATGAAATCCATCATGCCGCAGCTCGCTGTGTTCCCCTCAGGCCGGGGTCGCCACCGCTGAGCGACCGTCGTCCCGGCCAGGGGAATCCGGCCGGGGCTGACCCCAGGAACTCCCAAGCGCAAGAACGACCTTTTAGCGTCTGATCTAGTTTTCCGCGCGCGGAGTCTTCCCGACCCGAAGCACCGGTCGTTTGAACCGATGCGGCATGTGCCCGCCGCATCTCTTCCAAGCGTCTATTCGAGGGCCGTTCAGGGCCAACAACCCGACGGTTCCAGACATTGAATACCGTAGGCTATGCCGATATCGCCCGCTTCGTGTGGCGCTATTGGCGTCAATTTCCGGCTCTGTTCGTCACCATCGGTATGACCATGCTGGCGGCGACCATCGTCGATGTGTTCATGCCGGTCCTGGCGGGCCGGCTGATCGATGCGCTTGCGTCCGACGCAAGCGATAGCGCTCGGCTGCGCGCCGCCTTGGTCGCTGTTGCGGCGTTCGTCGGCCTGGCGGTGGTCGTTCATTTGTTGCGGGTGACGTCGTTCTACATGTGGCTCCGGCTGGCGACCCAGGTGATGCGGCGGATCGTCTCCGACAGCTTCTCCCGGGTGCAGCGCTTCAGCACCGACTGGCACGCCAACGCCTTCGCCGGCTCCACCGTGCGCAAGATCACCCGTGGCATGTGGGCCTATGACGAGATCGCGGACACGGTCTATGTCGGCCTGATGCCGACGGCGGTCGTCGTGCTCGGCGTGACTGTGCTGTTGATGCTGCGCTGGCCGCTGATGGGCGCCTATGTCTTCGTCGCCTCGGCGGCCTATGTGGTCGTCAGCGTGCTGCTGGTCACCCGTTATGTCGCTCCGACGCGGCGGGTCATGAACGCGGCCGACTCCGCGCTCGGCGGCGCGCTGGCGGATGCCGTCGGCTGCAATGCCACGATCAAGGCGTTCGGCGCCGAAACGCGCGAGGAAGGCCGCTTCCTGCAGGTCGCGGAGGATTGGCGTAACAAGGCGCTGCTGACCTGGACTCGGGACATCAATGTCGAAGGCGTGCAGGCTGCGCTCTCTGTCGTCCTGCAACTCGGCCTGCTCGGCCTGGCGCTCTGGTTCTGGCATCGCGGTCTGGCGACGCCGGGCGACGTGACGTTCGTGCTGACCAGTTACTTCCTGGTCAACGGCCGTCTGCGCGAGGTCGGCATGCATGTCCGCAACTTACAGCGCGGCGTCAATGAGATCGAAGATCTGATCGTCTTCGAGCGGACGCCGTTGGAGGTCGCCGACCGGCCGGATGCGACCGATCTGGATGCGCCTTACGGTACGATTCAGTTCGATCACGTGACCTTCGGCTACGACAACCGGGTGGAGCCGCTCTACCGCGACTTCCGCCTGGCCATTGCCTCCGGGGAGCGGGTCGCGCTGGTCGGCCCGTCCGGCAGCGGCAAGAGCACCTTCGTCAAGCTGGTGCAGCGGCTCTACGACGTGGACGGCGGGCAGATCCTGATCGACGGTCAGAACATCGCGACCGTGACCCAGGCCAGCCTGCGCCGGGCCATCGCGGCGGTGCCGCAGGATCCGATCCTGTTTCACCGCAGTCTGGCGGAGAACATCGCCTATGCCCGGCCGGATGCCAGCGAGGAGGAAATCCACGTCGCGGCGCGTCTCGCCCACGCGGAAGAGTTCATCCTCGACCTGCCGCAGGGCTACGACACGCTGGTCGGCGAGCGTGGCGTGAAACTGTCCGGCGGCGAGCGGCAGCGTATCGCCCTTGCCCGCGCCTTCCTGGCGGACGCCCCGATCCTCATCCTGGACGAGGCGACCAGCAGCCTCGATTCGATCACCGAGGCGAAGATCCAGGAATCGATCGAGCGGCTGATGGCCGGGCGGACGACCATCGTCATCGCCCACCGCCTGTCCACGGTCCGCTCCGTCGACCGGGTGCTGGTGTTCAGCGACGGCCGGATCGTCGAGCAGGGCACGCCCGACGACATGCTCGCCCGCGAGGACGGCCTGTACCGGCAACTGCACCGGATGCAGGTCGAAGGATTGGCGTCGTAACCAGCGGCGGCGCTGTCATTGCGAACGCAGCGCGGCAATCTCGAAGGGCAGTGCTCTGTCCTCCCGAGATTGCCGCGGCGCTTCGCGCCTCGCAATGACAGCGAGGTCGCCCAACGCTATGCTTTAAAGCAGGCACATCTGCATCAAGAGAATACAAAGGGTTAGCGATGTCTTCTAAAATGACACCTGAGGAGCGCAACCGCTTCCTCGCCGAACCGCGCGTCGCCATCGTCAGCATCGCTGAAGCCGGCCGCGGCCCGCTCAGCGTGCCGGTCTGGTACGACTACGAACCGGGCGGCGACCTCTGGTTCCTGACCCAGAGCGACTCGCGCAAAGGCAGATTGCTGGCCGCCGCCGGCCGCTTCAGCCTCTGCGTCCAGGAGCCGACGGCGCCCTATAAATATGTCAGCGTCGAAGGCCCGGTCGTCGCTACCGAACCCTACGACCTGGAGGCGGACCTGAAACCGATGGCCCAGCGCTACCTCGGCGAGGCAGCCGGTGCGCAGTACGCCGAAGGCATGCGCGATGCCCACGCCCGCGGCAACAGCATCAAGGTCCGCATGCGTCCCGAGCGCTGGCTGACCGTCGACTATGGGAAGTAAACCGTTACGGCCGTAATCCTCCGGCGCTTGTCGCCGAGTTCGGGCGTGCTATTTGTCCGAGTACATGATTGGATAAAGTCATGCGCTCTCGGATACAAGCTGGGCTCGGCATTCGTTTCGCCGCCATTGCTTTGGTTTTTTTCATCGCGGCCTGCGACGATCCCAACACTTACGTCGAACCGCCGCCGCCGAAAGTAACGGTCGCCCAGCCGGCCGTTCAGAAAGTCACCGATTATCTGGAATTCACGGGAAACACGGCGGCTGCTGCACGGGTCGAGGTTCGCGCCCGCGTGCCCGGCACGTTGCTGGCCCGGGAGTTCGTACCGGGAACGGTTGTCGACAAAGGCCAGCTTTTATTCAAAGTCGATCCGCAGGAATACCAGGCGAACATGCAGGCTGCGGAGGCCGAATTGGCCCGTGCGGAGGCGCGCAAGAGTCAAGCCGACAAAACCTTGCTGCGGGCGCGGGAGCTGAGCGGCCGCGGCAATGTTTCCGAAGCGAAATTGGACGAAGCGGAGGCCGATGCGCAGGCCGCAGCGGCCGAAGTTCTGGTCCGTCGGGCGGCGCTGCGTCAGGCTGAAATCGATCTCGGTTACACCGAAATCACGGCGCCGATCCGCGGCCGGGTCGGCCGAAGCAAGGTGGATGTGGGTAATCTCGTCGGCATTTCGGAGGCGACCGTGCTGACCGAGATCACGGCTAACGATCCGATGTACGTCTACTTCAATCTCAATGAACTCGATCTCTTGAGAGTTATGAAGCTGTACCGGGAACGCGTGAAGGCGAGTGGCCACGACCCCAAGGAAGACGCCACCGAGGATGTTGGCCTGGTGCTGCAATTGGGCCTCGCGGACGAAACGGGGTATCCGCACGAGGGCGTCTTGGATTTCGCCGAGTCGGGCGTGGATTCCGATACCGGCACGCTGCAACTGCGGGGCGTTTTCAGCAACACGGAGGTGCCGCCCGTGTTGGTGCCCGGCCTGTTCGCCCGCGTGCGCATGCCTATCGGAGAACGCGCCGATCTACCGCTGGTCAGCGAGCGGGCGATCGGCACCGGCCAGGAGGGCAGCTTCGTCCTGGTCGTGAATGCCGACAATGTCGTGGAAACGCGGGTGGTGAAGCTCGGCCAGCGCATCGACGGCATGCGCGTTGTCGAGGATGGCCTGGGCGCCGGCGAGTGGGTTGTCGTGAACGGTCTGCAACGGGCCCGGCCCGGGCGCGAGGTACAGGCGGATAAGGCCCCGATGACGTCGGCTGCCGCTCCGGCGCGGCGTGCGATTGCGGAAGCGAAACAACCCCGTTCCGCCTCGGCCCGTTCCGCCTCGGCCCGTTCCGTCTCGGACTGACACCGGGCGCGGCGCAAACAGAGCGAAGGTCGCCCATGTTCTCCCGGTTCTTCATAGAACGGCCGATTTTCGCGAGCGTCATCTCGATCGTCATCGTGATCGCCGGGGCCGTCACGCTGGCGTCGCTGCCGGTAACGCAATATCCGGAGATCACGCCGCCCACGGTGCAGGTATCCGCGGTCTATCCGGGCGCCAACTCGCGGGTGGTCGCCGAAACCGTCGCCGCCCCGATCGAGCAGCAGGTCAACGGCGTCGAAGGCATGATCTACATGTCTTCGACCAGCGCGAACGACGGTTCTTATTCGCTTACGGTAACGTTCGAGGTCGGCACAGACCTGGATACCGCGCAGGTGCTTGTGCAGAACCGCGTCAAGCTGGCCGAGCCCAATCTTCCCGAGGAGGTCAAACGGCAGGGCGTCAACACCAAGAAGCAGTCCTCCAACATCATCCTGTTCGTTTCGTTGTTCTCGCCGGACCGCCGCTACGACGAACTGTTTCTCAGCAACTATGCGACGCTCCGGGTTCGCGATGTGCTGAGCCGCGTGCCCGGTGTCGGCGAGGTGCAGGTGTTCCCGCAAAGCGACTACAGCATGCGCGTCTGGCTCGACCCGCATCAGCTCAAATCGCGCGGGCTCGCCACGCAGCAGGTGATC
This sequence comes from Minwuiaceae bacterium, assembly GCA_028278525.1. Taxonomy (GTDB): domain Bacteria; phylum Pseudomonadota; class Alphaproteobacteria; order Minwuiales; family Minwuiaceae; genus JANQEE01. The sequence continues at coordinate 99,302 of JANQEE010000069.1, read as the reverse complement.
GACGCCATTCGGGAACAAAACGTTCAGGTCGCCGCCGGCCAGATCGGGCAACCGCCCGCGCCCAGCGGTCAGAACTTTCAATTTGCGGTCAACGTTCCGGGCCGTCTCAGCGAGATCGAGCAGTTCGAGGCGATCATCGTCAAGGTCGCCGACGGCGGCCGGATCACCCGCCTCGGCGACATCGCGCGGGTCGAACTCGGCGGCAAGAGTTACAACATCGCCTCGGGCTTGAGCGGCGCGCCTTCGGCCAGCATCGCGGTCTATCAACTGCCGGGCGCCAACGCCCTGGACGTTGCCGAGACGGTGCGTGCCGCGATCCGAGATCTCAGCACCGGTTTCCCCGAAGGGCTGGACTATCGCGTGCCCTACGACACCACCGTTTTCGTCGACCGGTCTATTCAGGAAGTTTACGTCACCCTGTTTCAGGCGGCGGCTTTGGTGTTTCTCGTGCTGTTGTTGTTCCTGCAGGACTGGCGCGCGACGCTCATCCCCGCCGTCGCGATCCCGGTCTCCCTGATCGGGACGTTCGCCGTCATGGGCGCACTGGGATTTTCGCTGAACATGCTCACCTTGTTCGGCCTGGTGCTGGCGATCGGCGTGGTCGTGGACGATTCGATCGTGGTCGTGGAGGCCACGGCGACACATATCGAACGCGGCCTCAACGCGCGCGACGCGGCGATCAAGGCAATGTCGGAAGTCTCCGGGCCGGTGGTGGCGACCACGCTGGTTCTGCTCGCCGTTTTCGTGCCCACCGCGTTTCTGCCCGGCATTACGGGTCAGATGTATCGCCAGTTCGCGCTCACGATTGCGGTCGCGACGGTGTTCAGTTCGGTCAACGCCCTGACCATGAGTCCCGCCTTGTCCGCCCTACTGCTCCGGCCGCAGAAAGAGCGGAAAAACATTCTGTTCCGGGGCTTCGACGCCGCTTTCAAACGGGTGGAGAACGGCTATCTGGGCGTCGCCAAGCCGTTGGTGCGCCGTACGGCGATGGTGATGGTCTTGTTCGCAATTGTCGGCGGTCTGACCGGGTGGCAGTTCGGCCGGCTGCCGACCGGTTTCCTGCCGACGGAGGATCAGGGAGTCTTGTTCGCCAGCGTACAGTTGCCGGACGCGGCGTCCCTGGAACGCACACGGGAGGTTCTCGCGAAGATCGATGCGATGCTCGCCGAAACCCCCGGCGTTCGCGATTGGGTTTCCCTGGGCGGTTTTTCCCTGATCGACGGCACCAACGCCTCAAATGCGGCAACTCTGTTTATCGTGACCGATCCCTGGGAGGAACGGACGGATCCGGCGCTTAGCCAGTTGGCGATACTGGGGTCGTTGCAGCGGCAGTTTCAGGCCATTCAGGAGGCGATCGTGTTCGCCTTTCCGCCGCCGGCCATCAGCGGGCTCGGCGTTGTCGGCGGCTTCCAGTTTCAGCTTCAGGACCGCACCGGCGTCGGTTTGGAAGTGCTTCAGCAGATGGCGCGCGAGATCATCGCCGACGGCGGCGCGCAGTCCGGTCTGGCCGGTCTGAACACGACGTTCCGCGCCAACGTGCCGCAGCTTCTGGCGGATGTGGACCGGACCAAGGCCAAGACGCTGGGCGTTCCTTTGACCGAGGTATTCGGCACGCTGCAAGCCTACTTAGGATCGGCCTACGTTAATGACTTCAACAAATTCGGCCGTACCTGGCAGGTCAAGGTTCAGGCCGATCATCAGTTCCGGGTCGAAGCGGACGATATCCGCCAACTCGACGTGCGCGACGCGGACGGGCGCATGGTCCCGGTCGGCACCTTCGTCGAAGTGACGACGACGCTCGGCCCGCAAACCATTCTGCGTTACAACCTGTTCCCGGCGGCCTCGATCACCGGACAGGCCGCGCCCGGCTTCAGTTCCGGCCAGGCGATCGCCCTCATGGAACGGATGGCGGATGCGAAACTGCCGGCGTCGATGGGTTACGAATGGACCGGTATCTCCTATCAGGAGAAGCAGGTCGGATCCGAGGCTATCGCGGTGTTCGCGCTTGCCATCGTGCTCGTGTTCCTCGTGCTCGCGGCGCAATACGAGAGTTGGACCAATCCGGCGGCGGTGATCATGGTCGTGCCGCTCGCCCTGTCCGGCACCGTGATCGCGCTGTTGCTGCGCGGCTTCGACAGCAACGTTTATACGCAGGTCGGTATCGTCCTGCTGATCGGGCTGGCCAGTAAGAACGCGATCCTGATTGTCGAGTTCGCGTCCGAGCAACGGCGTCAGGGGAAAAGCGCCGTCGACGCGGCGATTGCCGCCGCGCGGTTACGCTTCCGGCCGATTTTGATGACGGCGATCTCGTCGATTGCCGGGTTCATGCCGCTGGTGGTCGCCGCCGGCGCCGGCGCGGCCAGCAGGCAGGCAATCGGTACGGCCGTGGTCGGCGGCATGGTCGCGGCGACCGTCATGTCGCTGATCTTCACGCCGGCCTTCTATGTCCTCATGCAGCGGCTGGCCGACTGGTTCGCCCGTGCCGGCAGGGCGTCGAAGCCCGGCTCCGCCTAACCCAACACCTCTTTCAGATACCCCGAAATCTCGGCAATGCACGCCCGCCCCTGCGGGATCACGCCGCACATCGAGATGAAGCCGTGGATCTGTCCGTCGAACGGCAGCAGCCGAACCGCCACGCCGGCGTCCTCCAGCCGTTTCGCGTAGGCCTCGCCTTCGTCGCGCAGCGGGTCGAAGCCGGCGGTGATCACCAGTGCCGGCGGCTGCCCGGCCAGGTCGTCGCGGGTGATCGGCGCGGCGCGGAAGTCGCCCTTCGGCGCGCCCTGTTCGCCGAAATACTGCAGGTCGTACCAGTCGATCCGCTCGCGCGGGATGATGAAGCCGTCCTTCAACTCGTCGCGCGATAGCGTCGTGTGCTCGTTCTGCACCACCGGATAGATCAGCACCTGCGCCGCCGGCAGCGGCACGTTGTTGTCGGCCGCGAGCATCGACGTTACCGCCGCCAGATTGCCGCCCGCGCTGTCGCCGGCCACGGCGATCCTGTCCGCGTCCAGTTCCAGCATCGCCGCGTTCTCGCGGATCCATCGATAGGCGGCGAAGCAGTCGTCCGGCGCGGCGGGGAAGGGGTGTTCCGGCGCCAGCCGGTAGTCGGTCGCGATCACCACGCAATCCGCCTGCGCCGCCAGCTTGCCGCAAATGCCGTTGTGCGTGTCCAGGTCGCCCTGCACGAACCCGCCGCCGTGGAAATACGCCACCGCCGGCGCCGGACTGCGCCCGCCCTTCTTGCGATAGATCCGGATCGGCAGGTCGCTCACCGGGCCCGGCAGGGTCCGGTCTTCGGTGGCCACGTCTTCCGGCACCGGGTCGTCCAGCGCGGCGACCAGCTGCGTCATCTGCTGGCGCGATTCCTCCGGTGTCGGGATGTAGCCGGGCACACGGATCGACAGCGAGAAATCGCCGACTGCCTGCGCCTTGGGGTCCATCACCCGATGGCCGAGACGGCGTCGCCGCCCGGTCAGGACGACTCGCGCCAACGGCTCCGGCGATTTCATCAGCATTGCGCCGGCCACGACACGCGGACTAGCCATGATCGTTTCCTCCCTAATTCCTTATTGAAGCTTCTCCAGCCAGTCGCGCGGCGGCGCGAAAAAGCTCGCGCCGGTCACCGCGTGGGAATACTTCATCAGATGGTCGGTATGGCCTTCGCCGTCGCCGACCAGCATCGATTCCAGCATTTTGTCGAAATTGTCCGGGTTGTCGCAATAGGCGACGAAATAGAGGCCGTGCTCGCTCGCCGTGCCGTACGGCATGCTGTGGCGCAGGATCTCCAGCGACTTGCCGTCCTCTTTCAGCGACACCCGCTTGATGTGCGATGTCAGCGGCTTGTCGTCGCTCTTGAATTCGACGTTATCGGCCTTGGTCCGGGCGATGATCTGCTCCTGCTCGGCGACGCTTAAACGTTCCCATGCCGCCAGGTCGTGCACGTAGCGTTGCATCGCGATATAGCTGCCGCCGGCGAACGTCGGATCCGCGTCGCCGACCAGGGCCACCGCGGCCCGGTCGTCGCCCGTCGGGTTTTCCGTGCCGTCGACGAACCCCGTCAGGTCGCGGCTGTCGAAATAGCGAAAGCAGTCGATCTCCTCGACCAAGGACACGCTGTTGCCCAGCCGGCTCGCCATCCGCCGCGCCAGGTCGAAGTTCAGGTCGCGCCGTTCGCTGCGGATATGCACGAACAGGTCGGCCGGCGTCGCCGGGGCCTGCCCGCCTGTGCCCTCGATCGCCTTGAACGGTCGCAACTGCGCGGGCCGGCCATTATCGAACAGGCGTTCCCACGCGTCGGCGCCGATGGCGGCCACGCTGGTCAAATTGGCCTCCGGCGCTCTGCCGGCGATCTCGTCGGTCATTCTGGGCAGGTCCCGCAGGACCGCGCGTACCGCCGCCGCATCCTCGACCAGGTAGGTGATGAACGTCGCGAAACCGTTGGCGTCCGGTAGAACGCCGGACTGCGGACCGGCCATGGCTCGTTGCCCTCGTGTTGATTTCCTGTCCCCGGGCCAAACCTAGTCCGCCGCCGGGCAACGGGCAACAAAAGCGGCGGTCAGCCGCGCGCCGGCCGGGCGTCGGTGTCGTGGTCCGGATGCTGCCGGCTCTTCAGCTTTTCCACTGGCACTGGCGCGTCGTCCTCTTCCGTGCGAAGCGCCGGCAATGCGGCCAGCCTATCGAACCATGGCGCGCGGGCCTCGATCCCGTACTGGCGAGCCGGTTCCATGTCGGCAGGGCTGTCCAGGCTGCCGATGGAGACGCTGATCCGGTCGGTGCCCACATAGCAGAAGGTGAGCGGCGTGCCGCAGGCGGCGCAGAAGCCGCGCTCGACCCCCTCGGAACTCGGGAACAGGCCGGGCGCGCCGCGCGTCCAGGCTAAATCCTCCGTCTTCACCGTCGCCAGCGGCGCGAAGAAGCTGCCGAACGCCTTCTGGCACATCCGGCAATGGCAGATATGCGGGTCGACGGGTTTCGCGAAGACGGCATACCGTACCGCGCCGCATTGGCAGCCGCCGGTCATGACGGCGCGTCTGTCTTCGGCCATAACCACTTCTCCTTAGTCGTCGTCGGCCTTGTGCCGTGCATAGTGCCGCCGCGCCTTCGCGCGGTTGCCGCAGGTCTCCATGGCGCACCAGCGCCGGCTGCGGTTGCGCGACAGGTCCAGGAACAGCCAACCGCAGCGTTTGTCGCCGCAGCGCCTGACCCGGTCCAGCCGGTCGGAGGTCAGCAGGTCGGCGGCATCCCACAACACCGGCCAGAGCGGCTGTTCCATCGCGTCGCCGCCGCGCCCGTACCGCCAGGCGAAGCCCGGCTCTTCCTCGACGATCTGTGCCCGTGCCGGCGCCCGCGCCAGCATGCCGTTGACCACGGCCAGGTCCTCGATTTGCCGAAACTCGGTCCGGGTCAGCAGTCGCGCCAGCGCCTCGCGCAGGGCGACCGCATCGCGCAGCATCGCCGCCGCGGCGCCCGGTCGGTTGCGCGCGTCGCGCTCCAGCCGGCGCGCCTCGGCGCCGCTCATCGTGCCCACCGCCGCCGCCCATCTCGGCAGCTCGGGATAGGACGTCAGGCGGTCCATCGGGTCTTCCGGATCGCCGCGCCATTCCACGGTATTGACGTAGTCGAGACAGAGCGAACCGCCCAGCAGCTTTGGCGGCAGGTCCGCATAGGACCGCTTTCGGTCGTCGATAGTTCTAACCTTTATAATGGTTGACGCCCCAGGAAATATGGCTCTATCTTCCAATTAGCTAACCATCATATAGGTTATTTTCCGATAATGCACCAAATCTCTTTCATTTGGTCGGGATTGCGGACCGGCGTTGTCGCCGGGGCTCCGTTTACCGCCGGTGTGCTGCCATACGGCATTGCTTTTGGCGTGCTGGCCGGGCAGGCAGGGTTGGATTTGCAGGCTGCGACGGCGATGAGCGTGACGGTCTTTTCCGGCTCCGCCCAGTTCGTCGCCCTGCAGGTCTGGAGCGATCCCATACCGCTCGCCGCCCTGTTGTTCGCGGCCTTCGCGATGAATGCGCGCTATGTCCTGTACGGTGCCATGCTGCGTCCGCACCTCGCCGGGCTGTCTCCGGCTCGCGCCTACGGCTCTTTGTTTTTCATGAACGATGCAAATTGGGCGCTGCTGGTGAAACAGGGTGGGTCAGGCCGGTGGGACGGCGCCTTCCTGTTCGGCAGCGGCCTCATTATATATTTGTCCTGGGTAATCGGTACGGTGCTTGGCGGCGGCTTTGGCCGGATCATTGCCGCGCCCGAAACCTTCGGCCTCGACTTCCTGTTGATTGCTTTCTTCGTGACGCTTCTGGTCGGTCTCTGGCGCGGCCGGCGTGACGTCGCGCCGCTGGTCACTGCGGTCGCCGCGGCGCTGGCGGTCGACTGGCTGGCCGGCGGATCGTGGGGCGTGCTGGCTGGCGGGTTGCTTGGCAGCCTGGTCGGCGCGTTCAGACCTCGATGAGCCCGGATCTCCTCTTCGCTCTCGGCGCCATGGCGGTCGTTACCTATCTCTGCCGCGCCGCCGGCTATTTCGCCATGGGCTACGTGCCGCTGACGCCGCGTATCGAAGCTTGGCTCGAATCGATACCCATCGCCACGCTTGGCGCCGTGCTCGCCCCGGCGCTTGCCAACGGCGGTTTACCGGAACTCGCCGGGTTCGCCGTCGCGCTCGTCGTCATGCGCCAAACCGGCCACGATTTCCTCGCGGCCGGCTGTGCGGTTGCCGTCGTGGCCATTGGGCGGGCGCTCATTTAACGGCTCTGCGTCATAACCGCGATTAGCCGTTCGATTAGCACGGGCTCGTCGGCGAGATTGAGACAGGCCGGATCGACCGTCAGCACGCCTTCCCGAATTCCGCTTTCATCCAGTTGGATCGGCGGTGTTCCGGACTTCAGGGCGTTGCTGATATCGAAGCAGCTCCGATCCAGCGTCGCCTGATCGAGCCGCAGGTTCAGCAGCGCCCGCCGCCCGGTTTCCTTAGCAGTGATCACTGTCGCCTCGACGCCGTCGACCGTCGTCAGGGCGCGGCTGATATCCGCCAGCATCGCCTCCTGTGCAGCCGTCGCGACGGATTGATCGGCGGTGACGAACCGCTCCAGCGCCACCACCAGCCCGACGATATCCTCCTTCGATACCTTCAGGCCGCGCCCGATGCCATGCCGCGGCATCCCGGTCAGCTTCTCGCGTGGCACCAGGCTCGCCGGCGGGTGCCAGGTCTCCGGCAGCGTCGTCATGTCGGTCTGCTGTAAAAGCGCGCTGGCGATCAGGTCGTGCGGGCCTGCCAGGATGCCGGTGCCGCCCGGCGCGCCCAGCGCCTTGCCGCCGCTGAACGCGACCAGCGTCGCGCCGGCGTCCGCAAACCGTCGCAGGTTCTCGGCGGGCGGCAGCCATGGGGCCGCGTCGACGATCACCGGCAGGCCGTGCCGGTCGGCCACTGTGGCAACAGTTTCCAGTTCGTGCAGATTGTGCGGCGACGCGGCGAAGGCGAACGCGACGGTTGCCTCGGTGATTGTCGCCTCTGCATCCCAGGCCTCGATGCCGCGGAAGCCGGCGTCCAGGCCGATGTCGTTGACCCCGAATTCGACGATCCGCGTGCCGGCCGCGCGGATCGCGTGGTCGTAGGACGACCGGTGCCCGCGATGCATGACGATCTCGTTCGCTATGCCGGCGGTGTCCGGCAGCCGGTCCATCCGCGCCGTGTCCAGCCCCGCGATGGCGGCCGCGCTCGCCAGCGTCAGCGCGGCGGCCGCGCCCGACGTGACGATCGCCGCGTCCGTTCCCGTATGCGGCGTGATCGCGGCGCTGGCCGCCGCCTGCAATTCGCTTAAGTCGACCGATTGCCGGCTTATCGCCCGCATCGCGTCCAACACTTCGGGTGCCAACGGCGCGCCGCCCAGCCGGGTCAGATACCCGCCCGCGTTGATCCATCGCCTGACCCCAAGCCGTTCGCAGATATTCGCCGTCATCGCCGTCTCCCTGTTTCGACGGCCAAGAGGTAAGGGCGGCGACTGTCCGCGTCTTTCGAATCCTTGGGGTGAAATGCAGCTATGATGGCGGCCATGAACACGGCGAAAGCGGCAATCTCCGGCGGCTGGCATCCGGGCGCCACCCACGACGAGACCGTGACCGCCATGTCGTGCGCGCACGAATTCGCCGTGCGCCTGTCGTATGGGCGGGCGCGGGAGGCCTGGGACAGCGACAGGCTGCGCCCTACCGAATGGCGGGCTTATGCCGTCGGCTACTCACCGCCGGGAACCGTCCATCGCCACGCCACCGACCACGCTGCCGATTGGATTTATGTCCGTCTGCCTCAGGCGGCGCTCGACGAGGTCGCCGACCTGACCGGCTTTCGTCCCGGCGCGCCGGTCAGCGAAAACGGCGGCCCGGCCTCCGCCGCTGCGGAAACGATCCGCCGGGTCATCCTCTCCGGCCGGGTCGGGGAGGGCCTGCTTACCGAGCCTCTCTATTACGAACTCGCCGTTTGTTCCGCACGGAGACTCGGCGGCGGCCCGACGCCGGATCGGGTCGCGCTGGCGCCGCGGGCGCTTCGTCGCATCGTCGACTATGTCGATGCCGCGCTCGACAGTCCTATCGGCCTGGACGACATGGCCGCCGTCGCCGGTCTCAGCCGTTTCCACTTTGCCAAGGCCTTCAAGCAGTCAACCGGTCATAGCCCTTACAGCTACGTAATGACCCGCCGCCTGCTTCGCGCCCGTGATCTGCTCGCTCGGACCGACGATCCGTTGGCCGAGATCGCGCAGGCCACCGGCTTCTCCTCCCAGGCTCATTTCACGGACGCGTTCAAACGCGCATTCGGAGTCACGCCCGGTCGTCTCTCCATCAATTGACAACCTTGAAGACCGCGCTGGCGCGCGCGATCCGTTTCTCGCCAACCGTCAGGTAGCAGTTTGTAAAGGCCATCTCCCGGCCGACCCGGTGGAAATCCGTGGTTGCCTCCACCCAGTCGCCAAGCCGGGCGGCGCCCACAAAATCCACCGTGATGCTGGCCGTCAGCAGCGGTGTCGCCGGCGCCGTGCTCCACGCCGCCGTCTTGCCGAGCGCAATGTCGGCCACCGTCACCAGCAGCCCGCCATGCGGCATGCCGCGCCGGTTGGCGTGGTGTTCCAGGATACGCAGGCCGAACACCGGCCCGCCCACGCCGTCCTTCTGAAACAGCGGCCCGATCCGGTCCAGGAACGGGCTCCTGTCACCGTAGGGTTCGAACCCGGTCGGCGGGTTGGCGTCGATCTCGTTCATCGCCGGTTGCGCGGCGCGAAGCCGCGCGTCGTGACCAGCCCGGTGGCGCAGAGCGTGCGCGCGCCGTCCCGTTCGGCGAACACGTCCGCCCGCGCGACGCCGAGATTCTTGTTGGGGTCCAGCACCGTGCCCAGCGCGACCAGCCGGTCGCCCCGCGCCGGTGCGGTGTTGTGCACCTCGAAGCCGGTCGTCGCGATGGTCCAGCCTTCCGGCAGCAGCGTCGCGGCGGCGGACGCGCCCGCGAAATCCAGCAAGGCCGCCGAGATGCCGGCCTGGATGGTCACGCCGTCAAAGGTCAGGTCCCTTCGGAACGGGATTTCCAGTTCCGACCGCCCGGCCTCGAGCCCGACCACCTTCGCGCCGTACAGTTCAAAAGCCGGCATTCCCTCCAAAAAGGCGCGCACGACCTCTCCGCCGTTCACCCGCGCCGCGTCTTCCGTTCCGCCCGCTGCCATGCATGTTCTCCAAATTTTCAACCATTCTATGATGATCAGTCTACATATATCAATGGCCGTTTCCGCTAAATCTGTTACGATGCGGCCACCGATGGCGGAACGGGGCAAACATCGTAAGGCGCTGATCTGGACGGCCGCCCGGCTGTTCCGGCGGCACGGCTATGCCGGGACCGGTCTAACCGAGATCCTGACGGAGAGCGGCGCGCCGCGCGGTTCGCTTTATCACTACTTCCCCGGCGGTAAGGAAGAGATCGGCGCCGCCGCGGTCGAGGTGGCGGGCCGCATGGTCACCGACACCCTGGCCGACCTGGCCGAAAAGGCCGAGAGCCCGTCCGACTTCGTCCGCCGCTATATGACCATGATCGCCGGCTGGCTGGAGGCGTCGTCGTTCCGCGACGGCTGCCCGATCACCACCACCCTGCTGGAGACTACGCCGGACTCCGATCTGATCGCCGCCGCTGGCCGCACCGCCTTCGCCGACTGGCGCGCGGTGATCGAGCGGCTGCTGGCCCGCCACGGCTGGCCGCCCGACCGCGCCGAGGCCGCCGCCGCTTTCATCTTGTCGGGATTGGAAGGCGCCCTGGTCATGGCTCGCGTGGAACAAAGCGCCCGCCCCATCGAAACCGCCGCCGACGCCCTCTGCGCTCTGCTGGAAAATCCGCCGGCCGATTCGCGCTAGTCGCGCCGCCGCAACACCGCAACGATCTCCGGACTGTCCGGCGTGTAAGGCGACCGGTCCGAGTCTCCATACCAAACCACCGGCGTCAGCCCGGCCTGATCGACCAGCCCCGCCAGATGGTCCCGGTCGATAAACCGTATGCGGCTATGCCCAACCCGCTCCGCGCCCGTGTCGAGGAATCGGTAGCGGTGAATGATCTCGACGATACCGGTCGCCGGGTCGGCGGCGGTGTCGTTGATCTCCTCGATCCGCCCGCGATCGCCGCCGTCGACAACGGCTCTCGGCCCATCGGGAGTCCAATCGAGCCAGGCCTTTGCCGCCGGGTTGCGGGTGTCGAAGACGAACCGGCCGTGCGGCTTCAGGTGCGCCGCCACTGCCGTCAGCAACGCCACGGCTTCGGCGTCGGTCAGCATTGTCTGGAACGCATGGCCGGTCATGTAGACAAAGTCGAAGCGCTCAGCGAGCCTGAGGCTCTGCCCGTCGGACTGCACCCAGGTGACCCTTTCGTTCCCAGTCCGGGACCGCGCGACGCGCAGCATGCCAGCAGCCGGATCGGCGCCGGTTACGTTCAGGCCTTCGGCCGCCATGCGGCAGGCCAGTCTACCGGTGCCGCAGCCGAGATCGAGCACGTCGCCGCCAATCTCCAGCGCCATGTCGAGGTAGAAATCGTCCCACGCGTCCCACTCGTTGAACAGGTCGTAAATCGAGGCGAAGAACGCGTCGTCGAAGATCTCGTCCACTGCCACGCCGGTCAATCCAACTTGAAGCCGATCGCCCGGACGAACGCGCCGAAGCCGGCCCGCTCTGGCTTCGAATATTGTCGCGCTTTGTCCTCCGACCAGCCGTAGTCTTCCGCTTCGCCGTACTCGTGTGCATAACGTTGTGTGCGATACGGATAGACCGCGTTCCGCTCTCGGTCGTAAGCATCGACCGCGCCCCGCAAGTCGCCTTCCCTGTAGCGGTCGGTATGCACCGTCGCGGCGAGCGGCAGGCGCTTGCTGATCCACGTCTTGCGCGTGGGCCAGCCGACCGCCAGGCCCGCGACCGGGAACACATGGTCGGGCAGGGTGAGCAGGGCGCGCACCGCCTCGGCCTCGTTCCGCAAAGCGCTGATCGGACAGCAGCCGAGCCCGGCCGCCTCCGCCGCCGTGACGAACGCGCCGAGCGCGATGCCGGCATCGACCGCCGCATTGAAGAACGCGTCCAGATGGTCGTTGGCGAACGGCCGCCCGCGCCACTTGTGGATCAGCCGCTGCCGCCGGTTGTTGCCGCAGAACACAAGCATCGCCGGCGCACCGGCGATCCAGTCCTGGTCCGCGACCAGCCCGGCCAGCTTCTGCCGCAACTCTGGGTCGGCAACCAGCACGATATCCCGCTGCTGTAAGTCGCTCTTGGTCGGCGACGCCAGCGCCACGGCCGCCAGGGTTCGCAGCAGTGTCGCATCCACCGCCCGGTCGTCGAACCGCCGGCACGACCCGCGCGCCGCCATGTCGGCAACCGCCTCATTTCCGGTCAGGCTATCGGGCGCCATCGGCGCGTCGGCGAACCGGTAGTCCAAACTCTCCTGCAGCGATCCGGGTTTGCTGGTCATCATCGTCCTTTCAACACCGCTGTCGCCGCCGCCAGCGTTTCGTCCGACAGCCAGTCGCCGAACAGCGGGTCCTGCTTGTCGTCGACAGCCGCCCGCATCCGCTCGAACGCTGGCCGCCGCACCTGGTTCTTGATCTTCATGAAACCGTCGCGTGGCAGCCCCGCCAGCTCCTCGGCGCATTCCATCGCCCGGTCCATCAGCCGGTCCGGCGCGACCATCTCGTCGAAGATTCCGATCTCGTGCGCTTCGTCCGGCGCGACGTTCTGTCCGAACAGAACCATCCTTCGAAAATCGGTCGGCGACAGTTCGGCGCGGCAGACCTCGATGGCAGAGACGGGGTAGGGAATGCCGACCCTGACTTCGGTGACGCCCACTTGGTAATCACCGGTCGCCGCAAGCCGCTTGTCGGTGCAGAGCGCCAAAACCAGCCCGCCGGCGATCGCATGGCCGTTGATCGCGCCGACCACCGGCACCGGCAGGCGATAGACGTTGTAGAAAATCCGGTTCAGCGCATCGACCATCCTGTCCTGGTCGTCCGTGCCGTAACCCGGCGCCTTCTTCAGGTCCACGCCGGCGCAAAACACGTTGCCGGTTCCCGTAAGGACCGCGGACCGGATCGACCCGTCCTCCGCCAACGCGCCAAAGGCATCCGCGATCTCGTTCGTCGTTTCGATGTCCAACGCGTTAGCCGGCGGTTTGCGCATCGTGACGACGGCCACCGCCCCACGTTTCTCTACTTCAATGGTCTCCGACATTGATCGACCCTCTCCGCTGTGCCGCCCATAGTACGGAGCCGCCGCCCTTCGACAAGCTCAGGGCCTAGCAACCACCACCGGCGTCATTCCGGCGAAGGCCGGAATCCAGACCCGGCTGTGATCATGGATTCCGGCCTTCGCCGGAATGACTGTTGCGGTGGTCGCTCACTCTGAGTCTGTCGAAGCCTCATCCTGAGCCTGTCGAAGGATGGCCCCCGCGCAATCGCGTGCCTAGCTCCGCGTTATCCAGACAACTCCATCCCGAAGCAGACCCGATGCCCGTCGGGTGTCCGGACACCCATCTCGCGCATGCCCCACGGCCGGTCGGTCGGCGGGAACAGGATGTCGGCGCCGTGCTCCGTTATCTCCCGGTGGTACGCATCCACGTCGTTCATCTCGATATAGGCGAAGTACTGATGATCGCCGAGCTCCACCGGCGGGATCGCGTCTGGACATTCGCCCAGCATCACCCGGCAGCCGTCGCGCCCGACGAAGCGCCAGCCGTCCGGCTCCATCTCCAGCGCGAAGCCCATCACCTCGACCCACCAGTCGCCGGTGCGCTTTATGTCCGGCACGGCCAGCACGAAGCTGGTCGACGTTATCCTCGGCCTTGTCTCGCTCATCGCCCGCGCGCTCCAATCGCTCTCAAAAAACGTCCGGATAGGCGAACAAGCCGGGCGTGCCACCGGTATGCAGGAACACCACGGCCTCGCCCGCCTCGAACTCGCCGCCCCGGACCAACCCGATCAGCCCCGCCATGCCCCTGCCGGAATAGACCGGGTCGGTAACCAGCCCCTCGCACCGCGCGGCAAGCTCGATCGCTTCTACCGTCTCCGGCGCGACCACGCCGTAGGCCGGCCCCGCGAATCCGGCCCGCACATCGAACTCGATGTCGCCCAGCGTATCCGCCAACCCCAGCAACTCTGCCGTCTCGGCGGCGATGCGCCTGACGTCGCCCAGCACCCGCTCCGGCTCCGCGTCGATGTCGATCCCGATCAGCCGGATCTCCGGCGCCACCGCCGCCAGCCCAACACCCAGCCCCGCCTGGGTCCCGGCGCTGCCCGAACAATGCGCCAGCGCCGTGACCTCCAGCCCCATCTCCCCGATTTGTCCGACCAACTCGCACGCCGCATGCACCGCACCCAGCGCCCCGCGCCCGTTCGACCCGCCATAGGGCACGATATAAGGCCGACGTCCCGCCGCGCGCAGGTCCGCGGCAATCTGCTCGATCGCCCCGTTCCGATCCCCGGACCACGCAACCTCGTGGGCAACCGCGCCCAGCAACCGCGTCACCAACGCATTCCCGGACGTCAGGTACGCCGCGTCGTCCTTCGCCACCCGCCCCTTCAACGTGACCACATGGCATTCCAGCCCCAGCTTCGCTGACGCCCCGGCGGTCTGCCGCACATGGTTAGACTGCGGCACCCCACAGGTCACCACGCAATCCGCACCATCCGCCACCGCCGCGCCCAGCAGATACTCCAGCTTCCGCAGCTTGTTCCCCCCGAATGCCAGTCCGGTCAGATCGTCCCGCTTCACGTACAGCGCCGGCCCGCCCAACGCCGCCGTGAGGCGCGGCATCGCCTCCAGCGGCGTCGGCAGGTGGCAGAGTGCCGCGCGCGGCTCTCGCGACAGGCGGTCAAGTAGGGCAGGGGGGTCAAGGTGGGCAGGCGACATGCCGGCCAGTTTACAGCAACCGCGTCGCCGGCGTCGCTGCGGTACCGCCTAAGGTTGCGGCAACCGGGCGATCAGTCGTTACAGGCCGCCCCGGCCTTGAAGTCGCTTCTGGATTTGCCGCTGACGCCGGGGAAGTCGGTAAATATCGCCTTGATCAGGCAGCCGGCGACGACCGAAAACTCGCCGGCCTGGCCGACGCTCATCGCCTTGCCTTCGTAGACATAGTGCAGCCGTTCTTCCGTCGTCTTCCGCAGGTCGGTGATGCCGACGGCGAAGCCGCGCGTATATTCGATGCGCGAGTACTGCTGCGTCCCGACGATGCCGTAGGTCGGCTGTTGGTAGGAGGTGCCGGAATAGGTGCTGGTATATTGGTTGCCGCTGTAGGTCGGGGTCGTGACGGTGCCGCTATGGTGGACGGTCCCGCCGCCGGTCTGGCCGTAGACAGGCAACGTCCCCGTGATGGTGCGGGAGCCGAGCGTGCCGTAATCGATGAACACGACGTAGTCCGCGTACTGTGGATCGATCGCCTCGATGAATCCGACGCCCTGCATCTGGATCGCCACCATCCTGGCATACTGGCGGAACTCGACACGGCCTTCCTGCTCCTTCGTCGGCAGCACGATGAACCGCTTGCCCACGTCCGCCGCGCTCAGCGTATGAAAGGTGGTCACGTCGGAATGAACCACCAACCCAGCGCAGCCGCCGAGCGCCAGCATCAGCAGGCACCCAACGACGGAAAAGCCCCTTCTCACCATGGCAAGACCCCCTGGCCACTTGGCATGCCGTGGTAGTTAGCCAGAAAAGTCGTTAATGGTTTGTGAAGTACAACCGCTGAGTTTAGAAGGCAGATGGGATTGTATCCGTGACGGAGCTTGGTGGGCCGTATGACGGGTGAAATGCCGGGAGAGGCGTATTTGCGCATCATTCGAAAAGGCCCGCGACGCTGCTGAGTCAGAACGAAATTCTAACCGCTGACCCTAATGCTGCTCACTGAGATTTTGAAAGCAGAGTAGCTCGTTTATACGAAGGACGGACCATGGTTCAATTGGCTATTCACACGTTCTTCCTTCTCTTGTTCGGAGCTGTGGCCGTTGCATTCCTGCTATCGGGCGACCCGCTCCTAATGACCCTTGGCGCGTTCGGCCTCCTTGGTGAGGTGATAGGCGCTTTCTTTTACTACCGAAAAGTCAAATGACGATTGGTCGTCCGCATCAATGCGTGCTGATCGTTTAAATACATGATTGATTCATATGACTTGATCATATAGTTTTGTTTTATGCCTGCTACCACCAACCTGCTCGGCGCCCTGGCCGTCGCCTGCCTTGACCGGCAACTCGCCGCCATGCGGGCCGATGGGCTGGAGGAGGCGGATTTGGCGGCATTGTTGTTTGTCCGGCACAAGCCCGGCGCGATGGTCGGGCAGGTGGCCGAGGCGGCCGGGCTGACCCATTCCGGCGCGGTCCGGGTGATCGACCGGCTGGCGGCCGCCGGCCATGTCTCGCGGGCGCCGGGACGGGACCGGCGGGCCGTGGCGCTTCGGTTGACGCCGGCGGGCCGGGCCGTTGTCCGGCGGGTGCTGAGGGCGAGGCGGCGAGCGCTCGACCGTATGCTCAGCAGGCTCGACGCCGGCGACGTCGCCACGCTCGGCCGGATCGCCGGCAAGCTGCTCGGCGCCGAACCGCAACAGGTGACGGACGCCTGGCGGATCTGCCGGTTTTGCGAGCGTAGCGTCTGCCTGCCGGCCGGCTGCCCGGTCGCGGCGGCCGTCGACCCCCTCGACAGGAAAGGAGAAAGCCATGCTGATCGAACATGACGGCAAGCGCCCGACTGTCGACCCCACGGCGCGGGTCGCGCCGAACGCAGTGCTCTGCGGCGACGTCACGGTCGGTCCCGGCACCTCGGTCGGCTTCGGCGCGGTGCTCACGGCGGAGACCGGCCCGGTCTCGGTCGGCGCCAATTGCGTGATCATGGAGAACGCCGTGTTGCGCGGCACCGGCCACTATCCGCTGGCGATGGGCGACAACGTCCTGGTTGGCCCGACCGCGCATTTGAGCGGCTGCACGGTTTCCGACAACGTCTTCGTCGCGACCGGCGCGTCGGTTTTCAACGGCGCCCATCTCGGCGCCCGCGCCCTGGTCCGGATCGGCGCGGTAGTCCATATCGGCACCCGCCTGCCGCCGGACACCGACGTGCCGATCAACTGGATCGCCCTCGGCGACCCGGCCGAGATCCTGCCGCCGGAACGCGACGCCGAGATTAACGGCGCGCTTGCCAAACTCGACTTCAAGCGCCGCGTCTTCGGCATCGGCCGCACCGAGCCGGGCGCCACCGTCATGCCCGAAGCCATGGCCCGCTACGCCAAAGCGCTCGGCCGCCACCGCGACGACACGCTGCTCTGAACGTCATTGCGAGCGAAGCGAAGCAATCTGGAAAAGCGGCGCTCCGTCCTATCCGGATCGCCGCGGCCCACAATGTCTCGTCAAAGGTGCGCCTCGCGATGACGCTAAATCACCCCTACCGTGCCGCCGTTCCGGCCGCCGCCGGCAGAATGTAGCGGTAGAGCATGTGGAAGATCTGTTTTTGCTTTTCGATGTTCCGGGAGCCGTAGTTGCTGCCCGTGGTGACGACGACGAGATCGAGTTGGGGCACCGCGACAACGAACTGGCCGCCGTTGCCCCAGGCGTGAATCAGCCGGTAGTCGCCGCCGGCAACCCACATCTCGGTGTGGAACCATTGATAGCGATAACTCGACTGCCGCTGCATGGCCGGGCCCGGCGCAACGGCGCTGGTCCACGACCAGTCGGTCGGCATGCCGTCCGACAGGATCTCGGCAATCCATTCGGCGGGGACCAGTTGCCGGCCGTGCCAACGGCCGCCCGAGACCAGAAGCTGGCCGAACTTCGCAAGATCGCGCGGCCGCAGCTTCTGTCCGCCTTTCATCGAGAAATGCCCCTCGCCGGAAAAGGCGGGAAGGTAAGAGATGCTCAGCGGATTTATCAGCCGTGAATCGACATAGTCCTTCAGGCTGCCGAGGCCGTCTCTCGCCAGGGCGGATTTCAGCGCCACGCCCAGCAGAAAGGTATTCGACGAACAATAACGCCAGGTGATCCCGGACGCGCCGGCCATCGGCAGATCGAAATTGGCCGCTACGCTGTTGCCCTTGTCGTTTATGGCCGATTCCCGATGGGGGCCGGTGCCCGGCATTTCCGAACAGTCCAGGCCGGACGCCATCCGCAGCAAATCGCGGATCGTTATGTCGCGCTTGCGCGGGTCGTCGTCGCTCGGTGTGTGATACCGGGCGATCAGCGGCGCCACCAGGTCGTCCAGATCCAGCCGGCCTTCCGCGACCGCGATCCCGACCAGCAGGCCGGCCACGCTCTTGAACGCCGACCGTGTCTGGTGCCATCGCTCGCGGCCGAACCCGTTGAAATACAGCTCGCTGACCAGTTTCCCGTTGCGCGCCAACAGCAGACCGTCGATCCCGACATAGCTGCCGGTCTTCACGCGCTTGAGCAGGACGGCGATCGGCCGCGGATCGATTCCCTCGGCTTCCAGGCCGGAGACCGGCCAGCCGTCATGCACCGATTCCGGCGCGGTCCGCACCTGGGCAAGATCCGCCGCGTCGACCGCCGGCTCCGGCGTTTCTAGCCAGGGTCGCCCCTCGGCAGCGCCGAATGCCTGTCCAGTGGATACAAATAGAAAGAGCGCCAGGGCGGCGCGGGGCGGACGATTGCTGCTCACGCAAGCACCGCGGCCAGGGCGAACAGACAGGCCAGTTCGCCGACCTGCTGGCTCGCGCCCAGCACGTCGCCGGTCTGCCCGCCGACCTGACGTTTGGCCAACTGTCCGAACAGCGCCAGCGCGATCCCGCCGACCGCCAGCATCGCCACGGCCGGTCCGAAACCGAGCAGCAGCAGGCCCGCGAGCGCGCCGATTCCCGTCGCCGTCCAGGCATGCTCCAGGCCCGGTCGCCCGGCGGACGCGCCGAGGCCGTCGGCCCGCGCCGGCGGCATCAGCGCCATCAGCCAGACCGTGCCGGCCCGGGACAGCGCGCCGGTGGCGACCAGCGCGGCGGCGACCAGCCCGGGCTCCAGGCTGGCGATCGCCGCGACCCGTCCCGCGAGGCTCAAGACCATGGCGACCACGCCGAACGCGCCGGACCGCGAGTCGCGCATGATGCGAAGCTTGGCCTCCCGGTCCGCGCCGCCGCCGAACCCGTCCGCCGTGTCGGCCAGCCCGTCCTCGTGCAGCGCCCCGGTCAGCACCACCTGGCAGCCGACCGCCAGCACCGCGGCGGGCAGCGCCGGCAGGCCGAGCCAGATGGCAATGGCGAAGACGATCCCGCCAGCTAGCCCGACGCCGATCCCGATCGCCGCGAACGCCCAGGCGGCCTCGCCCAGTGGCCCGGCCCGCTCGCGTGCCGGACGGATCGGCAGGCGGGTCAGAAACACCGCGGCCAGCCGCAAATCGGCCAGCCATTTCGCCATCTTCGGTCTGTCCCAATCGCTCGTCATCGCTTACCTTGGCTCCCCTGGAATCACTTGAGTTATACGCCGAACCGAGATGACAGCGAACACCATTCAGCCGCCTTCAAGCCTTGCCGACCTGCGCGCCCTGGTTGATGACTTTCCAGGTCCCGACGCCGGGTCGGCCGATGCCGCGCGTGCCCGCGACGCGGAACTTACCAAGCCTGCCGGCTCGCTCGGCCGGTTGGAGGAGATCGCGTTCTGGCTGGCCGGCTGGCAAGGGCAGGGCGGTCCCCGTGCGGAGCGCATCCAGGTGCTGGTCTTCGCCGGCAATCACGGCGTCGCGGCCCGTGGCGTCTCCGCCTTCCCGTCGGAAGTGACCGTGCAGATGGTCGCCAACTTCCAATCGGGCGGCGCGGCGATCAACCAGTTGGCGGCTGCGGCCGGCGCAACGCTCGACGTGGTGGCGCTGGACCTCGACCGGCCGACCGCCGACTTCACAGAAGAACCGGCGATGAACGAGGCCGACTGTGTCGCCGCCGTCGCCCAGGGCATGGCGTCGGTCGACGCGGAGGCGGACCTCGTCTGCATCGGCGAGATGGGCATCGCCAACACCACCGTCGCCGCGGCTTTGGCCAACGGCTTGTTCGGCGGCTCGGCGGCCGACTGGGTCGGGCCGGGCACCGGCATCGATGATGCCGGCCTCGCCCGCAAGCGCGACGCCGTCGCCGCCGCCGTCGACCTTCATCGCAACGCGCTCGGTGATCCGCTCGAAGTGCTTCGCCGTCTCGGCGGCCGGGAGATCGCGGCGATGCTCGGCGCCGCCGTTGCCGCGCGCTACGCCCGCGTGCCGGTCCTGGTCGACGGCTTCGTGGCGACCGCCGCGGTGGCCCCGCTGCACGCCATTGCGCCCGGCACGCTCGACCATTGCCTGGCCTCCCACTGTTCCGCCGAACCGGCGCATCGCCGGCTGATGGACCGCCTCGGCAAGCAGCCGCTGCTCGATCTCGATATGCGGCTCGGCGAAGCATCGGGCGCCGCCGTCGCGGCGAGCATCGTCCGGGCCGCGGCGCTGACCCATACCGGCATGGCGACCTTCGGCGATGCCGGCGTCAGCACCGGAACGGATAAATAGAACCATGCTGCTCGGCTGTATCGCGGACGACTTCACCGGCGCCACCGACCTCGCCAACACCCTGGTGCGCCAGGGCATGCGCACCGTGCTGTTGCTCGGGGTCCCGGCGGAAGGGCAGGCGGTCGACGCGGACGCGGTTGTCGTCGCCCTGAAAAGCCGGACCATCCCGGCCGGCGAGGCGGTCGACCAGTCGCTTGCCGCGCTCCGATGGCTGCGCGACAACGGCGCTCACCAGTTCTTCTTCAAATACTGCTCGACCTTCGATTCCACCGACGACGGCAATATCGGCCCGGTTACCGAAGCCCTGCTCGATGTCCTCGGCAAAGACTTCACCATCGCCTGCCCGGCCTTCCCGACCACCGGCCGCACCATCTATCTCGGCCATTTGTTCGTCGGCGACCTGCTGCTGTCGGACTCGTCGATGCGCAACCATCCGCTGACGCCGATGACCGATTCCAATCTTGCGCATGTTCTGGGGCGCCAGACCCAGGGGCGGATCGGCCTGGTGGCCCATCGCACCGTCTCGCACGGCGCCGCGGCCATCGCCCAGGAGTTCGACCGGCTGCACGGCGACGGCTGCGTGGCCGCCATCGTCGACGCCATCGACGATGGCGACCTGATGGCTATCGGCCACGCCGCCGCCGATCTGAAGCTGGTCACCGGCGGGTCCGGCGTCGCCATGGGCCTGCCCGACAACTTCCGCCGTGCCGGCCTGCTCACCCGGGCGGGGGCGGCGGACGCGCTCGATCCTGTCGACGGGTTGGAGGCCGTGATCGCCGGCTCCTGTTCGGCGGCGACCATCGGCCAGGTGGCGGAGATGGGCGGCGTGCACCCGATGTTCCGTGTCGATCCGGCCGCCCTGGCGGCCGGCGAGGATGTCGCCGGCGCGGCGTTGGACTGGGCAACGGCGAAGCTCGCCAAGGGGCCGGTGCTGATCTATTCGACCGACCAGCCGGATGCGGTCGTCGCCGTCCAGGGTAAGCTCGGTCGCGAGGAGGCGGGCGCTCTTGTCGAGGACGCGATGGCGAAGATCGCCCGCGGCCTCGCCGATGCCGGCGTGCGCAAGCTGGTCGTCGCGGGCGGCGAGACGTCGGGCGCGGTGGTTCAGGCGCTCGGCGTCACGGCGCTTCGCATCGGGCCGGAGATCGACCCCGGTGTGCCTTGGACGCAATCGCTCGGCGATCCGCCGATTGCGCTCGCCCTGAAATCCGGCAACTTCGGCGCGCCCGACTTCTTTGTCAAAGCCCTGCGCATGCTGCCATGACCGAAACCGCGTTACGGGACCGGATCGCCGCGTTCGGCAAGTCGCTGTACGACCGTGGTCTTACCTTCGGCAGCACCGGCAACATCAGCGCGCGCCTGGAAGACGGCTGGCTGATGACGCCGACCAACGCCTCGCTCGGCCGGCTCGATCCGGCCCGCCTGTCGAAGCTGGACGATGCCGGCAACCTGGTGTCCGGCGACCCGCCGACCAAGGAGACCTTCCTGCACCGCGCGATGTACGAGGAACGGCCCGGCACCGGCGCGGTTGTCCACCTGCACGCCACCCATTCCGTCGCCGTCTCCTGCCTCGCCGATATCGATACGGACGACGTGCTGCCGCCGCTCACCGCCTATTACGTGATGCGGATCGGCCGCCTGCCGCTGGTGCCGTACTACGCGCCCGGTGACATGGCACTGGCCGACGCGGTGCGGGCGCTGGCCGGCAAACACCATGCGGTGCTGCTCGCCAACCACGGCCCGGTGGTCGCCGGCAAATCGCTGGAAGCCGCCGTCTACGCGACTGAGGAACTGGAAGAGACGGCCAAGCTGCATCTGTTGTTGCGCGGCGAGAAGACCCGGCCATTGACCTCCGAACAAGTAGCGGCGTTGCGTGACAAGTTCCCCTCCTGAAAAACGCAAGCGGCGCAAACCCCGACGCATCACGCCGGCCTATCTGGAACGGGCGGGCCTCGCCTATCTGGAGCGCTACGCCGCGTCGTCGGCGCATTTCCGCACCGTGATGCTGCGCAAAGTCGCCCGCTCGGCCCGCGAACACGGCACCCCGGTGGAAGAGGGCGCGGAAATGGTCGACGCCGTGATCGCCCGTTTCCGGAAGGCCGGCCTGCTGAACGACGCGGCTTACGCGTCCGCGCGAGCCCGCTCCCTGTTCCGCGCCGGACGCCCGCGCCCGTTCATCGTCCGGGCACTGCGGGCGAAGGGGCTCGGCGCCGACGATATCGACCTTGCCTTGCAGACACTGTCCAATGAGATGGATTATTCCGATATCGCCGCGGCCGCGACCTATGTCAAACGCCGTCGCATCGGCCCCTTCCGCCACGACAAGGCGCGGGCCGAAAACCGGCAGCGCGACCTTGCCGCGCTCGGCCGCAGCGGCTTTTCTTTCGGTGTCGCGCGCGCGGCGGTCGATGCCGCTGATCCGGACGCGCTGGCGGATCTGGTGAACGACGCGGACCGGCGCGACTGAACAAAGTGAGCGTAAATCGATGACCGAGGAATTGACCGTGCTGGTCTCCGGTACGCTGGCCACCGGGCAGGGCGCGCGTCTTGGCGACCGTCTGACCACGCCGTGGCGGCAACTGACGTGGGTTCCCGACGACGGCCGCGAAAAGTGGGTCGAAGCCATGGCCCAGGCCGACGCCGTGATATCCGGCGCCTTTCCCGAACCGCCGCCGGCCGCGCCGAAACTCAGGCTGTTCCAGATCCCGTTCGCCGGCTACGACTGGCTCGACCGGACGCTACTGCCCAAGCATTGCACCGTCTGTAACACGTTCGAGCACGAGATCCCGATCGCCGAGTTCGTCCTGCTGTCCATGCTGGAATGGGAGATCGGCCTCTCCAAGGCGGCGCTGGATTTCAAGGCCGGTTCTTGGCGCTATCACGGCCTCTCCGGCGGGCCGTTCCATGGCGAGGTCTACGGCAAGACCGTCGGGTTGATCGGCTACGGCCATATCGGCGAGGAAGTCGCCCGCCGCGCCGCCGCCTTCGGCATGCGCACCGTCGCCGTCGCGCGCACGGCCAGGCCCGCGCCCGAACCGCTCGACTGGCTCGGTACGGCCGACCGGGATCTGGACCGGCTCCTTGGCGAGAGCGACTATGTCGTTGTCGCCTGCGTGCTGTCGGAAGAGACCCGTGGCCTGATAAACGCCGCGCGTCTCGCCCGCATGAAGCCGGATGCGGTGCTCATCAACGTGGCGCGCGGTGCCGTCGCCGATCAGGCCGATCTGTTCCGCGCCTTGCAGGACAAGTCGATTGGCGGTGCGGTGCTGGATGTCTGGTATAATTACCCGACAGCCGAAGACCGCTCGCCCAGCCCGGCGGATCATCCGTTCCACGAGCTCGACAACGTCGTGATGGCGCCGCACATCTCGGCCTGGACGACGCAGATGGTCGAACGCCGCTGGGACTTTGTGGCGGCGAACCTAGACCGCTTCGCCCGGGGAGAACCGGTGCTGAACGCGATCGACTTCGGCGATTGATTGTGCAGGAGGGAACGATGGCCGACTTCAATGTACTCGCGACCAACCACACCAGCTTCACGGTGTCCGATCTCGACCGGACGATCGCCTTCTTCCGCGACGCGTTGGGCTTCCGCGTCACCTCCCACGCGCCGCGCGACCCGAAGGTCGTCTCGCAGGTGACCGGCGTCGAAGGCGCCGACATGGTCATCGCCTATCTGCAGGGGCCGGGCCACGCGCTGGAGCTCATTCAATATGTCGGCCCGGCCGACCGCGGCCACGTCAAGCCCCGGCCGTGCGATGTCGGCTTCGCCCATGTCGCCTTTGATGTCGACGACGTCGACGCCGCGATCGCCGCCTCCGAACCGCACGGCGTGGTGCCGGTCGCGCCGCCCATCGTAATCGATGCCGGCCCCAACAAGGGCGGCAGGGTCGTCTACCTGCGCGACCCGGACGGCATCTGCGTGGAGTATATCGAGAAGCCCGGCGCCCGCGGGTGACCGCGCCGGACCAGGCCGGGGTCGGCGGATCGTCCTTCTCTGTCTCGGCGCGGCTCGCCGGGTTCTACGGCACTCTGTTCCTCGGCGTCGGCATCCACATGCCGTATTTCCCGCTGTTCCTTCAGTCGCGCGGGTTGGACGCGGTGCAGATCGGGTTTCTGCTCGGCGCGGCGCGCTGGGCGCAGATGGTCACCAGCCCCTGGATCGCCCGCGTCGCCGACCGGCGGCGGGAGCGTAAGCGCCCGCTGATCCTGCTGGCGGTCGCCTCCATGGGCGCGTTCGCGCTCTACGGACTGGGCCACGGTTTCGCTGCCATGCTCGTGCCCGCCATGCTCACGGCAATCCTGTTCCCACCGCTGATGCCGCTCGGCGACAACCTCACCATGATGGCGGCCTATGCGCGCAAGCTGGACTATGGCCGCATCCGCCTTTGGGGCTCGGTCACCTTCATCGTCGCGTCGTTCGGCGGCGGCCTGCTGCTGGAAGGCAGGGACCCGATCCTGGTCTGGATCATGATTCTCGGCTGCCTCGGCCTCACCGCGCTCTCGACGCTCACATTGCCGAACATGCGTCCGGCGGCCACCGGCGGTCCCGGCATCTCCATGTGGCGCCTGCTGCGCAACCGGGTCTACCTGCTGTTCCTGTTCAGCGCCGGCGCCAACATGGCCGGCCACACCGTGCTCTACGCCTTTGGTACCTTGCACTGGCAGGCCGCGGGCCTGAGCGGCGGCCAGATCGGCTGGCTCTGGGCGGAAGGCGTGATCGTCGAAATCGGCCTGTTCGCCATCTCAGGCACCCTGATCGCTCGCTTCGGCCCGGCGCGGCTTCTGCAACTCGCCTGCCTCGCCGGCGTTCTGCGCTGGACGGTGATGGGCTTGTCGACCGATTTCTGGGTGCTGGTCGCTTCGCAGGTGCTGCATGGCGTGACCTTCGCCGTCGCCCATCTGGCGGCCATGCATTTCCTCACCCGCTCCGCCCCGCCCGGCCTGTCGGCCACCACCCAGAGCCTCTACACGGCCATCGGCTCCGGCGCCGCCATGGGCGTCGGTCTGATCGTATCCGGCTATCTCTACGAGTGGTTCGGCGGCGGCGCATTCTTCTTCATGGCCGCGCTCTGCCTCGCCGGCACTGCCGGCGCCGTGCTGCTGGCCCGTCGGTGGGACGGCGAAGCCCTGCGTCTCTAAGCCGCCGCGATCAGTAAAGCCGCGTCTTCAGAGATTCCTGGACCTTGTTTTCCGCGTCCTCCGCGTCGCCTTGCCCGGCCTGCTCGACGATCATCTTGCCGAGCGGCGGAAACGTCTTGCGGTCGATCTGGATCGACGGGTCCCACAGCTTGGACCGGACCAGCGCCTTGGCGCAGTGCAGGAAGGCCTCGTCCACATGGATCAGGATGCCGCTTTTCGGCGCCTTGCCCCGCACCGACAGCGGCTCCAGCAACGCCGGGTCGGTGACGATCTCCGCCTTGCCGTTCACCCTGAGCGTTTCGTTCATGCCGGGCACGAAAAAGATCATCGCCACATCCGGGTTGTCGATGATGTTGCGCATGGTGTCGACGCGGTTGTTGCCCAGGCGGTCCGGAATCAGCAGCGTGCTGTCGTCCAGCACGGTAACGAAGCCCGGCGCGTCGCCCTTCGGCGAGACGTCGGCGCCGTCGGCGGACGACGACCCGATCACCAGAAACGGCGATTGGGCAATGAAATTCCGGCAGTGCTTGTCCAGCTTCTTGATTGCCTTGATCCGGGCCAGTTCGCTCGGCTCGCCGTAGTGGGCTTCTAGCGTCTCGGTGTCGGTAATCCTCGTATCCGTCATCCGGCGTCTCCGCTCGGCCGTTTGAAAACGACAATAAGGTTGTTGGAAGGCATCTCGATCACGCTGTCCCGGACGAGGCCGTTGGCGGCCGCTTCGCCGGTAACGTCCGTCAGATCGCGAACGCCCCAGCTCGGATCCTGGCTGCGCAGGCTCATATCGAACTGCTCGTTGCTCGGCGCGGTGTGCCGCCCGTCCCGTTTGAACGGGCCGTAAAGGCTGAGCAGCCCGCCCGGCGTCAGAATGCGCCCGGCGCCCCGCAGCAGTCCTTCGCAAACCGCCCATGGGGTGATGTGAATGACGTTGGCGCAGAGGATGGCGTCCGCCCGGTCGATGCCCCAGTCGTCCGTCCGGGTGTCGATCTCCAGCGGCGGTCGGATATTGCCGGCGCCGGACGCATCGGCCCAGGCGGCGATGCTGTCGCGCAGGCCTGGGTCGGGGTCGCTCGGCTGCCAGACCAGGCTCGGGAACAGCGGCGCGAAGAAGGCGACATGCTCCCCGGTGCCGCTGCCGATCTCCAGCACCGTGCCGTCCGCCGGCAGAATGTCCCGGAAAACCGCCAGAATCGGCTCGCGGTTGCGCTGGGTGGCCGGCGCGTGCCGGCGGCGGTCGGCGGGGGGAACCTGCATGCCCGCACGCTATGCCGCCCCGGCGGCGGGCGCAAGACACGGCGGTCGGTTGCGATATAATCCCCGCCAACCGGACCGTGAAAACCGGAGACGAGGGAGGAGATGCAGACACTCGCCGATATTCCGCGCCATCACGCCAGTGAGCGGCCGCAAAGCGTAGCGTTGGTATTCGAAGATCGGGAGACCACCTACGCCGAACTCGACCGGCAATCCAACCGTATCGCCAATGCGCTGCTGGCCGAAGGGCTGAAGCCCGGCGCCCGCGTGGCGATCCTGGCCAAGAACAGCGACGACTTCTTCAAGATCCTGTTCGGCGCGGTCAAGGCGCGCGCCGTGCTGGTGCCGGTCAACTTCCGACTGGCGCCGCCGGAGGTGGCCTTCGTGGTCAACGACGCGACCGCCGAGGTCCTGTTCGTCGACGACGCCCATGCCGGCCTGATCGCCGAGATCGAGGCCGAACTGAAAACCGTGAAGCGGGTCGTGCATCTGGACGGCGCGCGCGACGGCTGGGCGGCTTACGGGCCGTGGCGCGAGGCCGCGTCCGACACGGATCCGGATATCGACGTGCTGGCGGAAGACGTGGCGATCCAGATGTATACCAGTGGCACCACCGGCCTGCCGAAGGGTGCGCAGATCACCCACGGCAGCTTCATCTACGCGATCGATATTGCCTCCCGCACCATGGGCCAATGGTCGAACAAGGACGTCAACCTCGTCTGTATGCCGCTGTTTCACATCGCCGGCAGCGAATGGGGCACCATCGGCCTCTATAACGGCGCGCGCGATATCATCCTGCCGGAAGTCGATGCCGGCCAGATCCTGCATCTGATTGCGACCGAGCGGGTGACCAAGGTTCTGTTCGTGCCGGCCGTCATTCTGTTCATGCTGCAGCACCCGAACTGTGGCGACACCGATTTCGCCAGCCTGGAACTGGTGGTCTACGGCGCGTCGCCGATCCCGCTGGATCTGCTGGCCCAGGCGGTCGGCACGCTGAAATGCGACTTCGCCCAGGTCTACGGGCTGACCGAGACCATGGGCGCGATCACCTACCTGCCGCCGTCCGACCACGACCCGAAAGGCAGCCCGCGTATGAAATCCTGCGGCTATCCGATGGACGGCGTGGAAATGAAGATCGTCGATGCCGACGGCGTCGAATGCGAGCCGGGCGTGGTCGGCGAAATCGCCTGCCGCACCCGCCAGAACATGAAGGGCTACTGGAACCAGCCGGAGGCTACGGCCCGGTCGATCCGCGACGGCTGGTTCTACAGCGGCGATGCCGGCTATATGGATGCGGAGGGCTTTGTCTATATCCACGACCGGATCAAGGACATGATCGTCTCCGGCGGCGAGAACGTCTATCCGGCCGAGGTGGAAAGCGCCTTGTTCAAGCATGACGACATCGCCGACGTCGCGGTGATCGGCGTGCCGGACGACCGCTGGGGCGAGGCCGTGAAGGCCGTTGTCGTCCGAAAGGAAGGCAGCGCCGTGACCGAAGCCGAAATCCAGGATTTCGCGCGCGCCAGCATCGCCGGCTACAAGGTGCCAAAATCCGTCGATTTCGCCGATGCCCTGCCGCGCAACCCGTCCGGCAAGATCCTCAAACGGGAATTGCGCGCCCCCTATTGGGAAGGGCAGGACCGACAGGTACACTAGTGCTCGGCACAGATTGAAACAGGGATTGGAGTGCAGCGATGGGCCCGTTGGCAGGTTACAAGGTCATCGAACTGGCGGGGATCGGTCCGGGGCCGATGTGCGCCATGTTGTTGTCGGACATGGGGGCGGAGGTCTTGCGCATCGACCGCACGGAGGCGAGCGGCCTCGGCATCAGCCAGCCGTCTAAGTTCAGCCTGCTGAACCGCGGCCGGCGCTCCGCTGCCGTCGACCTGAAACAGCCTGAGGGCGTCGAGACCGTGCTGCGGCTCGTCGAGAAGGCCGACGCGCTGATCGAAGGCTTCCGCCCCGGCGTCACCGAACGGCTCGGCCTCGGGCCGGACGACTGCCTGAAGCGCAATCCGAAGCTGATCTACGGCCGCATGACCGGCTGGGGCCAGGAAGGCCCGCTGTCCCACGCCGCCGGGCACGACATGAACTACATCGCGCTGATCGGCGCGTTGCACGCGATCGGCCGCCGCGGCGGACCGCCGGTGCCGCCGCTCAACCTGGTCGGCGATTTCGGCGGCGGCGCGCTCTATCTCGCCTTCGGCATCGTTTGCGGGATCCTTGAGGCGCAGAAGTCAGGCAAGGGTCAGGTGGTCGACGCCGCCATGACCGACGGCGCCGCCTCGCTGATGACCGCCGCCTACGGCATGAAGGCGATGGGCATCCAGACCGACGAACGCGGCACCAACATCCTGGATAGCGGCGCGCACTTCTACGACGTCTACGAAACCAGCGACGGTAAGTACGTCTCCATCGCGTCCATCGAGGCCAAGTTCTACGCCGAACTGCTGGAGAAGACCGGGCTGGACAAGGAAGACCTGCCGAAACAGATGGACAAGTCGAAGTGGCCGGAGATGACGGAGCGGCTCGCTGCGGTCATCAAGACCAAGACCCGCGACGAATGGTGCGAGATCATGGAAGGATCGGACGTCTGTTTCGCGCCGGTCCTCAGCCTGGAGGAAGCGCCTGATCATCCGCACAACAAGGCGCGGCAGACCTTCGTCGAAATCGAAGGCGTGGTTCAGCCGGCCGCGGCACCGCGCTTCAGCCGGACCAAATCGGAGATCCAGGGCCCGGCCGCGGACCCGGGCCAGCATACGGAAGCTGCACTGGCCGATTGGGGCTTCGGCGCTGACGAGATCGCCAAGCTGCGCGAAGCGGGGGCGGTGTCGTGATAAAGCCGGAAAGCTACGAGCGGCTGAAGATTACCCGCGACGGGCGGATCACCACGGTTGCGATCAACCGGCCCGACGCGCTCAACGCCGTCGACGCGCTCACCCATGAAGAGCTCGCGCGAGTCTTCTATGAGCTCGACAACGACGCCGACACCGACATCGTCGTGCTGACCGGCGAGGGCGAACACTTCTGCGCCGGCGGCGATATCAAATGGATGCAGGAAAGCGCCGACGATCCGAGCGCCGGCCCGGCGGCGGCCGAAGCCAAGCGCATCATCTTCGGCCTGCTCGACATCGAGAAGCCGGTGATCGCCAGGGTGCGCGGCTCCGCCATCGGTCTCGGCGCAACGCTGGCGCTGTTCTGCGACGTGGTGTTCGCGGCGGAAGACGCCAAGATCGCCGACCCCCATGTCCGCGTCGGCATCGTCGCCGGCGACGGCGGCGCGGTGATCTGGCCGCAACTGATCGGCTTCGCTCGGGCCAAGGAATACCTGATGACCGGCGACATTCTCACCGGCGCGGAGGCGGCGCGGATCGGTCTGGTCAATCACGCCGTGCCGGCCGCCGAACTCGACGCCCGCGTCGATGCCTTCGCAAAGAAACTGGCCGGCGGCGCGCAGCGCGCAATTCGCTATACCAAGGTCGCGGTCAATCTGGGCCTGAAACAGGTCGCCAACGCGGTGTTCGAAACCTCGCTCGCCTACGAGATGAACACCTTCCATACGGCCGATCATCGCGAGGCGGTCGCGGCGTTTCTCGAGAAGCGCAAACCGACTTTTACGGGGAAGTGAGAGATATGGCGCGGGTACAGGACAAGGTCGCTTTCGTCACCGGCGGCGCGTCGGGTATCGGCCGGGCGGCGGCGTTGGCGCTGGCAGCCGAGGGTGCGCGTCTGGTCGTAACCGATCTGAACGAGCAGGACGGTGCCGCCGTCGCGGCGGAGATCGAAGCGGCGGGCGGCGAATCCCTGTTCCTGCGCCACGACGCCACAATCGAGTCCGATTGGGCGGCGGCCGTCGAGTCGGCGCTCGGCCGTTTCGGCCAAATCGACGTCATGGTCAACAATGCCGGCCTCGGCTTTGTCAGGCCGATCGTCGAGATGACGATGGAAGAATGGCGCCGGGTCATGGCGGTTAATCTCGACGGCGTGTTCCTCGGCACCAAGGCGGCCATCACCACGATGGCGCCGCGCGGCGGCGGTTCGATAATCAACGTTTCCTCGATCCTCGGGATCGTTGGCACCGCAGGGGCGTCCGCCTATTCCGCCAGCAAGGGCGGGGTCCGGATGCTGACCAAGTCGGCCGCCGTCGAATGCGCCCAGGCCGGCTTGAACATCCGGGTGAATTCCGTCCACCCCGGCTATATCGATACGCCGATGGTACAAGGCGCGCTGGGACAGCAGCCCGATCCGGCGGCGTCCAGGGCGCTGATCGAAAGCCGCCACCCGGTCAATCATCTCGGCGAGCCGGCCGATATCGCCCAGGCGATCGTCTACCTGGCGTCGGACGACGCCAAATTCGTCACCGGCACGGAACTGGTGGTCGACGGCGGCTACACGGCCTGGTGACACCGGCAGCCCAGGCTGTCATTGCGAGCGCAGCGAAGCAATCTGGAAAAGCCGCGTTCCGTCCGACCGAGATCGCCGCGGCGCTACGCGCCTCGCGATGACCGCTTGCTTCGGACTGGAAGGTGCTCGCGGCGGCATGGGCGCTCGGATCAAGTCCGAGGGCGACAGATGGGGGGCGGCTCCGACGAACGCACAATCGTCATGCTCGGACTTGATCCGAGCATCCATGGCGCAGTGCATACAGTCTCCACAGGTGCCGCACCGGCCTTCAAATTATGTCGATGGCGAGGCCACGCAAAGGATGACCGCCGGCAAGAGCTCTTCTTCTACAGCCACCGCTTTCGCCGCCGATAGGACTTCAAATTCTTGAAGCTCTTCCGCTCGCCGGCGCTGCCGAGATAGAACTCCTTGACGTCCTCGTTGTTCAACAACTGATCGCGCGTCCCGTCCAGCACGATCTTGCCGGACTCCATGATGTAACCGTAGGACGCGCATTTCAGCGCCATGTTGGCGTTCTGCTCGACCAGCAGCATGGTGATGCCGAGGTCTTCGTTCAGCGAGCGGATGATGCCGAACACCTCCTGTACCAGCAGCGGCGACAGGCCCATGCTCGGCTCGTCCAGCAGGATCATCTTGGGCCGCGCCATCAGGGCGCGGCCGATCGCCAGCATCTGCTGCTCGCCGCCGGAGAGGTAACCGGCGAGCCCGGTGCGTTCCCTCAGCCGCGGGAAGTACCGGAACACCTGATCGATGTCGTCGCTGACATCGCGCTTGTTGCGGGTAAACGCGCCGAGCCGGAGGTTCTCCAACACCGTCATGTCGGCGACGATGCGCCGGCCCTCCATCACCTGGAAGATGCCCTTGCGCACGATCCGCTCTGGATCGGCGTTGCGGATTTCTTCGCCCAGGAACCGGATGTCGCCGCCGGTGACCTCGCCGTCCTCGGTCTTCAGCAGGCCGGAAATCGCCTTCAGCGTGGTCGACTTGCCGGCGCCGTTCGGGCCCAGCAGGGTGACGATCTGGCCTTCCGGCACCTCCAGGCTGACGCCGCGCAGGACCAGGATGACGTCGTTATAGACGACCTCGATATTGTTGACCGTCAGCATGCTGGCCGGGTCCGGCGCTGAACTCGCTGCCTCCGACATGGTCCTGTCCGACTCCGCTCGCTGTTCGTTGACTGAGAAAATTGGGGCGGCCCGTCGCCGAGCCGCCCCTGTCGTCACGTCTCAACCTGCGGCGCTTACCAGCCGATCCATTCCGGCTTGCGCGGGATTTCGGCGGTGAACACCTTCTTCATGCTCATTGTGCCCTTGGCGAGCAGGTCGCTGATCCCGCCTTCCGCCGTCTCGCCTTTCACGCTGGCCTGATACAGCGGGATGGTGGTCTGGCTGCGATGGTCGTCCTCGGTCCAGGTCACCGGGCCGCAAACGCCTTCCAGGCCCGCCGGCACCCAGTCCTTCTTCTGGTAGAAGCCCTTTTTGATGTTCTCGCCGGTGATGCCGCCGTTCTTGTCGGCCCATTCCAGGGCTTCCTTCATATAGAACGGATGGCAGAGGCCGCGGATATAGTGCACCGGGCGGAAGGTCTCGCCGCTCGGATCCGACATCTTGGAGACTTCGCGGACCAGTTTCATGCCGGGCGCGTCGTCGGTCCAGCTTGCCGTGCTCATCACCCAGACCACGCCGTCGGCCGCTTCGCCGGCGGTCTTCATGGTGTTCTCGTCCATGCCCCAGATGTTGGAGATGAACTGGGTGTCGACGCCGACGGTGGCGCAGGACTTCAGCAGCGAGATGTTGGAGCCGCCGGTATTGGCCAGGAACGCATAGTCGGCGCCGGACTCCTTCAGCGACAGGCACTGCGCCTTGAAGTCGCCGGGGCGGAGCGAATACTGGATCGCCGGCAGCGTGTCGAAGCCGAGTTCCTTGGCGTAGTCGTAGGCCGCATCCTTCGGCGCGTTCGGATAGGGGTGGTTGTCGCCCATATGGATGTAGCGCGGCTTGCGGCTCTCGCCCCGCGCCTTCCAATCGGCCGCCGCCCACTGCACCAGCGCGCGGGCGCCGTCGGAATAGGACGGCGCGGCGAAGAAGTTGTACGGCGCCGGCTTTTTGGTCTTCGGGCCCTTGCCGGTCGGGTCGGTCAGGTGGCCGGAGAACGACATCGAGATGTATGGGATCTTGTCTTTCGACACGAATCCGATCAGCGCTTCGGTGTCGCCGGTGCCCCAGCCCTGGATCACGGTGATGCCCTGTTGCTTCCACTTCTTATAAGCGGCGATTGCCTGCGGCACCTTGTAGGAATAGTCGATGTGCTCCAGCCGCATCGTCTTCCCGTTGATACCGCCGTTTTTGTTGATGTATTCCAGCGCGTCGATCTTGCCCTGGCCGGCGAACTTGCCGACGCCGGAGGTCGGCCCGGTCATGTCGTACAGATTGCCGATGAAGATCTCGTCCGCCATCGCGGTGCCGGCCAGCGCGACCAGCCCGGTGGTCGCGAGAAAGGCGCAAATGGAGTTCCGCATACTGATGTTCCTCCCTTTGTTTTCGGTGCAATGCATTGCAGACACTATAGCCTTTGGGCGGCGGACCGTCTTCAATTTCCGATACGTCGCCGACACTGCGGGTAAAGTCCCGCAATTGAATTAACCATACCGAGATGAAGAAAAGGCGACAGCCTTTTTGCAAGGCCGCCGCCCGATTGCGAAAAACTGCCGCTGTTTGCGGTATTCTGACCTACGCTTGCCGTTTCAGTCTGCGCCTGTTCATGAATCCGAACGCGCCCAATCCCATGGCCAGCAAAGCCAGGCTTGCCGGTTCCGGGACTTCCTCGAAGGTAAAATTGTCCACGGCCCCGCCGGTAATCTCGACCCGCGAGATGGCGCGGTTCGCGGCGGCCAATGTTACGAAGTTGTTGGGATCGTTAAGGCTCGTTATATCGTTGCTGGTCGCCGTGGCGATCGCATTGCCCCCTTTGTCGAACGCCGTCGCGACGAAATCGGCCTGGCCGTCATCGACGAAGAAAAACGAGACGCTGCGGGCCAGGGTGTCGAACGTGACCAGACCGCTGCCGCCGATCAGGTAGGATGCCGGAGGCGATGCATAAAACGGCGGACTCATTAAGAACGATACTTCGCCGCCGGAAAAGTTTGCGCCGTTGAGTGAAAAGACGGTGGAACCCGTGCCCTCAGGATCTCCGTCGGGAATGCGCCGTATCGTCAATCCCTCCGCCTCGCTGAACTGAATGGTTACAGGCGCCGCCTGGGATTGCGACGGTGCCATGAAGGCGAGCGCGGCAAGCGCACCGACAATTGGCAATGTAAGTCTGACGATTAAGCCTGACATCGTGGTCTCCCGTTGATTGATGTCGTTCCGTGTCCCTCCACACGCCGCCAAACCGTATCTGCCGTGTATATACATGGCAATATCGGCTTAGTACCGATGACAACACAAAGGCGTGATGGTATGACAATTGGATTACAGTGCAGCGTATGGGAGAGGGCGCGATGGCCAGCAATCGGGAGCGGTCCGGCGATGAGCGCTATGCCGCCGTTGCCGCCGAGTGCGCCTGCCTGAATTTCCGCAAGGCGTCGCGGTCGGTGACGCAATTGTACGACGATGTCCTGGAGCCGTGTGGCCTGCGGTCGACGCAGCTCGTGATCCTGGTCGCCGTCGCCGCCTGCGGTCCGTCCTCTATCGCCCGGATTGCCCGCGAGCTGATCATGGATGCCTCGACACTGTCCCGTAATCTGAAGCCGTTGGAGGCGCGTGGCCTGGTCGAGCGGGCGCCCGGGCCGACTGGACGCGTTCGGTTCGTAACGCTCACATCCGCCGGCCAGCGGGCGTTGGCCGATGCGATGCCGTTATGGGAGCGGGCGCAGCAGGCGTTTCTCGAACAATTCGGCTTCGGCCAGTGGTCCGGGTTCCGAAAACAGTTGGACAAGGCGGTGCGCGCTGGCCGGACGGCGGGCTGATGCCGGGCCGGCGGCGCGTCAGTAAGAGAACGGGTAGAGCTTCCAGTACGACTTGATCAGCCGCCACCGGTTGGCCAGGCCATCCGGCTCGAAGATCAGGAACAGGATGATCGCCAGCCCGATCGCCGCTTCCTTCAGATACGGCAGGGTCGAGGTGAGTTCGGAGATCGAGCCGCCCGCCATATGGCCGATGCCTGTCGCGGCGCTCTCCATCACTTCCGGCAGTAGCACCATGAACGCGGTGCCCATCAGCGTGCCCATCACCGAGCCGAGCCCGCCGATGATGATCATGCCCAGGAACTGGATGGAGAGCAGGATGGTGAAGCCTTCCGCCGACACGAAGCCGAGATAGTGGCCGAACAGCGCCCCCGCCAGGCCGGCGTAGAACGACGAGATGCCGAAGGCCAGGATGCGGTATTTGGTCAGGTTGATGCCCATCATTTCGGCGGAGAGGTAATGGTCGCGCACGGCGATGAAGGCGCGGCCGTCCCGCGTTCTCAACAGGTTCGCCCCGGCGATATACATGATCACCATGTAGGCCAGGACGACGTAGTAATACTTGACGTCGGTGTCGAGCGCGTAGCCGAACAACGTGAACGGCTCGGCCAGGGCGCCCGAGGCGCCGCCGGAGAACCAGTCGGCGCGGTTGAAGAAGTCCTCGAGGATGAACTGCGACGCCAGGGTCGCAATCGCCAGGTACAGCCCGCGGATCCGCGCGGCGGGAATGCCGACGATCAGGCCGACCGCCGTGGTCAGCAGTGCGCCCAGCGGGATGCTGAAGAATACCGGAATGCCGGTGGTGTTGTTGATCCAGGCGGAGGCGAACGCGCCGAAGCCGAAGAACGCGCTATGGCCGAGCGAGATCTGCCCGGTGAAGCCGACCAGGATGTTCAGGCCCAGCGCCCCGATGCCGTAGATGCCGATCTGGATCATCAGGTTCAGCAGATAGGCGTCGACGAACTGGAACCCGCCGTAGTTCAGCGGCAGCAGCAACAGCACCAGCACGCCGAAGGCGCAGAACAGGCGCGACATCTTCGACGGAAACAGCGTCATGTCCGCCTTGTAGGTCGTATGGAATTCGCCCGAGGGCAGGGGCGTGCCACCGGCCATCGCTCAAACCCTCTCGATGTCGCGCACGCCGAACAGGCCGTACGGCTTGATCATCAGGATGATGATCAGCACGTAAAACGGCGCGATGGCGTACATGTTGCCCCAGTGCAGGATCTCGCTGTCGACGAATTGCGCCATGTTCTCCAGCACGCCGATGATCAGGCCGCCGATGATCGCGCCGACGATCGATTCCAGGCCGCCGACGATGACCGCCGGAAACACCTTGATGCCGATGAAGGCGAGCGACGACGACACGCCGTTGACGATGCCGATCACCACGCCGGCAACGGCCGAGACCACCGCCGAAATCGCCCAGGAGATGGCGAACACCTGCTTGATCGAAACGCCCAGGCTCTGGGCGACCTGCTGGTCGAACGCCGTCGCCCGCATCGCCAGCCCCATGTTGGAGTACTTAAAGAAGTAGGCGAAAGCGATCATGATCACGACGGAGATGACCAGGCTCATCATGTAGGCCGTCTCGACGTTCAGGCCGAAGATCGCGATGGTTTCGGTCTCGAAGATCGGCGGGAACGGCTGGGCGAAGACGCCGAAGATCCAGTTCATCATCGCCTGGAAAAAGATGCCGAGGCCGATGGTGACCATGATGATAGAGATGATCGGCTCGCCGATCAGCGGCCGCAACACCACCACCTGGATCAGTACGCCGAAGATCGTCATGAACACCAATGTGGCCGGAAAGCCGATCCAGAACGGCAGGCCCAGGTCGGTGACCACCCACCAGCAGAACCAGGCGCCGACCAGCAGGAACTCGCCCTGGGCGAAATTCACCACCTGGGTGGATTTGTAGATCAGCACGAAACACATCGCGACCACGCCGTAGAGCGCGCCGACGATCAGCCCGTTGACCAGCAGTTGCAGCAAAAGCGACGTATTCATGGGCTACTGAACTCCCGCGCGGCCGGCTATTCGGCGGCCTGCGACAGGGCCGCCGCCGGCTGCATGTGGGTCACCGCCAGCACGGTTCGGATCCGCTGCGTGCTGCCGTCCTGATAGGTGATCACGGTGTCGATGTCGATTTCGCCGGCGTCCCCGTAGAGCCCGCCGATGATGTTGTCGTACTTGTCCGCGACCACGCTGCGGCGCACCTTACGGGTTCGCGTCAGTTCGCCGTCGTCGGCGTCCAGTTCCTTGTACAGCAGGATGAATTTGCGGATCTTCTGCGCCTCCGGCAGCGAGGCGTTCACCTGCTCGATCTCGCCGCGGATCAGGTCCAGCACCTCCGCGCGGGCGGACAGGTCGGTGTAGGTTGTGAAGGCGATCCGCCGCTGCTCGGCCCATTTGGAGACGACCGCGAAGCGGATGCAGATCATCGCCGTCAGGTATGGCTTGGCATCGCCCAGCACGACCGCTTCCGCGATATAGGGCGAGAACTTCAGCTTGTTTTCGATAAATTGCGGCGAGAAACGGTCGCCGCCCGCGGTGGTCGCGATGTCCGATATGCGGTCGATCACCACCAGATGGCCTTTTTTGTCGTAATAGCCGGCGTCGCCGGTCCGCATCCAGCCGTCGACGATGCTCTCCGCGGTCGCCGCCTCGTTCTTGAAATAGCCGAGGAACATGTTCGGATGGCGGCTGACGATCTCGCCGACGCCGTTCTTGTCCGGCTGGTCGATCATCACTTCATAGTTGTCGTTGAACGGCTTGCCGACCGTGTCGAAATCCACGTCGTCGGCCCGGTGGATCGTGTAGACGCCCATCAGTTCC
Organism: Minwuiaceae bacterium; assembly: GCA_028278525.1. Classification (GTDB taxonomy): domain Bacteria; phylum Pseudomonadota; class Alphaproteobacteria; order Minwuiales; family Minwuiaceae; genus JANQEE01. The sequence goes on along the minus strand of JANQEE010000069.1, from coordinate 61,693 downwards.
GTCTGGCCGTAGATCTGCAGCATCGGCACGCCCATCGCCATGAAGAACTTGAACGTGTCCGGACCCAGCGCCGCGCCGCCGGTCGCGGCATAGCGAAGCCGGGCGAAGCCGAGCCGGTCTTTCAGCGCGCGAAACAGCAGGAAGTCGGCCAGTTTGTCGGTGCGGCCCCGCTCGGCCGCCTTCAGCCCGAGCTTCATGCCGAATTGATACATCCACCGTTTAAGCGGTGTCGCGTCTTCGATCCGGGCGCGCACGTCCGCCGCGATCTGTTCCCAGACCCTGGGTGCGAACAGCAGGAAGGTCGGCCCGATCTCCCGCATGTCGTGCATCATGGTCTCCGGCTCTTCGACGAAGTTCAGCTTGTTGCGGCAGACGAGGGGCTGGAACAGGGCGTAGAACTGCTCGCCGATCCAGGGCATCGGCAGCACCGAGACATATTCGTCGTCGGGGCCGAGCGGCACCATGTCCGAATAGGCGACGACATGGCGGATCAGCCGACCGGCGGGCAGCATGGCCAGTTTGGGGTTCGAGGTCGTGCCGGATGTGGTGCAGAGAACCGCACAGTCCTCGCCTTCAGTCGCGTCGACCAACCGGTCGTACAGGCCGGGCTCGGCTTCGGCCGCCTGATCGGCCAACGCCCAAAGCGCTTCCGCCGACATCAGCCGCGGGTCGTCGTATTTACGCATGCCGCGCGGGTCGCAATAGACGATCTTCTCGACCGTCTCGATGCTGTCGCCGAGGTTCAGGATCTTGTCGACCTGCTCCTCGTCCTCGGCGACGATCAGCCGCGCGCCGGCATAGTTGATCAGGTACTCGACTTCCGGGTCGAGCGAATCCTGATAGATGCCGAGGCTCATCGCCTTGACCGCATGGCTAGCCACCGCCGCTGCCACCCAGTCCGGCCGGCTGTCGCCGATAATGCCGACCACGTCGCCGGCGCCGATGCCGAGTTTGTGGAAGCCGAGCGCGAACTGTTCGACGCGCCGGGCATAGTCGGCCCAGGTGAGCGTTTGCCACAGCCCGAACTGCTTTTCCCGCATGGCGATGTCGCCGCCGAATTTGGTGGCATTGTGGCGCAGTAGCTTGGGCAGGGTGTCGAACCGGTCGACGTCGGGCAGGTGGGCCAGGCTCATGAGACCGCCAATTCCTGTTCGCGCAATACCTCGTCGTCCTCGCCCAGATAGGCTTTCTTCACATGCTCGTCGTTGCGCACCTCGTCCGGCAGGCCGGCGGCGATGGTGCGGCCGAAGTCCAGCACCATCACCCGGTGCGACAGGTCCATGACCACGCCCATGTCGTGCTCGATCATGATCACCGTCATGCCCCATTCCTCGTTCAGGTCGACGATGTAGCGGGCCATGTCCTCCTTCTCTTCCAGGTTCATCCCGGCCATCGGTTCGTCCAGCAGCACCAGGTCGGGCTTCAGCGCGACCGCGCGCGCCAGTTCCACGCGTTTGCGCAGTCCGTACGCCAGGGTGCCGGCCATGTCGTGCCGGATCGCCTGGATCTCCAGGAAATCGATGATCTCCTCGACCTCGCGGCGGTGCTCCAGTTCCTCGCGCTGCGCGCCGCCGATCCAATACAGTGCGCCGCGCAGGAAACCGGCTTTCATCAAGTGATGGCGGCCGACCATGATGTTGTCCAGCACGCTCATATGGCCGAACAGCGCCAGGTTCTGGAAAGTGCGGCCGATGCCCAGATCGGCCCGCGCGTTCGGCTTCAGCCGGGTGATGTCCCGACCGCGCAACTTTATCGCGCCCTTGTCCGGCTGATAGCGGCCGGAGATGCAGTTCAGCATCGAGGTCTTGCCGGCGCCGTTCGGGCCGATGATGGAGAACAACTCGCCTTCGCGAACCTGAAACGATACGTCCGACAGCGCGCGGACGCCGCCGAAGGCGAGGCTGATATCCTCCACCTCAAGCAAATTGGCGCCCTCGCCGGAGCCGTCTCCCATCTGCTGCCGTCCCCATCGCTTCTTGGTTCGTTGACGCGACTATATCATCCCTTTCGGGGAGGTTAAGAGACTGTTCCGTTACCGGCCGGCGCGGGCGGCGGCGCAAGGAACAACTGCCGGTAGATCAGCGACAGCGCGGCGACATAGATCGGGACGAACAGGAAGCCCGGCGTCATGCCGACGATGACCTGAAGAAAGTCGGCCAACGATAACGCCTCCGTATCGCCTTCCGCCGAGTCCGTCATCGCAATGAACAGCAACGATAAGAAGCCGGCCGGCAGGCTGATCAGCAGATAGAGGAGCGCGATGCGCCAGGTATTGCCCACCGTCGCCGTGAACCCGTCCGCCATGCTCAGGGTCCGGCCGATGGCCGCCGCTGGCAGGGTCAGGCAAAGTCGCGCGAACAGCCCCATCAGGCCAAGCCACACCGGCAACACAAGCAGGCCCATTATTGCACTGGGGACGACGCGTAGCGCCCAGTCGACCGCGAAGTAGTAGGCAAAGCCGCCGGCCGCGTAGATCGCGAGCAGGACCAGCGTGCACTTGATGTAGAGCCACTCTTCCCAACCGAATGAATAGTCCGACCTGACGGTCGGGTTTCCGAAACCGAGCAGGACCAGCCGGTGCCAGGCGGTGACGACCGGCAGCATCACCATGACGTCGATTGCCAGGAACACCCATGCGGCCGCCAGGGTAAGGCCGGCATGGTCCAGAGCCGTCAACAGGCAGGCGACGCCGGCCAGAAACAGGAATGGCCACCGGACCAGCCGGAAATAGACCGGGAAATTTTCCAGCAGGGTCCGGTAGGACTCTACCGAGATTTCAAGAATGTCGACCTTGGTCCCCGCCACGGACTCCCCCTTCCGGATTGGCGGCTAGTCTATTCCTTGTTACGTAATCCGGGAACCAGGGAATCGGTGATCAGGGCGTCGATGCCCGCCTCGGCGAACCGCGCCGCGCGGTTTGGATCGTTGACGGTATGGAGGACCAGCGGATCGCCGAAAGCGGTTACGCGGGCGATCGTCTCGGCGGACGCGCGCGCGGCCGGCATCACCAGGAAATACGGGTCGTGATCGCGGGCGAATGCCTCGATTTCCTCGGTCGCAAGCTTCGATTTGTAGACGGTCAGGGCAACGCGGTCGAAGCGCAGCTCTTTCGCCCATTCATACTCCCCGGGCGTCCAGACCTGCGGTATCATCTTGGCGCGGCATGTCTCCGGTGTCTTGGCGAGCACGGGCAGCAGCGCGTCTGATCCATCCTTCAAGTCCATCAGCAATGTGATGTCGGGGTCGGCCTCGGCCCAAAGGCAGAGCGTATCCAGGTCCATCGGCGTCAGCCGGTCCGTCATGGCGCCGTTCATGAACTCGGCATGGCTCGGCGGCAGGAAACGCAACAGGCCGAGGCTCGCCAGTACGGGCCTGATCAGGCCGGCCCTATGCCATCGCAGCCAGGCGTCGCCCCAGTCATGGACGAGGACCGGTTTGCCGTCGCGCGTAAGCTTCACGTCGACTTCGAACTGCCGTATGCCGGCCGCGTAGGCCGTGTCGAAGGCTTCCCTGGCATTCGAGTAGATCCCGTTCGGAAGCCCGCCGCCGGCATGGGCGATCAACATCAGGTCGTTTACGGTGGCGACGGGCGGCCGGGTTTGAAACCGTTCCGACTTGAATGCGGGCACGGCCCAGAGCAGCCCACCCAGCAGAGCCAGGTACACGATGAAGCGCGTTTTCTTGAGGCCGCTCAGCACCTGTTCGGGCCCGCCCGTTCTGCGATCAATCCTCGGCCCGCGCCGCCGCGATGTTGCCATCGGCCATGGTGCGCCGGTCGCGCAGCAGAATCCAGGGCACCTGGCCTGACACGAACATCGCCTTCGACCGCCGGATCCAGAATGGCGGCGCGTGGTCGCCGACGATCAGGAAGTCGGTCGGGCGCGGCCGCTCCGTCAGGGCGATGTCGATTATGCTGTCGAACAGCTCTATCCAGAGTTCGGTCATGGCGCACACCATGACGACATCCAGCGGCGTGTCGGCGTCTTCGCATTGAAGACGGCGCCGGTCGGACCTGTGGATCACCGGAAGATGCGTGTTCAATGTCAGCCAATGAATGAAATGCGGCCGGTCTTGCGTTCGGTCGAGCAGGGCGGCGACGTGGTCGGCGACGTCGATGTCGCATAGACCGGCGAATACCCCGTCGCAGATCCGATCGCCCGGCTCGTACATTTCTTCGGCAAACCGCAACTCCTGGAACCCGATATTGGGATACCAACGGCGCCGGTCAAACAGATTCCCGGTGAAGCCATGAACGGACACGGTGCGGTAACCGGCGGCGGACAACCGCGCCGGCAGGCAGTTTCGGTCGGGCTCGTCCAGAAACTCGTCGAACGTCGCCCAGCGGCCGCACAGCTCGCGCAGTTCTGCTGATGTGGTCGAACCGTAGAATGGGGCATAACCGACCTCGACCTGGTATCGCCGCCGCAGACCCGCGTGGCGGAAGCGTTCGGTCAGCAAACGGTGATGATCCGGGTTTTCCAGATGGCCCATGCTTTCCACCATGACCATCACCAGGTTGCGGCCGGTCGGGCTTATCAGCCGCTCGCGCAGGCCGGAACCGCCCATGGCGGAATGGAAGGGCGCGGTCGGCGAGAGATAGCGGCCGAATTCCTGTTCCGGGTTGACGTTGATCAGATGGTCGCCGGTCATCAGCAACCCGGCGCTCAACAGCGCGGGGACCGCGGACGCGCGCCGCAGCCGATGGCGGTACTGGCTGATTGCCGACAGGATGGTCACGAAAACCACCCCGACCAGTATCGTCAGAATCAGATATTGGTTCGATTCGAAGATCCTGAGGTCCGGCAGAAACCGGATCGCGTGCAGGATGGAGGTCGGCGCCAGATTGAAGATGCCGCTGACCACCAGGATCACGTCGAAGCCGAAAGCGGCCAGCAGCAGCGCAGCGACAGCCCAGATCGGCAGCATGCGGCCGGCAAGTCCTACCAAAACGTAAATCATGATCGCCAGGGGGCGCGGCGGGCCGCCCACGAACCACAGCGGCACGAATACCAGGTTAGGCAATACCAGCCAGACCGTGGCAAACAGCACTGCCGGCGGTAAGCGGTCCGAAAACGAATTCCGGGCCGAAAAACGATGACGCCGAACGGTCATAAGCGCCGTCTACCCATAACAATCATGGATTCGGGGGTAGTCGCGCTTCCCCCTTATCCTCTACCCAGCCTGATCGGACAGACTAAGGTCGATGCGTTAAGGGGACGTTAGCCATGCCGCACGGTGCCGAGGAGCCTTGAATCCAATACAAAAAGGCCGGCCCCGTCTCCGGGACCGGCCTTCCTGCTTGGGGCGACCGGCTAGCTGTCCGGCCTGCTTTAAGGGTCGGTCGCAGGCCGCATTTCTCTCAATCGAAGGCCTCGTCCCAGGTGCCCTGGGTCGCTGCCTTGGTGTATTCCGTTGCCCGGTTCTCGAAGAAGTTGGTGTGCTCCACGGCGTTCAGCATCTCGTCCAGCCAGGGCAGCGGGTTCTTGTCGATTTCGTGGATCGGCTGCAGGCCGAGCTGCATCAGCCGCCGGTCGGCGATGTACCGGATATAGGCCTTCACCTCGTCCGCCGTCAGGCCCTCCACGCCGCCTTCCGAGAAGGCGAGCTCGATGAAGGCGTCCTCATGCGCGACGATCGTGTGGCAGGCGCGGTAGATCTCCCGGTGCAACTCCTCGCCCCAAAGCTCCGGGTTCTCCTCGGTGAAGGTCTTGAACAGCCGGATCGTCGAATCCGTGTGCAGCGTTTCGTCGCGGACCGACCAGGAGATGATCTGCCCCATGCCCTTCATCTTGTTGAAGCGCGGGAAGTTCAGCAGGATCGCGAAACTGGCGAACAGTTGCAGGCCCTCGGTAAACGCGCCGAACACGGCGAGCGTCATCGCGATGTCGTGCGGCGTCTCGGTGCCGAACTGCTGCATGTAGTCGTACTTGTCCTTCATCTCCTTGTAGCGGAGGAAGGCCGAATACTCGGTCTCCGGCATGCCGATGGTGTCCAGCAGGTGCGAGTAGGCCGCGATATGCACCGTCTCCATGTTGGAGAATGCCGCCAGCATCATCTGCACCTCGGTCGGTTTGAAGACCTGCGAATAGTGCTTCATGTAGCAGTTGTTCACTTCCACGTCCGACTGCACGAAGAAGCGGAAGATCTGGGTCAGCAGGCTGCGCTCCGCGTCGGTCAGCGACTGGTGCCAGTCCTTGACGTCGTCGGCCAGCGGCACTTCCTCGGGCAGCCAGTGGATGCGCTGCTGCATCAGCCACGCATCGTAGGCCCAGGGGTACTGAAACGGCTTGTAGACAAGGCGCTCTTCAAGCAGCGACATCGGGCGGTTCCTACTGCTGGGGATTTACGATTGCCGGCCGATCACTGGCAGCTCAGGCATTCCTCGTAGCGGGTGTCTTCCGCCGGGTTGACCGGCGTGGCCGCCACGGCGTCGGCGGCCAACGGCAACTCGCTGTCGTTGATCACGCCGCGATGCGGAATCTTGACCGCTTTCGGCGCCACCGTTTCCGAGACCTTGTCGGCCCGTTGCATCGACAACGACCGGCAGTAATACAGGCTCTTAAGCCCTTTGCTCCAGGCCTGGAAATGGATCTGGTGCAGGTCCCGCTTATGCACGTCCGCCGGCAGGAAAACGTTGACGGACTGCGCCTGGTCGATCATCGGCGCGCGGTCCGCGGCAAGGTCGACCACCCAGCGCTGATCCAACTCGAAGGCCGTCTTGAACACGTCCTTCTCGTCGTCGCTCAGGAAGTCCAGATGCTGCACCGATCCGCCGTTCAGGGTGATCGACGACCAAGTCTCCGGCGTGTCTTCGCCTTTTTCGGCCAGCAGGCGGGACAGGTACTTGTTGCGCACGGTGAATGACCCGGACAGGGTCTTGTGCGTGAACGCGTTGGCGGCGATCGGTTCGATGCCCGGGCTGGTGCCGCCGCAGATGATCGAGATCGACGCCGTCGGCGCGATCGCCGTTTTGTTGGAGAACCGCTCCATGAAACCGTAGTCGGCCGCGTCCGGGCAGGCGCCGCGTTCCGTCGCCAGCTTGCCCGACGCCGCGTTCACGCCCTGCTGGATGTGGCGGAAGATTTTCTTGTTCCAGACCTTGGCCATGACCGACTCGAACGGCACCATGTTGGCCTGCAGAAACGAATGCAAACCCATCACGCCCAACCCGACGCTGCGTTCGCGCAACGCCGCGTAGGCGGCCCGTTCCATGCTGTCCGGCGCGTTGGCGATGAAATCGTCCAGCACGTTGTCCAGAAACCGCATCACGTCCTCGATGAACAGCGGGTGGTCTTTCCACTCGTTGAACAGCTCGACGTTCAGCGACGACAGGCAGCAGACCGCGGTGCGTTCCTTGCCCCTATGGTCGGTGCCGGTCGGCAGCGTGATCTCGCTGCAGAGGTTCGATGTCTTGACGGTCAGCCCCGCCAGCTTGTGATGCTCCGGCATCGACCGGTTCACGTGGTCGATGAACACCAGATAGGGTTCGCCGGTTTCAATCCGTGCCGTCAGGATGCGGATCCACAGCGCCCGGGCCGAAACCGTGCGGACCACGGTGCGGTCTTTCGGGCTGATCAGCGCCCATTCCTCGTCGGCCTCGACGGCGCGCATGAACGCGTCGGAAATCAGCAGGCCGTGATGCAGGTTCAGCGCCTTGCGGTTCGGGTCGCCGCCGGTCGGCCGGCGCAGTTCGGCGAACTCCTCCACCTCCGGATGGTCGACCGGCAGGTAGACGGCGGCGCTGCCGCGGCGCAGCGACCCCTGGCTGATCGCCAAGGTCAGGCTGTCCATGACCCGGATGAAGGGGATCACGCCGGACGTCTTGCCGTTGGCGCCGACCTTCTCGCCGATGGAGCGCAGATTGCCCCAATAACTGCCGATGCCGCCGCCTTTTGCGGCCAGCCAGACGTTCTCGTTCCACAGCCCGACGATACCGTCCAGGCTGTCGGAAGCTTCGTTCAGGAAGCAGGAAATCGGCAAGCCCCGACGGGTGCCGCCGTTGCTCAACACCGGCGTCGCCGGCATGAACCACAGCTTCGAAATGTAGGTGTAGATGCGCTGTGCGTGGGCCGTGTCATCGGCGTAGTGACTGGCCACCCGGGCGAACAGATCCTGGTAGTCCTCGCCCGGCATCAGATAGCGGTCGCTGAGCACGGCGCGTCCGAAATCCGTCAGCAATCGATCCCGCCCACGATCAATTTCGACACGAACGCCACGCTCGGTTTGCACCGTGTTTAACACCCCGGCCCCTCCAACAATTTACTTATGTTTCTGCGAACCGCGGTTTATGTTGTGTTCCCCAACGTCCACGGCGACGAGATATAGTAGTTGGGATTTTACGGCGGTCAACAAGATATTGTGGTCGACCGCCGAGCGGACACTAGATTTCGCGGATGAGCCGCGGAAACCTCACTCTTTAGCGGCGACGGCTTCGATCTCGATCTTCAGGTCGGGGCGGGCCAGCGCGCTGATCACCAGCAATGTCGACGCCGGCCGGGCGTCGCCCAGATGCTTGTCGCGCGCCTTGCGGTAGGCGCCGATATCGTCGGTCGATGTCAGGAAGGAAGTCACCTTGACCAGATCGCCGACGCCCATCCCGGCATCCTCCAGGATGGCGACGATGTTGGCGAAGGCCCGGTCCGCTTGCGCCTCGACGCCCTCGGCGGTCGACCCGTCGGGCTCGACGCCGACTTGGCCTGAGATGTGCAGCCAGCGCGCATTGGCCGCGTTTTCGATGGCGTGAGTGTAGAGCGCCAGCGGTGCGGAAATCGTCGCGGGATTGTGGACTTTCGGCATGGTAGTGTTCCTTTCGGAGGTCTTGCATGGTTAATGATTCTTAACCAATGGTGGCCCAATATTGGGCCGCGTACCAGACCGTGTCCGCCGCTAAGTCATTGTACGTGGTTTCACAACGGAATTGACGAACGCGTTGAATTCAGAGACTTTTCCAGTTTCCAGCTAGTGGGGCGATTCGATGCTGCTGAAATTCCCGCGCGCTAGACAAGAAAATATGCCGGCGCCCATGCTGTCGCCGATGGTCGTGCCGGAGCTCAAGGCCGTCAAACGGGGCCGAATTGCGGTGGCGATCGCGCTCGGGGTCACGGCCGTCTGGCTGACCTTCTGCATCGCCTATTTCTTCCAGGCCATCGGCTGGTCGGTCTTCACCCAACTGCTGCCGCATGAAGTCGGCAGCCTGGTGACCGGTGCGGCGACGCCGCTGGTGGTGATTTGGGTCGCGGTCCTCTACGTCATTCGCGGCGTCGACTTGCGCCGCAACGCCCGCGCCCTGCACGACATCCTGACCGATCTAACCTATCCGACGCCCGAGGTGGAGGCGCGGGTCTCCGCCCTGACGACGACGCTCCGCCGTCATGGCCGCGAGTTGCAGGCGACGTCGGAAAACACCCTGGCCCAGGTGCAGGTGCTGAGCGGCCAGATCGAAACCCACGCCAAGACCATCGGCCAGGCCGGCGACGGCTTTGCCAGCCAGGCCGCCCAGTTCGAACGGTCGCTGGAGAAGCGCAGCGCCAACCTGAACGACATGGTTCAGCAGATGCAGGCGCGCGAGGCCGAGGTGCGCGAGTCCGCCCGCGGCCAGGCTCGTGAGCTGGTCAATGCCGCGTCGGAAGCGGCGGAGCGCTCGCTTGTCGTACGCCACAAGCTGCAGCAGCAGGTCGATTCCCTGAACAATGCCGCCAACTATGCTGCGGCCAAAGCCCAGGATGTCGGCGCCGATCTCGAAGGCCACGCCCGCCGATTGCTGGAGCGGACCGGCGAGGCGATGGAGCAGGCGACCAATGCCGGCGAGATTCTGCGCAGGGAATCGCAGGAGATGGCCGAGGCCGCGGAGCGCACGTCGCAATTGACCGACCATGCCGGTGAGACGTTTCAGAACCGCCTGATCGAAATGGACGCGTCGGCCGAACGGACGCTTGCCCGCATCACCGAAGCCGGCACTGCGATTGCCGAGAATGCATCGACACTCGACCGGTCGTCGGGCATCGCGACGGCGGCCCTGGACAAGGCCGGCGACGCCATGCAGGCGCGCGTCGGCGACTTTGCCAAAGCGGCCGAAGCCATGGATCTTCAGGCGCGCGATTTGTCCGCCGCCGCGGAAAGTTCCGAAGCGCGGCTGCGCGAGGCGACGGAAAGCCTGGCTCGGCAATCCGCCGATGTTGCCGCTGCTGCCGAAAAATCCGGTCAGCGCGTCGGCGCCGTCTCGGACGCGTTGACCGGTCGGGCGGATGCGCTGTCCAAGGCGGCGGATGCCTCCGCCGCCGACATCGAGGCGCGCGGCCAGGCCGCGGCCGATGCGATGGCCGAACAGGCGGACCGGATGGCCGAGGTCGCCACGTCCGCCGCCACGTCGGCCGAGACGCGCATCGCCGGTGCGCTGGACAAGATAACCGAACATGGCGATGCGGTTGTCGGCGCGACCGACCGGGCCCTCACCGATGCGGAAGAACGCATCGCGAAGTCCCAGTCCGTGCTCGAGAAGCGTGGCGAGGCGCTTGGCCTCGCGCACAATCGGTTGGTCGAGAAGGCCAGGGCCGGCCTCACGGCCGTCAGCGCAACCCTGCGCACCCAGATCCGGTCGATGGTCGAGAATGTCGATCGGGCCGCGGACGCCACCGAGACCCGCTTCATTGCGGCGGGCGAGGCGATGGCCCAGAAGTCGCACGACGCGTTGCAAGCTGTCGACAAGGCAGCCGCCGAGATGGAAGGGCGGCTGGAAACGGTCGGCGATGCCGTCTCGGAGCAGACGCAGGCCATGGTCGAGGCGTCGGCTCAATCCGCCGCCTCTGTCGAACAGCGCGTCGCGGCCGCCGGAGAGGCGGTCGAGGCGCAGGGCCGCGCCATGGCCAAGGCGGCGGACCTGACCGCGTCGGAGATCGAGGTCCGGTTCGAAACCGCCGGCCAGTCGATCGGCGACCGGAGCGACGAGCTTTACGAAACCATGGACCGCGCCGCGTCGGACGCCGAGGCGCGGCTGGTCAGCGCGACCGGCGCCGTGACCGATCAGGCGGAGGCGCTGGCCGCGGCGGCGGGCGACACCACGGCCAAACTGACCGGCGCCGAAGCGTCGTTGCGGGAGACGGAAACCGCCCTCGGTGCCGCTGCCGATCAGGCCGAACAGCGCAGTGCCGCGCTCGGCGCCGGTTTCCGCAGTCATGCGCGGGCGCTCCGCGACACCGCGGACGAGGCGGACCGCCGCGCCGAAGCGCTTGCCGCCAGCGTGAACGACCGGATGGACGATCTGGCCGGGCTGTCCGAAAAGACGGCGGGCTTCACCGAGACCATCGGCGACAATTTGGACGACGCGACGCGGCGGCTGTCGAGCGCCGCCGCCAGCACCGGCGCCCAGGTCGCGGAGACCGGCAACCTGTTGCGCCATCAGGCGACCGTCCTGACCGATGCGGCGGCCGCCGCGATGCGCGGCGTCGCCGAGGCGGGCGAACGCATGCGTCTCGAGAAGGATTCGCTGGAGACCTCTGCCCGGGAAGCCGGCGAAGGATTGCGCCAAACCGGCGCCGCGGCGCTGGACCAGGCTGCCGCGCTGCAAACGGCGGCGGCCGCCGCCGGCGAGACGCTCGAGAAGATGACCGGTTCCGTCCGCGGTCAGGTGGACAATCTGGCCGAGGGCGTCGGGCAGGCCGCGTCCGCTTCCGAATCCGCCGCGGAGGCGGTTCGGCAGGAGACGGGCCGGCTGACGGAGGCGGCCGACGAAGCCGCCGACCGTCTGGCCGAAATGACCGATGCGACCCTGGCGCAGACCGAAGCGGTTCGCGACGCCGGCGCCGAGACGCTGGAACGGACCGATGCGCTGACCGAGGCCGGCCGCGAAGCCGCGGCGGCCCTTGTCGCAGCCAGCAGGGCGGCGGAGACGCAGGCGGACGAAATCACCGATGCGGTCGCCCGGGCGGGCGCTGCGGCCAGGCGGGAGAACACCGAGGTCGGCAAGGCGGCGAAGGCCGATGTCGATGCGGTTGCCGCGTCGATGCGCGATGCCGCCGATGCCGCGCGCCGCGAAGCCGGCGAACTCGGCGAAGCCGCGACCGCGAAGATCGGCGAGGTCGTCGAGTCCGTGCAGGAAGCGACCAACCAGGCGCGCCGCCACGGCGCGGTGTTGTCCGACGCCGCCAAGGAGCATGCGGAAGAAACAGTGACCGCGCTCCGCGAGGCTGGGGAAGAGGCACGCCAGCAGACCGAGGCGCTCGGCGAGGCGGCGCGGATTCAGGCCGACTTCGTCGTCGAGGGGATCAAGCGCACCGGCGAGGAGGCGCGCGCCGCGACTGAGCAGGCCGGCGCCGACGCCAAGGCGCAGGCCGACACGATCGTCGAAACCGTCAGTCGGGCCAGCGCCGCCGCGCGCAGCGAAGCCGAACAGCTTGGCGCCGCCGTGCACAAACAGGCCGAAGCGATGATCGCCTCGGTCGAAAGCGCCGGCAGCGCCGCGCGCGACAATACCGAAGCCCTGCGGCAGCTCTTGCAGCGCGAAGCGGACGGCATGGTCGTCACGGTTCGCGAAGCGGGCGATGCCGCCCGCGCGGAAGTTGATGCGATTGCCGACACCTTCGGCGCCGCCGGCGAGACCGCGCGCCAGCAGACCGAGGACCTGCGCGAAGCCGCCGAGGATGCGGGCGACCGCCTCGGCATCGTCGCCGCCGAGGTGCGCCGCGCGGCCGGCTCCCTGGACAAGATGAGCTCCCGTGCAACCGAGCAGAGCGATGCCTTGGGTGCTGCCGCCGGGCGGGCCGAACAAAGCCTGCAATCGGCGGCGGAGACCGCGAAGCAGGATCTTTCCGAATTCGCCACCGTCGCCGACGACGCCATCGCCAAGGCGTCCGGTGCCGGCGCCGCGGCGCGTCAGCAGGCCGGTGCGCTCGGCCAAGCGATGGGCCACGCCGAAGAGCAGCTTGCCGCGCTCGGCGAACAGGCCGGTGCGCAGACCGATGCGTTGCGCCGCGCCGGCGAGACGGCCGCGGACCAGACCCGGGAGCTTGCCGCGACCAGCACCGCGGCCATCGAACAGTTGGGCGCGGCCGGTGAGGCCGCCGCCGACATGCGCCGTACCGCGGCGGAGCTGACCCAGGCGGGCGAACAGACCGCCGAACAGCTTTCCGATGCCGCCGACCGGACGCGGGAGCAGACCGCCGCCCTGTCGGACGTGGCGGAGAAGGCCGACCTGCAACTGACCGATACCGGGGCCGCGGCCGAACGGATCGCAGATGCCCTGCGCGTGGCGGCGGAGCAGGCGAAGGCCGCCACCGAGGAAGCTGGCACGCAGGCCGAACAGCAGACGCAGCGCCTCAGCGAGGTGGCGGAAGAGTCCGCGGTCCGGCTGGAGCGCATGGGCGCCACTGCCCGCGATCGTGCGGTGGAAATTCAGGAAGCCGGCAAGGCGGTCGCGACCGAAGCGGTGCGTGTCGCCTCCGCCGGCCGCACCGCGGCGGAAGAGATTGCGACGCTGACGCAAACGGCGACCGCCGGTGTCGAGCGCGCGGGCGAGGCGGTGCTTGCCGTCGGCGAGACGGTCCGCGCCGAGACGCGCGCGCTGATCGCATCTGCTGAATCCACCGGTGTCGACCTGAAAGCCCTGGAGAGCGATCTGCTTCGCGCGGCCGGCGCCTTGGGCGACGCCGGCGGCGACGTGGCGTCGCGGCTGGGCGAGGCTGGCGCGACCGTCAAGTCCGAGACCTACGAACTCGCGCAGTCGGCAATCGAGACCGAGGGCAAGCTGCTGGACGCGGTTGGAACCATCCGCGGCCAGTTGGAAGGCTTTACCGAGGAAGCGGAGGCGGCGCGCGACATGGCGGCGCAGGCGGCCGAGAGTGCGCGTCTCGGCAACGAAGAACTTTCCGTGGCGTCTGCCCGCGCCACCGCGCGCCTTACCGGCGCCGGCGAAGCGGCGTTGACCCAGGCCGGGTCGTTGCGGGTTGCCGTTGACGACGTGGCGGCGCAGGCGGACCGTGTCGCCGAAGTCGGCGGCGCGGCGGCGGAGAAGATCGCCGCGGTCGGCGAAGCCGCGGCCGCGCAGGCCGAAACCGCGCGTCGGGAAGCGGAGGCGCTGGTCGAGACCACCGCCAAGGCCGGCACCGATATCACCGCCGCCGAGGCGGAATTCCGCCGCGCCGCCCAGGCGATGGGCGAAGCCGGCGAGCAGGCGACGGCGCGCCTGGAAAATGCCGCGTCCGGCGCGAAGTCGCAGACCCTCGAACTTGCCCAGGCCGCGCTCGGCGCCGAAGGCAAGCTGAAGCAGGCGACCGAGACGGCCAAGGAACAGGCCGGCGAATTCGGCTCGGAAGCGGACAACGCCGCGGCCAAGGCGACGCGGTTCGCCGAAGCGGCCCGGCAATCGGCCGAAGGCTTGGCGGAGGCGACGGAACTCGCGTCCGGCAAGCTCTCCGGTCTCAGCCAGACGGCGCGTAACGAGAGCGCGGAGATGCTTGCGGCGGCGGAGGGCGTCGTCGCGGAGACGGCGCGCATCGCCGAGGCCGGCGAGACGGCTGCCGCCGGTTTCGAGGCCGCGCGCCGCGAAGCGACCGCGTTGAACGAGACGGCGGCGGCGACCGGCGAGCAGCTAATGGGCGCGGAGGCGGATTTCCGCCGCGCCGCGGAAAATCTCGGCACGGCCGGGGACGATGTGGCCGGCAAGTTGGTCCAGGCTCAGTCGGCCGCGCGGGCTCAGACCGGCGCCTTGACGGAAGCAGCCGGCGATGCGGAAGCGGCGCTGCGCACCGCCGCCGCCGCGACGCGGGAGGAATTGGACGCGTTCGCCAAGGCGTCCGGCGACGCCGCCGGCAAGGCGGAAGTCACGGGCGGCGTTGTGCGACGTCAGGCGGAACAATTGGCCAGGACGGCCGAGCAGGCGACCGCGCAACTGATCGGCCTCGGCAAGGATGCCCGCCAGGAGACCGAAGCGATGCGCGCCGCCAGCGAGCAGGCGACCGAGCAGGTGGCCCAGTTCGTCGAAGCGGCCCAGCAGATCGAAGCCGCCGGCGAGGCGGCCCGGTCCCAGGGCGATGCCTTCGCCGCCGCCTTCAGCCAGGCGCGCGAGGAGGCCGCCGTGCTGCGTCAGGAATTGCAGGAGAAGGCGGAAGGCCTGTCGCGCCTGTCCGGCCAGCTGTCGCTGCAGACGGCGGCGATCGGCGAGGCCTTGCGCCGCCGCGCCGAGGAAATGGGCGAGGCCGGCGAGATGATCGATGCGCGCACAGAGGCGCTGTCCGCCGCCGGCGTCCGCACCCGCGAGGAACTGGAAAAAACCGGCCGCGCCTTCGACCGGCACGAAGCGCAGTTGGACCGTGCGGCCGCGGTCGCCGGCCGGCTGGAGCAGGCCGGCGACGCGATCGGCGGCAGCGCCAGAGGGGCTGCCGATGCGTCCGAGCAGGCTCTGGCCAACGCGAACGAAGCCTCGGACGGCTTCCGCCGCCAGGCGCATGTGATCGCGGAGACCGGCGACCTGATTCTCGCCATGGTCCGCGAGGCCGAGACGGCGATGCAGCGTCACGAAGACGGCATCGCCCAGATGGCCATGAACGCCATTCAGACCACGACCGAGGTCGAAGAATCCATGCGCCGCCACGCCGAGCAGTTGACGGCGGCGAGCAAGGCGGCCGCCGCCCAGGCCGATACCGCGGCGGAATCGTTCCGGACCCAGGCCGAAGCGCTGGTCCAGGCCGCCGAGCAGGCGGCGGAGCAATCGGACGTTCTGCGTAAAGCGGAGGAGATGCGCCGCGGCGACGAGATCATGCGCGCCGCCGCGTTCTCGATCGAGCGCCTGGATTCGATCGCCATCGACCTCAACCGCTTCCTCGACCGCGCCGTCGCCGACGAGGTGTGGGAGCGTTACTACAACGGCGAGAAGGGCCTGTTCACCCGCCGCCTGCTGGACCGTTCCGGCGCGGACTCGATCCGGCACAAGTACCAGGAAGACGCCGACTTCCGCCGCTACATGGATCTCTACCGCCAGGAATTCGAAGGCATCATGGTCCAGAGCGAACAGTCCGACCACGCCGCGATGCTGAAACGCACGCTACTCACGTCGGATGTCGGCAAGCTCTACGTGGTCCTCAACGAAGCCTTGGGCCGGCCGAAATCCGCAGCCTGACAACCTTCGCCGTCATTGCGAGCGAAGCGAAGCAATCTCGACCGGCCGAGCTCGTCATCTCCAGATCGCCACAGCGCTGCGCGCCTCGCGATGACAGCCAGAGTCGGGCTAGAACGTCATGCTCGGACTTGATCCGAGCATCCATGGCGCAGCCTGCTCAGCCTCCGCAGTCAGGGCATTGGCATTGAAACTGAGTTGAGACGCTTTGGGCCGACGGCTGCGGTTGCCGCCCTCACCCCTCGTCGCTCAACCCCAACCGCTCGTGCCAGCCGGCAACCGACTCCTCCGGATAGCCGTCGAACGTCTTATCCTTCCCGCCGATCCGCGGCTCCACCCAACTCGCCTTGGACCCCAGCATCAGGTGCGTTCGTTCCGGCGGCACCGGCAGCGGCGTGTCGATGGCCGAGGCGAATGGGTGCAGGATTTCCGGCCAGCGCGGGTCCCAGACCCAGAGCGCGCTGCCGCACAGGCCGCAGAAGTTTCGCTCGCCCGGGCTCTCGGTCTCGTCCTCGCCCGGCTCCCGCATCTTGGCGTGGTAGACGCGGACATGCTCGCGCCCCTGTACTTCCAGCGTATCGGTATCGCCCTCGATGTTGATCGCATAGCCGCCACCGCCGCCGGTCTTGCGGCAGATCGAGCAGTAGCAGACGTTGAACGGGTAGGGGTGGCGCGACCGGACGGAGAAGCCGACGCCGCCGCAATGGCAGGATCCTTCGAGTTGCATGGTCTCGGCCTCCGGTCTCGTTACTGCTGCCAGGACGGTTTGCGTTTCTCCAGGAAGCAGGCGATCCCTTCCTGGCCTTCCGCCGTCTCCCAGGCGTCGGCCAGTTGGTTGGCGGTGAAGATGAAATTGTCTTCGCCGGAATGGGTGGCGACGTAGGCCACCAGTTCCTTGCACATGGCGACGGCCCCCGGCGCGCAGTTCAGGATGTAGCCGAGCTCTTTCTCCACCGCCGCGTCCAGGTCGGCCGGCTCGACCACCTCGGTCAGCAGGCCCAGCCGATGCGCCTCGTCGGCGTCGAACAGGCGGCCGTTGAAAAAGGTCCGCCTGGCGTTCGCCTCGCCCATGCGGTTGACCACATAAGGGCTGATCGTCGCCGGGATCAGGCCAAGCCGCACCTCGGTCAGGCCGAAGCGGGCGCCGCGCGCGCCGAACGCCATATCACAGACCGAGATCATGCCGATGCCGCCGCCGTAGGCCGGCCCGTTGATCCGCCCGATCAGCGGCATCGGCAGGCTGTTCAACTCGGCCAGCATGGTGGCCAGTTGCCGCGTCTCGGCAATCCGCTCCTCCCGCGTCTTGGTCACCTGCTCGCGCATCCAGTTCAGGTCGCCGCCGGCGCAGAAGCTCTCGCCCGCTCCGGTCAGCACCACGGCGCGCAGGCCGTCCCTCCCGCGCAGGTCGGCCAGCGCCGCGCGCATATCGGTCATCAGCGCCGCGTTCATGGCGTTGTGCTTGTCGGGCCGGTTCAAGGTCACGGTCGCGACGCCGCGCCCGTCGATGGCGACCTCGACGGTTTCATAACTCATGGGCGAAACTCCTTCGCTGGAATGGGCGGATCAGCGTCCGGTATAGGCCGGCGTTCGTTTTTCCGAGAACGCGCTGAGCCCTTCCTTCAGGTCTTCCGACTGGCTGTGCGCCTCCCAGGCCATCATCTCCAACCGCAGCGCCGGGTCCATCGGCGCGTCCAGTCCGTCGTCGACGAGCCGTTTCATGCGGCGCAGCACCACCGGGCTCTTGGCCAGCATCTTCTCCAGCGTCGCGTTCACGGCGTTCGTCAGCTCGCCGTCCGGCACCACCTCGTTGATCAGGCCCCAGTCCATCAGGGTCTGCGCGGGCAGAAACTCGCCGGTGTAGAGCAGTTGCCGCGCCCGCGTCGGGCCGATCTTGCGCGGCAGCCGGATCGAACTGCCGCCGCCCGGCACCAGGCCGTAATTCGCGTGCGCGTCGCCGATCTTCGCGCCCTCCGCCGCGATCACCAGGTCGCAGCCGAGGATCAGTTCCAGCCCGCCGGCCGCGGCGATGCCGTTGACCGCGGCGATCAGCGGCTTCTCGAACTGCGCAACGCGCCGGAACGTGCGGTAGGCGTTGTTCATGAAGGCGCGGATCGCTTCCGCGTCGTCGCCGCCGAGAATGCCCAGCACTTCCTTCAGGTCGGCGCCCGCGCAGAACGCCCGGCCCGCGCCGGTCAGCACGGCGGCCCAGACCTCCTCGTCCGCCTCCGCCGCATCCAGCGCCACCCACAGGTCGTCCATCACCTGTTGGCTGATGGCGTTCAGCGCGTCGGGCCGGTTCAGGGTGATCCAGCAGGCCCGTCCGCGCTTCTCGTAGGTCAGCGTCTCATAGGCCATGGCTCACTCCTCCAGCTTGGCGACGACCTGCCCCTCGGCCACGGGGTCGCCTTCCGCGACCAGGATCTCCGCCACCTTGCCGTCGCGCGGCGCGCCGACGGGGATCTCCATCTTCATGCTTTCCAGCGTCATGACCGGATCGTCCTCGTCCAGGTCCTCGCCGATGGCGGCGTCGATCCGCCAGACACGGCCGGCGATTTCGGATTTTACGTCGATGGTCGCCATCGGCTCCCTCCCTTGTGTACACGCAATTTTGCCACCTTCATTATAGGCGGCGTCGCGCGCTGTCAAAGTTGGGCGGCGGCCTCGCGGGCGGCGCGTTTGCGGGCGTGCGGGTCCAGCAGGCGCTTGCGCAGCCGGATCGAATTCGGCGTCACTTCCACCAGCTCGTCGTCGGCGATGTAGGCGATCGCCTGTTCCAGACTGAGTACCCGCGGCGGCGTCAGCGCCACGGCGTCGTCCTTGCCGGCGGCACGGATATTGGTGAGCTGCTTGGCGCGCAGCGGGTTGACCTCCAGGTCGTTGCCTCTGCTGTGCTCGCCGATGATCATGCCCGCGTAGACGTCCGCGCCGGGCGAAATGAACATCACGCCGCGCTCTTCCAGATTCCACAGCGCATAGGGCACCGCCTTGCCGGCGCCGTTGGAAATCAGCACGCCGGTGCGGCGGCCGGGGATCGGCCCGCGGTGCGGCTGATAGGCGTGGAACACCCGGTGCATGATGCCGGTGCCGCGCGTGTCCGACAGGAACGCGCCGTGATAGCCGATCAGCCCGCGCGACGGCGCCAGGAAGGTGACCCGCGTCTTGCCGCCGCCGGACGGGCGCATGTCCGTCATCTCGGCGCGGCGCTCCGACAGCTTCTCGACCACCACGCCGGTGTAGTCGTCGTCGACGTCGACCTGCACTTCCTCGATGGGCTCCAGGCGCTGGCCGGATTCCGGGTCGGTCTGGAACAGCACCCTGGGCCGGCTGATCGACAGTTCGAAACCCTCGCGCCGCATGGTCTCGATCAGCACGCCGAGCTGCAGCTCGCCCCGGCCGGCCACTTCGAAGGCGTCCTTGTCCGCTGTCTCTTTCACCCGGATCGCGACGTTGCCTTCCGCCTCGCGCATCAGCCGCTCGCGGATCACCCGGCTCTGCACCTTCTTACCGTCGCGGCCCGCCAGTGGCGAGTCGTTGATGGCGAAGGTGACGGCCAGGGTCGGCGGGTCGACCGGCATGGATTGGATCGGTGTCTTCACCGCGGGGTCGCAAAGGGTGTCGGCGACGCTCGCCTCCTGCACGCCGGCGATGGCGACGATGTCGCCGGCTTCGGCCAGATCCACCGGACTCCGCTCCAGCCCCCGGAAGGCCAGCAGCTTGGTCACCCGGATCTGCTCGACTTCCCGGCCGTCCCGGTCCAGCGCCTTGATCGTCGTGTTCGGACGCACGCTACCGCTATAGATCCGCCCCGTCAGGATGCGGCCGAGATAGGGATCGTATTCCAGGATCGACGCCAGCATCGAAAACGGCGCGTCCGCTTCCACCGTCGGCGCCGGCACGTGCTTCGGAATCAGGTCCAGCAGCGGGCCCAGATCCTTCTTCGGCCCTTCGCGGTCCTCGGCCGCCCAGCCGTCGCGGCCGGAAGCGAACAGGGTGGGGAAGTCCAACTGCTCGTCGTCGGCGTCCAGCGCCGCGAACAGGTCGAACACCTCGTCATGCACCTCGTCCGGCCGGGCGTCGGGCCGGTCGACCTTGTTGATCACCACGATCGGCTTCAGGCCGAGCTGCAGCGCCTTGGCGGTCACGAACTTGGTCTGCGGCATCGGCCCTTCGGCCGCGTCGACCAGCAGCACCACCCCGTCCACCATGCTCAGGATGCGCTCGACCTCGCCGCCGAAGTCGGCATGGCCCGGCGTGTCGACGATGTTGATCCGGGTGTCGTGCCACTGCACGGAGGTGCATTTGGCCAGGATCGTGATGCCGCGCTCGCGCTCCAGCTCGCCGCTGTCCATGGCCCGCTCGGCGACCTGCTGGTTGTCGCGGATCAGGCCGGACTGGCGCAGCATGGCGTCGACCAGGGTGGTCTTGCCATGGTCGACATGGGCAATGATGGCGATATTGCGAAGGGTCATGAACGCTCTCTGGCCGCGGGCCCGTCCCGCGGCTACCTTAAAGGCGCTCGGAATATAGAGCTTTTGCTGCGCCGCACAAGGGGCGGCAGGACAGTTTGCCTTGGGCTGGGATGCAGGCGCTGATTGCCGAATTTGGAGTGATACTAGGCCCGTTTTTTCTCCGTTCGGCGCAGCTTGTCTCCGAACGCGAAATGGACAAGATAGGTCCCTCGGTTGAGGCGCGGGAAATCGGCGCTTCCAGCCCGCTCGAGATCGGGAACGGTATTTGGAAGCGTGCCGGCCAGCGTTGAAGCGACTTGTTTGGGAGGGTAGGCGCGGTGAGCGGTGATGTGGTTTGGGTCAAATACGTGTGGCCGCTTCAAGGAAAGCGATTCGAAAGTCCTCTCCTCGAGGGCTATGAGGTAAGAACGGGACGGGACGGGGAAGCGGAAGTCTTCGCCAACGTGTCCGTGGAGGCGTATGGGTCGGATCCGACTTGGCAGCCGATGATTCAGTCGATAAGGCGGCGCATGACCGACCGCGTTACGGATACTTTCGGACAGGCCAATTCGGCGTATTTCTGCATTACCAGGGATGATCGGATCGTCGCGGTTTCCGGCATCGCCGAAGAGCATTGGACCGACCAGAACTTTCTCACCGGTCTCTGTGTCTTGCCTGACCATCAAAGGCAGGGCCTTGGCCTGTTCCTGTTGGCGGCGTCGCTGAGTTGGCTACGCGACCGCGGCCTTGCCAACGCGCAAGTGTTCACGGAGCAAGGTTCCATCGCCGACGCCAGGGTTTATCCACATTTCGGATCGGAACGGATTGTTGGCGTGGACTATGTAGACCCCCCGAAGCTGGACGCCGAATAGTCACCGCCTGAGGTGATGGCTTTCCGGTTCCTTCAAGACTTCCCGCAGACGCGTATCGATTTTGGCGAGCGGACTTCCCTTCGCCGATACTTGCGGTGAGAGACAAGGGTCTGTTTTTGTCATCCGTCCCTGCAACGCACAGGTCGGATCACACCTCCGCCGTATAGGGCGGCGCCGGGTCGTATTCCATATACCGCTGCACCTGCCGCGCAAAGGCCGGCTCGTACATCTGCCCGGTCAGCCAAAGCGCCATGTCGATGCCGGCCGAAACCCCGGCGGATGTCACCACGTTGCCGTCCCGCACGTACCGCACCGCCTCCAGCACTTCCGAGTCGCCCCGCTTCTTCATGGCGTCGATGAAGCTCCAGTGGCTGGTCACCCGCTTTCCCTTGGCCGGCCCGGCCGCGACCAGCAGCAGAGAGCCGGTGCAGACGCTGGTGGTCCATTCGCAGCCGGCGCTCACCGTCGCGATCCAGTCGAGCAGCCGTTGGTTGTCGACCTCTGTGCGGGTGCCGCGGCCGCCCGGCACCAGCAGGACGTCCAGCTTCGGCGCGTCCGTGATGTCGTGGTCGGGCAGGATGCGCATGCCCTTGGCCGCGTTCACCGGGTCCTTGGTCTCGGCGATGATGACGACCTTGATGTCGTCGCGCATCTGCGCCGCCATGGTGAAGACTTCCCAGGGGCCGACGAAGTCCAGTTCCTCGGCGCCGTCGAAAATCAGGATACCGATGGTTTTGCTCATAGGGCTGCTCCTTGCAGGATTGCTTGAGGGGCGGGCGAGCGGAAGCGGTCGCGGTATTCCGACGGGCTAATCCGCAAATGCCGGTGGAACACGCGGCGCATGCGCTCGGCATTGCCGAAGCCGCAGGCTGCCGCGACGATGTCGACGGAGGGATGCGCGTCTTCCAGCCGGCGGCGGGCCGCTTCCAGGCGGGCGGTTTCGACGTACTTGGCCGGCGTCATGCCGGTCTCGGCCAGGAAGGCGCGGGCGAAGTTGCGCGGGCTCATCGCCGCGCGGTCGGCCAGCGCCGCGACCGTGAGATCGCCGTCCAGGTTATCCAGGATCCAGGTCTGCAGGTCGCTGATCCGGTCGCGCTCCGCGGTCTGCGCGCGCAGGTGACTGGAGAACTGCGACTGCCCGCCCGGCCGTTTCAGGAACAGCACCAGCCGCCGCGCCACCGCCAGCGCCACGTCGCGGCCCCAGTCCTCCTCCACCAGCGCCAGGGCCAGGTCCATGCCGGCGCTGACGCCGGCCGCGGTATAGATGCCGTCGTCCTCCACGAAGATCGCATCCGGCTCCACGTCGACCTTCGGAAACCGCGCCGCGAAATCGTCCAGGTGCACCCAGTGAGTCGTCGCTCGGCGGCCGTCCAGCAGGCCGGACGCCGCCAGCAGGAAGGAGCC
The DNA here is from genome assembly GCA_028278525.1 of Minwuiaceae bacterium. Lineage (GTDB taxonomy): Bacteria > Pseudomonadota > Alphaproteobacteria > Minwuiales > Minwuiaceae > JANQEE01. Next base: position 38,864 of record JANQEE010000069.1, on the reverse strand, counting down.
GGTGCAGACTGAGCCGATACGTCGGCATTGTCGTGAAATTTCGGAAATCCAATCGGTTACGGACGTATCGTAAAGTAATTTCAGAACGCCGCTACCGCCGGCGATCAGTACCGTGTCGAACCCATACCGTGCTTCCGAGAGGGACCGGTCGGCGACCAGCAAAATGCCGGCGGCGGTTTTGACGGGACCTTCGTGTGGCCCCAGCATCTCGATGTCGTAGGCGACGGTTTCGTCGCCGAACCGTCGGGCGACTTCCTCGTTGGCGGACGAAAACACCTGCACCGGCCCGGTCGCGTCCAACAGCAAAACGTCGGGATAGATGACCATGGCGACCTTGCGCGGCACCCCGCGAAGTCCTGCCATGCCGTTTCCGTTGCCAACCATGCGCCCATTGTCGCGGCAGCGGCGCTTGGCAGCAACGTCAAATATCCCTCGTTTTCTGCCAAGAAGGGGGAGCGGGTGGCCTGGCAAACCAAACAGAAACAACTACCCCTTTGCGACGCGATCCATCAGGCGTTTCAGGAACGCCTCGCAGGCGGCAAGCTGATCCAGGCTGACGAACTCGTTCGGCTTATGCGCCTGGTCGATGCTGCCGGGCCCACAGATGATGGTCGGGATGTCGGCGTTGTTGAACAGGCCGGCCTCGGTGCCGAAGCTCACCTTGGATGTGTCGTTCACCTGGGCCAGCGCCTTGGCGAGCGTCGTCACGTCCGCGTCCTCCGGCGTGTCGAACCCGGCGATGTCCGACATCTCGGTGATGGTGATGCCGGTATCCGGATGGATCGCCTGCATCTCCGGCACCAGCTCCTCGTCCACGTAAGTCTGGATCTCTTTCAGGATCGCCGCCGGGTCGTCGTCCGGCAGGTAGCGCCACTCGAATTCGAACGAGCAATCCTTCGGCACGATGTTGAGCGCGGTGCCGCCGTTCATCAGGCCGGTATGGATCGTGGTGTAGGGCGGCATATAGCCGTCGTCGAACGGCCCGTTGTCGCGCCGCGCCTTGGCCATCTCGCGGAGGCGCGCGACGACCGCCGCGCCGTACTCCACCGCGTTCACCCCGGTATGGGCCAGCGACGAGTGGCATTCGAAGCCGCGCACCTCGCAGACGAAGCTGCTCTTGCCCTTATGGGCGCGGATCACCTTCATCTCGGTCGGCTCGCCGACGATGCAGGCGGCCGGGCGCACGTCCATCCGCTGCACCTCGTCGATCAGCCGGCGCACGCCGATGCAGCCGACCTCCTCGTCGTAGGAAAAGGCGAGATGGATCGGCGTCTTCAAATTGCGCCGCTTGAACTCCGGCGCCAATGCCAGCACTACGGCGCCGAAGCCCTTCATGTCGCAGGTGCCGCGCCCGTAGAGCCTGCCGTCCTTTTCGACGATCTCGAACGGGTCGGTGTCCCACTCCTGGCCGTCCACCGGCACCACGTCGGTATGCCCGGACAGCATGACGCCCGGCTTGTCGTCCGGCCCGATGGTGGCGTAGAGGTTGGCCTTGGCGCCGTCCTCGCTATACACGGTCTGGCTCTCGACCCCCAGATCTGCGAGGTAGTCGCGCACCCAGTCGATCAGGGCCAGGTTCGAATTGCGGCTGGTCGTGTCGAACGCGACCAGCCGCTTGAGCATCTCGATGCTCTCGCTACTTGCTGTCATGGGCGGGATTATGACCACGGTGCCGCCTTGCCCGCAATCCCGGCTTACCGCATCATGCAGCCAAATCGATGAACAGGGAGCGGAGCCCATGAACAAGATCGACCTGGAAGGCCGCGTCGCCATCGTCACCGGCGGCGCGCAGGGCATCGGCTACGCCATCGCCGAACGCCAGCTTGAGTCCGGCGCCTCGGTCGCTCTCTGGGACTTGGACGCCGACCTGATGCGCAAGGCCGCCGGCGAACTGTCGGCCAAGGGCCAGGTGCTGGAGGTCGCGGTCGACATCACCGACGCTGCGGCGGCGGAGGCGGCCAAGGACAAGACCCTCGACCACTTCGGCAAGATCGACATCCTCGTCAACAATGCCGGCATCGCCGGCCCCAACCATCCGCTTTGGGAATATCCGATCGACGAATGGAACAAGGTGATTAACCTGGACCTGAACGGCGTGTTCCATTGCTGCCGCGCCGTGGTTCCCGCGATGCGCGCGCAGAAATACGGCCGCGTGGTCAATATCGCGTCCATCGCCGGCAAGGAAGGCAACCCGCGCGCTTCGGCCTACGCCGCCGCCAAGGCCGCGGTGATCGGGCTGACCAAGGCGCTGGGCAAGGAACTGGTTGACGACGGCGTCATCGTCAATTGCATAACCCCGGCGGCGGCGAAGACACGCATCTTCGATCAGATCGAGCAGGACTTCATCGACTTCATGCTGTCGAAGATCCCGATGGGCCGCTTCGTCAAGGTGGAGGAGGTGGCGGCCCTGGTCGCCTGGCTGACCTCCGAAGATTGCTCATTCACCACCGGCGGCGTGTTCGATATCTCGGGCGGCCGGGCGACGTACTAGGATTTATTGGGTTGCGCCATGCCGGCCCGCTCCCCCGTCCCAACCACCCATAGGGTACCCTCGTGTGGGTGGTTGGGACGGGGGAGCGGGCCGGCATGGCTCTTTCGCCGATCAAGCGCAGCTGATGCACAGCGCCGCGTGGGGCAGGACTTCCAGCCGTTTCGGCGCGATATCCTCGCCGCAGGACACGCAGACCCCGTAGGTGCCGTCTTCCAACCGTTTCAGCGCGGCGCGGATCGCGTCGATCTCGTCGTGGCCGGCCTGGCTCAGGCCCTCCAGCACCTCGTCGCCCTCGGCTTCCGTGGCTTGTTCCTCGAAATCCGCCGGCGACGCCTCCATCAACGTGTGGTCGATGTCGTCGACCTTGACGGCAAGCTGGTTCAGCCGCGTCTCCAGTTTTTTGCGCAGTTCGGCTTGGTCCACGTCAGCCGTCTCCCTTGTCTGTCACGCCCATGTAACATTGATTTTAGTACGGGAGGCTGCAATTGGGAATTGAGATGGGTCAATGCGAACCGGCTACATACTCATGCCGCCGTCGATCACGATGGCCTGTCCGGTGGTGTAGGCCGACAGGTCGGAGGCCAGATAGGTCGCCAGTTCCGCGATCTCCTCGGCCGTACCGATCCGGCCCATCTTCTGGCGGGCGATGAAGTCGCGCCTGGCCTGCTCGGGGTCGTCGAAGGCGTTGATCCGGTCGTCCAGCGACGGGGTCTGCACGGTCCCGGGGCAGATCGCGTTGCAGCGGATCCGCCTGTCCACATAGTCCGCGGCGACCGATTTTGTCAGGCCGATCACGGCGGCCTTGCTGGCGCCGTAGGCCAGTCGGTTCGGCACCCCCATCACCGAAGAGGCGACCGACGCCATGTTGATGATCGACCCGCCGCTTTCCAACATGGCCGGCAGAAAGGCCGCGATCACCCGATACATCGCTGTAACGTTCAGCGCGAACGACCGGTCCCAGTCCTCCTCCGGCGTCTCCAGGATGGAGCCCGCGGCCACCCAGCCGGCGCAGTTGAACAGCACGTCGACCGCGCCGGTCTCCCGCGCCGCGACCTCAATCGCCGCATGGTCGGTCACGTCCAGTTCCCGCACCGCTATCCGGTCGGAGCCGGCGAAGGTGCGTAAGGCGTCCGGGTTGCGGTCGGTCGCGATCACCCGCGCGCCCTCGTCGGCCCAGGCCAGCGCCGTCGCCCGGCCGATACCCTGCGCCGCGCCGGTGATCAGGCACTTCTTGCCCTGCAGTCGATTGCCCATTCCATCGCTCCTACGCTAATCGAGACTTGCAATCTGCGCCGCCAGGTCGTCCTCGACGAAGGCGTCGATGATCTCGTCGATCGACTCGTCTGCCAGGAAGCCGAGCGCCGTCGCCTTGGCCGAGCGGCTGCCCTTGGGCCAGCCGTCGACGATCTTCTGAATGCCCGGGTCCGGCTCCCAGACGATGCGGCCCAGCTTGTGCTCGTTGCCGCGGCGCTCCACCGCTTCGGCGATCTGCCCGGCGGTCACCGTGATGCCGTTCAGCAGGACCGACCGCCAGTCGCCGAGGTCCGCCGCCGGCAGCTCATGCGCGCGGATGAAGATATCGACGATCCGCCGCGGGCTCAGGCAGGCCATCGCCGAGTCGGGGCTTACCGGGCAGACCGCGTCGACGCCGGACAGCGGCTCGCGGATCATCGAGCTCACCCAGGTCGACGCCGCCTTGTTCGGCTTGCCCGGCCGTACGCAGATCGTCGGCAGGCGCAGCGCCCTGCCGTCGATGAAGCCCTTGCGGCTCATATCGCTGACCAGGAACTCGCCCATCGATTTAGATGCGCCGTAGGAGGTTTGCGGCGTCAGTGGCGTGTCGTCCTCGACCGTCGCCGGGATGTCGGCGCCGCCATAGACCGCGATGGAACTGGCGAACAACAGGCGCGGCGCGTGCGGCAGCGCCCTGGCCGCGTCCAGCACGTTGCGGGTGCCGTCCAGATTGACCCCGACGCCCAAGTCGAAGTCCTCTTCCGCCGCGGCGCTTACCACCGCCGCCAGGTGGAAGATGCTGGCCGCATCGCCGATGGCCGCCTTGACGGCCGCGGCGTCGGTGATATCGCCGGTGATCCGCTCGACCCGCGGGTCGTCCGGTCCGGCCGGCGCGACATGGTCGAACAGCACCAGCTTGTCGATAGCCTCCGGCGCGCCGCTTAAGGCCGTCAGTTCGCCGCGTTTCAGCAGCGCGGCCGCCAGCTTCTGCCCGATGAAGCCGGCGCCGCCGGTAATCACAACTCTCATAATAGCGCCTCCCCGGACGGGCTTACTCTTTCACGGCGCCCGTCATCGAGGAAACATAATGCTCGACAAAGAAGGAGTAAACGAGCGCCACCGGCACGGAGCCGAGAAGCGCCCCGGCCATCAGCGCGCCCCAATGGTAGATGTCGCCGTCGATCAGCTCGCTCAACACGGCGACCGGCACCGTCTTGTTCTCCGACGAGGAGATGAAGGTCAGCGCGTAGATGAACTCGTTCCAGCAGAGCGTGAAGGCGAAGATGCCGGCGGAGATGATGCCGGGGATCGACAGCGGCAGCACGATCTTGACCAGGATCTGCAGCCGCGACGCCCCGTCGATCAGCGCGCATTCCTCCAACTCGTAAGGGATCGACTTGAAATAGCCCATCAGCAGCCAGGTGCTGAACGGGATCAGGATGGTCGGATAGGTCAGGATCAGCGCCAGCGGACTGTCGAACAGGCCGTAGTCGAAGACGATGATCGCCAGCGGAATGAACAGGATCGACGGCGGCACCAGATAGGCCAGGAAGATCAGCCCGCCGACCCAGTTGGATCCGCTGTAACGGATGCGCACGATGGCGTAGGCCGCCATCACGCTGGCGACGATCGACAGGAAGGTCGCGGAGACGGCGACCAGCATCGTGTTCCACATCCAGGACGGATAGTCCGTCTCGAACAGCAGCCGGTTGAAGTGCGCCAGCGTGGGGTTCACCACCCACCAGGGATTGTGGGTCTCCAGGTCGATCAGTTCCGTGTCCGGCTTGATGCTGGTCAGCCCCATCCAATAGAACGGGAACAGCAGGATGAACAGGAACAGCAGCACCGGCAGGTAAACGTAGACGAACCGCTTCGGCAGGCTGGTCAGATAATCCGTCCCCTCCGCCGCCTCGCGCTTCCGCTCCAGCCAGCGCTGGAACAGGTTCGGCCGGGCTGCCGCGGCCGCCTGCCTTGAGGGAGAGACCTGTTCCGCCATTGCTCAGCCCCTAAGCCTTAGCTCAAACCTCATCCTGAGGAGGCGCGAAGCGCCGTCTCGAAGGATGGGCAATCGGACTCCAATTTCTCCCGCCATCGTCAGTCGTCCGCCTCGCCCTGCTGCCACTTCCGTTTCTGCAATCCGAACCAACTGAACATGATCGCGCCCAGCAGGAACGGAATCATCGCCGTCGAGATCGCCGCGCCTTCGCCCAGGTTGCCGCCGAGGATCGCCCGCTGGAACGACAGCGTCGCCATCAGGTGCGTGGCATTGATCGGCCCGCCGCGGGTCATGGCGTAGATCAGTTGGAAGTCGGTAAAGGTGAACAGCACCGAAAAGGTCATGACCACGGCGATGATCGGCGTCAGCATCGGATAGGTGATGTGCCGGAACATCTGCCAGCGCGACGCCCCGTCGATGGTCGCCGCCTCGTAGAGCGATGCCGGTATCGTCTGCAGGCCGGCCAGCAGCGTGATCGCCACGAACGGGATGCCCCGCCAGATGTTGGCGAAGATCACCGAGGCCCGCGCGTTGTTCGGCTCCCCTAAGAAGTTGATGTTCTCGGTGATCAGGCCGAGCTTGGTCAGCGACCAGCTGATGATCGAGAACTGCGTGTCGTAGATCCACCAGAACGCGATGGCCGACAGCACCGTCGGCACGATGAACGGCAGCAGCACGATGGCCCGGATGAACGCCTTGAAGGGCATGTGGTTGTTCAGCAGGATCGCGAGATAGAAGCCGAGCGCGAATTTGATGACGCTGGCGACGATGGTGTAGAGGAAGGTGTTGAACACCGACAGCCAGAACACCGGGTCGTCGGCCAGCCAGACGAAGTTCTCGAGCCCGATGAAGACGCCGTCGCGGCCGATCCGCGTATCGGTGAAACTGAGCCAGATGCCGAGCCCGAGCGGATAGGTCAAAAACAGCAGCAGGAACGCCGCCGCCGGCAGCATGAACCAGAAGCCGAGGAAGTTGCGGTTGTTGCGAACCCGCGTCCAATGCCACGCCGCCGGCGCCGCAACCTCCTCCCGCTCCGCAATCGTCGCCACTAACCTGTTGCTCCCTTCTCCCTCTCCCAACGGGAGAGGGTAGGGGTGAGGGGATCAAGAATCCTCGACAAAGTTTGCGCCGCCGCGGTTCTCGCTCCCCTCATCCCATCCTTCTCCCCAGGGGAGAAGGGGTCTAATCGAGCCCTATTTGCCCTGACCTAAACCCGGTAGTACCGGTTCGCCCGCTTCTCCGCCCTGGCTGCCGCGTCCTTCGGCGAGGCCTGCCCGGTCGCGGCTTCCGCCACCATGTCGACGATGATGAAGTCCGCCAGCGCGCTGGCCGCGGCATAGCCGAGCGTGCCGGCATGGCCGATTGACAGCGCCCGTTCCGTCGCGTCCTTGAACACCCGCCGCTTCGGGTCTTCCGTCCAGACCGGATGGTCGGCGTAGCCCTTCAGCGTATGCGTAAAGTAGCCGACGGATTCCTGGAGCCAGGCGTTGTATTGCGGGGCCTCCATCATGAAGGTCATGAAGGCCTTCGCCGCGTTCGGATACTTGGTGTAGTTGAATGCCATCCACGGGAACGGCACATGCATCTCCGTCGGGCGGCCGACCGGCCCGACCGGGTAATAGGCATGCTCGATATCGGCGGCGATATCCATCCCGTCGCGCACTGCCTTGGCGTAGATCGAGATGCCGTTGTTGGTCCAGCCGACCTCGCCGGACAGGAACGCCTTGTTGTTGTGCCCGTCCAGCCACGACGCGGTGCCCGGCGTGAAGGTCTGGTACAGCTCGCGGACATATTCCAGGCCCTGGATGGTTTCCGGGCTGTTGACCGCGACTTTATTGTTTTCGTCGACCAGCCGGCCGCCGAACGCCCACACCGCCCAATGGGTCCAGGCGTTGCCGTCGCCGCTGGCGTGGCCCAGCGCCATGCCGCCGGCATTGCCTTGTTTGTTCATCTCGGCGCTGAGTTTCAGCAGGCCGTCGGTGTCGGCCGGGAATTCGTCGAAGCCAGCCGCCTGCACCATCGATTTGCGGTAGTTGATGTAGTTGCCGCCGACGCAGAGCGGGATGCAGATCCATCTGTCGTCGCGCTTGCCGTAGGTCTCGGCCACCGGGAACCAGCCGCCGTACTTGCCGCCCAGGTAATCGGCGACGTCGGTCATGTCGACCAGCTTCTCCGGGAACAGGTGAGCCATGGCCAACGGACCCCACACCACGTCCGGCCCGGCGCCGACATTGGCCGCCACCGCGGCCTTCGGCTGGATGTCGTCCAGCCATTCCTTGTCCAGCCGCACCTCGACGCCGGTCGCCTCGATGAACGCCTTGATGTTGGCGTCGAACTGCACGTCTTCGGATTCGACGAAGCGGTTCCAGCGCAGCGCCCTCAGCTTGGCGCCGTCTTCCGGCTTGAACGGCATGTCCGCCGCCCAGGCCTTGGCCCAGTCGAGCAGGGATGTCCCCGTCAGCATCGCGCCGGCGGTCAGCGCGGTCGTCGTCCGTAACACGTCGCGTCTGGTAAAGTCGGTCATCTCGCTTCCTCCCTCTGGTTCTTGTTTGCCCCCGTCATGTCGATGGCGGTGGCCGAAGGTGTTGGCCGGTCGCCGCATCGAATAAATGAACCTTGTCCAATGCCGGGCTCAGACCCAGCGTCTGTCCGGGCGTCAGGTCGTGCCGTTCGCGGAACACGGCGCAGATGTCCTGGCCGGCCAGCTTCGACATCACCTGGATCTCGGTGCCGGTCGGCTCGACCACCACCACTTCGGCGTTCAGGCCGCCGCCGTTGTTGCCGTAGGCGAAGTGCTCCGGCCGAATGCCGTAAACCACCTTGGCGCCGTCGGCATGGCCGTTGACCGGCGGCGCCGGCAGCCTGGTGCCATCGCCGATTTCCACCGCGGCGGCGGCGCCGTTCCGCCTGAGCGTGCCCTCGATGAAATTCATCGCCGGGGAGCCGATGAAGCCGGCGACGAACAGGTTGTTCGGCTCGTCGTACAGGTCCAGCGGTTGGCCGATCTGCTCGACCAGCCCGTCGTGCATCACGACGATGCGGTCGGCCATGGTCATGGCCTCGATCTGGTCGTGCGTAACGTAGACTGTGGTCGTGCGAAGCCGCTGGTGCAGCTCCTTGATCTCGGTCCGCATCTGCACGCGCAGCTTGGCGTCCAGGTTGCTCAGCGGCTCGTCGAACAGGAACACCTGCGGGTCGCGCACGATGGCCCGGCCCATGGCGACCCTTTGGCGCTGGCCGCCGGAAAGCTGGCGCGGATACCGCTCCAGGTATTCGCCCAGATTCAGGATGTCCGCCGCGCGCCGCACCCGCTCGTCGACCAGCGACTTCGGCGCGCGTCTGAGCTTCAGGCTGAACGCCATGTTGTCGTAGACGGTCATGTGCGGATAGAGCGCGTAGTTCTGGAACACCATCGCCACGTCGCGCTCTTTCGGCGGCACCATGTTGACGACGCGCCCGCCGATGGCGATCTCGCCGCCGGTGATCTGTTCCAGCCCGGCGATCATGCGCAGTAACGTGGATTTGCCGCACCCGGACGGGCCGACCAGCACGACGAACTCGCCGTCGGCGATGTCGATGTCCACCCCGTGGATCACCGGGGTCTTGCCGAACGCTTTCCGGACGTCCCGAATCTCGACGCCTGCCACCGCGCCTTCCTCCCTGGACCCGTTATCGGTTCTTATCGGAAGCTACGGACGCTACGCACGTTCAACGCTTTTTGGTTGTGTGAAGCGTGACGCGAATCCTGGCAGGCGTCAATCGGGGAGTCGGTCAGGCCGCACACGGCCGGTATCAAGACGCCCGGCCAATAGCCCTCTCCCCCTTGATGGGGGAGAGGGTCGGGTGAGGGGGTGTTCCCGCCCCGGCATCGACGATGTCTATGACAGTCCGGACCCTGTGTCCGGCTTGGTGCATTCCGGTAAGAGCGACACACGGCATCGACACCCCCCTCACCCTAACCTCTCCCCCCGCAAGCGTGGGGAGAGGGGTTTGAGAAAGTGCTCTATCGTCTCACCCAACGCTGTCTCTCAGTGGTTCTCCCGTGGCACCGCCGCGCCGGAGCCGCCGACCAGGAAATCGAAGTCGCAGCCGCGGTCCGCCTGCATCACGTGTTGGCTGTAGAGACGCACGTAGCCGCGGTCCAGCGCGGGCGCCGGTTCCTCCCAGGCGGCGCGGCGGCGCTCCAGTTCCTCGTCGGAGACGTCGAGATGCAGCCGCCGCCCTTCCACGTCCAGCTCGATCATGTCGCCGGTCTGCACCAGGGCAAGCGGCCCGCCGACCGCCGATTCCGGCGCGACGTGCAGCACCACCGTGCCATAGGCGGTGCCGCTCATCCTGGCGTCGGAGATCCGCACCATATCGGTGATGCCCTTCTTCAAAATCTTGCGCGGCAGCGGGAAGTTGCCGACCTCGGCCATGCCCGGATAGCCGCGCGGGCCGGCGCCCTTCAGCACCATGATGCAGGTCTCGTCGATATCCAGGTCGTCGTTGTCCATCTGCTCGCGCATGTCCTCGACGGTCTCGAACACCACGGCGCGGCCGCGATGCTGCATCAGCGCCGGGGTCGCGGCGGACGGCTTGATCACCGCGCCGTCCGGACAGAGGTTGCCGCGCAGCACCGCCAGCCCGACGTCGTTGTTCAGGGGATTGTCGAACGGCGTGATCACTTCCGTGTTGTAGTTCTTCACGTCGGCGACGCTCTCGCCGACCGTCTTGCCGGTCACCGTCATCGCGTCGGCGTGCAGCAGCCCGTGGTCCAGCAGTTCCTTGGTCACCACCGGCAGGCCGCCGGCATAATAGAAGTCCTCCATCAGGTACGTGCCGTTCGGCATCAGGTTGACCATCAGCGGCACGCCCCGGCCGAGCTGGTCGAAGTCCTCGATCTCCAGCGGCACGCCGAGCCGTCCTGCGACCGCGATCAGATGGATGATCGCGTTGGTCGAACCGCCGATGGCGGCGTTGGTGCGGATCGCGTTCTCGAACGCCTCGCGCGTCACGATCTTCGACATGTGCAGGTCTTCGTTGACCATCTCGACGATGCGCCGGCCGATATTCTGCGCGTAGCGGCGCCGGTTGGCGTCGACCGCCGGGATCGCCGCGGCGCCGGTCGGCGTCATGCCCAAAGCCTCGGTCATCGACGCCATGGTCGAGGCCGTGCCCATCGACATGCAGTGGCCGTTCGACCGCGACATGCCGGCTTCCGCCGCAACGAAGTCGTCCAGCGTCATGTTGCCGGCGCGGACGTCCTCGGAGAAGCGCCAGACGTCGGTGCCGGAGCCGATGTCGCGGCCCTGGAACTTGCCGTTCAGCATCGGCCCGCCGGTCACCACGATGCTCGGCAGGTCGCAGGATGCCGCGCCCATCAGCATCGCCGGCTGGGTCTTGTCGCAGCCGGACAGCAACACCACGCCGTCCAGCGGGTTGGCGCGGATCGATTCCTCCACGTCCATGCTCATCAGGTTGCGGAACAGCATGGTGGTCGGCCGCATGATCGGCTCGCCCAGCGACATCACCGGGAATTCCAGCGGAAAGCCGCCGGCCTCCCAGACGCCGCGCTTGACCATCTCGGCAACGTCGCGGAAGTGGGCGTTGCAGGGCGTCAGCTCCGACCAGGAATTGCAGATGCCGATCACCGGCCGGCCGTCGAAGGCGTCGATCGGCGTGCCCTGGTTCTTCAGCCACGACCGATGCGCGAACCCGTCTTTACCGGTCGCGCCGAACCAGGCGGTGCTGCGAAGCTTCTTGCCGTTACCGGACATCCTTGTTCCCTCCCGAAGATGCGTTTCTCTCGTTCCGCGCATCGTAGGCGGGCAGGGCCCGGACGGCAATTGGTGTAGAAGCCGCTTTCAGGCTTGACTCCCTCTCCCTTTGGAAGAGGGACGGGGTGAGGGGATGAAAAAGAGGCGCGCCGCCGCGCCGTCGAGCAAGGTCTTTCTCCCCTCACCCAACCCTCTCCCCGGGGGAGCAGGGGAATCGCATATGGCTCTTTGGGAAGAATTGGAGTGTTTCTGGACTCGGTGATTCCAAGGGTTTCGAGAGCAGATGAAGTCCAAAACGCTCTCAGAATCTCCAAATGCGATTGCCCTGCCCCGGGGGAGAGGGCTATCCCGCTTTACCCGACACCAGCAGCGCGAAGGCGTAGATCAGCGCCACTTCGTCCAGCTTGGAGAACCGGCCGCTGGCGCCGGCGTGACCGGCATGCATGTTGGTGTGCAGCAGGGTCAGGTTGTCGTCTGTCTTGGTCGCGCGCAGCCTGGCGATCCACTTGGCCGGCTCCCAATAGGTGACGCGCGGGTCGGTCAGCCCGGCCATGGCCAGGATGTTCGGATAGTCCTGGGCGGCGACGTTGTCGTAGGGCGAATAGGACTTCATATAGCGGAATGCCGTCTCGTCCGTGATCGGGTCGCCCCATTCCGACCATTCGCCGGGCGTCAGCGGCAGGTCGGCGTCGCACATGGTGTTGATCACGTCCACGAACGGCACGTCCGCGACGATGCCTTTAAACAGGTCCGGCCGCATGTTGGCGACAGCGCCGACCAGCATGCCGCCGGCGCTGCCGCCATGCGCGACAAGCGCGCCTGTCGAACTGTAGTTCTCGGCGATCAGGTGTTCCCCGGCGGCAATGAAGTCCAGGAACGTGTTCTTTTTCGACGCCAGCTTGCCGTTCAGGTACCAGTGCTGGCCCCGGTCGCGGCCGCCGCGGATATGCGCGATGGCATAAACGAAGCCGCGGTCGACCAGGCTAAACCGGTTCGGCGCGAACGACGCCGGGATCGACAGGCCGTAGGAGCCGTAGCCGTAAAGCAGCAGCGGCGCGCTGCCGTCGATGGCGGTGTCCTTGGCGTGCAGTACGGTGACCGGCACGTCGGTGCCGTCGTGACTCTTGGCGCTCAGCCGGCGCACGACATAGGCCTCGGGATCGTGACCGCTCGGGATCTCTTCCTGCTTGCGTAAGGTCCGTTCCCGCGTCGCCATGTCGTAGTCGAACACCTGCGTCGGCGTCGCCGGCGAGCTGTAGGCGAAGCGGAGCGTCGTGGTGTCGTACTCGTAGCCCGGCATCAGCCCCAGGTCGTAGGCCTCTTCCTCGAACGCGATCTCATGTTCGCTGCCGTCGTCGAAACGCCGGATCACGATGCGCGGCAGGGCGTCGACCATCTCCAGCCGTGCCAGGAAGTCCTTGAACACCAGCATGGATTTGATCAGCCGTCCCGGCTGATGCGGGATCAGGTCCTGCCAGGTCTCCCGCGACGCCGGGCCGGCCGGCGCCGTCGCGATCTTGAAATCCTCCGCGCCGTCGGCGTTGGTCAGGATCAGGAACTGGCCGTCGCGCTCGCTGATCTCGTAGTCGACGCCGCTCTCCCGCGCCGCGACCAGCACGGCCTCGCCGGTCGGATCGTCGGCGTCGATCACCCGCACTTCCCCGGTCAGCGAATGGTCCTGAGCCTCGATCGCGACGAACCGGCGGCTCTCGGTCTGCCAGATCGAGAGATAGAACGCCGGGTCGGTCTCTTCGTAGACGAGCGCGTCGTTGGCCGCGTCGTCGCCGATCCGGTGCCGGAACACCTTGGACGGCCGGTGGTTGTCGTCGAGAAGGATATAGAACAGCCACTTGCCGTCGTTGCTCCAGACCACCTCGCCCTGAATGCGCTCGATCCGGTCGGGGAGCAGGTCGCCGCTTTCCAGATCGGCGATATGAACGGTGTAGTATTCGGACCCGTTGAGGTCGACCGAATAGGCCAGTTGGCCGTGGTCGGGCCGGTGTTCGCAGTCGCCCAGCCGGAAGAACTCCTCGCCCTCGGCCTCGGCCGCGCAATCCAGCAACACGGTCTCGCTGCCGGCATCGTCGCGCTTGCGGCGGCAATAGCGCGGGTATTCGGCGCCGGTCTCGAAACGCCGGTAGTACTCGTAGGCGCCGTCCGGCGTCGGCACGCTCGAATCGTCCTGCTTGATCCGGCCCTTCATCTCGGCGACCAGGTCTTGTCGCAGCTTGGAAAGCGGCGCGAGGATCGCGTCCGTATAGGCGTTCTCGGCTTCCAGGTAGTCGCGGATCTCCGGCGTCAGCGCCTCCGGCTCGCGCATCACCCGTTGCCAGTCCTGATCGCGCAGCCAGTGATAGGGGTCGGCCATGGTTTCGCCGTGGCGGACGGTGCTGTGGTCCTTGCGCGCGGCGACGGGCGGTTTTGCGGTCATGGTCTCCTGCCGTCGATGGAAGGTAACGATGGGTGCGGGGTCAGTCGTACTCGTCCTGCCAGTCGTTCTCGATACGGAACTTGTGGCTGTGCAGGCTGATCGTCAACGCATTGTCCGGCCCTTCGCCGAAGCAGCGGAAGCGCCGCTCGAATTCCGCCGCGCCGATATCCGTCGGCAGGTCGCACATCGTCTGGAAATCCTTGCGCCGCGTCGGCTTGCCGCTCCATTCGGCTTCGATTTTCGGCAGCGGTTCGTTGGCGGTCGCCAGGAACTGCGCGAAATGCGAAAACAGGTTGACCAGCGCTTCATAGGCCATGCCGGCCAGTTGCATCCGCCGGCAGCCTTCCGGAATGTCGAACCATTCGACCCCGACGATCGGGCCGGCGTCTATCTCCGGCGTCATCTCGTGCACGGTCGCGCCGAACCGCTTGGTGCCGTGATACAGCGCGAAGCTCTCCGAATAAACGCCGGGATGCGTCGGCGGGCCGGGATGGAAGTTGTACGGCGTCAGCGCCAGCCCATCCAGGATATCGCTCGGCACGATGACCTCCGAGGTGAAAGAGATCAGGCGAACTTCCTCGTCCGCCGCGGCGGCGGCACGCGCCAGATCCGATTTCGTGAAGGCGGTCCGGATTTTAAGCTCCGGGTTGAAGCGCCTTAAGTGGCCGCCCAGGTGCGGTGCCTCCCGGCGGCCCGTCAGCAGAATAATATCGCGCGGCAAGCTAGCCCCCGCTTTGTCACGGTGTCGATTGCCCAAATTCCCCCTTAACCCGTACCCCTCATACCCGCCGGCGGCCGTCCTGCCAATAGGGTTCGCGCAACAGGTTCTTCTGGACCTTGCCGATTGCCGTGCGCGGCAGCGTCTCGACGAACGCCACCAGCCGCGGCCGTTTGTAGCGCGCGACGTCGCGGCAGCAGAAGTCGATCAGCGCTTCGGCCGTCATCTCGGCGCCGTCGCGCAGCACCACGTGGGCCGCCGGCACTTCGCCCAGCCGGTCGTCGGGGATGCCGAACACCGCGCATTCCTCGACATCCGGATGCTTGTCCAGCGCCATCTCCAGTTCCGCCGGATAGATGTTCTCGCCGCCGGACACGATCATGTCCTTCAGCCGGTCGACCAGGGTGAAGAAGCCGTCCGCGTCCATCGTCGCGGCGTCGCCGGTCGCGGCCCAACCGTCGCCGTAGCGGAACAGCTCGGCGGTCGTTTCCGGGTCGCCGTAATATTCGTGCAGGACGTAAGGCCCGCGACTCGCCAGTTCGCCGACCTCGCCCGGCTTGGCCGGTTTTCCGGACGGTGTCAGGACCGCCATCTCGACGCCCTTGATCGCTCGGCCGATGCTGCCGGCCTTGGCCGGTAGGTCCGACCCGCGCCGCACCGTGCCGGGCCCGATCTCCGACTGGCCGTAATTCTCGATAAACTCGACCCAGGGCAGGGCGTCGCTCAGCTTGCTCAGAATGCTCTCCGCCATCGGCGCGCCGGCATAGACGATGCGCTTCAGCGCCCGCATCCGCTCCGGGTCGAACCGTTCGTGGTTCAGCAGGTCGGACAACTGCGTCGGCACCAGCAGGCTGGCGCTGGCGCTGGCTTCCACCGCGTCGAGGAACGCGCTGGTGTCCCACGACGGCAGCAGCACGCAGGTGCAGCCGATGGCGATGGCCGGCTGGAACCAGACGAACAAGCCGGCTGTGTGGAACAGCGGTGTCGAAACGCAGACCCGGTCGCCGTCGCTCAGGCCGAATTCCCGCGCCACGGTCTCCGCGATCTCGCAGCGGTTTCTCTGGGTTACCACCACGCCCTTCGGCGTGCCGGACGTGCCGCCGGTGAAGGTCATGCAATAGGGATCGTCCGGCGACACCGCGACGGACGGCGGCGCGGCGGATGCGCCGTCCACCAGCTTGTCGAACGCCTCGCCGATGACGATGCGGCGCAACGAAAGTTCTGCGCTTGCCGCCGCGGCCAGGGCCTCGAACGCGGGATCGACGATCAGGCAAGTCGCGCCGGTGCGCGACAGCAGCGCGGCGATCTCGCGCTCGGTCATGCGGGGCGACAGGTTGACCAGGATCATCCCGGCCTGCGCCATGCCGAAATACAGCGCCGCATAGTCCGGCAGGTTGCGGCTGAGCACCGCGACGCGGTCGCCCGGCGTCAGGCCCAGGCCGGTCAGGCCGTTGGCCGCGCGCGCCGCCCGCTCGGCAAGCGCGCGGTAGGTCCAGGTCAGATCGCCGGCGACAATGGCGGCCCGCTCCGGAAACCGCTTTGCGCTCCGCGCCAACAACTCTCCCGCCAGCATTCTATCGCTACCCGGCCATCCTTATCGTTTCGGCGCAGTGGGCATCGGACCGATACGTAAGTCAACCGCCGCGTCCGTGTCCGGCATGCCAACATGCCAAATCGGACGGACGTTTTCGCATTTTGCGAACGAATTTGCGAATTGCGGAGTCGATTTTGGCGATTTGCCCGTGCCAGGAATTTTTTTATCGCAGTTTTCTGCGCTTCTTGGTTTGGCCCACCCCTTGCATACAAGAAAAGCAAGTTCCTCCCATCGGGTTGTCCCGGTGCTCCCCGATCCCCCCTGGCGCCGGAATCGGCGGTTCGGTGGGAGGAATTTAAAACCCCGACGTAGCGTACCGGGGTTTATCAGGCCCGGGAGTGGTTGTGTTAGGGGCCGTCTCCATTACATCGCGAAAGTACCGAATATTGTCTCCCCCGCGGCCGTGGGAATTATCCCCAAAGTTCGGCCGCGGGGGGATTTAACGTGCTGCCGGCGAAGACCAGGCCGGGCTCGCGGTCCTTGTCCAGCAACAGCGGACCGTCCAGGTCGACGAATGCCGCCATGCCGCCGATCAGCGTGGCGGGCGCCATCGCCAGGCTGGTGCCGATCATGCAGCCGACCATCACGCCGAGGCCGAGTTCCTTCGCGCCTTCGGCCGCCCGCAACGCCTCGGTCAGCCCGCCGGTCTTATCCAGCTTGATGTTCACGTAGTCGTAAAGCGGCGCGACCCGGTCCAGGGTCGCCGAATCGTGGAACGATTCGTCGGCGCAGACCGGCACCGGCCGCTCGATGTCGGCCAGGGCGTCGTCTTTTCCCGCCGGCAGCGGCTGTTCGATCAGCGCGACGCCCAGTTCCGCCATCGCCGGCAGGTAGTCCGGCAGCATCTCCGGCCGCCAGGCTTCGTTGGCGTCGACGATCAGCCGGCTGTCGGGCGCGGCTTTGCGGATGGCGCTGACCCGGTCGATATCCTGTTCGCCGCCAAGCTTGACCTTGAGCAATGGCCGGTCCGCCGACGCGGCCGCTTCCTCGGCCATTTTCTCCGGCGTGCCCAGGCTCAGCGTATAGGCGGTGATCAGTGGCGTCGGCGTGTCCAGGCCGGCCAGCCGCCAGGCGGGCTCACCGCTCGCCTTGGCCTCCAGGTCCCACAGCGCGCAGTCGACCGCGTTGCGCGCGGCGCCGGGTTTGATCTGGGATTGCAGGCCCAGCCGGTCGACCCCGGTTTCCAACGGTTCGCGCAACGTCTCGATCTGGGCGACGACGCTGTCCACCGTTTCGCCGTACCGCGCATAGGGCACGCATTCCGCCCAGCCGCGATGCTCGCCCGCGTGCAGTTCGACCACCACGACCTCGGCTTCCGTGCGCGATCCGCGCGAAATGGTGAAGGCGCCGCGGATCGGCCAGGTCTCGCGGCGCACCGTCAGGTGTCGTGTCGCCATCTCGGATCAGTCCATGGCATCGACCAGACGGCCGACCCCGGTGGTGTGCGGGTCGACGCAGGGCAGGCCCAGTTCCTGTTCGGTCTTGTCCTGGTACGCCGCGGCGGCGGCTTCGTCCAGATGGGAGGTGTTGACGCTGACCCCGACGAACTTGGCGTTCGGGTTGGTCAGCCGCGCGGTCGCGAGGTTCAGGTCGATGCACTCTTTCAAGTCCGGCAACGGCTGTTGCGGCAGCCCGCGCATATGCTGCCGCGTCGGCTCGTGGCACAGCACCAGCGCATCGGCCTGCGCGCCGTGCAGCAGGCCCAGCGACACACCGGCGAATGCCGGATGGAACAGCGATCCCTGGCCCTCGATCAGGTCCCATTGGTCCGGGTCCACGTCCGGGCTCAGCCACTCGACCGCGCCGGATATGAAGTCGGCGACCACCGCATCGATGGAGACGCCGTCGCCGGCGATGAAGATGCCGGTCTGGCCGGTGGCGCGGAAAGCGGACTTCATGCCGCGCGCCTGCATTTCCTTCTCGACGGCCAAGGCGGTGTACATCTTGCCGACGGAACAATCGGTGCCGACCGCCAGCATGCGCTTGCCGGTCCGCTTCACGCCGGTGCCGGTCGCGAAGGTCCGCGTGGGATGCCGTGCGTCGAACAGGCTGCGGCCATGCTTTTCGGCGGCCAGCCGGATCGGCTCGATGTCGGCCAGACGGACATGCAGGCCGGACGCCACGTCCATGCCCAATTCAAGCGCGCGGGTGATCGACTCGATCCAATGGTCCGGCAAAAAGCCGCCCGAATTGGCCACGCCGATAACCATCGTCTTGGCGCCCAGTTTGGCGCCGTCCTCGATGCTCATATCCGGCAGCCGGACATCCGCCGCGCAGCCGTCCAGCCGAACCTGGCCGACGCACCATTCCGCCCGCCAATAGACGATGCCGTCGGCGGTCTTGGCCGCCAGTTGATCGGCGACGTCGCCAAGGAACATCAGGTACGGATGATCCATCGTGTTACCTCCTGCACAAATTTACGCGCCGATGCGGCTTTCGTTTCAGTGCTTTGAGCCCTGCCGGCCCGCTCCCCCGTCCCAACCACCCATAGGGTACCCTGTGTGGGTGGTTGGGACGGGGGAGCGGGCCGGCAGGGCAACCCGACTAAGACACTTCCGCCAGTTTCGCGCGCAGTTTCTCCATTTCCTTGCCCGCCAGTTCCAGGAAATCCGGGTCCTGCCACCGGCGGTGGTTGCCCTCAGCATAGGCGAGAGCGTTATGGTAATAGAAGAACGCGTTCATCCGGTTCTCGACAAAACTGTTGCGGGTCTTCCTGACCGCGCCGGGGGAGCCGGCGACGATCGAATTCTCGGGGATGACCGTTCCTTCCTTCAGAAATGTATGCGCGCCGACGATGCAATTGTCGCCGATGACGCATCCGTCCATGATCGTCGAGTTGATGCCGATCAGGCAATTGTCGCCCACCGTGCAGCCATGCAGTGTGACATGGTGCGTGATCGAGCAATGGCGACCGACATGCACGCCTTTTCCGTACCCGACATGCAGCATGACGAAGTCCTGGATGTTGGTGTAGTCGCCGATCGTGATTTCCTGGCTCTCGCTGCGGATCGCCGCGTTTATCCAAACCGACGCGCCTTTGCCGATCGACACTTTCCCGTAGATCTCGGCACTCGGATGAATGAACGCCGGATCCTCCAGTGTTACCGCCGGGCCGTATTGCTGCACGCTATCCTCCCTCGATCTGATCCCCGGATAATAGGCATCGCGGGCGAACGCGCCAGCACGGCGGCGGTCTCGTATCTTCGATTTGCAATTCGCGGCGGACCGTACTATTTAAGTATTGGAAAAACAAAAACCTTTAACAAGCTGTGTATATGCCTGTGGATAATGTGTTGATGGCATGTGAATTATTTTCGATTTGACGCACAGATTTTTCGTTCTTTTCATTTAATTTTTGTTGCAGCAAGTAAATCCCTCAGTCAATACTTAACACGCGCAAGAGAGCGTGGGTGTTGTGCTTCAGAACGAAATCGAAGTCCTTCGGGGCGGAAGGTTTCACGACGGAACGCAACGCCGGCCGGACGACGGGCTCACGGCAAGGCGGGCCCGAAGATCGGTCAGTAAGGACGGTAGGCTCTACTTCGATGCCGGCCGGACCGGTTGGTTTCGCCCGCGAGGGCGAGGTTGGTCGGCCAGGCGAGCGTCGAAGGGGTGGACCGGACCGGCGGGGGCAACTTCTTCGGAAGCCATCCTTGTCGCGAAGGAACACCGACCGCGGACGTCGCGGCGACATCGATGCCGGGTTTCTCTACAGGGAGGCGCGGTGGCTTTGAAGCGGCGTGTCAGCGGCGGCGGGGGCCGGCCGGCGGTAGCGAAGGAACTTCTTCGGAGGCTTCATGCGCTGCCGGCGAGCCGAACCTCTCCCGGAATTGGTCGCTTTGCCGGCATTGGTCCTTCGGGGCAAATGTTCGGGTAGTGGCCGGTTCGAGAAGCCACACCGCTCCGTGGCGTTGTCGGATGCCTTCGGGTGTCGGTCGGCGTCGGGAACGGCGGCTTCTCAGGCGGCGGACGGATGTCCAGGCTGCGCGCCCTTTAGGGTGCAGCGCCCGGACGGAAAGCCGGCGCCCGGGAAAGGCCGCGGATCGGACGCTGGGTCGTTCGGTGACGGGACGGTGGGGTTCTTCGGAACTTGGCCGATCAGGAACCGGGTGGTGCGGCGGAAGGCGAGCGGTTCCGCCATGACGAGCCATCTTTGACGGCGGCGGTCGGACTTCTTCGGGAGACTGGCGGTCGGCCAAAAAGAAAACCCCGTCCACCCGTGCTCTCGGGTGTCAGGGGCTTGACCGGCTCCTGGGGCGTCAGGAGAACCTCTGGGTTCGATGCATGGGAGCCCGACCCGTGCACCTGACGCCCTTCTTATGTGCGGATTGCTACCAGAATCCGACCGGCCACGCAACCAGGTTTAGTGGCTGATCTGCAAAAACTTCAAAATATTGTAATAACTGAGGCTGGCGCTGGCTGTCCGATCCGTCACGCTTGGCCGGCGGCGAGGCCCCATGGCGAGTTCGCGACCCATTCGCGCACCGCATCCGCTTCCAGCGGCTTGCTCATGTAATACCCCTGGGCGATGTGGCACCCCAGTTTGTTCAGCATCTCCCAGACGCCTGCGTTTTCGACACCCTCGGCAACCACTTGCAGGCCCAGGTTATGGCCCAACTCGATCAGGGTTCCGACGATGACCCGGTCGTCCGGCGTCTGCGCCATATTCATGACGAAGGATTTGTCGACCTTGATTTCCTGTACCGGCAGTTCGCGCACATGCGACAGCGACGTGTAGCCGGTGCCGAAATCGTCGATCGAAATGGCGATGCCCATTTCGTGCAGCTCGGCCACGGTTTGCCGCGCGCGCGGCGCGTCGGAAATGATCGCGCTTTCGGTGATTTCCAGCATCAGCGTGTCGGGTGCCAGCCTCAAGGCGCCAAGCGTCGCTTCGATCCGTTTGGCAAGGTCGTGGCTGTGCAGCGACTTGGCGGACAGGTTCACAGATATCGTCAGGTCCAATCCGGATTTCCGCCAGGCCGCCAACTGGGTCAGCGATGCGTCCAGCACCCATTGCGTCAGCGGTTCGATCAGGCCCGATTGTTCGGCCAGCGGGACGAACTCGTCCGGGCAGATCATGCCCTTCGTCGGATGCTGCCATCGCGCCAACGCTTCGACACCGCAGACACGGGACTGCGGCATCGAAACCTTGGGCTGGTAGTGCAACGCGATTTCGCCGCGCTCCACGGCCGATGCCAGGTCGTGCACCAGGGAAGGCGACCCGTTGCCGTCCGAGTCGCCTTCGCCGGTGTAGATGACATAGGCGGCTTCGGATTGTTGCGCCTGCCGCATCGCCGCCTCGGCG
This sequence comes from Minwuiaceae bacterium, assembly GCA_028278525.1. Lineage (GTDB taxonomy): Bacteria > Pseudomonadota > Alphaproteobacteria > Minwuiales > Minwuiaceae > JANQEE01. The sequence goes on along the minus strand of JANQEE010000069.1, from coordinate 17,337 downwards.
CGGCTGGCGATTTGGCCGGCTCTGGCGCCGTGCGCCGGGAACAGCGCGATCCCCAGGTTGGCGCTTATCGTCAGCGAATGCCCGGCCACCTCATAGGGCTGTCGCACGCTGTCCAGGATCTTGTCGGCCGCCGTCGCCGCCCCGGTCAGCGATGCGCCGGTCGGCAGGGTGATGGCGAATTCGTCGTCGTCCAGCCGGGCCAGGGCGTCCGAGGAGCGCAGCATGGGGCGCAGCCGTTCCGCGACCTGCCGCAACAGACCGTCGCACGTCGCCTGGCCGAACGCCCGGGTCACGGCGTCCAGGCCGTTGAGGTCGAGCATCAACAGTGCCAGCGATCTGCCTTCCCGTTCCGCCAGGGTCATCGACATGTCCAGGCGGTCGAAAAAAAGCTGCCTGTTCGGCAGGCCGGTCAATCCGTCATGCATGGCGTCACGGTTTTGCTGGCCTTCGGCTTCCGCCAGCCTGCGAACGACGTTTCCGGCGCGCACGGCGTTCCATACCGAACAGGAAAGCCGCAGAGCCCCGATTTCGGTTATGTCCAGGTAGTCCGCCGCGCCGGCTCTTAGAAACCGCACCGCCTCGTCGGCGGTCGCATTGTGCCCGACCAGGATGACCGGCGCGTCGATCCCGTGGCCGCGAATGCGCCTTAGGACCGCGTCCGCCGCGTCCGGGCCATCGGCCAGCTCGGCCAGAACGCAATCGGCCGATTCCGTCGCGGCGTTGATCGCGCCGTCGTCGCCTGCAAACGTCAGGCTCAGGCCGGCAAAGGCGCCCGTACCCGCAATGTCGACTGCGGCGCGGAGGCCGGTGCGGTCAATCACCAAAACGTTGATCGGTGAGCGGCGCATCCTCAAATCCCGTGTCTGCCGGGGCCGGATGTGGCCCGGGGAAAAGACTCGGTATTGCGCCCGTTCGGTCGAAACAACACTACAATCATCGCCGTCATCGCTGTTTTATCCGGACCGCGGCCAACTGCCCGATCTTCTGATCGGCATCGGGTATGGCCGTTGTCCTATTGTCGGCGTCCTGAACATTGGGACTTTATCATTAAGTCCCAGCGCAAATCTGCAATCGGATTTACCTAGTTCAATAAGATGGCTTCAGTTTCAAATAGTCGTATCTGTCGCCGGACGCGATCACGATACTGTATGGCTGCCCGTCGCGAAGGACGTTGACGGGAATGTCCGATCCGGCCGGGCCGATATCCCAGATTTTGCGGAAAAAGTCCGCCATGGAACCGACGGGCTCGGGTCCGACGCCGATCACCCGGTCGCCCGGCTGCAGGCCCGCCTTGGCGCCCGGACCGTTCGGCGCGACCCGCGTGACCACCACTTGGCCGGCCTGCTCGGCGGTAAAAATACCAAGCCAGGGGCGTTGCGGCCCGCCGGCGCGGCCCGATTCCAGCAGGTCCGCGAACACCGGCTTCAGCAGATTGATCGGCACGAACATATTGCCCGGTATCGGGCGTGTCGCGGGCAGCGCGTCGTTGACGATCAGCGATCCGATTCCGACCAGTTCACCGTCCAGGTTTATCAGCGCCGTGCCGCCCCAGTTCGGATGCGGCGGCGAGGTGAAGATCGCGTTGTCCAGCAGGTATTCCCAATAGCCGGCGAACTCGCGTCGCGATACGACCATCGCGCCGATGGCGCTGTCGACGCCGCCATGTCCGGCGACGATGATGGGGTCCCTCTCGTTCACGGTGTCCGAATCGCCGATCGCTATCGGCTTCACGTTCAGCGGCGACAGCGCGCGCACCAGCCCGAACCCGGTGTCGTAGTCGTAAGCCAGGATGTCGGCCGGCACCGGCTTGCCGTCCGCGGTGAACGCCGTCACCGTCATCGCTTCCAGGATCAGATAGCCGATGGTCAGGATCAGGCCGCTGTCGTCGATGACGACGCCGTTGCCGTCGCGCTGCGTACCCAGTCCGGCGGCGGTGCGGGCGTCGGGCGGAATCTCCGCGCTCAGACGAACCACCGCGGACACCAGGGCTGCGCCCTCGCTTCGCGTGTCGGCGGTGGCTGCCGACGCTATCAGGCAAAAGAAGGCGGCCGCGAAAGGCAGCCGAAGTGATTGCTGTAGTCCTTGTAAGACGGAACGCGCCTTTCGGCGCGGCGGAGACGGTCGCATGGCACCACTCCAGCGCTGTCGAAGGGAACACTAAGGCCCTTCAATCTAGGTCAGCTTAGCCCGCCCGGCGAGCGCAAGGGAACCGCTTCACAAAGTGTTCATGACGCGCCGGCCGGTTTTACCCAGACACGAATCGCGCGAAAACGGCTTATTCCGCCGCTTTCCCGACCTGGATGACCGGTTCCGCCTTGGCCAGTTCCTCCAGCGGAATATGGCAGGCTATTCGGTGTTCCGCGCTGATTTCGATCACTGGCGGCCGTTCCTCCTCGCAGATTCGGCCGACTTTCCTCGGGCAGCGGGTCTCGAACGGGCAGCCGGTCGGCGGGTTCAGCACGCTCGGCAGGTTGCCTTCCAGCAGGATCCGCTTCTTGGTGACCGACGTGTCGGCGATCGGTACGGCCGACAGCAGCGCCTCGGTATAGGGGTGGTACGGCGGCGCGAACACCTGCTCGGTCGTGCCGCGCTCCATGATCTGGCCCAGATACATGACCACGATGCGGTCCGCCAGGTAGCGCACGACCGACAGGTCGTGGCTGATGAACAGCAGCGTCGTCTTGTTTTCCCGTTGCAGGTCCATCAGCAGATCGGTCACCGCCGCCTGGACCGACACGTCCAGGGCGGAGACCGGCTCGTCGGCGATCACCATGGACGGGTTGCCGGCAAACGCCCGCGCGATACCGACCCGCTGTTTCTGCCCGCCGGACAATTGCCGCGGCCGGCGCCACATGAAGTCGCGCGGCAGCTTGACCGCGTCCAGCAACTGCATAACCCGTTGCTGGATTTTCGCCGGTTCCGTCTCGACCCCGAATTTCTTGATCACCCGGCCGATCTGCGCGCCGATGGTGTGGCTCGGATTCAGCGTGTCGTTCGGGTTCTGGAACACCATCTGCAAAGAGCCGAGTTGCTTCGGCGTGCGGTTATGGACCGGGACGTGGCTGATATCCACGCCGTCGAAGTCGATCTTGCCGTCGGTCGCGGTTTCCAGCCCGGTCAGGACCTTGGCGAAGGTCGATTTGCCGCAGCCGGACTCGCCGACGATCGCCACCGTTTCCTGCTTGCGCGCGTTGAATGTGATCGACTCGTTGGCCTTCACGTGACGGACTGAGTGCCCGGACAGCATCGCTTTGATCGACCGGTCGTGCACCGTGTAGTACTTGCGCATCTCGTCGACCGCCAGCACCTCTTCGCCGGCCGGCTCTTCCGGCCGAACAGTGACATCCGGACGATGGCTCGCCCAGTCGATTTCCTGCCAGCGCACGCAGCGCACGCGCTGCATCGCATGCGCCCCGTCGACAATCGGGATGTCGCCGGCGTCGCACCGGCCGGCGTCGAAGAAGTCGCAGCGCGGCCCGAAGTTGCAACCGCGCGGGCGCTCGTGCGGCAGGGGAAGCTGGCCACGGATCGCCACCAGCGGATGGGACCGTTTGTCCGCGCTGGGCAGGGGGATCGCGCCGAACAGGCCACGCGTGTAGGGATGGCTCATCGCATTGAACACGGTGTCGATCGGGCCTTCCTCGACGACCTCGCCGGAATACATCACGCAGACCCGGTCGCAGGTATCCTTGATCAGGCCCATATTATGCGAAATGTACAGCATGCTGGTGCCGAACTTGGCGCTGATCTCGCCGATCAGCTCGACGATGCCGGCTTCCACAGTGACGTCCAGCGCCGTCGTCGGCTCGTCCAGCAGTAGCAGCTTCGGGTGCGACAGCAGCGCCATGGAAATCACTACCCGCTGCTGCTGCCCGCCGGAGATCTGGTGCGGATAGGCGGCCATCACCCGGTCCGGGTCGGGCAGGTTGACGTCGGCCAGCATCTGTTTGGCGCGGGCCGCCGCCTCGGTCGCCGAAATGTTCTCGTGGAACATCGGCACTTCCATCAACTGCTTGCCGATCGTCAGCGACGGGTTAAGCGCCGCCATCGGCTCCTGATAGACCATGGCGATATCGCCGCCGCGCAACTGCCGTAGTTCTTCCGGGCTCAAACTCGCCATATCGCGACCGTCGAAGACGATGCTGCCGCCGACGATGCCGCCGTTGGCGCCCATATAGTTCATGATCGCCATCGCCACGGTGGACTTGCCGCAGCCGGATTCGCCGACGATGCCGACCGACTCGCCGGGATAGAGTTGCAGCGAGAAATCCTTGACCGCGGGGATCTCGCCGGCCCGCGTGAAGTAGGAGATGCAGAGGTCGTTGCATTCCAGCAGAGGCTTGCCCGCACCCGATTGCCCGTTCGACATCGCTTCGCTCTCCCGTCAATCGCGCAGGCTGACTTCGCGCAGGCCGTCGGCCAGCAGGTTGAACCCCAGCACCAGCGACGAAATCGCGATGCACGGGAACACCGTCATATGCGGGAAGATCAGCGCCATCGTCCGCGTCTCGTTGATCATGCCGCCCCAGTCCGGATCTGGTGGCGGCAGGCCCAGGCCTAAGAAGCCCAGCACGCCGATCGTGATGATCACGTAACCCATGCGCAGGCATGAATCGACGATCAGCGGGCCGCGCGCGTTCGGCAAAATCTCCACCATCATGATCTGCCAGGCGCCCTCGCCGCGGGTCTGCGCCGCTGCGACGTAGTCCCGGTTGCGCAGGTCCAGCACCAGGCCGCGCACGATGCGCATGATGCCGGGCGCGCTGGCGAAGGTCACCGCGACCACGATATTGATGCCGGAAGCGCCGAACACGGAAATGATGATCACGTACAGCACCATCACCGGAAATGACAGGATCACGTTGGCGATGAACGAGATCACTTCGTCGACGATGCCGCCGAAATAGCCGGCGGCCAGCCCCATCACGATGCCGACGGCGTAGGCGCAGGCGGTCGCGACGATGCCGTAGAACAGCACCGTGCGCGAACCCCATATCAGCCGCGACAGGATGTCCCGCCCGATATGGTCGGTGCCCAGCAGGAAGATGCCGCCGTCCGGCGCTTCGCCGCCGGGGGCCAGCATCGGCACCAGCGTCGCGTTCGGCGGGAACGGCGCCAGCACCGGCGCCAGGATCGCGACTATCAGCCAGAACAGGATGATGCCGGCGCCGGTCATGCCGACGCCGCTCTCGCGCAACAGGCCGATGCCTTTCAGGGCGCGCATCGCGCCGGATTCGCGGGGTGCGGTGGCCGTGGTTTCGGTCATCTCGTCCTGCCCCCTAGTTGAACCGGATGCGCGGGTTCAGATAGGTGTACCCGACATCGCCGATGGTCTGCGTCGCAACCGCGACGAACACCGCGACCATGGCGCAGGCTTCGACCAGATAGATGTCCTGGTTCAGCGCCGCCTCCAGCAGCAGCGCGCCGAATCCTTTGTAGGCGAAGAAGAACTCGACGACGATCACGCCCGACAATAGCCAGTTGAATTGCAGCATGATGACCGTGAACGGCGCGATCAGCGCGTTGCGCAGCGCATGTTTCAGGATCACCGTGCGATAGGGCAGGCCTTTCAGGATCGCGGTTCGGATATAGCCGGTCGTCATCACCTCCGCCATCGAGGCGCGCGTCATGCGCGTCACGTAGCCGAAGTCGTAGAGGATCAGCACCAGCGCCGGCAGGATCAGTTCGACCAGATTGAATCCGCCGGTCATCGAACTGGTGCCCGGCAATATGCCGAGCCAGAAGACGAAGATCGCCGACAGGAGGACAGCGCTGGCGAATTCCGGCACCGAGGTGGTGGCGATCGACAGCACCGAAATCGTTCGGTCCAGCTTGGACGCCTCCCGCATCCCGGCCAGCACGCCCAGCAGCAGCGACAGCGGGATGATCACCGCCATTGCCGCCGCGCCCAGGATCGCCGTGTTGGCCAGCCGGTCCCACATCACATCGCCGACCGGCACCTTGAACCGCACGGATTCGCCGAAGTCGCCGGTCACCACGTTGCCCAGCCACTCGAAATAGCGGATGTAGAGCGGCCGGAAATAGCCTTCCTTCTCCAGCCAGATCTGGCGTTGTTCGTCCGACGAGTAGGGGCCCAGGACCTTGGTCGCGACGCTTTCGATGTTGGTTTCGAACAGCAGGAACAAAAGGATGGAAACCGTCAGCATGGTCAGCACCATGCCGCCGAACCGTTTCGCCAGAAGAACAATCATTGTGTGGGGCCTGTGTCAGTTCCGAACGGCAGGGCGCGGGTTTTTCCTCGGAGACCGCTCATCGGTCGAACGGCGCGGCCGGAACCGGTCTCCTGCATCGACACTGCGATGGGGAAGCCGTCGGGCATGCTTGATCGTCGGTCATCTGCCGCCTCCGGATCGTCGCCGACGCTTACGCCACGATCGGGCAGCGTGTCGTCGATCGCATTCTCGGGTCTGGTCACCGAATCGGCACGATCCCACTTGCGAATGGAAATCCCGTTTGTCAGGTCCAACGCAAGTAAATCCACATAAAGTACTCAAACGATAGCCGTGTGACCGCCCCGGATTATTATTGTATTACCTGTCTCCCGCACTCAATTATTCTGGAGCTTGCCGCTCCTTCTCGTTTGATTTCGTATCGTCCAATAGATGATAGGTCTTCGTAGATTTTCGTGTCAATGATATTGTCCCCATGGCGACACCGCCATCGCCTAAAGGCGACCTTTTGCTGAGTCTAGTCTTGTGTCGGCGGCGCTCCCTGTGCCGCAGGCGACGTCGGCATATCGTGTAGCGACATCTCCGCAGGCTTCGCAGGTTGAAACAGGTGGATCATTTGTTCCAGAAATGATTCATTTGTTGCGTAGCCCGACCCGGCCCGCTACCGTTCCCTTCACGAAATCGGCGAAACGCGCCGGCTACGTTTCGAGGGGAACACGTTTAGAGGGGAAGATGTCGGAAGTAGGTGCCACCGGATCAGGCGCGGGGGCGGACGTAACGGCCCTGCTGGAAGCCGCGTACGCGGACCTCAGCCCGCAACTCAAGCGCGCCGCGCGCTATGTGCTGGATGCGCCGGACGAGGTTGCGTTGCACTCCATGCGGTCCGTCGCCATGCGGGCCGGCGTGCAGCCGTCGACCATGTCGCGGCTGGTTCGCCACCTGGAATTCGAGACCTATGCCGCGTTCAGGGAACCGTTCCGCGAACGGCTGCGCCGTCACCCGCCGCGTTATGCCCAACGGGCCCGGCAGTTGCAGACCCGGACGGAACCGTCGGAGGCGATGGGGCTGTTGAGCGAGATCATCGCCGCCGACACCAACAATATCCGCCAGACATTCGCGGAGACCTCGCGGCAGGACATCGCCGCGGCGGTCGAGACATTGGCGGCGGCGCGGCGGATCTTCGCCGTTGGCATGCGGAAGTGCTTTCCCGTCGCGTATTACTTCCACTACGCCTGCCGGATGTTCGGCCGGCCGGTCGAGCTGGTGCAGGGCGCCGCGGGCACCTTTTCCGACGAGTTGCGGGGCATGTCGGCGGACGATGTCGTCCTGGCGGTCGGCTTCGATCCCTATACGCGGGAAACGGTGCAGGCGGTTCGCGACGCGGTGGCGTCGGGTGCGAAAATCATTGCACTGACGGACAGTGCCGTGTCCCCGCTCGCCACGTCGGCGGAACATTGTTTCGTGGTTTCCAACGACGGGCCGTCGTTTTTCCGGTCGCTGTCGGCGGCCATGTCGATCGCCCAGGCACTGGTCGCCTTCTGGGTGGCGCGCGGCGGCGAGGCTACGATCCGCTCGCTTGCCGAAGCGGAGCGGTCGCTGGTCAGTCACGAGGCTTACTGGCACGAAGAGCAATCGTCATGACCCATGTTTTTCACCGCGCCACCGGGGGCGTCCTGCCGGTCGCGGCGAACGGCGACGGTGTCTACATCGTCGACGCGGACGGGCGCCGCTATATCGATGCGTCGGGCGGCGCCGCGGTCTCCTGCCTGGGCCACAGCGACCCGGACGTCATCGCCGCGATGAAGGCGCAACTGGATGCCATTCCGTTCGCGCATACGGGCTTCTTCACCAATCGGCCGATGGAGGATTTGGCGGACAGGCTGGTCGAATCCGCGCCATCCGGCCTGGATTGGGTCTATTTCGTGTCCGGCGGCTCCGAAGCCGCGGAGGCGGCGCTCAAGCTCGCGCGGCAGTATTTCCTGGAGATCGGCCAGCCGGAACGGCGCCGCTTCATCGCCCGGCTGCAGAGCTATCACGGCAATACCCTGGGCGCGCTGGCGGTCGGCGGCAACATGTGGCGCCGCGAGCCGTATGAACCGCTGTTGGCGGATTGCGCGCACATTTCGCCCTGTTACGCCTATCGCGGCATGCGGCCGGACGAATCGGAAGAAGCCTACGGTCGCCGTGTCGCCGACGAACTGGAAACCGAAATCCTGGAACTCGGCCCGGAAACCGTCTGCGCCTTCGTGGCCGAACCGGTGGTCGGCGCGACCGCCGGCGCGGTGCCTGCGGTGGCCGGCTATTTTCGGCGGATCAGGGAGATCTGCGACAAGTACGGCGTGCTGCTGATCCTGGACGAGGTGATGTGCGGCATGGGGCGCACCGGCACGCTTTATGCCTGCGAGCAGGACGATGTCGTGCCCGACTTGCTGTATGCGGCAAAAGGGATCGGCGCCGGCTATCAGCCGATCGGCGCGGTCCTGGTGTCGGAAAAGATCTACGCCGCCGTGCGCGACGGTTCCGGCTCTTTCCAGCACGGCCACACCTATATGGGCCACGCAACGGCCTGCGCCGCCGCTCTGGCCGTTCAGGCAAAGATTTCCGATGCCGATCTTCTGGCCAACGTGCGCCGCCGCGGCGAGGAACTGGACGCGGCGTTGCACGAAAGGCTCGGCAATCACCCGCATGTCGGCGACTTGCGTGGCCGTGGGCTGTTCCGCGGTATCGAGCTCGTTGCCGACCGTGCGACGAAACAGCCGTTCGACCCGTCGCTGAAACTGCATCAGCGCATCAAGCGTGCAGCGATGGCAGAGGGACTGATCTGTTACCCCGGCGGCGGAACGATAGACGGGCGCGTGGGCGACCACGTCCTCCTGGCGCCGCCGTTCATCGTAGATGCATTGCATATTACGGAGATCGTAGAAAAACTAGGTAACGCGATCGAGACTGCGATAGGAGAAACGAGAAAATAGCGATCGTCATCCGTAAAAACCGCAAAAAAGGTTTATGCATGTAACGTAACGCGGTTATATCCGCGGATGACTGTGCCTGGCGGGATGTTCCGCCCCAGGGAGGAGCGGATGGATGCCGTCCAGGAAATCGTATCAGTAGAAACCCTTACTAACGCGTTCAACGGAACAAGGGTAAAACAGGAAAAAAGGAAACCGCTGAAAATCGGCGGTATGGGTAGGAGGCGACAAACTAGCTGGAAGCCATCCACTGATGCGTGCTCGGTAGATTTTGCGTCGAACGCAGGTCGATGCCGGGCTTGGCCGTGCCTCCCGTACGTACGACCGCCTTGGCGGTCGTCGTAGCGGTCTGGTTGACCTCGGGGCTCACGGCGACAAGTCGATGTCAATTGGGAAGTCTGAAGGAGCGAAGTTATGACGAAACGTTTGTTGACCACAGCGGCGGCCCTGGTGGCCGCGGGCGCCTGGTTCGCCGGGTCTGCCTCGGTTGCGACCGCGCAGGACCAGAAGTTCATCACCATCGGTACCGGCGGCGTGACCGGCGTGTACTATCCGACCGGCGGCGCGATCTGCCGTCTGGTCAATCGTGGCCGCAAGGAGCACAACATCCGCTGCTCGGTCGAGAGCACGGGCGGTTCGGTCTACAACCTGAACACCATCCGCCAGGGCGAGCTGGACATGGGCGTCGCCCAGTCGGACTGGCAGTTCCATGCCTACAACGGCACCAGCAAGTTCCAGGATGCCGGCGCTAATAAAGACCTGCGCGCCGTCTTCTCGGTACATCCGGAGCCGTTCACCGTGGTCGCCCGGGCCGATTCCGGCATCGTCAAGTTCGACGACCTGAAAGGCAAGCGCGTCAATATCGGCAATCCGGGCTCGGGTCAGCGCGGCACGATGGACGTCGTCCTGAACGCCCTTGGCTGGTCCACGTCGGACTTCGCGCTCGCGTCGGAGCTCAAGTCGTCCGAGCAGGCGCAGGCGCTCTGCGACAACAAGATCGACGCCATGATCTTCACCGTCGGCCATCCCAGCGGTTCGATCAAGGAAGCGACCACCAGCTGCGACGCCGTTCTGGTCGACGTGACCGGTTCCGCGATCGAGAAACTGGTGGGCGACAACTCCTACTACCGGACCGCGGTGATCCCGGGCGGCATGTATCGCGGCACCGACCGCGACGTCACGACCTTCGGCGTCGGCGCCACCTTCGTGTCCTCGACCGCAACGCCGTCCGACACGGTCTACGAAGTCGTCAAGGCGGTGTTCGAGAACTTCGACACCTTCAAGAAGCTGCACCCGGCGTTCTCGGTTCTGAAGCCGGAGCAGATGATCAAGGACGGCCTGTCTGCCCCGCTGCATGACGGCGCCGCGAAGTACTACAAAGAAAAGGGCTGGATGTAGCTCTGTTACGGGCGGAGGGGCGTTCCCTCCGCCCGCCTGCCTTTCGTGTCGCGTCTTACTTAGGAAGTCCGGGCGCTGCCGGCAAACGGCGGTCGAACCCGGATCAGGATGGGGGAGGGCGTGCGGTGCAAAATCGGTTTCGTTTAATCCTCGCTGCCGTCGCGACGTCGGGATTGATCGCCTACGGCGGGACGACGGTGTCCGGCGCCGATCTCACGATCGGCACGGGGTCGACGTCCGGTGTCTATTTTCAGGTCGGCCGCGGCATTTGCCGGCTGGTGAATGCCGGCTCGGCGTCGCACGGGCTGAATTGTCAGGCCTTGTCGACGGCCGGATCGATCTTCAATTTGAAAGGCCTGCGCGCCGGCGACATGCAGATCGCCGTGGCCCAGTCCGACTGGCAGTTCCATGCCGTTAAGGGCAGCGGTCCGTTCGCCGATGCGAACGCCGATTCAGACCTTCGCGCGCTGTTCTCGGTGCATGGCGAGCCGTTCACGGTCGTCGCGCGCCGGGACTCCGGCATTCGGTCGCTCGGCGACCTGGCCGGCCGCGCGGTCAATATCGGCAATCCGGGCTCCGGTCAGCGCGCCACGATGGAAGTGGTGATGCGGGCGATGGGCTGGGACAAAAGCGTGTTCTCCCTGGCCAACGAGCTGCCGGCGTCGCAACAGTCGCTGGCGCTTTGCCACAACCGTGTCCAGGCGATGATCTATACCGTCGGCCATCCCAACCCGTCGGTCAGGCAGGCGGCGAATTTATGCCAGGCCGTCATCGTCGAAGTGAAGGGGCCGGAGATCGACACCCTGGTCGACGAGAATCCGTACTACGCCTACACCCAGGTGCCGGGCGGCCTCTACGGCGGCAATCCGGAGCCGGTCACCACCTTCGGCGTCATGGCGACCGTGGTCAGCTCGGCCAAGGTCGATGCCGGCGTCATCTATCGGGTCGTCAAGACGGTGTTCGACGGTCTTCAGGGATTTAAGCGGTTTCACCCGGCATTCGTCGGCCTGGATCCGGCCCGCATGGTTCGGGACGGATTGTCGGCGCCGCTGCATGCGGGGGCGGAGCGTTACTACAGGGAACAGGGGCTATTGTGAATCGGGCCATGGTCCAACCGGTCTGACCAACGGAAGAAGCCGGACGACCGAACCATAACGCCAAGACGGCCCGGATTGACGGGGAGAGGAAAGGAACCAGGATGAGTGATCAGAAAACCGACAAAGATCCGATGTCCGACGATGCGCTGCAGGATTTGGTTGCGTCGACCGACACGGGGGCTCGCGCGCCGTCCGGCCTGAGTTCCAAGATACTGCTTGGCGTCGCGCTGGCCTGGTCCCTGTTCCAGCTTTGGTACGCATCGCCGCTGCCGTTCATGGTGGCCAACATCATTCCGGTCCTGAACGACACGCAGGCGCGCTCGATTCATCTGGCTTTGGCCGTCTTCCTCGCCTTCCTCGCCTATCCGGCCATGAAGCGCAGCCCGCGCGACAGGATTCCGATCCAGGATTGGGTCATGGCGCTGGCCGGGGCGTTTTGCGCCGGCTATCTGTTTCTGTTCTACGGGTCGCTGTCCGACCGGCCCGGCAACCCGAACCAGATGGACCTGTGGACCGCCGGCATCGGCATGGTTCTGCTGCTCGAAGCGACCCGCCGCGCCCTCGGCCCGCCGTTGATGGTGGTGGCCGCGGTCTTCCTGACCTATGTGTTCTTCGGCCATCTGGCGCCGGATGTGATCGCCTGGAAGGGCGCCTCGTTCGCCAAGGCGATGTCGCACCAGTGGCTGACGACGGAGGGCGTGTTCGGCATCGCGCTCGGCGTTTCGACCAGCTTCGTGTTTCTCTTCGTCCTGTTCGGCTCGCTGCTGGATAAGGCCGGCGCGGGCAACTATTTCATCCAGGTCGCATTTTCGCTGCTCGGCCATATGCGCGGCGGACCGGCCAAGGCGGCCGTCCTGGCGTCGGGCATGACCGGCCTTATTTCCGGCTCGTCCATCGCCAACACGGTGACGACCGGCACCTTCACCATCCCGCTGATGAAGCGCGTCGGCTTCTCGGGCGAGAAGGCGGGCGCCGTGGAGGTTGCCTCGTCGGTGAACGGGCAGATCATGCCGCCGGTGATGGGCGCGGCCGCCTTCCTGATGGTCGAGTATGTCGGCATCTCTTACGTAGAGGTGATCAAGCACGCCTTCCTGCCCGCCGTGATCTCCTATATCGCCCTGCTCTACATCGTGCATTTGGAAGCGTTGAAGGCGAACATGCAGGGACTGCCGTCGCGCGGCGCGGCGAAAACCCTGTTGCAGCGGGTCAACGGTTTCGCCATCGGCATCATCGCGACGGCCATACTCGTCGCCGCCGTCTATTTCGGCGTCGGCTGGGTCAAGCAGCTGTTCGGTGACGGCGCCTCCTACGTCATCGCGATTGTTATCGGCGTGGTTTACGTCGCCCTGATGCGGTTTGCCGCCAAGTATCCGGAACTGGAGCTGGACGACCCGAATTCGCCGGTTGTCGAGCTGCCGGAATTCGGTCCGACATCCAGGACGGGATTGCACTTCCTGCTGCCGATCATCGTGCTGATCTGGTGTTTGATGATCGAGCGTCTGTCGCCCGGCCTGTCGGCATTCTGGGCATCGGCATTGATGATCTTCATCCTGCTGACCCAGCGGCCGATCTACAGCGCGTTTCGCGGCGACGGCGCGATGGGCGCGGCCGTGCGGCGGGGTTTCGACGAACTGATCGACGGCCTGATCGCCGGCGCCCGCAACATGATCGGCATCGGCGTCGCCACTGCCGCGGCCGGCATCATCGTCGGCACCGTCAGCCTGACCGGCATCGGTCAGGTCATGACCGAATTCGTCGAGGTCATTTCCGGCGGCAACGTCATCCTGATGCTGATCTTCGTCGCCATCATCAGCCTGATCCTCGGCATGGGTCTGCCGACCACGGCCAACTACATTGTGGTCTCGTCGCTGATGGCCGGCGTGGTGGTCGAGCTCGGTGCGCAGAGCGGGTTGATCGTGCCGCTCATCGCCGTGCATCTGTTCGTCTTCTACTTCGGTATCATGGCGGATGTGACGCCGCCGGTCGGCTTGGCGTCGTTCGCGGCCGCCGCGGTATCCGGGGCCGATCCGATCAAGACCGGTTTCCAGGCGTTTTTCTACTCGATGCGGACGGCGGCGTTGCCGTTCATCTTCATTTTCAACACCAAGCTGCTTTTGATCGGGATCAATGGCCCCGTCGATCTGGTGGTTACGATTGTCATTGCGGTGGTGGCGATGCTGATATTCGCCGCCGCCACGCAGGGCTATTTCGTGGCCCGAAGCCGAAAATGGGAGTCGGTGGCGTTGCTGTTGATCGCGTTCACCCTGTTCCGCCCCGGCTATTGGCTGGACCAGGTGCAGGCGCCGTTCGATGTGCATGACGGCAAGCAGGTCTTCTCCGTCATCGACGGGATCGAGGGCGAGGCGGACCTGCGGCTCCAGGTCGAAGGCGAGGACATGGCGACCGGCAAGATCATCAACAAGCAGATCATCTTGCCGCTGCCGGCCGATGGCGATGGTGTGGCGCGTCTCACCGGCGCCGGGCTGGAGTTGCGCGAGGAGGACGGCGCGATGCTGGTCGACAATATCGGCTTCGACACGCCGGCGGAAAAGGCCGGGCTCGACTTCGACTGGAAGGTCCTGTCGGTCAAGGTTCCGGCCGAACGCATGCCGGCGGAAGTATTCTATCTGCCGGCGTTCCTGCTGCTGGGTCTGGTCGCCTTCCTGCAGCGTGGCCGTCGCGGCCGCGAACTCGCCACGGCTTGATGGAGGATCGCCATGTATAAGGACATTTTGCTGCCCGTCGACCTGAACCACGAGAGTTCGTGGCAGAAGGCTCTGCCCACCGCGCTCGAATACTGCAAGGCATTCGGCGCCAACCTGCACGTCATGACGGTGCTGCCGGATTTCGGCCTGCCCATCGTCGCCGGCTACTTCCCGAAGGATTTCGAGAGCAAGGCGCGGGAAGGGGCCGATAAGCAGCTCCATGCCTTCGTGGCCGACAAGGTGCCGTCCGATATCAAGGTCCAGCATATCGTCGCTGAAGGCACGGTCTACGGCGAGATCCTGCGCGTGGCCAAGGATGTCGGCGCCGACCTGATCCTGATGGCGTCGCACCGTCCGGAGCTGCAGGATTACCTGCTTGGCCCCAACGCGGCCCGCGTGGTCCGTCACGCCAATATTTCGGTGCTGGTTGTCCGCGACTGATCCTGAAATGAAAACCCCCGCGCCTTCAGGCGCGGGGGTTGACTTGAAACCGCGATCCTTCGGGCGTCAGCCGCCTTCCTGTTTCATGTAGGCGATCACGTCCCAGCGGTCTTTTTCCTTTCTCAGGCCCGGGAAGGCCATCTTGGTGCCCTTGAGGTACTTCTTCGGATTTTCCAGGTACTCGAACAGCACCTCTTCGGTCCAGGTGATGCCCGATTCCTTGTTGGCCTTCGAATACTTATAGCCTTCGACGGTCCCGGCCACGCGGCCGATCAGGCCCTTCAGGTGAGGACCCACGCGGTTCTTCTCGGCATTCACCACGTGGCAGGCCTTGCACTTGTTGAAGACCTTTTTGCCCTTGGCCGGGTCGCCATCCGCGGCCATCGCGGCGGACCCCAGCGTAACGACGCCGGCAGCGGCCATGGCAATCAAGAAACGTAGTTTCATCGACATTCCTTTCCCAATCGTCGACTCCCTGAGATAGATCGCTCCGCAGTACTGGCAACGACCGTCAGCGGCATGGCTCATAGCATGAAAAGATGTCAGGCGTAACCAGTCAACATGACGCACATGGGGTTGTCGGCAGCTTGCGGGCCAGCCAGCCGGGTCCGCTCCGGCTGCCCAGCATGCCTTCCCCCACATCGTGGACGGCGGTGAAGCCGTTCTCGCTCAGGTACCTCAACGCGTTGCTGCTGCGGCCGCCGCGGGCGCAGATCAGGGCGATCGGACGGGTCTTGTCGGAATCGGTCAGCGCCAGAATATCCTGTAGGAATTTCTTCCGGCCGCCGGATTGCCACCAGTCGCTTCGCGCCGCTCCCTCGGGCAGTCCGGTGGCCCGCCATTCGCCGGGCGTCCGGATGTCGATCAACAGAAGCCGGCCGGTCTTGGCCTCTTCATAGGCCCGGCTCGGCTCGATCGGGCCCGCCGCGGCGGCGATGTTTTTCGTTTCGCCGGATGTGCCCGGAAAGGGCGGCCCGGCGACTGCCAGAAGGCCGGCGACGATCAGGGCGGATACGGCGGTCCACGCGATCAATCCGGGTCGGGTCAAAGGCGAACTCCCGATAGTGTCGCGGTATCCTTGGCCCAGGGCCTACACCGGCGCAACGCACCGGCGCTCACATGTCCGTGAGCCGCGCTGCCGGCGGGCCGTCACCGCCCCGTACTCGAACAGATGGCCTAATTCGTCCGTCTTCTTAAGACTGGTTTAACCCTCAGCAGGCAAAATCATGGTGTAGAGGGCAATTTCCCTGCCGAATTTTGGTTATTCGCGGGGGTTGCGGCAGTCCACCTGACGGGAGGAACGGAAGGCGTGGCTGAAGAGATTACATTGACGAGGGCGGATGTCGCCAATCTCTTGCAGGATCCGTCCGGCGAGAC
Source organism: Minwuiaceae bacterium (assembly GCA_028278525.1). Taxonomy (GTDB): domain Bacteria; phylum Pseudomonadota; class Alphaproteobacteria; order Minwuiales; family Minwuiaceae; genus JANQEE01. The sequence goes on along the minus strand of JANQEE010000069.1, from coordinate 1,159 downwards.
ACGGGCGGCCACGGCTGAGAAGGTTGCCGAGGGTTTCAGCTCTGGCTCCATGACGGACCAGGAGCGGGAAATCGCGGAGGAGATCTTCCGGCTTATGCTCAAGGACGCCGAGGTGCTGGTGCGCCAGGCATTGTCGGAGCGGTTGAAGGAAAATCCCGACGTCCCGCACGATGTGGTGAAGGGTCTGGCCGGCGATGTCGCGGAAGTCGCCCTGCCCGTGCTCGAATTCTCCAACGTTCTGAGCGACGAGGATCTCGTCGAGATCGTTCGCTCGCAGCCCGAGGGGCACCAGATCGCCGTCGCCAAGCGCGAGTCCGTTTCCGAAAGCGTGTCCGAGGCCCTGGCCGACAGCGAGAGCGAGGAAGTCGTCGCGACCCTGATGGAAAACGACAACGCCGAGATCGGCGAGAGCACGTTCCAGAAGGTGCTGGACAACTTCGGCGAGAGCGAGCGGGTCAACGCCCCGATGGCCAAGCGCCAGGAACTGCCGGTTTCGGTCTCCGAGCGGCTGGTCAACCTGGTGTCCGATGCGCTGAAAGATCACCTGGTCACCCATCACGAGATGTCGGCCGATATGGCCACCGACCTTATTCTGCAAAGCCGCGAGCGCGCGACGCTCAGCCTGCTGGATAAGGAAGGCGAGCTCGATGCCTTGCAGCTCGTGCAGCAGCTGAAGGGTAACGGGCGCCTGACGCCGACGATTATCCTGCGGGCGCTTTGCCTCGGCGATATCGACTTCTTCGAAGCCGCGATCGCCGAGCTGGCCGATGTGCCGGTCGCAAATGCCCATTCCCTGATTTTCGACCGCGGCGAACTGGGCTTAAGCGCCATCTACGACAAGGCGGAGATGCCGACCGGGCTGTTCCCGTTCGTGCGCGCCGCCGTCGATGTGCTGCATGAGACCGAGTATGACGGGGGCCCCGGCGACCGGGAGCGTTTCCGCGACCGTATGATCCAGCGGGTGCTGACCAGCTTCGAGGATGGCTTCGATTCCGAGAGCTTCGATTATCTGATCAACAAGCTGAGCGGCGACAGCTCGCACGCCGTGGCCTGATCGCGCCGCCCCGGCCCGGGGCGGCTTACGCAAAACGAAAACGCCGGCCAAACACAAGGGTGGTCGATTGGCGATCAGACCGGCAAGCGGCACGTTGCGGTCGCT
>JANQEE010000048.1 GCA_028278525.1 Minwuiaceae bacterium | reverse complement strand
ACCCCGAGGGTACCCTGTATGGGTGGTTGGGACGGGGGAGCGGGCCGGCCAGGCCTCCTACCGAACAAACCACTCGCAATCGGAACACCGCCGCCGTGTTGCATGCAACCGGCGGCGGCGTCACATGCGGTCGACCGAATTTTGGAGGTCGAACCATGATGACGTCGATTTTCCGCGCTGCCTGTTGGCTTTTGAGAGTTTTAAGCCGAACGAACCGAGTGCCGCGCCGCTCTCCCGACGACGTGCAGGCGCTACTGGCTAGACTCGACCGCCGCCTCGACGACCTGGAACGCCAACTCGCGGCCGCCCGCAAGGGCGACTAGGAAGCCGCCAACACCGTCGTCATTCCGGCGAAGGCCGGAATCCAGACCGGACCTCAGTTATGGATTCCGGCCTTCGCCGGAATGACGGCGTGTCCCTTCTTCCGCTTCCTGGCTTTTCACCCGCCAATCGCCGCCTTCAACAATGCCGCGATGTCGTCGCGGCTGTGGAAGTCGGCCCAGTCAAGCGGCGTCGCCGCCGCCTCTCCGGCATCGCGTTTGGTCAGGTCCGCACCAGCCTCGATCAGGTATTTTACGGTTTCCGTATGACCTTGCCAGATCGCGGCGTGCAGGCCGCTGCCGTGGAAATGATACCCCGGCGCCAGGGCGTCGATATCGGCGCCTCTATTTTGCAGCAGCTTCGCCGCGTCGATCTGGCCGTTCAGGCAGGCCATTGTAAATGCGTTGTCCAGCAGGTGCTGCCGGTCCGTCGATCCGTGGTGTGGCAGGTCGCCGCCGAAGCAGGACGCGATGGTCCCGGCGTCCCGCTTGAGTGTGCCGTTCTCGAAGAACGCCTCGATCTTTTCCAAGTCGCCCAAGCCCGCCGCGGCGCGCAACGTTTTCACAGCGGCTCCACGGCTTAGCAGCAGCCGGGCGGTTCGGATCTGCCCCCAATACAATGCCTCTTCCAGCGGCGGCCACGGTTGTACGCCGTCCGGATCGGCCCCGGCGTCCAGCAGTCGCTCGGCGATTTCCACGGCGTCGACGCTGGCGGCCGCCTCCAGCGGGCCGTTCACGTCCGCGCCGGCCTCGATCAGCAGGTCGGTTACCGCAAGCGCGTTCGGATAGTTCCAGACCACGCTGTTGACGGCGACATCGTGCAGCAGCGTCACCGGATCGCGCGGAATATGCGCGCGCACAATGTCCGGGTGCTGCTGGATCAGCGCTTCCAGCGTTTCCGTATCGCCGGCGGCCGCCGCGTCCGACGCCGCCTGCATGACGTCGGCGTCAGTCATCCGGTTTCATAAATGGTAGACGGCATCCGCGGTCGGCTCGCCGTCGCATTTCACCCGGCCCTCTCCGGTCATGTGGATCAGGTGCGCCAGCACCGACCGGCCCGCGGCGCCGTGCAGCAATTTCGGCACGTCCGCATACATCACCTCGACCATCTCCGGAATCTTTTTCGCGCCGCCGGAGAGACACTCCAGGATCTGCGATTCGCGGGCATGGCGGTGGTCGATATAGGCCTGGACGAATGCCTGCGGCTGCTCGATGCAGGTGCCGTGGGTCGGCCAGTAGCGTACGTCGTCGCGCGGCAGCAGCTTTTCCAGCGACGCCATATAGGCGGTCATGTCGCCGTCCGGCGGCGACACGATGGTCGTCGACCAGCCCATCACATGGTCGCCGGAGAACAGAGCCTTCTCCTCCCGTAAGGCGAAGCAAAGATGGTTCGACGTATGGCCCGGCGTATGCACCGCTTCGACGCTCCAGCCGTCGCCCTCGATCACGTCGCCGTCGCCGGTCACCACGTCCGGCTCGAACTCGTAGTCGCCGCCTTCCTCCACCTGAACGCCGCCGCGCCGTCCGCCATGCGGCCCGAAGCCGTAGGTCTTCGCCCCGGTCTTCGCCTTGACCGACTTGGCTGCGGGGGAGTGGTCCATATGGGTATGGGTGATCAGGATATGCGTCACCTCTTCGCCGTCGACTGCGTGCATCAGGGCGTCGACATGGGCCGGTATCGCCGGGCCCGGATCGACGATCGCCACCTTGCCGCGGCCGATGATGTAGGTGCCGGTGCCGTGAAAGGTAAAGGCGCTCGGGTTCTTGGCGATCACCCGGCGGATCAGCGGCGACAGCTCGCTGACCGCGCCGTATTCGAACTCCAGATCCTTAACGAACGGAATGCCTGCGGCCATTTTACTGTGCGCTCCCGGGCTTCGATGATTGATGCATATCATATTCGGTCGCGCGCCCCTGTGCGATCAAGTCCGGGTCGGGCGAATTTCGGTGAAGGGTTTGACCTTCATATGGAGCCCACCATATAGTTCGGCGCCCCCCGGATGTGGGGCGGTTACGGCGGCCCGCTAAAGGATAAGAGGCCGTTTTTTAGTCTGGGAGGTGTGCTCTGGTAGAGATCATCCAGTTGCTGATCAACGGCATCGCCGTGGGCTGTATCTACGGCATGATCGCGCTCGGTTTCGTCTTGATCTACAAAGCGACGGAAGCGGTCAACTTTGCCCAGGGCGACATCATGATGCTGGGCGCCTTCGCCGCCTTTTCCATCATCGCGCTGCTCGGCTTCAACTACTGGGTCGGCCTGTTCGGCGCGATCCTGATCATGGCGGTGTTCGGTTATGCGCTCGAAGCGCTGTTGCTACGGCCCGTGATCGGCCAGCCGCAATTCGCCATCGTCATGTTGACGATCGGCCTTGGCTTCATCTTCCGCACCGTCGCCGGCGCCATCTGGGGCCACGACCCCTCGGCCTTCTACACGCCGTTCACCGGCAAGGTTTCGTCGTTCGGGCCGGTCGTCATCGCCCAGGAAAACCTCGCCATCATCATCGGCACCGCTTTGCTCTGCCTGGTGCTCTATCTGTTTTTCACCCGCACCCGGCTGGGCGTCGCCATGCAGGCCTCGTCGCAGAATCAGCTCGCCGCCTATTATATGGGCATTCCGGTGAAACGGGTGTTCTCGCTGATCTGGGCGATCAGCGCCGGCGTCGCCGCCGTCGCCGGCGTATTGCTCTCGCCGCTCACCCTGATCGACCCGGGCACCATGGGCTTCTTCGGCATCAAGGCCTTCGCCGCGGCCGTGCTCGGCGGGTTCGGCAGCATTCCAGGCGCCCTGGTCGGCGGCATCCTGATCGGCCTGGTCGAACAGTTCGCTGGGCGTTATCTGCCCGCCGGCTTCCAGGAAACCAGCGCCTATCTGGTCCTGCTGTTGGTCCTCGTGTTGAAACCGTCCGGCCTGTTCGGACAAATGGCCCAGAAGAAGGTCTAGCCGATGCGTTTCATCTTCAAGACCCGCTACGAGCAGGACCTCAACATCGCGCGGCACGGCGGCGACTGGTTCTGGTACGGGCTGTTGCTGGTGCTCATGGTGCTGGCGCCCCTGGTGCTTGACCTGTTCTATATCGGCGAGCTCACCCTGGTGTTGATCTACGCCATCGCCGGCGTCGGCCTGATGCTGCTGGTCGGCTATACCGGCCTGGTCAGTCTCGGGCACGCCGCCTTTCTGGGGATCGGCGCCTATACCAACGCCTATTTCCTGGGGCAGGGCTGGCCGTTCCTGATCACATTCCCGCTATCCGGCATCGTCGCCGCGCTGGCCGGCATCGCGATCGGCGTGCCGACGCTGCGCATGACCGGCCTTTATCTGGCCATCGCCACCCTCGCGTTCTCGATCATCGTCGAGAAGGTGTTTTCGCACTGGTCCTCGGTCACCGGCGGCTTCGACGGCCTGCCGGTGGATGCGCCGGACCTGTTCGGCTACGAATTGTGGGAACCCTGGCAGCTCTACTACATCGCGCTGGTCGTGCTGGTTCTGGTGTTGTGGGGGTCGGCCAACCTGCTGCGCTCGCCGACCGGCCGCGCCATGGTCGCCGTCCGCGACTCGGAAGTCTCGGCGCAGAGCATGGGCGTCAATCTGGCCTGGACCAAGACCATTGCCTTCGCCGTCAGCGCCGGTATCACGGGCCTGGCCGGCGCCCTGTTCGGCCATTTCGTCCAGCATCTGGCGCCGGATTCCTTCGCCATCCTGCTGTCGATCCAACTGCTGTTGCTGGTGGTGGTCGGCGGTGTCGGTTCGCTGCACGGGGCGATTTACGGTGCGATCTTCGTCGGCGCGCTGCCGCAGTTGATCGCCATCGCCCGCGACTATCTGCCGCCGGCGGTCAGCCAGATACCGGGTCTGGAACCGGGCCTGTTCGGCGTCATCCTGGTGCTGTTCATCATTTTCGAACCGTTCGGCATCTACGGGCGCTGGCGTAAGGTGAAGCTCTATTTCGACCTGTTCCCGCTCTACAAGAAAGCCACGTTCAAACGCCAGAAGGCCTACCTGAAGACGGAGCGGCTCCGGTGACGTTTTTCCAGGCGGACGGCCTTTCCATCCATTTCGGCGGCATCAAGGCCGTCGACAACGTCAATTTCACCATCGAGAAGGGCGAGATCTTCACGATCATCGGCCCGAACGGCGCCGGCAAGACCACGATCTTCAATCTGGTCAGCCGGATCTACGAACCGACCATGGGCCGGCTGGTGTTCCAGGACCAGGACATCACCCAGGTGCCGGCGCATAAGGTCGCCTCGCTCGGTATCGCGCGCACCTTCCAGAACATCGAACTGTTCGAACATGCCTCGGTGCTGCACAACCTGCTGATCGGCCGGCATTGTCACCGCAAGTCGAACCTGCTGTCCGAAATCCTGTTCCTGCCGTCGACCAAACGGCTCGAGCTGGAGCACCGCGAGAAGGTCGAGGAAGTGATCGATTTCCTCGATCTCGCCGTCTACCGCGACCAGATGATCGCCAACCTGCCCTACGGCGTGCGCAAGGTGGTCGAACTCGGCCGCGCGCTCTGTATCGAGCCGACGCTTCTGCTGCTCGACGAGCCGTCCTCCGGCCTCAACGTCGAGGAAACCCAGGACATGGCGTTCTGGATCGAGGACATCAAAAACGACCTCGGAATCACCGTCCTGATGGTGGAGCACGACATGAGCCTGGTCTCGCAGGTCTCCGACCGGGTGCTGGCGCTGAATTACGGCCGTGTCCTGGCGGAAGGCGCGCCGCGCGAGGTGCAGGAGAACGCGGAAGTCGTCCGCGCCTATCTGGGAGGCTGACCATGGCGGAAACCATCCTCAAGGTCAGCAATATCGAAACCTACTACGGGCCGATCATGGCCATCCGCGGCGTCAGCCTGGAGGTCGAGGAAGGCCAGATGGTCACCGTGCTCGGCGCCAACGGCGCCGGCAAGACCACGATCCTGAAGACCATTTCCGGCGTCATGGACCCGCAAAAGGGCTCGGTTACCTTCGAAGGCAGGGAGATTCAGAAGCGCGACCCGGACTGGGTGATGCGCCAGGGCATCGCCCACGTGCCCGAGGGCCGCGAGGTGTTCCCGTTCCTCTCGGTGCGCGAGAACCTGATGATGGGCGCCTTCACCCGAACCGACCGGTCCGGCGTCGACGACGACCTGGAGCTTGTCTTCGGCTATTTCCCGGTCCTGAAGGAGCGGGCCGATCAGCGCGCCGGCAACCTGTCCGGCGGCGAACAGCAGATGCTGGCGATCAGCCGCGCCCTGATGTCCCGGCCGCGCATGATGCTGCTGGACGAGCCGTCGCTCGGCCTCTCGCCTCGCCTGGTCGGGGAGATTTTCGGTATTATTCGCCGGTTGAACGAAGAACAGGGCATGACCATGCTGCTGGTCGAGCAGAACGCCAACATGGCGCTGAAAACGGCCCATCATGGCTATGTGCTTGAAGTCGGGCGCATCGTTATGGAGGATTCCTGCGCCCGACTGATGGAGAAAGAGGACATCCAGGAATTCTACCTGGGCGTAAAAGATGAGGGGGCGCGGGGCAAACGCCGCTGGAAGAAGAAGAAGCTCTGGCGATAGGCGTACGATCCGGCCATAGGGAGGGGACGGGATGAACGTGCAAGTACAGCGCAAGAACCTGACGACCGATTCGGGCGCCAATCTCCAGATCTACGAGGATCCGGAAGCCGGCGGCACGATCCCGCAGATGTTCTGGTCCCGCGTCGTCAAGTTCGCCGACAAGGTGGCCCTTCGGGAGAAAGACTACGGCATCTGGCAGGAAGTCACCTGGCGGGAGTTCGGCGACATCGCGCGCCAGGTCGGCATGGCGCTGAAGTCGACCGGTTTCCAGCAGGGCGACGTGGCCTGCGTGTTATCCAACACGATTCCCGAATGGGTCTACGCCGACCTCGGCGTGCTCGGCGTCGGCGGCGTTTGCGCCGGCATTTATCCGACCGACGCGGCGGCCCAGGTGCAGTATCTCGTCAACGATTCGGGCGCCAAGGTGATCTTCGTCGAGGACGAGGAGCAGCTCGACAAGGTGCTCGAGGTCCGCGAGTCCTGCCCGACGCTCAAGCATGTCGTGATCTTCGATATGGAGGGTCTGCGCGACTTCTCCGATCCGATGGCGATGAGCTTCGACAAGTTCCGCGAAATCGGCGCCGCCTACGACCGCGAGCATCCCGGCGACTGGGAAGAATCGATCAATATCGCCAAGCCGGACGACCTGGCGATCCTGGTCTACACCTCCGGCACCACCGGTCCGCCGAAGGGCGCCATGATCAGCCACCACAACCTGGTGTTCCAGGCGGTCAACGGCTCGCGCCTGCTCGATCATCATCAGGATGACGAGCGGATGGCGTTCCTGCCGCTCTGCCACGTGGCGGAGCGCGGCTTCGCCTACTTCTCCATGTATTCCGGCGTCATCATGAATTTCGTCGAGAATCCGGAGACGGTGCCGGAAAACGCGCGCGAGGTGCAGCCGACCCTGTTCTTCGCCGTGCCCCGTGTCTGGGAGAAACTCTATTCGGGTGTGCGCATCGCGCTGTCGGATGCGACCCCGTTGCAGCGCTGGGCCTACGAGAAGGCGATCGGCGTCGGCTACAAGATCGCCGACAAGCGCCTGGCCGGCGAACCGGTGCCCGCCCTGCTGCGGGCGCAGTTCCAACTCGGCTACTGGCTGGTGCTCAGGAACATCCGCAAGATGATGGGCATCGACCGTTGCCGCTGGGTCGGCACCGGCGCGGCGCCGATCTCGCCCGACCTGATCCGCTGGTATCTGGCGCTCGGCATCGACATGCTGGAGGTCTATGGGCAGACCGAGAATACCGGCCTCGCCACGTCGATGACGCCGGAGGAGATCAAGCCGGGCACTGTCGGCCGTCCCGTGCCCTACGGCGAGGTCAAGATTTCGCCGGAAGGGGAGATCCTGTTGCGCGGCGACCACGTCTTCATGGGTTACTTCAATCAGCCGGAAAAGACGGCGGAAACCATCCGCGACGGCTGGCTGCATACCGGCGACGTCGGGCTGATCGACAACCAGGGCTTCGTCAAGATCACCGACCGCATGAAGGACATCATCATCACCGCAGGCGGCAAGAACATCACGCCGAGCGAGATCGAGAACGAATTGAAGTTCTCGCCCTACATTTCCGATGCGGTGGTGATCGGCGACAAGCGCAAGTTCCTGACCTGCCTGATCATGATCGACCATGAAAATGTCGAAAAGTTCGCCCAGGATCACGACGTGCCGTTCACCAACTTCACCAGCCTGGCCCGGGCGTCGGAAGTGGTCGATCTGATCGGTCAGGAGGTCGAGCGGGTCAATAAGAAGTTCGCGCGCGTCGAATCGATCAAGATGTTTCGCCTGCTTGAGCACCAGCTCGATCCCGAAGACGACGAGCTGACGCCGACCATGAAGCTGAAGCGCAAGTTCGTGAACGAGAAATACAAGGACATGATAGAGGGCATGTATCAGTCGGCCTGAGGGGAATCAGTCCGGGGGAATTAGAAGGTGCCAAACGGTTTGGCTCCCGGCGCCGCGTTTCAAGGCGCTGACGGATAAACATCATCGAGAGGAAGACCATGCTAAAGCGTACGATTACCACGTTATTGACGGGCGTCGCGGCGGTGGCGGTCGTCGGCGGCGCCCAGGCGGCGCAGCGCGGCGTCACCGATAGCGAGATTATCATCGGGCAGCATTCCACCTTGAGCGGACCGGTTGCGCCTTGGGGCGTCGGCGCCACCAACGGCATCCGGATGCGCTTCGACGAGGTCAACGACGCCGGCGGCATCCACGGCCGCAAGATTCGCTTCGTGGTCGAGGACAATCAGTACCAGGTGCCGCGCGCGGTGCAGGCGGTCAACAAACTGCTGAACCGCGACAAGATCTTCCTGATGCTGGCCGGTCTCGGTACGCCGATGAACAACGCCGTGATGAAGCGTCAGCTCGCCGCAAATGTGCCGAACCTGTTCCCGTTCAGCTCGGCCCGGCCGATGTCGGAGCCGTTCCACCGCCTGAAGTTCGCCGCCAACGCCACCTACTACGATCAGATGCGGTCCGGCGTGAAGTACTTCGTCGAGCAGAAGGGCAAGAAACGCATCTGCTCGATGTATCAGGACAGCGATTTCGGCCGTGATGTGCAGTCGGGCGTGGTCGACCAGATGAAGGCCATGGGTATTGAGATCGTCTCCGAGACGGCCCATAAGCCGACGGACACGGACTTCACCGCCGTGATGGCCAAGCACCGCGACGCCGGTTGCGACCTGATCACCATGGGCACCATCATCCGCGACGTGATCCTGCCGATGGCGACCGCCCGCAAGATGGGCTGGAACGACGTCGAGTTCCTGACCTCGATCGCCAGCTACGACGCCATCGTCGCCAGCGCCAAGGGCGGGGCGACCGAAGGCCTGTACGCCATGACCTACCTGCAGATGCCGTATGAGGATTCCGAGATCCCGACCACCCGGGCCTGGATCGCCTCGTACAAGGAGAAGTTCGGCGCCGATCCGAACCAGGCGTCGGTCATCGGTTACGTCGCCGGCGATCTTACCGTGATGGCGCTGGACCGGGCCGGCCGGGACCTCACGACCGACACGCTGATCGAAGGCCTGGAGAGTATCCGCGGCTATCGCGACATCTTCGGCGGCCCGTCGATGAGCTTCGGCCCCGACATCCGCAAAGGCAGCAACGAGGCGTTCCTGGCGCAGGTCAAGGACGGCCGTTGGATCAAGGTAACCGGCGCGCTCGGCTACTAACGGCCGTTTCAACGCCAAACACGATAAGCCCGGCGCGAAAGCGCCGGGCTTTTTGTTTGAACGATAATCGCGCTAGACTTTCCACCGGGAGGTGCGGCAAGCGTCGGGAGGGCGTACGAACCGCATCGTTTTTGGGAGGAAAATCATGGCGAAGTCCAAGATAGCGTTACGACATTCGATCGCTTTGTTATCTGCCGGCATTGCGGTTGCAGGCCTGTCGGCCTCCGTGTCGGCGGCGCAGCAGGGCGTTACGAACAGCGAGATCATCATCGGCACGCACACGGCGTTGAGCGGCCCTGTCGCGCCCTGGGGCGTCGGCTCGATCAACGGCATCCGCATGCGTTTCGAAGAGGTGAACCGGGAAGGCGGCATTCACGGCCGCAAGCTCCGCTTCGTGGTCGAGGACAACCAGTACCAGGTGCCGCGCGCGGTGCAGGCGGTGAACAAGCTGCTCAACCGCGACAAGATTTTCGCCATGCTGGCCGGCCTCGGCACGCCGATGAACAACGCCGTGTTCAAACGCCAGTTCTCGGCCAACGTGCCGAACCTGTTCCCGTTCTCCGCCGCCCGCCAGATGGCGGAGCCGTTCCACCGGCTGAAATTCGCCGGCGGGTCGACCTACTATGCGCAGATCCGCGCTGGCGTTGCTCATTTCGTCAATCAAAAGGGCAAGCAGAACGTCTGCTCCATGTATCAGGACAGCGACTTCGGCCGCGAGATCCATTTCGGCGTGGTCGACCAGGTCAAGGCGATGGGCATGAAGCTCGTCTCGGAGACCGCGCATAAGCCGACGGACACCGATTTCAGCGCCGCCATGCTGAAGCACCAACAGGCCGGTTGCGACCTGATCGCCATGGGCACCATCATCCGCGACACCATCCTGCCGATGGCGACCGCCAAGAAGATGGGCTGGGACGTGACCTTCCTCGGTTCGATCGCGACCTTCGACGCCATCGTTGCCGGCGCCAAGGGCGGCGTGACGGAAGGCTTCTACGCCATGACCTGGTTCGAGATGCCCTACGAAGACGCCGAGCTGGCGACGCTGCGTCAGTGGTATGCAGACTACAAAGAGCAGTTCGGCGACGGCCCGAACCAGGCCGCGATGCTCGGCTACATCCTCGCCGACATCACCGTGCTGGGTCTCGACCGCGCGGGTAGGGACCTGACCGTCGACAGCCTGGTTGAGGGTCTGGAAAGCATCAAGGGCTACCGTGACAAGTTCGGCGGCCCGATCCAGAGCTTCGCCCCGGACAAGCACCAGGGCAGCGACCAGGCCTATCTCTCGATCGTCAAGGACGGCCGCTGGGTCAAGGCCACGGGTAACCTGGGCTACTGACGACCCTTCGAGACGCGTTCTCCGAACGCTCCTCAGGGTGAGGGCGTTGTGTCAACAACGCACCGACCTCATGCTGAGGAGCCGCCGGAGGCGGCGTCTCGAAGCATGGCCACCCGCACCGCCCAATAAAAAACCCGCCAACGGCGCGGCGGGTCTTCAATTGGTCGGGGAGAGAGGATTCGAACCTCCGGCCCCCACGTCCCGAACGTGGTGCTCTACCAGGCTGAGCTACTCCCCGACTGGATGACGCCCGGCGGCTCCGCGCCGGTGCGGCAGGCTGTATAGCGCCTTATCGAAGTGGCCGCAAGCGGCGCGGGGGAGTGGGCCGGCTTGGCGACACTACACTAAGAAACCGGCGGCACGCCGGTGCCGCGCTCGCGCGCTTCCTGGACTTCGTCCTCGTCCCAATAGCCGATGCGGATATCGACCCTGATTTCCCGTCCGGCGCGGTCGGCGATCTCCTCGTCGGAGATGGTGATGCGGTTGCGCCGCTGCCGGGTCCAGGCGAACAGGGCCTCGTGCAGCCGGGCCCGTTCCGCCGCGAAGGCCGGATCGTCGCCCAGGTCCTTCAGTTCGTTCCGATCGGTTTCCAGGTCGAAGAACATCGGCCGGAACCCTTCGGCGTGGATGTATTTCCAGCGCCCGTCGAAGATCATCGTCAGGCGGGCGGCGGAAATCGGCACGTTCAGGTCGGTGCGGGCGCGCCGCATGGCGTAGTCGTATTCGCTGACGACAAAGTCGCGGCCTTTCGCATTGCCGGTCTGCCGCAGCCGCGGCAGCAACGAGATGCCTTCCAGCACATGCGGCTTCGCCGCGCCGCCCAGGAAATCCAGAAAGGTCGGCGCCAGGTCGATCGCTTCCACCAGGTCGTCCGAAACCGTGCCTCTGGTCGCGTCCGCCTCGGGCGACGGGTCGCAGACGATCAGCGGTATTTTGACCGACGGCTCGTGGAACAGTTCCTTCTCGCCCAGCCAGTGGTCGCCCAGATAATCGCCGTGGTCGGAGGTGAAGACGATCATGGTCCGCTCGCTCAAGCCCTGCTCGTCCAGGAAGGCGAACAGCCGGCCCAGCTCGTCGTCGATCTGTTTGATCAGGCCCATATAGGTCGGGATCACCCGCTCCCTAACGCCCTGCCGCGCGAAGACCAGGCTGAAGCGTTCGTTCAGATAGGATGCGTAGATAGGATGCGGGTTCTGCCGTTCCGCCTCGTCGCGAACTGCGGGCAGCACATGCTCGCGGCCGTACAACGCGTGGTACGGCGCCGGCGCGATATAGGGCCAGTGCGGCTTGATGTAGGACAGGTGCAGGCACCACGGCCGTCCGTCGCCTTTCGTTTCGCGGATAAACGCCATGGCCCGGTCGGTCATATAAGCGGTTTCGGAATGCTCCTTGGCCACCCGCGCCGGCTTGTCGGCATGTTCCAGCAGCCAGCCGGACAGGCGGTTGCCGTCTCCGCCCTCGGCGGAATTGGCCCATTCCTCCCAGGGATTGTCGCCGTCGTAGCCTTGGGCCCGCAGATACGTCTCGTAGGCCGGGTCGGGGTCGTAGGGCCCCGGCGGGTGCAGCCCGTCGTCGCGTTCGTAGGGCTCGAAGCCGCACTGGGCCACGCGGATACCGATGTCGGAATCCGGGTCGATCCCAAGCCGCTGCATACCCGCCACGTCCGCTTTCATATGGGTCTTGCCGACCAGCACGTTGCGAACGCCGATTTCCCTCAAATGATCGCCCAGCGTCGGCTCCCCGGCGCGCAACGGGAACTTGTTCCAACTCGACCCGTGCGAATGCACGTAGCGCCCGGTGTAGAAGCTCATGCGCGATGGGCCGCAGATCGGCGATTGCGCGTAGGCCCGGCTGAACCGCACGCCGCGCGCTGCCAGACGGTCGATGTTCGGTGTCTCCAGATGCGGATGGCCGGCGCAGCTTAAGTAGTCGAAGCGCAGCTGGTCGCACATGATCCAGAGGATGTTTTTCTGGGCCGCCATTTCTCCCCGTCGATCCGGAACCGTGCATGCACGGGTAGGTTTGTTGACTATGACAACAATAGCCTCCATCATATCGTTGATAAAAGCAACGAATATGACCGCAGGTCATTAACAAGGGAGGGATCATGCAGGACCGATCCGCCATCGCGGAGGATCGTCGGTCCACCCGTCATCCGGCCGTCGATGACATCCGGGACCTGTTGACCTTCCGCATCGCCATGCTTGCCGCGGCCAACGATCGGATGGGCCATAGCTGGCTGCATGGCGATTTCGGGCTGCGGATCCTCGAATGGCGCGTCCTCGGCCTGGTCTCCGCCTTGCAGCCCGTTCGGTTCGGCGCCATTGCCCGCGCGCTGCTGGTGGATAAAGGCCAGCTAAGCAGATTGGTGAAGCAGCTTGTCGAACGGGGGCTGATCGCGTCCGGCGCCGATCGGGCGGATCAGCGGAACGTCCTGCTCAGCCTGACCGACCAGGGGCGGGCGTTGCACGACGAGGTTCTGGCCGTCGCGCTGGCGCGAAACGACCTCGTGCTCGCGGCGTTGAGCAGCGAGGAGGCGGACATGCTCTTCAGCCTTCTCGACAAGCTGCAGCCGTTTATGAACGACCGGGTCGATCGGGAAGCCATTGCCGATAACGAGTCCGCCGAGCCTTAAGGGTCTGTTCAAGAATGCCGAGCCGGCCCGCTCCCCCGTCCCAACCACCCATGAGGGTACCCTGTACGGGTGGTTGGGACGGGGGAGGGGCCCGGCTAGGCGCCCAAAAAGCGTCGCG
>JANQEE010000038.1 GCA_028278525.1 Minwuiaceae bacterium | reverse complement strand
CATGATTAGGAACCTCGCTGCCCGCGATGCCGAAGAGGGCATCGACGCCTTTATCGAGAAACGCGATCCGGTCTGGGAAGGCCGTTGATCTTTCACGTTTGGAACCCTGTCGCATGAACCACGAGACCTATCCGGACAGCTATATCCGGGACATCCTGCGCGACGTGAAGACTATTGCCATGGTCGGCGCCAGCGCCAACTGGAACCGGCCGAGCTTCTTTGCCATGAAGTACCTGCAGGCGAAGGGCTACCGGGTGATTCCGGTCAACCCGCGCGAGGCGGGCAACGAGATCCTGGGCGAGACCGTCTATGCCGGCCTGAAGGAGATCCCGCATCCGGTCGACATGGTCGACTGCTTCCGCAATTCGGACGCGATCCCGCCGATCGCCGACGAAGCGGTCGAGATCGGCGCCAAGGTGCTGTGGCTGCAGCTTGGCGTCCGGCATGACGAAGCAGCGGCGCGGGCCGAGGATGCGGGGATCCGGGTGGTGATGGACCGCTGCCCAAAGATCGAATACGGCCGGATGTCGGGCGAGATCGGCTGGATGGGCGTCAACACACGGGTGATTTCAAGCAAACGCAAGAAGCGGGTGTGACGGCATGAGCATCGACAAGCCGGGTTTCGAGACCATCGCCATTCACGCCGGCGCCTCGCCGGACGAGACGACGGGCGCGCGGGCGACGCCGATCTACCAGACAACGTCGTTCGTGTTCGACGACGTCGACCACGCGGCTTCTTTGTTCAATCTGCAGACCTTCGGCAACATCTATTCGCGGCTGACCAACCCGACGACGGCGGTGCTGGAGGAACGCATCGCGGCTTTGGAGGACGGCGCCGCCGGGCTGGCCGTCGCGTCCGGCCACGCGGCGCAATTGATGATCTTCTTCACGCTGCTGGAGCCGGGCGACGACTTCATCGCCTCGAATAAACTCTACGGCGGCTCGATCACCCAGTTCGGCGTCAGCTTCAAGAAGATGGGCTGGAACGCCCACTTCGTCGATCCGGACGAGCCGGAGAACTTCCGCTTGGCTTTGACGCCGAAGACCAAGGCGATCTTCATCGAGAGCCTGGCCAATCCCGGCGGCGTGGTCTGCGACATCGAGGCGGTCGCGGCCATCGCCCACGAAGCCGGCATCCCCCTGATCGTAGACAACACCCTGGCGACGCCTTACCTCTGCTCGGTGCTGGAATGGGGTGCCGATATCGTCGTCCATTCGGCGACCAAGTTCCTCGGCGGCCACGGCAACTCACTCGGCGGGCTGATCGTCGAGTCAGGCGATTTCGACTGGGCCCAGAACGACAAGTTCCCGAGCTTGGCCAAGCCCTGCCCGGCCTATCACGGCCTCACCTTCTACGAGACCTTTGGCCGGTTCGGTTTCACCACCTATGGTCGCGCGGTTGCGCTGCGCGACCTGGGCCCGGCGATGTCGCCGTTCAACGCCTTCATGCTGATCACTGGCATCGAGACGCTGCCGCTCAGGATGGAGCGGCATTGCAAGAATGCCCAGGCGGTGGCGGAGTTTCTGGAAGGCCACGACAAGGTCGCCTGGGTCTCCTATCCCGGCCTGCCGAACGACCGCTACCACGACCTCGCGAAGAAATACCTGCCGAAAGGCGCCGGCGCGGTCTTTACGTTTGGCGTGAAAGGTGGGTTCGACGCCGGGATCAAGCTGGTCGAGGGTGTCGAGATCCTGTCCCACCTCGCCAATATCGGCGATACGCGGAGCCTGATCCTGCACCCGGCGTCGACCACCCACCGGCAATTGAGCGAGGAGCAGGCGACCGCAGCCGGCGCGGGGCCGGACGTCATTCGCCTGTCGGTCGGGATCGAGACGGTCGACGACGTGATCGCCGACCTGGATCAGGCCCTGGCCAAGCTCTGAGGCCTACTCGGCGGCTTCCATCGCCGCGGCGGCCGTCGCCGGGCGCTCTCCGGGCAGTGCCAATGCGGCCAGCGTGCCGGTCGCCGCGAAGCCCATCAAGGCGAAGAACAAGCCGGTAAGGCTGCCGGTAAAGGCATAGATGATCGGGATCAGCGCGACGCCCAACGAGCTCACGCCCAACGTCAGCACGAATTTGGCGCCGAAGGCGCGGCTTCGCCAGGCGAGCGGCGTGTAGCGCGCCATCAGGGAATTCTCCGCCGGCTGGCTGGCGACGTTCATCGCGATCATCAGGCCGGCCACCGGCACCAGGGCCATGTTGTAGAGCGTCAGCGCGACCGCGATCACCGGAATCTGCAAGGCCATGCAGCTCATGTAGACGGTCTTCAGCCGGTAACGGTCCGCCAGCTCGCCGCCGATCAACTGCGTCAGGCCGGCGATCAGGTAGCAGAGGGTGACCAGCCCGGCGATGCCGGCAAAGCCGCCGTCGAACAGGCCGGACAGCCGCTCTTCGAAGATCTTGGGCAGGGCGAACGACGTGCTCTGATAGATCAGGCCGGTGCAGACCACCGTGACGGCCAGCGCGGCGAAGGCCCGCTTCATGTCGCCGCGGCTTTGTTCGGGCTGCGGCGCCCGGTCGCCGTCCGCTTCGTGGATCAGGCCGCGCGCGATGCAATAGACGAAGACGCAGCCGGTCGCGATGGCGACGATGCCCGGTACGATGAAGGCGTAGCGCCAGCCGTAGAGGTCGATCAGAGCGCCGGCGACGATCGCCGCGCCCGCGGTACCGAACGAGCCGAACACCCCGTTGATGCCAAGCGCGCGGCCCCGGTTGACGGCGTTCTTGACCAGCCACGGGATGCCGACCGGATGGTAGATCGAGGCGAAGGCGCCCAACAGCGTGAGGCCAGCGGCGATGCCGACCGGACCGGTCGCGAACCCCGTGAGGATCGAGGCGCCGCCGGTGCCGAAGAAGAAGATCGCCATCATGCCCGACGCGCTCCAGCGGTCGCCAAGCCAGCCGGACGGCAGCGCGCCCAGGCCGAACATCACCGTCGCCGGGATCGACAGGGCGAACAGGTAGTCGTAGCCGAGGCCCCATTCCTGCTCCAGCGCCAGCACCACGGTGGCGTATAGCAAAATGAACAGGTGGGCGTAGGTGTGGGCTATCGAGGCGAGCCCGATCGTGATGGTACCGGAATGTCGCGACATGGCCGGGACGCTACCACAGCGCCCGACGGATGAGTATTGCACTCTGTGCAGAGCGGCTAACCGCCGATGTTGCGGTCAGACCTCTATCGGCCGGGGCCCCGAACCCGCCGTCTCCTGCTCGATCCAGTGCAGGAAGGGTGGGTTTCCAGCAGCGATCGGCCAGGCGACGATGCAAGGGCAGTCGTAGGAATGCAGGGCGCGGATGCGTTCCATCAGCGGGTCCAACTGGGCCGCGCGGGTCTTCAGGATCAGCACCACCTCGTCGTCCTCGGCGACCTTGCCCTCCCAACGGTAGATCGACCGCATGCCGGGGAACATATTGGCGCAGGCGGCGAGCCGTTCCTGCACCGTGGCGGCGGCGATGCGCCTTGCCTCCTCCTCGCTTCCGGCGGTGACGTAGACGAAGTGAGCGGACATGCTGGCCTCCTTTTTAAGGCCGGGCTGCCGCCAAGCGATAGACGAAATGCAGCGCGGCTGCAAACACCACCAGCGCGCCGACCTGATGGATCACCCCAAGCGACACCGGCACCATCGCCAGCAGGGTGGCGATGCCCAGAACCACCTGCGCCGCGAGCGCCGCCAGCAGCAGGTAGAGCGCGCCCTGCGCCGCTCTGCCGGGCGACGCCCGTTGCACCTGCCACCAGAGGAAGGCGGCGACGGCGATCAGCAGATACGCGATCAGGCGGTGGTTG
The DNA here is from genome assembly GCA_028278525.1 of Minwuiaceae bacterium. Taxonomy (GTDB): domain Bacteria; phylum Pseudomonadota; class Alphaproteobacteria; order Minwuiales; family Minwuiaceae; genus JANQEE01. The sequence goes on along the minus strand of JANQEE010000038.1, from coordinate 109,236 downwards.
AACTGCACCGTCGTGGCATTCTCGAAGACGTTCAGCCAGACCGGCTGCATCGCCAGAACGCCGTCCGGCACCCACTGGCCGTTCATGGTCGGGAAGCTGTTATAGGCGAGCCCGGCATTGAGGCCGGCGACCAGGCCACCGGCCAGGATCTGCAGGAACACCAGGGCGGCGAAGATCCAGGCCCATCGGCGCAGGCCGCGCCCGGCCACCGGTTGCGGCTTTGCCAGCAGTTGAAAGGCGGTCCAGAGCAGCAGTCCGAAGATGAGCACGGCCAATCCCAGATGTGCCGTCAGCCGGTAGTGGCTCACGTCCGGCCGGTCGACCAGCCCGCTCTTGACCATGAACCAGCCGAGCGCCCCCTGCCCGGCTCCGAGCAACAACAGCAGTGTCAGCCGGATCGTCAGCGGTCGGTCCAGCCGGCGGGTGAGCAGGAAGAACAGGAACGGCAGGCCGAACGCCAGGCCAAGCCCGCGCCCGAACAGCCGGTGCGCGTATTCGACCAGATAGATCGACTGGAACTCGGCCAGGCTCATGCCGCGGTTGATCTTCTGGTATTCCGGGAACTGCCGGTAGTCGTCGAACGCCTGCTGCCAGGCGGTCTCCGTCAGCGGCGGCAGCCAGCCCGTGGCCGGACGCCACTCGACCATGGAGAGCCCTGAATTAGTCAGCCGGGTGTAGCCGCCGATCGCGACCATGCAGAACACTAGAAGGGCGACGCAGAGCAGCCAGACACCGATCTGGCGGCGATGGCTGAGCGTGCTGGGCCCGGCGTAACGCTCGGTCGTGTCGATCAGGTCGGCGGTCATGTCACTCGCGGCTTCCCAGAACCAGGACGGGGCAGTCTGCGGCCTCGATAACGGCGCCGAGGCCTTCTTCCGTGGCCAGATCGGCATCGGCGGCCGTGACCAGCAGGCCGGTCTCGGCCGACCTGACCAGCCTCAAGATAGCTTGCCGGTCCGGCGGAACAACGGTGCTGACTTTGACGCTGCGCACGCTGCCGAGCCTCTGCCGCGCCATGTCGAGGATTTGGCCGGCTTGCTTTTCATCCTCGGCTCGGATGACCAGGACGACGTCGCCGCCACGCGCGCCCGCGACGCGGTTGCAGATCTCGGCCGCGTCCCGGTCGTAGGCACCGCCGTTCAACAAAGCCATGACCGGCTTGCTGCGCGCCTCGGCGTGCCGCTCCAGATAGAGAACCGCGCCCCTCGCCTGCGACACCAGCCGCGCCGTCTCTCCGCGGCTGCCCCGCCGGGTTGCTGGCCGGGCGCAGGGCCCGACGCAGAGCAGGTCCATGCGGTCGGCGGCGGCCGACAATTCCCGCGTAACCCTGCCGCGCACGACCTGGAAGTTCCAACGCAGCCGGCGCTGTTCCGCTACCCTCTGCAAGGCGCGCCGGGCCGCGGTGGCGCGGTGTTTCATCTCCTGTTCGATCTGGGCGGGGTCCAGGGACCTGACCGAGCCGGTCAGCGTGACTTCCTGGGAAAACGGCAGGCCGGCGAGGCTCAGCAGATCGTCGTCTTCGACGAACAGCCCGATGAGTTCGCTGTGCAGCTCGGCCGCCAGGCCGGCTGCCGCCTCCAGCGCCGAAAGACTGCCGGCCGATGCGTCCACACCGACCAGAATGCGCTGGAACGGGTCGGTCGTCGTCGCCTCGTTCATGCCGGTTTACCTCCGTCTTCCCTGGCGCCGAATTTGCGCCGGGCCTCGGCCAGTTCGGCCAGGCGGTTCTCCACCCGCCGATACAAACTGTCGTCCGGGAACGCGCCGGCTTCGTCTCTCCGGCCGGCCGGAACTCCCGTCAGCAGTTCGATCCCCTGTTCGATCCGCTCGACCGGATAGATCCGGAACCGGCCCTCTGCCGCGGCGTCGACGACATCCGACCGCAACATGAGATGTTTCGTATTGGCCTGCGGAATCAAGACGCCCTGCTCGCCGGTCAGCCCACGCGACTTGCAGATATCGAAGAAGCCTTCGATCTTTTCGTTCACGCCGCCGATCGCCTGGACCTCGCCGTACTGGTTGACCGACCCGGTCACGGCCAGGGACTGCTTGATCGGGGCATCCGCAAGCGCGGACAGCAGGGCGTACAGTTCCGCCGACGAGGCGCTGTCCCCGTCGACCCCGCCGTAAGACTGTTCGAAGACAAGGCTGGCGGAGAGCGACAGCGGCATGTCCCTGGCGAAGGCGGCGCCCAGGAACGCGGACAGGATCATCACGCCCTTGCTGTGCAGCGGACCGCCCAGTTCGACTTCGCGCTCGATATCGATGACCCGGCCGGCGCCGAGCCGGACCCGCGCGGTAATACGTGACGGCCGGCCGAAACGGAACCCGTCCAGCCCGATGACGCTGAGGCCGTTGATCTGGCCGACCGCCGTGCCATCCGTGGCTATCAGCACGATCTCCCGCTCGATTGCCTCATGCGACCGTTCCCGGATCCGGTCGACCCGGTGAACGCCGGCGTCGATCGCCCGCTGAATATCGTCGGCGTCGATCACCGCCTTGCCGTCGGTGCCGGCCCAGTAGTCGGCTTCCCGCAGCACGTTCCCGATATCGGAAATCTTAAGCGTGAGCTTTTCGGCGTCGTCCGCCAGGCGCGACCCGTGTTCGATCGTTCGCGCGACGGCGCCCTTGGTGCAGGGGCGCAGATTCTCCCGCCGGACCACGCCGGCCACAAGGCGGGCATAGTCGGCGACTGCCCCCGGGTCCCGGTCTATCGCTTCCTCGAAATCGACGGCGACTTTGAACAGGTCGCTGAAATCGGGATCGTACTGGCTCAGCAGGTAATAATGCTCGCGCTCGCCGATCAGGACCACTTTCACGTCAAGCGGGATCGGCTGCGGCTCCAGCGAAATTGTGGTGGCCATGCCGTACATCTGTTCGGGCGGTTGGATACGCAACTCGCCGGACCGGAGCGTACGCTTCAACGCATCCCACGAGAACGGCTGCGTCAGCAGGCGGCGGGCATCCAGGATCAAATAGCCGCCGTTCGCCTTGTGCAGGGAGCCGGGCTTGATCAACCCGAAATCCGTCACCAGGGCACCCATCTGGGCGATATGCTCGATCCGCCCCGTCAGGTAGGCCAGCGCCGGGTTGTCGTCATGCACCACGGGCGCGCCGCTTGCCTGACTGTTGTCGACGATGACGTTGACCATGTAACGGCGCAGGATGCCGTCCGCCGACCCCGCCCCCTTCTGGCTCTGCGGCAACATCGCGCGCAGCGCCATGGCCGCTTCCGGTTGCGGCAGGAACGCATCCACGTTTTCGATCAGGTCGTCGGCGACCGTCTGCAGGTACGCGGTTACGTCGGCCAAGTCGGCAAACGCCAGGGATACCTCGCTGATCGCATGGCGGATGGCGTATCCCGACATCTCGCGATTTAGCTCGCGTACCGTCTCACGATGCTCTTTTTCCCACTGCGGCATCTGGGACACGATTTCCTGCAGTTCGTTCTGCAAGTCGCGGATGGTGTTCTGGATCCGCTGCCGGTCTTCCTCCGGCAGCGTGTTGAACTGTTCCGGCTTTAAGACTTCGCCGTCGCGCATCGGCGCCAACGCCATGCCGACCGGCGTTTGGATCAGCGCGATGTGCTGTTCTTCCGCGCGTTTGCGCAGGCTGTCGAACGCGTTTTCCTGCTGTTGCTTGAACGAGGCGTCGACCACCTGCCGCCGGGTCCGGTATTCCTCGCTTTCGAAGACGGCGGGTATGGCGACCCGAAGGTCTTCGATCGCCGCCGCCATCTTGTGGCTCAGTTCCGGGCCGCGGCCCGGCGGCAGCCGCATCGCGCAAGGCTGATGCGCGACCGCGAAATTGTGGACATAGACCCAGTCGTCGGGCGCCGCCTCGCCGGCCGCCTTTTCCTCCAGCGTCCGCCGAACCAGGCTGTGCCGGCCGGTGCCCGATTGGCCAAGAACGAACAGGTTGTAGCCCTTGCGCGCCATGCCGATGCCGAAGGACATGGCCGCGGTCGCGCGGGGCTGGCCCAGCGCATTGTCCAGTTCTTCCAGGTCGGCCGTCGTGTCGAAGGTCAGGCTGTCCGGGTCGACGTGATGATACAGGCGGGCGGGGGCCAGCGGCTCCATCGGCATAGCGCTAATCGGTCCTCAATAGCATGGTGTCGCAATTCTATGTCCGACTTCTCAAGTCGAACAGAGAAGACCTGGAGACAACAGGCTCCCGCTAAACGTCTTCCCAAACGTCTTCATTGAGTTGGTCGGAGCGGCGGGATTCGAACCCACGACCTCCAGCTCCCCATGCTGGCGCGCTACCAGGCTGCGCTACGCTCCGACAAGTAAAGTCCCGGCAAGGCCGGGCAACTTCCGGAGGACCATACCGGCGCGGATGCCGGCGCGCAATGCGCCTATTGCCGCGTTAGCGTTTAATAGCGCGGAGTTGCTTGCTCAGTTCGGCCAATTCGTCGGCCACCGCCTGGACGGCATTGCGTTGGCTGGCGGTCAGTCCGCTGCCGGCAGCCGGCGCGCTGCGCGGGGTGTCCGGCTCGGGGGCGTGATCTTCAATGACCGATTTGGCGCCGTTTTCCCGCAGGACCTTCTGGACGCCCTTGATGGTATAGCCGTCCTGATAGAGCAGGCTGCGAATACGCCGCAGAAGGTCGATGTCCTCCGGCCGGTAGTATCGCCGGCCGCCGCCTCGCTTGAGCGGCTTGATCTGGCTGAACTTGGTTTCCCAAAACCGCAGGACATGCTGCGGAACGTCAAGCTCCGAGGCCACTTCACTGATGGTACGAAATGCTTCCGGTGATTTTGCCACGCGGACCTATCCGATTCCCATCCGTCCTCGACGAGCGCTTACTCGCCCACGCCACCGGCTGACGGCATGCTGCGCCCTGAGCCCACCATGGACTCGTTGATACGCTCCTTGAGAACATGACTTGCCCTGAACACCAGCACGCGCCGCGGCTGGATCGGGACCTCCTCTCCCGTCTTCGGGTTTCGGCCGACCCGGCCGCCTTTCTGGCGAACCTGGAAACTGCCGAAAGAGGAGACCTTTACGCTGTCGCCTTTGATCAAGCTCGAAGCAATTTCGTCCAGAACCGATTCAACGAGTTCCGCGGATTCATTACGCGATAGCCCAACTTCTTGATAAACGGCTTCGCTCAGATGAGCCCGTGTGACGGTTTTTGCACTCATAGCTAACCTCAGCGCCCCTTTTTAAAAACGCAAAGAGCCTACAGTTCCGCTAGAAAGCCGTCAATATCAAAGGGATAGGAATCAGTCTTTAAGTGATGCTGTACCTGAGGTGGGGCAACGGGCGGTTGCCCGGTGGGAGCGTCGGGTGCGGACACGGCTGAACCCCCGACGAATCGCCGCCCTGGCCGGCGAGCGCGATGTCACCAGCGGGCGATGGCGGAACCCCAGGTAAAGCCGCCGCCCATGGCTTCGAACAGCACAAGGTCGCCGGGTTTGATGCGGCCGTCGCGGACCGCCTCGGTCAGCGCCAGGGGGACGGAGGCGGCGGAGGTGTTGCCGTGCCGCTCGACCGTGACGATGATCTTGGACGGGTCGATCCCGGTCTTGCGCGCCGTGCCGTCCAGGATCCGCTTGTTGGCCTGATGCGGCACGATCCAGTCGATGTCCTCCGCCTTCAGGCCGGTGGCCTCCAGGGCTTCGTCGATAACGGCTGAGAGGTTGACCACCGCATGGCGAAACACCTCCCGGCCGGACATCCGCAAATGGCCGGTCGACTGCGTCGCGGAGGGGCCGCCGTCGACATACAGCAGGTCGTGGTGCCGGCCGTCGGCGTGCAGGTGGGAGGTCAGGATGCCGCGGTCGGCATTGGTCCCCTCGCCCTCCGACGCGGTCAGCACAACCGCGCCGGCGCCGTCGCCGAACAGCACACAGGTGCCGCGGTCTTCCCAGTCCAGGATCCGGGAGAAGGTTTCCGCGCCGATGACCAGTGCCGCCTTCGATTGTCCGGCCTTGATGAAATTGTCGGCCGTTGCCAGGGCGTAGATGAAACCGGTGCAGACCGCCTGGATGTCGAACGCGGCGCCTCGGGTGATCCCAAGGTCCGCCTGGACTGTGGCGGCCGTCGCCGGAAAGGTCAGATTGGGCGTCGCCGTCGCCAGGACGATCAGGTCGATATCGCCTGGGCCGGCGCCGGCGTCCCGCAGCGCTTCGTGCGAGGCGGCCAGGGCCAGGTCCGAGGTCTTCTCGCCGTCGGCGGCTATTCTGCGCTCTCTGATGCCGGTTCGCGCGACGATCCACTCGTCGCTGGTGTCCACTTTCTCGGCCAACTCGTCATTGGTGACGCGACGTTCGGGCAGATAGGATCCGCAGCCAGCGATTACCGAACGGATCATGCTGAGCCGCCCGCCGCCGCCTTCGGGGGCATAAGCGCGTCGGTGTCGAAGCTTTCGAAATCGGAGCGGATCTTGCCGATCATGTTGTCGCGGACCATGTCGATGGCGATGCCGATGGCGCTGGCGAAGCCGTTGGCGTCGGCGCCGCCATGGCTTTTCACCGCGATGCCGTTCAAGCCCAGAAAGACGCCGCCGTTGTAGTTGCTCATATCCATGCGCTGCCGGAGCGCCGTCATACCGCGGCGCGCCAGAAGGTAGCCGAGGCGGCTCATCCACGAGCTTCGGAAGGCGCTGCGCATGAATTCGCCGATCAGTCGCGCGGTGCCTTCCGCGGTTTTCAGGGCGACATTGCCGGTAAAGCCATCGGTCACGATAACGTCGACGGTTCCCTGGGTTATGTCGTTGCCCTCGACAAAGCCGTGATAGTCGAAGCTGGCGCCGCCCATCTGGCGCAGGATCTCGTGCGCGCCCCGGACCGTGTCGTTGCCCTTTAGTTCTTCTTCGCCGACATTCAGAAGCCCAACCAGGGGGCGCACCCGGCCAAGCACGGTGCGGGCGAAATCGGCGCCCATCACGGCGAACTGCACCAGGGTCTGCTCGTCGCACTGAATATTGGCGCCGAGATCCAGCATGACGCTTTCGCCGCGCATGGTCGGGATATTCGAGGCGATGGCCGGCCGGTAAATCCCCGGCAGCGTCCTGAGAGAGAACTTTGACATGGCCATCAGCGCGCCGGTATTTCCGGCCGAAACGACGCCGCTGGCCTCGCCGTTCCGAACGGCATCGATGGCAAGCCGCATGCTGGTCCGAACGCCCTTGCGCAGGGCCTGGCTTGGTTTGTCGTCTGCCGAAACGACTTTGTCGGTATGCCGTACCTCGCAATATCCGGCCACCGCCGGACCAAGCAGCGGATTGAGCAATCCCTGGTCGCCGAACAGGATAAACCGGGCGTCGGGATACCGGACGTGGGCGATGCTCATGCCGTCGACGACCATGGCGGGAGCCGAATCGCCCCCCATGGCGTCCAGTGCAATGATGATTTCGCCGCTCATGAATACGGCGCCAGGGCCAGAGTCATGGGTTGGCTAGATGGCAGTGGATACTTCGACCACTTCACGATCTCTGTAGTAGCCGCATGCACCGCAGATATGGTGCGCCAGCTTCAATTCGCCACAATTCGGGCACTCAATTGAATTCTTGGTCGCCAAAGCGTCATGCGCTCTGCGGTTGTTGCGGCGCGATTTCGATACTTTCTTTCTAGGAACTGCCATTCGCTTTGTCTCTCGAATCTAAAGTGGCTTGCCAGCATCCTGTTCTAGAACAGTTTTTATGCCGGATCAGCTTTTTTCCTTCAATACCGACAATGCGGCGAAGGGGTTGTCGGGCCGGTCGTCGCCGTCCCCGGCCACGCTACGGTATTTGTCGTCGAGGATGGCGCCGTTTTTCTTCGGATACGGCTCGATCGAAAGCACCAGATGCTCCTCGACAACGGCGCCGATATCTATTTTTCCGTCGATTAACGGCTCCGGCGGATCGTCCTGATCGATGGCCACGATTACCGCGTCCGCCTGAGCGTCCTGAACCACCGGCGGCGTGTAGACCAGCCGGAAGCGTTCGTCAATATGCTGGGCAATCGGGTCCAGGGTGATCACGCAGCTTTGCGACAGATCGGCGCTGAGATGCACGGCCAATTCAACGGATTGGCCGTCCTCCAGCCTTTTTAGGCTCGCGTCGGCATCCAGGCGGTCCAACGACGCCAGGCCAAGCCGGTCGGCCAGTATTTGCCGCTCGTCCGGCGTCGCGCTGATGGACAACGATTCGCCGTCCGGATCCAACTGCTCGACTTCGACTATGCAGCGCAAGGCGGAAACGCTCGGGTTCTGTGTCACCCTTCTCTCGTAACTATCTGAAATTAAAAGAAAACACTCTGCGTCCAGAAGTTCCTGGCGCAATAAGCCGCGCAACATAGGCGCTTGCCGCGGTCCGGTCAATCCGGTTCGTCGGCCGCCCGGCCGTCAGGCGGGCCCTGGGGAACGTCGCCGAACAGCGGTTTTCCGCCAACGACCTCGTCGGTCGACTGGCTGCCGAGCCGGCTTATGGATTGCCTGACATAGGTCGCCATGGCCGCCAGATCCCCGGGCGCCGGCGTCACGGTGCCGAACAGATTGCGGCCAAGCGCCTCCTTCAGGGCCTGGTCGTCGGCATCGGCGATTGCGGTCTCGTAGGCCTGTACCCGGCCGAAAAATGCCTTGGACAGGCGATTCACCTTATGTCCGATGCCGAAATCCCCGACCCCCATTTCCCTCAAAGACCGGTCCATATCGTCGAACATGACGTTGTAGAGATGCTGCGCGACCGCCTTCGGGTGGCCGTCCTCGCCTTTCAATCGCTGCATTGCCAGAAACGCATGCAACACCACCATGTCGTAGCGGCCTTCGGTGCTGTCGGGAACGCCGGCATGCAGGTAGAAGCCTGGCTGACGGGCCTGCTCGACCGCCGCCAGATAGAGATCGTGCGCGTCGTCGCGCACCGGGTCGGATTTGAAGAGGTTGCGAAGCGGCATGATAGACTGCATCTAACGAATGGATGGAAATGATTAATACCCAGCGCGCCGAACCTGATTGCGCCGGGCCATCGCCATGACTTAGATTGCGCCGTGGGTCAGGTCAATTGCCTGCGGATTCTACCGCTCCTGATCGATACAGTCGATAAACGCCATGAAGAAACGGAATTCAACGCGCAGTGCCGGATTTCGGCTGACGGTGTCAGCCGCGGCCCTGGCATTTGCGCTGGTCGCGGCCGGTTGCTCCAAGACGCAGGCCGTGCGGGGCTACGTGCCCGACGAAGAGTTGCTGGCCCAGTTGCAGCCCGGCCAGCAGACGCGCGACCAGGTGGCCGAGATCCTGGGCTCGCCGTCCAGCATCAGCACGTTCGAGGAACGTAACGACACCTGGTACTACATCACGCGGCGGACGGAGCAGTTCGCTTTCTTCGACGAAGAAGTGCTCGACCAGCGGGTCGTCGCCATCGATTTCGACCAGGACGGACGGGTTCTGGAGGTCCGGCGGTTCGGGCTGGAAGACGGCAAGGACGTCAATCCGGTCGACCGTAAGACGCCGACGCGCGGGCGGGAACTCGGTTTCTTCGAGCAGTTATTCGGCAATATCGGCCGGTTCACACCGCAGTAGGCCGGGCCTTCGGGTCGTTCCGCGCTCCGGAATCGAAACGCCCCGCCGGTTGCCCGGCGGGGCGTTTACTTTGAGCGCAATGCGCTTTTAGTGGGCCAGCATGGCCAGCAGCAGCAACGCCATGATATTGGTGATCTTGATCATGGGGTTGACGGCCGGGCCGGCGGTGTCCTTGTAGGGATCGCCGACGGTATCGCCGGTCACCGACGCCTTGTGGGCCTCGGAACCCTTACCGCCATGGTTGCCGTCTTCGATGTACTTCTTGGCGTTGTCCCAGGCGCCGCCGCCGACGGTCATCGAGATGGCGACGTAGAGCCCGGTGGCGATCACGCCAAGCAGCATGGCGCCGACGGTGGCGAAGGCAGCGCCCTTGTCTGCGATCAGCAACACCACGAAGTAGACCACGACCGGCGCCAGAACGGGCAGCAGCGACGGCACGATCATCTCCTTGATCGCGGCCTTGGTCAGCAGGTCGACCGCCCGGCTGTAGTCGGGCTTCCCGGTGCCTTCCATGATGCCGGCGACCTCGCGGAACTGGCGGCGCACCTCTTCCACCACCGCGCCGGCGGCGCGGCCGACCGCGGTCATGCTAAGCGCGCCGAACAGGAACGGCAGCAGGCCGCCGAAGATCAGGCCGACAACCACATACGGATTGCTGAGCGCGAAATCGACGTCGACGCCTTCGAAGTACGGAAACTGCTCCGGGTTCTTGGTGAAGTAATCGAGGTCGAGCGTGAACGCGCCGAACAGCACCAGCGCGCCGAGACCGGCGGAGCCGATGGCGTAGCCCTTGGTGACGGCCTTGGTGGTGTTGCCGACGGCGTCCAGCGCATCCGTGGTGTTGCGGACCGAATCTTCCAGTTCCGCCATCTCGGCGATGCCGCCGGCGTTGTCGGTGACCGGGCCGTAGGCGTCCAGCGCCACGACCATGCCCGCCAGCGCCAGCATCGTGGTGACGGCCACGGCAATGCCGAACAGGCCCGCCAGCTTGAAGGTAATGATAATGCCGGCGCAGATGATGATGGCCGGCAGCGCCGTCGATTCCATGCCGATGGCCAGGCCCTGGATGATGTTGGTCGCGTGGCCGGTATTCGACGATTGGGCGACGCTGCGGACCGGGCGGTACTCGGTCGAGGTGTAGTACTCGGTAATCCAGATCAGCAGGCCGGTGACAATCAGTCCGATGATGCCGCACCAGAACAGGCTCATGCCCGTGTAGCCGGTCTCGCCGACCGGGCCAAAGCCGATCACCGTCCAGGTGACGGGGATAAGGGCGATCGCCGACAGCACCGCCGAGGCGATGAAGCCCTTATAGAGCGCGCCCATGATGTTCTGGCTCGAGCCCAGGCGCACGAAGAAGGTGCCGATCACGGACGTGATGATGCAGACCGCGGCGATGGCGAGCGGATAGAGCATCATCTTCGCCTGCAGAGCGGCGTCGCCGACGAAGAAGATCGACGCCAGCACCATGGTCGCGACCACGGTCACCACGTAGGTCTCGAACAGGTCCGCGGCCATGCCGGCGCAGTCGCCGACATTGTCGCCGACATTGTCGGCGATAACCGCCGGGTTGCGCGGGTCGTCTTCCGGGATGCCGGCTTCGACCTTGCCGACCAGGTCGGCGCCGACGTCGGCGCCCTTGGTGAAGATGCCGCCGCCGAGACGGGCGAAGATCGAGATAAGGGAGGCGCCGAACCCGAGCGCGACCAGCGGGTCGATCAGCGCCCGGCCCTGCATGCCCATCTCCAGCAGGATCATGTAGTAGACGGACACCGCGAGCAGCGCCAAACCGACCACCAGCATGCCGGTAATCGCGCCCGACTTGAACGCGATATCCAATGCGTGCTGCATGCCCTGGCGGGCGCCCTCGGTGGTCCGAACGTTGGCGCGGACGGAGACGTTCATGCCGATGTAGCCGGCCGCGCCCGACAGGATGGCGCCGATCAGGAAGCCGACGGCGGCCGTCCAGCCCAGCAGCAGCCAGGCCAGGATGCACACGACAATGCCAACGATGCCGATCGTGGTGTACTGCCGGTTCAGATAAGCCGAAGCGCCTTCCTGGATCGCCCCCGCGATCTCCTGCATGCGGGCGTTGCCCGCCGGCGCCGAAAGCACCGAGCGGCTCGCGTAGATGCCATAGAGCAGCGCGATCACGCCACAGGCGATGACCAGCCATAAATCCGTCGTCATGACCCTATTCCCTCACCGTATTTGGAAAGTACTGGAATCCTTGATTTTTTCCGGCGCGAATGCGCATCGGTACCGAGCGCTGCACCGTCAGAAGGTTGGCGGTATATGCCAGAGATGTTCGTTCAACGCAACACGCTAGCCCGGCGGGTGTTGCTGCTGTTTGGTCGGCCCGTTCAAGCCGCGTGGCCGACCGGCCGGCGGACAACCGCCAGCCAGATTGCCCCGACGATGGACAGCAGCAGAAAGGGAACCGCCGCGTAGGCGACGGCGTTCCAGCCAAAGTTGTGCAGCACCTGGCCCGACATCAGAGAGGCGGTGGCGACGGCGCCGAAGATCAGGAAATCGTTCGCCGCCTGGGTTTTGGCGCGCTCGGCGGTGTTATGCACCTCGGTGACCATGGTGGTTGCGCCGATAAACATGAAGTTCCAGCCGACGCCCAACAGGACCAGTGCAATCCAGAAGTTGGCTAGGTCCAGACCGCCCACCGCGGATACTACGCAGATCAGATTCAGGCACGCGCCCGCCACGATGATGCGCAACGCGCCGAACCGGCTGACCAGCGGCCCGGTCAGGAAGCTCGGCCCGAACATGGCGACGACGTGCCATTGAATGACGGTCGCCGCCGAATCGAACGGATGGCCGTGCGCGGTCATGGCAAGCGGCGTCGCTGTCATGATCAGGCTCATGACGCCGTACCCGATCATGCCGCTCATGGCCGCGACGATGAATGTCGGTTTGATCATGATGGCTGACAGCGGCCGAGCCGCCTCGGTTTTCAGTTCCGGCGCCATCGGCGGCGTCTGCAGGAACAGCAGAAGCACCGCCGTGGCGACCATCAGGCCGGCCACGGACACATAACAGCCGAGGAAGGTGAAAGGCAGCAGCAGGTCCTTGGTCCATTTCGCGATCTCCGGCCCGGCGAAGCCGGCGACGACACCGCCCGCCAGGACCAGCGAGATCGCCTTGCCGCGATAACTCTCCGACGCGGAATCGGCTGCCGCGAAACGGTAGTAGTTGCCGAACGATGCGAACATGCCGACCAGCATGGTGCCGGCCGTGAAGGTCCAGAACTGCTGGCTGACGATCCCGAGGCAGGCGACCAGGGAGCCGGCGAAGCCGATCAGGGCGCCGACCAGAAAGCCGTTGCGCCGCCCGATCCGTCGCATCAACAGAGAGGCTGGGATCGTCGCCAGGGCCGTGCCGGTCACCACAGAGGTGACGGGTAAGGTCGCGAAGGCCTTGTCATCGACCAAGCTGTAGCCGACCAATGCGCCGAGGGCGATCAGGATCGACATGGAGCTGTTGAACAACGCTTGGCAGACGCCGAGGATCGCGACGTTCTTTTTGGTCAGAGCGTCGTTCATGATCGAGTCTTGTTCGCAGGCGGCGACAGACTATGCCAAGCGCCTCTGCTTGACCAGCGGTGCGGGCGGGAGAATTTCCGTTGGTCGGCGTCAGCCGCCGAGGGCGCGGGTGAGCAGGACGTCGCGGACCGCGCCCGGCCCCAGGACCTGTTCGGCCTTGGCCATCAGGCGCATCTTGACACCGTCGAAATCGATGGCTTCGCCGCCGCCTCTCTGCATCACCGACCGACCGTGCAGATCGCGCAGGAACGCATCCCGTAACCGCGGCATCTGTTGGTAGACCAGTTCCTTGGCGGCCTCGTCCTCTAACTGCAGGCTGACGCCGAAATGCACGTAGTACCGGACACGGCTCTTGCGGATGACGGGCGCGCTGAGCGGCTGCAACTCGACGAAGACCGGCAGGACCGGCGCGGGCGCCACTTCTTCGACGACTTCTTCCTCCGGCGCGCCACCCTTTACGAAGAAGAGAAAGCCGCCGGCCCCGCCGCCGCCAAGCACAAGCAGAGCGCCGAGCCCTCCGATCAACAGTTTCTTGTTCAAGCTAATACTCCGACGAACACTGGCATGCCGCGGGCGGCGTGAGCGGAAATCGCCCGATTTTGGCCCACAATTAGTTACGGAGACGTTTACGCGGGGCGCCTGAATATCATCCGATCTATGGCAATCGCCTATGCGATCCAATCCATTCGGATATCGGCCGAATCTAGCGGTGCTGCCAGCCTTTGGTGGGTATCGGAATTTCTTGGCCATCCTCGCCGATCGCCCGGATTTCGGCGGCGGCCGTCATGCGGCCGATTTCGGCAATCGGCAGATCCAGCCGGTCGGCGGTTCGCGCGAGGTCTTCGCGTCTGGAAGCCGGGGCGGTGAACAGCAGCTCATAATCGTCGCCGCCGCCCAGCAGGGCCACCGGTTCCGCCCGGAGGGCCGAGAGCGCTGCCCGGCACGGCCCGGAGAGCGGGATCCGGGAAACCTCGATATCCGCGCCGAGCCCCGAGGCGGCGGCCAGATGGCCCAGATCCTGGGCCAGGCCGTCCGATACGTCGATGGCCGCACTGGCCATGCCGCGGAGCGCCAGGCCAAGCGCCAGCCGGGGATTGGGAAGCCGATACCGCTCCGTCAAAAATGACCGGTCGGCCTGATCCAGGTCTTCCAGCTCTCCCCGCAGGACTTTAAGACCCATGGCCGCATCGCCGATCGTCCCGGAAACGAACAGGCAATCCCCTTCCGCCGCGCCGGCCCGGCGCAGGGCGCCGCCTTGCGGGACCCTGCCCACGGCGGTCAGCGAAAGCGTCAGCGGCCCGGACGTGGACACAGTGTCCCCGCCCAGGAGGTGGCAGCCGAAGCGCTTTTGATCGTTGGCCAGGCCGTCCACGAAGTCGGCGATCCAGGCGTCATCGACCCGATCCGGCCAGGCCGTCGTCAGCAGATAGCCGACCGCCTCCGCGCCCATGGCCGCCAGGTCGGACAGATTTACCCGCAGGATCTTGCGGGCCACGGTCGACGGCGGGTCCTGCGCCAGGAAGTGAACGCCCTCGACCATGGCGTCGGCGGTCAGGATAAGTTCCTTGCCCGCCGGGCAAGGCAGGCAGGCGGCATCGTCCAGCAGGTCCAGTCCCGCGGGCAGGCCGGCCGCCAGCGGCGCGAACAGGTCGGCAATCAGGCGAAACTCGTCCCGCCTTTCCGGTCCCGGCACCGTTCTATGCCTAAAACTCGTTCGGGCGCAGCGTCCGGCCCAACTGGTCGACCACGCCGTTGACCAGGTTCGGTTCCGAGCCCGAGAAGAAGGCGTGGGCGACGTCGACATACTCGTTGATGATGACCCGCGCCGGGATGTCCGGCCTGGCGAGAAGCTCATACGCGGCCGCGCGCAGTACGGCGCGCAGTATCACTTCCAGCCGATCCACCTGACGGTCCCGGTCGAGCGACTGGCCGACCAGCTTGTCGATCTCTTCCTGCCGGGCAGAAACGCCGCGTACTAGGTCGCAGAACATCTCCTGATCCGGCTCCGCGAAGCGGTCCCCGTCGCCGTCCTGGCCGAGCCGCAGGGTCAAAATCTCGTCGATCACCGTCTCGGTCGAGGCTTGCGATTGCTCGATCTGATAGAGGGCCTGGACGGCGCTGAGCCGGGCGACGCTGCGCCGCCCGCCCTCTGCCGTCCCGCCGGCTTTGGCCGGTGTCATCGCGGGAAATATCCGAGTTCGCGCTTTATCTCGATCATGCGCAGCGCCGCCTGGGCCGCGCCGCCGCCCTTGTTCTTCTGGTCGACCGATGCACGGACACGCGCCTGTTCGACGGTATCGACGGTCAATATGCCGTTCCCGACGGCGATCGAGTATTTCAGTGCGAGATGCGCCAGCCCACGCGCGCTTTCGTTGGCGACAATGTCGTAGTGGCTGGTCTCGCCCCTTATCACACAGCCCAGCGCCACATATCCGTCGTACCGGCGGCGCGCGCCGACCAGGTCCATCGCCTTGATTGCCAGTCGAATGGCGGCCGGAATTTCCAGAGCGCCCGGCACGGCAAGGCGGTCGAACGTGGCGCCCGCCTTCTCCAGCGCGGTGACGGCGCCGCGCGCGAGTTCGTCCGAGATGTCCTCGTAGTACGGAGCTTCGACGATCAGCAGATGCGGGCCGGATGTCACTATGTCTATTCCTGTTCCGCGCTAGGGCAAGGGGATCGAGCGCTGCTCGACGACGTTCAGGCCGAAGCCTTGTCGGCCGACGATGGTGCGCGGCGTGTTGGACAGCAAAATCATATCGCGAACGCCGAGATCCAGCAAAATCTGCGCGCCGATCCCGTAGTCGCGGAGCTCGCCGCCGTTTTCCACCGGCTGGCCCATCTTCTTTCGGACCCGGTCGGAAACGCTGGTCGGCCGAGGCTCCCGGATCAGGACGACGACGCCCCGGCCCGCTTCGCCGATCAGCGCCATGGCGGCCTCGAGCATGCCGGGCTGGCCGGCCTGGTCGCCAAGCACGTCGTTCAGCACGTTCAGGGCATGCATCCGAACCAGCACTGGTTCCGGCGTCGTTACGTCTCCCTTGACCAATGCAATATGTTCCGCATATTGCGTCTTGCCCCGGAAGATCATCATCTTGAACGCACCGCCGTGCCGGCTGTCCAATTCGGTTTCCAGGGTCCGCTCGATCAGGTTGTCGAATTGCAGGCGGTAGGCGATCAGATCGGCGATCGTCGCGATCTTGAGGCCGTGAAACTGGGCGAACTTCACAAGGTCCGGCATCCGCGCCATGGTGCCGTCGTCGTTCATGATCTCGCAGATCACGCCCGCCGGCTGCAATCCGGCGAGGCGGGCGAGATCGACCGAAGCCTCCGTATGGCCGGCGCGGCGCAGCACGCCGCCTTCTTCCGCGATCAAGGGGAAGACGTGCCCGGGCGTTACGATATCGTCCTTGCCCCGTTTCGGGTCGATGGCCACTTGAACGGTGCGGGCCCGGTCGTGCGCCGAAATCCCCGTCGACACGCCGTCGCGCGCCTCGATGGATACCGTGAACGCCGTCTGATGACGGGTCCGGTTGTTCTGTTCCATCAGTTTGAGGCCGAGTTCGTCGGTTCGCTCGCGCGGCATCGCCAGGCAGATCAGGCCGCGGCCGTGTTTTGCCATGAAATTGATGACTTCCGGCGTCGCCATCTGTGCCGGGATCACCAGGTCGCCTTCGTTCTCGCGTTCCTCGTCGTCGACCAGGATGAACATCTTGCCGTTGCGGGCGTCCTCGATCACCTGTTCGATCGTCGATAAGTATTCCTGATCGGACATCAGCGTTGACTATCCGCTAGACGGGCGACGTATCGCGCCAGAACGTCGATCTCCAGGTTCAGGCTTTCGCCGACCTCAATTTTTCCGAATGTCGTCCGAGCCTGTGTATGGGGAATGATGTTGACGCCGAAACGGTTGCCGTCCACCTCGTTCACCGTCAGTGACGCCCCGTTCAGCGTGACGCTCCCCTTCGGCGCTATGAAGCGGGCGAGGTCGGCGGGCGCCTCGAACGTAAACCGGACGCTGTCTCCCTCCGGCTCCCTGGCGACGGTCTTGGCGACCCCGTCTACATGCCCGGAGACGATATGGCCGCCGAGTTCGTCACCGACCCGGAGCGACCGTTCCAGATTGACCGCCGTGTCCACATCCCAATCGGCCAGGCAGGTACAGGCCACCGTCTCCGTAGAGACGTCGACGGCGAACCAGTCGTCGCCCTTGTCGACCACCGTCAGGCAGACGCCATGGCAGGCGATCGACGCGCCGATATCGATGCCGTCCGTGTCGTAGGCGGTCGCGATCTCAAGCCGCGTGTCGCCTCTTCGCTCCATGGACCGGACCCGGCCGACGTCTGTAACTATCCCTGTAAACATGAGAGTGTTTTAAGCCCGACGGCCATAGGTTTCCAGTAGGTCCTGGCCGATTAATTCCTGCCCGGTGCGTTCGAAGCGCCGGGCCGCGGCCAGATCGGCCACGCCGAAGGCCTCGATGCCAGGCTTGCCGTCGCCGCCGATCACCATGGGCGCGCGGAACCAGACCAGTCGGTCGACCAGATCGGCCCGGAAAAGCGAGGCGGCGACGCCGCCGCCGCCCTCGACCAGCAATCGGGTTATCCCGCGGCCGGCCAGTTCCCGGAGCGCGGCGGCAAAGTCGATCCGGCCGTCCGTCCCCGGCGGCGCGTCGATGATCTCGATGCCTCGGTCCTCCAGCGCCTTCCTGGTCTCGCCGTCGGCATTGGGGAGAGTTACCAGCCAGGTCGGCACCCGCGCGGCGGATGCGGCAAGTTTGGACGACGACGGCAGCCGAAGCCGGCTATCGACAACCACGCGGACCGGCGAGCGGTTCTCCATGCCCGGCAGCCGGCAGGTGAGGTCCGGGTCGTCGGTGAGCGCAGTGCCCGAACCGACCAGGATGGCGTCGTTTTGCGCGCGTAACAGGTGGCCGCGCGCCCGCGCTTCCGGGCCGGTGATCCACCGGCTGTCGCCGGTATGCGTCGCGATCCGCCCATCCAGGCTGCTGGCCAGCTTCAGTGTCACCAACGGACGCTGTTCCCGGATCCGCAGCAGAAAGCCTTCGTTGACGTGGGCGGCCTCCTCCCGGCAGAGGCCTACCTCTACCGAAATTCCGGCCTGTCGCAACCGGTCGATGCCGCCGCCGTCGACCCTCGGGTCGGGGTCTTCCATGGCGACCACGGCCCGGCCGATGCCGGCATCGATCAAGGCCTGGGCGCAGGGCGGTGTCTTACCGTGGTGGGCGCAGGGCTCCAGGCTGACATAGGCGGTCGCCGACCTGGCCGCGTCGCCGGCCCGCGTCAGCGCCTCCGTCTCGGCATGGGGCCTGCCGCCGGGCTGAGTCCAGCCGCGTGCGATTACCCTATCGTTCCGGACCAGCACGCAGCCGACCGCGGGATTGGGCCAGACGTTGCCGAGGCCCCTGGCTGCGAGCGCCAGGGCGGCTCGCATATGCGCCCGGTCGGCAGGCTCAGTCTTGGGGGACGTCGCCAAATTCCTTGTCCACGAAGCTTTCGAAGTCGCGGGCTTCGCGGAAGTTCTTGTAGACGGACGCGAACCGCACATAGGCGACCGGGTCCAGGTTCGCCAGCGCCGCCATAACATGCTCGCCGATCAGCTTCGAGGGGATTTCGGTCTCGCCGGAACTCTCCAGTTGGCGAACGATGCCGTTGATCATGCGTTCGACCCGTTCCGGGTCGACATTGCGCTTGCGGGTCGCGATCAGGATCGACCGCTCCAGCTTGTCCCGGTCGAACGGGATACGGCCGCCGCCCTTTTTCAGGACCACCAGCTCGCGCAGCTGGATCCGTTCGAACGTGGTGAACCGGGCGCCGCATGCGGGGCAATAACGGCGCCGGCGGATTGCCGTATTGTCCTCGGTCGGCCGTGAATCTTTAACCTGCGTGTCTTCATTGGTGCAAAACGGGCAACGCATTGCTTATGTCCCCTCACCCACCTTGGGCCGATCATCCAAGGTTGGGATAGACCGGGAAGCGGCTGCAGAGTTCGGCGACCGCTTTGCGCGCCGTCTCCTCGGCCTTTGAATTGTCTTCCGGATTTGCTGCCTGGCCCTCCAGCACGTCGGCGATCAGGCGGCCGACCTCGGCAAACTCGGCCGGCCCGAAACCGCGCGTCGTCGCGGCCGGCGTGCCGAGCCGGATGCCGGACGTCACCGTCGGTTTCTCCGGGTCGAACGGAATGCCGTTCTTGTTGCAGGTCATGTGCGCGTTTTCCAGCGTCCGCTCCGCAACATTGCCGGTAAGGCCCTTGGGGCGCAGGTCGACCAGCATCAGATGGGTGTCGGTGCCGCCGGACACGATGTCGAAGCCGCGCTCCATCAGGGTGGCCGCGAGCACTTTGGCGTTCTCGGTCACCGCGCTTGCGTAGGTCTTGAAGTCGGGGCGCAGGGCTTCGCCGAACGCCACCGCCTTCGCCGCGATCACATGCATCAGCGGCCCGCCCTGCAGACCGGGAAACAGCGCGGAATTGACCTTCTTCGCGATATCCTCGTGATCGGTCAGCACCATGCCGCCGCGCGGCCCGCGCAAGGTCTTGTGGGTCGTCGTCGTGACGACATGAGCATGCGGGATCGGGCTCGGATGCGCGCCGCCCGCGACCAGGCCGGCGAAGTGGGCCATATCTACCATCAGATAGGCGCCGACCTCATCGGCTATTGCCCGGAAGCGCTGGAAATCCAGGAACCGCGGATAGGCCGAACCCCCGGTGACGATCAATTTCGGTTTGTGCTCTCGCGCCAGGCGCTCGACCTCGTCGAAGTCGATCCGGGCGTCGTCCTGCCGCACGCCGTAGCTGACGGCGTTGAACCACTTGCCGGAAAGGTTGGGGGCGGCGCCGTGGGTCAGGTGGCCGCCGGCCGAGAGGCCAAGGCCCAGGAAGGTGTCGCCCGGCTTCAGCAGAGCCAGAAAAACGGTTTGATTGGCCTGCGCGCCGGAATGCGGCTGGACATTGGCGAAGCCGCAGCCGAACAGCGCGCACGCCCGGTCGATCGCCAGTTGTTCGGCGGTGTCGACGTGGCGGCAGCCGCCATAGTACCGCCGGCCCGGATAGCCCTCCGCGTATTTGTTGGTTAGGACCGTCCCCTGCGCCTGCAGGACGGCCGAGCTGACGATGTTCTCTGATGCGATCAGCTCGATCTCTTCCTGCTGCCGGCCCAACTCGCCGCGGATCGCCGCAAACAGGTCAGGGTCGTCACGCTCAAGATCGGCGTTGAAGAATTCGCTGGCAGCCGCCGATGCCTCGGCGGTTCCGGTCAAAGACATTTCTATTCGCGCTCCCTAACAAAAGCACTCGGCTTGCGCCGGCTGGTCTTCAGGGTTGGTCGGGCCGCCCGCCGCAATAATGTCGTGCCCGAATTCGGGACGACATCAATGTCTCTGCCGGCAATACCAGTGCCTCCGGCGGATCATTCTGACCCCCGAAGACTACAGCGGTTATTACCATATGTCGCGTTGGCTGGCCAGAGGATCACAAGTTATCAGGATAGAGCCCGGTCCATGCACCATTCCCCTTTCGCTCTCAAAAGTAGATTAATTCGACAAGAAACTCGGTTGGATCGCGTGTGGCGGAGTTAATCCGGCCGCCAGGGCATGACGATAGCAATTACTTGATACTATTGATCAACGGAGAGCATAGTTGCAGTTATCAAAAAGCTCCCCAAAAAACTCAAATAACAGCCACGTATTTATCCAATTGACATGCGCGCAACTTCATGGCAGATAAATAGTAACATGATTTGATTACAAGGCGTCAATAAACCGCAAAGGAATTCCAGGGGATGAGCGACGAAGCACAGTCCGGTTTGGCCAAGGACGACCTGCTCCGAATGACGTCCGAAATCGTGTCGGCCTATGTCGGTCATAACACGCTCCCGGCGAATGAAATTTCCGATATTATTGGTTTGGTTCATAAATCTCTGGAAGGCCTCACTTCCCCAGGTCTGTCGCCTGCCGAAACAAAGCAGAAGCCAGCCGTTCCGATTAAACGATCGGTGATGGAAGATCACATCGTTTGTCTTGAGGACGGTAAGAAGCTCAAAATGTTGAAGCGCTATTTGCGCTCCAATTACAATATGACGCCTGAAGAATACCGTGCGAAGTGGGGATTGCCGCCGGATTATCCGATGGTCGCGCCGAACTACGCCGCTCAGCGCTCCGACTTCGCCAAGAAGATCGGCCTCGGTCGCAAGGGCCGGGCTGCGCGCGGCCGCAAGAAGTAATCGGCCGACGGCGGCCGCGGGTTCGTCCCGGCCCCGCCGACGAATATTACAGTATAGAGAAAAGAAAAGGCCCGGCAGCCTTAGCTACCGGGCCAATTTTACGTCATATGTCGTTCGGTTTAGTTGGTCGCCGTGTTCGACTCGATGTCGGTGTAGTCGTAGGTGCCGCCCTTCCACTCGTACCAGACATAGCCCGGTGCGGTGACGTCACCCTTCTGGTCGAAACCAATCCGGCCCAGAACGGTGTCGAACTGGTTGGCGCGCAGCGACTCGATCATTGCGCCGGTGTCGGCGGAACCCGCCTTCTCGGCGGCCTGCGCCCAGGCCTGAACCGCGCCGTAGGTGTACAGCGTGTAGCCTTCCGGCTCGTAGTTCTGCGCCTTGAACTTGGCGACGATCGGGGCCGCTTCGGCGTTCTTGCGCGGATCCGGGCTGAAGGTCATGACCGTGCCCTTGCCGGCGTCGCCGGTGATCTTCCAGTACTCGTCGGTGACCAGGGCGTCGCCGGATACCAGTTGCACGTTGTAGCCCTGCTCGCGAGCCTGACGGATCATCAGGCCGGCTTCGGTGTGGTAGCCGCCGAGATAGAAGACGTCGACACCGGTCGCCTTCATCTTCGATACCAGCGCCGAATAGTCCTTCTCGCCCGCGGTGAAGGCTTCGTACATGGCTTCCGTGATACCGCGTTTGTTCAGACGCTTCTTGGTCTCGTCGGCCAGGCCCTTACCGTACGCGGTCTTGTCGTGCAGGATGGCGATCTTCTTGTCGCCCCAGGCGTCGGCCAGGTAGTTGCCGGCGACAATGCCCTGCTGGTCGTCGCGTCCGCAGACGCGGAACACGTTCGGGCCGCCTTCGTCGGTCAGTTTCGGGTTGGTCGAGGCCGGCGAGATCTGCAGCACGCCCTCTTCCTCATAGACCTTCGAAGCCGGGATCGACGAGCCGGAGCAGAAGTGACCGGCGACGAAGACGACGCCTTCGCTGACGAATTTATTGGCGACGGCCACGGCCTGCTTCGGATCGCAGGCATCGTCGCCGACGACCAGACGGACCTTCTGGCCAAGCACGCCGCCGGCGGCATTCAGGTCGGCGACGGCCATTTCCGCGCCGCGCTTCATCTGCTCGCCGAAAGAGGCGTATTGGCCGGTAATCGGGCCAGCGGTCGCAATCAATAATTCCGCCTTGGCGGCCGTGAAGCTCACCGCGGTAAGCGCCGCCGCGGCAAGCAATGACATCCTGAAATTTGGCATGGGTAAAGTAGTCTCCCTGAGTGATCCATAGCGCGACAGCCGTTAACTTATGCGCCCGACTATCCGTCTAGAGAGGGCACTCGAAAACTGTCACGAACCAGTAATTACTCTAGCAGGTCGAGCGTCGGCTACAAGTATTTCAAGCCCTCTTGCGGCCGGATTCAGGCGATTTGACTATGGTTAAACAACGCGTTAGCCGTCCGTTCTCTGTCGCCAGCTAAACGGACCGGCACGCTCGTAGATCCAGGGGTATTGAGAAGCCATTTTGCGCGCCAGGGTCGCGCGGTAGGCGATGAGAGACAGTACGATCAGGGTCGCCGTATCGATCAGGAAGCCGGTCACGGACAGCAACTCGCCGCCGAACAGCGAGAAATGCAGGAACCGGTCCGCCCCGCCAAGCAGAATGCCGTAGGGGAAGATCTGCCACATCGGCCGCCAGGTGTTGGCGATCGCCTGTCCTGTCATGACCGCGCAGAAGCCCATTATCACAACCGTCAGGCCAAGAAACACCCAGGGACTGGATCCCAATAGCTCGCTCATCGTGCCGCCGTTCGCTTGCTCAATGGCCACCTTCCAAATACGCCGCGCGGATTTCCTCGTTGGCCAGCAGTTCCTGCCCCGTGCCGCTCATCAGGATGCGCCCGTTCGCCATGACATAACCCCGATGCGCCAGCCTGAGCGCGTGATAGGCGTTCTGTTCGACCAGGAACACGGTGACGCCTTCCTGCTCGTTGATCGTTTTGATGACTTCGAAGATCTGTTTGACGATCAGCGGCGCCAGGCCGAGCGACGGCTCGTCCAGCAGCAGCAGCCTCGGCCGGCTCATCAGCGACCGGCCGATCGCCAGCATCTGTTGCTCGCCGCCGCTCAGGGTGCCGCCGCGCTGTTCCTGCCGTTCTTTTAAGATCGGGAACAGCTTGAACACCCGCTCCACATCCTCGTCGAAATGATCGTCGCCGATTGGCGTGGAACCGAGCTGTAAGTTCTCCAGGACGGTCATGCGCGGAAAGATCCGCCGTCCCTCCGGCGACTGCGCGATCCCCATGCGGATGATCTCATAGGTCGGCGCCGACGTAATATCCACGCCGTCGAACAGGATCTGCCCCTGCCGCGCCCGGGGGCTGCCGCAAATCGTCATCAGAAGCGTGGATTTGCCGGCGCCGTTGGCCCCGATCAAGGTGACGATCTCGCCCTGTTTGACGTCGATATCGACGCCGCGCAACGCCTCGATGTTGCCGTAGAAGGTGTGAATGCCAGCGGCGCTCAGCATCAGCTTCCGCCTTCCTCTTCGTCCTCGCCCAGATAGGCGCGGATCACCGCCGGGTCGTTGCGCACGTAGTCCGGCGTGCCGTCGGAGATCTTCTGGCCATAGTCCAGCACGACGATATGGTCGGAAATCTCCATCACCACGCTCATGTCGTGTTCGATCAGCAGCACGCCGATCTTGTGCTCGTCGCGGATGAAGGTGAGCAGTTCGTTCAGTTCGTCCGACTCGCGCGGGTTGAGGCCGGCCGCCGGTTCGTCCAGGCAAAGCAGGTTCGGCCGGGTGCACATGGCGCGCGCGATCTCCAGCCGCCGTTGCGCGCCGTAGGGCAGGTTGCCGGCGTTCCAGTCCGCGCGGTCGGTCAGCCGGACCCGGTCCAGCCAATAGCGGCAGTAGTCGACGGCCTCGCGTTCGGCGTGCCGGTAGGATGAGAGACCCAGCAGCCCCAACACCGTAAAGCCGGAGGCCTGCATCAGCCGGTTGTGCTGGGCGACGATCAGGTTTTCCAGCACGCTCATCGCCGGGAACAGCCGGATGTTCTGGAACGTCCTGGCGACCCCCGCGCGCTGGGCGATCAAGTAGCCCTCCATCTGCTCCAACTGATAGGGACGCGACGGGTGGTTGAGGGTCAGGCGGCCGACCGTCGGTTTGTAGAAACCGGTCAGGCAGTTGAAGACGGTGGTCTTGCCGGCGCCGTTCGGGCCGATGATCGCCGTGATCTCGTTATCGGTGGCGGCGAAGGAGACGTCGTTGATCGCGACCAGCCCGCCGAAGCGCATGGTCAGATGCTCGACATTGAGCAGCGTCTTCGCCACGGACAGATCCTCGGCCACCGACATCAGGACGTCTCCTGCGGTTTGCTCTTACCGTCGTTCAGCAAGAGCGTCGGCTCGCGGTGGGCGAGCAACCCGGATGGTCGCCATATCATGATCAGCACCATGGCGCTGCCGAACGCCAGCATTCGGTATTGCTGTAAGTCGCGGAAGATCTCCGGCAGGCCGATCAGCAGAATGGCGGCGAACACGACGCCGATCTGGCTGCCCATGCCGCCCAGCACGACGACCGCCAAGATGATCGCCGACTCGATGAAGGTGAAGCTCTCCGGGCTGATAAAGCCTTGTCGTGTCGCGAAAAACGACCCGGCAAACCCTGCGAACATGGCGCCGATGCCGAAGGCGGTGAGCTTGGTGTTGCGCGGATTGATGCCGAGCGACCGGCAGGCGATCTCGTCTTCGCGCAGCGCTTCCCAGGCGCGGCCGACCGGCAGCCTTCGGATGCGCATGGTGAACAGGTTGGTGATCAGCGCCATCACCAGGATCAGGTAATAGAGGAAGATGATCCGCTGGATCGGCGAATATTCCAGCCCGAAGAAGGTATGGAAGGTGTCCATTCCCTCCGGCGCGAAGCGCTTGAACTCCAGGCCGAAGAAGGTCGGGCGCGGGATGCCGGACAAGCCGTCCGGGCCGCCGGTGAATTCGTACCAGTTGAGCAGGATCACCCGGATGATTTCGCCGAAACCCAAGGTCACGATCGCAAGATAGTCACCGCGTAGCCGTAGGACCGGGAAGCCGAGGATCACGCCGGTCAGGGCCGCCATGAAGCCGGCGAACGGTAGGCAGACCCAGAAGCCCATATCCAGATGCAATGCCAGCAGGGCGTAGGAATAGGAGCCGACCGCATAGAAGGCGACGTAGCCGAGGTCGAGCAGCCCGGCCAACCCGACGACGATATTCAGACCCCAGCCGAGCATAATGTAGGTCACGACCAGGATGCCGATATCCAGGATGCGCCGGTCGGCGAACGGCAGGAACGGCAGGATGATCGCGAAGGCGAGCAATAGCGGACCCACATATTTGGCGGCGGTCTGAACCCGGGCGCCGATCCGGTCCATGGTTTTCTCGCGCTGTTCGCGCGACGCGACGGTATCGCCGTGCGACAGGGCGTTTATGGCGCGGAGCGAGAATACCGCCGCCATCAAGGCAACGATCCAGCCGACCATGGCGCTTGAGAACGGCAGGAAGTAGGTCCACCAGCCGAACACCAGGGACACGATCAAGACCACGCTGAAAGGTAGGCCGATGACGGCGACGAGCAGGGGCCGGTGCTCGCGCAGCAGGATCATGGCTATGCGGCCGAGAATGGTCAGCACCACCACGGCGGCAACGTCGTCGAACCGAGTATTGATCGCCAGTCCGCCGGGCACGTCCAGGGTTTCGAACCCGACCAGCCCGAAAGCCAGGCCGAACGCGATCAGGCCGGCGAGCCCGGCTTCCTTCACCATCGCGCCGATATCGAGGGGTTTGGCGTCGGCCCCCGCGGCCGAGAGCACCGCCATCCGGTCAGACTTTCTCGATGTCCGGCTTGCCGAGCAGGCCGGTCGGACGGAAGATCAGGACCAGCACCAGGATGCCGAAGGCGGCCACGTCCTTGTATTCGACGGTGAAGTAGCCGGACCAGAACGCTTCGATCAGGCCGATCAGCAGGCCGCCCAGCATCGCACCGGGCAGCGAGCCGATCCCGCCCAGCACGGCGGCGGTGAACGCCTTCACCCCGGCCAGGAAGCCGATGAAGAAGTCGATCACCCCGTAATTCAGCAGGAAAATCAGGCCGGCGACCGAGGCCAGCATGGCGCCCATTACGAAGGTGAGCGAGATGGTTCGGTCGACATTGATACCGAGTAGCGAGGCCATGCCTCGATCCTGCTCGCAGGCGCGTTGCGCCCTCCCCAGCGATGTTCGAGCTATCACCAGCGAGAAGACGATCATCAGCACCAGGGTTAGGCTCATGATGAACATCTGCAGATAGCTTAAGGACACGATGTAGTCGTTGGACTGCATCAGCTCGATGCCGCCCGAAAAGACCGGCTGCATGGGCTTGTTCCGCGCGCTTTGCAGCAGTTGCACGTAGTTCTGCAGGAAGATCGACATGCCGATGGCGGTGATCAGCGCCGCCAGCCGCGGCGTGCCGCGAAGCGGGCGGTAGGCGACCCGCTCCAGCGTCCAGCCGTAGATCGCGGTGAACAGCATCGTCATGATCAGCACGATCAGCAGTGCGAGCGGGATCCAGGTGATGCCGGCGGCGCCCAGGATCAGGAAGCAGATGATGGAGATGAAGGCGCCGATCATGAAGATCTCGCCGTGGGCGAAATTGATCATGCCGATGATGCCGTAGACCAGCGTATAGCCGATGGCGATCAGCCCGTAGACGGCGCCCAGCGTCGTGCCGTTGATCAATTGGTCGAGGAAATACTCGAAACTGCCTTGCATACGCTCCCCTGCGCCACGTTTATTGTTGGCCGCCGAACGCCTCTGTCCGCTGGATCATGGACCGCGTTATCGGGGCTTCGTTTGGACCGCCTCGTTTCCGCCTCCCAGCCGGTCCCGAGGATTGTCGGAACGCTGAATATCCTAGAAGGCGCGGCGGCGGCAAGACAATTTCATTTGATTAAACCAGCCGGCCCCGCCCTTTTTGCTGCCGCTCCGTTTCTTCAAGCTGTTTCAGTCGGTATTTCAGTTTGTTGACGGCATTTCGCTTCAATTCCTCTTCGCCGGCCGTCAACGGGCCGACGATCGACACCTCGGTCATGGTGAGCGGATCGACGGCGGATACCTTGACGGCATTGCCGACCACCTTGAATTCGATCAGGTACTCGCGGTTTTCGCCCCTATCTGGCATGGCGCAGGTCTCTCGGCGGACGGGCGGCCTTGGCCGCCTGGGTGCGGTTGCCGGATGATAGCTTTAGGTCTAAAACAATTCACATGGAATTTCTCAATCCCAAGAACTGGTCGCGGCCTCGCGGCTACTCCAATGGCGTGGCTGCCCGCGGCACCGCCATTCAGATCGCCGGCCAGATCGGCTGGAACGGGCAACAGGTTTTCGAGACCGACGATTTTGCCGGCCAGGCCCGTCAGGTCATGCTGAATATCCGCGAAGTGCTGGCGGAGGCCGGCGCCCGACCGGAGCATCTGACCCGGATGACCTGGTTCATAACCGACAAGCACGAGTATCTGGCGGCCCTGAAGGAAGTCGGCGCGGCCTACCGGGAAGTACTGGGCGACCACTATCCTGCCATGACGCTGGTCCAGGTCGCGGCCTTGCTGGAAGACCGGGCCAGGGTGGAGATCGAGGCGACAGCCGTCCTACCCGACTAGTTTATGCAACGCCCGCTCTGGCGGGCGACGACAGAGCACCGAAAAGTCACGGAGACGAACCGATGAGCGCACCCATTGCGGCCGGCCAGGCGACTTCCTCCAGCAGCGCGCGCGCCGCTTTCAAATGGGACGACCCGTTCCTGCTGGATGACCAACTCTCGGAAGAAGAGCGCATGGTCCGCGACAGCGCCAGGCAGTATTGCCAGGAAAAGCTGATGCCCAGGGTCATGTCCGCCTTCCGCGACGAACGGACCGACCGCGAGATCTTCAACGAAATGGGCAGCCTCGGCCTGCTCGGCCCGACCATCGACGGCTATGGCTGCGCCGGTGTCAACTACGTGACCTATGGTTTGGTGGCGCGCGAGGTGGAGCACGTCGATTCCGGCTATCGCTCGATGATGAGCGTGCAGTCCAGCCTGGTGATGCATCCGATCAACGCTTATGGCACGGAAGAGCAGCGCCAGAAGTACCTGCCGAAGCTCGCCACCGGCGAATGGGTCGGCTGCTTCGGCCTGACCGAGCCTGACCACGGCTCCGATCCCGGCGGCATGGTGACCCGGGCGCGTACGGCCGACGGCGGCTACCGGCTGACCGGGGCGAAGATGTGGATCACCAATTCGCCGATTGCCGACGTGTTCGTGGTCTGGGCCAAGACCGACGACGACGTGATCCGGGGCTTCGTGCTCGAGAAGGGCATGGAGGGCCTGAGCGCGCCGAAGATCGAGGGCAAGCTGTCGCTCCGGGCCTCGGTCACCGGTGAGATCGTCATGGACAACGTGTTCGTGCCGGAAGAGAACCTGCTGCCCAACGTGCAAGGCCTCAAAGGCCCGTTCGGCTGCCTGAACAATGCGCGCTACGGCATCGCCTGGGGCGCCCTCGGCGCGGCCGAGTTCTGCTGGCACGCGGCGCGGCAATATACGCTGGACCGCAAGCAGTTCGGCCGGCCGCTCGCCGCCAACCAGTTGGTCCAGAAAAAGCTCGCCGACATGCAGACCGAGATTTCCATCGGCCTGCAGAGCTGCCTCGCGGTCGGCCGCATGAAGGACGCCGGCAAGGCCGCGCCCGAGTCGATCAGCCTGATCAAGCGCAACTCATGCGGCAAGGCCCTGGACATCGCCCGCATGGCCCGCGACATGCACGGCGGCAACGGCATCCACGAGGAGTATCACGTGATGCGCCACGTGGTGAACCTGGAGACGGTGAACACCTACGAAGGCACGCACGACGTCCACGCGCTGATCCTCGGCCGCGCGCAGACAGGCATCCAGGCGTTTATGGCGTAGCGGGCTGCTGAAGAGAGCGGTCGAGAGTTTGCCCATCCTTCGAGACGCGCCCCTGCGGGCCGCTCCTCGGGATGAGGTCGTCGTGTTGTCAAAGAGTTAGCCCTCATGCTGAGGAGCCTGCGCAGCAGGCGTCTCGAAGCATCCAGGCCACCGAGCGCTGATCCTTCCAACAACCTGACAGCCGCCACCTTCGGCTACCGCCCGGTATATCTGGGCGGTCGCTTTTCCAGAAACGACTGCACGCCTTCGGCGTAGTCCTCGGAACTCTGGGCCAGCATGAACTGGTCGATGTCCATGTGGCTGACCGCGTGGTTCAGCGCGTGCGCCGCCGCGTTGACGTCCTGCTTGCACATGCGCACCTGCACCGGCGGCAGGGCCGCGACGCGCTCGGCCATTTCCATCGCCTTATCGAAGGCCCGGCCGTCGGGCACCACCTCGTCGGCAAATCCCCATTCCAGTGCGCGGGCGGCGTCGATCTTCTCGGCCATCACGACGATCCGCTTGGCTTTGGCCGGCCCGACCAGGTTCACGAATCGAGGTACCGACTGCCAGCTCATGTTCATGCCCCGCTCGATCTCCGGCACGTACAGGCGGGCGCTCTCGCCCATGATCCGGATGTCGGTCGCGACGGCCAATGCCCCGCCACCGCCGACGCACCAGCCTTCGATGGCGCAGAAGGTCATTGGCTCGACCGCCTCCCACGCGCCGCAGAGCTTCGGCCCGAGCTGCTGCGCTTTGCGCCGCTCCGCCAGGCCGGCATCCGCCGGAGCCGCGGCCGGGTCCTTGAGGTCGGCGCCGAGCGTGAAGTTCTTGCCGACGCCGGTCAGGATGACGGCTGAGGTCTCGGTATCGTCCTCGAACGACCGCGCGGCCTCCAGCAGTTCCCGCATCAGGGCGCGCGACATCGCATTGACGTTGTCTTCCCGGTCGAAGCGAACGACGGCGATCCGACCCGTCTTTTCGATGCTGACGTATTTCCAACCCATGCTGCCCGCTCCCGCCTTTGATTGCAGGCCGGCAGGGTAGCGCGTCCACGCCGGGCGTGGAACGGGGCTAGGCTGCGGAGACCCGGTTTAAAAGGCAGTCGTCGGCCGTCGGGATCAGTGGTGTCAGGTCGCGGTGATGTTTGAAGTCCGGGCGTTGCTCCCGCGTCAGCGCGTTCGACACCGGATTGACGATCAGGGAGAAGATCCAGCGGCCCCAGGGCGACATGTTGTTGGGCGATCCATGCACCAGGCAGTCGCCGAAGATCAGCGCCGTCCCTGCCCGTCCCTTCGCCGCCACCATGCCGCCCGCTTCGATCAACCGCCGCGTCGTATCTTCGTCTACGGTCCACAGGTCGTAGCTCGTGGTCGCCGTATCAAGCGATGTGGGCGCGGGACCATGCTTATGCGACCCCGGGACGAACCAGAGCGGTCCGTTGAACGCCGTCACATCGTCCAGGAAGACGTGCAGGTTCAGCGCCAGTGGCGCCGGCACCCCGTCTTCGTGATGGTGGGTCGCGAAATCGTAGTGCCACTGCCAGACCTCGCCGCTGAACGGCGCCTTGGCGTTGAGTTTGACCTGTTGCGCGTAAAACGGTTCGCCGAGGATCTGTTCCGCCGGCTCCAGCAACCGCGGATGGCGCACCAGATCCGCGAAGACCGCGTTCCGCAAATGCAGGCCCATCGCGGTGCGCACCTCGCCGCTATGCTTCTCGCGGATATTCTCCGGGCACTCTTCCGATAGAATCGCTGGGAGTTGCGCGCGCAGCAGCGCGACTTCTTTGCTGTCGAACAGGTCGGGCAGGATGAGAAAGCCGTTTTCCTCGAAGTCGGCCAATTGTTCCGGTGACAGCTTCATTTGCGGGCCTCTTTGAATTTTCTTGAATACTGCCGGCCTATTCGGTTGCCGGCAAACCAGGAATCGGCGTAGCTTGGCTTAGAAAAACTACGTCTTTGTTCGGTATGTCGCGTCGTCTGCCTCCGCTCAACGCTCTGCGTGCCTTCGAAGCCGCCGCCCGCCATACCAGCTTCGCGCGCGCGGCCGACGAATTGAACGTCACGCCCGGTGCCATCAGCCAACAGGTCAAGGCGCTGGAGGAACGGCTTGGCGTGCAGTTGTTTCAGCGCCTGCCTCGCGGCCTGTCTCTCACCGGCATCGGCGAACGCCTCTGCCCGAAGGTCGGCGACGCGCTGGACCGTCTCGCCATCGCCGCCGAGGAAGCCATGGCGGCGGGCGGGCCGGCCAGGCTCCGCGTCAGCGCCCTGCCCGCCTTCGCGGAGAAGTGGCTGGTGCCCCGCCTGACCCGCTTCCGCAAGGGTCACCCGAGCATCGAGGTGGCGTTGGAAGCGGACGATCGGATCGCCGACATTGCCGGCGGCGAAGCGGATATCGCACTGCGCTACGGTCTCCATCCGCGCGCGGGACTGCATGTCGACCGACTGTTCGACGACGAAATTTTTCCCGTCTGCAGTCCGTCCATGGTGGATGGCAAGGCGCGTCTCAAGGGCCCCGGCGACCTGGCGCAGCAGACGCTTTTGCACGATATCCCCTGGACCGACGATTGGCGTGTCTGGCTGGATGCGGCCGGCGTCGAGGGCATCGATACGGGCCGCGGACCGAGCTTCACCCTCTACAGCATGGCAGTGGATGCGGCGGCCGAAGGCATGGGCGTACTGATCGGCCACCGCATCCTGGTCGCCGACGACCTTAAGGCCGGGCGCTTGGCAGAGCCGTTCTCGCAACGGGTGCCGTTGCGCAAAGCCTTCTATCTGGTCTGCAACAAAGCCGCCGCCAATCAATCGGCGGTGCGGGCCTTCCGCGACTGGATCCTGGCGGAAGCGAAGGCCGACTAGCCGCTGTTCTCGCGGATCATGTTGATGATGCCGGAGAAGTCCTTGGCGGCCATGCCGTTTTCTTCCGCATAGGCGGCATAGAGCCGTGTCGCGTCGGCGCCGAGTTCCGTTTTCGCGCCGAAGCCCTCCGCCGCTTCCTGCGACAGCCGCAGATCCTTCAGCATGTTGGTCGCGGTAAAGCCGGCCTGAAAGTCGCGGTTGGCGGGCGAGGCCGGCACCGGGCCCGGCACCGGGCAATAAGACGTCAGCGCCCAGCATTGCGCCGACGCGGTCGAGCAAATGTCGAATAGGGTCTGGTGGTCGACGCCCAGCTTCTCCGCCAGCACGAAGGCCTCGCCGACGCCGATCATCGAGATCGCCAGGATCATGTTGTTGCAGATCTTCGCCGCCTGGCCGTTGCCGGCCGGCCCGGCATGCACGATGGTCTTACCCATCTGGTCCAGGTAGGGTTTGGCCCGGTCGAACGCACCGTCCGTCCCGCCGCACATGAAGGTCAGCGTGCCGGCTTCCGCGCCGCCGACGCCGCCGGAGACCGGTGCGTCGATCATCTCCATGCCGCCGGCCTCGGCGGCCGCGATCACCTCCCGCGCGGTCGCCACGTCGATGGTCGAAGAATCGATGAACAGCGTGTTCGCGGATGCCGCGGCAATGATCCCGTCGTCGCCCAGATAGACTTGGCGGACATGCTTGCCGGCGGGCAGCATGGTGACCACGACGTCCGCGTCGGTGGCCGCCTCCTGCACCGATGCGGCTTCGGTGGCGCCGGCGGCGACGGCCCGCTCCACCGCGTCCGATGCCAGATCGAACGCGCGAACCTCATGGCCCGCCTTCAAAAGATTCTGCGCCATGGGGCCGCCCATATTGCCGACGCCGATGAATCCGATCCGTGCCATGCCTGCGTTCCTTCCCTTCGTTTTTTCGATTGGTTCAGTCTAACGGCAGATCGCCGTCCGCCAAGGGGGCGAAATAGGCGTCGACGTCGGCGGCGCTTACGTCCGCCAGTCGCTTCGGCTGCCAGGCCGGTTTCTGGTCCTTGTCGATGACCACCGCGCGCGTGCCTTCGTAAAAATCGTGCCCCGCGATGATCCGGTTGACCATGCGCCATTCCATCCGCATGCACTCGTCGATATCCAACTCGGCGCCGTTCCGGATTTGCCGGTAGGCGACCTTCAGGCTGGTCGGCGATTTCGTCTCGATGGTGTCGGCCTGCGCCGTCGCCCAATCGGTCCCGGCCTTGCGCAGAGCCGAAAGAATTTCCTCGACCGAGCCCAAACCGAAACAGGCGTCGATCTCTGCCTGATGGTCGGGCAACGACGCGGCGCCTGGATCCGCCGCGAAGTTGGCGATGACCGCATCGATATCGGGCGTCGCGCTTTCCGCCTCGGCGGCCAGTGATTCTTTCAAATCCGGCAATCTGTCCGACGGCACGAACACACTGCCGATCCCGGCATAGATGGCGTCCGCGGCCTTCAGCCGGGCGCCGGTCAGGCCGAGGAACATGCCGACCTGCCCGGGGCAGCGCGGCAGGAAGTACGAGCCCCCGACATCCGGAAACAGGCCGATACCGGTCTCCGGCATGGCGAACAACGTGCGGTCCGTGACGATCCGGTGACTGCCGTGCACCGATACGCCCACGCCGCCGCCCATGACGATGCCGTCGATCAGCGCGATGTAGGGCTTGGGAAAATGTTTCACCAGCGCGTTCAGGCGGTATTCGTCGTAGTAGAAATCGTACGGGTAGCGCCCGCCGGCGCGGCCTTCGTCGTACAGCTTGCGGATATCGCCGCCGGCGCAGAACGCCTTCTCTCCCGCCCCTTCGATGACCAGCGCGCGCACAGATGGGTCGGCGGCCCAAGCGGTCAGATGACCGTGTAACTCGACGCACATCTCGTGCGTCAGGGCATTCAGCGCCTTCGGTCGGTTAAGCAGGACGGTCGCCAGGCCGTTTTCGACGCCGACGACAAGATCTCTGTCTTCAGTCATGGATTTGGGACTTACTCCGGGGCGGCCGATAAAGCAGGCGGTCAGTCTTCTTCGTCTTTCGCGTCGGACAGCGGGTTTTCGCCGCTCGGGTCGGATTCCACCCAGTCCGCCACCAGCTCATAGGTCTGTGCGTTGGTTTCCATATCCGAGTTGAGCTGCGGATTGTCGGCGCCGATCGTGCGGAAGAAATCGGCGGCATTCCGTAACAGCCTTGCAGCCAACTGCGCATTGGTCGCCATAGGCACTCTCCCATATCTCCGCCGGCGGCAGCCGGTTCAAGGCGACGGCACAAACGACCGCCGCCTCGCCTCGATTACGTTTCGCTCTTGGCGGCGATCGTTGGTTTAACGCAAGGCTCTCAGGTTTTGTACGACGGATCGATGCGGTCGATTTCCCGCACCAGGGCATTGAACTCGCGCACACCGCGCTCGTTGTCTTCGGCGAACCGCTTGCGGGCATTTTGCGACGCGGCTGTGGCTTCCTTGGTGACAGGGATTGTCGGCACGCCGGAGGCGTGGGTCGCCAACTGAATCTCACAGGCGCGCTGCAGGCCCCACATGTTGCTCAGCGCGGCCGGGATCGTCTGGCCCGTGGTCAGCAATCCGTGATTGCGCAGGATCACCAGTTCGGCGGACCCGATGCTCGCGACCAGCCGTTCCTTTTCCTCCGGATAGACGGTCACCCCCTCGAAGTCGTGATAGGCGATCTCGCCGTCAATGAACGAGGTGTAGAAGTTGTCGTTGACCAGCCCCTGTTGCTGGCAGGCCACGGCCATGCCGGCGGTGGTGTGGGTATGCATCACGCAATGGGCGTCGTCGCGGTTGGCGTGGATCGCGCTATGGATCACGAAGCCCGCCTCGTTCACCGGCCATTCGCTGTCGCCGATGATGTTGCCCTCCAGGTCGGTCTTGACCAGATTCGACGCTGTTACTTCCTTGTACCAGAGGCCGTAGGGGTTGATCAGGAAGTGATGCTCCGGCCCGGGCACCCGCATGCTGATATGGTTGTAGATCAGCTCGGTCCAGCCGAGATAGTCGAAGATTCGATAGCAGGCGGCAAGCTGGACGCGCAGGTCCCACTCTTCCTCGCTGATCCGATTGGGGCGGTAGGCGACGGCGGCATCGGCCATGTTGGAGACCTCTTTACGAATTGGGTTCAAGCGTGCCCCGGGCCAGCGTGGCGCCGGGATTTCCGGTACGCTACCATCTTTCCGATGCCAGGGAAAAGGTGCCGGAGCAACCTTGGATGCGTCAAAACGGCCTGCGCGGATACGACCTGCCGGTCTATGCCTACAGCCCGTCGGAGGAGCAGCGGACCGGGACCCCGGTCCGTCATCCTGTCGTCATCGTCGGCGCCGGGCTGACCGGCCTGACCGCCGCCTGCGACCTGGCCCTGCGCGGCATTCCGGCCATCGTGCTCGACGACGACGATACGGTCGGCGTACGGGGACTGTCGAGCCGGGGTATCTGCTATGCCCGGCGCAGCCTGGAGATCTTCGACCGGCTCGGCGTCTATCCGCGTATCGCCGACAAGGGCGTGACCTGGAAGGTCGGCCGGGTATTGTCCGGCGACGCCGCCTTGTACAGCTTCGACCTGCAGCCGGAAGAAGGGCAGAAACATCCGCCGTTCATCAATCTGCAGCAGTACTACGTCGAGTGGTTCCTGGTCGACCGGTTCCTCGAAATCGGCGTCGGTGAGTTGCGCTGGAAGAACCGCGTGATCGACGTCCGTGGCCATGACGATCATGTCGCGCTGGATGTCGATACCCCGGACGGCGTCTATACGGTGGAAACGGCCTACGTCCTGGCCTGCGACGGCGCCAACAGCCTGGTCCGTCAAAAGCTGGGCGCCGCCATGTCCGGCGAAACCGGCGACGACCGCTGGTGCATATCCGACGCCGTCCTGTCCACCGAGTTCCCGACCGAGCGCTGGACCTGGATCGAAGCGCCGTTCAACGAGAACCGCGGCGTCTGGCAGCACCTGATGGGAGACGATGTCTGGCGGCTGGATTTCCAGATGGCGCCGGACGCGGACCCGGAAGAAATCGTCCAGCCGGAAGTGGTCGAAAAGCGGCTGCGGGAGATGCTGGGTCCGGACGTCGATTTCGAGCTGGTATGGGTCGGCCCGTACTTTTACCGCAACCACGTGCTGGACCGGTTCCGGCATGGCCGCGTGTTCTTCCTTGGCGACGCCGCCCACCTGATGAGCCCGTTCGGCGCGCGGGGCGGCAACAGCGGCATCCAGGACGCCGACAATATCGGTTGGAAACTGTCGCAGGTCCTCGACGGTAGAGCACCGGACACGCTGCTGGACAGTTACGATGCGGAGCGCCGCGCCGCCGCGCTTCACAATGTCAAAACGACGGCGCGCTCGGCCCGGTTCATGGCCCCGCGCGGCATTATGGAACGAACCTATCGCCGAGCCGTGCTGGACCTGGCGAAGACATTTCCGTTCGCCCGCGCCATCGTCAATGCCGGCCGCCTGTCGGATGCTTTTGCGTACGATGCTTCCCCATTGATTTCGTCCGGCGGCGCGGCGGCGCCGAATGCGCCGGTTATCGCGCCGGGCGGCGAGCCGGGCTTCCTGCTCGATACCATTGGGAACCGGTTCGTCCTGCTGCTGTTCGGCGATATCGACGCGCCGGACGCCGCCCGCCTGCCGCTCGATGTTTTCAGCGTCCGGCGCACGCCGGCAGACACGTCGTACTCTCTGATTATCGACGAATATGGGTTGGCTTTCGCCCGTTACGACATCCAGGAGCCGGCCGTCGTTCTGATCCGGCCGGACGGCCACATTGCCGCCAAGCTGGACGCGAATGAGGTCGGTAGTTTAGCCGCGGTTTTGGCCACCGCCGGCGCCAGGTAGCCGTTAGTCAGCGGCGGTGCGGTCGCGCCCGGTCCAGGCCGCGAGGGCTTCATGCGCGTGCGCGGCGTGCTCCGCCATTTCCTTAGGCGTCGCCGTGCGCGTCGTCAGTTCCAGGCGGATGCCGTTCGGATCGAAGAAGTAAATCGACTTGATGATCCCGTGATCGGTCGGGCCGATCACCGAAACGTCCGCCTTTTCCAGCCGCGCCTTGGCGGCCATCAGCGCCGTCTCGTCCGGCACTTCCAGCGCCAGATGGTTCACCCAGGCCGGCGTTTCCGGGTCGGGCACCGTCGCCGTGTCGTCGCCGAGATCGAAGAAGGCGACATAGGAGCCATCGGCCATCTCGAAAAAGATATGCACATAGGGACAGTACTCGCCGGTGCTCGGCACATGGTCGGCCTTGATCACATGCGCCAGCGGCAACCCAAGAAGGTCTTCGTAGAAAGCCCTGGTTTCTTCCGCGTCGCGGCAGCGCCAGGCGAAGTGGTTGAGTCCTCTGATCTGAAAATCGCCGCTCATGGATCCGGCTCCGGCAGTTCGCTGGCTTCAGCCTATCAGTGCCGGCAGGACCGCACCAGCGATGGCCATTCAGCTTGACGTCCGGGTGCTTCCAATCAATATTGGTTGCATTCGTAACTAACTAAACAATTGAGATTGTTGCGCCAAGTGTCTGTGAAAAAAGAGAAAACAGCGGTACCTTTGAACAGCTCCCGGCTGGCGCTTGAGCATTTTCTACCCTATCGCCTGTCGGTTCTGACCAATACGGTCAGCAGCAATCTGGCGCGTGTCTATGCCGAGAAGTTCGACATGACGATTCCTGAATGGCGGGTCATGGCGACCCTTGGGCGATATCCCGGCATAGCGGCAAGCGAGGTGGCCAACCGGACTGCGATGGACAAGGTCAGGGTGAGTCGCGCTATCGGCCGGTTGAAGGATGCGGGCCGCGTCACCCGAACCGTGGACAGCGGCGACAGGCGACGCTCGGCGTTACACCTCACCGAGAAGGGACAGGAGATATACCGCGAAATCGTGCCGCTCGCGGAAGCCTACGAGGTCGATCTGATCAAGGCATTGAACGCCGAGGAGATCGAATGGCTCGACCGGATCCTGAACCGTCTGCAGACCAGGGCACAGGAATTGACATCGCCTTAGATCAGGTTGACCGACCCGATGCCCGGCAGGCGTAGGCCGAGCGCTTTGAAGTCGATGCCGAGATTGAGGCCCAGAAAGTTGAGCTCGATCCCCTCCTCAACGCCCACCGCTAACCCCAGCAACCCAAACAGGGAAAGCTGAAAGCCGGTTCCGCTCGGCGTCGATGCCGCGAACTCGCCGCCAGGCAGATAGTCCTTGCCGACGGCGGTCGGCGGCAGGTCCAGGTGAAGTTCCGGCACCTGGCGGCCCACATGGGCGGTAAAGGTGTTGCTGTTGGGGCCGGGCCAGACCGTGTATTCGGCGGGATGCGGGTAGGACTTCGCGGCGGCGGCGATCTTCTCAATCGCGCTTTCCGCCTCTGCACCGCGCAGTTCGGTAAGAACCTCTGGGTAGCTGCCGTACCAGTAACCGTCAGGGTCGCCGCGGCGGACTCGAACCGCCGAGCCACCGCGTCCGACGCCCCAGCCGATCACCTCCAGCCGCACATAATGATCCGCGTTAGCCTGCTTGACCGCGATCCAGGTATGCACGCCGAAGGCGCCGCGCCAGCCGAACGCGCGGGCGGCGTAGACCTGCACCACGGCCTCCGGCGTGGTCGCCGGGTCGGGCGCCAGCCCGGTGGCGTCGCGTCGCGCCGACCACCATTCCCGGTTACTGCCGCCGTACACGGCGCTGCTGGCCAACAGGGGACCGACGATAAGAACCGCTATCAGCCCGCTGATCGTTAAAGGCCATCGCCGCCTCCGCTTCACGCTACCGGTTTTCGCAGGTTTCAAAGAAAGGTGTCTCCGACCAACGCACCCCCATTTTCGACTATATGGCCGCGATTTATGCGCCGCCAAGGACCTCGCGATCACGGTTCGGCGAGATTCGGCTGGGCTATCCCGCCGCGATTGCGTAGGTTTCCGGCCCTTCTCGGCGGGAAAAGCGCGTCATGATGTCAGAACGGAACCGGTTCGCTCTTATCACCGGCGGAAGCCGGGGGATCGGCGCCGCCACGGCTCGGCTGTTCGCCGCGCGCGGCTGGCGGGTGGCGCTCACCTATCGCGACGGCCGCGATCAGGCGGAACAGGTCGTGGCGGATATCGCGGAGGCCGGCGGCAGTGCCTCGGCGCACCGATGCGATACCCGCAACGAAGCCGAGATCGTCGACTTGTTTGCCGTCATGGACGAAATGGACGTTGGCCTTCGTGCATTGGTCAACAATGCCGGCGTTACCGGTCCCCGCACTCGGTTGGCGGACCTGACCGCCGAGACCCTTCGGGAGGTGACGGGTGTGAATCTGGTCGGCTGTGTCTTATGCGCGAGGGAGGCCGTGCGGCGCATGTCGACCGCTGCCGGCGGCGCGGGCGGTTCAATCGTCAACTTATCCTCGACGGCGACCGCTCTTGGCAGCCCCAATCAATGGATCCACTACGCGGCGACCAAGGGGGCCATCGACATATTCACTCGCGGCCTCGCCCACGAAGTCGCCGAGGAAGGCATCCGGGTCAACGCCGTAAGCCCCGGCCTCACCCTCACCGATCCGGCCCAGGCGGACGCCATCGCCGCCCGGCTGGAAGAACTGCGTCGCGAGATCCCGATGGGCCGGGCCGGCACGGCCGAGGAAGTGGCGGAGGCAATCTACTGGCTTTGTAGCGACGCCGCGTCCTACGTCACCGGCGCCGTGCTTCCCGCTGCCGGCGGACGCTAGATCAAGCCGCCCAGCGGCGACGACGGGTCGGCGTAGAGCTTCTTCGGCATCCGCCCGGCCAGATAGGCCAGCCGGCCTGACTCGACGGCGAGCTTCATCGCCTTGGCCATGCGGATCGGGTCTTTCGCCTCGGCAATCGCCGTGTTCATCAGCACCCCGTCGCAGCCGAGTTCCATCGCCACCGTCGCGTCGGACGCCGTGCCGACACCGGCGTCGACCAGGACCGGCACGTTGGCCTGTTCTACGATCAGCCGAATATTCACCGGGTTCTGCACGCCGAGGCCGGAGCCGATCGGCGCCGCCAGCGGCATGATCGCGCAGCAGCCCATTTCCTCCAGGCGTTTGGCGGCGATCGGATCGTCGTTGCAGTAGACCATCACCTCGAAGCCTTCGCCAAGCAGGACTTCGGCGGCATGCAAGGTCTCCGGCATGTTCGGATACAGGGTCTTCTGATCGCCCAGCACCTCCAGCTTGACCAGGTCCCAGCCGCCCGATTCTCGCGCCAGGCGCAGGGTGCGCAAGGCGTCGTCGGCGGTGAAGCAGCCGGCGGTGTTCGGCAGGTAGGTGTATTTCTTCGGGTCCAGGTAATCGATCAGCATCGGCTGGTCAGGGTCGGTGACGTTGACCCGCCGAACCGCGACGGTGACGATTTCCGCGCCTGCCGCCTCGGCCGCGCGCCGGTTCTCGTCGTAGTCCTTGTATTTGCCGGTGCCGACGATCAGGCGCGATTTGAAGTGGCGGCCGGCGATCACCAGGCCATCGTCGTCGTCGACCGTCTCGACCGCCTGCGCCAGTCCGTTCCCGCCGCCGATAAAGTGCACGATCTCCAGCCGGTCGCCCTCGCCGATCATCACGTCTGCATAGGTCGAGCGCGGTACGATTTCCAGGTTGCGCTCCAGCGCGATTTTGGCCGGATCCAGGCCGAGCGTCGACAACAGGTCGGTGACCGAAATCGGCCCTGAAAGATCGCGGTTTTCCCCGTTGATGGTGACATTCATTGCCGTGACTGAGCCTCTGCGAGCGTTGGAATCCTTGAAGTGAGTATGGGCAAGCGCACCGGCGCTTTCAACAGCGCAGGACCCGGCGTTGCGCCATACGCGCAGCTTGCGGCGGGCGATGCTTGGCGGCGCTGCCGGAATCGGACTATAAGGCCTGATCATCAACCGATCCGTCACCCAAATGGCCGGCAAAATTTTCATATTGAACGGGCCGAACCTGAACCTGCTGGGCGTGCGCCAGCCGGAGATCTATGGCAGCGAGACGCTGGCGGATATCGAGGCGCTCTGCGCCGCCCGCGCCAAGGATCTGGGTTTGGCAATCGACTTCCGGCAGAGCAACGTCGAAGGCGAGTTGGTCGGCTGGATTCAGGAGGCGCGCGACGGCGCTGCGGGCATCATATTGAACGCGGCGGCCTACACCCATACGTCGATCGCGATCCTCGACGCCCTGAAGGCCGTCGACATACCGGTGATCGAAGTACATCTGTCGAACGTATTTGCCCGTGAAGACTTCCGTCACCATTCTTATGTCAGTTTGGCGGCGACGGGCGTTATCTGCGGATTCGGATCGGCCGGCTATCTGTTGGCGCTCGAGGCGCTTGCAAAGCAACAGTAATGCATCGGCGGTGATCGCCAGAACTGGACCGGGAAACGATGGCCAAACTCAAAATCGATAAGGACGTAATCCGCGACCTCGCGGAACTGCTGACCGAAACCGGACTGACCGAGATCGAATGGAGCGAGGGCGACGTCCTGGTTCGGATCGGTCGCGAAACCGGTGGCGGCGGCATGGTCGTCGCGGCGCAGCCGGCCGTGGTCGCGGCGGCGCCAAGCGCCGAAGCGCCGCCGGCGGCGGAAGCGCCGGCGGAAACCGACTACACCAATCACCCCGGCGCGGTAACCTCGCCCATGGTTGGCACGGCCTACGTCGCGGCGGAACCCGGCACGCCGCCGTTCGTGACCGTCGGCGCGACGGTTGCCGAAGGCCAGACCGTGATGATCGTCGAGGCGATGAAGACCATGAACCCGATCCCGGCGCCCCGCGGCGGCACGGTAACCCAGATCCTGGTCGGCAACGAACAGCCCGTCGAATTCGGCCAGGTTTTGATGGTGATCGAATGATCGGAACGCCGCTCTGATGTTCGAAAAGATCCTGATTGCCAATCGCGGCGAGATCGCCCTTCGCGTTCATCGCGCGTGCCGGGAAATGGGCATCAAGACGGTCGCCGTGCATTCCCAGGCCGACGCGGATGCGATGCATGTCCGCCTGGCGGACGAGAGCGTGTGCATCGGGCCGAACAATCCGGGCCAGAGTTACCTGCATATCCCGGCCATCGTCGCGGCGGCGGAGATCACCAACGCCGATGCGATTCATCCGGGCTACGGCTTCCTGTCGGAGAACCCGAATTTCGCCGAGATCCTGGAAGCGCACCAGATCACCTTCATCGGCCCGACCGCGGAACACATCCGGCTGATGGGCGACAAGATCGCCGCCAAGGACACCATGCGGCAGCTTGGCGTGCCCGTTGTGCCGGGCTCCGACGGCTCGGTCGATAGCCTGGAGCAGGCCGCGCCGGTCGCGGCCGATATCGGCTACCCGGTCCTCGTCAAGGCAACCGCCGGCGGCGGCGGGCGCGGCATGAAGGTGGTGCACAGCGAAGCCGAATTGGCCGAAGGCCTGACCGCCGCGCGCACCGAAGCGCGCCACGCCTTCGGCAACGACGCCGTCTACCTGGAAAAATATCTGGCGCTGCCGCGCCATATCGAGATCCAGGTGCTGGCCGACGGTCAGGGCAACGTGGTGCATCTGGGCGAGCGCGACTGCTCCCTGCAGCGCCGGCACCAAAAGATCCTGGAGGAGGCCCCTTCTCCCGCGCTCAACGTCGCGACCCGAGACGCGATCGGAGAAACGGTCACCAAGGCCATGAAAGACCTCGGTTATCGCGGCGTCGGCACGATCGAGTTCTTGTATGAGAACGGCGAGTTCTTCTTCATCGAAATGAACACCAGGCTGCAGGTGGAGCATCCGGTGACGGAGGCGATCACCGGGATCGATCTGGTCCGCGAGCAGATCCGGGTTGCCGCCGGCAGTTCGTTGGACCTGCGTCAGGAGGACATCGGTTTCAGCGGCCATGCGGTGGAATGCCGGATTAACGCCGAAAACCCGCTGACCTTCGCGGCTTCGCCCGGCACGGTGACGGATTACCATACCCCCGGCGGCCTCGGCGTTCGCGTCGATTCCGCGATGTACTCCGGCTACCGGGTGCCGCCCTACTACGACAGCCTGATCTCGAAGCTGATCGTGCATGGCCGCAACCGCAACGAATGCCTCATGCGGCTCAGGCGGGCGCTGGGCGAATATGTGATCGGCGGCGTTGAAACCACGATCCCGCTGCATCTGGACCTGATCGACGACGGCGACTTCATCAATGGCGCGTACGATATCCATTGGCTTGAATCCTACATCGCCAACAAAAGCGAGTAGTAACGGCGAGGCGGTTTGACCAGGCACAACCTGACGCCGGAAATGCTGCTTGACGCTTATGCCAACGGCCTGTTTCCCATGGCGGAGGATCGCAGCGATCCAAGGCTTTACTGGGTCGACCCCGACATGCGGGGGGTCATACCCATCGACGACTTCCACATTCCCCGCCGGCTTCGCCGTACCGTGCGCCAGGACCCTTTCGCTATTACCGTGGACCGGGACTTCCGGGCCGTGATCGAAGCCTGCGCCCAGGCGGGCCCCGGGCGGCGGAGCACCTGGATCAACGAGGAAATCGTTCACGTCTATACGGAACTGCACCGCATGGGCTCGGCCCACAGCATCGAATGCCGGCGCGACGGGCAGTTGGTCGGCGGGCTCTATGGCGTATCGCTCAAGGGCGCCTTTTTCGGCGAAAGCATGTTCAGCCGGGCGACCGATGCCAGCAAGGTCGCCCTGGTGCATCTGGTGGCCCGGCTCAAGGCCGGCGGTTACCGGCTGCTGGACGCGCAGTTCGTGACCGACCATCTGATGCAGTTCGGCATTCGGGAGATCCCGCGCACGGCCTACCACCGCCTGCTGGGACAGGCGCTTGGCCGCGACGGCGATTTCTATTCGTTGGCGGAGGGCGTTACCGGCGCGGCGGTCGTGCAGTCGATCACCCATACGTCATAGACCGCATGTTCAAGCGCCGACAGGGCCGGGCTCGACGCGAACATCCATCCGGAAAAAAGCAGAATCGGCTCGTCGTCCGGCTTGATTTCCGAAATCTCGAGGAACGCGGACGTCTCTGGCGGTTCTTCCGGCGGCCGTTTTTTGCAATGACGCACGGTGATCTCCAGCGCCCCGAAGCGAACCGCCTGGTTGACCGGCGCCTCGAAGGTGGAGATCCGCCCCGTCACTTTGTCCAGGCCGCGCAACATGCCGACACGGTTGCCGGTTTGCGCGGTGGCGGTGCCGGCCAGGCAGGCGCAAACGGCGGTTGCGGCCAGTCCGCGCCAGCAACTCATGTTTCCAACGCTGCCGAAAACCGAAGGCGCACGTAGTCAGCCGTCCAATTGCCGGCCTGATCGCACAGGCAAGGCCGCAGCAACTCGATCGCGTCCAGTTTC
Source organism: Minwuiaceae bacterium (assembly GCA_028278525.1). Lineage (GTDB taxonomy): Bacteria > Pseudomonadota > Alphaproteobacteria > Minwuiales > Minwuiaceae > JANQEE01. The sequence continues at coordinate 64,872 of JANQEE010000038.1, read as the reverse complement.
ACCTGCTCCGCCTCGCCTTCCGGTGCGGCGCGAAAGAAGTTCTCGCCGAACGTCTCCAGCCACCCGGAGATACCGGTCGGCAGCGGCGTCGGTCTCGGAATCAGGTCGGCCGTCCGGACCGTGAAGCCGGCCGCCTCCAGCTTCGCCCGGTACTCGTCCGGGGTCGGGAAGAACCAGGGCAAACGCTCGACCCCGTCGACGCCCCGTTGGCGCAGCGCAGCGTTTAAAGCTACGCAAATCGCGGCGACATTGCCGTGTCCGCCGAACTCGCCGACGAAGCGCCCGCCCGGTTTCAAGGCGCGGCGCACGCCAGCGATGACCGCATCCGGATCCAGCATCCAATGCAGCGCGGCGTTGGAGAAGACGGCGTCGAACTCGGCATCGAAGGTCAACTCATGACCGTTCATGACATGCGCGTCCAGGCCCCGCTTCCGCGCCGCCGCGATCATGTCTTCGCCGGCATCGACGCCGACGACCGCGCCGGCCATGTCGGCCAGTTTCGCCGTCAGGGCCCCGTCGCCGCAGCCGAGATCGAGGATCCGTTCGCCCGGCCGAGGCGCCAGCAGGTCGACGACCGGCATGCCGAGGTCCGCTACGAACCGGGCATTCTTGGCGTAGCGGTCGGCTTCCCAGGTCTGCGTGCCGCTCATGACCGGACCCGACCCCCGGTTGGAAACTCTCGTCTCAAGCTTATTCCTTACTGCCGCCGGCCGAACCGAACACGGCCTGCGCAATCAGATCCATGAAGTTCACGGCGCCCTGGGTGAATTGAATTTCGCCGTTGGCGGTCAGGTTTTCTTCGCTGCCGCCGGGCTCCAGCGACAGGTACGAATCGCCCAGCAGGCCGTCGCTGGCGATCTTGATCGCCGTGTCGTCGGGGATCTTCACGTCGTCGCGGATGTTGATATGCACCACGGCATCAAAGGTTTCCGCGTCCAGCGTCTGGTTGGTCACGGTGCCGACCTTGATGCCGCTCATCCGGACATCGCTGCCGACCGAGAGACCGTCGACCCGGGTGAACCGCGCCGTCAGGTCGTAGCCGCTTCTGGGGCTGACCTCGGCCGTCGAGTAGGCGAATGCAACGAAGAACACGGCGATTGCCAGGACGATGGCGCCGATCAGGGTTTCGACGATGTTGTTGCCCATCGGGCTGTCTCCTTTGCCGGGTAAAGGAAAGCGGCGGCGTTATTCCGGGCGCCAGGGCTCGTAATCGCCGGTGGCGGCGGATCGCTGCCCGCCCCGGCTGACATGTCCCGGCGGCCGATAGGCGGCCGGCGTGCCCGTCAGATTTGGGACGTGGTCCTGTTCCCAATTTCGCAAGGTCGGCCGTTCCGCCGGCAGTTCGTCGATCGTGTAATGCAGCCAGGCATTCCATTCCGGCGGCACTTTCGATGCTTCCGGGATGCCGTTGTAGAGCACCCAGCGCTTCGGACCGCCGTTCTTTTCCACGAAATACCGGTTGCCGAAATGGTCGGAGCCGACCTGCCGACCGTTCAGCCAAGTCAGAAAACGCGTTCTAATGGTCATTGGCCACTCTTGATAGCGGGCGCCCGGGGCAGGAATCGGCGGAATATGACACCGTGGCCGCTTCCCGTCCAGACTTCCCACTTTCCAAACTTTTTCAATCCCAACGCTACATATGGACATTTCAAGGGGGCGATCACTATATTTTGTTGCCCTTTGATGACGCTTGCCATATTTTGGGTGTCCAAACGAAGTCACCACAACATTTGGGCAGACTTCCGCCGGATAAGCAGCCCGTCTGCGTCCGAAAGAGCCTGAAAACAAAGGCGAAATTGCGGCGCACTCGGGATTGGTCGGGACATCCTTGGTGGGGAATTTGATATGCGCATTGAGCGTCGTTTTACGGTCGAAGGTCGCGAGCCGTATGCCGATATAGAGTTTCGGAAAACCGGTAGTGAAATCCGCAATCCGGACGGATCGTCCGTGTTCGAAATGGACGATATCGAGGTGCCGGCGCACTGGTCGCAGGTGGCCTGCGATATCCTGGCGCAGAAGTACTTTCGGAAAGCCGGCCTGCCCGCGTCGTTGAAGCCGGTCGAGGAAGCGGACGTTCCGGAGTGGCTCTGGCGGCACGAGCCGGACGACGGCGCGAAGTCGCGCGACACGGTCGGCGAGACCAGCGCCAAGCAGGTGTTCGACCGGCTGGCCGGCACCTGGGCCTATTGGGGCTGGAAGGGCGGCTATTTCGATGCCGAATCCGATTGCCGCGCCTTCTTCGACGAGATGCGGTTCATGCTCGCCCGCCAGATGGGTGCGCCGAACTCGCCGCAATGGTTCAACACCGGTCTGCATTGGGCCTACGGCATCGACGGACCGGCCCAGGGCCATTTCTATGTCGATTACAAATCCGGCGCCCTGACCGAATCGTCGAACGCCTACGAGCATCCGCAGCCGCATGCCTGCTTCATCCAGTCGATCTCCGACGATCTGGTCAATGACGGCGGGATTATGGATCTCTGGATCCGGGAAGCGCGCCTGTTCAAATATGGCTCCGGCACCGGTACCAATTTCTCCAACCTGCGCGGCGCGGGCGAATCCCTGTCCGGCGGCGGCAAGTCGTCCGGCCTGATGAGCTTCCTGAAGATCGGCGACCGTGCGGCCGGGGCGATCAAGTCCGGCGGCACCACACGGCGCGCGGCCAAGATGGTCACCGTCGACGTCGACCATCCGGATATCGAGGAATATATCAGCTGGAAGGCGGTCGAGGAGCAGAAGGTCGCCTCTCTGGTTGCAGGGTCGAAACTCTGCAACACGCACCTGAACGCCGTCATCAAAGCCTGTCACGCGCCGGCCTTCGATGCCGACGACGAAGACCGCTTCGATCCCCGCAAGAACAGGCTGCTGAAAAAGGAAGTGCTGGCGGCCCGCCGGGCGATGATCCCGGAGAACTACATCCAGCGCGTGATCCAGTTCGCCCGCCAGGACTTCCACGAGATCTCGTTCGATACCTACGACACCGATTGGGATTCCCAGGCCTACCTCACCGTCTCCGGCCAGAACTCCAACAACTCGGTGCGGGTTACCGACGAATTCCTTGATACGGTGCTGGCCGACGGCGAGTGGAAGCTGATCCGCCGCACCGACGGCAAGGTCGAGAAGACCGTGCGCGCCAAGGATCTGTGGGACCAGATCGGCTACGCGGCCTGGTCGAGCGCCGATCCGGGCATCCAGTACGACACGACCATCAACGACTGGCATACCTGCCCGTCGGATGGCCGCATCAACGCGTCCAACCCCTGTTCCGAATACATGTTCCTGGACGACACCGCCTGCAATCTGGCGTCGCTCAACCTGCTCGCCTTCCGTAACGCCGACGGCAAGTTCGACATCCAGGCGTTCGAGCATGCGGTCCGGCTGTGGACCGTGGTCCTGGAAACGTCGGTGCTGATGGCGCAGTTCCCGTCGCGCCGGATCGCCCAACTTTCCTACGATTTCCGTACTCTGGGACTGGGCTACGCGAATATCGGCGGGCTGCTGATGGCGATGGGCCTGCCCTACGATTCGAAGGAAGGCTGGGCGCTCTGCGGCGCGGTCACCGCGCTGATGACCGGCGTTTCCTACGCCACGTCGGCGGAGATGGCGTCGGAACTCGGCGCGTTTCCCGGCTTCGAGCGCAATCGCGAGAACATGCTGCGGGTGATCCGCAATCATCGCCTGGCGGCTTACGGCAAGCAGGAAGGCTATGAGGCTCTGTCGATCGCGCCGGTCGCGCTGGACGATGCCAGCGTGCCGGAACCGGGTCTGACGGCGGCCGCCAAAGGCGCCTGGGACCGCGCGCTGGAACTTGGCGAGCGGCACGGCTATCGCAACGCCCAGACCACGGTGATCGCGCCGACCGGCACGATCGGATTGGTCATGGATTGCGACACGACGGGCATCGAGCCGGACTTCGCCCTGGTCAAGTTCAAGAAGCTCGCCGGCGGCGGCTACTTCAAGATCATCAACCGCATCGTGCCGGAGGCGCTTGAGACGCTCGGATACGCCGAGGCCGAAGCCGCCGAGATGATCGAATACGCCGTCGGCCACGGCACGCTGGAAGGCGCGCCGGCGATTGATCACAAGGCGCTCAAGGAAAAAGGCTTCAGCCAGAGCGTCATCGATCAGTTGGAGTCCGGTCTCGCCACCGCCTTCGATATCAAGTTCGCATTCAACAAGTACACCCTCGGCGAGGAGTTCTGCACCCGCGTCCTCGGCTTCACCGAAGACCAGTTGAACGATCTCGGTTTCGACATTCTGTCGGAACTGGGCTTCTCCCGGTCGGAGATCGAAGCGGCCAACACCTATGTCTGCGGCGCCATGACGCTGGAGGGTGCACCGCATCTGAAGGACGAACATCTCGCGGTGTTCGACTGCGCCAATCCCTGCGGCCGGCTCGGTCAGCGCTATCTCTCGACCGACAGCCACATCCGCATGATGGCGGCGGCCCAGCCGTTCATTTCCGGCGCGATTTCCAAGACCATCAACATGCCGAACGATGCGACGGTCGAGGATTGCAAGCAGGCCTACCTGCTGTCCTGGCGGCTTGGCCTGAAGGCCAACGCGCTCTACCGAGACGGCTCGAAACTCTCGCAGCCGCTGTCGGCGGTAACGCTGGAGGATGACGATCAGGATCTGGTCGAGGATGTGGTTGCGGCCGCGCCCGCCAAACAGACCCAGATCATCGCGGAGCGGATCGTCGAGAAGGTCGTTGCGCATGGCCGCCGCAGGCTGCCGCAGCGGCGTAAAGGCTACACCCAGAAAGCCATGGTCGGCGGCCACAAGGTCTATTTGCGGACCGGCGAATACGACGACGGCAGCATCGGCGAGATCTTCATCGATATGCACAAGGAAGGCGCCGCCTTCCGCAGCCTGATGAACAATTTCGCCATCGCGATCTCGATCGGCCTTCAGTACGGCGTGCCGTTGGAAGAGTTCGTCGACGCTTTCACCTTCACCCGGTTCGAGCCGTCGGGCATCGTCGAAGGCAACGATGTGATCAAGATGTCGACCTCGATCATCGACTATGTCTTCCGCGAGCTGGCGGTCAGCTATCTCGGCCGCAACGATCTGGGCCATGTCGATCCGAACGAAAGCCATTTCGACAGCCTGGGGCATGGCCGCGCGGAGTCGAACCCGGTTGCCGAAGACGATGACGATGCGGCGGAAGATCCGCTATCGGCGGTGATCGGCCTGGCCTCGAACGGTTACATGCGGACCAACCTGTATGTCTTGAACGGCGGCGGTGGCAACGGCGCCGCCACGGCCCAGCTGGCCGGCGGCGACGTGGGTGCCGCCGTCTCTGCGGTTGCAACCGCGACGCAGGTTGCCGCCACCGCAGATGTCGCTGTTGTCGAACGTGCTTCGGCCCGCGTCGAACAGATCCGCGAGGCGCGGATGAGAGGTTATGAAGGAGATCCGTGTGAAGAGTGTGGCAACTTCACGCTGCTGCGCAACGGGACCTGTATGAAGTGTGATACTTGCGGCGGGACAAGTGGATGCTCGTAACACCGGCGCATGCGCCGATACGTGTTTCGTAGCGTAGCCGGCAGGTGCTATGCGCGCGCTTGCCGGCAGTAGTCCTCCCTGTTGACTCCTTGGGGGCGTGCTGCGCCCGATAGTGCCCTTCAGCAGCGCGCCCCATTTTTCTTTACAAAGGTCGTCAGGTTGCGGAAACCCCGACGCGCAACCACAAACGCCCGGGCAACGCCAGGGCGCAGATCACCAGAACCCCGGCAAACCCAGCGAGCACGGCGAACAGCGCATCGAAACCGGCGCTCTCGTGCAGGTAGCCGACCATCGGCAAGGCCGAGGCGCTGACGCCCAGTGACAGCACGTACTTAGCGGCATAGACGCGGCCCCGCCAGGCGCTGACGGTGTGCCGCGCGACCAGTGTGTCGCTGATCGGTATCTCGCCGAACACCAGACACATCAGGAATAGCGACGCGACGAACATCGGCAGGTCATACAGAGTGGTGATCAGGAGCAGTAGCGGGACTTGCACAACCACCAGCAACAGGAAGACCGGCTTGATCTCATACCGGTCGATCATTTGGCCGACGGCGATCTGCGTGAATGCGGCCAGTGCGAAGACGATGGCCACCAGAGACCCGATGCCCGCGGTTCCGGTGACCAGTCCGGGAACCCGTTCGTCGAATACCTTCGGCAGCGACACGGTGGTGGCATGAAAGATGATGCCGCCTGCCAGGGTCGCCACGGCGACGACAATCATCACTCGGATCATCGTGGCGCGTGGGATAACCGGGTCCGCCGCCCGTTTTGCCGCGCCGGCTGCCGCGCGATCTTCGCTGCGGTTGAAGGCCAGAAACAGCAAACCGGTTGCAATCGCGACCAGTCCCGGAACGATGAACGCGGCGCGCCAACTGATCAGGTCGGTCAGGATACCGGCGATCAGGCCGGCCCCGGCCAGCCCCATATTGCCGAACACGCCGTTGACGCCGAGCAGCCGGCCGACCTTCTCCCGCCCGTCCACCAGCATGGCGATCCCGACCGGGTGGTAGATCGACGCAAAGACGCCGATCGCCAGCAGTCCGGCGCCGATCTCGAAGGTTGAGCGCGCGAAGCCCGTGGCGATGGAGGCGGCGCCGATACCGATGAAGAAGATCGTCATCATGCCGGGCCGGCTCCATCGGTCGCCGAGCCAGCCGGATGGCAGGGACCCTGCCCCGAACACCACGAAGCCCGCCGTCGCCAAAGGCAGAAGCACGCCGTAGGAGACGCCGAACTCGGTTTCCAGGGCCAGCACCACCGTGGCGAACAGCACCATGAACAGGTGCGCATAGAAATGCCCGACATTGAGAAACAGCACCTTAGCGGTGTCGCGCGTCACCATGTTCCCTGCCTTTTCAGTTTGTCGGTTGATTTTGGCAGTCTAGCCGGCGTCGGTCTCACGCTATAAAGTCAAGTTATGTCTGAAACCGGCCACATCACCGAACCGGCTCTCCTGGAGCGCCTGCCGCAGCCGGTTCTCGCCATGGCCAAGAATTTTCCCGACGGGTCGGCGATAGCGCCGCACAGTCATCGATCCGCCCAGCTGGTTTACGCGTCCGAAGGGGTCATGACCCTGAATACGGCGGGCGGCGCGTTCGTCGTGCCGCCGCAACGGGCTGTCTGGGTCCCGCCGGGCGTCGAACACAGCATTACCATGCGCGGCCCGCTCGCAATGCGGACCCTTTATGTCAAACCGGATGCGCGCCGGGGATTGCCGGCCGATTGCCGGGTCGTCGCCGTATCACCCTTGCTGCGGGAGCTGATCTTGGCGGCGACGTCGCACCCGCAGGCCTATGCGCCGGACGAGCCCACCGCGCGCTTGATGGCGGTCATTCTCGACCAGATCGAAATCCTGCCGGTTGCGCCCCTTTATCTGCCAATGCCCCGCGACAGCCGTATAGTGCGGATCGCCGGCGCCCTGCAGGCCGACCCTTCCGACCCGAACAGTCTGGCGGACTGGGCCCGTCAGGTTGGTGCGAGCCAGCGGACACTCGCCCGCCTGTTCGTTCAGGAGACTGGGATGAGTTTCGGCGCCTGGCGGCAGCAGGCCCGCCTGCTCAGGTCGCTTGAACTTCTGGCTGGCGGCGGCGCGGTCACCGCCACTGCGTTGGATGTAGGCTACGAAAGCCCGAGCGCGTTCGTCGCCATGTTCCGCCGTGCGCTCGGTGTTTCGCCGCGCCGTTATTTCTCCGGCGGCCGCAAGGCCCGGCAGAGATAGCCGGGCCAGGGTTGTCAATTTCCGGTGACGCTTCGATCACCGGGCATCGAGGCCGCGCAGGTAGAGGGGGTTCACGACCGGGCGACCAATCGGCCTAATCTCCTCGGCGGCACTTCTGCTTTGAGGCTCCAGGTAACATTTCGCAAAGACGGTCTTCGGTGTCCGGAAGAGCGAACGGAGCGCCCGCAACAACGTCGCGTTCCTGATATCTCGTGCGTCGACGATAAGGTCCAAGGAATCGCGTTGCCGCTTTTCGTGTCGGTCGTACATGGTCGTGCTCCTTTGAATTCCAGCGTTTCAGGGAGCTTTTTCCCCTGTACGACACAGGTGGGAATCCAAGGTTAACGGGCCACGTTCCAAACATTACATCCGCGTAAGATTCAAGATCCACGCTTCGGCGGCTTATTGGGGTTTCTTCTCCGGCTCCTCCGGCAACACGGTGCGGATATGCAGTTCCCGCAATTGCCGGGCCTCGACTTCCGACGGGGCGTTCATCATCAGGTCCTCGGCCTGCTGGTTGACCGGGAACAGGATGACCTCGCGGATGTTCGGCTCGTGTGCCAGCAGCATCACGATCCGGTCGATGCCCGGCGCCAGGCCACCGTGCGGCGGGGCTCCGTAGCGCAGTGCGTTGAACATACCAGCGAACCGGCTTTCCACCTCCGACTGGCCGTAACCGGCAATCTCGAACGCTTTCAGCATGATGTCAGGCCGGTGGTTCCGGATCGCCCCGGAACTCAGCTCGACGCCGTTGCAGACGATGTCGTACTGGTAGGCCAGGATCTCCAGCGGATCCTTCTGCTCCAGCGCCTCCAGCCCGCCCTGCGGCATCGAAAACGGGTTGTGGCTGAAGTCGATCTTCCGCTCGGCCTCGTCGAATTCGTACATCGGGAAGTCGACGATCCAGCAGAACTTGAAAACACCGTCCTCGACCATTTCCAGGTCGTCCGCGATCTTCAGCCGTGCCGCGCCGGCCAATTTCGCGGCCCCGTCCGCCTTGTCGCAGGCGAAGAACACCGCGTCGCCGTCCTTGGCGCCGGTGATCTCGCGGATCTTCTGCACCCGGTCGGCTTCCAGGTTGTTGGCGATGGGTCCCTTGCCCGCGCCGCCCTCGAACACGATGTATCCGAGGCCCGGCGCGCCCTCGTCCCTCGCCCAGTCGTTCATTTTGTCGAAGAAAGACCGCGGCCGGCCCGCCGAGCCCGGCGCCGGTATCGCCCGGACCACGGCGCCTTTTGCGATATTGCGGGCGAAGATGCCGAAACCGCCGCCGTCGAACGCCTCCGTGACGTCGCTGATCTCGAACGGGATGCGCAGGTCCGGCTTGTCGGTGCCGTATTTCAGCATCGCTTCCTGGAAGGGGATGCGCACGAACGGCTCTTCGATCCGCCAGTCGGAGAATTCCTTGAACACCCCGGCCAGGACCGGCTCGACCGCCGCGAAGACGTCCTCCTGCGTGACGAACGACATCTCCAGGTCAAGCTGGTAGAACTCGCCCGGGCTGCGGTCCGCGCGGGCGTCCTCGTCCCGGAAGCATGGCGCGATCTGGAAATAGCGGTCGAAGCCGCTGACCATCACCAGCTGTTTGAATTGCTGCGGCGCCTGCGGCAGGGCGTAGAACTTGCCGGGATGCAGACGGCTCGGCACCAGGAAGTCCCGCGCGCCTTCCGGGCTGGTCGCCGTCAGGATCGGGGTCTGGAACTCCATGAAGCCCTGCTCCGTCATCCGGCGCCTGATCGACGAGATGATCCGGTTGCGCAGCGTGATGTTGCGATGCATGCGCTCCCGCCTGAGGTCGAGAAAGCGGTATTTCAGCCGGATATCCTCGGGGTATTGATGCTCGCCGAACACCGGCATCGGCAGTTCTTCGGCCTCCGACTGGACGTCCAGCACTTCGATTCGAACCTCGACCTGACCCGTCTCCAGGCCGGGATTGACCGTTTCCTCGCTGCGCTTGACCACCGGGCCCGTCACCGAAATCACGCTCTCGGCCCGAATCCCCTCCAGTTTCTCGAACAGTACGGAGCCGGTCTCGATGACGCACTGGGTCAGGCCGTAGTGGTCGCGCAGGTCGACGAACAGCAGATTCCCATGGTCGCGCTTGCGGTGCACCCAACCGGACAGGCGGACGGTCTCGCCGACATGCGCGTCGCGCAGTTCGCCGCAGGTGTGGCTCCGGTAAGCGTGCATGGGAATCCCTCGGAAAACGCGATTGGCAGGTTTGATGCGGCGCCAAAACGCATCGAACCCGTCCACTTGTCAAGACCGCTTTGCGCCCGGTCTCAATTTTGCTCGATTGTGGCCAACCCCCCGGGACGCGCGGCTCAACTTGGTGTATAGCTTAACCCGATGCGTACGATTACCAGTAGCGACGAGCTGGCCGCGCTTTGCCGGCGATTGGGGCAAGGCCCCTATATCACGATCGACACCGAATTCATGCGGGAGACGACGTTCTGGCCGCGTCTGTGCCTGGTCCAGATGGCCGGGCCGGACGAGGCGGCGATTGTCGACCCCATGGCGGACGGGATATCGCTGGAGCCCCTGGCCGACCTGCTGGCCGACGAGACCACCTTGAAGGTCTTCCACGCCGCCCGCCAGGACATCGAGATTTTCTACCATATGAACGGCAGCGTGCCTGCGCCGGTGTTCGATACTCAGATCGCCGCCATGGTCTGCGGTTTTGGCGAGTCGGTCGGCTACGAGACCCTGGTGCGCAAACTGGTGAAGGAGCAGGTCGACAAATCCTCCCGTTTCACCGACTGGTCGCGCCGACCGCTCAGCAACAAGCAGCTCAATTACGCCCTCGCCGATGTCACTCACCTGCGGGTCATCTACGAAAAACTGGCCCGGCGTCTGGAGCGCTCGGACAGGACCCACTGGCTGCAGGAGGAAATGGACGTCCTGACCAATCCGGATACCTATGCCGTGCATCCGGAAAATGCCTGGCGGCGGATCAAGACACGCAGCAAGAACCGGCGCATGCTCGCCGTCCTGACAACCGTCGCCGCCTGGCGGGAGCGGGAGGCGCAGCGCCGCGACGTGCCGCGCAACCGGGTCCTACGCGACGAGGCGCTGCTGGAAATCTCGGCGGAACCGCCGGGCGACGTGGAAAAGCTGTCGCACGTTCGCGGCCTCAGCCGGGGCTTCGCCGAAGGGCGCCACGGGCGGGACCTGCTGGATGCCGTGCAGGAGGGCGTCAAGCTTCCGAAAAAGGATTGGCCGGAGGCCCGCGCCGAGGATCCTCTGCCGCCGGGCCTCGGCCCGTTGGTGGAACTGCTGAAAGTCCTGCTCAAAATGAAGTGCGAAACCCACAATGTGGCTCAGAAACTGATCTGCAACGTCGCGGATCTGGAGCGCATCGCCGCCGACGACGATGCCCCGGTGCAGGCGCTGCACGGATGGAGGCGGGAGATCTTCGGCGAGGATGCCATCGCCCTGAAACATGGCCGGATCGCCCTGGCGGCCAATGGCAAGGCCGTCAAGCTGGTGCGGATTTCAGAGCAGGAAATGGCCGATTAATCGCGCAGTTTGATCGCGCTCGCGCTGCCCATGGCCTTGGCAAGCGCTTCCAGGCGCCGGAGCACGGTTTCGCCGTTCAGGTCGGCAATCGCCGGTCCCAGCGTCAATGTCAGCGCGCCATCGTCGACCGTAAGCTCGGCATTATGTAAAGCACCGGCGGTGCCCCCCGTCAGCGTATGGGCAAGCCTGAGGGCGAGGCCGATCTTCTGCGCGAGCTCGATCTGTTCTTCCGTCAGCAGCCGCTTGATGGCGGTCACAAGCCCCTCGTCGTGGTTGCTGCGGTAGCGCCAAAGCACGGCCAGGGCGACCAGCGCCCGGCCGGCATGGTCGATTGCGGGGAACGGCGCGCGCAACACCCGGCGAAAAGCCTGCTGGTCACGATAGTCCGGATGGACCCGCCAGCCGACGTCGCTGAGCAGGCAGGCGACGCTGCGCAGTCGCGCGTCGTCCGCGCTTTCGCCCTCGAATACGGGGCTCATCCAGTCGAACAGCTCCTGGTCGACGATCGCGAAGCGGTTCTCCCGTTCGGCCATCGCCCGGCAGGATTCCAACAGAGGGTCCCGCTTCTTCTCGGTCGCGGTCAGCCGGTCGAACAGCAGCCCTTCGCGCAGCCCATGGGCGGAGAAGACGACCTTGTCGGGCGCGGCGATTTTCAGCAGGCGGCGCAGTGCGAATGCCGCATGCGGCAGGGTATCGACACGGCGGGAGGAAACCCCCGCCAGCCGTTGCAGCGAATTGCGGCTTTGGCGGGACAGCACCCGGCTGATCTCGCGGATCACATCCGGTTCCACCGTATAGTTATCGATGATATGCAGCGGGTAGTCGGTCTGCGCCATATGCACCCGCGCCAACGATCGCCATCCGCCGCCGACCACGTAGAGCGGCTGGCCCCGCATGCCCGGCAGCCAGTCGACCGAGCCGAGAGAGTCGTCGACATGGCGGCGAAGCGCGACCGGGTCGGCGATGCCTTCCAATCGAAGCGGGCCCAGTGGCAACGTTGCCGTCCTGCCGATCCGGCCGTTCTTGAGCTCGACCAGTTCCAGACTGCCGCCGCCGAGGTCGCCGACAAGGCCTTTCACGTTCGGCAGGCTGGCCAGCACACCATAGCCGGCCATGATGGCTTCTTCCTTGCCGGTGAGAACCCGGAGCTCTATGCCGACCTCGCGCCGCACACGGTCCACGAACGCGTCACCGTCGGCTGCATCGCGAACCGCCGCCGTTGCCACGTTGTCGACCTGGGCCACCCCCATGCGCTGGATCAGCGCCGAAAAGCGCTTCAGGGCCAAAACGGCGCGCTCGACGCCTTTCTCGTCCAGGCGTCCCGTTTCGTTCAAGCTTCGGCCCAGACCGCACAGGACCTTCTCGTTGAAAATCGGCAGCCGGCCGCGCGACGGTCCTTCGAATACCACCAGCCGGACGGAATTCGACCCGACGTCGACGACCGCGGCCAGATCTTGGCCAAGGCCTTCGGAAACGGTCGAAATGGGATCTACGTCGGTGATGACCGCGGACATGCGTCAGATGTCGTTCAGAACCAGCTTCGGTACGGGTTTACCGTCTTCCAGCGCGGTGCCGCGGCCGGACAGGCTCGGGTTGGTCATGAAATGGGTATGCGCGCTGAAGGCGTCTTCATCGGCTTTCAGCCGCCGGTATTTGCCGTCGGGACCCAGCACCCAGCTTTGCGCCTGGTCTTTAAGGTTCGCCACCATGATTTGCTCGAGCACCTGTTGGTGAACCGTCGCATTCTCGATCGGGACGAAAGTCTCGACCCGGCGGTCCAGGTTGCGAGGCATCCAGTCCGCAGAGGTGATGTATACCTTGGCGTCCGGATTTGGCAACCCGGCTCCGTTGCCGAAGCAGACAATTCGCGAATGCTCCAGGAAGCGCCCGACGATGCTCTTGACGCCGATGTTCTCGGACAGTCCGGGAACGCCTGGGCGCAGGCAGCAAATGCCGCGAATCACTAGTTCGATTTCCACGCCCGCCTGGCTCGCCTCGTACAGCTTGTCGATGATATCGGCGTCCACCAGCGAGTTCATTTTCGCCCAGATAGAGCCCTGTCTGCCGGCTTTCGCATGCGCGATTTCGTCGTCGACCAAAGACAGAATGGTTTCGCGCAGCGAGAACGGCGAGGCCGCGATCCGCTCCAGCGACGCCGGCTTCGCATATCCCGTCATGTAGTTGAACATCGCCGTCGCATCGCGGCCCAAGGCCGGATCGGCGGTGAAGAACGACAGGTCCGTATAGATTTTCGCCGTCACCGGATGGTAGTTGCCGGTGCCGTAATGCACGTAAACGCGCATCGTGCCGCCTTCCCGGCGGACCACGGCGGAAATCTTCGCGTGGGTCTTCAGTTCGATGAAGCCATAGACCACGTGCACGCCGGCCCGCTCCAGGTCGCGGGCCCATCGGATGTTGGCGGCCTCGTCGAACCGCGCTTTCAATTCGACCAGGGCGGTTACCGACTTGCCGGCCTCGGCCGCCGCGATCAGGGCCTGCACGATCGGCGAATCGTCGGAGGTCCGATAAAGCGTCTGCTTGATCGCGACCACGTTCGGGTCGCCCGCCGCCTGGCGGACGAACTGGGCCACCACATCGAAGCTTTCGTAAGGGTGATGGACGATCAGGTCCTTGGCCCGGATCGCCGCGAAGCAATCGCCGCCGACGTCGCGGATCCGCTCCGGAAAGCGCGCGTTGTAGGGCGTGAACTTAAGGTCCGGGCGACCGTCCACGATAAGCTGCTTGGTGTCGGCCAGGCCAAGCATGCCGCCGGCAACCAGCACGTCGTCTTCGCTGGCCTCGATCTCCCGGATGATCAGGTGGCGAAGATCGTCCGGCATGTCGTTGCTTAGGATCAGGCGCACCACGCTGCCGCGCCGGCGCCGTTTAAGCGCGGTTTCGAAGAAGCGAACCAGGTCCTCCGCCTCTTCCTCGACCTCGATATCGCTGTCCCGAACCACCCGGAAGGCGCCGCGCCCGACGATCTTGTAGCCGGGGAACAGCCGGTCCATGAACAGCTCGACCATGTTCTCCAGCGTGATGAACCGGATGTCGTCGCCCGGCAGCCGAATGAAGCGGGCGATCTGGTGCGGCAGCGGCAACAGGGCGTTCAAGGTCGTGTCGTCCGTTTCGCGGGCCAGTTGCAGGACCAGCACCAGGCCCAGATTGGGAATGAACGGGAACGGATGGGCCGGGTCGACCGCCAGCGGGGTCAGAACCGGAAAGACCTGTTCCAGGAAGTATTGGCCGAGCCAGGTTTTGTCCTCCTCGGTCAGTTCCTCGCGGTCGATCACGGCGATGCCGTGTTCGCGAAGCTCCGGCCGCAGGTTCTTCCAAAGCTGATGCTGCGCTGCGATCAACTCGCCCGACATCTCGTTGATCTTCGTCAGTTGCTCGGCGGTGGAGAGCCCGTCGTCACTGACCACATCGACGCCGGCGCGAACCTGGCTCCACAGCCCGGCAACCCGGACCATCAGGAACTCGTCGAGATTGGTGGCGGAAATCGACAGGAAGCGGAGGCGTTCCAGCAGGGGATGGCGGGTATTCTCCGCCTCTTCCATCACTCGGTAATTGAAGGCGAGCCATGACAGTTCGCGATTGATGAAACGTCCCGGCGATTCCGGGCTGGTCTCGGCCTGGCCGACCAGCATGGCCGGTTCACCGCCGCTTTCGCGGCCCGCTGCGGTCGCCGAGGCTAGTCTTTTCGATGTCATACCCGACCCATCACCAAATTCGCGGTTCTGTCGATATCCACGAGACGCTTCTAGCGAAGCATACATGGATAACAGGTAAATATAGCACCGAAGTAAATCAGATTGGTTACACCAGTGGTTTGGGCCGTTGCCGCCTAATTCACGCGCACCCAGGTCTGAGCCTTGCAGAAGATCAGGACGCACCCTTCGACTTTCAAAGTGCTATCGTCGTCCAGTTTCATACTGGACTTATAGGTCTTGCCGTCTTCCGGGTTGTAGATCCTTCCGCCGTCCCACCGGTTCGGCCCGTCCGCTTCGAAACCCTTCAAAAGGGGCAAGCCGACAATCGGGCGGGAGCGCAGGCTCTCGTCCTGGTTCTCGCGGTCCAGTTTCGGGCTGCCGTTCTTATCGTTCGGTTCCTTCAACCAGATTATCGTGCCGCAGAACTTGTCGCCGCACGGCTCGATCTTGACGTGCGATTTCTCCTCCGGGGTCGCCCAGACGCCGGCGACGCCCGCCGCCGCAGCCTGGGCACCGCCAAATGTCAGCAGCGCCACCAGGGCGCCGAAACCCAGCCGGATTATGCCAATGATCCGCAATTTTCGATCCTTGAGGTAGTGGTCAGAAAGTACCTGGATAGCCGCCGCCATCCAGCAGCAGGTTCTGCCCGGTGATGTACCCGGCGTGAACGCTGCAGAGGAAAGCGCAGGCCTTGCCGAATTCCTCAGGCTGGCCGAACCGGCCGGCCGGATGCGCCGCGGCGGCCTTGTTCGCCAGTTCCTCAGCCGATCCGGCGCCCTGGGTTTCGCGATATTTGAAATTGCCGCGCAGCCGGTCGGTATCGAACGGCCCCGGCAACAGCCCGTTGATGGTGACGTTGTCGCGCACCGTCACCCGGGCGACGCCGGCCACGAAGCCGGTCAGGCCGGACCGGGCGCCGTTCGACAGGCCAAGCACGTCGATCGGCGCCTTCACCGCGCTGGAGGTGATGTTGACGATCCGTCCGAACTTGCGCTCGATCATCGGATCCACCGTCGCCTTGATCAGTTCGATCGCTGTCAGCATGTTGGCGTCGATCGCCTTGATCCAGTCGTCGCGCGTCCAGTCGCGAAAGTTGCCGGGCGGCGGGCCGCCGGCATTGTTGACCAGAATATCCGGGCTGCCGCAGGTCTCCAGCGCCAGTGCCCGGCCCTCGGCGGTGGTGATGTCGCCGGCGGCGGTCCTGACCTCCGACCCCGTCGCCTGGCGGATCTCCTCGGCCGTCGCTTCCAGCGTGTCCGCGCTGCGCGCGGTGATTGTCACGTTCACCCCCTCCGCGGCCAGCGCCATGGCGCAGCCCTTGCCAAGTCCCTTGCTGGCGGCGCAAACCAAGGCCGTCTTCCCCGCGATCCCCAAATCCATCGTCGTCTCCTAATCTTCTCTAGTTTTCTGCTTCAATCTGTTCCAACACCTTGGCGGCCAGCGGCACCGTTATCCGCCTTCGTGCCGCCAGGGCTGCCCGGTCCATCCCGGTCACGATCAGGGCCGCCGCCTTGAACGACCGGTGCATCCGGGCAACCAGATACTGAACGACTTCGTCGGTCACCGGCAATTGCCGGTCGTCGAATTGCTTCTTCAGCACGCCGGCCAGCAAGCCGTCGTCCGGGGCGCCGACGGATACGCTCGGCAGCGCTTTCAGCCTGGATATAAGGTCTGGCAGCGCAAGGTTCCATCGCGACGGCGGCGTTGCGCCCGTGATCAACAGATATTGATCGTTTTCCCGCAGCAGGTTGTAGAGATGCAGCAGGGTCTCCTCGTCGATACCCCTGTCGCTGTCTTCCACCGCGACCGGGCCCGTCGCGAGGCTCGGAATATCCATTTCCGCAAGGTCCGCGGCGGCGACGATGCGGGCGCTCGCGACCTCGGCCCAAACGTGCGCCAGGTGGGTCTTGCCGCACCCCGCCGGCCCGTTTATGGCCAGGCCGCTCGCCGGCCAGTCCGGCCATTTGTCCAGCCAGGCGATGGCATCGGCGTTGCTGCCGCTAACCAGGAACGCGTCGAGTTCGAAAGCCGGCCTGTACTGAAGGTCCAGGGCAAGCTGCGCCGCATTCAAGACGGTGGCCCCGCCGTATCTTCGCCGTCCCTGCTGGGATCCAGGTAGAAGTGGCTGCTGAGATATTCGGCCAGGCCATGACGGACCAGCACGCCGACCACGGCCGTCGCCGGCACGGCCAGCAGGACCCCGACAAAGCCGAACAGCACGCCGCCGGCCAGCAGGCCGAATATTACCCAGACCGGGTGCAGGCCGACCCGGCTGCCGACCAGCTTCGGCGTCAGGAAATTGCCTTCGATGACTTGGCCCGCGGCATAGATGGCCGCCACCGCGGCGATCGGCACGTAGTCCGGCCAGAACTGCACCAGGGCGATGCCGATCGAGGCGACGCCGCCGAAGATGGCGCCGACGAACGGGATGAAGGACAGCGCGCCGCTGGCGATACCGATGATGAAGCCGAATTCCAGCCCGACTAGGGAGAGCGCGATGCCATAGAACAATCCCAACACCGTGCAGACGGTCAGTTGGCCACGAACGAACCCGGCCATGACACTATCGATCTGGGTCACGATCTCGCGGATCCTGTCGGCATGGCGAAGCGGCAGCCAGCCGTTGACCTTGGCGACGATCAGATCCCATTCCCACAGCAGGTAGAACGCGACGATCGGCGTGATGAACAGCAGCGACAGGAGGTTGATGAACGCCAGTCCGCCGCTCCATAGCCCGGCGATCAGGGAGATCAGCCAGTCCATCGCGCTCTTGCTGTACTGCGAGAGAGCGTCCCGTCCCCAATTCTCGTCGGCGACGAACACGCCGTCGGGCAGCCGCGAAACGATGTCGCGGACCAGCGGGACCACCGTACCCCAGATCTTGTCCGCGTAGATCGGCAGACGTTCGATTAGCCCCAGCAACTGGCCGCTCACCAGCGGCACGATAAGGATGAAGGCCAACAGCACCAAAGCGAAGAACAGGGCGGTAATCGCCGTCGTCGCCAGCGCGCGGGACAGGCCCCAGTCTTCCAGCTTGTCGGCCATCGGGTCGGCCAGGTAGGCCACGGCCATGCCCAGCACGAACGGCAGCAGCATCTCCCGCAGGAGAAACAGGAACAGGCCGAAGACGATGACGAAGCCGGTCCAGAACAGGATCTGTTGGCGCGTGGTCACGGTTCCACCCCTTTCACGCCTGCCGGAACCTCGCTATTGGCCGATCATGCGCAACGTCCAGAAACCGCCGATATCGACGAGTTCCAGGTCCCGTTGCGCCAATGCCAGGGAAAGCTGTTGTTGGTCGCCCAGGAAGTGCAGCACAAGCTGCGCGTCTTCCATGGACAGCGACGCGATATCCACCTGGCGGACCTCCGCGATCTGTGAGAGGCGGTCGCGGATGGTCAGCCAGTCCGACAGGCCGTTGAGCGGCACGGTGGCGCTGAGGCTCGCCTGCGAGCCGAACCGCAGGGTGGTCTCTCGCTTCCAGTCCTCTTCCAGACGATCCGTCACCTGGCTGACGGCGGTCATCAGCAGGCTCTCGACGCCGTCCGCTTCCGCGCCGGTGAAGGTCAGGATATCGACTCGTCCCGGACTGTCCCCGTAGCGGAACAGGTTGACGGTCAGGCGGTTGCTGTTGTTGCTGAAATCGCGAGTCAGCGTTGCCGCGGCGACCAGGGCGTCGCTCACTCCGTAACGGTCGGCCAGGGCGTCGATCCGGTCGCTGTCGCCGTCGATCGCCTGGGCCGCGGTGATCACCGTAATGTCCTGCAGATCGCCGAGCGGCGGGAACATCGGGACCAGGCCCTCCGCGTTGCTGTGCTGGGTCCAGGCCACCATCCACGGATTCGGCTCGTCCCACAGCAGCTTGGTGCCGGCCGTCTCGTAGACCGGAATGACCAGCACCGGGCGGCTCGCCGTCTCGCTGAACGGGATGCCGAAGGCGCGCAGCAGTTCGCGGATGGCCTCTTTGTTGAATTGGACTCTGAGGTTGGCGAGGTACCGGGTCGCGGAGGTCTTCTCGTTATCCACCTCGAACGACTGCACCAGTCCGGCGATATCGCCATCGTCCAGTTCGGGGTGTTTGTCGTGATCCTTGCGAAGCGTGAGTCGGCGCAACAGCTTGCCGTACGCCTCGCGCTGTCCGGCCGCCAGCGCGATCTCCCGCGCCTCCGCCGCGGTCCTCGCGTCGGCATCGACGGGCACGTCGGAAACCGTGAAAAGATCGGCCCGGGCGGATGCCGGTGCCAGTCCAATCAGGGCGGTCAACAGGCCGGCCGCTGCGGCCGAAATCAGGCGTGAAGCAGAGCGCGTTCGGATCATTGCAAAGCGTTCAAGAAACAGTATGTTCACCGGGCTGCGACCATATCGTATCTGTGGTGGGGACACCATCACCAACGGTTATACCTATAAGAAGGCGGGCGTCGACATCGATGCGGGCAATCGCCTGGTCGAGCGGATAAAGCCGCTCGCCGCGGCGACCCGACGGTCGGGCGCGGCAGGCGATCTCGGCGGTTTCGGCGGCCTGTTCGATCCGCGCGCCGCGGGCTACGACGACCCGGTCCTGGTCGCCGCCACCGACGGCGTCGGCACCAAGCTGAAGCTCGCGATAGACGCCGACAAGCACGATACGGTCGGCATCGATCTGGTTGCGATGTGCGCCAACGACCTGATCGTGCAGGGCGCGGAGCCTCTGTTCTTCCTCGACTATTTCGCCACCGGCAAGCTCGCCGAAGAAACCGCGGCGGCGGTGATCGCCGGCGTGGCGGAAGGCTGCCGGGAGGCCGGCTGCGCGCTGATCGGCGGCGAGACGGCCGAGATGCCGGGCATGTATGCGGACGGCGATTACGATCTTGCCGGCTTCTGCGTCGGCGCGGCGGAGCGCGGCAGTCTGATCGACGGCGGCACGATCGCGCCGGACGACATCGTGCTCGGCCTCGCCTCGTCCGGCGTGCATTCGAACGGTTATTCCCTGGTGCGCAAGCTCGTGTCCGACGGCGGCTTTCGCCTCGACGATCCCGCGCCGTTCGACGCGGGGCAGCCGCTAGGCTCTGCCCTGCTGACGCCGACGCGTCTCTACATCCGAAGCTGCCTCGCGGCGATCCGGTCCGGCGGGGTTAAAGGATTGGCGCATATCACCGGCGGCGGCATTCTGGAAAACCTGCCGCGGATCTTTCCCGGCGGCGTCGGCGTCGAGATCGATTGCGCCGCCTGGCCGGCGCCGCCCGTGTTCCGCTGGCTTGCCGGTATCGGCGGTATCGAACCGGTCGAGATGGCCCGCACCTTCAATTGCGGGATCGGCATGGCCGTGGTCGTCGCGCCCGACGAGGTCGAGAGGATTGAAACCGGTCTCCGCGCCGACGGCGAAACCGTCTATCGGATCGGCCGGATCGTGCCGGGCGACGGCGAAGTACTTCTACAGGGAATGGACCGGGCGTGGGCAGGTTGAAGCTCGGTATTCTGATTTCCGGCCGCGGCAGCAACATGCAGGCCCTGATCGAACGGTTCGCCGACCCGGACAGCCCGGCCGAAGTGGCGACCGTAATCTCCAACCGGCCCGAGGCCGCCGGCCTTGCGCGCGCCGAGGCCGCCGGGTTGCCGACGACGGTCATCGATCATCGGGGCTATGCCGACCGGGCCGCCTTCGACGAAGAACTGGATTTGGCGCTCTCGTCCGCAGGCGTCGAACTGGTTTGTCTGGCCGGCTTCATGCGCCTGCTGACCCCGGAATTCGTCGAAAAATGGCGCGACCGGGTGGTGAACATCCACCCGTCCCTGCTGCCGGCCTTCAAGGGCTTGGACGTCCACAACCGGGTGATCGCGTCCGGCGTCCGGATAACCGGCGCCACCGTGCATATCGTCCGGCCTGAAATGGATGCGGGCCCGATCCTGGTACAGGGGGCCGTACCGGTCGCCCAGGACGATACGGAAGACGCGTTGGCCGCGCGGGTGCTCGCGGTGGAGCACCGGATTTATCCCCTGGCCGTCGGCCTGATCGCGGAGGGACGCGTTCGCATCGTCGGCGACCGCGTGGAGATCGACGGCGCCGCCCCTGTGGACGGCGCCCTGCTCAACCCGGACGCTCTTTAGCCGACCAGTTCGGTCCCGGCGAAGAAGTAGCCGATTTCCTCGTCCGCCGTCTCCGGTGCGTCGGAACCGTGCACCGAGTTGGCTTCCACGCTCTCCGCGAATTCCTTGCGGATGGTGCCGTCGGCGGCTTCCGCCGGGTTTGTGGCGCCCATCACTTCGCGGTACTTCGTGATCGCGCCCTCGCCTTCGAGGACCTGGACGACGACCGGTCCCGAGGTCATGAACTCGACCAGCGAGCCGAAGAACGGGCGCTCCCGGTGGACCGAATAAAACGTCTCGGCCTGATCGCGGGTCATCCGGATCCGCTTCTGCCCGATAATCTTCAGTCCGGCCGCTTCGATCTTGGCGTTGACCGCGCCGGTCAGGTTACGCCGGGTCGCGTCGGGCTTGATGATCGAGAATGTCCGTTCGATCCCCATCTTTCGCTCGTCCTTCTGTCAATCCGCTAAGGCGCGCGGTTATATCGGCTAGAGCATCATCTGATCAATCGGAATCGCACCAGCGATTCCGATTGATCAGATAAAGATGCTCTACCTCTGTAGGAATCAGAGCGATATCCGAACCGATCGAACAACATTTGTTCGATCGGTTCGGATATCGCTCTGGATTGCAATGCGGCAACAGTCGAAAGCCCAATTGGCCCAGATCCGTTTGGCCAAGATCCGGTTGCCGTGATAAGAGCCATACAAATGCTTCAGATCGACGACATGACCTACCGGATCGCGGGCCGCACGCTGCTGGACGGTGCCACGGTCTCGATTCCGGCCGGCTACAAGGTCGGGTTGGTCGGACCGAACGGCGCCGGTAAGACCTCCCTGCTACGCTTGATCACCGGCGAGCAAAGCCCGGATATCGGCAACCTGGAGGTCCGGCGCGGCGCGCGGATCGGCATCGTCGCCCAGGAAGCGCCCGGCGGATCGAAAAGCCTGTTGGAGACCGTGCTCGCCGCCGATACCGAGCGGGCCTCTCTGCTTGAAGAGTCCGAGAGCGCGACCGATCCTGACCGCATTTCGGAGATCCATACCCGCCTCGCCGATATCGGCGCCCACAGCGCCCCGTCCCGCGCCGCGGCCATTCTCGCCGGGCTCGGCTTCGACCAGGCGGCGCAGGAACGGCCGTGTTCCGAATATTCCGGCGGTTGGCGTATGCGCGTCGCGATTGCCTCGGTCCTGTTCAGCGAACCGGATCTGATGCTGCTTGACGAGCCGACCAACCACCTGGATCTGGAAGCGACGATGTGGCTGGAGGGCTATTTGCGGTCCTACCCGCATACGGTGCTGATCGTCAGCCACGACCGCGACCTGTTGAACCGGTCCGTCGGCCACATCCTGCACCTGGACCAGGGCAAACTGGTTCTCTATTCGGGCGGGTACGACAAGTTCGAGGCTGCCCGGATCGAGAAACAGGCCCAGCAGCGCAAGCTGCAGGAAAAGCAGGAGGCGCAGCGCCAGCACATCCAGGCCTTCGTCGACCGCTTCCGCTACAAGGCCTCGAAGGCGCGGCAGGCGCAAAGCCGCCTGAAGATGCTGGCCCGCATGCAGCCCGTCGCCTCGCTGGTCGATCAGCGGACGCCGTCGTTCCGGTTTCCCGAGCCGGTCTCTCTCGCCCCGCCCTTGGCAACGTTCGACGATGTCGCCGTCGGGTACGAGGAAGACAATCCGGTTCTGAGCGGCCTCAACTTAAGGATCGATCCGGACGATCGGATCGCCCTGCTGGGGCCGAACGGCAACGGCAAGTCGACCTTCGCCAAACTGCTGGCCGGCCGGCTACAGCCCATGGCGGGCCGCGTGGTCGCGCCCTCTAAACTCAAGACGGGCTATTTCGCCCAGCATCAATTGGACGAACTGACATTCGGCGACACGGCGCTCGACCATATGCGGCGGCTGATGCCGGACGCCATGATTTCGGCGGTGCGGGCGCGGCTTGGACCGTTCGGCCTTGCCCAGGAGAAGGCGGACGTTCCCGTCGAATCGCTATCCGGCGGCGAGAAGGCGCGGCTGCTGCTCGCCCTGATGAGCCACGCGGCGCCCCAGGTGCTGATCCTCGACGAGCCGACCAACCATCTGGATATCGACGCCCGCGAGGCCCTGGTGCACGCGGTCAGCGACTATCCCGGCGCCGTCCTGCTGATCAGCCACGACCCGCATCTGGTCGGCCTGATCGCCGAGCGGCTATGGCTGGTCGCCGACGGAACCGTGAAGACATTCGACGGCGACCTCGACGACTACCGCCAGTTCCTGCTGGAGCAGCGGCGGGCAGCGGGCCGCGAGAACGGCAAGACGGCGCCCAAGCAGAACCGCAAGGAGCAGCGCCGCGCCGCCGCCCAGGCCAGGGCCGCCCTGTCGTCGATGCGGACACAGGCCAAGCAGGCGGAGGCCGATTTGAAACGTCTGGAGGCCGAGAAGCAGAAGGTCCAGGCGTTGTTGGCCGACCCGGAAGTCTACGACGGCCCGTCCGACCGCGTTGTCGAACTGACGCGCAAGAGCGGCGAGCTCTCGGCTGCGATAGAGGCTGCCGAAAAACTCTGGCTGGAAGCCCAGGAAGTTCTCGAAGCGGCCGACTGACCCCGCGGCGGCGGCACGGAGAAGCGCGATGGCGAAGGAAACGGTTCTGATTACCGGCGCGTCGTCGGGCATAGGGCTCGAACTGGCGCGTCTCTTCGCCGCGGACGGCTCGGACCTGATCCTGGTTGCCCGGCGGGAAGCATCGTTGCAGGCCCTGGCCGATGAAATGGCCGCATCGCATGGCATCGCCGTGATGGTGATGGCCGAAGACCTGTCGGATCCATCCGCGCCGGGGCGTATTGCCGACACTCTGGCGGCCGACGGCGTTGAGGTCGACGTCCTGGTCAACAACGCCGGCTTCGGGCTTCGCGGCCCGGCCGCCGACCTCGATCTGCAGCGCCAACTCGACATGCTCCAGGTCAACGTGACCGCCCTTACCCATCTCACCCGTCTTTTGCTGCCGCCGATGGTCGCGCGGCGTCGCGGCGGCGTCCTGAACGTCGCCTCCACCGCCGCGTTTCAACCGGGCCCGTACATGGCGGTCTATTACGCGACCAAGGCTTATGTTTTGTCGTTCAGCGAAGCGCTGACGGAGGAACTCGGCGGCACCGGCGTCACGGTTTCCTGCCTCGCGCCCGGCCCGACCGCGACCGAATTCGCCGACACGGCCGATATGCGAGACACCCTGCTGTTTAGATCCGGGACCCAAGGCGCCGACGTTGTAGCCAGGGCCGGCTACGACGGCTTTCGGCGCGGCAAGGCTATGGTCATTCCGGGATTGAAGAACCGGCTTATCGCCTTGTCCGTCCGCTTCAGTCCGCGCCCGCTCGTGCGCAAGATAGTGAAGGCGCTTCAGGCCTGATGGCTCAAGCCTTTTTCTCCCAGCCGCCGTCGCCCTGTTGCCAGTAGGTCACCTCGTGGCCGGCCGCCTTGCTGGCCTTCCAGCGTTCCCGCGCGGCCGCGACGGCGTCCTCGTCGTTGCCGTCGAACATATCCAGGCAGCGATCGAAGTTGCCCTTGAAGCCGGGATCGACTCCGTCGACCATGACCAGGACCGTCGCGTCGTTCGGGTTCTCTTCCTTCGTCGTCAGGTAGATCGGCTGCTCCGACGCATTGCCGTCGGACGGCCCGCCATGCGGCAGGAAGCTTTCCTTCCGATAGGTCCACAACCGGTTGTTCAGCGCTTCGACCCGCTCGTCCGATCCGGCGATGAGCACCGCTTTCAGCGACCGCTCGTGGACCTTTTCCAGAAGCTTCGGCAGCGCCACATCCAACGGTTCCCGTTGCAGGTGGTAGAAACTCACTTCAACCATTGGCGCCGCCCGTCGTCGCGACGGCCTATTCGTAGTAGTCGCGGACAAGCCGGTCGAGCAGCCGGACGCCGTAGCCCGTACCGCCTTTCGGAACCGTCGGCTTGGATTTCTTCGACCACGCCATTGCCGCGATATCCAGATGCGCCCACGGCACGTCGTTGACGAAGCGCTGTAGGAATTGCGCGGCGGTGATGCTGCCCGCGGCCCGGCCGCCGACATTCATCATGTCGGCGATGTCCGATTTGATCTGTTTGTCGTAGGCCTCGCCGAGCGGCAGCCGCCAGACTTTCTCCTGTTCCGCCTCGCCGGCCTTGCTCAGGCGCTCCGACAGTTCGTCGTCGTTGGAGAACATGCCGGCATATTCGTGGCCGAGGGAAATGATGATCGCGCCGGTCAATGTCGCCAAGTCGATCATGAACTGCGGCTTGAAACGGCCCTGCGTGTACCACATCGCATCGGCCAGGATCAGCCGTCCCTCGGCATCGGTATTGATGACCTCGATGGTTTGCCCGGACATCGAGGTCACGACATCGCCGGGGCGCTGGGCGCGACCGGACGGCATGTTCTCGACCAGCGCCACGACGCCGACCACGTTGGCCTTCGCCTTACGGCCGGCCAATGCCTTCATCAGGCCGACGACGGTGCCGGCGCCGCCCATGTCCCATTTCATTTCTTCCATGCCGGCGGCCGGTTTGATCGATATGCCACCCGTATCGAACGTCACGCCCTTGCCGACGAAGGCGAGCGGCTTCTGCCGCTGCGTGCCGCCCTGCCACTGCATGATCGCCAGTTTGCTTTCTTCCGCCGAGCCCTGGCCGACGCCGAGCAGCGCACCCATGCCGAGTTTGCGCATGCGCTCCTCGCTCAGCACCTCGACCTTGACGCCGAGCTTCTTCAGGTCGCGGCAGGCGTCCGCGAGTTTCGACGGTGTCATCACATTGGCTGGTTCGGTCACCAGGTCGCGCGTCAGGAACACGCCCTCGGCCACCTTGCCAAGTCCGCCGTAGACGCGCCGTGCCGCTGTGTGCGCTTTGGTGGCGACCGTGACGCCGGTCAGCGACGGCAGCTCGGTCGACTTTTTCTTGGTCGCATACTTGTCGAACCGATAGCTCGCGAGCATGGCGCCGTAGCCGACATTGGCCGCCGCCTGATCGTCGCCTAGGCCTTTCTTACGGCCGCTACTCAGCGGATCCAGCGCGACCGTCAGCGACTTCTCGCCACTGGTCAGCAGTTTGCCGACCGCCTCGCCGCCGGCGGTCTGCAGATCGGTCTCGCTCAACTTGGCGAGTTCGCCGAGACCGCACAGCATGACGCGGCCGGCTCCGACCCCCTTCGGCCCCATGACGGTCAGCCACTGGCCTTTCTTGCCTTCGAACCGACTGGCTTCGATTGCACGGGTCAGGGCGCCGTCCGTATTCTTGTCGACGAGTTTTGCCGTCGGCAGCAGTGTCTTCTTTTCGGCGACACCAACGACAAGCGCGCCGGAACGGGGCAGCTTGAGATCGGAGAAAGAGATTTTCATTCATACCTCGTGCAATTTTGATCACCGCCGGTGCGGCAAACGTGACAGGCTCAAAGCGGCAAGACGAGCATATTAGCCAGCGGTCCGATTATTGAAAGTGCGAATCCCATAAGTAGCGGAAACCACATTGTATTCCGGTCTAGCGCGCCCTGCCGCCGCCGTTATACTGCGCGATATCGAGTCTCGATCGCGGCCTTTCGCGGCGATCTTTCAAGACGGATTGTTGTTATGACGCTGGCGCAAACGGCTGTGGCCATTCGGGGCGCGGTCACCGATACCTTGATCCGGCCGCACGAGATTTGAGACCGGTGGCGCGCCTGTCCGACTGGCCCTGCGGCCGATAGCGCCATGTCCCCGCGCCCGTTGAACGTCGTTGCCCGTGTCCTGTTGGTGCTTGCCTGGATCGGCTGTGCCGCGCCGTTCGCATTGGCCCAGGTCAACCCCCGGGAACTGAAAGAAACGCCGGTCCGATTGCAGGCGGACCAGATCACTTACGACCAGAACCTCTCCACCGTCACCGCCTCCGGCAACGTGGAGATCGTCCAGGGCGAGCGAACGCTGCTCGCCGATCAGGTCACCTACAACCAAGCCATCGACCAGGTCACCGCGTCCGGCAACGTCGTTTTGCAGGAGCCGACTGGCGAAGTCCTCTTCGCCGACTACATGGAACTGCGTAACGAGCTCAAGGACGGCATGATCACCGGCATCCGCGTCCTGCTTAGCGACGAATCCCGTTTCGCGGCGAATTCCGCGGAGCGCGAAGAGGGCGTTCGTACCGAACTTAATCAGGCCATTTATTCGCCCTGCAAACTGTGCGAGGACGACCCGACCAAGGCACCTCTATGGCAGGTCAAGGCGTCCAAGGTCGTTCACGACAGCGAAGCCAACATCATCGAGTACAAGCACGCGGTGCTCGAGTTCTACGGCATTCCGGTCGCCTACACGCCCTACTTCTATCATCCGGACCCGACTGTCGAACGCAAGACCGGCCTGCTGGCGCCGATCTTCGGCCGCTCGACCGCCCTCGGCCTCGAAGCGACGACACCGTTCTATTGGGCGATCGCGCCGCACCGCGATCTCACGATCAGCCCCCGTTTCACCACGGAGGAAGGCGTCATCCTCGGCGCCGAATACCGGGAGCGGACCGCGTCGGGCAAATTCAAGCTCGACGGCACGATCACCTACACGGATGAGCGCGACGACAACAACGACACCACCGGCGACGAGGAGTTCCGCGGTCACGCCCGCGGCGAAGCCCTGTTCAACATCGACAACCAATGGCGGTGGGGCTTCGATTTCTTCCGCGCCAGCGACGATACCTATCTGAAGCGCTACGATATCTCCGACTCGGACATTCTGACCTCGCGCCTGTTTAGCGAGGGCTTCAACGGCCGGAACTTCGCCGCCGCCAACCTCTATGAGTTCCAGGACCTGCGGGAAAACCTGCCCCAGGACGAGGTCCCTTTCATTCTGCCGCTGTTGCAGTTCCAGCATATCGGCGAGCCGGAATACTTCGGTGGGCGGTTCAACCTCGATGCAAATGGCCTCCTGCTCTATCGGCCGGACGGGACCGACAGCCGGCGCGTGTCGTTAAGCGGCGGTTGGCAGCGCACCCATATCGGCCCGCTCGGCTCGGTGTTCAATTTCACCGCCCAACTGCGCGGCGACGCCTATTGGGTAAACGACGTGGCCGACGAGGCCGACGGCACCAACAGCGGTTCCGGCAACGAATTCACTGGCCGCTTCCTGCCGCTCGGCGCCGCCGAATGGCGCTATCCCCTGGTCCGCCGCGGCGAGCGCTTTCGCCAGCTTATCGAACCGATCGCCTCGATCGTCGTCTCGCCGGACGGAAACAACCCTGACTCCATTCCGAACGAAGATTCTGTCAGCGTCGAGTTCGACGATACCAACCTGTTCAGCCTGAACCGCTTCCCCGGCCTGGACCGGGTCGAGACCGGGTCGCGCGCGACCTATGGCGTCCGCGGCGGCCTGTACGGCCGGGACGGCGGATTCGCCAGTTTCACGGTCGGGCAGAGCCTCCGCTACGAAGACGACAACACGTTCCCAGGCAGCAGCGGGCTGGACGACCAGCTCTCGGATGTCGTCGGCCGCATCACCATCGCGCCGACCGACTACCTCGACTATGTCTTCCGCATGCGCGTCGATCCGACCGATCTGAAACTCCGCCGCACGGAAAGCTATCTGACGCTCGGACCGGAGGATTACCGGCTCAAGGTCAACTACGTGAACCTGGCCCGGGAACTGGCGGTGGACGAACTGACCAGTCGCGAGGAAATCAACATCCAGGCCCGGGCGAAAATCACCGAGCATTGGTCGGTACTCGGCGAGTATCGGCGCGATCTGGCCGAGTCCGAGGACCTGTTTGCCGGCGGCGGCGTGCAGTATCTCGACGAGTGTTTCGACATGCGGTTGTTTGTCGAGCGGAAATTTACCCGCGACCGCGACGTGGAGCCGACAACCAACGTTACTTTCCGCGTCCGGTTGAAGCATTTCGGCAGTTAATCGCGCTCCAAAAAGGGTTTTCCGGAAGGCCGGAAAACCGTATGGTCGGCGCCGATTTCAGGGCATAGCGCATTGGTCTCCGGTAGGGCGCATTGTGCTATATTCTCGGGTTCACGGGCCGTTTCGGAAGGATAGGCGTTGGGGATGATGATCCGTTTGTTCATCGCCATCTCAGTGATGGTTCTGGCCACCGCCGCGTCGGCCCAGAACATCCAGCGCATCGCCGCCATCGTCAACGACGAGGTGGTATCGGGTTTCGACGTGGACCAGAGGGTCCGGCTGGTTATGATCAGCACCGGCCTGCAGGATACGCCGGAGACCCGCAGCCGCCTCCGCGCTCAGGTCCTGCGCACTTTGATCGATGAACGCCTCCAGGTCCAGGAAGCCACCAGGCTGAACATCGCCGTGGCCGACGAAGAGATCGACCGCGCGCTGCGCACCATCGAGCGCCAGAACAATATCCCCGAAGGCCGGTTCGGCGATTTCGTATCCTCGCGGGGCGTCGGTCTCTCGGCCGTCACCACCCAGGTCAAGGCCGCCCTCGCCTGGCAAAAGCTGATCCGACGGACATTGCAGCCCCGCGTCACCGTAAGCGCCGAAGAGATCGAGGCGGTGGTACAGCGCCTGGAAGCGAGCGCCGGAAGGACGGAACTCCTGCTGGCCGAGATCTTCCTGTCCGTCGATAACCCGGCGCAGGATGGGGAGGTGCGCCGGCGTGCCGAGAACCTCGTGCGGCAGATCAGGTCGGGCGCCAGGTTTCCGGCCGTGGCCCGGGAGTTCAGCCAGGGCGTCACGGCGGCGGTCGGCGGCGATATGGGGTGGGTGCAGCCGGAACAGCTTTCGCAGGAACTTGCCGAGGCGGTCACCGCCCTGCGCCTGCGGGAGATCTCGGACCCCATCCGCGTGACCGGCGGCTACTACATCGTCACCATTCGCGATCAGCGGCAAATTCTGGGCGGCGGCGCGACGGATGTCGAACTCGATCTGAAGCAGATCCTGCTGCCGCTCGATGCGAAAGCCAGCCCCGATGAACTGGAGACGCAGGTCAATCTGGCCACGGCCATTCGGGGCGCCATCGGCGGCTGCGAGGACGTCGAATCCGTCGCCGCGGAGCTCAAGTCTTCGGAGTCCGGCAGCCTCGGCAAAATGCGGCTGGGCGATCTGCCCGTGAAGGTCCGGCCTGCGGTCGCGGATCTCAAGGTCGGCGAGATCAGCGAGCCGGTCAGGACCGGCGTCGGCGTGCACCTGTTCATGGTCTGCGGGCGCAGCGGCGACGAAGCCGCCGAACCGGACACCGATGCCATCCGCGACGACATCGGCAACCGCCGGCTGTCGATGATGGCGCGCCGCTATCTCCGCGACCTTCGGCGCGACGCCGTCGTGGAACTTCGCTAGTGGCCGACAGGGCCGGCACCCCCGCTCCCATCGTCGTCACCATGGGCGAGCCCGCAGGCATCGGCGGCGAGTTGACCTTGCAGGCATGGCTCAGGCGCGATGCCGAGCGCTTGCCGACGTTTTTCGTTCTGGACGACCCGGCGCGGTTGGCGCGGCTTGCCCAATCGCTTGGCATGGCGGTGCCGGTTGCCGAAATCGCGGCTCCCGCGAACGCGTCCGAGGCTTTCGCGGCATCGTTGCCTGTCCTGCCGCTCGGCCATGCGATCGCCGCCGCGCCCGGAAAACCGGACGCGGCGGATGCGCCCCACGTGCTTGGCGCGATTGAACGCGCCGTCGGGTTTTGCCGCGGGGGCGATACGGCGGCAATGGTGACCAACCCCATCAACAAAAAGGCGCTCTACGAAGCCGGCTTCAAGCACCCGGGACATACCGAATACCTTGCCGCTTTGTGCGGTGGATCGAACCGTCCGGTCATGCTGCTCGCGGCGGAGGGTATTCGCGTGGTGCCGGTGACCGTGCACGTCCCGTTGCGCCGTGTGGCCGAGGACCTGACGAGCGATCTTATCGTCGAGACGGCGGCCATTACGGCCGACGCATTGCGCAGGGATTTCGGGGTAGACAAGCCCAGGCTCGCGGTCGCCGGACTCAACCCCCATGCCGGCGAGAACGGCGCGCTTGGGCACGAGGAAACGGACGTCATCGGACCGGCGGTCGATGTACTGCGCGGTCGTGGCATTTCCCTGTCGGGCCCGATGCCGGCGGATACGCTGTTCCATGCAGCGGCGCGGCGGGCCTACGACGCGGCGATCTGCATGTATCACGATCAGGCGCTGATCCCGTTGAAGACGATCGATTTTGACGGGGGAGTCAACATCACGCTCGGTCTGCCGATCGTACGAACCTCGCCGGACCACGGCACGGCCTTCGATATCGCCGGTACCGGACGGGCCAATCCGGCCAGCCTGATTGCCGCCATCAAGCGCGCGGCTGAGATCGCCGCCAACCGCTCGGCGTTCGAGCGCGCCGCCTAGGCCTTTGCAGCATCCGCCGGACCTGCCGCCGCTACGGGACGTTATCGCACGGTACGGCTTGGCCGCCCGTAAGGGGCTCGGCCAACATTTCCTGCTGGACCGAAACCTGACCGATCGGATCGCCCGGGCGGCGGGCGACCTGACCGGTCGCACCGTTCTCGAAATCGGGCCGGGGCCGGGCGGTCTTACTCGATCCCTGCTTATGACGCACGCTGTCGACGTGGTCGCCGTCGAGCGGGACCGTCGTTGTATCGAGGCGCTGCGGGAACTGGGCGGTGCCTTTCCCGGCCGCCTTCGCGTGATCGAGGCGGACGCCCTGGAGGTCGACGAAGCCTCGCTGTTGTCCGGTCCCGCGGTTCTGGTGGCAAATCTTCCCTACAACATTTCGACCGCATTGCTGGTGAAATGGCTGAAAACGCCGGACCGGTTTGCCGCCTACGTCTTGATGTTCCAGAAAGAGGTGGCGGACAGGATCGTGGCCGGCCCGGGCACCAAGGCCTATGGCCGCCTGTCCGTCATGGCCCAATGGGCCTGCCACGTCGAGACCCTGTTCGACGTCAACCGCAGCGCCTTTACGCCGCCGCCAAAAGTAACGTCGACCGTACTTCGCCTGACCCCCCGCGACCGGCCTCTCGCGCCGGCGGACAGAGGCAAACTGGAATCCGTTACGGCGACGGTCTTCGGGCAACGCCGGAAAATGCTTCGCGGTAGCCTGAAAGGTCTGTTTGCCGATCCGGAGGTCGTATTGGGAAAACTCGGTATCTCGCCGACCGCGCGTCCGGAAGAACTCGGCATTCCGGAATTGTGCGCCCTTGCCCGGGCTTTGGCGGACGGCTAATGGAAGCCCGCTATTGCCATTGCCGCAGCGCTTTGACGAAATCGAGCAGACCGGTCTGTCTTTCCCGCCGCTTCCGTTCGGCAATCAGAATCGAGTAGACGTCGTTAAGGCACCGGTCCGCATCGTCATTGACCACGATGTAGTCGTATTCCGCCCAATGGCTGATTTCGTCGGACGCCTTGGACATCCGCCGCGCCACCACCTCGTCGCTGTCCTGGGCCCGGCTTTTCAGTCGGCGTTCGAGCTCCGCGGTCGACGGCGGCAGGATAAAAATGCTGACCAGGTCGTCCCGCGCCGTCTGGGCGAGCTGTTGCGTTCCCTGCCAGTCGATGTCGAACAGCACGTCGCGTCCGTCCGACAAGGCCTCCATCACCGGGGCCGACGGCGTTCCGTAGTAGTGATCGAACACCTTTGCGTGTTCCAGCAGTTCCTGGCGGTTGACCATCAAGTTGAAGTCGACCGGGTCGACGAAAAAATAGTCGACGCCGTCTTTCTCACCGGGCCGCGGCGGCCGCGTGGTCGCGGATATGGACATCGCCAGGTTGGCGTCGCGCTCCAGCAGGCGTCTCGAGATCGTCGTCTTGCCCGCGCCGGACGGTGAGGACAGAACGATCATCATGCCGCGCCGGTCGATTGGTGCCGCCGTTCCTTCCGGTGGGTCGGGCTGGTTGCTCATTCGATGTTCTGCACCTGCTCCCGGACCCGGTCGATCGTCACCTTCAGTTCCAGGCCCAGCGCCGTCAGTTCCACATCCTGGGATTTCGAACAGAGGGTATTGGCCTCGCGGTTGAACTCCTGGGCCAGAAAGTCCAGGCGGCGTCCCGCGGTCCCGTCGGGGCCGCCGTTTTCGACCAGCTCGCGGCCGGCGGCCAGATGCGCGCGCAGCCTGTCCAGTTCCTCTCTGACATCCGCCTTTGTAGCCAGCAGCGCGATTTCCTGCGCCAGCCTTTCCTCCGACAAGGCGGGAGTCGATTGCAGCAAATCGCTCAGCATATCGGTCAGGCGTTGCTTCACGGCGTCCGGCTGCATGGCCGCCGTCGCCGCGGCCTTTTCGGTCAAGGACCCGATCTGGTCGAGTTGATCCGTGAGAATGGCCTGCAGGCGGCCGCCCTCCTCCGACCGTGCCTCGGCCAGCCGTTTCAGCGCGTCGACAAGGCTGTCGACGATCGCCGTGTCCCGCGCCGCCCGCTCGTCCTCAGACTCCTCCGGCTCTTCGATCTCGATGACGCCACGCAGCGCCAGCAAGCCGTCGATCCGCGGCGGATCGGCGTCGACCACCGATTTGGCGTCGTCGACAATCGTCGCCAACTGCCCCAGCAAGGTCCGGTTCACGCGATAGGTCGCTTGGGCGCCGGACCGGTTGACCTGCAGGTTCATCGACAGGCTGCCGCGCCGTAAATGTTCGGCCGCCCGCCGCCTCGCGGCCTGCTCTATGGCCTCGAAACCCGGCGGTATCCGGCATCGGATATCCAGGTTACGGCCGTTGACGCTCTTGACTTCCCAAGTCCAGCTATAGTCGCCGGCCTGGCCGTCGGCGCGGGCGAACCCGGTCATGCTGGTCAATGCCACTGAGTAACGCTCCTGATCATCAAATACTTGGGTCTGTGAATTCGCGCCGCTACTCTACTGTTTGGCCTGTTTCGCAACAAGGAAATTGCCATGGTGAGCGACCCGCGCTCGATCCTCATTACCGGCGCTTCCAGCGGAATTGGCGCCGCCCTGGCGGTCTGCTACGCCTCCAGCGGCACGCACCTCGCCCTCGGCGGCCGGCATCGCGACCGGCTTGAAGGCGTCGCGGAGCAATGCCGCGCCGCGGGCGCCGAGGTCGCCGCGCGCGTCGTGGATGTGACGGATGGTCCGGCGACGGAACAGTGGATCGACGAAGCCGAGGCGCAGCGGCCGATCGACCTGGCGTTCGCCAATGCCGGCATCGCGCTCGGCGCCCGTGAGGTCGGGGATCTGGGCCGCGTCGCTTCCGGTACGTTCGCCGTAAATGTCGACGGCGTGTTCAACACCGTTCATCCGGTGCTGCGACATATGGCCGGGCGGGGCGCGGGCCAGATCGCCCTGGTCAGTTCGCTCGCGGGCTTCCGCGGCATGCCGTCCTCGCCCGCCTATTGCGCCAGCAAGGCGGCCGTCCGGTCCTATGGCGAGGCGCTGCGCGGCTGGGCCGGCCGGCATGGCGTGCGGGTCTCGGTGGTATGCCCGGGCTTCGTGCGCAGCGGCATCACGGCGGAGAACAAATTTCCGATGCCGTTCCTGATGGACGCCGACCGCGCCGCGGCGATTATTCGCAAAGGGCTGCAGCGCAACCGGGGGCGGATCGCCTTCCCATGGCCGATGTATGCGGTAATCTGGCTGATGAATACGCTGCCGGGCGGTCTGGTGGACCTGATGACGAACCGGCTGCCCGACAAAAACTGATCGCTATTTGCTCTCCGCCTGCAAGCGCCGCCATTTCCTGACGTTCCGATTGTGCTCCTGCAGCGTCTTCGCGAAGGCATGGCCGCCGCTGCCGTCCGCGACGAAATACAGTTCGTCGGTCTCTATCGGGTTGAGCACCGCCACGATGGAAGAGATCCCAGGGTTGGCAATCGGATGCGGCGGCAGGCCCCGGATGCGATAGGTGTTGAACGCCGTCGGCGTCCGAAGGTCTTTCCGCGACAGGGGCCGGTCCATGGGCCCTGTGCCGCCGGTGACGCCGTAGCTCACCGTCGGGTCCGATTGCAGGCGCATCCCCTTGCGCAACCGGTTCAGGAACACGGCGGCGATCCGGGGCCGTTCCTCCTCCAGCGAAGTTTCCTTCTCGACGATGGACGCCAGGATCAGCGCTTCGTCCGCGGTCTTCAGCGGCAGGTTCGGCTGCCGGTTCGGCCAATGGGCGGCCAGCGCGGCATCCATCTTGTCCTGCATTCTCCGGACCAGGGCGCTGCGGTCGTCGTCTAGGGAGAAGTGATAGGTTTCCGGCAGCAGCCGGCCTTCCGGCGGCGTCTCGGTCAAGTCGCCCTGCAACCCCGCTTCCGCCTGCACCAGCGAGACGACCTGGGCGGTTGTCAGCCCTTCGGGGATCGTAATACGGCGCACCACGGTCTCGCCGGAAACCAGGATATCCATGATCTGGCGCGGGCTGGCCCGCGCCGGTAGCGCGTATTCGCCGGCTTGCAGCGCCCGCGCCGCGCCGTTCATGCGGACGCCGGCCACGAATACCCAATCGCGCTCGATAACCCCGTTGCTGGCCAGGCGGCGGCTGATGGCGCCAAGCCCGCTGCCCGGCGGCAGGACGACGGTCACCGGGTCGGTCGAGGGGCCGGGATTGTTGAATTCGGCCATCAGCCAGCCGAAGGCGCCGATTGCTGCAACAACGGCGACCGCCAGCGCGGTGTAGAGATGTTTGATCGCCCGGCTCATCCGGGGCGCTGCCTATGGCGCCCGGGCCAGGATCAGACTTGCATTGGTGCCGCCGAAGCCGAAGGAATTCGACAGCACGATATTGACGTCCCGCTTCTTGGCCTCATGCGGCACCAGATCCAGGTCGCATCCGTCGTCCGGGTCGTCCAAGTTAAGCGTCGGCGGCACGATGCCGTCGTTGATCGCCATGATGCCGAAAATCGCCTCTACGCTGCCGGCGGCGCCGAGCAGGTGCCCGATGGACGACTTCGTGGACGACATCGAAATATCGTAGGCCGCGTCTCCGAACAGCCGTTTCACCGCGGCGAGTTCGATTTCGTCGCCGCGTGGCGTCGACGTGCCGTGGGCGTTCACATAGTCGATCTTGTAGGGCGTAATGTCGGCGCGCTCGACCGCCATTTTCATGCAACGGAACGCGCCGTCGCCGTCTTCCGACGGTGCCGTGATATGATGCGCGTCACCGGACATGCCATAGCCGATTACCTCGGCGTAGATCTTGGCGCCGCGCGCCTTGGCATGGTCCAGTTCTTCCAAAACGACGACACCGGCGCCCTCGCCCATGACAAAGCCGTCCCGGG
Source organism: Minwuiaceae bacterium (assembly GCA_028278525.1). GTDB lineage: Bacteria > Pseudomonadota > Alphaproteobacteria > Minwuiales > Minwuiaceae > JANQEE01. The sequence goes on along the minus strand of JANQEE010000038.1, from coordinate 28,715 downwards.
CCTTGTCCCATGGCCGGGACGCTTTGGTCGGGTCGTCGTTGTAGCCGTTCGAGAGTGCTTTCGCGGCGGCGAAACCGGCCACGCCGAGCTTGCACATGGCGCCCTCGGCGCCGCCCGCGATCATGACGTCGGCATCGCCCAACCCGATCATCCGCGCGCCGTCGCCGATGGCATGCGCGCCGGTGGAGCAGGCCGTCACCACGGCGTGGTTCGGGCCCTTGAAGCCGAACTCGATGGATACGTATCCGGAAACCAGGTTGATCAAACGGCCGGGAATGAAGAACGGACTGATCCGTCGGGGCCCTTTTTCGGCCAGCAGCATGGCGCCGTCGGCGATCCCCGGCAGGCCGCCGATGCCGGATCCGATGATCACGCCGGTCCGCCAGCGGTCCTCGTCGGTTTCCGGTGTCCAGCCGGAATCGGCTATGGCTTCCTTGGCCGCCGCCATGCCGTACTGGATAAAGGGGTCGACGCGCCGCTGGTCGCGGTGGTCCATCCAGTCGTCGGGGTCGAAGCCGTCCTCCGGCCGCTGCTCCTTCGACTTCACCTCGCACCCATATCGGACCGCCATATCGGAGGCATCGAACTTGGTGATCGGTCCGGCGCCGGACTCCGAATTCAGCAATCGCTGCCAGGTCGGCTTAACGCCGACCGCCAGCGGTGTGACCATTCCAAGACCGGTTACGACGACTCGGCGCATGGGTTACCCGTCGGTTTTGCTTCGACAAACTGGCATTGATCGTGACAACGGCCTGTCCGGGCCGGCACGGCAGGTCAGGAGGAGTTCTTCTCCAGGTATTCGATGGCGTCCTTCACGGTGAGGATTTTCTCTGCCGCGTCGTCGGGAATTTCGCACCCGAACTCTTCTTCGAAGGCCATGACCAATTCGACGGTGTCCAGGCTGTCCGCGCCCAGATCATCGATGAAGCTGGCCGTCTCCGAAACCTTGTCTTCTTCTACGCCGAGATGCTCGACGACGATCTTCTTAACGCGCTCCGCTATGTCGCTCATCGTTCCGTTCCTGATTGGCTAATTTATCGATACTGATGGATGGTCCATTTTGTCCCGGCCACGACTTGCTACAAGCTGAGACTGGCGAGCCGTCTACCATACTTTCTCAGCCTTTGCTAGTCGATCCGGCCGGCCTAGTACATAGCCATTCCGCCATTCACATGAAGGGTTTGGCCCGTTACATAGGACGCTTCGTCGGACGCTAAAAACACCACTGCGGCGGCGACGTCCCGGCCGTCGCCCAGCGTACCCGCCGGGATACTGCTCAAGATGCGTTCCCGCTGCTGTTCGTTCAACTCGTCGGTCATCGCGCTCGCGATGAATCCCGGTGCCACGCAATTGACCGTGATGCCGCGCGACGCGACCTCCTGGGCCAACGCCTTGGACATGCCGATCATCCCCGCCTTGGAGGCCGCGTAGTTCGCCTGGCCGGGGTTGCCCGTGGCGCCGACGACGGAGGTAATGCCGATAATCCGGCCCCAGCGTTGCTTCATCATGCCGCGCAACGCCGCGCGCGCCAGCCGGAAGCCCGCCGAAAGGTTGATATCCAGGACCGCCTGCCAGTCCTCGTCCTTCATGCGCATGGCCAGGCCGTCGCGGGTGATGCCCGCGTTGTTGACCAGGACGTCCAGCTTGCCGAGCGCCTCGGCGGCGCGGTCCACCAGGCCCTCGACCGCCGCGGTATCGCCAAGGTCGCAGGGCAGCACATGCGCCCGCTCGCCAAGCTCGCCGGCCAGCTCCTCCAGGGGGCCTTGCCGCGTGCCGCTTAAAGCCACGCTGGCGCCTTGGGCATGCAGGGTCCGCGCGATTGCGCCGCCGATGCCGCCGCTGGCTCCGGTGACCAGGGCCGCCCGGCCCGACAGGTCGAACATAAGGCGCTCCTTCAGATGCTTTCCAGAAAGGCTTCGACATCGGCCGGTTCGCCGACTGCCGATACGCTGAACTCCTTGTCGATCCGGCGCGCCAGGCCGCTCAGCACCTTGCCGGCGCCAAGCTCGACCAGCGTGTCGACACCCTGTTCCCTGAGGAACAGCATGCTTTCGCGCCACCGGACCATGCCGGTAATCTGCTCGATCAACAGTTTACGGATCGTTTCTTCGTCGGATACCGCCGCCGCCGTCACGTTCGAAACCACAGGAACCACCGGGGAAGCGATCTCCACCCGTTCCAGCGCCTCCGCCATCGCGTCGGCGGCCGGCTGCATCAGGGCGCAGTGGAACGGGGCGCTGACCGGCAGCAGCATGGCGCGTTTCGCGCCTTTCTCCTTGGCGATATCGATTGCCCGCTCGACCGCGGCCTTATTGCCGCTGATCACCACCTGACCGTCGGAATTGTCGTTGGCGGCCGCGCAGACCTCGTTCTCCGCCGCCTGTTCCGCGGCGGCGATCGCATCTTCCAGGGAAAGGCCGAGCAACGCCGCCATGGCGCCCTCGCCCACGCCGACCGCCTGTTGCATGGCCTGGCCGCGCGTCTTCAGCAGCCGGGCGCAATCCTCGATCTTCAGCGACCGGGCAGCAGCCAGGGCCGAATACTCCCCAAGCGAGTGGCCGGCCACGTAAGCGGCGGCGTCCGCCATTGTTACCCCGCCCTGGGTCTCCAGCACGTTGAGCACCGCGAGGCTGACCGCCATCAGAGCCGGCTGGGCGTTTTCGGTCAGCGTCAGCTCGTCGTCCGGGCCTTCGAACATCAGCTTGGTCAGCTTCTGTTTCAGCGCCTCGTCGATCTCTTCCAGGACATGTCGCGCATCCGGGAAGGCCGCGGCAAGCTCGCGGCCCATGCCTACGGCTTGTGAGCCCTGTCCGGGGAAGATGAAGGCGCGTTGCATGTTGGGATTTCCGAGCTGTTGCTGGCGTTGGGCGATTCCACCCTTTGTAGGATCATTTCATAGAGCGTCGCTTGGCCGTGTCAAGCGTACCGGCAGAGCCGCCCACCCGGGATTAAAAGGGGGGTTCAAGCGCTTGCGGGCTTTGGCGTTTTGTGTATATTGCGCGGCTTCGGCGTCCCTCCGCAGCGCGGCTGACGGAGTCCGAGTGGTTGGGCCTGGGAACCCATCTGCGGACGCCTGACAACCCAAGGAGCTAAATCACACATGCCGTATTATGAAAGCGTGCTTATTGCGCGACAGGACATTTCGTCCCAACAGGTCGATGCCCTCACCGAAAGCCTGACGGCGATCATCGGTGAAAATGGCGGTGAGGTCACCAAAACCGAGTATTGGGGCCTGCGCAACATGGCCTACCGCATGAACAAGAACCGCAAGGGCCACTACGTCCTGATGAATCTGGACGCCCCGGCCGGCGCGGTGCAGGAATTCGAACGCAACATGCGCATCAACGAAGACGTGCTGCGCTATCTGACCATCAAGGTGGACGAGCTCGAAGAAGGCCCGTCCATTCAGATGCAGTCCCGCCATGCGCGCGAGGAGCGCCATCGCGGCCGCCGCGACGACAGGCCGGGCGGCGATCGCGACCGTGGTGATCGGGACCGGGGCCCGCGTGGCGGCGGTAACGCCGCCGGCGATGCGGCCCAGAAGACGGAGGCGAAGTAATGGCTGAACAATCCAGAGGCATTGTTCGCCCGGCGATGGCCGGCGCCAGGCGCCCTTTTTTCCGCCGCCGCAAGACCTGTCCGTTTTCGGGTCCGGGCGCGCAGAAGATCGACCACAAGGACGTCAAGCTCATGCAGCGTTTCGTGTCGGAGCGTGGCAAGATCGTCCCCAGCCGCATCACCGCCGTTTCGACCAAGAAACAGCGGGAATTGGCGCGCGCGATCAAACGGGCCCGGTTTCTGGCGCTGCTGCCCTATGTCGTAAAATAGACGGCCGGCCCGGATAGCCGGGCCGTTTTTGGACGACAACGCCATGCGCAAGGATCTGATAATCGGCGCCGCCGCCGGCGTGCTGAGCGGCGTTATGCACACCGCGCCGTTCGGCGGGCCGTTCGGTGCGATGATTCTTGCCTTTCTGGCTCTGTTGCCGCTGTTCGCCGTCGGCCTGTCAATGGGATTGATGAGCGCGCTCGCGGCCGGCATCGCCGGGGTCGCCGCGGTGATGCTGGTCGGCGGGCCGGGTCGGATGCTGACCTATGCCGGCGCTTTCGCGGTGCCGGTTTCGGTTCTGGTCCGTCAGGCCCTGCTCAACCGGCAGGGGCCCGACGGGGTCGAGTGGTATCCGGCGGGACTGCTGCTGTGCTGGTTGACCGGCTTCGGCATCGCCATGGGCCTGTACTTCATGGTGCAGTTGTCCGGGCCGGAAATGGCGGAATCCATGCAGCAGTTCCTGGCCGGGATGTTCAGCCAGCTCAATACGTCCGGCGAAGCCGATATCGCCGCGTTCGCGGCCACCGTCCTGCGGTTCCTGCCGGGAATGGTCGCTGCGTCGTGGATGATCGTATTCGTGATCAACGGGGCTCTGGCGCAGGGTTTGCTGTCCGGTTTCAACCGCAGCCTCCGTCCGTCGCCCGCGATGCGGGATATCCGGCTGCCGTTGCCGCTGGTGCTTCTGTTCCCGGCGGCTTTGCTGGCGACGATGCTGCCGGGCAAGGCCGGTGAGGCCGGAGTGATGGTGTTGTTCGTGGTCAGCGTGCCGCTTTTCCTGCAGGGACTCGCGGTGGTGCATGCGCTCGCCGGCCGGCAGCGGTCGCCGATGATGTTGCTGACCATCACCTACGCGATGCTGGTATTCATGTACTCGATACTGATGCCGCTGTTTGTTCTTTTGGGATTTATCGAATATTGGGCCAGGTTCTGCCAGCGGTTGGCTCCGCAGACCGGCCCGAATGAGGAGGACGAGTGATGAAGGTCATTTTGATGGAGCGGGTCGAAAAGCTGGGCCAGATGGGTGACGTCGTCACCGTCAAGCCCGGCTTCGCGCGCAATTTCCTGCTGCCGCGCGAAAAGGCGCTGCGGGCCACGAAGAGCAACCTGGAGCGTTTCGAGAACCAGCGGGCCCAACTGGAGGCGCACAACCTGGAACGCCGGGCGGAAGCGGAGCAGCTTGCCGCGAAGATGACCGACGTGACGGTCATCCTGATCCGCCAGGCCAGCGACGCGGGGCAGCTTTACGGTTCCGTCAATGCGCGCGATATCGCCGAGGCCGTATCGGCCGAGGGCTATACGGTCGAGCGGCGTCAGATTGCCCTGGACCGGCCCATCAAGGCCCTTGGTATTCATCCGGTGCGCGTGCAGCTTCACCCGGAAGTCGACATTACGGTCAAGGCGAACGTCGCCCGCTCGCAGGACGAAGCCGAAGCGCAGGCGGCCGGCCGCTCGATCCGCGCCGAGGACCAGGAAGAAGACCTGGTCGCGGATGCGGAAGAGTTCTTCGAGGATACGGCCCTGGCGCCCGGCGGCGACGAGGACGGTGCCGACGAGACGACCGACGAAGCCGCCGCGGAAGACGCTGGCGCCGAGGACGACCCGGAGGCCGCCGACAAGCCGTAACGGAGCCGTCCCTGGCGGGACGACGATCTGAAAACGATATCGCAGACGAGAATATCTAGCCGTAACTGCCCGTATTTGTAGCAGTTTTGGCTATTTGCAAGCGCCCCCGTTCCCTTATTATTATTAACTGCCAGGGGCAACGGCAGTGGGGAGCGGCGCTCATGTTTCTGCTTCGGCGGTTATTGACGCAACTCGTGACGCGTGGAACCTTGACCGTCATTGACGCAAAGGGAGACCGTCACGTTTTTGGTCGTGGACAACCTGAGGCCACGATCCGTATTCACGACGATGCGACGGCACGTCGGGTCTTCTGGAACCCGGGGTTGAGTGTCGGCGAAGCCTACATGGAAGGCACGCTGACGTTCGAAGACTGCGACCTCTCGGACTTCCTCAATCTTGCTTTGCTGAACATGGGATGGGGCTACGGGCACTGGCTGCAAAACGCGCTTGCCCGGCTGCGGCGGATGACCCGACGGATCGCCCAATACAACCCGGTTGGCCGCGCGCGGGACAACGTTGCGCACCACTACGACCTGTCAGATGAGCTCTACGACCTGTTCCTCGACGAGGATCGGCAATATTCCTGCGCCTATTACCGTGATACCGGCGACAGCCTGGAAACGGCCCAGGAACAAAAGAAACGGCATCTGGCGGCCAAGCTGTTGCTGGAACCGGGCATGAAGGTGCTCGACATCGGCTCCGGCTGGGGTGGCCTTGCCATCCATCTGGCGCAACAGGCCGACGTCGACGTTACCGGCATTACGCTTTCGGAAGAACAGTTGAAGGTGTCCAATCAGCGCGCCGTCGATCTTGGCCTGTCCGACCGCCTGCGTTTCGAACTCCGCGATTACCGGCAGGAGATCGGCGTGTACGACCGCATAGTCTCCGTCGGCATGTTCGAGCATGTGGGCGTCGGCTTCTACCGGACGTTCTTCGACAAGGTGCGCGACCTGCTGACGCCGGACGGCATCGCGTTGATCCATTTCATCGGCCGGTCGGAAGGTCCCGGCGCCACCAACCCGTGGCTCATGAAGTACATTTTCCCGGGGGGTTACACGCCGGCGCTCAGCGAAGTCACGCCGCATATCGAACGCGCCCAACTCTACACGACCGATGTCGAAATCCTGCGCCTGCATTACGCCGAAACGCTGAAGGAATGGCGCCGGCGGTTTCGCCGCAACTGGCGCAAGATCGCGGGAATCTACGACGAACGGTTCTGCCGAATGTGGGACTTCTACCTCGCGGGATGCGAAGCGTCGTTCCGGTACGGCGGACAGGTCGTGTTTCAGTTCCAGATGGCGAAGCAAATCGATGCGGTGCCGATGACGCGTGACTACATCGGCAAGTGGGAACAGCGATCGACGGACGGCGACGCCGATATCGTCGCTGCATGATTGGGCGTCCCGTTCGCTAACAGTCTGTCCCGGATTTATCCCCACGAATTTTTGCCGACCGAATTGATAATGCGCGCCATGGCGCGGGTGTCGTGATATTTTCATTCGGCAATGAGCGACCCTCTGATTCATCCCGACCCGCTGGCCGAAGCCGAGTTCGGAGAAACCGACGACGCGCAATACCGGTCCGCGCCGCACAACGTGGAAGCGGAGCAGGAACTGCTCGGCGCGATCCTCGTCAACAACGAAGCCGCCAGCAAAGTCTCGGAGTTTCTGCGGCCCGAGCATTTCGCCGAGCCGTTGCATGCGCGTATTTACGAAGCGGCGATATTGGTGATCGAACGCGGCGAAATCGCCAACCCGATAACGCTGAAAAATCACTTCGCTTCCGACGACAGCCTGGCGGAAGTCGGCGGACCGCAATACCTGGCCGGCCTGGCCGCGGCCGCGACGACGATCATCAATGCGGAGAATTACGGGAAGATCGTTTTCGACCTGGCGCAACGGCGTGAACTGATCTCCCTCGGCGAGGAAGTCGTCAACCGCGCCTACGATTCGGGTATCGACGATCCGGCCGCGGAACAGATCGAGGACGCGGAAGCGGCCCTCTATCATCTCGCCGAGGAAGGCACGAAGGAAAATGCTTTCCGGCCTTTCAGCGCGGCGATCGCCGAGTCCGCCCGGATGATCGAAGCGGCCTTCAAACGCGACGGCCGTCTGGTCGGGGTCAGCACCGGCCTCAGGGATCTGGACACCAAGTTGGGCGGCCTTCATCCGTCGGACCTGTTGATTCTCGCCGGACGTCCCGCCATGGGTAAATCGGCTCTGGCTGCGAACATGGCCTTCCGCGCCGCCGCGAATTACAGCGGCCCTGGCGGCGAAGGTGCGGTTTCGGCGTTCTTCAGCCTGGAAATGTCGGCCGAACAACTTGCGACCCGATTGCTGTCGGAAGCCTGCGAGATCAGCTCCGAGCGGTTGCGCCGCGGCGAGGTCAACAGCGAGGAATTCGCCAACCAGGTCATGCCCGCCGTGACCAAACTGCATGAAACGCCGCTGTTCATCGACGACACGCCTGCGCTCAGCATTTCCCAGCTGCGCACGCGCGCCCGGCGTCTGAAACGCACTCACAATCTGGGCCTGCTCATCGTCGACTATCTCCAATTGATGCGCCCCTCCGGCATGCAGCGCGTCGACAACCGGGTGCAGGAGATTTCGGAGATCACCCGGGGCCTGAAGGCGATCGCCAAGGAACTCAACGTGCCCGTCATCGCATTGTCGCAGTTGTCGCGCGCGGTGGAGCAGCGCGACGACAAGCGCCCGCAGCTTGCCGACCTTCGTGAGTCCGGATCGATCGAGCAGGACGCGGACGTCGTCATGTTCGTTTACCGCGAGGAGTATTATCTGGCGCGTCGGGAGCCGCAGCACGACACGCCGGAATGGGAACAGTGGAAAGAAGAGATGGAAAAAGTCTCCAACACGGCGGAGGTCATTGTCGGTAAGCAGCGGCACGGGCCGACCGGCACCGTCCGGCTGATGTTCGAACCGCAATACACAGCATTTCACAATCTGGAATTGCCCGACCACATCCCCGAAATGCGCTAGCGGCCCGGGGCGTTTCAATGGTCTCCAAGCGCCTGGCCGGCGCCTATCTGACAATCGATCTCGATGCGCTAGCGGAGAACTGGCGCAGTCTGGCAGACCGCGTGGCGCCGGCGGCATGCGCCGCCGTCATGAAAGCCAACGCCTATGGCATCGGCGCGGGGAAAGCCGCACCGGTGCTTGCCGCCGCCGGGTGCCGGACCTTCTTTGTCGCCCATGCCGCCGAGGCGGTCGCGCTCCGCCGCGTGCTTCCCGAAGCGGACATCTTCGTGTTGAACGGCATCCCGCGCGGAACCGAGGCGGAACTCCATGACCGCCGCGTATTTCCGGTGCTGAATTCGCTGGAGGACATCGCCGCATGGTCGGCCGCCGCGGGTGCCGGCCCCGCCTGGCCGGCGGCGATACAGATCAATACGGGCATGATCCGGCTCGGCCTCGACGAGGAGCACGTTGTGACCCTCGCGGAGCAACCGGACCTTCTGAATGGCGTCGACCTTCGTTTCTGGATGAGCCATCTGGCCTGTGCGGAAGACCGCGACGATCCCATGAACCGGATGCAGCTTGAGTGCTTTAAGCGGTATCGGGAGATGTTGCCGGCGGCGCCGGCGAGTTTGGCCAATTCATCCGGCATTTTCCTCGGCTCGGATTTCCACGTCGATCTTGTCCGCCCCGGCATCGCGCTTTACGGCGGGAATCCGACGCCGGGTTCGCCCAACCCGATGCGCGAAGTCGTCAGTCTGGCCGGGCGAATCCTGCAGATCCATCGCGTTGACAGCCCTATGGCCGTTGGCTACGGTGCGGCGCACAAAATCGAGGGGCCAGGGCGAATCGCAGTCGTTCCAGTAGGTTATGCGGACGGCTATCTGCGCGCCTTGGGGGGCCGTGCCTGTGCATACATTGACGGGACGAAAGTACCCGTAGTGGGACGCGTTTCGATGGATCTGATAACCCTCGATGTTTCCGCTCTGCCGCCGGAGCGGTGTTCGCCGGGCACGCTTGTCGAGTTGATCGGCGGTCAGGCCGAGATAGACGACGTTGCCGCCAACGCCGGCACCATCTCCTACGAAATCTTGACGTCGCTCGGTGATCGCTATCACCGGGTCTATCGCGGCGGGCGGTAACGGATGCAGTTCAACATTCTGGCGCTGATCGGCCGGGTCTTTCTCGCCTTCTTCGGCGCAACGGGCCGGCTCTCGATCTTCACGGCATCCGGCGTCCGGCATAGCTTCTCGCCGCCCTGGTACTTCCGCCACATCCTCCGGCAGATGCTGAGCATCGGCTACTACTCGTTGCCGGTGATCGGTTTGACGGCGTTCTTTACCGGCGCCGTCCTCGCGCTGCAGATCTATATCGGCAGCTCCCGCTTCAACGCCGAAAGCGCTGTGGCGTTGATCGTCGTCATCGGCATCACGCGCGAGCTCGGGCCGGTTATCGGCGGCCTGATGGTCGCCGGCCGCGTCAGCGCTGCGATGGCCGCCGAAATCGGCACCATGCGCGTGACCGAACAGATCGACGCCCTGGTGACGCTCTCCACCAATCCGCAGAAATACCTGGTCGCGCCGCGGCTGATCGCCGGCACCACGATGCTGCCGCTGCTGGTGCTGGTCGCCGATATCATCGGGGTTTTCGGCGGCTACGCCGTCAGCACCGAGAAGCTCGGCTTCAATCCCGGCCTCTACCTGAAACGCACCATCGACTTCGTGCAGACCGAGGATGTCGTGTCCGGTCTGGTCAAGGCCGCCGTGTTCGGTTTCCTGATCGCCCTGATGGGCTGCTATCACGGCTTCAACTCGCGCGGCGGCGCCCAGGGCGTCGGGCGGGCGACGACCAACGCCGTTGTCTCGGCATCGATCCTTATCCTCGTGGCCAACTACATCGTGACCACTATCTTCTTCGGTGCATGATGGACGTCACGTCGAAGATCGCCCTCACCGACGTGCACAAGCATTTCGGGCCGAAGCAGGTTCTGAACGGCATCGACCTCGAAATCGGCGCCGGTGAATCCGTCGTGATCATCGGCGGTTCCGGCAGCGGCAAATCGGTGACCCTGAAATGCATCCTCGGCCTCCTGACGCCCGACCGCGGCAGCATCCGGGTCGACGGGCAGGAAACCGTCGGCATGTCCGTGGGCGACCGTGAAGCGGTCTTGAGTAAGGTCGGCATGCTGTTTCAGGGCGCGGCCTTGTTCGACAGCATTCCGGTTTGGGAAAATGTCGCGTTCGGCTTGATCGCCGGCCAACGGATGGCGCGGCCCGCGGCCCGGGATATCGCCGTGGAAAAGCTCGCCCAGGTCGGGCTCGGCTCGGAAGTTGTCGACCTGAGCCCGGCAGAACTGTCCGGCGGCATGCGCAAGCGCGTGGGTCTGGCGCGCGCCATCGCGACCAACCCCGACATCATTTTTTTCGACGAGCCGACGACCGGCCTTGACCCGATCATGGGCGAGGTGATCAACGATCTGATCGTCGAATGCGTCAAGGAGGTCGGCGCGACGGCCCTGACGATTACCCACGACATGGATTCTGCCCGCAAGATCGCCGATCGCATTGCGATGATCTATAAAGGCAAAATTATCTGGGTGGGATCGGTTTCCGAGATAGAAGAGACGGCCAACGAGTACGTCGCACAGTTTATTCATGGCCGGGTCGACGGTCCGATCCAGATGGATTTACGGGCGCTCTGAGCGGACTGCCCGAATAGCGGAGAATTGGGCTGCATGGCCCGCGAACGCACGACTTACATATGCCAGCAATGCGGCGCCAGCTATCACCGTTGGCAAGGCTGGTGTCATGCCTGCGGCGGCAGCAACACGATCCAGGAGGAAGTCCGGCAACCTGCCGCGCCCGGTGGGTTGAAGGCCGGCGCCGGTAAGTCGATCGCCTTCGGCACCTTGCAGGATGAAGGCTTCGACGCGCCTCGCATGAAGACGGGAATCGAGGAGTTGGACCGGGTCTGCGGCGGCGGTCTGGTGCCGGCCTCCGGCATCCTGGTCGGCGGCGATCCCGGCATCGGAAAGTCCACCTTGTTGCTTCAGGCCGCGGCCAAACTCGCGACCGCCGGATTGGACTGTGTCTACATATCGGGTGAGGAAGCGACCGCCCAGGTGGGTCTCCGCGCCCGTCGGCTCGGCCTGGCGGATGCGCCGGTGCGGCTCGCGGCGGCGAACAGCCTCCGCGATATCCTGACCAGTCTGGAGGCCGGAACGCCGCCGGCCGTGGTAATCATCGATTCCATCCAGACCATGTTCGCCGACACATTGGACAGCGCGCCGGGCACCGTCTCCCAGGTGCGTACCTGCGCCCAGGAACTGATCCGCTTCGCCAAGCGGCGCGGCAGTTGCGTGCTGCTGGTGGGCCACGTCACCAAGGACGGGCAGATCGCCGGCCCGCGCGTGTTGGAGCATATGGTCGACACGGTGCTCTATTTCGAAGGCGAGCGTGGCCATCAGTTCCGCATCTTACGGGCGGTGAAGAACCGCTTCGGCCCGACCGACGAGATCGGCGTGTTCGAGATGACGGACGGCGGCCTCAACGAGGTCCGCAATCCTTCCGCGCTGTTCCTCGGCGACCGCGGCAAGCCGATCAGCGGCACGGCTGTTTTCGCCGGCATCGAGGGTACGCGGCCGCTGTTGGTCGAGATTCAGGCCCTGGTCGGGGCCTCGCCGCTGGGCACCCCGCGGCGGACGGTGGTTGGCTGGGACTCAGGCCGGCTCGCCATGGTACTCGCGGTGCTCGATGCCAGATGCGGCCTCAGCATGGCGGGCAACGACGTCTATCTGAATGTGGCGGGCGGTCTGCGCGTTGTCGAACCGGCGGCCGACCTCGCGGTCGCGGCGGCGCTGGTCTCGTCCCTGTTCGACCGGCCGGTTCCGTCGAATTCCGTGATATTCGGCGAAATCGGTCTATCGGGCGAGGTGCGCCGGGTAGCCCAGTCGGACGCACGGACCAAGGAAGCCGCCAAGCTCGGCTTCGAGCAAGCTATCCTGCCGGCCGGGTCTAAACAGACCGCGTCGGGTCTGGCCCTGTCGGAAATCGACCGGCTCGCGGAACTGGTCGAGCTGTTTGAGCAGGATTCGGCCGGCCATGAAGCCCACGCCGTCTCCCGCAGGGGCGCGTAGATGGATCAGATACCGATCAACGTCACCGATCTGGCCGCCCTCTTCATTCTGGTGTTTTCTGGCTTGCTGGCGTTTTCCCGGGGCTGCGTGCACGAGGTGCTCGCGGTGTTCGGCTGGGTCGGCGCGGCTTTGCTGACCTTGAACCTGTTTCCCATCGCGCAGCCGTTTGCCCGGCAATATATAACCATGACCCTCGCGGCGGACGCGATTACCGGCGTCGCCATCTTCGTCGTTACCCTGATCGTTCTAACCTGGATCAGCCATCAGATTTCCAAACGGGTCCGAGACAGCGCGCTTAGCGCATTGGACCGTTCGCTCGGCTTTCTGTTCGGCGTGTTGCGCGGCGCGGTGTTGGTCTGCATCGCCTGGCTGCTGTTTGTTTCCCTGCTGCCCCGGGACGACCACCCGAAATGGATCAAGGAGGCCCGCAGCCTGCCCCTGATCGAAAGGGGCACCGAGGTTCTGCTGAGCCTGGTGCCTGGCAACGCGCTCGGCGGCGAGGAAAGCACGATAGGCCGGGCCGTCGACGAGGCCGCCAGGGGCGCCGGGCGGGCGATTGACGACGCGGCGGGCCGGGCCGAGGACGCGGCGGAGGAAGCCGCGCGCAAGGCCCAGGAAGGCGTTAAGGATATTCCGCGCACCTTTTTAGCGCCTCAGGCGGGGCCGGCAAATCCGCCTGACTCTGACGAGGAAAAGGGCTATAAGGCGTTCGATAGAAGGCAAATGGACCGGTTGCTCAAGGATCAGGATACGAATGTCCCGGATTGATCCAGGCACGGCGATGCCCCCTACCCATCCGTTCGATGACGACAAACTGCACGAAGAGTGCGGCATCTTCGGAATTTGGGGCACGCCCGACGCGGCGGCGCATACGGCGCTCGGCCTGCATGCGTTACAGCATCGCGGCCAGGAAGCGACCGGCGTGGTCAGCTTCGACGGCACCCAATTCAACATTCACCGGGCGCTCGGCCTGGTCGGCGACAATTTCGACAGCCGGGACATCATTGAGAAGCTCAAGGGCGACTCGGCGATCGGCCATAACCGCTACGCGACGACCGGCGAGACCATTCTCCGCAACGTGCAGCCGCTGGTCGCGGAACTCGATGCCGGCGGTTTCGCGGTTGCCCATAACGGCAACCTGACCAATGCCCAGATGGTTCGCCGCCGTCTGGTCGCCGACGGCGCGATCTTCCAGTCGACCATGGACACCGAAGTCATCCTTCACCTGCTGGCGACCAGCAAGGGCCGGCAGTTGGTCGACCGCCTGACCGACGCGCTCACCCAGGTCGAAGGCGCCTACTCCCTGGTTGCACTCTCCAACAAGAAGCTGATCGGCGTGCGCGACCCCTCGGGCGTTCGCCCGCTGGTGCTGGGGAAGTTGGACCAGGCCTGGATCCTGACGTCGGAAACCTGCGCGCTCGATATCATCGGCGCGGATTTCGTCCGCGACGTAACGCCCGGTGAAATGATCGTGGTCGACGAGAATGGATTGAGGAGCTATTTCCCCTTCCCCGCGACGCGCAGCCGGTTTTGCATTTTCGAATATGTTTATTTCGCCCGGCCCGACAGCGTGATGGAAGGCCAGGGTGTCTATCAGGTGCGTAAACAGATCGGCGCCGAGTTGGCGCGCGAATACCCGGCCGACGTCGACCTTGTCATCCCGGTGCCGGATTCCGGCACCCCGGCGGCGATCGGTTTCGCGGAGGAAGCAGGCATCCCCTTCGAGCTCGGCATCATCCGCAACCACTATGTTGGCCGCACCTTCATCGAGCCGACGGATCAGATCCGCCACCTCGGCGTCAAATTGAAGCACAACGCGAACAGCGCCTTCATCAAAGGCAAGCGGGTCGTGCTGGTCGACGATTCCATCGTCCGCGGCACCACCTCCAACAAGATTGTGGAGATGGTGCGGAACGCCGGCGCCCGCGAAGTCCATATGCGGATCGCCAGCCCGCCGACCACGCACTCCTGCTACTACGGCGTCGATACGCCGGCGCGCGAGAAACTGATTGCGGCGAACATGAGCGTCGACGAAATCGCCGCGCTGATCGGGGCGGACAGCCTCGCTTACATCTCCATCGACGGGCTCTACCGCGCCGTCGGCGAGGCCCGCCGCAACGCGAACGACCCGCAGTACTGCGACGCCTGCTTCTCCGGCGAGTACCCGATCCCGCTGCTGGACCAGGAAAGTGGATCGCCGGCCCAGCTTTCCCTGCTGGCGGAACGGGTTTGATCGAAAGCCGATGTCTGAGCGTTTAGCCGACCGTGTCGCCCTGATCACCGGTGCCAGCCGCGGCATCGGCGCGGCGATAGCGCGCCGTTTCGCGGCCGAAGGTGCGCATGTCATCCTGGTGGCGCGGTCGGTCGAGGAACTGGAAAAAGTCGATGACGATATCCAGTCCGCTGGCGGCAGCGCCACGCTGGTGCCCATGGATCTGATGGAATGGTCGACGATCGATGGGCTGGCCGCGCCGATTGCGGAGCGTTGGGGCAAGCTCGACGTGCTGGTCGGCAACGCCGCCATTCTCGGCCGCCTTTCGCCCATGGGCCATTTTCCGCCGGACATGTGGGAGCAGGTGTTCAAGCTGAATGTGCACGCCAACTGGCGGCTGATCCGGGCGCTTGACCCTCTGCTCCGGGCCAGCCCCGCCGGCCGGGCCATGTTCGTGACGTCGGGTATCACCCGCAACCCACAGCCCTATTGGGGCGCCTATTCGGCCAGTAAGGCGGCGCTGGAAGCCATGGCGCTGACCTACGCCGCGGAAGTCGCCAAGACCAACCTCCGGGTCAACCTGATCAACCCTGGCCCGACCCGTACTGCGATGCGGGCCCTGGCCTTTCCCGGCGAGGATCCCGAAAGCCTGCCCGCGCCGGAACAACTGACCGAAGCCTTCGTCGCTGTCGCCGAAGCCGGCTTCGACGGACACGGCCTCTGGGTTTCGGCCGATCAATGGCCATCCAGCAACGTAGTTCACTAAGACCCGCCGCCTGCCTATTTCCAATACACTCCGTAAGGATGTAGCGTATAGCCAGTCGCCTTGCTGACGGTGATGGGGAGTGGGTTATGGAAATGCTGACTCCGACGCAGGCGGAGAACTTTTGGCGTGACGGATTCCTGATGGCGGAAGGCGCCGTAACGACGCCTCACCTGGATCGGTTGCGCGACCGGTTGCAAAGCTGGATCGACGAAAGCCGCGGCCACACGGAGAACTGGGGCGAAACCTACGACAAACTGCCGCGCTTCGACCTGGAGGCCGGCCATACCGCCGATAGCCCCAGGCTCAGGCGGGTCAACAACCCCGTCGAGGTGTCGGACGTGTTCTTCGAGGCGACGTTCGAAAGCCCGATGCGGGATATGGTGGTCGACCTGATCGGCCCGAACGTCAAATTCCACCACAGCAAGATCAACATCAAACTGCCGCGGACCGAAAGCCGGGTCGGCCTGCATCAGGATTTCTCCTACACGCCGCATACCAACGACGACATCGTGACGGCCCTGCTGCTGCTGGACGACATGACGCCCCGGAACGGCCCGCTTATGGCCGTTCCCGGTTCCCATCGGGAGGGGCAGAAGAGCCTCTGGCAGAACGGCGCCTTCACCGGCCAGATCGCCGCCGACGAAAGCCGCGAGCTTAGTGAGCGCCTCGTCCCGATGACCGGCCGGGCCGGCGACGTCTGCCTGATGCATACCAGCCTGGTGCACGGGTCGGAACCGAACCGCTCCGACGCACGCCGCACGCTCTACATCTCCGTCTACACCGCGGCCGATGCCTTCCCGTTGCACCGATCGCCCTTGCCGAACAAGTACGAGGGCCGCGTCGTCGCCGGCGTGGAAACCCGCGTCGCCCGCCTCTCAGCCGGCGCCGTCGAACTGCCCGCCGATTTCCGCGAGGCGTCGTTCTTCCACCTGTCGGGTCAGGGCACCAACTAGATCAGACGACCCGCTTCTCGCGCAACGCCGCGACCTCGTCCGGCCCGTAGCCAAGCTCGCCCAATATCTGATCGGTATGCTCGCCCAGCGTCGGCGGGCGCCGCCGGATACCGGCTTCGCTTTTCGACAGCCGCACCGGCGTGTCGGCCACCGGCGCGGTGCCCGGCGTGCCCGGATAGTCGATGTCCTTCATGAATTGCATCGCCTTGATATGCGGGTCGTCCAGCGCCTGCTGCGGTGAATAGATCGGCCCGCAGGGAATCCGCGCCTCGTCCAAAATGGCGATCGCGTCCTGCACGTCCCGCTCCGCGCACCAGGCGGCCATCCGCTCGCTGATCGCCTCGCCGTTGTCGCCGCGGCCGATATCGTCCTTGAAGCGCGGGTCGGTAATCCAGCTTTCCTCGCCCATCAGGTTGGCCCAGCGCTCGTACAACGGTTGGCCGACCACCTGCACCATCAGCCAGCCGTCGCGGCATTTGTAGACATCCGCCGGCGCCGACGTCTGGCCGCGGTTGCCGGTGGCGACCCGGTCCGGCTTGGCCAGAGCCTGCTCGATCAGGAACGAATTGAACACAGTAAGTGCGGTGCCGAGCAGCGCGCCGGTCACCTGCTGTCCCTGCCCGGTCCGTTGCCGCTCCATCAGGGCGGCCATGGTTCCGAAGGCGGTCGATATCGCCGTGCCGAAATCGACGTAAGGCCCAATCGCCCGCTGCGGCTGCCCCGGCTCGCCGGCCATATAGACCGAGCCCGACATCGCTTGTCCGACGCCGTCGAAACCGACGCGGTGACTATAAGGCCCGCCATGGCCGAAGGCCGAGACCGTGGTCAGGATGATATCCGGCTTGCTCTCGCACAGGCTGTCGTAGTCCAGCCCCATGGCTTTCAGCGTTTCCGGCGGCAGGTTGGCGATCACGATATCGGCGGTGGCGACCAGCTTTTTGACAATCTCGCGCCCTTCCGGCTTCATCGGGTTCAGCGTCAGGCCAAGCTTGTTGCGGTTCATCTGCAGATAGCCGGCGCCGACCATCTCTTCGCCGTCGGCCCCTTCGCCGACCGGCGCCGTGTAGCGGTCTTCGCTGCCGGCGATCTTCTCGATCCGGATCACCTCGGCGCCCATATCGCCGAGCAGGGCGGCGCAATAGGGACCGGCGATGTAACGCCCGAAATCCAGAACCCGAATACCTTCCAAAACTCCGCCCACGCTGCGTTCCTCCGCTTTAACCGTCGTCGTTAGCTTCCTGGTAGCCACTCGCCATTATCGTCGGGTGCGGAGGGCGGCGCTAGAGGCCGAATTTCACGCTCGAATTATTCTAGAAATCGGGCTGGTATTCCCCTCGCAGCGGGGTATAATTCGCTTGACGTTTACGTAAACGTCAAGCTTAGGCATCAGGAGGGGCGGAGATGGCGGACCATATCACCCACGATCCGGTCTACAACACGGTCGACCGCGACGACTTCCCGGCAATGATCGAAACCGACCGCTACGCGAAACGTAGCGAGGCGTTCGATACCATCATTTCAGCGACCCACGATCATTTCTGGGACCCGATGGATCCGGCCTATCTGGATTTCACGACCCCGTTCGATATGGAGCGCGAATACCTGATGCCGCCGGAGACGGTGCCGGAGCTGTCCACCAGCATCGCCGACAAGCTGACCGAGCCGCAGAAGATCAGGCTGGTCAACGAGAACGCGCGCTGGAACCTCTCCTCCATTCTGCACGGCGAACAGGGCGCGCTTTCGCTCAGCGCCAGCCTGTGCCACATCCTGGTCGATCCGGGCGCTCAGGAATACGCCGCCAACCAGGCGCGGGAAGAGGCGCGGCACGTCACGGCTTTCGGCCGTTATGTGGAGCTCCGCTGGGGCAGCCCCTACCCGGTCGGCGAAGGGCTGGGCCGGTTGCTGGCGGAACTGGTCACCGCGCCGGAGGTCTACAAAAAGCTGGTCGGCATGCAGATGCTGATCGAAGGCCTCGCCATGGGCGCTTTCGCCAGCCTGCACGCCAACACCAACGACCCGCTGCTGAAGCGGCTGACCCAGTTGGTCATGACCGACGAGGCGTTCCACCACAAATTCGGCAAGATCTGGGCCGACCGCACCATTCCTAAACTGACGACCGAGGAACAGAAAAAGGTCGAAGATTGGGCCGCCGAGTGCTTCATGACGGTGCTGTTCAACCTCAATAACATCCGTCAGAAGCGCGAAATCTACCCGCAGTTCGGGCTGGATTGGGAATATGTCCGCGACGCCTGCCGGGAGGTCTTCGACGACGATGACCGCCGGGAAGGAATGAAGAAGGCGACCAATATCTTCCGCGTCCTTGTTAAGACATTACTTAAAGCCGGCATCATCACCGACCGGACCCAGCATATCTATGCCGCCTGGGTCGATATGAAGGAGCTGGCCGCGGAAGGCGACGAGATGGTGGGCGACGCCATCGCCGCCGATGGGATCGAGTTCCTGAAGCTGATCAACAAGGACCGCAAGGTTATCGGCCAGAAGACCGTCGCGGCCTGAACGCAGGCTTAACGCTTAAGACCTCGGACGCCCGCGCCGCGAAAGCCGCGCGGGCGTTTCCTTTTGGGCCGTTCTGGCGCGCGAACCGGCCGGCATTTACCAAACTGCGCCCTTCCCTTCCGTCCGGGCATCGGTCACACTTTGTTCCAAGCCAAGCGGAACAAAGGCTTGGAACCGCTCGGGTAAGAAGCGATCGACAATTAGTGAGTATCGCAAGAGAGGGAGGCCTTAAATGGCACATTTTTCGAAAGCACTAAAAGGGGCTGCGGCTGCCGCCGTATTACTGGTCCCGCTCATGGGAACGGCGCTGGTATCGGAGGCGTCGGCTGAATCGGTATTGCGCGCCAAGGTGCATGCCGACTTAAAGAACATCGATCCGATCTGGACCACCGCCTACATCACCCGCAACCACGGCTACATGGTCTACGACACCCTGTTTGCCCTGGACGCGGACTTCAACGTCCAGCCGCAGATGGCCGAGTCCCATTCTGTCAGCGACGACGGCCTGGTGCATACCATTACGCTGCGCGACGGCCTCAAATGGCATGACGGCGCACCGGTCACGGCGGAAGACTGCGTCGCCTCGATCGCCCGCTGGGGCAAGCGCGACGGCATGGGCCAGCAGCTCATGGCCAAGGTCGATAAGATGGAGGCGGTCGACGACAAGACCCTCACCATCACGCTGACCGAACCCTGGGGCCTGGTGCTTCAGGCGCTCGGCAAGATGAGCTCCAACGTGCCGTTCATGATGCCGAAACGGCTCGCCGAAACCGACGCCTTCGAGCAGGTGCCGGAAGTCATCGGCTCCGGCCCGTACAAATTCGTCAAGGACGAATGGACGCCCGGTAGCAAGGTCGTCTACGCCAAGAACGACGACTACGTGCCGCGCAGCGAACCGGCCAGCGCGGCCGCAGGCGGCAAGGTCGCCCACTTCGACCGGGTCGAATGGGTCTATATCCCTGACGACAACACGGCCGTCAACGCATTGATCTCTGGAGAGATCGATTACGTTGAGAATCCTCAACCTGACCTAATACCGGTCCTCGAAGCCGCAGACGGTGTCAAGTTGGAGGTTATCAACCCGCAGGGAAGCCAGGGATGGGTCCGCCTTAATCACCTGCATCCGCCTTTCGACAATGTCAAAGCTCGTCATGCGATGCAGTGGATTGTGGATCAGGAAACGTATCTGCGTGCGATTGTGGGCGATCCCAAACTGTTTACGACTTGCGCGACGATGTACATCTGCGACACGCCCCTTGCGACAGCTGCTGGGTCCGAACGCATCATGACAAAGGACATTGATAAAGCTAAGGCGTTGCTGAAAGAAGCTGGATACAACGGTGAGCCTGTAGTTCTAATGCATCCTACTGATGTTCCGACGTTAAGCCCGCCGACACTTGTTACGGCGCAGTTGATGCGGGAAGCGGGAATCAATGTCGAAGTTCAGGCGATGGACTGGAGCACGCTCACGTCTCGCCGCGCCGAGAAGAAGTCGCCTGCCGACGGTGGCTGGAACGTTTTTCATACGTCTTGGATCAGCCCGGACCTGCTTAATCCGGTCGCCAACATAGGTGTTTCCGGTGGTTGTGAGGAGAAGGCTTGGTTTGGCTGGCCTTGCGACGAGAAAATCGAGCAGATGCGGGAAGAATTTGCCGCAGAGACCGATCTCGGCAAACAGCAGAAGATTGCCGAGGAAATCCAGGCTCGTGCAAATGAACTGGTTACCTACATTCCGATCGGTCAATATACCCTTCCGATCGCCTACCGTGACAACGTCTCGGGCGTAATCAAGGCACCGGTACCGTTCTTCTGGAACATTGAGAAGAACTAACGAGTTAGAAAGTGTTGAGAGAGGCCGTCGCCCTTCGGGGCGGCGGCCTTTTTCTATTCCGCGGCGACCGCCGCCGTCTGCGTCCGCTCCAGCTTCACCGGCGCGGCGCCGATGTCGCGTAAGTGGCAGGCGACGATGTGGCCTGGCGCCACTTCCTGCAGCGGCGGCTCTTCCGCGCGGCAGCGTTCCACCGCGTAGGGACAGCGGGTGTGGAACCTGCAGCCGCTCGGCGGGTTGATCGGGCTCGGCACGTCGCCCTGCAGGATGATCCGTTCGCGCCGCATGGTCGGGTCCGGAATCGGCACCGCCGACAGCAGAGCCTCTGAATACGGATGCAGCGGCATCTTGAACAGGGTCGTCTTGTCGGTGACCTCGACGATCTTGCCGAGATACATCACCGCGATCCGGTGGCTGATATGCTCCACCACAGCCAGGTCGTGGGAGATGAACAGGAAGGTCAGGTTGAATTCTTCCTGCAAGTCCATCAGCAGGTTGATCACCTGCGCCTGCACCGACACGTCCAGCGCCGAGACCGGCTCGTCTGCGACGATCAGGCTGGGATTAAGCGCCAGGGCCCGGGCAATCCCCAACCGCTGCCGCTGTCCGCCCGAGAACTCGTGCGGATATTTCAGCATGTGCTCCTTGCGCAGACCGACCCGGTCGAACAAGGCCTCCACCTGCCGCTCTTTTTCCTTGCCCCGCGCGATCCCGTAGTTCTCCAGCGCCTCGCCGACGATATCGCCGGCCGACATCCGCGGGTTCAGCGACGAATAGGGATCCTGGAAAACGATCTGCATTTCCCGGCGGTAGTTCCTCAGCGCCTCGCCGGTGACCCTGGTGATCTCCTTGCCGCGGATTTTGATCGAGCCGTCGGTCGGTTCGATCAGGCGCATGATGGTCTTGCCGACGGTCGACTTGCCGCAGCCGCTCTCGCCGACCAGGCCCAGCGTCTCGCCTTTGCGAACGGTGAAGGAAACGCCGTCCACCGCGTAGACATGGCCGACAGTCTTCGAAAACAGTCCCGCGGTGACCGGGAAATGTTTCTTCAGGTCGGTGACTTCCAGAACCGTCTCCGGCTCCTGGGCGTTCTGCTCCGGCGTCCGCTCAGTCATGCGCGCCAACCTCCGGCAGCGTCGCCGATTCCCAGCATGCCGCCTGATGTTCCGGCCGCTTCTCTTCCAGCACGGGCGTATCGATCCGGCACCGGTCGACGGCGAAGTCGCACCGCGGCGCGAACGCGCAGCCGACGATTTCCTGATTCAGCGCCGGCACCATGCCTTCGATTTCCTGTAATCGCCGCCGTTCGGGGCCGGCCTCCGCGGCCTCGTTGAGCCTTGGGATCGATCCCATCAATCCGTAGGTGTAGGGATGCTGCGGCCGCGCGAACAGCTCTTCCACCGGCGCCTCCTCCACCTTG
Source organism: Minwuiaceae bacterium (assembly GCA_028278525.1). Classification (GTDB taxonomy): domain Bacteria; phylum Pseudomonadota; class Alphaproteobacteria; order Minwuiales; family Minwuiaceae; genus JANQEE01. Next base: position 6,461 of record JANQEE010000038.1, on the reverse strand, counting down.
CGGCCGGCATACATCACGACCACCCGCTCGGCCATTTCGGCCACGACGCCCAGGTCGTGCGTGATCATGATGATCGCGGCGTCGGTCTCCCGCTTCAACTCGCTCATCAGGTGCAGGATCTGCGCCTGGATGGTGACGTCCAGCGCCGTGGTCGGCTCGTCGGCGATCAGCACCTTCGGATTGCATGACAGGGCCATGGCGATCATCACCCGCTGGCGCATGCCGCCGGACATCTGGTGCGGATATTCGGAAATCCGCTGCCTGGCGTCCGGTATCTTCACCAGGTCGAGCATTTCGACGGTGCGCTGTTCGGCCTGCTGTTCCGTCAGGCCCTGATGCAGCACGATGCTCTCCGAGATCTGCCGGCCGATCGTCAGCACCGGGTTCAGCGATGTCATCGGCTCCTGGAAGATCATCGAAATGTCGTTGCCGCGGACCTTGCGCATGTCGGCGTCGGGCAGGGTCAGCAGGTTGCGCCCCTCGAACATGATCGTGCCGGACTCGATCTTGGCCGGCGGCATCGGCAGCAGGCCGAGGATCGACATTGCGGTCACGCTCTTGCCGCAACCGGATTCGCCGACGATGCAAAGCGTCTCCCCCCGGTTCAGCGAGAACGAAACCCCGTCGACGGCGCGGACAATGCCGTCCCGCGTGTAGAAGTAAGTCCGAAGATCGTCGACCTCCAGGATGGGCTGGCCCGGACGCGGCGACACGGCGGGCGGCGGGCTTATGGCGGCTGCTTGGCTCATCTACCGCATCCGCCTTGCAATCCGCGGGTCCAGCGTATCGCGCAACCCGTCGCCGAGCACGTTGACGGTCAAAACCATGATCGACAGGCAGGCGCACGGGAACAGGATCATCCAGGGCGTGATCTGGAAGTAGACCCGGCCCTCGGACACCATGTTGCCCCAGCTCGGGATCTCCGGCGGTGTGCCGGCGCCCAGGAAGCTTAAGAAAGCTTCGATAATCACGGCGGAGGCGCAGACATAGGTCGCCTGGACGATCAGCGGCGCAACGGTATTCGGCAGAATATGGCGGTACAGGATCTTCGGCAGTTTGGTGCCGACGGAAACCGCCGCCTCCACATAGGGCTGCTCGCGGATCGTCAGCACCACGGCGCGCACCAGCCGCACGACGCGCGGCACCTCCGGCACCGTAATGGCGATGATCACGTTCTCCACGCTGGACCCGAACAAAGCCATCATCGCGATCGCCAGCAGAATGCTGGGAATCGCCATCAGGCCGTCCATGATCCGCATGACGATGGCGTCGACGATGCGGATGTATCCGGCGACCAGCCCGATTGCCAGCCCGATCACCGTGCTGAGGATCGCGACGCTCAGGCCCACCGCCATCGAGATTCGGGTGCCGTAGACCGTGCGGTCGAAAACCGACCGTCCCAGATGGTCGGTGCCGAACCAGAACTCTGCGCTCGGCGGTTTCAGCCGGTTGATCGGATTGAGGGTCCGCGGATCGTTGACCAGATAGGGTGCCAGCAGTGCGACTATGCCCATGAAAATCAGGATCGCCATGCCGATGATGATGGTCGGATTGCGCCGCGCGAATTCCAGGAAACGGTCGAACCTGGATTGTTCTCCGGTTAGCGCGATATCGCCTGTGGCTACGGCCATTCGTTAAACCCCACTCAGTACCGGATACGCGGATCGAGGAACGTGTACGACAGGTCGATCAGCAGGTTGATCAGGACGTACACGCCGGCGAACAGCAAAATCATCCCCTGGATGATCGGGTAGTCCCGCCGCAGGATCGCGTCGACGGTCAGCCGTCCCAGACCGGGGATATTGAAGACGCTCTCCGTGATCACGACGCCGCCGATCAGCAGCGCGATGCCGATCCCGATGATCGTGACGATCGGCACGGCCGCATTCTTCAGGGCATGGCGGATCAGGACGACATTCGACGACAGGCCCTTCGCATGGGCGGTCCGAATGTAGTCCTCGGTGAGAACCTCCAGCACGCTGGCGCGCGTAATACGGGCAATCAAGGCGATATAGATCAGGCCAAGCGCAAAGCTCGGCAGGATGATGCTGCGCAGGAAAGGCCAGAACCCATCCGCAATGCTCACATAGCCCTGCACGGGCAGCCACCGGAGCTGGATGGCGAACACGTACATCAGCATGTAGCCGACGACGAAAACCGGGATGGAGAAGCCGAGCACCGCGAACAACATGGTGAAGCGGTCGATGAACGAGCCGGCCTTCCAGGCGGCGAACACGCCGAGCGGCACCGCGATGATGATCGCGAACACGATGGTCGTGACCGTCAGCATCAGCGTCGGCTCCAGCCGCTGCGCGACCAGTTGCGATACCGGCAGGTTGGAAAATATGGAGATGCCGAGATCGCCCTGCGCCAGATGCGCGATCCAGCGTCCGAATTGTATGTAGAGCGGATCGTTGAGACCCAGCCGCTCGCGAATCCGCTCGATATCCGCGGGGCTCGCATAGTCTCCCGCGATCACCGCCGCCGGATCGCCCGGTGTCAGGTGCAACAGCAGGAAGACGAAGATGGCCACCACCCCCATCACGGGGATGGTGGCCAGAATCCGCCTCACGACATAGGCATACATTGATTACGCCCTGCCTTTGCTTGCTGTCGCCGGCCTCATTCTACCGCGATGTTCCAGTAGAACTGCACCGGCGAGCTGATGACGCCCTTGACGTTGTTGCGGTACGCGACCGGGTTGAACCACTGGCCGAAATTGACGTACGGCACCACTTCGAAGGCGCGGGCCTGCAACTGTTCGCCGATTACCTTCTGGTCCGCCGCGTCGGCGGCCTTGGCGTAGGCGTCGCGCAGGCTCTCCAGCTTTTCGTCGCAGGGCCAGCCGAACCATGCCCGCTCCTCGCAACCGCCGGAGACGCCGATATTGGCGATCGGCGACGACACGTCCGCGCCGATCGACCAGGTGTGGAAGATGTTCCACCCGCCGTCGGCCGGCGACTTTTTCTCCGCCCGCCGCGACGTCAGCGTGCTCCAGTCCATCGCCTGCACCTCGACGTCGACGCCGATCTGCCGCAGCAGTTCCGCCGTCACCAGCGACGCCGCATGCAATTGCGGGATGTCGGTCGGGTCCATCAGGATGATTTTCTCGCCGTCGTATCCCGCTTCCTTCATCAGCGCCTTGGCCTTGGCGAAGTCCTGGTTGGCCAGGGCGTCGGTGCCGACATCCGATTCCAGCGGCGTGCCGCAGATGAAATAGGCCGGACAGACCTTGTACAGATCGGGGTCGCCGACGATTGCCTGCAGATAGGTTGCCTGGCTGACCATATGGACCAGCGCCTGCCGAGCCTTCGGGTTGTTGAACGGCGGGTGCAGGTGGTTCGGCCTGAGCCAGCCCTGGTTGCCGAGCGGATCGAGCACGGTGACCTTGATATCGGGATTGCCTTTCAGCGCCGCGGACAGGTCCGGCGGCGGGTTCTCCCAATAGTCGATTTCGCCGCTGATCAGGGCGTTCATTGCCGTGGCCGGATCGGGAATGTAATGCCATTCGACCCGGTCGACGCCGGCGATCTTGCCGCCCGCGGCGTTCGATGCCGGCTCGCTGCGCGGCACGTAGTCTTCGTTCTTTTCATAGACGGCCAGGCTTCCCGGGCGCCACGCGTCGGCGACCCACTTGAACGGGCCGGATCCGACGATTTCCTTGACCTGCTCGAAGGCATCCGTATCGGCCAGCCGCTTTGGCATCATGAACGGCACGTTGGAGCTGATCTTGCCCAGCGAATGCAGCACCAGACCGTACGGCTCCTTCAGCACCATCTTGAAGGTCTTGTCGTCGACCGCTTCCAGGGACGCGGTGGTGTCCATGAGCTTCTGGCCCATGCCGTCCCGCTTGCCCCAGCGCTGGATCGAGGCGACGCAGTCGGCCGCGGTCACCGGCGTGCCGTCATGCCATTTCAGCCCGTCGCGCAGGGTGAAGGTGTAGGTCAGCCCGTCGTCGCTCACGGTATGCTCGCCGACCATCTGCGGCTGCGGCTCGTAGTTTTCGTCCAGCGCGAACAGCGTGTCGTAGACCAGATAGCCGTGGTTCCGGGTGATGTAGGCCGTGGTCCAGATCGGGTCGGTGTTCTTCAGGTCGGCATGGACCGCCGCCTTAAAGACCTTTTCCGCCGATGCCTGCCCGGACACGGCGCTCGCGACGAACGGCGCGACCAGCGCCAGCGCCGCCGCGCCGAGCTTTATGGATTTTCCGAGCTTTGTGAATTTTCTTGTCGGTGTCATCGAAGACCCCCTGCCCTGGTTAGACGGATCGCCGCGTTCTGCGAGCGTTCGAGTTCGCGCATTCTGCGATGCTTCAATCAACAAGCGTGCCAGCTTGCTGGCGTCGCCGCAAGTCGCTTGAAATCAAACCGTTAGCGGTTTCCTGGCTGGATCGGCCCCAATTTACGTTCCCGCCCGTGATCATGGCCTGCGCAGGATGGTTAAAGTCTGGGCAGTGGCGCTTTTCGGAGCAGCGGGTAAGCTTGGCCTTACTGTTCAATCTTTCGGAGCATCGCCATGTCGTCGAAAACAATCGCCGTTCTGTCGCCCGGCGACATGGGCCACGGCGTCGGCCGCGCCCTCGGCGTGGCCGGGCACCAGGTGATCACCTGCCTGGAGGGCCGAAGCGAACGGACACGTCAATTGGCCGCCGCCGCGGAGATCCGGGATTGCCCGTCGCTCGGACAGATGCTTGAGGAGTCCGACCTCGTGCTGTCCATTCTGCCTCCGGCCGCCGCGCCCGACATGGCGGCGCACGTGGCCGCGGCTATGGCCGAGACTGGCGCGACGCCGCCATACGTCGACTGCAACGCCGTATCGCCGGAAACCGTGCGGAAGGTGGGCGATTCGATAATCGGCGCTGGCGCGCCCTTCATCGACGGCGGCATCATCGGCCTCGCGCCCGGCCGTGGCCCGGCGACCCGCTTCTATGTCAGCGGGCCGGATTGCGCCGCCGCCGAATGGCTCGCCTGCGACGGCATCGAGGTGAAGTCGATTGGGCCGGAGATCGGCCGCGCGTCGGCCATGAAGATGTGCTACGCGGCGCTGACCAAAGGCGCCTTCACCCTGCACGCGGCGGTGCTCACCGCCGCCGAGGCGATGGGTCTCAGCGACGAACTCCGCGCCGAGTTCGAATTCAGCCAGACCGCGACGCTGGCCCGCATGCAGGCCATGGTGCCCCGCCTGCCCGCCGATTCGGCGCGCTGGATCGGCGAGATGGAGGAAATCGCGCGGACCTTCGCCGCCGCCGGCGTGACGCCGGACTTCCATAACGGGGCGGCGGCCGTCTTCTCGCTGCTTGCCCGGACCCCGCTTGCCGCCGAAACGCGGGAGACCATCGACACGACCCGAAGTTTGGAAGAAACTATCCGCGTCTTCGCACGCCATTTGCCGATGTAAGATGTAAAGGGGAGATCGACCATGTCCTACGAGACCATTCAAGTCACGCCCATCGCCGGCGCCCTCGGCGCCGAAATCAGCGGCGTCGACCTGTCCGAGCCGCTTGGCAACCAGACCTTCCAGGAAGTGCACGACGCGCTGATGGAGAACCTGGTGATCTTCTTCCGCGATCAGGATATCAGCCCCGACCAGCACAAGGCGTTCGGCGCCCGGTTCGGCGAGCTCCAGGTCCACCCCTTCGCGCCGCATCTGGACGACCACCCGGAAATCATCGTGATCGAGAACGACGAGCAGCGTCCGTCGAAGATCAATAATTGGCACACCGACGTGACCTTCATGCAGAAGCCGCCGCTCGGTTCCATCCTGCACGCCCAGACGGTGCCCGAAGCCGGCGGCGACACCATGTGGGCCAATATGTACGCCGCCTACGAGGCGTTGTCCGACAAATGGCAGACGTTTCTGTCGGACATGGAGGCGGTGCACGACTTCACCCACAATTTCGGCAAACGGCTGATGCGTGAGGAAGGCGGCTATGAAAGGCTGAAAAAGGCGCAACAGGAAATGCCGCCGGCCAACCACCCGGTCATCCGCACCCATCCGGTCACCGGCCGCAAAGGCATTTTCGTCAACTCGGCCTTCACCACCCATATCGACGGCATGTCGCAGCGCGAAAGCGATGCCGTACTGGGCTTCTTGTACGAGCATATCCGCACGCCGGAATTCACTTGCCGCTTCAATTGGCGCAAGCATTCCATCGCCTTCTGGGACAACCGCTGCACCCAGCACTACCCGATCGCCGATTACTGGCCGGCGGAACGGCGCATGTATCGGGTCACCGTCAACGGCGACCGCCCGGTCTGAGGCATCGTTGTCCGGTTAAGGGACGACTGTTCGATATGGTCCCCTCTCCCAGTGGGCTACGGGATTCACACATCTCAAAAGGTGTAAAAATTTCAATATGTTGTGGAGCCCTAAGTGCTTTGAATGCGGCATTGCGTGAAAACGGTAGAGCATTGAAATGACTCACTTCTTCAGAATGCCGTTGGCCTGTGATCCGAGATGTG
>JANQEE010000010.1 GCA_028278525.1 Minwuiaceae bacterium | reverse complement strand
CGCTGCTTTGGCCTTGGGCGCGGCCTTGGCTTTCGGCTCGGCCTTGGCTTTGGGCTCGGCTTTCGCAGCCGGTTCCGCCTTGGCTTTCGGCGCGGCCTCTTTCTTCGGCGCTGCCTTCTTCTTGCCCTTGGCGGCGATATCGGTGATGCGCACCACCGTCAGGTGCTGCTTGTGGCCGTATTTGCGACGATAGCCCTGGCGGCGCTTTTTCTTGAAGACGATGATCTTGTCGCCGCGCGTCTGGTCGAGCACTTCGCCCGAAACGCTGGCGCCATCGATCAGCGGCTGCCCGACGGTCAGGTCGCCGTCGCCGCCCAGCGCGAGGACCTGGTCGAAGGACACGGCCTTGCCGCTCTCGCCGTCCAATTTTTCCACCTGGATGACGTCGCCTTCGGCGACTTTATATTGCTTACCGCCGGTCTTGATGACTGCGAACATGGCCGCTTTTCCGATCTACCAAACACCCGATCTGCCGAACAAAAGGGCGCCCGCGCGCGGCTGCGTCGCGACCGTCCGATGCGAAGGCTGCTTTATAGCCGGGCCGACGCGCCTGTCAAGCCTGCTGAAGGGGCGGGAAGGCTTGCCCTTGCGGCCCCTTCGCCCTTGCGCTATTACCGCCCCCGCACGTCCCGCGCCCTGCCCCGGGGGCGCAACCGCGGTGGGGTGCCGGAGTGGTCGAACGGGGCGGTCTCGAAAACCGTTGTACGCTTGCGCGTACCGTGGGTTCGAATCCCACCCCCACCGCCATACCACGCGAGTGCAGCGCGTTACCTGCCGATACCTTCCGAACGGCCGCTCCGCGGCTCGCCGGCATTCGGTCCGCCGGATCGGTAAAACCTACGTGATCCCCTTGTTAGAACGATTCTAAAAACTATATACTTAGAACGATTCTAAAACTCGCGCTGACCACGATCGGAGAAAGCTATGGACGGCAACGGCAAGTGCCCGTTTTCGGGCAGAGTTCACGTATCCAATAAGGACTGGTGGCCGAACCAGTTGAACCTGAAGATCCTGCATCAGAACTCTCCCCTGTCCGATCCCATGGACAAGGCCTTCGACTACGCGGAGGAATTCAAGAAACTCGATCTGGACGCCCTGCGCCAGGACATCTTCGCCCTGATGACGACGTCGCAGGACTGGTGGCCGGCCGACTACGGCCACTACGGCCCGCTCTTCATTCGGATGGCGTGGCACAGCGCCGGCACCTACCGCACCGCGGACGGCCGCGGCGGCGGTTCGTCCGGCACCCAACGCTTCGCCCCTCTCAACAGCTGGCCGGACAACGCGAACCTGGATAAGGCGCGCATGCTGCTTTGGCCGATCAAGCAGAAGTACGGCAAGAAGATCTCCTGGGCCGATCTGATGATTTTCGCCGGCAACTGCGCGCTGGAGTCGATGGGCTTCAAGACATTCGGCTTCGCCGGTGGGCGCGAGGACGTCTGGGAGCCGGAGGAAGACATCTACTGGGGCTCGGAAGACACCTGGCTCGGCGATAAGCGTTACGCCGGGGACCGGGAACTCGAAAACCCCCTCGCCGCCGTTCAGATGGGTCTGATCTACGTGAACCCGGAAGGCCCGAACGGCAATCCGGATCCGGTCGCCTCCGGCCGCGACATCCGCGAGACCTTCGGCCGCATGGCGATGAACGACGAGGAGACGGTCGCCCTCGTCGCCGGCGGACACACCTTCGGCAAATGCCATGGCGCCGGCGACGCGTCGCTTGTCGGTCCCGAGCCCGAGGGCGCGAGCATCGAGGAGCAGGGCCTCGGCTGGAAGAGCAGTTTCGGCTCCGGCAAGGGCGTCGATACCATCACCAGCGGCATCGAAGGCGCCTGGACCGCCGACCCGGTGAAGTGGGACAACGGCTATTTCGACGTCCTGTTCGGCTATGAGTGGGAGCTGGTGAAAAGCCCGGCCGGCGCGCACCAGTGGGCGCCGAAGGACGGCGCCGGATCGGACAGCGTGCCGGATGCTCACGATCCGTCGAAGCGGCACGCGCCGATGATGACCACGGCGGACATGGCCATGCGCATGGACCCGATTTACGAACCGATTTCGCGGCGTTTCCACGAGAACCCGGACCAGTTCGCCGACGCTTTCCGGCGGGCGTGGTTCAAGCTGACGCACCGCGACATGGGCCCCCGCGCCCGCTATCTCGGTAGGGAAGTCCCATCGGAAGAGCTGCTGTGGCAGGACCCGGTTCCCGCCGTCACGCATCAACTGATCGACGAGCAGGACATCGCCGACCTCAAGCACGAGATCCTGGTTTCGGGGCTGTCCGTTTCCCAACTGGCCTCGACCGCCTGGGCGTCGGCGGCGACCTTCCGCGGCTCCGACATGCGCGGCGGGGCGAACGGCGCGCGCATCCGTCTCGCGCCGCAGAAGGATTGGGCGGTCAACCAGCCGGCCCAACTGGCGACCGTGCTGGAGACCCTCGAAGGTATCCAAAAGGCGTTCAACAACGCGCAGGCCAACGGCAAGGCGGTCTCGCTTGCAGACCTGATCGTCCTCGGCGGCTGCGCGGCCGTCGAGCAGGCGGCGAAGAACGCCGGCCACGATGTGACCGTGCCCTTCACCCCCGGACGCACCGATGCGTCGCAGGAACAGACCGATGTGGAGTCCGTCGCCGTGCTCGAGCCGGCCGCCGACGGCTTCCGCAACTACCTGAAGACCGAATACACCGTATCGGCCGAGGAGTTGCTGGTCGATCGGGCGCAGTTGCTGACTCTGACCGCGCCCGAGATGACGGCGCTGGTCGGCGGCCTGCGGGTCCTGAACGCGAATGTCGGGCAGTCCAAGCATGGTGTCTTCACCGACCGGCCGGAGACGCTGACCAACGACTTCTTCGTCAACCTGCTCGACATGGGCACGACGTGGAAGGCGGCCTCGGACGCCGACGACGTGTTCGAGGGACGCGACCGCGCGACGGGTGACCTGAAGTGGACCGGCACCCGTGTCGACCTCATCTTCGGGTCGAACTCCCAGCTCCGGGCGCTGGCGGAAGTCTACGGATGCGAGGACTCCCAGCGGGCGTTCGTGGCTGACTTCGTCGCGGCGTGGGACAAGGTGATGAACCTCGACCGCTTCGACGTTGCATGATCTGAGTGGGAAGGTCCTCGATTAGGTAATGTCGAGGACCTTCTCGCCGAGCATGGAATCGATTCCGGCCGAGAGAACTCCGGGCGGACCGCTTTGGTCCGCCCTTCGCTTGGAACGTCAGGCAACCCGATGCCGCGGACCGCTTGACGGTTGTCGCTCGCGCAGCGCTCCGGTCCAGAACTGCTCGTAGGGCAGTCCCGTCCAATTCCCGAAAAAGACCCGGATCCGACCGGGTTTTACGATCTGCGTGTCAATGATTTCCACAGACCCAACCATCTCTTCAGACAAAGCGTCTTCGGGAATGTCCTTCAAAAAGGTCTGTGTCTCCATCGCCGGGCCATGGCAAGCGTTAGCCGCGTGAGAGCAGAGGCAGAACAGGATAACGCCAGCGATGTGCGGCAGATTTCTCATTTCATCTCATCGCTGAGGCAAAACGAGCCGATGACCAAGTTCAGAGAGTTCTTTACCCATGCCGAATAATCCCTACGCCACCTCGGCGCGTGCTAGATTGCCCGCAAATCATGAAGGGAATGCCATGACCCAGGCGAAGAGCGGTGACACGGTAAAGGTTCATTATACCGGGACGCTGAAAGACGGCTCGCAGTTCGATTCGTCGCATGGCGCCGATCCGATCGAATTCACCATCGGCGACGGCAACTTGATTGCCGGTTTTGAGCAGGCGATCGTCGGCATGGCGGCGGGCGACAACAAGTCGGTCACCATCCCGTCGGACCAGGCCTATGGCCCGCATCACCAGGATCTGGTGCATGAGGTCGAGCGCCAGCAGATCCCGCCGGAGATCGGCCTGGAGGTCGGTGGACAACTACAGGCATCCGGCCCCAACGGCGAGCCTGTGCGCCTGACCGTGGTCGGGCTGACCGACGACAAGGCGACTTTGGATGCTAATCATCCGCTGGCCGGCGAGGATCTGACCTTCGCGTTGGAACTCGTCGCGATCGTCTAGAGGTTGGCGGTCCGGTACGCCGGGCCTTACTTCCACGCCCAGACCGGCTGTTCCAAATGGTCGACGCGGGTTGCGCGGCCATACAGGCAGACTTCTCGAAACTGGTACAGTACTGCCGCGGTGGGGGCATGGATCAGGCTGTTGCCGATCGGCAGGCGGACAACCGGGCGGTCGCTTTCCGGGATGGTGACGAATTCCGGCGAGTCCGACCGGGTCAGTTCGCCGAACGGGATGCGGTGCACCGAAGCGACCTCCGCCGGGTTTGGATCCAGCGCAGCGTCCGGGCCGGCCCATAGCACCACCGGGGTGATCAGGTAGCCCGACCGGGTCGGGTAATCGTCCAGCCGCCCCAGAACGGCTTCCGGCGCTGCCTGAAAGCCGACCTCCTCCTCCACCTCCCGCAAGGCGGCTTCGATCACCGTTTCGCCGGCGTCGACCCGCCCGCCGGGCAGGGCCCATTGGCCGGAGTGGGTGTTCAGCCTGGGCGACCGTTTGGTCAGCACGAAGCCGCCAAGCCCCTCGTCCGTATCGACGATCATGATCGCCACGGCGGCGCGCTTGCGGCCGGAATCTGATAGTTCTTTGGCTTCGAACCCGGCCATGCGGGCGCCGATCTGCCGGCGTACTTCGTCGCCATTCAATTGGGTCATGCCGTCTTCCTGCCCTGGCCAACCCGGCGGGCCGGCTATGGTAGTATACCGTCCCGACGTCGCGTTTCCGATGCCGCCAGCTCAAGAATAGTGAGATGCCGATGAGTGCCGCCGACCGCGCCGAAATAACCGAACCGCACCAGCCCGATAACATCGCGCCCGATTGCCGGGGTATGAATTTCTACGAGGTCGACCGGGGCCTCCGCGATTTGCTGGGGCTCTACATGGATCCGGCGCTGCTGGAGCATATGGCGCCGCATTTCGACCGGCTCGGCGAGCTGGCCGGTGGCCGGCTCGACGAGTTGGCGGCGATCGCCGACCGGCATCCTCCGGTTCTGCATGCGCGTGACCGGTTCGGCCGCGACGAAGACTGGATCGAGTATCATCCGGCCTACCGCGAGATGGAACGGATCGCCTACTCGGATTTCGGCCTGCACGCCGCCAGCCACCGTACCGGCGTGCTCGGCCTGGAAACGCCGATGCCGCCGATCGCGAAGTATGCGCTGCAATACCTGTTCGTGCAGGGCGAGTTCGGGCTGATGTGTCCGGTCAGCGTATCGGATACGTCCAACTATATCGTCGGCAAATACGGCAGCGATGCGCTGAAAGAGAAACTGCTGCCGCGCCTATTGTCGCAGGACCCAGGCGTCATGTGGAAGGGCACCCAGTTCATGACGGAGAAGATGGGCGGCTCCGACGTCGGCGCCATCGAGACCGTCGCCCGGCGCGACGGCGAGAACTGGCGTCTGCACGGCGAGAAATGGTTCTGCTCCCACACCGACGCCGATCTGGCGGTGCTGCTGGCGCGGCCGGAGGGGGCGCCCGAAGGGACCCGCGGCCTCGGCCTGTTCGCCATGCCGCGCCGTCTGGAAGACGGCAGCCGCAACAGCTATCGCATCGCCCGTCTGAAAGACAAGATGGGCACCCGCTCCATGGCCAGCGGCGAGATCCGGCTGGAGGGTGCGTTTGCCTGGCAGATTGGCGATGTCGAGAACGGCTTCAAGCAGATGATGGATCAGGTCAACCTGTCGCGCCTGTCGCACGGCGTTCGCGCCGCGGCGATGATGCGCCGCTGCCTGAACGAAGCCATGCAGGTGGCGCGCCACCGCATCGCCTTCGGCGGCCCGATCGTCAACCTGCCGCTGATGCGCCGGCAGTTGTTGAAGCTGATGGTGCCGACCGAACAGGCCTTGTCCTTCTATGCCTTCACCGTCCAGGTGATGGGCGCGGCCAACGATGGCGACGCGACTGCGGAAACGCTGCTCCGCATCCTGACGCCGCTCTACAAGTTCCGCGCCTGCCGCGACAATCTCGCAGTCGCGACCGGGGCCATGGAGGTGCGCGGCGGCAACGGCTATATCGAGGATTGGGTCAACGCGCGTCTCGTCCGCGACGCCCAGATCGGCGTGCTCTGGGAAGGCACCAGCAACATCAACGCCCTCGACGTCGTGACCCGCGCCGTCGGCAAGGTTCGGGCGCACGAGGCGTTGGCCGATACGCTGCACGACTGTCTGGCCCAGGCCGACGCGATCCCCGGCCAGTTTCGCACCCGGCTCGACGGGCTGGTCGACCGCGCCGCGGCATTCGCCGCGGACGTCGCCGCCGACCCGGCCCAGGAGAAGCGCTGCCGTCTCGCCGCCGGGGCGCTCTACAACGCCGCCAGCGCCGCACTGCTGGCGTGGGAGGGCGCGCGCACCGGCGCGGCCGGTGGCGACGCCCGCCGCCTGCTGCTGTCCCGGCTGGTGGTGGAGCATCGCCTCAGCGCCGCCGATCCCATGGCTGTCCGGGACGACGCCTGGGAGGAGCGCGCCGCCGACCTGTTGCTCGACGACCGGCCGGTGCCGCTCGATCTGGCGACCGAAATCGCGGTTGCCTGACAGGGGAGGAGTATCATGACCACCGTATTAAGCGACCTCGCGTCCCGCTACGTCGATCCGGAAACCTTGTCGTGGAAACCGACCGACTATCCGGGCGTGGAGATTAAGGTGCTGATGCAGGATGAGCAGACCGGCCTCCTGACCGCATTGTTCCGCTGGGCGCCGGGCTCGGAACTGCCGCTGCACGAACATGTCGAGGTCGAACAGACCTACGTGCTGGAAGGCAGCCTGGAAGACGACGAAGGCATTGCCACCGCAGGCCAGTTCGTCTGGCGTCCGGCTAAAAGCCGCCACGTCGCGCGGTCGCCGAACGGCGCCTTGATTCTCGCCTTCTTCCTGAAACCGAACCGGTTTCTTTAGAGCGTCGGGTCCACGTCCAGCCGTACCGCGATGCCCTCCGCCTCCGACGAGACCGCCGGGTAGAAGGCGCGCACCTGCGGGTCGTGTCCCGGGATCACGTGGTTGGCGGAGTCTGCGAGACTGTAGATCTTTTTGTGGCCGGCCAGCATGTCGGCGACGTTGAAGACGACCGGAAACGGGTTGCCGTCCAGCATGTTGTCGTAGAAGTGCGCGCCGTCGGAGGCGAGCACGACCTGGCCGCGGCGGGTGTTCACCCGCACTACCTGCAGGCCCATCGTATGGCCGCCAATCAGATGCACGCTGACGCCGGGCGCCAGTTCCGCGTCGCCGTCATAGAAATCGACCCGGCCGTTGTAGACCTCGCGTACCATGCCGACCACCGGTTCCACCGCGAAGAAACGGCGCAACGCATCGTGCTGCATGTGCCGGCCGGTCGCGTAGGCCATCTCCCGATCCTGCAGGTGGAAACGGGCGTTCGGGAATTCATGGTAATTGCCGGCATGGTCCCAATGCAGGTGGGTGACGATCACGTCCTTCACGTCGCCCGCGTCGACGCCGACCAGCTTCAGGCCTTCCGCCGGGCTCCGTTCCAGCACCCGCCCGCGCGCCTCGGCGTCCTCCGCGGAGAAGCCGAGGTCGACCACGAAGGTCCGGTCCTTGCCGACGATGGCCCAGACATAGAAATCGATGGGCATGGGCCCGTCGTGGGCGTCGACGAAAATGAAATTGTCCTTGCGCTGGCGTTCGCTGACCGTCGCGTAGCGGATGGCGTAAACCTCGTAGACGTCGTTCCCCGACATGAGAGACTCCCTTGTTGTTCCCGTTTTTCTAGCGCGTTGCCGAAAGCACTTCCGGGTTCACGATCAATTCCGATTCAAGCTGCCCGTCGATGCCGTCCAGCGCGTTCTGGGCCGAGACGATCGACATGCGCGCGGCGCATTCCCGGGTCAGGCCGGCGATATGCGGCGTCAGCACGGTGTTCGGCATCTCGAGCAACGGATTGCCGGCGATGGCGGGCTCGTTTTCGAACACGTCCAGGCCGGCGCCGTGCAGATGGCCGCGCCCTAGACTCTCGATCAAGGCAGCCTCGTCGACCAGTCCGCCGCGCGCGGTGTTGACCAGCACGGCATCCGGCTTCATCCGGGCCAGGGCGTCGGCATCGATCATATGGCGGGTAACCGGGGTCAGCGGCGCATGCAGGGTGACGTAATCGGCGTCGGCCAGGGCGCCGTCCAAGTCGTCGACCGGCGTGAAGCCGGCGCCGCGAATCGTTTCGGCCGGCAGCAGGGGATCGTAAACTCTGACGTCCATGTCGAACGCCGCAGCGCGGGCCGCCACGCGGGTGCCGATGCGGCCGAAGCCGACGATCAGGATAGTCTTCCGCCAAAGCTCGATGGCCGGGATTTGGGTGCGGAAGCTCCAGTCTTCCTTGCGCATGGCCTGGTCGAACCTGATGCCTTGTTTGGCGGCGGTCAGCATCAGATAGAAGGTGTGTTCCGCCACGGCGACGGAATTCGCCTCGCCGACGACGGCGACCGGGATGCCGTGCTCGGTGGCGGCTTCCATATCGATATTGTCGTAGCCGACCCCGTAGCGGGCGCAGACCTTCAGCTTTTCCGCCCGCTCGATATCGACCCTCCCGAACGGGTGATAGCGCAGGATCAGCGCGTCGGCGTCAACGATCTCCCGGCTGAACCCGGCCGGATCGTCGCCCTGGACGGTCACGATCTCGATACCCCCGCGCGCCGCCAGGACGGCTCGCCCGTCTGGATCGATTTCTCCGTAAGCCAACACTTTCGCCATGCCCGTCTCCTTGCTGATTTGCGAAGCTAGGTTAGCATGCCGTTACCGATGTATTGAGGGGGAGTGTGATCAAGCTCACAGAATACGCGAATCGCAAAATTGACAATGCCGCCCCGACGGCCTAGGTACCACCCTGCGCCGATTTGAGTGCCAGCTTGCGGGCGCATAAGAAGTCCAGCTAAAGAGGCGGCTCGTCTCGAACCGCCCGGCCCTGCTGCGGTGGTTTTTCCGTCTCGGCGCGGTGTGCTGGAACCAGTGCATATCGGAGAGGAGCGAATTATGACTGAAAGTACCGTAAATCCGGAAACTGCCGTGCTTCATGCCGGCTACCGCAGCGACCCGGCAACCGGCGCCGTCGCCGTGCCGATCTATCAAACGACGTCTTACCAGTTCGACAGCACCGAGCATGCCGCGAACCTGTTCGGCCTGAAGGAACTTGGCAACATCTACACCCGGATCATGAATCCGACCTGCGATGTGCTGGAACAGCGCATCTCGGCACTGGACGGCGGGGCGGCGGCGATGGCCGTGAGCTCCGGCCAGGCGGCATCGCTGATGGCGATCCAGAACGTCGCCCGTGCCGGCGACAATATCGTCAGCTCGACCGACCTCTACGGTGGCACCTGGAACCTGTTCGCCAATACCCTGAAGGATCAGGGTATCGAGACCCGCTTCGTCGATCCGGAGGATCCGGAAGGCTTTCGCCGCGCGACCGACGACCGGACCCGCGCCTACTACGCGGAGACCCTGCCGAACCCGAAACTCACCGTCTTCCCGATCAAGGAAGTCGCCGATATCGGCCGTGAGTTCGGCATCCCGCTGATTGTCGACAACACCGCCGCGCCGGTGCTCTGCCGGCCGTTCGACCATGGCGCCGCGGTCATCGTCTATTCGACGACCAAATATATCGGTGGCCACGGCAACTCCATCGGCGGCCTGATCGTCGACGGCGGTAACTTCGACTGGGAGGCGCATCCCGATCGGCAGCCGGCGTTGAACACCCCGGACCCGAGCTACCACGGTGCGGTCTGGGCACAGGCGGCCAAGCCGCTCGGGCCGATCGCCTATATCCTGAAGGCCAGGGTAACCCTGCAGCGGGACATCGGCGCGGCGCTCAGCCCGTTCAACGCGTTCCTGATCCTGCAGGGCCTGGAAACGCTGCCGCTTCGTATTCGCGAGCACACCCGCAACGCCCAGGTGGTCGCCGACTTCCTGGCTGGCCACGATGCCGTGACCAATGTCATCCATCCCAGCCAGTTCGAGGGCGAGCAGCGGCGCCGTGCCGACACCTATTTGAACGGCGGCCTCGGCGGGCTGGTCGGGTTTGAACTTGCCGGCGGCCGGGAGGCCGGGCGGCGGTTTATCGACTCGCTGGAACTGCTTTACCACGTCGCCAATATCGGCGATGCGCGCAGCTTGGCGATCCACCCGGCGACCACGACCCATTCGCAGCTCAGCCCGGAAGATCAACTCGCGACCGGCGTCTCGGACGGCTATGTGCGGCTGTCTGTCGGCATCGAGCATATCGATGATATCATCGGCGATCTGACGCGGGCGCTGGACGCCGCCGGGAAGGTGTCCGCCGCCGCTTAATCGCCGGGAGAGACCTTATGCAGACGGTCAGTTTCACGCAGATGGCCGACGGAACCTACGAGGAGTATCAGTTCCTCGACGGCATCGAACGCAAGCACGTCAAGGGAACCGCCGACCGGGTGTTGACGGAACTGGCCAGGCTGACCGACTCGATCGCGGGCTACCAGGTCGACCGTCTGGGGCATTCGCTCCAGACGGCGACCCGGGCGCACCGCGACGGGGCGGACGAGGAAATGGTGGTGGCGGCATTGCTGCACGACATCGGCGACGGGCTCGCGCCCTGCAACCACGGCGACTTCGCCGCCGCCATCCTCAAGCCCTATGTCTCGGAGGAGACCTATTGGATCATCCGGCATCATGGGGTGTTCCAGGGCTATTACTTTTTCCACCATATCGGCGCCGACCGGAACCTGCGCGAGCGCTATCGCGGCCACCCGCATTTCCAGGCCTGCGCCGATTTCTGCGAGAAGTGGGACCAGACCTCGTTCGATCCGGCCTACGACACCATGCCGCTGGAGGCGTTCCGGCCGATGGTGCAGCGGATTTTCGCCCGCGAGCCGTTCGCGGCCGAGCGGGAATAGCCGATACTCGCCGATTGACGGCCCGGGTCGGCCGGGGTAGCTTGCCCGCCATGCAGACGCAGGTTCCATACGGGGCGCTCGCTCTACGACTTATTTGCCCGGTTCTCGAGGAGAGCCGGGGCTATGCCGTATTGAGCGACCGAATTCCGGGAGAGACTGCGTCCCATGAGCTGGACCCAGCGTAAACCAAACCACCGAGTAGAGAGACCGCACCATCCGATCCCGCATAAGCGGGTCGGTTTTGGCGTTGTCGCGCGTGGTCGATCCCGAACCCGCTATTTCTAGCGTTACCGATTGGAGATCCCGTCATGGCGACGATGCCGACCCAAAAATATCAAGCCTTCACCCCGGTAGACCTGCCCGACCGGCAGTGGCCGGGCCGAACCATCACCAAGGCGCCCACCTGGTGCAGCGTGGACTTGCGCGACGGCAACCAGGCGCTGATCAACCCGATGGGCAGCGAGAAGAAGATCCGCTTCTTCCAGCATCTGGTCCGGCTCGGCTTCAAGGAGATCGAGGTCGGCTTCCCGTCCGCCTCGGAGACCGATTTCGACTTCGTCCGGCACATTATCGAGAACGACATGATCCCGGACGACGTGCACATCCAGGTGCTGACCCAGGCGCGGCCGGAGTTGATCCGCCGCACCTTCGAGTCCGTCCAGGGCGCGAAGAACGCCATCATCCACCTCTACAACTCGACCTCGACCTTACAGCGGCGCGTGGTGTTCGGGCTGGACCGCGACGGCATCCAGCAGATCGCGGTCGAGGGCGCCAAGCTCTGCAAATCGCTGGTTCCGACCCTGGAGGGCACCAACGTTCGGTTCGAGTACTCGCCGGAGAGCTTCACCGGCACCGAGCTGGATTTCGCCCGGGACGTCTGCCACGCAGTGATGGACGTCTGGGAGCCGACGGTCGAGAACAAGCTGATCTTCAACCTGCCGGCGACCGTCGAGATGGCCTCGCCCAACATCTACGCCGACCAGATCGAGTGGATGCACCGCAACTTCCGCGACCGCGACCGGATCATCCTGAGCCTGCATCCGCATAATGACCGCGGCACCGGCGTCGCCGCCGCCGAGCTTGGCGTGATGGCCGGCGCCGACCGGATCGAGGGCACCTTGTTCGGCAACGGCGAGCGCACCGGCAACGTGGACGTGGTGACGTTGGCGCTGAACATGTTCAGCCAAGGCGTCGACCCGAGGCTGGACTTCACCGACATCAACGAGTCGATCAAGGTGGCCGAACATTGCAACGAGCTGCCGGTGCATCAGCGCCATCCTTACGCGGGCGAGCTGGTCTACACGGCGTTCTCCGGCTCCCACCAGGACGCGATCAAGAAGGGCATGACGGCGCTGGAGAAGTCGAACAGCGAGCTCTGGGAGGTGCCGTACCTGCCGATCGACCCGAAGGACGTCGGCCGCTCCTACGAGGCGATCATCCGGATCAACAGCCAGTCCGGCAAGGGCGGCGTCGCCTACATCATGGAGGCGGAGTTCGGCATCGAGCTGCCGCGCGATTTCCAGATCGAGTTCTCCGGCGTGATCCAGGGTGTGTCGGACGAGACTGGCCGCGAAATCATGCCGAACGAGATCATGGCCAAGTTCCGCGAGACCTATACGGAACCGATCCGGCCGTTCGAACTGGTCGACTACCGGATCGGCACGGCACCGCATGCGAGCGAGGTGGTGGTCTGCGACGCGACGGTTAAGGCGAACGGCGAGACGCGGGAGATCTCCGGCCGCGGCAACGGCCCGATCAACGCCTTCTTCAGCGCGCTGAAGGAGGGCTGCGGCGTGCAGGCGCGGCTGATCGATTATCACCAGCACGCGGTCACCGTCGGGTCGGACGCGGAGGCGGCGTGCTTTATCCGGTTGAGCGACGGCGGGGAGCGGATGTGCTTCGGCGTCGGCATCGACCCGAACACCAACTCGGCGTCGCTGAAGGCGATCGTCAGCGCGGTCAACCGGCTGGCGGCGAAGGCCTAGGGGGGTGACCGGGGGGCTCGTTTGAAAAATCGAGGAACGAGCCCACGCACCCTGACTTATATCAATTCCGGCGGCCGGCGGACCGTCTAGCCTGACCCGCAGTCAGTTACAGGTCAGGCAGGACAAGTATGAACCACCGTCACCGGAAGGTACTGCACGCGCTGTTCGCGCATCCGATCAACGCCAACATCGCCATGAAGGATGTCGAGAGCGTGCTTAGGGAATTGGGCGCCGAGATAAAGGCGGCCAACTCCGGGAAGTCGCATGTGGTCCTGAACGGCCACAGCGCGAACTTTTCGCACGCTCACCACAGCCTGCCGAAGCAGGAGGTCCAGCAGATCCGCAAGTTCATCGAAACCTGCGGCATCGACCCGGAGCGGGACTACCCGCTCTAGGCGCTCACACCGAGAGTTCCTTCTGGCCGTCGGGGTCGGCCAGGTCGATGTGCGCCGGCGGCGCCTCGCTGAGCACCAGGGCCGCGGCCTGGGCGGCGGCATCGCGGAACGGCATCAGCACGAGGTCCGCGCCGGCCGTCTGCAGCGCCGCCTCCGCCTGTTCGCTGTGCGCCGCGACCGCGATATGGCCGCCGAACCGCAGATCCTTCAGCGAGCGAATAAGCGCGCGGCGCGGATCGTCGTGGGTGATGCCGGTATCGTGCTCCGGCACGGCGGAAACCGCCCAGCGGACGTCGTCGAGCGGCAGATGGGCCAGGAACTCGGGATCGGTGGCATCGCCGAAAACCACGTCGATGCCGTTCGCGCGGGCGTGGCGCACGGCGTCCGGATTGAAGTCGACGCCGAGCACCTGCCGGCCCGCCTCCCTGAGCTCTTGGGCGATTGCCATGCCGTAACGGCCGAGACCGAACAGGATGACGTCGTGCGGTTGCCCGGCGCCCTGCCAGTCTTCGTCCTCCCGCACCGCCGCGCGACGTTCGAACGGGCCGAGCAGCGGCTCCAGCAGGCCGTAGATCTGATGCGAGTAGGTGATCATGTAGGTCGAGGCCGCGATGGTGATCAGCCCGACCAGGGTAACGAGGCCGAGCGCGCCGTCGGCGACATGGCCGAGGGAGACGCCCATCGCCATGAAGATCAGGGAGAACTCGCTGATCTGCGCGACCGTGAGACCGGCGAGGAAGCCGGTGCGCTTTCGGTAACCCATGGCGCCCATGATCGCCAGTACGATCAGCGGATTGCCGATCAGGACGAACAGCGAGAGCACGATGGCCGCGCCGACGCTGGCGCCGAGCACGGTGAGGTCGAGCGATGCGCCGAGCGCGATGAAAAAGAACAGCAGCAGGAAATCGCGTAAGGAGGCGAGGCGTGCCGCGATCGCCTCGCGAAACGGGGTGGAGGCGAGCGATACGCCGGCAAGCAGCCCGCCAAGCTCTTTGCCGAACCCGAGATAGTGACCGAGCGCCGCGAGCAACGCCGCCCAACCGATGGCGAAGGAGACCAACAGTTCCGGCGCGCGCGATAGGCGCTCGACGAGGGGGTCCGCCGCGAAACGGATGAACAGGCCGACGGCCAGCAGCATCAGGACGCCGTAGCCGAAGACCGCCAAAATGTCGGTGAGCGCGGAATCGGCGGCCGCGCCGACGCCGAGCGCCGACAGCACGATCATCGCCAGCACGACGACGATGTCCTGCACGATCAGGAAACCGAGCGCGATACGGCCGTGCAGCGAGGCTATCTCGCGTTTGTCGGACAACAGCTTGACGATGATGATGGTCGAGGAAAAGGTCAGCGCGACGGCGACGTAGAGGCTGGTGGTCGCGTCGAGCCCGAGGCCCAGGCCGATCAGGAAGCCGAACAGGGTGGTGAAGGCGACCTGCCCGAGCCCGGTGGTCAGCGCCACGGGGCCGAGCTTTCGCACAAGGCTCAGGTCGAGCTTAAGGCCAACCAGGAACAAGAGCAGCGCGATGCCGAGCTTGGCCAGGAGTTCGATGTATTCGTCGGAGCGCGCGATATCGAGAACGGACGGGCCGGCGAGAATGCCGACGGCAATGAAGCTGACGATCAACGGTTGGCGCAGCAACAGGCCGACGAAGCCGACGGTTGCGGCGAGTACCAACAGAGCCGCGATTTCGTAGAAGATATAGGCGCCAATCGCCTCGGTCATTGGCGGGCTCCCCGGCGCCGCTGGGAAACCCCAACCGATATGAACATCGTTTCGCGAGACTCATATGGGGCCGCTTTTGCGGAATGCCAAATCAACCGGGATGAACGCGCCGCTGTTGCCTGAAGCGCCTGACTTTTTGCGGCGGGAACGCCAAAACCGCCTATACAGAAATACCGCCCGGGTCGTATCCCCGGCCGTCAAGCCCGCCGTCTATTCCGCCGGCTTCGCCGCGCGGAGGGCGTCGCGGGGGAGTTGGCCGAATTCTTCGCGGTAGAGTTTGGAGAAGTGGCCGGTCGCGGCGAAGCCGGCGGCGTGGGCGACTTCGGCGACGGTGCCGTGCCGGCGCAGGCGGATCAGGTCGCGGGCGAAGTTCAGGCGGACGGAGCGGATGAAGGCGGCGGGCGTGATGCCGCGCGCCTGCTTCAGGCGGCGGCCGAGGGTCTTTTCGCTGACGCCGAGCGCCACGGCGAGTTCGCGGGCACCGAAACCGTCCTCGCCGATCCGGTCCAGCAGGCAGTCGGTGGCGCGTTCGACGAAGCGCTGCTCGGCGGAGGGCGGCAGGTCGGCTTCGGCGGTTTTCGCAGGGGCGGCCGCCGGGGCCTCGGCGAGGCGGGCTTCGGCGGCAATGGCGTCGCGCCGGAGCGCCTTGGCCTCCGCCACCGCGGCCTGCCGCTCAGCCTGCATGGCTTTCACCATGGTCGAGATGGCGACGATCATGAACACCGCCTCGCCGGCAATGCCGAAGTAATAGCCCCAGGCGACCGGGCGCAGCAGGATGAATTCGAAAGCCGAGTTGGCGCCGGCCATGTCTAGCGGGAACAGGAAGAAGTAGTTGGTGACGAGCAGGCCGGCCATCAGGCAGAACAGGGACAGGCATACCGGTCTGGCCTGGGGCAGGCCGTCGCGAACCTTCTTCAGGGCGACGAAGATCAGCGCCAGCGGGTAGGTGAAGAAGACAATATGCAATGGCTGCGGCCGAACCCAGGGATCGGCCATGGCGAGGCCTGTCGCCACGACGATAACGCCGGACAGGAACAGGAAGAAGTACCGCCACGGTGCGGAGTCCAGTTCGATCCTCAAGAGCAGGCGGCAGTACTGGGTATTCGCCAACATGCCGAGCCCCAACAGAAAGGTCGTGACCGGCGCGGTGCCGTCGACCGGCCATGTCGCGCCGGCGAATTCATGCAGCCAGCCGTCCCAGACGATCGAGAAGACCAGCAGGCAGGCCATGTAGAGCGCGTAGTACTGATAGAGGCGGACCTCGATATGCCGGAACAGGACCACGGCGATGAGCAGGATCGCCGCGATAAAGCCTGAATACAGGGCGGTCATCAGCAGGACCGCCGTCGACCAGGCCTCGAAGAGGTCCGGCGTTAGGATGGACGGGGTCAGTGTAGGGGCGAAGGTGCCCGCGACGCGTAGGTAAAAGACCCTCTCTTCGCCGGGACCGATGGACAGGGGAACGCCGGTTTTGATCGTCCCGTCGGCCCGGTCCGCGACCGGCACGGTGCGGCCGTTGCGCGGCCCGGCGACCATGCGCCCGTTCCGGAGTTCGAAAACCCCTGCTTCGTCGACGATGATCTGCTGGAAGCCGATCATCCAGGTTTTGGCTATCGCGTGGCTGTTGACGACCGAGAACCGGAGCCAGAGCGTCTGGCCCGGCATAGGGGCGTGGAAAATGCCGTCGCACGGCCCCGGCGCGAACGGCATGCCGACGATCGCATCCGCCCCAACCGTGCCCGTGGCATCGAAATAGAACGCTGCCGACAGGGGCCGCTGCCGGTCGTCCGGGGTTTCAGTCAGGGTATTGGCCGCCGGCGGACAGGCGTCCGCCGCCTCTTCGGCCCAGGCGGCCGGCGACGATACGGCATGCGACAGGAGGAGGAGCAGAACTGAAAGAACCAGACACCAGTTCCGGCAGAAATTGACCGTCGTTCCCACCACCAAACTCCAGCGCCCCCAACCGCGCCGACCGAGCGGAAGGCCCGGGTCAATCTGCGTATATCGGACAAATACGTCCGTATATCGGACAAAAGCCGAATTCCTCTTGAAAATCAATCACTCACAGCGTCACTACACCGTGAAGTTACCGGCTCGGCGGGGCAAAGCCGGCCCAATTAAGAAAATGGCGAAGCGGCCTTTAAGAAGAGTGGGCGAAACGGTTTTAGGGGAACGACATGAGAAACAGCTTTTTCAAGGCGGCTTTACTGGCCGGCGCGGTCGCGGCGTTTGCCGGGCTGCCGGCGGCGGCGTCCGCCGCCGTGCTGCTGGTGGACGACAGCGGCCAACTGACCGGCGCCCGCAACGTGGATGTCGGCGGCAAATTGTTCGACGTGCAATTCGTGAACGGCACCTGCATCGGCCTGTTCGGCGGCTGCGACGAAGACTCGGACACCGACTTCGGCAATGAGACCGACGCCCTGGCGGCGGCGCAGGCGCTGCTGGACCAGGTGTTCCTGGACACACCGGAAGGGATGTTCGACAGCAAACCGGAACTGACATTCGGGTGTTCAGACGTTTTTTTCTGTGAAGCCCGGATCCCGTTCAAACCAGGCAGCTTTGTGTCGTTTGCCAAAGCGACAAATTTCAGCCCGGATTCTTTCCCGGACTCTACCGACGTTGGCTTCAGCAGAATAGATTTCGACACAGCCGAAAGAGACGCCGCAGTCTACGCCCGCTTCACGGAATCGGTCGCCGGCGACGTGCCGGCACCCGGGGCGCTGTCGTTGCTGGGTCTCGGCCTGGCCGGGCTGGCCGTTGCCGGACGGCGGCGCGAGGCGGCCTGATCCGCCCGCCACCCGCCGCAGCGGCCCATAACAACCCGGATGTAAAAGGGGACCGAGACCATGCTTTCCACGACACTGAAATCGCTTCTCCTGGCCGGCGCGGTCGCGGCGTTTGCAGGGCTGCCGGCGGCGGCGTCCGCCGCGGTGCTGCTGGTCGACGGCAGCGGCCAACTGACCGGCGCCCGCAACGTGGATGTCGGCGGTAAATTGTTCGACGTGCAATTCGTCGACGGCACTTGTATCGGCGTGTTCGGCGGCTGCGACGAGTCATCGGATTTCGCCTTCACCAATGAGACTGACGCCCGGGCGGCGGGGCAGGCGCTGCTCGACCAGGTGTTCCTGGATACACCCGAAGGGATGTTCGACAGCGACTCCGATCTGACGGTCGGGTGCACGGATACGGCCGATCTTTTCTGCAATGCCGTCATCCCGTACGCCGCATCAAGTCCGAGCTTCCCCGACAGAGCGGCGACCGTTTCCGCACGCAACGAAGACAACGATAGCGTTGACGGAGTCTTTGGTCCGGGGAACGTACGGAAGGATTTCGATCAGTCTGCGAACGAGCTTGATGTCTTCGCCCGCTTCACGGAATCGGCCGCCGCCGACGTGCCGGCGCCAGGGGCGCTGTCGTTGCTGGGTCTCGGCTTGGCCGGGCTGGCTGTTGCCGGACGGCGGCGGCGGAAGGGCTGACGGGGCCCAGATCGGCTGGGCGCTCGGTCTCTGTGAAACGTAGCGTGGTTCTATCCGGCGGGACCGGGTCGACCCGGCCCGCCGGATAAAGCGCCCTGCGATCGAAGGCTGCCCGGTCAGTCGAGGGCAATCCAGAACGCGCCGCGGGATCGGACTTGCAGGGCAGCAGACTCGAACCTATCTAGTGTGGCGTGTGACGGTCGCATATCTTTAAGTCGGCGAATCTCTTTCGTGCCACGCTGCGTCAGGCAGAGCCTCTCCTTCTCAACATGTGCACCTATCGCGCCGCCGAAGCGCCGTGCTTCGGCGTGACCCCCCTACCAAAGGACGACTTTGAATGACGACAGGTACCGTAAAGTTCTTCAACACCACCAAAGGCTTCGGGTTCATCACGCCGGACGATGGGTCGAAGGACGTTTTCGTGCACATCTCCGCGGTCGAGCGGTCCGAGCTAGGCTATCTGACCGAAGGCCAGAAGGTCAGCTTCGAGGTCCAGCAGGAAGCGCGCGGGCCGAAGGCGGTCAACCTGCAGGACGCCTGACACTTGCGCACGATGGCCGCCCGGACGACGCCGGGCGGCCCGAGCGCCACTGTTTCTTTCGGGCGGAGTTTCTACCGTCGGTCGGTAATCCGAACCGCCCTCAAAAACGTTCCGAAAACGCCGCATGCGGATTCCGGCCTCTCCAGAGGTTGTGAAAATCCGTGACTTTCCCGCCTCGTTCGCCAGACTGGAGCGGGAAGGGAACGCCGATGGCATCGGAGCAACAGCCGACAGCGCCGCCGCGCGGCTTCGCCGTATCCGAGTTCGAGCGCCGGACCGAGCGCGCCCAGCGCCTGATGGCGGGCTGGCGGCTGGACGCGCTGGTGCTGACGACAGAGCCGGATGTCCGCTACTTCTCCGGCTTCCATACGCAGTTCTGGGAAAGTCCGACCAGGCCATGGTTCCTGGCGGTGCCGTTCGACGGCCATCCGATCGCGGTGATCCCGGAGATCGGCGCCGTCGGCATGGCCGAGACCTGGATCGACGATATCCGCACCTGGCCGGCACCCAGGCCGGAGGACGACGGCGTTTCGTTGTTGGCCTCCACCTTGCGCGAGCTGACGAAACGGTTCGGGCGGGTCGGTTTCATGCTGGGCCAGGAAAGCCACTTACGCATGCCGGGCCGGGACTTCGCGTCGCTGACCGGACAGATCGCGCCGACCGAAATCCACGATGCGACCGAGATCGTGCGGCAGCTTCAAATGGTCAAGTCGGCGGCGGAGATCGAAAAGATCCGTTATGTCTGCCAGCTTACGTCCGGCGGATTCGAGACGCTGCCGTCCTGGGCGTGTCTTGGCGAGAGCGAGCGGGAGATCTGTTGCAACTTAAGGATCGACCTGCTGGAGCGCGGCGCGGACAACTCGCCCTATATGATCGCCGGTTCTGGGCCCGGCGGCTACGGCGACATCATCATGGGCCCGAGCGACCGGGTGCTTTCAGACGGCGACGTGCTGATCATCGATACCGGCACGACCTTCGACGGCTATTTCTGCGACTTCGACCGCAACTTCGCGTTCGGCACCCCGTCGGACGAAGCCAGGCGGGCGCACGAGGTGGTCTACCGGGCGACGGAGGCGGGGCTTAAGGCGGCGCGGCCGGGCGCCACGTCCGCCGAACTTTGGGCGGCGATGTGGGCGGTGCTGGAAGAAGGCGGCGCGCTCGGCAACAGCGTCGGGCGGCTCGGCCACGGGCTCGGCATGCAACTGACCGAGGGCCAGTCGCACCGGCCCGGCGACGACACGGTGCTGAAGCGCGGCATGACCATCACCCTGGAGCCGGGCATGGAGTTCGCGCCGGGCAAGATGATGGTGCACGAGGAAAACATCGCGATCACCGAGGGCGGCGCGGAACTGCTGACGCGGCGCGCGCCGCCGGAGATGCCGGTGATCGGTTAGGGTCGGCTGTCTCTATTCGAGAACCGCGATCGCGTCGACCTCGAACAGCATGCCGTCGAGGGCGAGGCGGGGGACCGGTACCAGCGTCTGGGCCGGCAGGGCGTCGCCGAAGGTCTCCTTCACGTGGCGCGTCATGACGTCCAGCATCGATTGGTCGTAACCGACCACGTAGGTGGTGATCCGGGCGACCTGGCGGGGCTCGGCGCCGACGGCCTCCAGCGCGGTGAGTAGGTTGGCGTAGGCCTGCTTCACCTGGCCGGCGAAGGTTGGCGGCAGGGCGCCGGTTCGGTCCTCGCCGCCCTGGCCGGCGATATAGGCGACGCCGCTGCCGCCCCTTACCACCACCGCATGGCTGAAGCCGTTGGGCGCCGGATCGAACAGGTCGGGCGGGTTGACGATTGCGGTTTCGGCGGCGGATGAGGCCGGTGCCGTGGCGGTCATGATCGACATTACTCCTGCGGCTATGGTGGTTCCGGGTAAGCGCATTTCTACCTCTTGGTGTTGTTTCCGGCGGGCCGGACGTTTGCCCTATTGACGATTTGCCGGCGGCGAACGTGACACATCCCGGAACATGAACATCGTCTGAAAATCCGGTGAACGGATGCCCAACAGAACATGAAGCGCAGCAAAAAGTTGTGTTAAAAAACAGATACTTAGTTGAACCTTCATCGCCGCTGGCCCACCTCGATGATATTACGCGGCGTTCTCTTTCCGAGCCGCCGAAAGGGCGAACAGATCAGCGATTGCGCCGGAGCCGTTCCGGCTCCGCCGTGCTTTGGAGGAGAAGGCGATGCAGTATTTTCGACGCGTCAAATCAACCGTCGATCCCAAACCCTTTCTGGATGAAATAGCTTCGATCGACGACGCGTGGAGCGTGTCGACCGGGCGGCAGGACAAGATCAAGGTGCAGCGCGAGGCGCTGTCGATCCCGATCCGGGGCCTGCGCAAATCGGCGATCGGCGAGCGCAAGCGCCGCGACGTGCACGAGAGCCGGTGGACGACCACGTCCAGGCTCTATCCGATGGCCTGCGGATTCTTGCGAAATTTCGCGCGGGAAGAGGACAGCCAGCTGAGCCGCGCCAAGATCGTCTGCCTGCCGGCGGGCCGGCGCGTTTATCCGCATGTCGATCGCGGGGAATATTATCTGGTGCGCCACCGTTATCACCTCGTACTGCGATCGACGCAGGGGTCTTGGCTGAAAGCCGGCGACGAGGAGGTTCGAATGCGTGAAGGCGAGCTTTGGTGGTTCGACAACAAGCAGATGCACGAAGCCTTCAACGACGGCGACCAGGACCGCATCCACATGATCTTCGACCTGTTGCCCAACGCGCGGGTCGCCGAGGTCTTCGGCAAGGCCGCTTGAACGAGGAACGATAACAATGCCTGTCACGAGTAACCCAGAAACCAAAGCGTCGCGACAAGCCGAGAGCTTTCGGCTGGAGCAGCGGCAGGCCAAGGGGCGCAAGGCCCTGGACTGCTGGATCGCACTGCCGCCGGAAATCTCGACGGGCGCTCCGCCGATCGTCGCGATCCACGGCATTCAGCGCGGCGCCCGCAACCAGGCCGCGCTTTACGCGGCGCGGGCCGCGGCGCTCGGCCGGCCGGTGATCGCGCCGCTGTTCGACGAGAAGCGGTGGCCGCATTACCAGCGGGTGGTGCGGCGCAAGCGCGCCGACCTGGCCCTGCTCGCCCTGCTGTCCGAGCTCAGGCTGGCCGGCATCTGGCGCACGCGGACCTTCGAACTGGCCGGCTATTCCGGCGGCGCGCAGTTCGCCCACCGCTTCGCCATGCTGTATCCGCATCTGGTGTCGCGGCTGACCGTGGCCGCGGCCGGCTGGTACACGTTCCCGGACGAGGCGGCGTTTCCCTATGGACTGGCCGCCCGGCCTGGACGGACGGACGACTGGGGACCCAAGCTCGCGGCCGGCCTGGACCGGTTTCTCGGCCTGCCGATCCAGGTTTGCGTCGGGGCGGAAGACAACATCGTCGATCCCAACACGCGCAGCGGTCCGGAGATCGACCGCCAGCAGGGCGCGGACCGGGTGACGCGGGCCGGCCGCTGGGCCGACGCGCTTCGCCAGGCGGCCGCCGAGCGTGGCATACAGCCGACCGTATCGCTGGCGGTACTGCCGGACTGCGGCCACGACTTTCAGGCCTGCGTCGAACGGGGCGGCCTGGACCGGGTGGTGCTGCCGGACCCGGTGGCGATCGTCGCGGGAACGTTCACCGTC
Organism: Minwuiaceae bacterium; assembly: GCA_028278525.1. Lineage (GTDB taxonomy): Bacteria > Pseudomonadota > Alphaproteobacteria > Minwuiales > Minwuiaceae > JANQEE01. The sequence goes on along the minus strand of JANQEE010000010.1, from coordinate 30,615 downwards.
GGCCAGGGGGAGGGGACCCCGCTTTCCGCTTCGTGACCGGCCTGATCTTTCATCCGCCGTTCATGAAAGCCTGCGGGGGCATTCATCTTCGCGACAAGCGCGCTTCAACAGAAATTCGCACTCTTAAATCTCATCGAATGTCGGTAGCCGGTTCGGCGCCGAACAGATCCAAGGAGAAGACCATGACCGCCATCAACCCAATCGTCCCGGACATGCTGGCCCAAGCCAAATGGGCCTTTTCGACCCGCCGCGTTTTCCGTGGCGACGCCGTGTCGCTGACCGACGACCTGGCCCAAGCCGTGTCCGGCGACGTCGTGCTCGGCCGGGTCGAGCGCATCGGTTCGCACAAGAGAATCCAGTTGGCCGCCGGCCGCGCCTCGACGCTGTATGTCGGCGACCTGGTGGTCCTGGCCTGCGGCGACCGCTACGCCCCGGACCAGTTCGAGGGGCTGGCGGAACTGGACCCGGACGGTGCGGACATGCTGGCCGGCGGCGGCGTGCTGGGTCGGATGCGGCATCGCCACGCGCGGATGTCGGCGCCGACCCTGGTCGTCCCGCTCGGCCTGCTGGCGGACGCGTCGGGCAACCGGATCAACGTTGCCGATTACGCGCTGGACAAGGCTGCGCGGCCGATCGGCATGACGGTGATCGGTGTCGTCGGCGCCTCGATGAATTCCGGCAAGACCACGGCCGTCGCCAGCCTGGCGCACGGGCTCAGCGCGGCGGGCCACCGGGTCGCGGCGATCAAGGCGACGGGCACCGGCGCGTTCGGCGACTTCAACGCCTTCGTCGATACCGGCGCCCGCTACGTCGCGGACTTCACCGACGCGGGCATGGTGTCCACCTACCTGCAGCCGCTCGACCGGATCGAGGCCGGATTGGACACGCTGCTGGCCCACGCGGCGCGCGACGGCTGCGAGGTCGCGGTGGTCGAACTGGCCGACGGCGTGTTCCAGAAAGAGACCGCCGACCTGTTGCGCAAGCCGAAAGTGCGTGACGGTTTCGCCGGCGTGATTTTCGCCGCGCCCGACGCGCTGGCCGCGGCCGGCGGCTGCACCGCGCTGCGCGGCATGGGGGTCGAACCGGCCGCCGTGACCGGCATGGTGAGTTGCTCGCCGCTGGGCGCCGCAGAGGCCGAAATGGCGACCGGTATCGGCGTCATCGCTCGCGACGCCCTATGCGATCCGGCCCAGGCCAATGCCCTGTTGGGCAAGATGTCCGGCGCCCGCCACGCGCCGGCACTGGGCGTCGCCGAGGTCGGGGTCGCGGCATGAGCCACCTGCCGCGCATTGCCGGCGAAGGCCGCGGGCGTAGCATTGCCCTGGTCGCCGTCCTCGCCCTCGGGCAGGCGGCGGCAGCCGGGGTCGCGGCCTTCGCCACCCGGGACGTGTTCGCGGCGTTCCGGGACGAGAGCGCCGCGCTGCCGCTCGCCGCGCTGGCCCTGATCGCGGCGGCCGGCCTGACCATCGCCGGTTTGAGGGTGGTCGAGCGGGTGGTGGCGGAGCGGGTTGGCCAGGACTATGCGGCATCCCTCCGCGTAAAACTGTTCACCCATCTGACGCAGATGTCGGCGCGCGATGTCTCCAAGCGACGAAGCGGCGGGCTGGCGATGCGCTTCGTCGGCGACCTGGCCGCGGTGCGCGGCTGGGTCAGTTTGGGGGTCGCCCGGCTGATCTCCGCCAGCATCGTGCTGCCGGCGGCCACCGGCATTCTCTTCCTGCTCAATCCGCATCTGGGCCTGGCCGCGGCTGTCCCGATCACGCTCGGCCTGGCGGCGATGGCGCTGATGGGCCCGCGCCTGGGGCCGGCGCACAAACGGCTGCGCGCGCGGCGGGCGAAACTGGCCGCGGATATGAGCGAGCGCATCCCACACGCGCCGGAACTGCGCCTGCTCGGCCGCACCAAGACGGAGACCGCGCATCTGCTGCGCCGGACGGAAAAACTGATCGCCTCCGCGCTGGACCGGGCCAAGGGCGCCGCGCTGCTGCGCGCCGTGCCCGATGCCGTCTCCGGCATCGCCGCGGCCAGCCTGTTCCTGGTCGCCATGAAAAGCGGCGCCGCGCCGGCGGAAGCGGCGGGCGCGCTGGCCGCGGTCGGCCTGATGATCCAGCCGATGCGCGACCTGGCCGGCGTCTGGGACCGACACCGGGCCTGGGTGGCGGCGCGCGATAAATGCGAAATCATGCTGTCGGCCCGCAAGCTGAGCCGCCCGCGCATCGAGGCGCAGGAGCCGCTGCCGGATGCGCCGCAGCCGCTGAGCTTCGCCAAAGTGTCGGCGGGGGCGCTGGATAAGATCGATATCGAGGCGGCGGCGGGTCGCAAGATCGCCATCGTCGGCGGCAACGGATCGGGCAAGTCGACCCTGATCGGCCTGGCCGCCGGCCTGGAACAGCCGAAGCAAGGCGAGGTCATGCTGGGCGGCCATGCGCCGAGCGGCTTAAGCGCCGCGGAACGGCGGCGGGCGATCGCCCTGGTCGGCACGCGTTCGCCGATCCTGGCGGGCACGCTCCGCCGGGCCCTGGTGATGGGCGCGCCGAAACGGCCCGACGACAAGACGGTCCTGGCCGCCGCGGCGGCGTTCGGTCTGAAGGATGTGATCGAGCGGCTTGGCGGTTTGGGCGGCAAGGTGACGGAGGGCGGACGCAACCTCTCCGCCGGGGAGGCGCGGCGGGTGCTGCTGACCCGGGCCGCCCTGGCCCGGCCAAAGCTGATGCTGCTGGACGAGCCGGACGACGCGCTGGATGCCGAAGGCCCCGATCTGGTCGAGCGGCTGGTGCGGGAAAGTGATGCAACGACGCTGATCGTGACGCATAATCTGGCCATTGCCCGGCGTATGGACCTGCTTTGGTACGTCGAAGACGGCCGTATCCGCGAAGCCGGGCCGCCCGCCGACCTGTTGGCCGGCAACGGCCCGACCGCGAAGTTCTTCGCACCACGCCGGGCGGCGTGACGGAGCGTGGCAACATTTGCGTTATCTGACCAAACTGACGCTGTCCTTCAGCGGGCTGCTGGCGATCGCGCTGGTCTCCGCCGGATTGGCATTCTGGAGCGCGCGTTCCGCGGAATACCATCTGGAGCGTTCGCAGCTCGCGCATCTGGTGCATGAGCAATACCTCGCCCTGTCGAGCCATGCTTACCAACTGTTCAAGCAGTACGGCGATGCGCTGCTGATCGGCGACAGGGACCGGGGCGCGGGCGAGGCGGCGCTGCTGAACGAGATCCGCGCCGATATCAGCCAGCTCAGAATTCTGATCGCCGAAGAGGTGCAACTGGTCGGCGACGAGGAGATCGAAGAACTCGAACTGCTGGCGCAGATCGAACGGCAGATCAACCGCGTGCTGAACGAATTCGACAGAGTGCAGGCGCGCGCGAGTTTTGCCGATCCGGCCGAATACACCGCGCATCTCGCCGACGTTCTCGACCGGAAGATCGACGCCAACTTTCAGGCCCTGATCCTGGAGGCCCTGGCCGAGGAGAAGGAAGAGGTGGCCGAGACCGAGGCGGCGCTTCGGGCGGCCATCGCGCTTTACGAACGCGCGGCGGTCGCGGCCGGCGTACTGGCCGCGCTTAGCGCGTTCTTCGGCATCGTCCTGCTGCGCCGGGGCCTGACCAGGCCGTTGCAGCGTCTGCTGGACGGCGCGGCGGCGGTCGGACGCGGCGAACTGGCGCACCGCATCGACGCGCCCGGCGATACCGAGCTGGACCAGGTGGCGCAGGCCTTCAACAAGATGATCGACCGCGTCGCGGCGCGGCAGGACAGCTTGAGCGCGTCCCGCGACGCGCTGGAGGAAGAGGTGTCGCGCCGCACCGCGCAGCTTGAAAAGCTTTTGCAGACCCTGCGGCAGACGGAGGCGAACCGCAAACGGCTGCTGGCCGACGTCAGTCACGAGCTGCGCACCCCCCTGACGATCATCCGCGGCGAGGCCGACGTCGCCTTGCGCGGCGGCGAGCGCAGTACCGAAGAGTACCGCGAAGTCTTGAGCCGCACCCGCGAGGCCGCGGACCATACGGCGCGGATCGTCGACGACCTGCTGTTCGTGGCGCGGCAGGAAACCGGCGATGTGCGCATCCGCCCGCAGGAGCTGGATTTGGCCGAACTGGTGGAACATGCGGTCGAGGCAAGCCGGACGCTCGGTGGGTCCGAGAAGGCCGTGATTTTCGAGGCTTCGGTGCGGCCGGCCAAGCTGGCCGCCGATCCCAGCCGCATCCAGCAGGTGATCACGATCCTGCTGGAGAACGCCCTGCGCTATGGCGGAGAAGAGGTGCGGGTGCGGGTGGACCAGGCCCCCGGCGGCTTCGCCGTCACCGTCGCCGACAATGGGCCGGGCCTGACCGAGGAAGAGATGAACCACGTATTCGAACGGTTCTTCCGTGGCTCCAACGCCGCCCTCCGCTACGACGGCGGCGCCGGCCTCGGCCTGCCTGTCGCCAAGGCGATCGTCGAGGCGCATGGCGGCCGGATCGCGCTCTCCAGCGACCCCGGCGAAGGCGTGCAGGCGCGCTTTACTTTGCCGGAAAGACCCCGCCTGGCAGCCGCCGTGTAAAATCAGGCATTCGTTCAACTAATTGGACAGAAATAACAAAGTCCGCCCCTGCCGGAATTGGTAGTTTGTTCTTAGGCAAGGGGTGATATTATTTGGCCTTTTCTGGGCGCGCGGCGATTACCGCGCGTATTTTTGTCACAGCATCGATGGAATAAATCCTCGCAGGTGTCGTTGTCCTCATTGTAAACGGCAGGTAAGAGGAAGGAGCCAGACGATGCTTTTCCCGGCGTATGCAACAGCCCGTTCCCGGCCTGCCCGGAACGACGGACGAGATGGAAGGGGCGGCCGATGAACGTGTTGCTGGTGGAAGACGAGGCGCGGGTTGCGGACTTCGTGCTCCGCGGGCTGCGCGCGGAGGGCTGGACGGTCACCCACGCGCCCGACGGGGAGACCGGATTGGAACTCGCCCGGCAGGACCGGTTCGACGTCATCGTGCTGGACCTGATGCTGCCGGGCCTGCCGGGGCAGGATTTCTGCCGCAAGCTGAGAGCGCGGCGCGACTATACGCCGATCCTGATCCTGTCGGCGCTGGATGCGCTGGACGAACGGGTCGAGGGTTTGCGCATCGGCGCCGACGACTACATGGTCAAGCCGTTCGAGTTCGACGAACTGATCGCCCGGGTCGAGGCGCTGGCGCGCCGCTCCGGCCGGTTCGTCGAGGCGGCGCCGGAGACGGTCTTAAGCGCCGGCGCCATCGCGCTGGACCTGGACACGCTGGAGACGACGGTCGAGGGCGAGCCGCTGGACCTGACGGCGAAGGAACGCGAGATCCTGAAACTGTTCCTGTCCAAGCCCGGCCGCGTGTTCTCGCGCGAGCGCATCCTGAACAGCGTCTGGGGCGCGAGCGAAGACCCGCTGACCAACATCGTCGACGTCTATGTCGGCCGGCTCCGACGCAAGCTGGGGCCGCAGGGCGACAAGCTGCAGACAGTACGCGGCGCCGGCTATAAACTGCGCGCGGATTGACGCCGCCGCCGCGTCCTTGACCAGGGCCACGGATCCGCGATAAGACTCACTTCAAAATATGAAGTGAGTCGCCATGAGCCGTTCCGACCTCTCTCAAAATGTCTGCACCGTCGCCCGCACGGTCGAGATGGTCGGCGAGACCTGGAGCCTGATGATCCTGCGCGAGATGTTCTTAGGCTCGCGCCGCTTCGACGACTTGCAGCGGCGGACCGGCTGCTCGCCGCATCTGCTGAGCCAGCGGCTGAAGCGGCTGGAGGCGGAACAAATCGTCGAACGCCGGAGCTACTCGGAGCGCCCGCCGCGGCACGAGTATCGCTTGACCGAACGCGGTCGGGATCTCTGGCCGGTGGTCATCGCCCTCAAGAACTGGGGCGACCGCTGGCTGGACAAAACCGGCGCGCCGCCGATCGAACTGACCCACAAGGCCTGCGGCCAGATAACGCGGCCCAGCATGCACTGCTCCGCCTGCGGCGAGCCGGTGGACGCCCGGTCGGTGACCGTGCGTCTGTCGCCGAAGATGGCGCGGGACCGCGCGACGGCGGACCGATAACGACAACCCGGTCCGGCCGATGCCGGGCCCGCCTGAGACAGCAAGGAGAGGCTATTCATGAAGACGCGTATCACGGAAATGTTCGGCATCGAGCATCCGATCATCCAGGGCGGCATGCACTATGTCGGCTTCGCGGAGTTGGCGGCGGCGGTGTCGAACGCCGGTGGGCTCGGCATCATCACCGGGCTGACCCAGAAGTCGGCCGGCGACCTGGCCAACGAGATCGCCAAATGCCGCGACATGACCGACAAACCGTTCGGCGTGAACCTGACCTTCCTGCCGACGCTGAACCCGCCGGACTACCCGGCCTATATCAAGGCGATCATCGAGGGCGGCGTGAAGATCGTGGAGACGGCCGGCCGCAATCCGGAGCCGTACCTGCCTTACCTGAAGGACGCCGGCATCAAGGTGATCCATAAATGCACCTCGGTCCGGCATTCGCTGAAGGCCGAGAAGATCGGCTGCGACGCGGTCTCTGTCGACGGCTTCGAATGCGGCGGGCACCCGGGCGAGGACGACGTGCCGAACATGATCCTGCTGCCCCGCGCGGCGGACGAGCTGACCATCCCGTTCGTCTCCTCCGGCGGCATGGCGGATGCGCGGAGCCTGGTGGCGTCGCTGGCCATGGGCGCCGACGGCATGAACATGGGCACGCGTTTCATCGCGACGAAAGAGGCGCCGGTGCACGACAACGTGAAACAGGCGATCGTCGCGGCGAGCGAGCTGGATACCCGACTGGTGATGCGGCCCCTGCGCAATACGGAACGTGTGCTGAACAACGCCGCGACCGAGCGGTTGTTGGAGAAGGAAGCGTCCCTCGGCAAGGACCTGAAATTCGAGGACATCATCAAGGAAGTCGCCGGCGTCTATCCGAAGATCATGATGGAGGGCGAGATGGATGCGGGCGTTTGGTCCTGCGGCATGGTCGCCGGGCTGATCCACGACGTGCCGACCTGCAAGGAACTGATCGACGGCATCATGGCGGAAGCGGACGCGCTGATCCGCCAGCGGCTTGAAGGCATGCTGGCCGGCAAGACTGCGGCCGCGGCGTGATCCCCCAGGGCGTCGGACAACGTTAAGAAGAGAGGGAGTTGCGATGAAAATTTACTATGCGCCCAACACACGGGCGGTGCGCATCGTCTGGCTGCTGGAAGAGCTGGGCCTGGATTACGAGCTCGAACGCTTCAAGCTCGGCGACAAGTCGATGCGGGAGCCGGGCTACCTGGCCGTGCATCCGATGGGCCGGGTGCCGGCGCTGGAGGACGGCGACGTCAGGATGTTCGAGTCCGGCGCCATCGTCGAGTACATCCTGGCGCGCCACGGCGGCGGCCGGCTGATCCCGGAGACGGCCTCGGCCGACTTTCCGGAGTACCTGCAATGGCTGCACTATGCCGAGGGCATGATCATGCCGCCGGTCAACACCATCGTCGTCGAGACGATGCTGCTGCCGCCGGAACGGCGCAACCAGGGCAACGCGGACCGCGCGGTCAAGCTGCTGGGCCGGATGCTGAGCGCGGTGGAAACGCGGCTGGAGGGACGGGAGTTCCTGGCCGGCGATTTCAGCGGTGCCGATATCATGACCGGGCATGCCTGCATCGTGGCGGCGCGGCTCGGCGCCGATATATCCGACAAGCCGAACGTCGCGGCTTATATCGAACGGCTGCAGGCGCGCCCGGCGCTGAAGAAGGCCTGGGAGGCCTGATCCAATCGACGCCGTAGTGTTGCGTTTTGTGCAACGCTACGGCGTCGAATTAGCACTATGCGGATGCACGCCGTGCCTTCATCGTTAGTTCGAACGAGGGAGGGTATGCATTCATGACTATTCAAAAAGTTATTCTCGCCGCGCTGGGCGCGGCGGCGTTGTCGTTTGCCACCATGGGCAGCGCGGCCGCTGCCGACGGCGTGATCAAGGTCGGCGCGCCGCTGCCGCTGACCGGGCCGCTGTCGCCGGAGGGGCTGAAGCAGAAGCAGGGCTACGACATCTGGGCCGAGACGGTGAACGCCAAGGGCGGGATCAAGGCCGGCGGCGACACCTACAAGGTGGAGATCGTCTATGTCGACTACGCCTCCAACACGCCGAAGGCGGTACAGTCGGCCGACCGGCTGATCAGCCAGGACAAGGTCAACTTCCTGTTCTCGCCGTTCGGGTCGGGCGCGGCCAAGGCGGCTGGCGGCGTTTCCGAGAAGTACGGCATCCCGACCATCGCGGCGACGGCGTCGTCGGAGGCCGTCTATAACCAGGGCTACAAGTACCTGTTCGGCACGTTCACGCCGAACCGGACGCTGACCGAACCGCTGGCCGACATCGTGCTGGGCAAGAAGCCCGGCCTGAAGCGCGTCGCCATCCTGTCGCGCAATGACCTGTTCCCGACGGCGCTGGCGAAGGAGATGGCCAAGAGCGCGGAGAAGCGCGGCCTGGACATCGTGATGTCCGAGAAATACGCCATCGGCACCATGGACCATTCGTCGACGGTGACGCAGTTGAAGGCGTCCAACCCCGAATGGGTGTTCGCCACCGGCTACATCAACGACCTGATCCTGATCCGCAAGCAGATGAAGGACCTGGGCGTCGGCGCCGAAGTGGTGACGATGATCGCCGGCCCGGCCTATCAGGAGTTCATCGATGCGAGCGGCCCGCTGGCCGAGAACATCACCAGCTCCGCCTGGTGGCACCCGGCCGTGCGCTACAAGGGCGACGACGTGTTCGGCACGACGGAGAACTTCAACAAGCTGTTCGAGGCGAAGTACGGCGCGGCGGCCGACTACGTGCAGGCCTCCGCCGCTGCGGCCGGCGTGATTTTGCAACTGGCGATCGAGGCCGCCGGCACGGTCGAACCCGCCAAGGTGCGCGACGCCATCGCGGCGCTGGACACCACCACCTTCTATGGCCCGATCAAGTTCGGCGACACGGGGCAGATCACCTCGCTGGAGCCGCCGACCTTCCAGATCCAGGGCAGCAAGCCGATGGTGGTCTATCCGGACGGGATCAAGCAGGCCGACATCAACTTCGGGGTGAAGTAGCGTAACCCGTCGGTCCGGCCCGCGGGCGGCTTCGCCGTCGCGCGCGGGCCGTTCGACCTGCTCGAGAACGCACGCATGATCTACCTTCAGATACTGGCGAACGGCCTGGCGCTGGGCGGCCTGTACGCCTGCATCGCGGTCGGCTTCTCCCTCGTGTGGGGGGTCTTGAACGTCATCAACCTGCTGCATGGGTCGATGATCGTACTGGGCTCTTACATCGCGCTGTTCGCCTACACCACGTTCGGGATTCACCCGTTCCTGACCGTGCCGATCGCCGGCGGGATCGTGTTTGCGCTGACCTACGCGCTGCAACGGGGGATCATCAACCGGGTGATCGCCGCGCCGGTGCTGATGACGCTGACGCTCACCTTCGGCCTGGACCTGATCTTCAACAACGCGATGCTGACGGCGTTCAAGGCCGACTACCGCAAGCTGATCCTGGAGAACCCGCTGGGGTCGTGGAGCTTCAGCGGCGTGACGCTGCCGGTCGACCGGATCGCGGCGATGGCGCTGGCCATGCTGCTGACGCTGATGCTGTTCCGGCTGCTGAAGGACAGCCGCATCGGCCGCGCCATCGTCGCCGTGCGCATGGACCGGGACGCGGCTGCGCTCATGGGCGTGGACGTGATGAAGATCAACGCCATCACCTTCGGCATCGGCGGCTTCATGGCCGGCGCGGCGGGTTGTTTGCTCTCCATCATTTTCCCGATCTCGCCGCTCAACAGCACGGTCTATCTGGGTAAGTCGTTCGTGGTCTGCGTGCTCGGCGGCCTGGGCAGCGTGCCGGGCGCGATCGTCGGCGGGCTGGCGCTCGGCATCATCGAAAGCTTCGGCGCGTTCTTCCTCGGCCCGGAGCATGCGGTCACGCTCGCCTTCAGCCTGCTGATCGTCTTCCTGATCGTCCGCCCGACCGGCCTGTTGGGCAAGAAAGGCTACGAATGAGGGACTGGCTGATCCTCGGCGTCGGAACGCTGCTGTTCGGCCTGCTGGCGCTGAGCGGCGACACCTATCTGCTGCGCCTCGGCACCATGCTGGCGATGTATGCCGTTCTGGCGATGTCGTGGAACTTCATCGGCGGCATGACCGGCTATCCGTCGTTTGCCACCGCCGCGTTCTTCGGACTGGGCGCCTATACTTCGGCGATACTGCAGGCGGCGCAAATGCCGATGGCGGTGGGCTGGGCGGCGGCCGGCCTGGTCGCCGGCGGGTTCGCCCTGCTGATCGGCCTGCCGATCCTGCGCCTGAAAGGCCACTACTTCGCCATCGCCAGCCTGTCCATCGGCGAGATCCTGCGCGAGGTGGTCAATACCAGCGAGGAGATCACCGGCGGCGGCATGGGCATGAACCTGCCGCTGCTCCGGCTGCCGCCGGAGGTGCAGGCGCAGGCGTTCTATCTCTGCATGCTGGGGCTGGCGGTGCTGACCACGGCGGTGGCGATCCTGGTGCATCACGGCCGGCTCGGCTTCGCGTTCCGCTGCATCGAGCAGAACGAGGACGCGGCGACGGTGCTGGGCGTCGACACGCGGACGTTCAAGACCGCGGCGTTCGGGCTGTCGGCGGTGTTCTCCGGCGTCGCCGGGGCGATCTACGGCAACTGGGTGCATTACATCGAGCCGCTGGACGTGTTCGACATCATGCATTCGGTCAAGCCGCTGGTGATGGTGCTGCTGGGCGGGCTCGGCACGCTGTTTGGCCCGATCTTCGGCGCCATCGTCTTCCTGGCGCTGGAGGAGGCGGTCTGGCGCAATTTCCTGGGCGTGCACGCCGCCGTGCTCGGCGTGCTGATCGTCGCCATGGTGCTGTTCCTGCCGCGTGGGCTCGCCACCTCGTTCGAGCAGATCGCCAGACGGTTCCGGGGTAAGGCGGCATGAGCGCGCTGCTGACACTGGACGGGGTGAGCCGGAGCTTCGGCGGCCTGCGTGCCGTCGACAATGTCAGCCTGGAGATCGCGCCGGGCGAGATCGTCGGGCTGATCGGGCCGAACGGCGCGGGCAAGTCGACGCTGATCAACGTGGTGTCGGGCGTGCACCCGGCGACCGCCGGGCGGGTCGTCTTCGACGGCCGCGACATCACCCGGGCCAAGCCACACGCGATCGCGCGCGGCGGCGTCGCCCGCACCTTCCAGGTGGTGCAGCCGTTTCCCAACATGACGGTGCGCGAGAACATCGCGGCGGGCGGCGCGTTCGCGGGGCGCATCGCCTCCTTGAAGCAGGCGATGCAGGAGGCCGGCGAACTGGCGGCCGGCGTCGGTCTCGGCGACCTGGTCGACCAGCCGGCCAATACGCTGACGCTGGCGCGGCGCAAGCGCCTGGAATTGGCCAAGAGCCTGGCGATGAAGCCGAAGCTGCTGTTCCTGGACGAGGTCAATGCCGGCCTCAACCCGGCGGAGATCGACGACGCCCTGGCGCTAATCCGGCGCATCGCCGAACAGGGGGTGACGATCGTTCTGGTCGAGCATCTGATGAAGGTGGTGGTCGGCATCTCTGAGCGGATCGTCGTGCTGCAGAACGGCGCGCTGATCGCCGACGACACGCCGGAGGCGGTGCTCAACAACCAGAAGGTCATCGAAGCCTATCTCGGCAAGAAATACGCCGCCGCGCTGTCGGCCGAAGGAGGCGGACCATGAGCGGCGTGGCCCTCACGGTTGCGGCGGTGGAGGCCGGCTACGGCGACGTGCAGGTGCTGTGGGGCGTCGACCTGGATGTCGGACCGGGCGAAATCGTCTGCGTGATCGGCTCCAACGGCGCCGGCAAGACGACGCTGCTGCGCACGATTTCCGGCGTGGTGCGGGCCAGGGCCGGGCGCATCGCCTTCGGCGAGACGGACCTGACCGCCGCGACGCCGGCCGACGTGCTCGGCGCCGGCATCGCCCACGTGCCGGAAGGGCGCCGGCTGTTCGCCGCCATGAGCGTCGAGGACAACCTGAAGATGGGCGCGTTCCTGCGCCGGGACCAGGCGGGTATCCGCGAGGACCTGGAGCGCGTCTACCAATACTTCCCGAAGCTGCACGAACGCCGCCGCCAGGATGCCGGCACGCTGTCGGGCGGGGAGCAGCAGATGTGCGCGGTCGGCCGCGGCATCATGAGCGCGCCAAGGCTCTTGATGATCGACGAACTGTCGCTCGGGCTGGCGCCGCAGATCGTCGAGCAGTTGAGCGAGATCCTGCTGCGCATTCGCGGCGACGGCCTGTCTATCCTGGTTGTCGAGCAGGACGTCAACGCGGCGCTGGAACTGGCCGACCGCGGCTTCGTCGTCGACCGCGGCCGGATCACGCTGCACGGCGATACGGAGACGCTACAGACGGACCCTCAGGTGCGCGAAGCGTATCTGGGGATGGCGTGACGGGGAGTTCGGGCGAAGCATGCGGGTTGGGTTGATCGGTTTCGGCGCCATCGGTCGGTCGGTCGCGGCGATCCTGTCCGGCGACGCGGCGGTCGATATCGCCGGCGTTCTGGTTCGGCCGGGGCGCGGGGCGACTGTCGGCCCGGATCTGCCACCGGGCTGCCGGGCGGTGGAGACGATCGAGGACCTGCTGGCCCTGAAACCGGACGTGGTCGCCGAGTGCGCCGGCCAGCCGGCCGTGGCCGAACATGGCCCGGCCGTGCTGGCGGCCGGGATCGACCTTATCGTGATCGCCGTCGGCGCGCTGGCCGACGACGACTTGCGGCGGTCGCTTGTCGAGACGGCGGAACGGGCGGGCAGCCGGATCCATCTGCCCGCCGGCGCCATCGCTGGGATCGACGGCCTGTCGGCGCTGGCCATTGGCGGCCTGGACGAAGTGCACTACACCTCCGTCAAACCGCCCGGGGCGTGGCGCGGCACACCGGCGGAGGCGAGGTTCGACCTGGGCGGCATGACCGGCCGTACGGTGCTGTTCGAAGGCAGCGCCCGGGACGCGACGACCGACTATCCGAAGAACGCCAACATCGCGGCCATCGTCGCGCTGGCCGGCATCGGCCTGGACCGGACCAGGGTGGCCCTGGTCGCCGACCCGTCCGTCACCACCAACTGCGGGCGGATCGACGCGCGTGGGGCGCTGGGCACATTGACCCTGGAGATGGACGGCAGGGCCGAGCCGGGCAACGATAAGACGTCCGCGTCGACGGCTTATAGCGTTGCGCGGACGATTCGGAATATGAGTGCGACTGTGGTGATTTAGCGGTGCTTTGGAGCGGTTGCCCATCCTTCGAGACGGCCCTGCGGGCCTCCTCAGGATGAGGCTTCGAGACGCATCCCTTCGGGCTGCTCCTCAGGATGAGGTCGTCGTGTTTTCAATGAGTTGGCCCTCATGCTGAGGAGGCGCGAAGCGCCGTCTCGAAGCATCCAGGCCACGAAGCGGCACCTTTTCCAGCGACCTGCCAGAACCGTACTATAGGGAAGTCGCGCGGACCGGAGGGTGGCGGGTTTCCGATGTCTTTAATTCAGTACCGGTACTTCGACGCGGTCATTAAGGCCGGCTCAATCCGTAAGGCGGCGGCGAAACTGGATGTCGCGCCGTCCTCCATCGGCCGCCAGATCCAGCAGCTCGAACACGAGATGGGCATGGCGTTGCTGGAACGGCACGCCAACGGCGTTATCCCGACGCCGGCCGGCCTGATCTGCGCCGACTACATCCGGAACAGTCTGTTCGATCTGGAGGTGCTGAAGTCGGAGCTGGACGGGTTGCGGGGCCTGCGCCGCGGCAACGTTCGGATCTGCAGCATCGAGGGTGTCGTCGCCGAAACCCTGCTGTCGGCCATTGCGCAGTTTCGCGAGCAATATAGCGGCGTGACCTTCGAGGTGACGGTGATCGGCACCCAGCAGGTGGCGGAGGCCATCGTCTCCGGCGATGCGGATATCGGGATCGCCTTCCAGCATCCGCCGCACGCGGATATCGAGATGGCGGCGCGGACGCCGGACCCGCTGGCGGCGTCGGTGGCGCCGGGGCATCCGCTGGCCGTCGAGACGGAGGTGGGGTTCGAACGCTGCCTCGACCATCCCATCGCGGTGCCGGAGACGACCTTCGGCATCCGGGCGCTGATCGATCAGGTCTGCCTGGACAAGGGATTGCAGGTCAAACCGGCGCTGCTGACCAACTCCATCGAGGCGCTGCGCAGTTTCGCGCGCACCGGCGCGGGTATCTCGCTGCTGCCCAACATCACCATCCTGCGCGAGCTGGCGGACCGGTCACTGGTGTCGGTGCCGCTGATCGACCCGCAGCTCAAGCTCGCGACGACGGATATCATGGTGCGCAAGAACCGGCGGCTGCCGATCGCGGTGCAGATGTTCCTGCATACCCTGGTCGAGCGGATGCAGGTCTCGGCGCGGCAGTCCCACGTGTTGCAGGACAAAGGCAAGCACCCGAACTGGTAGATTTGATTTCCTTTCCGCCTCTATTCCGTTAGACAATTCAGCAAGAATGATCGAACGGGCCGAAATGGCTTTGGCCGGACTTTAGGGAGGAAGACATGCTGAAGGCTCTGCAGGCGACGTTTGCCGTCGCCGCAATTTCCATTGCGTCCATCGGCGCGGCATTTGCCGACGGACACAAGGTTCTCGACAAGGTGCACTTTCTTATCCCCGGCGGGGCCGGCGGCGGTTGGGACGGCACCGCCCGCGGCACGGGCGAGGCGTTGACGAAATCGGGCCTCGTCGGCGCCGCGACGTACGAGAACATGTCCGGGGGCGGGGGCGGCAAGGCCATCGCCCATATCATCGAGACCAAGGACCAGGGCACGCTGATGGTGAATTCCACGCCGATCGTGATCCGGTCCCTGCAAAAGGTGTTTCCGCAGTCTTTCCGGGACCTGACGCCGATCGCGGGAACCATCGGCGACTACGCGACGCTGGTGGTCAACAAGGATTCGCCGATCGCCGATTTCGCCGGCCTGGTGGACGCCTACAACGCCAATCCGCGCAAGGTGGCCATCGGCGGCGGCTCGGTCGCCGGCGGCATGGACCATCTGGTCGCAGCCCTGGTGATGAAAAGCACCGGCGCCGACCCGAGACAAGTGAAGTACATCCCCTACGACGCGGGCGGCAAGGCCATGGCCGGCCTGCTGTCCGGCGAGATCAAGGCGCTGTCGACCGGCTTCGGCGAAGCCATCGAACTGGCGCGCCAGGGCGAGGTGCGCATCCTGTGCGTTACGTCGGCCGCGCGGCTGGAGGTGTCCAAGGAAACGCCGACCTGCGACGAGGCCGGCGCGGAAGGCGCCGAGTTCGTCAATTGGCGCGGCTTCTTCGCGGCGCCCGGCCTGTCGAAGGACAAGGCGGAAGCCTTTCAGAAAGCGCTGGAAGAGATGTACGAGACGCCGGAATGGGTGACGGTGCGCGACCGCAACGGCTGGGTCGACATCTTCAACAAGGGCGACGCGTTCACGACGTTCCTGGAGACGCAGGAACAGCAGATCGGCAACCTGATGCGCGAGCTCGGGTTCCTTTGAACCCAGTCTTTTAAAGGGGGGTAGGCGATGCTGTATTCGAAGGACCGCATCGGCGGTGTCCTGTTGCTGCTGTTCTGCATCGCCTACGGCCTGCTCAGCCGCAACATCAAGCTGTTACCGTTCCAGATGGACGTCGCGTTCAACGCGCGGACCATGCCGGAAGTGCTGACCGTGCTGGGCATCGGCCTTTCCCTCGCGGTGATCGTGTTCCCGGGCTCGGCGGCACGGCCGGAACTCGGCGGCTACCGGTGGGGTCAATGCGCCCTGTTCCTGGGCCTGATGTCGGTCTACGGCCTGACCATCCGGCCGCTCGGCTTCATTGTCTCGACGTCGCTGTTCCTGATGATCGGCTTCGCGCTGCTGGGCGAGCGGCGGCCGCACATCCTGCTGCTGGTCGCCGTGCCCCTGGTGGTCGTCTTCTGGGTGCTGATGACCCAGGGTCTGGACGTTTTCATCGAACCGCTGCCCGCATTCCTGAAAAACGGCGGGTCGTGACATGCTGGAAGGGATCGCAATCGGCCTTTCCACGGCGTTGACGCCCGGCAACCTGCTGTTCGTCATGATGGGTTGCCTGGTCGGCACCTTCGTCGGCATGCTGCCGGGACTCGGGCCGATGTCCGCTATCGCGCTGATGATCCCGATCGCCGCCAGCCTCGACCCCTCCGCCGGGATCATCCTGATGGCCGCGGTCTATTACGGGGCGATCTTCGGCGGCTCGACCTCGTCGATCCTGATCAACGCGCCGGGGGTCGCCAGCACGGTTGCGACCTCGTTCGACGGCTATCCGTTGGCGAAGCAGGGCAAGGCCGGCAAGGCATTGGCCATCGCCGCCTACTCGTCTTTTTCGGGCGGTGTGATCGCCGCGCTGTTCCTGCTGGTCGCCGCGCCGTTCCTCGCCAACGTGTCGCTGGCGTTCCAGTCGACGGACTATTTCGCCCTGATGGTGCTGGGCTTGGTCGCGGTGGCGGCCTTCGCCGGCAAGGGCGACATGGCGAAAGCGCTGCTGATGACGGTCGTCGGCCTGATGCTGTCGACGGTCGGAACCGACCAGACCCAGGGGGTGCCGCGCTTTACCCTCGGCATGATCGATCTGGTCGACGGGATCTCCTTCCTGCTGCTGGTGATGGCGACCTTCGCGCTTTCCGAAGCGCTGATGGCGATTCTGAAGCCGAAGGACGACGCGGATCGCCTGAAGGAAAAAGACGCTTCGCAGAATCTCGGCTCCATGGCGGTGAGCATGGCCGAGGCGAAGGACATGGCGCCGGTGATCGGCCGGTCCTCCATCCTGGGTTTCCTGATCGGGGTGCTGCCGGGGGCGGGCGCGACCATCGCCAGTTTCCTCGCCTATGGAACCGAGCAGCGGCTTGCCGGCAAGGAGAAGGGCGCCAAGTTCGGCAAGGGCTCGGTGCGCGGGCTGTCCGCGCCGGAGACGGCCAACAACGCCGCGGCGACGGGATCGTTCGTGCCGCTGCTGACCTTGGGCATTCCGGGGTCCGGCACCACGGCGATCATGCTGGGCGCGCTGATCGGCTACGGCATCCAGCCGGGGCCCAGGCTCTATATCGACCAGCCGGCGGTGTTCTGGTCGGTCATCGTCTCGATGTGGATCGGCAATATCGTGCTCTTGATCCTCAACCTGCCGCTGATCCCCTACATCGCGCGTCTGCTGGCGATCCCGTCGCGGTTCCTGCTGCCGCTGATCCTGTTCTTCTCGCTGATCGGCGTTTATTTCGTCAGCTTCAATACGTTCGACATTCAGCTGATGGTGATCTTCGCCGTCGCCGCCGTCGTCCTGCGCTTCCTGGACTTCCCGATGGCGCCGATGATCCTGGGCTTCATCCTCGGCGGCATGATGGAAGAGAACCTGCGCCGGGCGCTGCTGATCAACGACGACAGCTGGTCGTTCCTGTGGGAACGGCCGCTGACGCTGTCGATCCTGCTGATCGCCGCCGTCTGCCTGGTGCTGCCGTTCGCGACGACCTACATCGGGCGTTTGAAGAATAGAGTTTTCGGGGACAGCCCGAGCGCCGATTGACGGTGGACCTGTTCGTCATCGCGAGGCCCGGAGGGCCGCGGCGATCTGGAAAACATAGGGCCAGGCTTTTCGAGATTGCTTCGCTTCGCTCGCAATGACGGCGGGCGTAGCCCCGGCCAACGATTGACAAGCGGCGCTGCGCTGCCTGTATGATGGGCGAATACAAAACCAATTAATTCAATCGGGAGAGATGCGCAGATGAGGAAGACCGCGATTGTTGCGGCGGCCGTCGGATTGCTGCTGGCCGCCGGCGCCGTCGAAGCGAAGACGCTTAAGCTGCAGGCGAGTTCCCGCTCCGGCGACTGGGCGCACCGGTTCATGACCGACGACTGGGCGAAGCGGGTCGAGACCATGACCGGCGGGTCGCTCAAGGTCGAGGTGCTGGCGACGCGCGCCGTGGTGCCGCACCGCGAGACCATCGACGCGGTCGCCAACGGCATCCTGGACGGCGACCTGAACGCGGTATCGTATTTCTCCGGCCGCGACCCGGCATTCGCCATTCTCGGCGATCTTATTGCCGCCTACGACATGCCGGACCAGGTGCAGACCTTCTGCATGCATGGCGGCGGCAAGGAGATCCTACAGAAGCTGTACGACAAATATGCCGGCGGCAAGGTGCACGTGGTCGGCTGCGGGCCGTACGCCAAGGAAGCGCTGGTCTCCAAGGTTCAGATCAACGGCGTCGACGACCTGCAGGGCGTCAAGATTCGCTCGCCGGAAGGCCTGGCGGCGGAAGTGTTCAAGCGGGCCGGCGCGTCGCCGGTATCGCTGCCGTTCTCGGAAGTCTACACCGCGCTGGAAAAAGGCATCGTCGATGCCGCCGACGCCTCGGCCTACGTGAACAACGCGGCGTCGGGCATGCACAAGGTGGCGACCCATCCGCTCTATCCCGGCATCCATTCGATGGCGGTGCTGCAGTTCATCGTCAACAAGGACGTCTGGAACAAGCTGACTGACGCGGAGCGGGCCATCCTGGAGGTCTGGTACGTCGCCGCCTACACCAGCATGCGGCGCGAAGCGGATTTGCAGGACCGCGACCTGGTGGCCAAGGACAGGGAAGAGGGCCGGCTCACCATCACCGACTGGCCGCAGGAAGAGCGCGACCGGTTCCGCGAACTGGCCGTCGCGGCGTGGGAAGACTACGGCGGCAAGTCGGACCTCGCCAAGGAAGCGCTGGCCGCGCACGTCTCCTACATGAAGCGTATCGGTCTGCTGGACTGACGCCGACCATGCGGCCGGGCGCCTTCGGACGCGCCCGGCCGTTTCCTCCCGCCTGGATTTGAGAGGCCTCGATGGCCCGTTCGGTTTCGGCCTCGATCGACATCTTCAGTCGCTTCACCGGTCTGTCGGTCGGCCAGTTCTATCTGTTTTGCGCGGCCGTCACGCTCTACGAAGTGATCTCGCGCTACGTGTTCGACGCGCCGACGCAGTGGGCGTTCGAGGTGGTGATGGTGCTGTGCGCGACAGCCTGGATGCTGTCGTCCGGCTACATCACCCAGCGCCGCCGGCATATCGGCATCACCGTCTTCTACATCATGGCCAGCCCGCGGATGCAGTGGTGGCTGGACGTGCTGGCCATGGCGGTGGGCGTGGTCGCGCTGTTCCTGCTGTCGGCCGACACGCTGGTCAGGGCGCTGGATTCCATCGACATCGTCGAACGCTACGGCAGCGCGTTCAACTCGCCGCAGCCGATGATGCTGAAGACGGCGCTGGTGATCGGCGCGACGATCTATCTGGCGCAACTGTTGGTCAATCTGCACGGCCATTTCCAATCGCGCTTTCTACGCGTCGCGGTGATCGTCATCGCGGTGCTGCTGTTCGCCCGGCTGGCGGTCCTCGGCATCGCGCATTACGCCGGCGACGACGGCGTCGTCAGCGCGATTAACCTGTGGGCCGCGGGACTCGCGGACGCGCTGGACCCGACGCAGGTGTTCAGCCTGCGCGACGTGGATATCGGCATCGTCAGTATCGGTATCGTCGCCGCCATGCTGGTACTGATGATGACCGGCATGCCGCTCGGCGTGGTGACGCTGATCATCTCGATTGCCTGCGCGCTGCTGTTTTTCGGCCCGCGCGGGCTCTACCTGGTCTCGACCAACGCCTTCGGTTTGCTGGAAAGCTATCCGCTGGTCGCGGTGCCACTGTTCGTGCTGATGGCCTCGATCCTGGAGAAGGCGGGCATCGCCGAGGACCTGTTCGACGCCATGTCGATCTTCGCCGGCAACCTGCGCGGCGGCGTTGCGGTGCAGACCATCGCCGTCGCCGTGATCATGGCGGCGATGTCCGGCATCATGGGCGGCGAGATCGTCATGCTGGGCCTGGTGGCGCTGCCGCAGATGCTGCGCCTCGGCTATAACCGCCGGCTTTCCATCGGCACGATCTGCGCCTCCGGCTCGCTGGCGACGCTGATCCCGCCGAGCGTGGTGATGATCGTCTACGGCCTGTCGGCGCAGGTCTCGATCGGCGACCTGTTCATCGGCGGCGCCGTGCCGGGACTGATGCTGGCGCTGTTCTACGTGATCTTCGTGCTGGTGCGCTGCTACTTCGATCCGTCGCTGGCGCCGACGGCGGAAGAAGTCGCCGAACGGACCGGCGGCGACACGCATCTCTCGCCCAACCGCAAGACCGCGGTGCTGCTGTCGATCCTGCTGGTCGGCTGCGTCATGGGCTCGATCTATGCCGGCATCGCGTCCGTGACCGAGGCGGCGGGCGTCGGCGTGTTCGGCGCCATCGTCGTGGCGGCGGTCAGGCTTCGTTTCAACTGGCGCATGCTGCAGACGGCGCTGTTACAGACCATGTCGACGGTCGGCACCATCATCTGGCTGATCCTGGGCGCGGTCAGCTTCGTCGGCATCTACAACCTGATCGGCGGCGGCGACTTCATGCGTTCGCTGTTCGCCGGGCTGGACCTGCCGCCGCGCGGCATCATCCTGGTGATGATGGCGATTTTGGTGGTGCTTGGCACGTTCATGGAATGGATCGCCATCGTCTTCATCACCGTGCCGATCTTCGCGCCGGTGGTGGTTGAGATGGCGCCGGAACTGGGGCTTGATCCGTCGTGGGCGGCGGTATGGTTCGGCGTGCTGTTCGTAATGAACATCCAGATCTATTTCCTGTCGCCGCCGTTCGGGCCGGCCTGCTTCTGGCTGAAGTCGGTGGCGCCGCCGGAAATCACGCTGCAGGAGATCTTCATCTCGGTGCTGCCGTTCATTGGCCTGCAGATCATCGGCCTGACGCTGGTGATGTTCTTTCCAGAGATCGCGCTTTGGCTGCCGAAACTCTTAAGCGGTTGACGGGGGACAAGGATGGATAACGAGAACGGCGTCTACGACGACTCGCGGAGCTTCGGTATCTGGCCGACGATTATCGGCGTGGCGGCCGCCGTGGCGATCATCGTGTTGATGTTCGCGCTGGCGACGGGCATGACTTGAGGAAGCAGAAGGAAGGGCACGTGAGCGATTGCCCACCCTTCGAGACGGCCCTGCGGGCCTCCTCAGGGTGAGGTTGTCGTGTTTTCAGTAAGTTAGCCCTCATGCTGAGGAGCCTGCGCAGCAGGCGTCTCGAAGCATCAACCCGCTTCGCGCTCCAGAATGGCGACCGTGCGCCGGTAGAGGTCTTCGGCCTCTTCGTGGCTGTCGCCGATGCAGACGATGCCGAGCTTGCCGAATTCGGAGAGCGCGCCGATCAGGTGGAAGAACACGCCCTTCTGGTTGGCGCTGTGGAAATGCAGGTCGTTGAGCACGGCGATATCGATCAGGTCGTCCGGCGTAAGCCGCCGGTAGGCCTCGGCCTCCAGGTTGTCGGAGGCGTAGTAGAAGCGCGGGCCGCCCGCGGCGGTGCGGTAGAGGCCGGTCTTCGGGTCGTAGTCGCCGTCGGTCAGGAACTGGAGCATCAGCAGGGGATGGGTGGTGCCGCCCTTGCGCAGGTTGACCTCGATCGCGTAGTGGCGCCAGTGTCGGCCGTCGCGGACCGAGATGAAGTCGACGCCAAAGCGGCCGAGTACGCCCTTGTCGCGGAGCAGGGCGGCGGCCTTCCACCCATCCCGCTGGATCTGTAAGCGGTAGGACTCGTCGGCCGGGAAGCGGCAGCCGAGGAAGATCTGGCCGTTGGCGCCACCGAGCACCTGGTCGTGGGTCGAAATCACGTCGAGATTGCCGAGTGGGTCGACGCGATACTGCGCCGAGGGCGAGCGTTTCTCGTCGCCCTCGATGAACGCCTCGACGATGGCGCCCATCTCGGCGATCTTGGCGCGGTAGGCCTCCCAGGTCATGGCCGGCGCCTCGAAGGCGATCTTGTCGATCCGCTTCCGGACCCAGGAATCGAGGCCGGTGCGCTCGGGCGCGCCGTCGAAGGAGAAGACGGCGTTGCCCTCGCCGGAGAAACCTTCGTTCAGCTTGACCACGGCGCGTCTCAATTCGGGTTCCCGCGCCTTCAATTCGACGAGCGCCTCGGTGACGGCCTTTGCGTCGGCGAGGTCCTCGAAGCCCGGCGGCATGGCGATGCCGGCTTCGCGGAACAGGCGGCGCGAGCCGCTTTTCGAGCCGAGCGTCAGCAGGTCCGGATCGCAGCCGTAGATCGGGATGCCGAGGCGGACCGCAAGCGTACGCTCCAGCTCGGAGACGTTGAAGCAGGTCATGTGCGCGGTCGCCGGGTCCCGGATCGCTTGCCTGATGCGCTCGATAAGCCGCGGCCGGGCGAGGATCTTGGCGGTCAGCGAGGCGGGCGAAGCGTCATGGCAGCAGAGCAGGGTCAGCCGGCGGCGGGCATGCTGCGGCGGCACGCCTGGCAGCAGATGCAGGTAATAGTCGACGATCGGCTCGGAGATCGGGTTGCTGGTGACGTAGATCACCCGGGTGCGCGGCATGCGCAGCAACAACAGCAGACAGAGCATGCGCTCTTCGTAGTGATGCACGCCGGTGATCCGCGACATCACCTCCTGGTCGAGGCTGAGGCTCGGCAGTATCAGCACCGTGCGCGGCGCGCGCGGGTCCGGGAAAACGTCGCGGAACACGGCAGGCAACCGCGCCTGCAGGTCGCGGAACGCCTGCTTCT
This sequence comes from Minwuiaceae bacterium, assembly GCA_028278525.1. Taxonomy (GTDB): domain Bacteria; phylum Pseudomonadota; class Alphaproteobacteria; order Minwuiales; family Minwuiaceae; genus JANQEE01. The sequence goes on along the minus strand of JANQEE010000010.1, from coordinate 8,025 downwards.
CGTCGGCTAAGGCCCGGCCTGTGGCGGACTCCGTCATCAGGCCAGCATGTCGCTTTCTGCCGATAGGAGGCTTTGCGATAGGTCAATTCTCCGGCAATGCTCCACAATGCAAAATAGGGGGCGGGACGAGGCGTCGGCACTGCGTTGCGGGGGAGTGGCCATGCAGGAAGGGATAAAGGCCCTGGCGCCGCGGCGCCGCGGCGGTCACCCGGTGCTGCTGGCGGCGCTTTATCTCTTCATGGCGTTGCTGCCGTTGTTGCTGGCCTATCTGGAGGGCCTGCCGCCGCGCAGCTTCACCGACGAGCTGTCGTCGGCGCTGGCGCTTGCCGCTTTCTCGATGCTGCTGATGGAGTTCGTGCTCTCCGGCCGGTTCAACGCGATCTCCGGGCGCATCGGCATGGACGTCACGATGCGCTTCCATCAGGTGATCGCGCGGTCGCTCACGGTGTTCATTCTGGTCCACCCGTTCCTGTACACGACGCCGCTCCGCACGCCGCTGCCGTGGGACGTTACCGGACAATTGACGCTCGGCCTCGATACCTGGTCGCTGGTCACCGGCATTCTGGCCTGGGTGCTGCTGGCGAGTTTCGTGATGGCGGCGATCTTTCGCGACAAGCTTCCCTACAGCTACGAGACCTGGCGGATCACGCACGGGATCGGCGCCGCGGTCATCGCCGCGCTCGGCGCGCACCACGCGATCGAGGCGGGGCGCTATAGCGGCCACCCCTATCTGGCGGGACTGTGGCTCGCTATGCTGGGCGTGGCGCTGCTGACGCTGTTGTATGTATACGTGATCGGCCCGCTCCGCCAAAGCCGGCGTCCGTACCGGGTCGTCTCGGTCGAGCGCGTGGCGTTGAAGACATGGGACCTGGCCATCGAGCCGGTCGGCCACGCAGCGGTCCCGTTCGAAGCGGGCCAGTTCTTCTGGCTGACTCTGGACCGGTCGGCGTTCGCCATCACCGAGCATCCGTTCTCCGCCAGCTCCTGCCCGGACGACCGGCCGCGTATCGCCTTCACGATCAAGGAATCGGGCGACTTCACCAGGCGGATCGGCACGATTCCGGCCGGGGCGCGGGCCTATCTGGACGGACCGCACGGCAATATGACGCTCGCCGGCCGGACCGGCGACGGCATCGTCTTCATTGCCGGCGGCGTCGGCCTGGCGCCGATCATCAGCATGCTGCGCCAATTGCGGGCCGCGCCGGACGGGCGGCCGTTGAAACTGCTGTACGGCAACCGCGTCGCCGAGCAGATCCTATACGGGGACGAACTGGACCGGATGCAGGAAGACCTAGCCCTCGAAATCCATCACGTCCTACGCGAGCCGTCGGCCGACTGGGCCGGCGCCACCGGTCAATTCGACGAGGCGCTGCTGCGACGTTTGCTGCGGTTCGACGGCTACGAGCGATGGCTCTATGTGGTCTGCGGGCCGGCGCCGATGATCGACGCCGTCGAGGAAGCGCTGCGCAAACTGGGCGTGCCGCTTAGGCAAATCCTCTCCGAAAAGTTCAGCTACGGGTGAGGGGCGGGGACGATGCGACACCGACTGATCATGATCGCGTTCTGGGTAACGACACTGGCCGTCGTCTTGGCCGCGACTGCTTTCGGCCTGCGGTGACCGGGCGTGGCCGGCCGCTTTCGAGAAAGCGTTGCGATCTCAGCCGAGCATGCCTAGATTGGCGACGCTCGCGAGCAAAAATCTGAAATAAGGCACGTATAGCTGAAACATGCGCCTAAAAGAGATTGTTCTGGAATACACCTTTCTGTCCGCTTATGTCGGCAAACTTGGCCGTCTGGACGGTGAATTTCCTCATCGCCGGGACCGCGTCCGACTGCATGTGCAGGACGATGTTTTTGTCGACGTTTATTGGAAGGACGTCGAGCTGGGAAAAGGGCCGAGTATCTCGGTTTTCGTCCTCGGCGAGGAAATGATGAAATTCGATTGTTTCGGCAAGGACAGAGGGCATTTTCACATCGCGTTTTTCACGCCCGGCGCCAGCAATGTCAGCCGCATGTATATGCCGGAACCGACCATCGAAGACCAAATCGAACGGGCGGTTTTCGAAATTAGGAAAAATATTAATTACTATCTGCAAAGAAATTCGAAGCGGCGCATTCGAAAGTGCGTTATCGACGCAAAAAAATTAAGCGCCGTGTGCGAGAAAGCGAAGTCAAAAATGTACGAGTTCATTGAAACGGTCGATAATTAAGAGTCCGTTCAAGAATGCCATGCCGGCCCGCTCCCCTGCCCCAACCACCCATACAGGGTACCCTCGGGGTGGTTGGGGCAGGGGAGCGGGCCGGCATGGCATCCAAAAATGCGTCTCTCGACGCATTTTCGGTTAGGCACTAGAACCTTCCGTAGCTTTCTCAAACAGACGCCGGCCAATCGTAATCACCAGCGGTGGACCAAGGTGGCGAACGACCCTCTGCCAAGTTTTATTTCCCGCATACCGCTGTCGCCGGAGACACAAACGCCGAGCATTTCGCTTGTCGTGCCGAGTACCCGTGCCCGGATGAGCGACGTACAGCGGAGCGCCGTCGAAGCGCAGACATGCCTGCCGGCCGAGGCCTTATGGGTGTGGGACGCCGACCGGAGAGGGTCGGCATGGGCGCGGAATCGCGGTATCGAACATGCGAGCGGCGACTACATCGCGTTCCTCGACGACGATTGCATTCCGCCCAGCGACTGGCTGGAACGACTGCTGGATACCGCGCGCCGGTTCGGCGCAAACGTTGTCGGCGGCACATACGAAGAAACCGACGGGCTGCTGGCGGACTGCCGTGAACGGCGCAACTTTCCCCGGACCGATATGCTGGACGATCAGGGCTTTGTCGGCGCCGGCGGCAATATCATGTTCGAGAGGCCCGTGCTCGACGCCTGTCTGCGGACGGACGGGTTCGTTTTCAACGAGACGTTTCGTATTTCCCAGGACTGGGAGCTGGTAATCCGGTGCCGGCGGCTCGACGCCGTCTTCGCGTTCAGCGCCGCCCGCGTGAAACACCTGAAGCGGACGAACTGGATCCATTACCTGAAGCTGCAGTTCGGGCGCGGTCAAGGGATCGCGGCGCTGAACAAACGGATTGAAGAGGATCCGTCGCTTAGCGTACCGCATCGAAGCCTGTTATGGTCCGATGGCGCGTCCGGCCGGCTAGCCCGGTTTCGATGGCTCATTATTTTCTGGCGGAAGATCTGCGGCCCGTTCGATGTGGCCAGTTTTCGGCGCAAAAGGGATTTTTTAACGTTCTGGGTGGGAGAAAAGGTACAGGGGCTGGGATTCCTCTGGGGATCCCTGATATCGCACTGAATTACGGCCGGATCTTCGGAACGGCCGTGTCATAGGGGTGGGAGTTAAGAGTGGAGACTGGGGTATCTCAGGACTCCACCGCCGTGCCGGCGGTGAGTTTTTCCATCGTGATAGAAACCGAGAACCTGGCGCTCGAGGGCCCGGAGGCGTTGATCCGCTGTCTGGGCAGCTTGCGCCGGCAGAGTCTCGATATATGGAGCGCGTCGGAGGTCGTCATCACCAACAGCGGCGAGGTGCCGCCGGACATCATGGCGTCGCTGAAAGCCGACTTTCCCAACCTGTTGTTCAAGGATGTGCCGGAAGACACGGGCTACTACGAGGCCAAGATGCTCGGCGCGGCGCTGGCCACCGGCGATATCGTGATGTTCTGCGACTCCGACCTGGAATACAATCCCGGATGGCTGGAGGCGATGCTCGAACCGTTCACCCGTAACCGCGATATCCAGTTCGTGAGCGGCGAAACCTCTTACGACGTCAAGGGACCCTACGGTTTGGCGCTGTTGCTCACCTTTTTCTTTCCGCCGTTCAGTGGCGGGGCCGAGCTTAGCCAGCGACGCGGATACGCCGCCAACAATTTCGCGATGCGCAGGGATCTGCTCGAGAGGCATCCGATACCGACCGGGCTGGGACTTTACCGGGGCAACTGCCAGATGCACGCGGAGGAACTGCGGCTGGCCGGCATTCCGAATTGGGGCCAGCCGAAAGGACGGGCGTTTCATCCGTTGTTGCTTCCATCCCGCTTCCTGCAGCGGTTCTTCCTTGCGGGCCATCATGCCTGGATGGCGCATCTGTATGGCGAGGATCTGGCGCAGGCGGGCGGCGCCGGCACGCGGCTGTGGAAGCATGTCTGGAAAGCGATCCGGCTTTCCGGCCGGGCGGCGATCCTTCCGATTTACCGTCTTCCGGCAGCGCTTCGCGGCCATCCCGGCCGTCTGGTCATGCTGCCGCTTGCCCTGCCGATCGTCTTGGCGGTGACCGTCGCTTACATAGCCGGTCTTGCCGTCACCATCGTGCGGCCGTCGCTGGATTTCTCCGGCTGGGCCTACAGCATGGAAAAGGTCGCGCGGTAGCGGCGGCGATGCGGATCCCGCTTTCCAAAAGCGCCAAATTCCTGCTGAAAGCAGCGGTGTCGGTTACGCTGCTGGCGCTGTTGTTCCGGCAGATACCGATTGAGAATGTGTGGGGCGCACTGGTCCGGATCGACCCGGCGCTATGCGCGCTGTCGATCGCCGTCACATTGCTGACCCAGGTGGTTGCCGCCCATCAGGTGCGGCTTGTCCTGGCGGTGCCCGACGTTCACCTGCCGTTCGGGCGGATCTTCGTTACCAACATGCGGGTCAAGTTCTACAGCCTGTTCCTGCCGGGCTATCTCGGCGGCGGTCTGCTGCGCTGGTACTACCTTTCGAAAGACAACAAATTGCGGGCGCAGGTCGCCGCGGCGCTCGGCTTCAACCGCATGATGGAGTTCTCGGTTCTCTGTGCGGTCGGCGCGGTCTGCTGGGCGCTTTACGGCGACAGCCGGCTGGCGCCTTTCGCGCCGCTGGTCGCCATTGCCGCCGTCATACCGGTGTTCCTTTTCGCGGCGCTTTGGAATACGGCGCTGCTCGGCATGGTCGGCCGCCTGCTCGAGATCCGCTTTTGGCCGTCCTGGGCGGCCAGCCGGATCAGGAAGGTGATCGCATCGATGCAGGCCTATCCGCATGCGAATTTCGGCAGGCTCGGCTTGATCGCGCTGGTCTGCCTGGCGCGGCACGGTCTGGTGCTGTTGTCGCTGTATTCGCTCGTCCTGGCGCTCGACATCGAGGTTTCCATCCTGATGCTCGCCATTGTGCGCCTTTGCCTCGACGTCCTGCTGATGCTGCCGGTGTCGCTGTCCGGATTGGGGGTTCGCGAAGTGTCGTACGTGTTCCTTCTCGGCCTGGTCGCGGTGCCGGCGGAAGCGGCGGTGGCGCTGGGGCTGGCGATGTATGCGAAGGGTCTGTTGTTCGCCTTGCTTGGCGGTTGCGTCGAGTTTCATCATGCATTTCTCCAGCCGCATGCGGTACGGGGCGCGGAAGGGCGGTCCTGATCAAGAATGCGTATTTGTCTTATCAGCGTTGAAATCTTCGCCTGGGGAAAGCACGGCGGCTTCGGCCGCGCGACCCGCCTGATCGGCCGCGAACTGGCGGCGCGCGGGCACGAGGTGTTCGCGATCGTGCCGCGGCGTGCCGAGCAGGGCGAGGTCGAGCAGCTGGACGGTATGACGGTGCTCGGCTTTCCGCCCAACAATCCATGGGCGGCGGCCCGACTGGCGCGCCAGGCGAATGCGGATATCTACCATTCCTGCGAGCCGTCTTTTACGACCTACATCGCCATGCGGGCCATGCCGGAAAGGCGGCACATGGTGACGTTTCGAGATCCGCGCAACGCCGTGGACTGGCTGATGGAACTGGCGCGCCCCTCGCTGAACTATCTGCAGGTGCTGCACAATTGTCTGTTCGAAAACAATCTTCTGGTGCGACGCTGCATCAAGCGGATGAATGCCGTCTACACGATCGCCAACTATCTGGGCCCAAAGGTGCAGGCGATCTACGGTCTGGCCGAGCCCGCCATATTCCTGCCGACCCCGATGCCGATACCGGCGCGCGTGGAGAAGGCGTCGCGCCCGACGGTCTGCTACATCGCCCGCCTGGACCGGCGCAAGCGGCCGCAATTGTTCCTGGACCTGGCCGAGAAGTTTCCCGAAGTCGATTTCCTGGTCGCCGGCAAATCCCGGAACAAGGCCTGGGAAGAGTCTTTGCACCGGCGCTACGGCCATCTCGAGAACCTCAAATTGCTCGGTTTCGTGGATCAGTTCGCTTCCGATCAGCATTCGGAGATCTTGAGCAAGAGCTGGGTGTTCGTGAACACGGCGACGCGCGAAGCGATGCCCAATTCGATACTGGAAGCGACCGCGCATAGCTGTTCGATCCTCAGCTATGTCGATCCCGACGGCTTCGCGTCGAATTTCGGCTATCACGCCGCGAAAGACGATTTCGAGGCAGGCCTCAGATGGCTGCTGGAGAACGACCGGTGGCGGGAGCGCGGCGAGGCAGCCGGCGCCCACACGGCCGCGACCTTCGAACTCGGCCGCGCCATGGATCTGCACGAGGCGGCGTACCGCAAGCTGCTGGCATGTACGCCGGACGCCCGGCAGCAACCGGACGAAACGGACGATCTGGTATCGGCGCAGGCCGACGGGCCGCGCCCATCGCTTTAAATGCCGGACGCGTTCTAGTCCACCACCGCCGTCACCTCGATTTCGATCAGGAATCCCGGTATCGCAAGGGTTTCGACGCCGATCAGGGTGTTGGCGGGCGGCGTGACGTCGCCGTAGAAGGCCTGGATGGCGGGGCCGATGACCGCGAGTTTCTCAGGCGTGTGGCCGACGACATAGGTGCGCATGCGCACCACGTCCGCGGGCGTGGCGCCGGCATGGGCCAGGACCTTGCCGAGATTACGGAACGCCTGGGCCGCCTGGGCGGCGAGGTCGCCTTCGCCGACCAGGTTGCAGTCCTCGTCCCAAGCGACCTGACCGGCGCATTCGATGGTTCTGGACCCGGTATGGGCGACCGCATGGGAAAAGCCGAACTGGACCGCATTGTACATGTCTTCGGGGTTTATCGCTTCGCGTGCCATGGCCGTCCGATCCTATTGCCGTTCTTTGGAGAGCGCATAGTGCGCCAATCCGGCGGGATTGCCCATGTCCCGGTGGAAATCGGGCCGGCAGCCACCAATATGCGTGGGACGACCGAACGGCCGGCGAGCGGGTGCGAAACCTCACCGAATTCTGATATACGGTCGGGCAGTTTGACGATCGCAAGCGTATCAAGCGTATGAGGTGGGGCGTGGTGGCCGAAAACTTATCGGTGGCGGGGGACGAGCGGGCCGGCCTGGACACGGCGCGGCTGCAGGTTTCCGGCCTCACCAAGGGCTACAAACTGGGCCAGTCGACATTGGCGGTGTTGCGCGGGCTCTCGCTGCATGTCGGCCGCGGCGAGATCGTCGCGATCATGGGGCCGAGCGGGTCGGGCAAGACCACGCTGCTGAACTGCATCGCCGGCATCGACCTGCCGGACGGCGGCGCGGTCGAACTGTCGGGCGAGCCCGTCGACTACGCGGACGAGGCGGCGCTGACCCTGCTGCGGCGGCACCGGATCGGCATGGTGTTCCAGTTCTTCAACCTGATTCCGACGCTGACCGTGCGCGAGAACGTGGCCCTGCCGCTGATGATCGCGGGCAGCAGCGGCGGCGATGCGGACGGCCGGGTCGAGGCGCTGCTGGCGGAGGTCGGTCTTCAAGACCGGGCCGCGCATCACCCTTTCCAACTGTCGGGCGGAGAGATGCAGCTGGTCTCCATCGCCCGGGCCCTGGTGCACGGGCCGGACATGTTGCTGGCCGACGAGCCGACCGGCAACGTCAACCCGGCGATCGGCCGGTCGATCATGGAGGCGCTCAGGGCATCGACCAAACGCCACGGAACCGGCGTGCTGATGGTGACGCACAGCCCGGAGCACGCCGCCTGGGGCGACCGCATCTGTTTTCTGAAAGACGGGGAGATCGCGGCGGAGCGTCACCAGGCCGGCCGGCGCGACGAGGTGGCGCCGATATACGATCAACTGCTGGCGCTCGGCATTTGATGGGGCGTTTCCCGTGAGCCTTGCCGCCCGCGGCGACGCGGCACCGGGCCTGAACCTCG
>JANQEE010000067.1 GCA_028278525.1 Minwuiaceae bacterium | reverse complement strand
CACTCCCCCGTCCCAACCACCCATAGGGTACCCTGGTGTGGGTGGTTGGGACGGGGGAGTGGGCCGGCTAGGCCTCCCGCCAAAGAATCGACAGGGGCGCGGGCCGGCCGGGCGGTTCTGCCAAAGAACTCACCCCTCGCCGGTCTCGCCCTTCGCCTGCTCGACCAGAGTGGGATAGCAGCCCGTCGCCGGCGGCGGTTCGGTGCTGTCGCGCAGCCGGGTTTCGTAATGCACGACGCTGAGGCCGTTTTCCTTCGCGTAAAGAAAGACATGCAGAACGCAAGGGCCGCGATGGTACTGCCAGACGGCCGCCGGCGGCTCCCGCCAGATATGGTCGGGCTCGCCGATCCGGCTCTCCACTTCGTCCGGCGGCATGCCGACCAGTTCGTCCGGTTCCGGCGGCGGCGGGGGTGGCGGGGCGGGTTCCGGCGGCACCGCAACGGTAGCGACATGGTTGCTCCCGGTGTCGGCCGCATCCGCCGTGGCCGCCTGGCCGTCGCCGACCGGCGGCTGGTTTGCGCCCTGTGGCGCGCAGGCGGCCAGCGCCAGAGTGAACACGGCCGTGGCCGTAGCTAAGGAGACGCGGACGCGCCCACCGCGTGTTTGCATGGATGATTGCCCGATGTGGTTATTCGGCGGCCGGCGCGGCGGCGGCCGTTTCCGCCGCCTCGGGCAGGGCATCGACGTCGCCGGAGACCCGGCCGCCGCGCTCCACCTCCAATTGGCCGTAGCGGACCTCGCCCGTGACCAGACCGGTGCCGCGGATCAGCAGGCGTCCGCGCACCGTCAGCTTGCCTTCGTAGCGGCCGCGGATATCCGCCTCTTCGATTTCGGCTGTGCCCTTGACTAGGCCGGTTTCGGCGATCTCTATCGTGTGGGTGTCGGTCATTTCGGCCTCGACCCGGCCTTCGACCACCAGCCGGTCGCAGGCCGTGATCTCGCCGTTGAGCAGGATATCGCGGCCGACGATCATGGTCTTCGGCTCCGGCGTTTCCGTCGCCGGCGCGCTGACGCCGGTGCGCGGCGCGTTCGGAATGTCGGTATGGACGCGGCGCGGGATCTCCGGCCGGAAGGTGCTGGAAGCGGCGTCGGAAGGTGACATGCTGACCCCCTGCGGTGATCTCGGGTTGAGGGACGCGGCCTGCGGCCCCGTCGCGCCGGAATCCGACAGTCTTTGCGGAATGTTGGGCGGGCTGCTTCGTTTGCGACCGAACATCGTGGGTTCCCCTACTCGGCGCGCCGTCCGGCCGGTCTGTCGCTATTCAGTCCCGAAGCCGGCCCGCGCCGTGCGTTTGAATACATGAACCATCGCCGCCGTCGCAACAATCGGCGCCAACAGGTTGACGATCGGTACCGTCAGAAGGAATGCGATCACCACACCGGTCAGGAACAGGCGCCTACCGTAGCTCCGCCGCAGGGCCAAAACATCGCTTTCGATCACATGCCGGCGGGCGACGAGTTCGAAGTATTCGCGACCCAAAAGATAGCCGTTAAGTCCATAGAACACCAAGATATTTATCGGCGGAAACCAAATCATCACGATGTATAGCGGCAGCACCAGAATGTTCAGGCCGATGACCACGGCGGTGAACCGCAGGCTCTGCCCGATCGACCGCAGAAACGGCACTTCGGTGCCCGGCCTGTCGGTGGGATAGTGCCGCTGCTCCACTGCGTCGGCGATCTCGTCCAGGAATACGCCGATGAACAGGGTGGCGACCGCCGGAAACAGGATGAAGGTCACCAGCGCGAAGACGCCGAACGCGCCGATCTCGATGATCCAGTTGACCCACTCCCATTCGGTCACCGCGACCGTCGGCAGCAGGGCCGACAATCCCCAGGCCAGCGCCACGAATACCGCGGCGGTCAGCGCCAGCGACCGCCACAGCACCGATTGGAAGCGGCCTTCGAAGACTTGCGCGAAGGCTTTCGAGAACGCCGAAAACAACGATCACCTCTCCATCCAAACCGGTCAGCCGCAGCGCGGGTCGACCGGTACCGCATCGGTCTGTCCGTACGCCTGCTCGAACAGCGCGGCGGCGGACAACAGCGCCGCCTCGCCCCTGGGCGGCGCCATGATCTGCAGGCCGACCGGCAGTCCGCTCGCCGTCACGCCGCAGGGTATGGAGATTGTCGGGCAGACCGTCAAGGTAATCACGAAGGTCAGCATCAGCCAATCGACGTAATTGTCAAAAGCGACGCCGTTCATCTCCGTCAGGTAGGCTTTGCGGTGATCGAACGGCGGCGCCAGTACGGTCGGACAGATCAGCAGGTCGTAAGAGTCGAAGAACGCGCAGGTGCGGGCGAACAGCGCGGACCGGGCGCGCTCGGCACGGCCGATATCGTCGGGGCTCAGCGCCAGGCCCTTTTCAATGTTCCAGATCACGTCCGGCTTCAGCTTGTCGCGATGCGCTTCCAGCAGCGGGCCCTTGCTGGCCGCGAAGGCCGCCGCGCGCAGGGTCTGGAAGGTCTCGACGGCGTCCGAAAAATCGATGCAGTCGCCTTCCACCGCCGCGCCGATGTCGGCGAAGCGCCGCGCCGCGGCGGTGCAGATCTCGTGCACCTCGCTATCGACCGGCGCGATCCCAAGATCCGCGCTGAACGCCACGCGTTTCGGCGCCAGCGGCTCGTCCACCGCGTCGACAAATGGCCGGTCCGGCGGCGGCAGCGACAGCGGATCGTCGCGGTGTTGGCCCGCCTGGGCATCCAGCATCAGGGCCACGTCGCCGACCGTGCGTCCCATGGGCCCGTTCACCGGCATGGTATCGAACGGCATGGCGCTCGGCGCGTGCGCCACCCGGCCGGGGCTCGGTCGCAGCCCGACCACGCCGCAGAAGCTCGCCGGAATGCGGAGCGAGCCGCCCAGGTCGCTGCCCGTCGCCAGCCAGACCTGCCCGGCCGCCAGCGCCGCCGCCGACCCGCCGGACGAGCCGCCGCAGGTGGTGCCGGTGTCCCATGGATTCTTCGTGGTGCCGAAAACCTCGTTGAAGGTGTTGGCGCCGGCGCCGAATTCCGGCGTGTTCGACTTGCCGATCACCACAGCGCCCTTGGATTCAAGCTGCGTCACCATGATGTCGGACCGCTCTGACACGTTGTCGGCGAAGATCGGCGAGCCGAACGTGGTGCGCACGCCGGCCACGTCGTTCAGGTCTTTCACGGCGATCGGCAGGCCGTGCAGGTCGCCGCGGCCGGTTTCCGCCGCGGGCTCGGCCATGATCCGTTTCGCATGGTCGCGCGCTCGGTCCAGGCAAAGCGTCGGCATGGCGTTGATCGCGCCGTCGGTCTCCGCAATCCGCGCTTCCGCGGCATCGATCAGGTCCAGCGGCGTAATCTCTTTCGCGCGCAGCTTCGACACCGCGTCCCGCGCGGTCAGTTTAATCAACTCGTTCATCGGACTGTGTCTCCCGTCGCCCGGCGCCAGTGTGGGGGAGGTGCGCGGGCTTGTACAGCCGCGCTTGTGGCGGCGGCCCACGGCTCTATACTGCGCCGCCGGGGATCAGTGGGTTCAAGCGGAGTAGCGGATATGCCGGATACGCGTCTCGACGTCATCGGGATCGGCAATGCGTTCGTCGACGTGCTCAGCCAGTCGGACGACGCGTTTCTTGCCGATAGTGGCCTGGACAAGGGCATCATGACCCTGATCGACGCCGATCAGGCGGAACGCATCTACAGCCGCATGGGGCCGGGCGTCGAAATGTCCGGGGGATCGGCCGCCAACACCATCGCCGGCGTCGCCGCCATGGGCGGCAAGGCCGGATTCATCGGCAAGATCGCCGAAGACCAGCTCGGCAAGGTCTTCGCCCATGACATTGCCGCCCTCGGCGTCGAATTCGACACGGCCCGCGACCCAAGCGGCACGGCAACGGCGCGCTGCCTGGTCCTGGTGACCCCGGACGCGCAGCGCACGATGAGTTCCTACCTCGGCGCGGCACAGAACATCACCGCCGACGACGTCGACCCCGATTTCATCGCCGCGGCCAAGGTCACCTATCTGGAGGGTTACCTGTGGGACCCGCCGGGCGGCAAGGCGGCGTTTCGCAAGGCCATGGATGTCTGCGAACAGACGGACCGCCGCATCTCGCTGACCCTGTCGGACCCGTTCTGCGTCGACCGCCACCGCGAGGACTTCCTGGATCTGGTCAAGAATCGTGTCAGCTTGCTGTTCGCCAACGAGGACGAGATCGTCTCGCTGTATCAGGCCAAGGATTTCGACGACGCCTTGCAGCAGGTGCGCGGCCATTGCGAGGTGGTGGCGCTGACCCGCTCGGAAAAGGGCTCGGTCGTGCTCAGCGGCGACGAGGTGCACGTGATCGACGCGGCCAAGGTCGACCGTGTGGTCGACACCACCGGCGCCGGCGATCTCTACGCCGGCGGTTTCCTCTACGCCTTCACCCAGGGGCGCGGGCTGCACGATTGCGGCGTCGCCGGCGGTTTGGCGGCGGCCGAGGTCATCAGCCATTTCGGCGCGCGGCCGGAAGCCGATTTGCGCGCTATGATGGCCGACGCGTTTAGCTGACCTGCTTGGCCGGCTGCGCTGGCCGGAGGCGACGACGATGCGCGCCAATCAGAACCTGTTGAACCGCATGCGTCTGGCGAGCGGCCTGGTGCTGTTCGCCTTCCTGGCCATGCACCTGGCCAACCACGCGCTCGGCCTGATTTCCCTTCAGGCGATGGAAGTCGGACGCACCGTTTTCCTAACCGTCTGGCGCAATCCAATCGGCACCGTCGCGCTGCTCGGCGGCATCGTGGTTCACGTCGCCCTGGTGATGCATGCCCTCTACCGCCGCCGCACCCTGCGCGGCATCGGCGCGGGCGAAGTCCTGCAACTGCTCTCCGGCCTGGCGATCCCGCCGCTGATCGTCCTGCATGTGATTGCAAACCGCCTTCTGCACGAACGCTTCGGCATCGACGATTCCTACACCTGGGTGCTGATGTCGATTTGGGTCGCCGATCCGCTGGAGGGCGTCAAGCAGTCGGCCGTGACCCTGATCGCCTGGGCGCACGGCTGCATCGGCATTCACTACTGGCTCAGGCTGAAGCCCTGGTATCCACGGCTCGTCGTGCATCTGTACACACTGGCCCTGCTGTTCCCGGTGCTCGGCCTGCTCGGCTTCGTCGCCGGCGGCCGCGAGGTGGAGGCATTATGGCAGGACCCCGCCTTCCGCGACCGCTTCTGGGCCGACCTGAATCTGCCGGAGGAAGCGGCCGCCTGGGCCTACCAGACCCGCGACACGGCGCTTTGGGCAATGGCCGCGTTTCTCGGCCTGTTCGGCGCCGGCCGCGCCATGCATTATGCAATCGAACGCAGCCGCGGTCTTTTAAACGTCACCTACCCGGATGGCCGCCGGGTCACCATCCAGCCGGGGACCACCGTGCTGGAGGCCAGCCGCCAGAACGGCATCCCCCATGCGTCGGTCTGCGGCGGGCGGGGGCGCTGCTCAACCTGCCGGGTGCGCGTCGCGGACGGTTTCGCCACGCTGCCTGATGCCAGCGAGGAAGAGCAGAAGGTCCTGCGCCGCGTCGGCGCGCCTGACGGCGTACGCCTTGCCTGCCAGTTGGTCCCGACGGCCGACCTGTCCGTCGTGCCGTTGCTGCCGCCCGGCGCCGCCCCGAAAGACGGGTTCCGCCGGCCGTCCTATTTGCAGGGCACGGAACGTGAGATCGCCATCCTGTTTGCCGACCTTCGTTCCTTCACCAAGTTCTCCGAACAGAAGCTGCCCTACGACGTGGTGTTCGTGATCAACCAGTACTTCCGCTACATGGGCAACGCGATCGAACAGGCGAACGGCAAGCTGGACAAGTTCATCGGCGACGGCGTGATGGCGCTGTTCGGCCTGGAGCAGGGCGCGGAACAGGGCTGCCGCGACGCGCTGGAGGCGGCCCGGCGCATGTCCGCCGCCCTGGAGAAAATGAACGAGGACCTGAAGAGCGATTTGCCGGAGCCGATGCGGATCGGCATCGGCATCCATATCGGCCACGTCATCGTCGGCGAGATGGGCTACGCCGCGGCGGTCTCGATCACCGCTATCGGCGACGCGGTCAACACCGCCAGCCGCCTGGAAACCGCCAACAAGGAATTCGGCAGCCAGTTGGTCGTCTCCAAACAGGTCGCCGACCGCGCCGGCACCGACCTAAGCGGCAACCCCGAACGCCAGTTGGAAGTCCGCGGCCGCACCGAACCAATGACCGTCTACGTTTTCGACGACGCCATGGAACTGCCGGACACGCCGGCGCATGGCAGAGGCCGGCGCAGGGCGAAGACGGGTTAGAGCAACACAACGCGGCGTCATTTCCCTCTCCCCACGCTTGCGGGGGGAGAGGGTCAGGGTGAGGGGGGTCGTCGGGCAGAGCAGCAATCTGGAAAGATCACCCATCTATCAACACACCGCGGGCGGAGAGATGTCACCCCCTCACCCAACCCTCTCCCCCTAAAAGGGGGCGAGGGCTCTCGCGTAGTGGCCGGTGCCCCTACTCTTCCTTCACCCGCTTGATCATCCCGCCAAGCGGCCGTCCGCCGAAGATATGCACATGGAAGTGAAACACGATCTGGCCGGCGCGTTCACCCTTGTTGGTGACCAGCCGATAGCCGTCCTCGTTCACGCCCATTTCCCGCGCCACATGGCGTACCGCCTTGAAGAACCCGACGATCTCCTCCGCCGACGCATTCTCCAGAAAATGGTCGTAATCGACGTACTCGCCCTTCGGGATGACCAGTATATGCACCGGGGTCGCCGGGTTGATGTCGTGGAAGGCCAGCGCATGCTCGTCCTCGTAGACGCGCTTGCTCGGCAGCTCGTTGCGCAGGATCTTGGCGAAAACATTGTCGGTGTCGTAACTCACACTGGTCTCCCTGATTTAGTCGGACTGCCGTCCGTGTTTCTCGCGGCCTTCCAACTCACGCCAGATCTCGTCCGGGTCGATCCCCAAATCCGACCACAGCACCAGCAGGTGGTAGATCAGGTCGGCGCTTTCGGTCACGGCTTCCGCCTTGTTGTCGGCCATCGCGGCGATCACCGTCTCCACCGCCTCTTCGCCGACCTTCTGGGCGATCCGGGCGCGCCCGTCATCGAACAGCTTGGTGGTGTAGGAGCCGGCCGGCCGCTCCACACGGCGCTGCTCGATCACCCGGTACAGGCGATCCACGACCGTTTCGTCATTGTCTTGCGGCACTATTCTGGTCTCCACCTGACAGCGGGCTAACGTCGCTCAAACCAATTGTTTCGGCGCGACGAACCGTTCCAGATTGGCCGAGCCGCGCTCCAGTCTTGTCCAATCAGTGCCCTCGTAAGTCAAGACAGCCAGTCCGGCCGTCGGAAACTTGCGCGAGAGGGCGGCGAGATCGTCGGCGGGCCCTTCCGCGACCAGGCTGAGCGCCAGGTCCTGCAGGTCGGGATTGTGCGCGACCAGCATCGCGCGGGAAACGGACCTGTCCAACCGCTGCAGCCGCTCCAGCAAAGCCGGCCAGCCGCAAAGGTAAAGTCCCGACTCGACGGCCACTTGCGGTTCTGTCGTCAGACGGTCCTGCACCCGCCCCCAGGTCTGCCGCGCCCGGCGCGCGGAGGAGCAAAGCACCATGTCCGGCTCCCGGCGCCGCTGACGAATATATTCGCCCATCACCAGGGCGGCGCGCTCGCCGCGCTCGTCCAGCGGCCGGTCGTGGTCCTGCAGCTCGGGCTGGCCCCAGGCCGATTTGGCGTGCCGCAGCAGCAGGAGCGTCGCCACCCGGCCGCCTCAGACCCGCATAGGGATGCCGGCCGCCTGCATATGCGTCTTGGCCTGATGGATCGAATATTCGCCGAAATGGAAGATCGAGGCCGCCAGCACTGCGTTGGCGTGACCGTCGCGCACGCCGGCGACCAGATGGTCCAGCGTGCCGACGCCGCCCGAGGCGATCACCGGAATCGGCACCGCGTCGGCGATGGCGCGCGTCAGGTCGACGTCGAACCCCGCGCGGGTGCCGTCGCGGTCCATCGAGGTCAGCAGGATTTCGCCGGCGCCGAGTTCGGCCATGCGTTCCGCCCAGGCCACCGCATCCAGGCCGGTGGCGGTGCGGCCGCCGTGGGTGAACACCTCCCACTTGCCCGGCCCGGTCGCCTTGGCGTCGATCGCGACAACGATGCATTGGGTGCCGAACTTCTCGGCCGCCTCGCGGACCAGCTCCGGCCGGTCGACGGCGGCGGTGTTGATCGAGGTCTTGTCAGCCCCAGCCAGCAACAGCTTGCGCACATCCTCCACCGAGCGGATGCCGCCGCCGACCGTCAGCGGCATGAAGCACTGCTCGGCCGTCCGCGCGACCACGTCGAAAATGATGTCGCGGTTCTCGTGGCTGGCGGTGATGTCCAGGAAGCACAGCTCGTCGGCGCCCTGCTCGTCGTACAGCTTCGCCTGCTCGACCGGGTCGCCCGCGTCGCGCAGGTCGACGAAGTTCACGCCCTTGACGACGCGGCCGTCCTTGACGTCCAGGCAGGGGATAACGCGGGCTTTCAGCATGTCAGGCGGCGACCAGGTCCAGGGCCTGTTTGGGATCGATGCTGCCATCGTATAGCGCGCGGCCGATAATGGCACCTTCGACGCCGGCCGCCGCCGCCAAGGTACTCAGATCGGCGAGGGACGACACGCCGCCGGACGCGATCACCGGCGTCGACACGGCCCGCGCCAGCGCCGCCGTGGCCTTGGCATTGACCCCCTGCATGGCCCCGTCGCGGTCGATATCCGTGTAGATGATGGCCGCGGCGCCGGCATCCTCGAAACGCCGCGCCAGATCGACCGCCTCGATATCCGACTGCTCGGCCCAGCCCTCCACCGCCACGCGGCCGTCCCGCGCGTCGATGCCGAGCGCCACGCGGCCGGAAAACCGGCGGCAGGCCTCCTTGACCAGATCCGGGTCGCGCACCGCCAGCGTGCCCAGGATCACCCGGCTGACGCCTTTCTCCAGCCATTGCTCGATGGTGGCGAGGTCGCGAATGCCGCCGCCCAACTGACAGGGAATGTCGATCGCGCCGACGATCGCCTCGACCGCGGCGCCGTTGACCGGCTGGCCGGCGAAGGCGCCGTTCAGGTCGACCAGGTGCAGCCATTTGAAGCCGGCCGCCGCGAACGCCCGGGCCTGCGCCGCCGGATCGTCGTTGAACACCGTGGCCTCAGCCATGTCGCCGCGCAGCAGCCGGACGCAGTTACCGTCCTTCAGGTCGATCGCGGGGTAGAGGTTCACGCCGTGGGCTCGGCCGCGGCTGCCTCGTTGCGGCGCCGGGCCCGCGCCTTGGCCGGTTTGGAGAGATCCAGCGTGTAGAAGTAGCCGTCGACATACTGGTCGTCGACCCGGGCGTATTTCGGCTTGATCGCCCAGCGTTCGAAGCCGGCTTCCTCGTAAAGCTGGATAGCGGCCGCCTGACTGGCCCGCACGTCGAGATCGATGATCTGGAAGCCATGCGCCCGCGCCGCGTCCTCGACCGCGCGCAGCAGCCCACGCGCCAGGCCCAGCCCGCGCGCCCACGGCGCCACGAAAAACGTCGACAGTTCGGCCACATGGGCGCGGGCTTCGTTGTTGCGCGCCGGTTTGACCAGTTGCGCCGAGCCGACGATCTGACCGTCCAGGCGTGCGACGTACAGTTCCCGCTCAGGCACCAGCAGCACGCCCTTCCAATAGCTCTCCAGCACGGCGCGCCGCGGCGGCTTCAGCCAGCCGAAGCCGTTGCCGTCGAGGATCGCCTGGTTGGTGGCTTCGCAAAGGGCTTCCAGGTCGTCGTCTTCAAACTGATCGAGCAACTCGACTTGGGTGCTAACGCCTCTGTTCATAATCCCCCCGGGATCTCGCAACGAACTGTTCCAGGCCTCAAGGCCGCCAGGCGAGGAAGTTCGCAATCAGCTTCAGCCCGGTCGCCTGACTTTTCTCCGGGTGAAACTGGGTTCCGACCATGTTATCGCAACCGACGATGGCGGTTAGCGGTCCGCCGTATTCTACTTCCGATTTCACAACATCGTCCCTCGCCGCACGCACGCCATAGGAATGGACGAAGTACGCGTGGTCGCCATCGCTGATCCCGGCCAGGACTGGGTGCGGTGCAAGGATTTGGAGCTCGTTCCACCCCATATGGGGAATTTTTAAGCCCCTGTCCAGCGGTTCTATCAGCGTTACGTCGCCGTCGATCCAGCCCAGGCCGCGATGCTCTCCGTGCTCCAACCCGCGGGTCGCCATCAGCTGCATGCCGACGCAAATGCCCAGAAAAGGCGTGCCGGCCCGGCGCACGGAATGCTCCAGAGCATCGACCATCCCGTCCAACGCGGTCAAGCCGGCCATGCAGTCCGCGAACGCCCCGACGCCCGGCAGCAGGATGCGGTCCGCCTTGGCCACCCGGTCGGCGTCGCCGGTCACATGGACCGCGATGGATATGCCGGCCTCCGCGCCGGCGCGCTCGAACGCCTTGGCGGCCGACCGCAAATTGCCCGATCCGTAATCGATGATGGCAACCGACAATGTCATCTCAACGCGTCTCGAAACTCGATCCGGTTACGCAACGGTCCTTACATCGTGCCGCCGAGCACGCCCTTGGTCGACGGCACCGCGTCGGCCTTGCGGGGGTCGATCTCCAGCGCCTGGCGCAGCGAACGGGCGAGGCCCTTGTAGCAGGATTCGACAATATGGTGATTGTTTTCGCCGTACAGGGTCTCGATATGCAGCGTGATGCCGGCCGCCTGGGCAAAGGCCTGGAACCATTCCTTAAACAGCTCGGTATCCATTTCGCCCAATTTGGGCCGTGAAAAATCGACCTTCCAGACCAGATAGGGCCGGTTCGACATATCCAGCGCGACCCGCGTCAGCGTCTCGTCCATCGGGCTCATTGCGCTGCCGTAACGAGTGATCCCGGTGCGGTCGCCGAGCGCCTCGGCCACCGCGGTGCCGATCGCGATCCCCGTATCCTCGGTGGTGTGGTGAAAGTCGATATGCAGGTCGCCCTTGGCCTTGACCGTCAGGTCGATCAGGCTGTGCCGCGACAACTGCTCCAGCATATGGTCGAGGAAGCCGATCCCGGTCGCGATTTCGTAAACGCCGGTGCCGTCGAGATTGAGCGAAACGCTGATCTCGGTTTCCTTGGTCTTCCGCTGATAGCTGGCCTGGCGCATGGCGCCCTCCGTAACTCACCGCCGCCATCGGGCGACGCGCGGATATAGCAGGAATCCCCTTGGCAAGGCTAGATTGGTCTGCGCACCCTAGGGACGAAATCCGCCCGGCCTTGACCCGGCCGGGCCAATGCATACATCGTGGACTCGGCGCCCGATCTTTGGCCGACCCCGAACTCACCGCGAGGAACCATGAGCGAAGCCGCCATCCCGAGTTGGCACGGCACGACTATTTTATCGGTCCGCAAGGACGGCAGGGTGATCATCGCCGGCGATGGCCAGGTGACGCTTGGTCAGACCGTCATCAAGGCCAACGCGCGCAAGGTTCGGCAGATCGGCAGCGGCGGCATCATCGCCGGTTTCGCCGGCGCCACCGCCGACGCCTTCACCCTGTTCGAACGGCTGGAAGCCAAGCTGGAGAAGCATCCCGGCCAACTGACCCGGGCCTGCGTCGAGCTTGCCAAGGACTGGCGGACGGACCGCTACCTGCGCCGGCTGGAAGCCATGATGGCCGTCGCCGACGAGAAGGTCTCGCTGGTGCTGACCGGCACGGGCGACGTGCTGGAGCCGGAAGACGGCCTGATCGGCATCGGCTCCGGCGGCAACTACGCCCTGGCCGCGGCCCGGGCTCTGATCGACCGCCCCGACATGGACGCGGAGGAGGTCGCGCGGCGCGCCATGCAGATTGCCGCCGATATCTGCGTCTACACCAACGAAAACCTGGTTATCGAAAGCATCTGACAGAATGACCGAATTCAGCCCGCGCGAGATCGTGCACGAACTGGACCGATACATCATCGGCCAGAGCGACGCCAAGCGCGCCGTTGCCGTGGCGCTCCGCAACCGGTGGCGCCGTCAGCAGTTGCCCGAAGAGCTGCGCGACGAAGTCCTGCCCAAGAACATCCTGATGATCGGCCCGACCGGCGTCGGCAAGACCGAGATCTCCCGCCGGCTGGCCCGGCTGGCGCAGGCGCCGTTCATGAAAGTGGAGGCGACCAAGTTCACCGAGGTCGGCTATGTCGGCCGCGACGTGGAGCAGATCGTCCGCGACCTTGTCGAAGTCGCCATCACCATGATCCGCGAGCAGAAGCGCAAGGAAGTCTCGGCCAAGGCGGAGATCAACGCCGAGAACCGGGTGCTCGACGCGCTGGTCGGCGAGACAGCCAGCGAGGACACCCGCCAGAAATTCCGCAAGATGCTGCGCGAGGGCCAGCTCGACGACAAGGAAGTGGAGCTGGAGTTCCAGGACAGCGCCGGCCTGTCGCTGCCGACCATGGACATCCCCGGCATGCCGGGCGCGCAGATGGGCATGGTCAACCTGAACGACATGCTGGGCAAGGCGTTCGGCGGCCGCACCAAGCGCCGGCGCATGCCGGTCAGCGAGTCCTACGACCTGCTGATGCAGGAGGAGAGCGACAAGCTGCTCGATCAGGAGAGCCTGGTCGAGGACGCGATCCAGTCGGTCGAGCAGAACGGCATCGTGTTTCTGGACGAGATCGACAAGATCACCGCCCGGTCGGAACGCCAGGGCGCTGACGTCAGCCGCGAGGGCGTGCAGCGCGACCTGCTGCCGCTGATCGAGGGCACCACGGTCACCACCAAGCACGGCACGGTGAAAACCGACCATGTGCTGTTCATCGCCTCCGGCGCGTTCCACCTGGCCAAGCCGTCGGACCTGCTGCCGGAACTGCAGGGCCGCCTGCCGATCCGCGTCGAACTCCGCGCGCTGACCAAGGACGACTTCAAACGCATCCTGACCGAGACGGAAGCCAGCCTGATCAAGCAGTACAAGGCGCTGATGGCGACCGAAGAGGTGACTTTGGATTTCACCGACGACTCGATCGAGGAAATCGCCAGCCTCGCCGTGCAGGTCAACGAAGCGGTCGAAAACATCGGCGCCCGCCGCCTGCACACCATCCTGGAAAAGGTGCTGGAGGAGATCAGCTTCACGGCGACCGACCGGTCCGGCGAAACCGTGACCGTCGACGCCCAATATGTCCGCGACAATGTCGCCGACCTGGCGATGGACGCGGACCTGTCGAAGTTCATTCTTTAGCGGTTCGGCGGAAAAGCACCAGAATCGCCACCCACGATGTCGTCATTCCGGCGGAGGCCGGAATCCAGGTTCAGCCTCGGTTCTGGATTCCGGCTTCCGCCGGAATGACCGCAGTGTCTGGGCCTGGCAACCGAAACCACAAATCCTACTCCTCAGCCGACGGTATCGCGTTCAGCAGGCTGTCGATCTTCTCTTCCGGCAACTCCCGGATCTGCCGGGCCAGGCGATTGGCCAGTTCCGTCGCCTTCGGGCTCAGGCCCGACGTGTCGATCACCACCCGCGGATGCGACAGCCCGGCCAGCCGATGCAGTTCCTCGGCATCGTCCCAGATGATGTTGAGATACTCGACCACCTGCTGCACCAGCGACCAGGTCGGCCGGCCGCGATGGCCGTGCTCCAGCGCGGAAAGGTAGGCGGGCGACAATTGCAGGTCGGCGGCCATCTGCTTCAGGGTAACGCCGCGTTCCCGCCGCAAAACCCGAACCCGCTCGCCGAAAGGAGTCATTTCACCACCGTTACGATCTCTTGCGGCGCAACAGCACATACAACGCGCCGCTGCCGCCATGCTGCGGCGCCGCCGGCTGGGTCGCGACGATCAACGGCCGGTTGGCCGGTTCCGCCAGCCAGCGCGGCACCGCGTCGCGTAAGACCCCGGTCCTGGCCGGGATCGGCAGGTCGTCGTCGCGCGGCCGGGAGCCCTTGCCGGTAATCACCAGCACGCAACGCCGCCCGGCCGCGGCGCTGTCGGCCAGAAACCGGTTCAGCGACCCGTGCGCCTCGGCCTGGGTCATGCCGTGCAGGTCCAGCCGCGCATCGATCTTCATCCGGCCGCGGCGCAGTCGCTCGGCGTTGCGCCGGTCCAGCCCGGGCGTCTTGCCCGGTTGCGCCGGCTGCGGTTGGACTGCCGGTTTGGACGGCGGCTTCGCCGACTTTTTGAGCTTTTCGGCTTTCTTCTTCGGCGTCTCGGCCTTGGGCGTTGCCTTCCGTGTCTTGACCGGCGGTGCGCGGTCCTTCTCCGGCAGCGGTTCGACGTCGCCGGTCACCAGGCCCCAGAGACGCTTTTCTTCCGGCGTCAGCGGTCGCTTAGGCGGCGCCATCGTCGACCAGGACGATATGCAGGCGGCGGGGCCCGTGCGCGCCCTTGATCAGGGTGAGCTGGATGTCCGCCGTGCGCGACGGGCCGGAAATCATGTTCACGGTGCGCGGCATGTCCCCGTCGCCTCTGTCGGCGCGCAGGCCGGCCCACATATCCTCCATCGTGCCGATTACCTGGGAGGCGTTGAGCACGACCACATGGTCGTCCGGCACGAAGTTCAGCGTCGCCGGCCGGTCGGCGGATGAGACGGTGACCAGCGTGCCGGTTTCGGCGATTGCGCGAAACGCCGGCGTGACCCCGACGGCGTCGCTGATCTCCGCACGCCCGCGCGTAATCTTCAGCATCGGCCGGTCGGCCCACGGCACCCCGTCCAGGGCGGGGTCCGGCGCCATCTTGATCTCGCTCGGCAGGTTGTGCTCGGCGAGATAATCCGAGATTGCGCCGGGCACGTCGGCGAGTCCGCCGACCCGCGCGACCGTGATATCCAACGCCGTTGCCTTCTCGATGAACAGGTCGACCTGCTCGGCATGGGGCCGCGCCGCCCGTTTCGGCACCAGGTTGGCGTTACGCGACGCCAGCCGCCGCTCGACCGCCGCGACGGCGTTGACGTCCAACCCGTCGCGGCCGAGCGACCGCTTGAGATTGCCGAGGATGCGCTCGCGCCCGCTCATCGGCCGGTTCGGCCGCCGCGCGCCGCCCACATCGCCTGGAAGGTGCGCCCCTCCGGGGCCGGCAGGTCGCGTCCCCCGGTCCAGCCGCCGGCAAGCGGCAGGCTGGCGAACCGCCCGCGCCGCCGCCCGAGCCTGCCGAGTACCGCCATCGCGATCCGGGTGCCGAGATGATAAAGCATGGGCCGCTTGGCGATTGCCGCCCATAGCCGGATCGCAAACCGCTCCGGCGACGGCGAGACATGGTGCTCGAATGCCTGCTCGCGCCAATGCCGCATGATCTTGGGCAGCGGGATCCGCATCGGGCAGACTTCCTCGCACCGGCCGCAGAAGGTCGACGCATTCGGCAGATGCCGCGCTTCCTCCAGCCCGATCAGGTGCGGGTCCAGCGCCGCCCCGATCGGCCCCGGATAGACCCAGCCGTAGGTATGGCCGCCGACCGCGTGATAGACCGGACAGTGATTCATGCAGGCGCCGCAGCGGATGCAGCGCAGCAGCTCCTGAAGCTCGGTACCGAGCATCTCGCTCCGCCCGTTGTCCAGCAGCACCACGTGGAATTCGTCCGGCCCGTCCAGGTCTTCCGGCCGTTTCGGCCCGGTCGAGAAGGTGGTGTAGACGGACATCTCCTGGCCGGTCGCCGACCGCGCCAACACGCGCAGGATGGTCGAGACGTCCTCCAGCGTCGGCACGATCTTCTCCAGGCTGGCGACCACGATATGGATACGCGGCAGCATCTGGGTCAGGTCGCCGTTGCCCTCGTTGGTGACGATCACGGTCGAGCCGGTCTCGGCGATCAGGAAGTTCGCGCCGGTGATACCGACATCGGCGTCGAAATATTTCTGGCGCAGGATCTCCCGTGCCTCGGCGACCAGAGCCTCCGGCTCCTCGATCCGCTCGGTCTTGCCGTATTTTTGATGATGCTCGTGGAACAGGTCGGAGACCTGGTCCTTGGTCTTGTGCACCGCCGGTCCGATGATGTGGCTCGGCGGTTCGTCCGCCAGTTGGATGATGTATTCGCCGAGGTCCGTCTCGACCGGCTCGATCCCGTTCTCTTCCAGGAACGGGTTCAGCGCGATTTCCTCTGCGACCATCGACTTGCCCTTGGTCACCGTCCGGGCCCCAACCTTGCGGCAGATCTCCAGGATCGCGTTGCGTGCGTCGCGCGGGGTCTCGCACCAATGCACCTGGCCGCCCTTTTCGGTCACTCGGCTTTCGAACCGCTCCAGATAGAGGTCGAGATGTTCCAGCACATGGTTCTTGATGCCGCGCGCTTCGTCGCGCAGGTCTTCGAATTCCGGCAGTCCGTCGGCCGCCGCCTGCCGCGCGGCGGTGAAGCCCGTCTCCAGCCGCCTTAAGGATTCCTGCAAAGGCGTGTCGACCATCGCCCGCTTGGCGTTCTGCTTGAAGGCATGGCTGGTTGGTTGCATCGCGTCTGTCCCTTAATCGGCCGTCAGGACTGGCCGTCGCCGATCGCCGGCTGGTTCAGCATGCCGGCCAGCACTTCGGCGACATGGCGCACTTCGATATCCGATCCCTCGCGCTTCAGCCGGCCGGCCATATTCAGCAGGCAACCCATATCGCCGGCCAGCAGCGCGTCGGCGCCCGAAGCCCGGATATCGGCGCTTTTGCGTCCGACGATTTCCACCGAAACGTCCGCGTATTTGACGCAGAAGGTGCCGCCGAAACCGCAGCAGGTCTCCGCCCCCGGCAGTTCGCGTAGGTCGAGGCCGTCGACCGTCGCCAGCAGCGCGCGGGGCTGTTGCTTGACCTTCAACTCGCGCAGGCCGCTGCAGGAATCGTGATAGGTCACCGTGCCGTCGTACTTGCCGGGGACCGAGGTCACGCCGCAAACGTCGGTCAGGAAAGACACCAGTTCGTGCGTCCGGCCGGCCAGTTCCTCGGCCTCGGCCGCCATCGCCGGGTCGTCTCGAAACAATTCGGGATAGTGCTTGACGATCATGCCCGCACAACTGCCGGACGGCGCAACCACATAGTCGAAGTCCCGGAAAGCGCGGACTACGCCACGCGCGATGTCTCGTGTATCCGCGCTGTCGCCGGAGTTGTAGGCCGGCTGGCCGCAACAGGTTTGCACTGACGGCACCGTGACCTCGCAACCCGCCGCCTCCAGCAGCCGGACCGCGGCGAAGCCGACGCTCGGCCGAAACAAATCCACCAGGCAGGTGACAAACAGGCCGACCCTTTTCGGCTCGCTCATTCGGTCCTCCCTCCCGGCGGCGATTGCAACGGCCAGCAATATAGGGCGGGTCCGAAGCCAAAACCAGCGGCCCTTGTGCCGGCGGCACGGCCTAAAGCCCTCGCCCCCTTGAGGGGGAGAGGGGCTTGAGTCAGGGCCGCGGCCTCAGGCTCAACCGCTCGGCGTCAGCCTCGCGGCCACATCGCGCGGCAGCAAAAACCAAAGCCGTCCCTCGTGCTGCATTCGCCCGGCGATCGAGGCCGCATCCTCGCCGTGGCCCCAGAAGACATCGCCGCGCACCGGTCCGCGGATCGCCCCGCCGGTATCCTGGGCCACCATCAGGCGGCGGAGCGGTTGCTCGGCCTGGCCGTCCGCCGTCGGCGCCGCGCCGTCCAACCAGACCGGCACGCCAAGGGCGTGGAACTTGCGGTCGACCGCCAGGCTGCGTTCCGGCGTCAGCACCGCGCCCTGCGCGCCGAGCGGCCCGTCCGGTCCGAGATCCCGGAAGAACACATAAGACGGGTTCTCGCGCATCAGGTCCGCGGCCCCATCCGGATTATCGGCCAGCCAGCGGCGGATACTCTGCATCGACATTTCCTCGCGCGGCACGGCGCCGCGGTCGATCAGCGCGCGGCCGATGGAAACGTACGGATGTCCGTTTTGCCCGGCATAACCGACGCGCAGGACATCGCCATCCTGCAACTGCACGCGCCCGGAGCCCTGGATATGCAGGAAGAACGCATCGACAGGGTTGTCGACCCAGACCAGTTCCAGGCTGCGGCCGGCCAGCGCCCCGGTTTCTATCGCCGTTCTGTCGGCGTAAGGCACCAGATCGCCGCCCTGGATCCGCCCTGCGATGCGACGCCCGCGCAGGTCCTCGCGGAACTTGCCGAGGTCTACCGCAATCAGGTCCGGCGGCCGTATATGCAGCGGCACCTGAAAAGGCCCCTGCCGCGCCCGGCTGCCGTTCAGGCTCGGCTCGTAATAACCGGTGAACAGGCCTTCTTCCTCACGATTGTTGGCGGCAAGTACGGGCACGAACGCCTGTTCGAAGAATGTCCGCACCGCCGACGGATCGTTGCCGGCAACGCCGGCGGACATCGCCGCCGCCGTATCGCAGGCCGGGCGCCAGTCGGCGACGGTTCCGGCGTAACCGGTCCCACCCATCGCCGCGTCGTCAGGTTTCGGACCGAAGCGGTTGCAGGATTTCAGGAAGGCGGCCAGCGCGTCCGTCGGGTCGTCGTCGGCCCAGCCCGACAGATCGGCAAACCGGCCCGGCGTCAGGACCAGCCGATCTTCGTCCGGTTCGGCTTCCAGCCAGAACCAAAAAACCGCAGCGGCGCCAATCGCCGCTACCAGAACAGCGGCAGCGACCAGTCCGGCCCGGTGGATCATCGGCGTCAGTTGGAGCTGCGAGTCGCGGTCAAGGCCCAGTTCGGATCGCGCGACCGGGTATTGCGGGAAAACGTCCAGATATCCGTGACCGGCGAGACCTTCGCAGCATCGCCCGCCACGACCGCACCCGACGAGTCCTTGGTCGCGGAAATCATATCGCTGACGAACTTCACGGTGATCTCGGCGGTCCGGCCATCCAGCTCGGCCTCCATGATCTCGGCCGACTTGATGCCGACCAGCGTGGTTTCCTGGGTCTGCCCGGCCTGTTCCCGTTGGTCGATGACGCTGCCGAAGTTCTCCATGACCTTGTCCGAGAGGAACTGGGTGAGCGCCTTACGGTCGCCGGCCGCGAACGCGGTCACGATCATTTCGTAAGCGGCGCGCGCGCCTTCCAGGAATTGCGTCTTATCGAAGCTGCGGTCGGCTAGCGCGATTTTGGTCAGCGCGGCGCCCAACGGCGTGTCGTCTTCCGGCTCGGGAGCCGTGGCGCGCCGATCCGGCTCGCCGTCCCGGTCGGGCAGCGAGATCACATTATCGTCACGATGCGTATCTCCGCCGGGCGAGTCGAGTCTCGTTCTCGGGTTCTGCTGCTCGTGCCCGGTCCGGCGGCCGAGCACGCTGCGCAGGCGCAGCAAGATGAACGCCGCCACCATTGCAAGCAGAATAATGTCGAGAAAGTTAAAGCCTTCGCCCATAATTCCTCACTAGGCGGCGCATAGAGCTCTGCTGAAAGGGCAAAACCGGCAGCGCCAAAGGCGCATCGTCAGGGCCGATCATCTGTCGATCGGATTCTGCGTTTTGTCCGGGTTGCTAAACCCGTGCCGCCACGCTTTACGTGACCGTCGGACCACTATGGAACTGTCCAATACCAAACACCAGTTAATAAAGTAGGCGCTTGAAGGGATTATAACAAGCTTGGCTCTCTATATCTTGCTCGCGCTGGTCGGCGTACCCCTCCTTGAAATCTGGGTTTTCATCGAGGTCGGCGGCCGGATCGGCACCTGGAACACAATCGCCATCGTTCTCCTGACCGGCGTGGCCGGGACTTTGCTGCTGCGCATACAGGGGCTGGGCGTCCTCGCGCGCGTCCACGACAGCCTCGATCGCGGGGTGATGCCGGTCGCCGAAGTCTTCGACGGCCTCTGCCTGTTGGTTGCCGGAGCCGTGCTGCTGACCCCCGGTTTCGTTACCGACACGATCGGCATCCTTCTGTTCGTGCCGGCATTCCGCCGGGCTATCGGGCACTGGTTGGCACAGCGCTTCCTCGCCTCCGGCAAGGTCTGGGTGGACGGGCGGCCCCATGGCGGGCCTGGCGGCCACCGCCGCGGCGACGGAGACGGCCGGATAATCGACGGCGAGTTTTCGGAGGTCGACGAGAAGCCCGACCAAGGCGACAAACCCGAGCCTCCGCCACCGACGGACAGCCGCTGGGGCCGCCGCTGACGCATCACGGCAAGATCGGTTGTACCGCCGTGCCATCCGTGTTAGCGGTTGGCCATAGGCAGACGGGAGAAAGAAGATGGCTGAAGATCAGGCAGGCGGTGGCGACATGGCTGGTGTCGGTGCCAAGGCTCCGGAAGGCGGTCCGCCGCAGGTTTCGATCAACGCCCAGTACGTCAAGGACCTCAGCTTCGAGAATCCGAACGCCCCGCAGAGCCTGACGCAGCAGGAAGGCCATCCGCAGATCCAGGTCAATGTGGACGTGCAGGCACGTCCGGTGGCCGAAAATGTCTACGAGACCGCGCTCCGCATCAACGCCGCCGCCAAGCGCGGCGAAAACTCTGTGTTCGTGGTCGAACTGATCT
The DNA here is from genome assembly GCA_028278525.1 of Minwuiaceae bacterium. GTDB lineage: Bacteria > Pseudomonadota > Alphaproteobacteria > Minwuiales > Minwuiaceae > JANQEE01. Next base: position 16,208 of record JANQEE010000067.1, on the reverse strand, counting down.
ATGCCGGCATTTTCACCCTGCACAACATCCCGAAGGAAAATCACGAGCTGGTCTGTCTGGTCGAGTGCCCCCGGCTGATTTTCCCGTTCGCCCGGCGCGTCGTCTCGGATGCCGTGCGGGACGGCGGCTTCCCGCCGCTGTTCCTGGAACCGATCGATTTCGCCGACCTGTATCGCCGTCACCGCACCACCGGGGAAAAGCCCGAGGGCGACGGCGCGGACGCACAGCCGGCCCAGCAACAGGCTTAGTAGGCGACCGCTCGCCCGCCTCAGCGACGCCAGATCGGGTCCGTCAGTTTCTCGAGGAAGTCCGCGTGCGCTTCCAGTTCCGCATCGCTTGCGCGATGCGGCCGCGGCGGCCGTGCCTGCCGCTCCACCACGGTCTCGGCTTCGCCCGCCTGTTGCGCGAAGGTGAGGCCGGGCTGCCGGCCGCCGATCAGCTCCAGATAGACCTCGGCCAATAGCTCCGCGTCCAACAACGCGCCGTGCTTGCTGCGCCGGGAATTGTCGATGCCGAACCGGCGGCAGAGCGCGTCCAGGCTGGCCTGCGCGCCCGGATAGCGCTGCCGCGCTATGCGCACCGTATCGATGGCGCGGGCGGAAGGGATCGGCGGTTTCTGCAGGCGGGCCAGTTCCGCATTCAGGAACCTTAAGTCGAACTCCGCGTTGTGGATGATCAGCGGATCGTTGCCGATGAAGGCGACGAAGTCGTCGGCCACCTCCGAAAACGTCGGGTGCTTGCGCAGAAATTCCTCCGACAGGCCGTGCACGTTGAAGGCCTCGGTCGGCATATCCCGTTCCGGGTTGATGTAGCGGTGGAAGGTGGACTGGCTCGGCACGTGATTGATCAGTTCCAGGCAGCCGACCTCCACGATCCTGTCGCCCGATTTGGGATCCAGGCCGGTCGTCTCCGTATCCAGAACGATCTCGCGCATCGGCTAGTCCGTCTCTTCCCCGTCGTGACGGCGTTTCAGCAGCGCCACCAGTTCGCGCACCCGCACGAGAGTCTCTTCCAAACTGGTATTGGTGTCGATCACGAAATCCGCCCGCTCGCGTTTTTCGGCGTCCGGCGTCTGCCGCGCCACGATGCCGTCGAACTTCTCCGCCGTCATGCCGGGCCGGGCCAGCACCCGCTGCCGCTGCACCGCGTACGGCGCGCTGACCACGACGACGTAATCGACCCGGCCCTCGCCGCCGGTCTCGAACAGCAGCGGCACGTCGACCACAACAATCGGCTCTTCCTTCTCCCGCGCCTTCGCCATGAACCGGTCCCGGTGCTGCCCGACCAGCGGATGGACGATCGCCTCCAGCCGCTTGATCGCGGCGTCGTTGCCGACCACCAGCTTCGACAGCCGGTCGCGGTCCACCGCGCCGTCGACCACGGCCTCCGGAAACGCCGCGCCCACCGGCCCGACCGCCGCCCCGCCCTTCGCATACAGTTCGTGCACCGCCGCGTCGGCGTCGTAGACCGGCACGCCGACCGAGCGGAACATGCGGGCGACCTCGCTCTTGCCCATGCCGATGGAGCCGGTCAGGCCGACGACGATCATCTACAGACTCTCCAGAACATGGTCGCGCAGCTCATCGGTCACCGCCGGGTCGACCCCGAACCAGGCGGCGAAACCGGGCCGGGCCTGATGCAGCAGCATGCCGAGCCCGTCGACCGCGCGGTTGCCCCGCCGCCGCGCGTTGGCAAGCAGCGGCGTCTCAAGCGGCGTATAGACGATGTCGTTGACCACCGCATCCGCCGGCAGCGCATCCAGCGCGATCTCCAGTGGCGGCTGCCCCTCCATGCCCAGGCTGGTGCCGTTGACCAGCAGCCCGGCGCCGGCGAGGCACGTTGTCCAGTCGCCCCAATCGCCGACCGAAATCCGCGCGTCCGCCAGATCCGACGCCAGCGCTTCCGCCCGCGCGTGCGTGCGGTTGACCAGCCTGAGCGCCGGCGCGCCGGCGTCGAGCAGCGCCACCGCCACCGCCCGCGCCGCGCCGCCGGCGCCGAGCAGGACGGCCGGCGCGTCCGGCACGCCGGCCCCCAAGTTCTCGATGAAGCCATAGGCATCCGTGTTGCTGCCGTGCAGCGCGCCGGACGGCTCTACGACAATCGTATTGACCGCGCCGATCCGCCGCGCCGGGTCGTCGACCGTATCGCAGCAGGCGAGGGCTGCTTCCTTGTGCGGCACGGTCACGTTGACGCCCGAGAAGCCCATCTTCGGCAGGGCGCGCAGCACCGTCTCGAAATCCTCCGGCTTGACGGCGAGCGGCAGGTAGGCCCCGTCGATCCCGTAAGCCTCCAGCCAGAAGCCATGCAGCCTGGGCGAGCGCGAATGGGCGACGGGCCAGCCGATCACGCCGGCGAGCTTCGCTTTCCCCGACAGCGTCATCGCGGCACCGCGCCGTGGCCGCGCAGGAAATCCAGCAGCGGCAGCAAAGGCAGGCCCAGGATCGAGAAGAAGTCGCCCTCGATCCGCGCGAACAGCTGCGCGCCCAACCCCTCCAGCTGATAGGCGCCGACCGACGCCAGCACCCGCTCGCCGGCGGATTCCAGATACTCGTCCAGAAAAGAGTCGGAGAAGGCGCGCATGGTCAGCCGCGGTACTTCCAGATGCCGCCAGATCACCGCGCCCTCCTTGGCCACGCAGATGGCGGTATGCAGCAGGTGCGTCTTATCCCGGAGCGCCAGCAGATGGCCGCGCGCATGGTCCATGTCCACCGGCTTGTCGAAGGCGACGTCGCCGCAGGTCATGATCTGGTCGCCGCCGATCACCAGCGCCTCGCCCATGCCGTGGGAGACGCGCACGGCCTTCAGTTCGGCAAGCGTGGTGGCGACATCGCCCGGCGGCGCGCCCTCGGCCTTCAGGGACAGCTTGATCTCGTCCTCGTCCACCGCCGATGGCATGACGGCGAAGTCCAGGCCCGCGTTTTTCAGGACGGCGGCCCGCGACGGGCTTTTGGAAGCCAGCACCAGTTTAGGGGCGTCGCTCATCCTGCTTTTATGCGGGATATTCCTGGCCGAGGCTAGTCCGAGGCCAGTTCTTCCAGGCGGTTTTGATGCAAAGTCAGGATCGCCGCCGCGGTCTCCTCGATCGATCGCCGGGAGACATCGATGATCGGCCAGCCCCGCTTGTTGAACAGCCGCCGCGCCTGGGCGACCTCCTCCTTGACCAGCTCCGGATCGATGTAATCCGTTTCCTCGTTCTGGTTCAGGCTGAGCAGCCGGTTGCGGCGGATTTGCACCAGCCGGTCCGGGCTGGTCGTAAGCCCGACGATGAAGGCTTCCGTCGGCTGCATCAGCGGGTCGGGCAGCGGCACGTTCGGCACGAAGGGCACGTTGGCGGCCTTGATGCCGCGGTTGGCGAGATAGATGCAGGTCGGCGTCTTCGACGTCCGCGACACGCCGACCACGATGACGTCCGCCGCCGTCAGGTCGTCCGGCAACTGTCCGTCGTCGTGCGCCATGCAGAAATTCATCGCGTCGATGCGGTCGAAATACTGCGCGTCCAGGGCATGCTGGATACCCGGCTGGTTGCGGCTTTCCGCGCCAAGGAAATTGCTCAGCACGGCCATCACCGGGTCCAGCACGGCGACGCACGGCACCTGCAGGCGGCGGCAGCCTTCCTCCAGCCCCCAGCGCAGCGTCGCGTCGACCAGCGTGAACAGCACGATGCCCGGATGGTTCTCCACCGCGACCAGCACCTGGTCCAGCTGCCGTTCCGCCCTGACCAGCGACCACATATGCACGACGGCGTCGGCCTCCGAGAATTGCACCAACGCGGCCTTGGTAATGGAATCCAGCGTCTCGCCGGTGGCATCCGATACCAGATGGAGATGGAACTTGGTCATCGCTCGGACCGTCCTTTCAGTGGCCTTGCCGGATGGGGATAAGTTTTCGGAACCGGGGACAAGTCATGCCTCCAAGAGTTGCCCGCGAGAACCGTTCCCATATCCCTGTCGTCGACCGCCATGTTGTGCCCCCTTGGGATATCCCTGAATAGCCATCTGGAATCAGGGGAGCAATCCCGGTCCCGGTCACGGTCCATCCATTCATCCCCGCAATCCCCGCAATCAGACCCATTGGAATCCGCGCCTCTTCTCATCGCCGTCCACCGCAGGGCTTTCGAACGGCGATATGGAAACCGTATCGGAACAAATCTGTGGGTCGTTGCTAATCCTCGGGACTCACAGGACCAACAACCACTACATCCTTTTTATAAATAAAAATATTAGTTTGGAGAAAAGAGCCTCTGGGCTATGAGTCCCTCCGTGAGCGTCCAACCGCAGGCCAGCACCGCCAAACCCTTACTTGCCGCCTTGCAGGGCAATGTGGCCGAGCGCCCGCCGTTCTGGCTGATGCGGCAGGCGGGACGCTATCTGCCGGAATATCGCGACCTGCGGCAGAGTGTCTCGGGCTTCCTGGAGCTTTGCTACACGCCCGACCTGGCCGTGGAAGTCACCCTGCAGCCGATCCGGCGGTTCAAGCCGGACGCGGCCATCCTGTTCGCGGACATTCTGCTGATCCCCGACGCGCTTGGCCAGGACGTTGCCTTCAAGGAAGGCGAAGGCCCCGTCCTGAACCCGATCCGCACCGTCGAAGCGGTCCGGCGATTGGAGGACAAGGGCCTGCATGGGCATCTCGCTCCCGTCTACGAAACGGTCAAACGCTTGGCCCAAGAGCTGCCCGACGACGTGGCGCTGATCGGTTTCGCGGGTGCACCCTGGACCGTGGCGACCTATATGGTGGAAGGCGGCAGCAGCAAGGACTTCTCGACGGTAAAAAGATGGGCGTTTTCGGACCCGGACGGATTTGGCGAACTGATCGACCGGCTCGTATCGGCCACGGTCGCGTATCTGGACCGACAGATCCAGGCCGGCGCCGAGGTGATCCAGTTGTTCGACACCTGGGCCGGCGCCCTGCCGGAAATCGCCTACCGCCGCTGGTGCCTGGAACCGATCGCGGCGATCGCGAAGGCGATCCGCGACAAGCACCCGTCGGTGCCGGTGATCGCCTTTCCCCGCGGCAGCGGTATGTTGTATCAGACCTTCGCCACGTCCGGCGCGGTCCAGGGCCTCAGCCTGGACAGTTCGGTTCCGCTGGACTGGGCGGCGAGCTCTCTGCAGCCCCATTGCGCCGTCCAGGGCAATTTGGATCCGCAGTTGCTGGTGGCGGGCGGCGAGGCGATGCGGGCGGAGATCGCGCGGATTCTGGACATCCTTGGCCACGGACCGTTCGTGTTCAACTTAGGGCACGGCATCGTGCCCTATACGCCGGTGGAGAACGTCCTGGAACTCGCCGACCAGATCCGTTCCTGGCGCCGGACCTGATTGCAGGCCTGCGGGCGTGAGCAAAACAGCCATCGTTCTGTTCAACCTGGGCGGTCCGGATTCGCCGGATGCGGTGCAGCCCTTCCTGTTCAATCTGTTCAACGACCCGGCGATCATCGGTGTGCCGAACCCGATGCGCTGGCTGCTGGCGAAGTTCATATCCGGCCGGCGGGCGCCGGTCGCGCGTGAGATCTACGACAATATCGGCGGCAGATCGCCGCTGCTGGAACTGACCGAGGCCCAGGCGGCGGCGCTTGGGAGCGCGTTGGAAACCGGCGGCGTGGCGGAGGTTGGCGTTTTCATCGCCATGCGCTATTGGCATCCCATGGCCGACGAAACCGCGAAGGCGGTTCGCGCCTTCGGGCCTGACCGGGTGGTTTTGCTGCCGCTCTATCCGCAATATTCGACGACGACAACCGGCTCGTCGGTCAAGGATTGGCGTCGTGCCGCTTCTGCCGCCGGGATTGCGGCGCCGACCAGCGTCGTCTGCTGCTACCCGACGCAGCCGTCCTTCATCGCCGCCCAGGCACAGTCGATTGTGGCGACCCTTTCCGACCTGCCGGCCAATGGGCCGAAGCCGCGCGTCCTGTTCTCCGCCCACGGTCTGCCGAAGAAAGTGATTGCGAAGGGCGACCCCTATCAGTGGCAGGTGGAGCAAACCGCCGCCGCGGTGGTGGAGGCGATGGCGGTGCCCGACCTCGACTGGGTCGTCTGCTACCAGAGCCGGGTCGGGCCATTGGAATGGATCGGACCGTCCACGGAAGAGGAGATCGAGCGTGGCGGCAAGGATGGCGTCGCCCTGGTCGTCGTGCCCATCGCATTCGTTTCCGAACATTCGGAGACCCTGGTCGAACTGGACATCGAATACCGGCATCTGGCGGACGAGAAGGGCGTGCCGGCCTACTACCGCGTTCCGGCGCTGGGCACGCGGGAGGCCTTCATCGACGCGCTGGCCGATCTGGTTCGCGCCGGCATCGAACGCGATGGGACCCATTCCGCCAAAGGCGGTCGGATCTGCCCGGCTACCTGCGGCCGGTGCCCGCTGTCGGAATAGGGGGAAGCGGTGGGCGAGTTCCTGGCCGAGGCCTATCTCTGGATCAAGGCGCTGCACGTCATCAGCATCATCGCCTGGATGGCGGGCATGCTCTATCTGCCCAGGCTCTACGTCTATCACTGCGACGCGGAACCCGGTTCGGCGCAGTCGGAGACCTTCAAGGTGATGGAACGCCGGCTGCTCCGCGCCATCATCAATCCGGCCATGATCGCCGCCTGGACCTTCGGCGGCTTGCTCCTGGCGACGCCCGGCGTGATCGATTGGAGCAACGGCTGGATCTACGTCAAGCTGACGGCGGTCGTGATCATGAGCGGTTTTCACGGTTCGTTGTCTCGCTGGCGGAAGGACTTCATGAACGACGCCAACACCAGGTCGGCCGGTTTCTACCGTCTGATGAACGAGGTCCCGACTGTCCTGATGGTGATTATCGTCATCATGGTGATCGCCAGGCCGTTCTAGCGGGGTGGCTGCTGTCCGTTTAAAGCTGCAAGGGTCTCCTAGAAGCCCCTCTCCCCACGCTTGCGGGGGGAGAGGTCAGGGTGAGGGGGGTGCCTATGCCGAGCACCGTCCCAGCCGCGGGCACAAAGGCCTGGCCGGACATCGAGCCCAGGCGATGTTGGACATTTTCGACACCGGAGCCAAGCACCCCCTCACCCAACCCTCTCCCCCTGAAAGGGGGCGAGGGCTATGCGCGAGACATCCCAACCCGGTTTCAGGCTCAAATCCGTGAGTTGCCTCGACCTCTGAGGAGGCTTGAAAGGCCGTCTCGAAGCATCCCTGCCACCAGACGATGCTCAAATCACCCAGACTTACATCAACCCCGTCACCTGCCGCACGCAGTCGATGAACTGCGTCGTCGCAGCCATCGAGGTTTCCGACTTGCGCCAGGCAATCTCGTAGCGCGACTGGTAGCCGTAGAGGTCGGGCAGAACGGACCGCATCTCGCCGCGTTCCACCCACTGCTTCGCGTGGTGGCAGGGCAGGAAGGCCAGGAAACAGCCGGACAGCACCAGATGCGCCAAGCCTTCGATATTGTAGGACTGCGCCGTGAAGTTGAAGGCGCGGTGCAGTTCGGGCATCTGCGCGGTCGAGACGTAGCCGCGCTTGGCATGCTCGAAGTGGGCAACGGCATCGCAATCGATCTCCTTGTCGGGGATGCCGAAAAGCGGATGCCCCCTGCCGCAGTAGAGCGCCATTTCCGTATTGAAGACCGAGATCCAATGCAGTTTGGCCGGATGGTGCGGGAAATAGCCCATGGCGATATGCACCCGTCCGTCCATGATCATCTGCGCCAGCGTGTTCGGCGGCACGATGTGGACGTCGATATTGATGCGCCGGTTGCGCTGCTTGAAAAGCCGGATCGCGTCGCTGAGGCGGAAGTTCGGGTTGGTCATGGTGTTGTCGATCACGCCGACGCTCAACAGCCCCGAGACTTCGTCGTTGATGCTCGAGACCTGGCTGCGGAAATCGTCGATATGGGTGAACAGCCCCTGTGCGGCGTCGAAGACCTTTTTGCCCTCTTCGGTCAGCGCGAAACCGCCGCGCCCCCGCTGGCAGAGCGTCATGCCCAGCCGCTCCTCCAGGTTGGCGATCTGAATGGAGATGGTGGATTGGCCGACATTGAGAACCGATTGGGCGGCGGAGAAGCCATTCTCGCGCGCGACGGTCATGAAGACGCGCAATAGTTTCAGGTCGACGTTTTGCAGATCGGAGTTGTACACGCGCTCACGGCCTTACATTGACAAGTATCAATGAAAACTTTGTCACTCCAATATTTATCCAGACGCAGCCGGCGATCAAGCTAACCCCCTGACACCTCTTGCCGGGGACATCAGGTGGATAGTCTTTCGTATGCGTTGCCGGAGCTTAATGGCGCAAGACTGCGCCAAGATCCGGCCGACCGTTGCCAAACCGAAAGCCGCGATCGATGAGCGTGCAACCCGCCGGGATCGAAAGCGGCGATACTGCCGCCGCGCCAGCCGTCCCGGCCTTTGCGATACGTAACCTGACAAAGATGTATGGGCCGGTCGCTGCGGTCGACGACGTATCCCTGGATATTCCGCAGGGCGCTTTTCTCACGCTGTTGGGACCGTCGGGCTCGGGCAAGACGACGATCCTCATGGCCATTGCCGGATTCATTGCGCCGACGAGCGGAGAGATCCTGCGCGAACAGAAGAGCATCACCACGTTGCCGCCCGACAAGCGGAACTTCGGCATGGTCTTCCAGGGCTATGCGCTGTTTCCGCATATGACGGTCGAGGACAATGTCTGGTTTCCCTTGCGCGTGCGCGGCGTGAGCAAGTCCCAGGCCGCCGGCCGTATCGGGGAAGCGCTGGAGATGGTGCAGCTCGGCGCGTTGGCCGCCAGGCTGCCGACGGAACTGTCGGGCGGCCAGCAGCAACGGGTCGCCCTGGCGCGGGCCCTGGTCTTTCAGCCGGACCTGTTGCTGCTCGACGAACCGTTGTCGGCGCTGGACAAAAAGCTGCGCGCGGACCTGCAGTGGGAATTGAAGGATCTCCACCGGAAGCTCGGCACGACCTTCGTCTACGTGACCCACGATCAGGAAGAGGCGCTCTCGATGTCCGACGAGATCGTCATCCTGCGCGACGGCCGGATCGAGCAGAGTGGCGATCCCCTGACGCTGTACGAGCGGCCGGCCACGCGGTTCGTCGCCGACTTCCTCGGCAAGTCGAACTTCCTGGCGGGCGAGGTGGCGGACCGCGAAGACGGCCGGTTCCGCTATCGGATCGGCGGCGAGACGTTTTTGCAGGCCGGCGCTGCGTCGGATGCCCATGTCGTCATGGCGCTGCGTCCCGAAAAGCTGATGGTCTTCAACACCCGACCCGATACCGCGAACGCGATGCAGGGCGAGATCGAACAGTTCAACTACTACGGCGCCAACTACCACTTCAAAGTGACGACGTCCGCGCTCGGCGACGTGATCGTCACCGTGCCGGCCTGGCGCTGTGAGGTAGAACCGCGGATCGGCAACCGAATCTGGATCGGGTGGGAACCCGACGCGGCGGTAGTCGTCGCCGATACGTGACCGCGAAGAACACGATAACTGGGGAGAAAACCAGCCAACTTAAGTCCGACAACTGGCTAACAGGGAGAGAGTTATGAGCATCAAGAAAACGCTTTACGAAAAAGACCTCTATGACGACGAGGAACTGTTTCAGCGGGACTGCGCGGAGATCGCCAAGGAACGCTACTTAAGCGGCCAAATAGACCGCCGCACCTTCGCGAAGGCGCTGGCGTTCCTAGGCGCCGTTCCGGCTTTCGCGACCTTGGGCGGCCGCTCCGCCAAGGCGGCGGAAGAGCTGGTCGTGGTCAATTGGGGCGGGCCGGCGGTGAAGGCCTACGAAGAGGCCTTCGGCAAGCCTTTCGAAGAGGCCACCGGGGTGAAGGTGGTGATCGACGGCACCGGCCCGCTCGGCTCGAAGATCCGCGCCATGGTGGAAGCGAAGAACGTCACCTGGGACGTGGCCGATACCGGTGCCGGCACCACACTGGTTCTCGGCGACGCCGGCGTGATCGAGGAAATCGATTATTCCATCGTCGATAAATCGAAGGTGCTGGAGCAGTTCGCGTTCCAGCACGGCGTCGCGAATTACATGTTCAGTTTCGTCCTCGCCTACAACAAGAAACGCCTGGAAAAGGTGCCGACCTCCTGGGCCGACTTCTGGAACCTGAAGGACTTCCCCGGCGCGCGCACCATGCGCAAGCAACCGAACGGCATGATGGAAGCCTGCATGCAGGCGGCCGGCCGGTCGAAGGACGAGGTCTACCCCATCGACATCGACCTGGCCGTGTCCAAGTACAAGGAAATCGCCGACGAGGTGATTATCTGGGGTTCCGGTTCCCAAAGCCAGCAGTTGTTCCGCGAAGGCGAGGTCGTGATGGGCAACATCTGGCATACGCGCGCCAACCTGCTGCGCCGCGACATGAAGGGCGATGTGGCCTGGACCTGGAATCAGGGGTGTATTGCGCCGGGCATGTGGAACGTACCGATCGGCAATCCCGCCGGCAAAGACACGGCGATGAAGTTCATCGCCTCGGCCCAGGATCCCAAGCAGCAGATCACGTTATTCGAGGCGATGGGCAACGGCCCGGCCAATCCGGCGGCCGCGTCCCTGGTGCCGGAAGACATGCGCGCCTACGACCCGGGCCAGCCCGAAAACCTGGCGCTGCAGGTCCCGTTCAACGGTCTCTGGTATCGGGAAGACTACGGCAACGGCAAGACCAACGACCAGGTCTCGCGTGAGAAATGGCTGGAGGTGCAGGCCGGCTGAACGGCGCAATCGTCAAGACTGCACGAGCATCGGTGGACCGCATGTTTCCGGGAATGAGTCAGCACGGTCGATACTGGCTGCTGATCCTGCCGGCGGTCGCACTGATGCTCGTGTTTTATATCTACCCGCTGCTGCAGGTGCTGTGGATCAGCGTGACCGAACCGGAGCCCGGTTTGGGCAACTACAGGGAACTGTTCACCAGCGCCTTCCTGCATAAGATCTGGTGGACCACCGCGCGTATCTGTGTGATCACCACCGTCCTCACGGTCCTGTTCGGCTACGTCGTGGCGTTCGCCATGGCGCATGTGCGTCAGCGGCACATGACCGCGATCATGTTCTGCGTATTGTTGACCTTCTGGCTGAGCGTGCTTGTTCGGGCGTTCGCCTGGGTCATGCTGTTGCGGACCGAGGGCGTCATCAACGAAGCGTTGCTGTGGATCGGCCTGACCGATCAGCCGTTGCGTCTGTCGCGCAACGAGTTCGGCGTGGTGGTCGGCATGGTCCATTTCATGCTGCCGCTGGCCATCCTGCCGATCTACGCCAACCTTCGCGGCATCGACGCCAGCTATGTATCCGCGGCGCGCGGCATGGGCGCCTCGGCGTGGAAGGCGTTCTGGTGGGTTTACCTGCCGCTCAGCAAGCCCGGCGTTATCGCCGCCACCATTCTGGTCTTCGTCTTTTCCCTCGGCTTCTTCATCACGCCGGCGATCCTCGGCGGCGGCCGCGTGGTGATGATTTCCGAATTCATCCGCGTCGCCTTCGAAGAGACCTTGCTCTGGGGCAAGGCGACCATGCTCTCCGCCAGTCTACTGTTCTGCGTCCTGCTCATTCTGGCCATCGTTGGGCGCGTGGTCGACCTGCGGCGGGTGTTCGGGTCGACATGACCGAGGGCAAACTGACCTTCGGCCGGTGCATGGTGCTCGGCGCCGCCTGGACCGTGCTCGGCTTTCTCGTCCTGCCGATGGTGATCATTTTTCCGGTCTCCCTGACCGACCAGTATTACCTCTCGCTGCCGAAGGAAAAGCTCTCGCTGGAGCACTACGAGGCCTTCTTCACCAACGAGATCTGGCTGTCGGCGACGTTTCAAAGCTTCGTCATCGCCACGGCGTCAACGGCCCTGGCCGTGCTACTCGGCACGCTCTGTGCGATCGGCTGCTGGCGTATCTCGACGCGCGCCTCGGACTCCGTGCGCAGCTTCATGCTGGTGCCGATCATCGTGCCGACCGTGGTGCAGGCGCTGGCGCTCTACCGGTTCTGGATCGACCTGCGCCTTGTCGACACCTATGCCGGCGTTATTCTGGCGCACACCCTGATCACCATCCCCTATGTGGTGATAACGGTCTCCGCCTCGCTCGCCCGCTTCGACCTGCGTATCGAGCAGGCGGCCCGCAACCTCGGCGCCTCGATTTCGCAGACGATCCGTCTCGTCATCGTTCCGCGCATCATGCCGGGCGTGCTGTCCGGCGCGATCTTCGCCTTCACGATCTCGTTCGACGAGATCGTCATGGTGTTATTCATCACCTCGCGCAAGATCTACACGCTGCCGAAGCGCATCTGGAACGGCATTCAGGATCACCTCGATCCGACTATCGCGGCCATCGCCACCATGCTGATCGTCCTCACCCTGGCCCTGCTGCTGGCGGAGCTTTGGCTGCGTCAGCGCCGGCAACGGTCCAACTCGTAGGGAATCGACCATGACCAGCAAGATCACCCCGGAAAAACAGACCGCGCTCGACTGGATAGCGGCCAACGAGAAGCGGTTGTCCGACGATCACATGACGATCTGGAACTATCACGAGCCCTCGTGGCGCGAATACCGCTCTGCCGCCTGGTATGTGGAACGGCTGCGCGCCGAGGGGTTCACGGTCGAAGCGGGCTCCGCCGGCATGCCGACCGCTTTCTCGGCGACCTACGGCACGGAAGGGCCGGTGATCGGCTGCTACGCCGAATACGACGCGGTGCCCGGCACGTCCCAGGATCCGGTTCCCTACCGCAAGCCGCGCGACGGCGTGCATGAATATGCTGCCGGCCATACCGATCCACACTCCGCGCTCGGGCTCGGCGGCCTGACCGGCGCGCTGGCCATGAAACAGGCCATCGATAAGCACGGCATCCGGGCGCGCATCAAGTTCTTCGGCGAACCGGCGGAGAAGATGTGCGGCTCCAAGCCGGTGCACGCCTCGCACGGCTATTACGACGATCTCGACGCGATGATCTCGTTCCACCCGACGTCGCTGCCGAGTCTGTCGAACACCACGATCTGGGAGACCCATTGCGGCTGCTACTGGTCCAAGGTCTTCACCTTCGAATGCCGCGAACCGGAAACCTGGGCCGCCGCCGGCGAGCGCCGCGGCAATCAGAACAGCCACTCCATCGCGCGGGCGCCGGGCGCCATTGACGCCCTCTGCCTGATGTACACGACGACTAAGTACACCAAGGAATCCATGTTGCCGCACAGCGGTAGCTGGACCTTGAACGAAGCGATCCTCGGCACCGGGCAGGCGACCTCGGACAACCTGGCGCCCCGGCTTGGTCAGATCCAATATGCCTGGCGCTGCCCGACCATCGAGATGGCGGAAACCATCAACGACGTGCTGGAAAACAACGCGAAACACGTTGCCGGCATCACCCACACCGAAGTCACCGGCAGTTGGGTGACCAAGACCCGGCCGGGGCTTGCCAACAATGCGCTGTCGGCGCTCACCTTCGAGAACTTCAAGCTGGTCGGGCCACCGTCCTTCGAGGGCGAGGCCAAGGAATTCGGCCGCGAGATGATGAAGAACCTCGGCTACGACGCGCCGGACGAACCGTTCCCGCCGGAGCTCGAGCAGTTGATCGAGCCCCAGGAGGGCGAACGCCAGATGCGCGAGGCTTTGCCGCCCTGGCAGAAGAATTTCACCTCCGACGATTACGTCGAATACACCTGGCATGCGCCGACCGTGAGGCTCTATGTCGGGCGCCCCGCGCTCAAGGCGCTGCCGGACGGCAAGCGCGTGCCGCACTGGTGCCACTGCGCCCTGGCCGGCGTGCCGGCGGCCATGGACCCGATGTTCCTCACCGCCGGCCGGGTGATCGCGCTCACCGGTCTCGAATTGATGACCGATCCGGCGGCGCTGGCGCGCTGCCGCGATGAGTTCGAAACGCGCACCGGCGGCGGCATCGGCGGCAGCCAGTGGATCCCGCCGCTGCTCGGCAAGGATTTCCCCGCGCCGGTGCATTTCAACTGGCCCGAATATGTCGAGACCGTGCGCGGTCGCGAATGGACCATCCCAACCCCGTTGTAGGAGACTTCCCATGTCAGCCGTCGGCGAGTTCGAATACCGCTACAACATGACCATCAAGACCTTTCCCTCCCATGCCGAGCCGGCCTTCGAAGAGGCGGAGCAACAAAGCGACATTTGGGGCGGCGCCTGGGGCTGCGACAACGACGTCGGCCGCCTGCGCAAGGTGCTGATGCACCGCCCGGGCGAGGAGCTCAACATCATCGACCCGTCCAAGCGGCTGGAGCATCTCGGCTCCTACGGCGACGCGGAAGGCCAGACCTGGTACTGGCGCGGCGACACCATCCCCTCGATCGAAGAGCAACAGGCCCAGCACGACGCCCTGACCGCTTTGTTGCGCGCGGAAGACGTGGAGGTCGTCGAGCTCACGCGCTGCGCGCCGGGCCGGCACAAATCGATCTACACGCGCGACAGCTGCATCGGGGTCAAGGGCGGCGCCATCGTCACCCGACTTGGCCCGAAAGTGCGCCGCGGCGAGGAAGCGCCGGTTACCGAGACGCTCGCCGCCATCGGCATGCCGATCCTCCGCACCATCCACGGCACCGGGCTGATGGAAGGCGGCAGCTTCGTCTGGCTGAAGCCGAACCTCGCCGTGATCGGCCGTTCCAGCCGGGTCAACCGGGAGGGCGCGCGCCAGGTCGAGGAAGTGCTCGCCGCCCAGGGCGCCGAGGCGCTGTTCGTCGACCTGACCGGCTACCGCCTGCATATCGACGGCGCCCTGGTGATGGTCGACGTCGAAACCGCGATCATCAACCCGACGCAATTGCCGTTCTGGTTCCTGGAGGAGATGCAGGCCCGCGGCATCCGCACCGTCGAGGTCCATCCCGGCGACGATGTCGGCGTGGTCAACTGCCTCGCCGTCCGGCCCGGCCGCGTCATCATGCAGGACGGCCTCTCGCCGCGCACCGCGGAAGCCCTGGACAAGCTCGGCATCGAGGTGCTGCCGGTCGACTACGAGAAGGTCATGCTGGGCGGCGGCGGCATCCACTGCTCGACCGCGCCGCTCCAGCGCGACCCGATCGACTGAGACAAACCCGCCGGACAATCACAATTCCGTTTCGAAGCGGCTCCATTTCTTCGGTTGACTTGTAAAATGTTAACCACCATGTATTAATTTGTCCGATGCCGGCCCGTTCTGGGCCGCCAATCATCCGAGGACACCCCCTTTTCTCGTAGGCCCGCGCCCCGCAGCGAGGCATTGGTTTCATCAGCATAATCAGTGGGTTCCGCCGTCCTTGCCGGCGATTCACCCAATCGGAGCCGTCATGCATCTCGAGGATCTGAAGTCTAAAACCCCCACGGAACTGCTCGAGTTTGCCGAAGAGCTGGAGGTGGAGAACGCCAACACCCTGCGCAAGCAGGACATGATGTTCGCCATCCTGAAGCAGCTCGCCGAGCAGGATGTGGAGATCACCGGCGGCGGCGTGCTGGAGACCTTGCAGGACGGTTTCGGCTTCCTGCGCTCGACCGAGGCCAATTACCTTCCCGGTCCGGACGACATCTACGTTTCGCCGAGCCAGATCCGCCGTTTCTCGCTCCGCACCGGCGACACCGTCGAGGGCCAGATCCGCGCGCCGAAGGACGGCGAGCGCTATTTCGCCCTGCTCAAGGTCAACAAGATCAACTTCGAAGACCCGGAGGCGACCCGCCACAAGGTCAATTTCGACAACTTAACGCCGCTCTACCCGGAAGAGCGCCTCGCCATGGAGCGCGAGGACCCGACCAAGCAGGTCACCGCCGCCCGGGTCATCGACCTGGTGTCGCCGATCGGCAAGGGCCAGCGCGCGCTGATCGTCTCGCCGCCGCGCACCGGTAAGACGATGCTGTTGCAGGACATCGCCCATTCGATCACCGCCAACCACCCGGAAGCCTACGTCATCGTGCTGCTGATCGACGAGCGGCCGGAGGAAGTCACCGACATGCAGCGCTCGGTCAAGGGCGAGGTGATCAGCTCCACCTTCGACGAACCCGCCGCGCGCCACGTCCAGGTCGCCGAAATGGTGATCGAGAAGGCCAAGCGCCTGGTCGAGCACAAGCGCGACGTGGTCATCCTGCTGGATTCGATCACCCGCCTGGCGCGCGCTTACAACACCGTGGTGCCGTCGTCCGGCAAGGTGCTGACCGGCGGCGTCGACGCCAACGCCCTGCAACGGCCCAAGCGCTTCTTCGGCGCCGCCCGCAACATCGAGGAGGGCGGCTCGCTCTCCATCATCGCCACCGCGCTGATCGACACCGGCAGCCGGATGGACGAGGTGATCTTCGA
>JANQEE010000035.1 GCA_028278525.1 Minwuiaceae bacterium | reverse complement strand
CTTCACCATTGTCGGCATTTGAGTATGTGTTCAAGAATGCCCTGCCGGCCCGCTCCCCCCTCCCAACCCCCCATAGGGTACCCTGTGGGGGTGGTTGGGACGGAGGAGCGGTCCGGCAGGGCAATCGAAAATGCGTCGTCAGACGCATTTTCAGAAAGACGCTGAGATGGTGGCGGGTAATGGCGAAACCGGGGCCCCGATCATCCGGGTGAGCGGCCTCAGGACGCAGTTCGGCAGCACTGTGATCCACGACGGGCTCGACCTCGAGGTGCGCGCCGGCGAAGTGCTGGGCATCGTCGGCGGCTCTGGCACCGGCAAGTCCGTCCTGCTGCGCACGATCATCGGGCTCAACCGCCCGGCGGCCGGCACGATCGAGGTGTTCGGACAAAACCTCGCGGTCTTGCCGCCGGCGGAGCGCCGCTTGTACGAACGCCGTTGGGGCGTACTGTTCCAGGACGGCGCGTTGTTCAGCTCCTTGACCGTTGCGCAGAACATCCAGGTGCCGCTGCGCGAACATCTCAAGCTGCCGCAGCAATTGATGAACGAGATCGCCGCGCTGAAAATCGCGCTGGTCGGCCTGCCGCCGGACGCCGGCGCCAAATACCCGTCCGAACTCAGCGGCGGCATGCGCAAACGCGCCGGCCTGGCGCGGTCGCTGGCGCTCGACCCCGACATCGTGTTCCTGGACGAGCCGACCGCGGGTCTGGACCCCATCGGCGCCGCCGCTTTCGACGAATTGATCAAGCGCCTGCAGCAGAGCCTCGGGCTCACCGTCTTCATGGTGACCCACGACCTGGACAGTCTGCACGCGATTTGCGACCGTATCGCCGTGCTGGCGGAGAAACGGGTTTTGGTGATCGGCTCCATGGCGGAGATGCTCGGCCAGACCCACCCGTGGATTCGGGAGTACTTTCATGGGCCGCGCGCCCGCGCCGCCCAGGTTTCCGAACCGGCGGCCACAGAGAGCCCGGAGGCGCCTTAAGCGATGGAAACCCGGGCCAACCACATTCTGATCGGCAGCTTCGTGCTGCTGGTCATGCTGGGATTGTTCGTCTTCGTCATCTGGCTGGCCCGGGTCGAGATCGACCGGGAGTTCAAGCGCTACGACATCTTCTTCCGCGGTTCCGTCGCCGGCCTCGGGATCGGCGGCGACGTCCGCTATCGCGGCATCAAGGTCGGCACCGTCAGCGACATCGATATCGATCGCGACGACCCCAGCCGGGTCAAGGTCACCGTCGAGATAGGCTCCGAAAACCCGATCCGGGAAGGCGATCGCGCCCGCTTGGAATTGCAGGGCATTACCGGCGTTTCCTACGTCAATATCGACGGCGCGATTGCCGGCAGCGCCGAATTGACGCCGAAGGAAGGTCAGGAGTTGGCTGTCATTCCGTCCCTGCCGTCGCAGATTCAACGCCTGTTCGAAGGCGCGCCGGAGCTGGTCAACCGCGGCATCCTGCTTGCGGACAGGGTTACGGAACTGTTCGATCAGGAAAACCAGGCGTTGGTGACCGGCATCCTCAGCGACGTCAAGGAACTCACGGCCTCGCTGGAGGGGCGCCGCGAGTCTGTGGAGCGGATCATCGATGCGTTCGACAAGTCCAGCAACGATGTCGCCGAGGCGGCCAAGAGCATCCGGGAAGTGACGGTCAAGATGAATGCCTTTCTGGACGAGGCGAGCATGACCTTGGCCGTCGCGCGCGGTTCGCTGGCCGGCGCCGACCAATTGCTGACCGAGGATGTCGGCGGACTGATCGGTGACTTGCGGGAAACCACCCGGTCGATCGATGGCCTCGTCGGCGACGCCCGCCTGATACTGGAGGAGAACCGGGAGTCGCTAAACAACTTTTCCAACGACGGCTTGCCGGAGTTCTCGCGCTTCATTACGGAGGCGCGGCTGCTGGTCGCCGGATTGTCGCGCGTAACCGAGCGTCTGGAATCCGAAGGCGCCCGGTTCCTGTTGGGCGACAGAGAGGCGGAGTTCGAGGCGAAATGACGATGGGGTTCAAGACATGTGTGGGCGGGGGGCGGCATTGATGCGGCCGGTGGTTCTGGCTCTGACCTTGGTGCTGCTGTTCGCCGGGTGCAGCATTCTGCCCGGCGCCGGGCCGGCGCCCAATCTCTACAATCTGACGCCGAAAAGCGTGTTCCGGACGGAGGTCCCGGAGATCGGCTTCCAGCTTGTGATCGAGGAGCCGTTGGCGGCCGGCGGCCTGGATTCGAACCGGATCGCGCTTAAGCCCACGCCGACCGAACTGAAATACTTCGCCCGCGCCCGCTGGACCGAACGGGCGCCGAAGATGGTCCAGACCCTGATCGTCGAGAGCTTCGAGAATACCGGCAGGATCGTTGCGGTCGGCCGCCAGGTGATCGGCCTGCGCTCCGATTTCAGCCTCAAGGCGGAGCTGCGCGAATTCCAGGCCGAGTACTACGACGGCGGGTCCGTTCCCACGGTCCGGGTTCGGATCAACGCCAAACTGATCCGTCAGCCGCGCCAGGCCATCGTCGCGTCGCAGAGCTTCGAGGCGGAGTTGCGCTCAACCGGCTCCGGCATGGACCCGATCGTCACCGCCTTCGACGAGGCGCTCGGCAAGGTCATCAAGGAACTGGTGGTCTGGACCATGGTCGGCATGGAGCAGGCCGGCGCCTGAGGTTTCGGTCTCGGCGAAACCGCCTTCGGGTCCTCCTGCAATAAAGCCGTAATCAGGCATTGGCATTGCCGGGGATCGCATTGTATAAGGGCCGCCGTTGCGGCTGTGGCGGAACTGGTAGACGCGCATGGTTCAGGTCCATGTCGGGGCAACCCGGTGGAGGTTCAAGTCCTCTCAGCCGCACCATTTTACGGGCACGGCATTTTAGCCCGACGTTTCAGCCGCTTCCCGGGCTGAAGAAAACTCCCGACAATCCCATGGTTTTGGGCTCATTGTTTTGCAATGAGCTTTCAAGACGTAGTCTTCGTGGGTATAGTTAAAGCTAGTGATGTAGCGTTTTCATACTTAGACTAGTAGGTTGATATGAGTAGAGTAAATCAATCTGGACTGCTTTATCTAGGTATATTCCTGGCGTTAGGCTTGGCCCTTGGCGGATATTTCATTGGGCAGACAATGTATAACGCCAAAGTCGCCCTCAACACGGCGGAAGCGAAAGGTCTGGCGGAAAGGCGCGTAAAAGCGGACCGGGCCAACTGGACCCTTGCATTCAGGATCGCCGGCGACAGCAGCGAGGACATTCCCGAGCTGTATCAAAAGTCGGAACGGAACCAAAAAACCATCATCGATCTGTTGAAGGAAAACGGCTTCGACGACGGCGAGATCAAGGCAGGCGTCATCGATTACGCCTACAGTGAGTTTCGCGACGCGGATCAGAAGCTGGTCGACGAAAAACACCAGCTCACGGGGTCGATCGATGTGGAGACCGACAAAGTAGAACTGGTTTCGACAGTCAGGTCCAGCATCAACAAGTTGATCGCTCAGGGGATAGACATAGAGAATCAGGCGCCCAGATACTTCTTTACCGGGCTCAATGAAATCAAGCCGGATATGCTGCGGGAAGCCACGCAGAACGCCCGTATCGCGGCAACCGAATTCGCGGAAAACGCCGGCGCCAGCGTCGGTCGGATAAGAAGCGCCAGGCAAGGCGGCTTCATCGTTCGCGACGCCGGCGAAGAATACGGCGACACAAAAAAAATCGACAAGGACGTTCGGATCGTTACGACGATCACGTTCTATCTGACGGATTGACGGGGTTCTCCATTGAAAGAAGCGGCGCCGGCATGATTAGGCGTCTACGCGTCTGCCTGATCGTCTGCTCCCTGGCTTTCGCGGGGATCGCTCTGGCTGAAGGAATTCCGTCTTCCGAATTCGTTGAAGCGGCCATCTCTCTGGAAGATTCCACTGTAAAATATGACGGCAGCTACCGCCGGATCGCCTATCCTCTGGGCGACGTTCCGGCCGATACCGGCGTGTGCTCCGACGTCGTCGTCAGGGCCTATCGATTGGTCGGCATCGACCTGCAAAAGCGCGTCCATGAGGATATGAAAGCGAATTTCGCCGCCTATCCGAAGCTGTGGGGGCTAACGCGGACGGACAGGAACATCGACCATCGCCGCGTGCCGAACTTGAGAACGTTCTTCGCGCGGCACGGCAAAGTCTTGAGCGGCTCGGACGATCCGAACGACTATGAACCGGGCGACATCGTCACGTGGAACTTAAGGGATAAGGGCTCCCTGCCGCACATCGGGATCGTCACCGACAGGTATTCCCAGGCTGCCGGGCGTCCCCTCATCATGCACAACATCGGCAACGGACAGGTCTTGGAAGACATCCTGTTCCGCTACCGCATCACCGGTCACTACAGATACGGCTTGGATTAGCAGTCCTATCCCCGCTCGACCACCGGGTCGACGTACCGCGGCTCGGTGTCCCAGGGGAACAGGATCCAGGTGTCCTGGCTGACTTCCGTGACGAACGTATCGACCATCGGCCGGCCCGCGGGCTTGGCGTAGACCGTGGCGAAATGGGCGCCGGGCAGCAGGTCGCGCACGATCTTGGCCGTCGCCCCGGTATCGACCAGGTCGTCGACCAGCAGCCAGCCTTCGCCGCTGTCCGCCAGCGGCCGTTTCAACAGCTCGCTGTCCGCCCCGGCCTGTCCCTTGAAGCCGCCCTTATAGGTAATCACGCAGACCGTATCGATCAGGCGGATATCCAGTTCGCGCGCGACGATGGCCGCCGGCACCAGCCCGCCGCGGGTAATCGCGACGATCCCCTTGTAGGGCTTGCCGTCGACCAGCCGCCAGGCGAGCGCCCGGCCGTTGCGGTGCAGTTCCTCCCACGAGACCGGAAAGGTCTTGGTATATTGCTCGCTCATTTATGTGATCCAAAAACTGTCAGTCGCGGTTATCGAGTTTGGCGCAGGCTTCGCCATACGCCTCCATGCGGCTGCGAAAATCCTGCGGGATACACACCGAGGTCATTTTCTCGTAGTCGGTCAGGGCGCCGACCAACTTGCCCCGGAAACACAGCGTGCCGTCGGCGTTGTGCCCGGCCACGTTCAATGTGTAGGTCGCCCGCGTCAGACCCCCCAGCTCGACCGTCAGGTCCAGGCTGTCCTCGGGCCAGACCGCGTGGTGGAAATCCAGGCTCGCATGCACGATGGGCGAGCCGATGCCGAGTTCCCGGCGGGTTGCGTTCCAATGCAGGCCGGTGACTTCCTTGAACCAGGCTTCCGCCGTTTCGACGACGAAGTCCAGAAATCGGGGCGTATAAACGATTCCGGCCGGGTCGCATTCGCCCCACTTCACCGTCCGCCGGATCACGTAAGGCACATGGGAAACGACGACCGGTTCGTTGAGCGGCAGTTCCAGCATCGCAGGATGATACCGATGTGCCGTAGCGCCGCCAAGGAGAGTCCGCCGGGATCGGAAAAAGACTCCGTTGCGACTGTTGCGCGTCGGTGGCATCCTCCGCCGCGTCGACGGATGAACATCGTAGCGCCCGGTCTTCGGAGGCAATGACGCGTGGACGGTAACGAACCGGCCGAAACCCGGCCCGGCCAGCCGGTAGTGCCAGCGGAACTCGATCGTCTGATGGCCACCGCGTCCGAGCACCATCAGGCCGGGCGTTTGGACCAGGCGCGTCCGCTGTACGAACGTGTGTTGGCCGCCGCGCCTTATCACGCCGACGCGCTGCATCTGCTCGGCGTATTGCATCTGCAGGCGGACAACGCGTCGACGGCCGTGCCCCTGTTGGCCGGCGCCGTGCAGGCCGCGCCCCAGGAAGCGCCGTACCATTACAATCTGGGCGAAGCCCTGCGCGCGCTCGGCGATTTCGAGGCCGCCGCCGCGAGCTATCGCCGCGTCCTCGCCATCGAACCCGGCGTCGCCGATGCCCACTACAATCTCGGCAACTGCCTGTACGAAATTGGCGATCTGCATGGCGCGTTCGACTGTTACCGGCAGACTGTCGAACTCGCTCCGGCTGACGCGGAAGCCTACAACAACCTCGGCAACGTCTATGCCGAGCTTGGCCATGTCGAAGATGCGGCGACCGCTTACCGCCGCGCCACCCAGATCGACCCGCGCTTCGCCATGGCGCATAACAACTACGGCAACATGCAGTCCGAACTGGGCCGCACGGACGATGCCTTGGCGTCCTACCGCCGGGCGTTGGAACTGCGCCCGAAATTCGCGCGGGTCCACCTCAATCTCGGTCTGACCCTGACGAAGCAGGGCGACCTTGCCGCCGCGACGGATGCGTTCCGGGCGGCGGTCGACGCCCGTTGGGATTTCGCCGAAGGCCATGTGAACCTCGCCAACGCCCTGATGGCACAGGGCGACAATGCCGGGGCGCTGGATGTGCTCGACCGCTATCTCGCGACCGACAGCACCAACACCCGCGTGCTCGCGGCGAAGACGATCGTGCTCACCGAGATGGAAGACCGCGACGCCGCCCGCCACCTTTTGGGCTATGGCCGCCTGCTGCGCAAACAGACGATCGCGCCGCCGCCGGACTACGCCGGCATTGCCGCATTCAACAATGCCTTGATGGCGCATGTCCTCGGCCATCCCACCCTGATCGAGTCGCCGACCAGCCACGCGACCCGGTTCGGCCGCCACACCGGCGACCTGACCGCCGGCGATCAGGGGCCGGTCGCCGACCTCGCGGCAGCGATCAGCGCCGCGGTCGAGGACTATCGCCGCGCCCTGCCGCCGGATCCGACGCATCCGTTCCTGGCAAAGCGGCCATCCCAGGTGAAGCTCAACCTCTGGGCGGTGGTGATGCAGGCGGAAGGCCACCAGATGCCGCACATCCATCCGGCGGCGTGGCTCAGCGGCGTCTACTACGCAAAGGTGCCGACGGTCGTCGCCGACTCGAAAGCGGGCTGGATCGAGTTCGGCCGCGCCGGCGACAACTACTTTTGTAAGGCCGAACCCGAAATCCACCTGGTCCGGCCGGAGGAGGGGCTGTTGATCCTGTTCCCGTCCTACATCTACCACCGAACCATTCCGTTCGAGACGTCGGAGACCCGTATCAGTCTTGCTTTCGACCTGATCCCCGACGCCTGAGCGTCGGACCGCATGACCACGCAATTCTTCGACAGCTTCGACGATTTGCCGGACCGTCACCGGCGGCTGTTGGAAGCCGCCGGCAACTTTCATCTCGGCCTGCCGTGGTTTCGCAATCTCGCCGCCACCTGTTTCGATCCGGGCGACAGCCTCGTGCTCGCGGCGTCCGATTTGGATGGAACAGAGGCCGCGGCCGTATTGCCGCTATGCCGGCGCGCCGACCCCCGTTTCCTCTCCGGCGCGCGCGAACTCACCGCGCTCAGCAACTTCTACACCTGCCGCTTCGCGCCCGCCCTCGAGGAAGCGCAGGACCCGCAACGTCTGTGCCGTTTGCTGGCGGATGGCCTGCGCACCTATCCGGACGGTATCGACATCGTCAACCTGGATTCCATCGCCCGCGACGATCCCCTGTTCGACATCCTCGCGGAACAGTTCTCGACGGCGGGATTCTTCACCCAACCGTACTTCCATTTCGGCAATTGGTACGAGCCGGCCGCGGGTGTCACCTTCGACGATTATATGGCCGGCCGGGACGCCGCGTTGCGCAACACCCTCCGCCGCAAGCACCGCAAGCTGGAGCGCGACTTCGCCGCCGAACTGCGCATCGTCACGCAGCCCGGCGACGTCGACGCGGCCATGGACGCCTACGACACGGTTTACGCCGCCTCCTGGAAGGACCCGGAGCCCTATCCGGATTTCACCCGCGGTCTCGCTCACGCGGCCGCGGCGGGCGGTGCGCTCCGGCTCGGCCTTTATTTCCTGGACGGCGCGCCGGCCGCGGCCCAGCTCTGGCTCGTCGCCGGCGGGCAGGCGACGATCTTCAAGCTGGCGCACGACGAACGGTTCGGCAAAACCTCGGTCGGCACCGTATTGACCGCCGAGATGATCCGTCACGCCCTGGAACAGGACCGCGTCGCGGAGATCGACTTCGGCCGCGGCGACGATCCGTACAAACAGCTCTGGCTCGGCCAACGGCGAGAAATGTGGGGCTTGCTGGCGTTCAATCCGGCGACGCCGCGCGGCCTGCTTGCCGCCGCCCGGCACGGCCTGCTGCCGCGGCTAAAGCGGGTGCTTCGGCGCGGCTAGGGCGTAGCGGTCCGAAACAGATCGCCCCAGGGGAACTGGATCAGCAGGATCGCCACGGCCAGCGCGACGAAAATCCAATATCTGCGAAAGAATGCTTTCATGCCGCGCCGCCAATTGCTGCCTCGTAGCCTGACAACCGTTTAGTCGTCGGGATTCAACTAGTCAAACCGCCATCGCTACAGCAGGTTGGAAACCGTGAGCGTAACGCCGGAGGCGAGCAGCAGCCACAGCACCAGGGCGCGGAACTGCCGGTCGCTGATCCGCCCGTAGCTGTGTGTGCCGAGCCAGGCGCCGATCAGGGTGCAGGGCAGGCTGATCAGGATCAGTGTCCCCACCTCGCGCGTGACGACGCCTTGGGCCGCCTGCACCACGAAGGCGAAGCCCAGCACCGTCAGGTTGAAGGTCTGCATCGCCGCCCGCTGCCGGTCCTTGTCCCAGCCCTTCAGGCCGCACCAGATCGTCGGCAGCGGGCCGGACAGGCCGGCGATGCCGCCCATGATGCCGCCGCCGAACCCGATGGCGCCGTCCGCCGGGCGGCCGCCCCAGTGGATCACCGGCATCCGCTTTATCGCCAGCATGATGCTGGCATAGAAGATCAGGAACACGCCGACCGCGCCGCGGAACAGCGTCGGATCGATGTGGTTCAGCAGCACCACGCCGAGCGGCACGCCGGCGACCCCGCCCAGCAGGATCGGCCAGACCTGGCCGAACACGACGCCGCGCCGAAGCGTGATCAGCGACTGGATATGCGCGACCACGGAACAGAACACCACCAGCGGCGCGGCCAGCAGCGGGTCGATCACGTGCAGCCAGAAGCCCAGCGCGACCAGGCCGGTCCCGAACCCCGCCAGCCCGGCGACGAACGCGGCCATCGTCGCCCCGGCGGCGACGGTAAGAGCGATCGTAAGAGTCACGGCCGGCGGTCGCCGGCGCGGCGCGGCAAATCTTGGGCTGACATGAAACCAGTCCTGTGCGGGTCGGCGGGACATTACACGCGCGCATGCCGAATACAAAGCGTTCGGGCGTGACGCGTTAGCGGCCAAGCCGGCCCGCTCCCCCGTCCCAACCACCCATGAGGGTACCCTGTACGGGTG